>NZ_JBITFE010000028.1:0-1093 GCF_044455745.1 Streptomyces sp. NPDC051136 | reverse complement strand
GACGGAGCCCGGTACACACCACCCGAGAACTCAGGCTCCGGCAACGCCCGCCGGTCCAGCTTCCCGTTCGGGTCCAACGGCAACCGGTCCAGGACGACCAGTGCGGCGGGCACCATGAACTCGGGAAGACGGTCGGCGACGAACCGGCGGACCTCGGTGGCGTCGAGCCGGCCGCCGGCGGGCACCAGGTAGCCCACGAGCTGCTTGCCGCCGTCCGCCTCACGGACGAGTGCGGCGGCCTGGGCCACCCCGGGGTGTGCGGTGAGGGCGGCCTCCACCTCCGCGGGTTCGATGCGGAATCCTCGCACCTTCACCTGGGTGTCGTCCCGCCCGACGCACTCCAGTTGGCCGTCGGCCGTCCATCGGGCCAGGTCGCCGGTGCGGTACATGCGGCTGCCCGGCTCACCGAACGGGTCGGCGACGAAGCGCTCCGCGGTCAGCCCGGGCCGCTCGTGGTAACCGCGGCCGACGGCGCCGGCCACGTACAGCTCGCCGACCACGCCCGCCGGGACCGGGGTGAGGCCGGGGCCCAGCACATAGGTGCGCATGTTGCCGAGCGGCAGGCCGATCGGGGCACTGCTGCCCCGGTCCCAGCGCTCCGAGGCGGCCAGCTCGAAGGTGGTCGCGTAGAAGCTCTCGCTCTGTCCGTAGCCGTTGAGGATCCGGACGGCGGGCATGGCGGCGCGGACCCGGTTCATGAGAGAGGCCGGCAGTACCTCACCGGCGAAGATCACCGCGTCGACCGTGGTGCGGTCGGCGATCTCGTCGAGCAGTTCGGCGAAGACGGACGGCACGCAGCTGATCACGCTGCCGGTCCAGCTGTCGCGTTCGGCGAGTTCCAGCACGTCGCGCACGATCTCGACGACTCCGCCGGCGCCGAGCGCGGTGAAGATCTCGAAGACGGACACGTCGAAGTTGACGGAGGTGCCCGCGAGTACGCGGGAACCCTCACCGACGCCGACCCGTTCGATGAGCCGGGCAACGCCGTTGACGGCACCGGCGTGGGTGATGGCGACGCCCTTGGGGTTGCCGGTGGAGCCGGACGTGTACATCACGTACGCCACGTTCTCCGGCCGCAGCGGAGCCGACCGCT
>NZ_JBITFE010000026.1:0-1302 GCF_044455745.1 Streptomyces sp. NPDC051136 | reverse complement strand
ATCGCCGCGACCACACCCTGCACCACATCCGTCAGCACCCGCACCCGCTCCACCGGCGACATACCCGCCACCCGCTCACCCAGCAACCGCCCCGCACCACCCTCGCCCTCACGCTCGCCGGCCGCCGAACGTCCCCGCCGCACCCCAACCAACGACCGCAACAACGCCGGCGCCTGCTCACCCCCCGCCCGCAGCACACCCACATCCACACCCGTCAACGCCACCACCGGCTCCCCCGAACCCAACGCCGCATCAAACAGACCCACCCCCTCCCGCGACGACAACGCCCGCAACCCCATCCGGCTCAACCGCCGCAGATCAACCTCACCCAGCTCCCCACTGATCCCACTCGACTCCTCCCACAACCCCCACACCATCGACACCGCCGGCAGCCCAGCAGCCCGCCGCCACGACGCCAACCCATCCAAAAACGCATTCCCCGCCGCATAATTCGCCTGCCCCGCCGTCCCCAGCAAACCCGCCAACGACGAATACATGACGAACACCCCCACCTCGTCACCACGCGTCAACTCATGCAGATTCCACGCACCATCCACCTTCGGCCGCAACACCCGCTCCAACCGCTCACCCCCCATCTCCCCCAACACCCCGTCCCACGCCACCCCAGCCACATGCACCACACCCACCAACCGACCCTCCGCCCGCGCACCCTCCAACACCCCCGCCAAAGCCCCACGATCAGCCACATCAACCGCCCCGAACACCACCCGCGCACCCAACCCCTCCAACTCCGCCCGCAACCCCGACGCCCCCACAGCCCCCTCACCCGAACGACTCAACAACAACAACGACCGCACCCCATGCACCACCACCAAATGCCGCGCCACCAAACGCCCCAACGTCCCCGTCGCACCACTGACCACCACCGTCCCCCCACCCAAACCCGCCACCGAAGCCGGAACCGAAGCCGAAGCCGGATCCGACGCAGGCGCCGGCACCAGACGCGGCGCCAGCAACCGCCCCCCACGCACCGCCACCTCATCCAGACCCGAACCCACCACCGACTCCAACACCCCACCCAGGCCCGAAACCACCGCCCCCTCCTCCACATCCACCAACACCAACCGCCCCGGAAACTCCGCCCGCGCCGACCTCACCAACCCCCACACCGCAGCACCCCCCAAATCCACCACACCCTCACCCTCCACCGCCGCCACCGCACCCCGCGTCACCACCACCAACCTCAACCCCTCAAACCGCCCATCCCCCAACCACCCACGCAACCACCCCAACACCCCACCCACCACACCACGCACCCCACCCGCCACATCCCCACCCACA
>NZ_JBITFE010000025.1:0-1541 GCF_044455745.1 Streptomyces sp. NPDC051136 | reverse complement strand
ACCCCTCAAACCGCCCATCCCCCAACCACCCACGCAACCACCCCAACACCCCACCCACCACACCACGCACCCCACCCGCCACATCCCCACCCACATCACCAGCACGCACCGACGGCACCTCAAACACCACCGCACCCGCACCCACAACCCCATCCACCACCTCCGGCAACCCCTCACCCACAAACACCAAACCCCCCGACACCCCACCACCAACCAACCCCGACCCCACCGACTCCCACCGCACGTGGAACCGGTTGTCGCCGGTCGCGCTCGCCGTCGCCAGTGCCTCCCTCGACACCGGGCGCAGAGCCAGCGACTCGACGGAGGCGACCAGCGCGCCGGTCTCGTCGACCGCGGTCAGCGAGACCTCGGACACGGCGGCGCCGGGAACGGGCAGCGAGAGCCGGACGCGCAAGGTGGGCGACGCGGCGCCGTACAGCTCGACACCGCCCCAGGCGAACGGGAGTTGCGTCTGCTCGTCCTGCGTGACGATGCCGGGCAGCAGCGCGTGCAGCGCCGCGTCCAGCAGCGCGGGGTGCACCACGAACCGGGGAGCGTCGGCACGGCAGCCTTCCGGTAGCTGGATCTCGGCGAACACCTCGCCGTCGCCCCGCCACACGCGGCGCATCCCTTGAAACGCGGGGCCGTACGCATAGCCCTGGTCGGTCAGCCGCTCGTAGACACCGTCGAGCGGCACCTCCGTGCCGCCCTCGGGCGGCCACACCGTCAGAGCGCCGGCCGCGGCGGAGACGTCCCCGGCTTCCCTCGTCCCGAGCGTTCCCTCGGCGTGCAGGGTCCAGGGGCGGTCCAGGTCGCCGTCCGCGCCGGACGTGCGGGAGAAGACACCGATCTCGCGCCGACCGTCGTCGTCAGGGGCGCCGACCCTTACGGACAGCTGGATTCCGCCGTCCTCGGGCAGCACCATCGGCGCGACGAGGCGCAGTTCCTCGACCCGGTCGCAGCCGACCTCGTCGGCGGCCCGGGCGGCGAGTTCGAGCAGGCCCGTGCCAGGCACGAGAACCGTGTCGAAGACGGTGTGGTCGGTGATCCAGGGGTGGGTGTGCGCGGAGAGATGCCCGGTGAGGACGATCTCGTCGGTGTTGGCCAGCGACAGCGCGGCACCGAGCATCGGGTGTTCGAGCTGCTCGAGCCCCAGTGCGGCCGGGTCCCCGGCAGAGGCCCTCTCCTCCAGCCAGTGGCGCTGGCGCTGGAAGGGGTAGGTGGGCAGGGCGACGCGCCGGGCCCCGGGCAGGACGTTCGGCCAGTCGACGCGGACTCCGCGGGTGTGCAGCCGGCCCAGGAGCAGGGCGAGGGTGGTGGGTTCGTGCTGCTTGCCGCGCAGGACCGGAGCCACCACGCCCAGGTCGTCGTCCGTCCCGGACGCGATCAGGGAGCTGAGGACGCCGTCGGGGCCGATCTCCACGAAGTCGGTCACGCCCTCCTTCCTCATGGTCTGTACGGCGTCGTGGAAACGGACGGTGCCACGCAGCTGACGGACCCAGTACTCCGGATCGGTCAACTCACCCGGCCCCGCCACGGCA
>NZ_JBITFE010000024.1:0-1559 GCF_044455745.1 Streptomyces sp. NPDC051136 | reverse complement strand
ACCCCTCAAACCGCCCATCCCCCAACCACCCACGCAACCACCCCAACACCCCACCCACCACACCACGCACCCCACCCGCCACATCCCCACCCACACCCACACCCACATCACCAGCACGCACAGAAGGCACCTCAAACACCACCGCACCCGCACCCACAACCCCATCCACCACCTCCGGCAACCCCGGCAACCCCTCACCCACAAACACCAAACCCCCCGACACCCCACCACCAACCAACCCCGACCCCACCGACTCCCACCGCAGGGCGTGAACGGCGGATTCCGGCACGCCGAACCGTGCGGTGAAGCTCTCCCGGGACACCGGACGCATCGTGAGTGCCCGGGCCTGGGCCACCGGGGCGCCGTGCCGGTCGGCGAACGCGACGGAGACGTCGTCGCCGCCCGCGGGCGTGATCCGGACGCGCAGGGCGGTGGGGGCGCCGGTGTTCCAGAAGGCGGCGCCCTGCCAGTCGAAGGGCAGCCGCAGGAGGTCCTCGGAGGCGAGCGTCTCGGACGCCGTGACGACCAGCGGCTGGATCGCGGCATCGAGCAGCGCGGGGTGGACCGCGAACGCGGCTGCTGTGTCGTGGAGTTGGGTCGGCAGACCGACCTCGGCGTACAGCTCCTCTCCGCGCCGCCACAGACGGGTGAGCCCCTGGAACGTGGGTCCGTACGCGTACCCCAGCTCGGCCAGGCGGTCGTAGACGCCGTCCAGCGGGATTTCGGTGGCGCCCTGCGGCGGCCAGCTGCGCAGGGGGGCGAAGACGTCCGGCTCCGGGCCGGCGCCCGTGGAGAGGAGACTGCCGCTCGCGCAACGGGTCCAGCCGGTGTCCTCGCCGTCCTGGCCGGCAGGCCGCGCGTGGACGGAGAACGCCCTGGCACCGTCCTGGCCGGCTGCCTCGACGATGATCTGGAGCTGGGCGGCCTCTCCCTCGGGCAGGTGCAGAGGGGCTTCGAGGGTGAGCTGTTCCACGCGGTCCGCGCCGGTACGGGCGGCCACCGCGGCCCCGAGTTCGAGGAAGGCCGTCGCCGGCAGGATCACGTTGCCGTCGATCGCGTGGTCGGCGAGCCACGGGTGGGCCTCGGCGTCGACCCGGCCGCCGAGCACCGTGTCCCCCCGGTCCGCGAGATCGACGGACGTGTCCAGGAGAGGGTGCCAGGACCTGTCGGCCCCTGCGGCCCGTCCCTCGGTCCGCTTCCCGGAGGGCAGCCAGTAGCGGTGGTGCCGGAAGGCGTAGGTGGGCAGGTCGGTCGGGGCCGCTCCGGGGAGAAACGCGGCCCAGTCGACGCGCGCGCCGTGGACATGAGCCGTGGCCAGTCCGGCAGCGAGTACGTCGGTCTCGGGATGCCGGGCACGCAGCAGGGGCACGGCCGTCAGGGCGCCGTCGTCCTGCCCGTCGCGGATCATCCCGGTGAGTACGGCGTCGGGGCCGACTTCGAGGCACAGGCCGACGCCTTCCTCCTTCATGGTCTGTACGGCGTCGTGGAAACGGACGGTGCCACGCAGCTGACGGACCCAGTACTCCGGATCGGTCAACTCACCCGGCCCCGCCACGGCA
>NZ_JBITFE010000023.1:0-1585 GCF_044455745.1 Streptomyces sp. NPDC051136 | reverse complement strand
CACCCTCAGCCCACCCCGTACCATCCGCAGCCGCCGCAAACGACTTGCACCGACCATCCACCGCCAACCCCCGCTGCCGCGAGAACTCCACGAACGACACAGGGGTGGACAGCACCGTGACGCCGCCGGCGAAGGCCATGTCGCACTCGCCCCGGCGCAGCGCGGTGGCCCCCATGTGCAGCGCGACCAGCGACGAGGAGCACGCCGTGTCCACGGACACGGTCGGGCCTTCGAAGCCGAACGTGTACGCCACCCGGCCGGCCGCGATACTGCCCATGCTGTTGCTGACGAGGTTGCCTTCGTACCCCTCCTTGGGGAGGTTGGGGCGCGCTCCGTAGTCGTGGTACATCTGCCCCACGAACACGCCGGTGCGGCTGCCGCGCAGGGTGACGGGCACAACGCCCGCGCTCTCCATGGCCTCCCAGGTGGTCTCCAGCAGCAGGCGCTGCTGCGGGTCCGCCACCGTGGCCTCGCGCGGGGACATCCCGAAGAAGGCGGGGTCGAAGCCGCTCACGTCGTCGAGGAAGCCGCCCTCGCGCACGTACGACTTGCCCACGCTGTCGGGGTCCGGGTCGTACAGGTCTTCGCGCCACCCGCGGTCCTTCGGGAAGGGTGAGACCGCGTCGACGCCGTCGGCGACCAGCTCCCACAGGGCTTGCGGGTCGGTCACGCCGCCCGGGTAGCGGCAGGCCATCCCCACGATCGCGATCGGCTCCCGTGCCTTCTCCTCCGCCTCACGCAGCCGGGCGCGCGCGTCCCGCGCGTCGGCTATGGCGCGCTTGAGGTATTCCCGGAGTTCCTTCTCGTCCGCCATCGGGATCCATTCCTTCGCAAGTTCAGGTGTGAGGTGAAGCGGGATGGGGCCGGCCCGGGCCGGCGGTGTGCCGGTGCGCGCCTACTCGGCCCTGTCGACCAGGGCGAAGAGCTCTTCGTCGCTCGCGGAATCGAGGTCCTCGTCCAGCCCGGTGCCGGTCAGCTCCAGGAGCCGTTGCAGCTGTCCGCCGATCCGCCGCCGCAGCGCGTCGTCCTCGACGCCGGCCCGGATGCGTTCTTCCAGCGCGTCCAAATGCGCGAGCACGGCCTGCGGCGCGCTTTCGTCCTGTGCGGACCGGTTGATCCGGTCGATGCGCTCGGCCAGGTGTCCGTCGAGGAAGCCCGCCAGCGCACCGACCGACGGGTAGTCGAAGACGACCGTGTTGGCGAACCGCATGCCGCAGACCTTGTTCAGGCGGTTCCGCAGCTCCACCGCGCTCAGGGAGTCGAAGCCCAGCTCCTGGAAGGCACGGTCCACCTCGATCTCCGCCGGGTCCTCATGGCCCAGGAGCTCGGCCACCTCTTCCTGCACCAGGACGACGAGTTCGCGCTCGCGCTCCCCCGCGGGAAGGTCTGCCAGCCGCTGGAGCAGCGGAGGCACCGGTTCGCCGTCGTGGGCGTCGAGCAGGGTGTGGGGGGTGGGGGTGTGCTGGTCGGTGAGTTGTCCGTCGAGGTGCCCGGCCAGTGCCGTGACCGAGGGATAGTCGAACACGACGGTGTTGGCCAGCCGCAGCCCGCTCAACGCGTTCAGCCGGTTACGCAGCTCCACCGC
>NZ_JBITFE010000022.1:0-1846 GCF_044455745.1 Streptomyces sp. NPDC051136 | reverse complement strand
GGCAGCAGAATCCGCCACGACACCCCGTCCACCACGAAGTGATGCAACACGATCAACAACCGGCCCGACACCCCCACCCCCGCGTCGAACCACACGAACCGCGCCATCACCCCACCGGCCGGATCCAGACCACCCAACGCACCATCCAGCTCACGCGCCGCCACATCCCGCCACGCCCCCGACTCCCACCGCCCGTCACACACCACCCGCCGCACCACACCAGCAACCTCCACACACCCCGGAGCACCCACCTCCAACTCCCAGCCCGAACCACCCTCACCCCGCACCAAAGAGGACCGCAGCACATCATGACGATCCACCACCGCCCCCAACGTCCCCAGCAACTCCGCCTCGGAGATACCCACCGGCAGGTCCACGGCGGTGGTCATGGCGAAGGCGTCGGTGTCGCCCTCGAGTTCGGTGAGCCAGGCACCGACGGGCAGCAGCGGCATACGCCCCACACCACCGCCCGGGAGCTCCTCCAGCACCACGGCCTCACCCGCCGACCGCGCCCGCACCGCCAGCTCCGCCACCGTCCGGCACTCGAACACATCCCGCGGCGACACCTCCACACCCCGCGCCCGAGCCCGCGTCACCACCTGGATCGACCGGATACTGTCCCCGCCCACCGCGAAGAAGTCGTCGTCCACACCCACCCGGTCCAGCCCCAGCACCTCGGCGAACACCGCCGCCAGCACCACCTCACCCGGCGACGACGGAGCCCGGTACACACCACCCGAGAACTCAGGCTCCGGCAACGCCCGCCGGTCCAGCTTCCCGTTCGGGTCCAACGGCAACCGGTCCAGGACCACGAAGGCGGACGGCACGAGGAACTCGGGAAGACGGTCGGCGACGAACCGGCGCAGTTCGGCGAGGTCGAGCTGTGCGTTCAGGTCGACGTCCGTGCTGCCGGGCGTGGGCGTCGCACCGACCGGCACGACGTAGCCGACGAGGCGCGGATCGCCGAGTCCGGGCGCGGTGCGTGCCAGCAGCACGGCTTGCGCCACGCTCACGTGTTCGGCCATGACGGCCTCGACCTCGCCCGGTTCGACCCGGAAGCCGCGGATCTTCATCTGCGAGTCGCTGCGGCCGATGTACTCCAGTGCTCCGTCGGCGTTCCAGCGGACGAGGTCGCCGGTGCGGTACATGCGGCTGCCCGGCTCACCGAACGGGTCGGCGACGAAGCGCTCCGCGGTCAGCCCGGGCCGCTCGTGGTAGCCGCGGCCGATGGCGCCGCCTACGTACAGCTCACCGGCCACGCCGGCCGGCACGGGAGCGAGGCCGGGACCGAGGACGTACGTGCGCATGTTGCCGAGAGGTCCGCCGATGGGGACGTTGCCGGTGCCGGCCCAGTCCTGGGGAACGGAGTAGGTCGTGGCGTAGAAGTCCTCGGTCTGTCCGTAGGCCTGCTTGAAGCGGGCGCCGGGGATCGCGCTCCGGAGCCTGTCCAGGAGCGCGGCGGGGAAGGCGTCACCACCGAGGACGACGGTGTCGACCTGCATCTTCCCGGCGACCTGCTCCAGGACGCGCTCGAAGACGGAGGGGACGGCCTGGAGCACCGAGCCGGTCCAGCCGCCCCGTTCGGCGAGTTCGAGCACGTCGCGCACGATCTCTACGGCGGCGCCCGAGATCAGGGCGCTGAACACCTCGAAGACGGACACGTCGAAGTTGACGGAGGTGGCGCCCAGCATCAGCGCTCCCGGCCGCAGGTCGACCACCTCGGCCAGCCGTGACACGCCGTTGACGAGGTTGGCGTGGGTGATGGCGACGCCCTTGGGGTTGCCGGTGGAGCCGGACGTGTACATCACGTACGCCACGTTCTCCGGCCGCAGCGGAGCCGACCGCT
>NZ_JBITFE010000021.1:0-1878 GCF_044455745.1 Streptomyces sp. NPDC051136 | reverse complement strand
AACGTGGGGTTGTTCGTGGTTTCAGAACCAACACAGTGGACGCGAGCAACTGAGGACAAGCCCTCGGCCTATTAGTACCAGTCAGCTTCACCCGTTACCGGGCTTCCACATCTGGCCTATCAACCCAGTCGTCTACTGGGAGCCTTACCCTCTCAAGGAGGTGGGAATACTCATCTCGAAGCAGGCTTCCCGCTTAGATGCTTTCAGCGGTTATCCCTCCCGAACGTAGCCAACCAGCCATGCCCTTGGCAGAACAACTGGCACACCAGAGGTTCGTCCGTCCCGGTCCTCTCGTACTAGGGACAGCCCTTCTCAATATTCCTACGCGCACAGCGGATAGGGACCGAACTGTCTCACGACGTTCTAAACCCAGCTCGCGTACCGCTTTAATGGGCGAACAGCCCAACCCTTGGGACCGACTCCAGCCCCAGGATGCGACGAGCCGACATCGAGGTGCCAAACCATCCCGTCGATATGGACTCTTGGGGAAGATCAGCCTGTTATCCCCGGGGTACCTTTTATCCGTTGAGCGACGGCGCTTCCACAAGCCACCGCCGGATCACTAGTCCCGACTTTCGTCCCTGCTCGACCCGTCGGTCTCACAGTCAAGCTCCCTTGTGCACTTACACTCAACACCTGATTGCCAACCAGGCTGAGGGAACCTTTGGGCGCCTCCGTTACTCTTTAGGAGGCAACCGCCCCAGTTAAACTACCCATCAGACACTGTCCCTGATCCGGATCACGGACCCAGGTTAGACATCCAGCACGACCAGACTGGTATTTCAACGACGACTCCACCCACACTGGCGTGCGAGCTTCAAAGTCTCCCAGCTATCCTACACAAGCCGAACCGAACACCAATATCAAACTGTAGTAAAGGTCCCGGGGTCTTTCCGTCCTGCTGCGCGAAACGAGCATCTTTACTCGTAGTGCAATTTCACCGGGCCTATGGTTGAGACAGTCGAGAAGTCGTTACGCCATTCGTGCAGGTCGGAACTTACCCGACAAGGAATTTCGCTACCTTAGGATGGTTATAGTTACCACCGCCGTTTACTGGCGCTTAAGTTCTCAGCTTCGCCCCACCGAAATGGAGCTAACCGGTCCCCTTAACGTTCCAGCACCGGGCAGGCGTCAGTCCGTATACATCGCCTTACGGCTTCGCACGGACCTGTGTTTTTAGTAAACAGTCGCTTCTCGCTGGTCTCTGCGGCCACCCCCAGCTCAGACCGTAAAGATCATCACCAGGTGTGGCCCCCCTTCTCCCGAAGTTACGGGGGCATTTTGCCGAGTTCCTTAACCATAGTTCACCCGAACGCCTCGGTATTCTCTACCTGACCACCTGAGTCGGTTTAGGGTACGGGCCGCCATGAAACTCGCTAGAGGCTTTTCTCGACAGCATAGGATCATCCACTTCACCACAATCGGCTCGGCATCAGGTCTCAGCCTTGAAGAGCGGCGGATTTACCTACCACTCGGCCTACACCCTTACCCCGGGACAACCACCGCCCGGGATGGACTACCTTCCTGCGTCACCCCATCACTCACCTACTACAGGTCTGGACCGTCGGCTCCACCACTCCCCCTCACTCCGAAGAGATCAGGGGCGGCTTCACGGACTTAGCATCGCCTGGTTCGATGTTTGACGCTTCACAGCGGGTACCGGAATATCAACCGGTTATCCATCGACTACGCCTGTCGGCCTCGCCTTAGGTCCCGACTTACCCTGGGCAGATCAGCTTGACCCAGGAACCCTTAGTCAATCGGCGCAAACGTTTCTCACGTTTGTATCGCTACTCATGCCTGCATTCTCACTCGTGAACCGTCCACAACTCGCTTCCGCGGCTGCTTCACCCGGCACACGACGCTCCCCTACCCATC
>NZ_JBITFE010000020.1:0-3314 GCF_044455745.1 Streptomyces sp. NPDC051136 | reverse complement strand
GGTCGGTTGGCGCGGGTGCTGGTGGGCCGGGGTGCTGGTGCGGAGCGGGTGGTGGCGGTCGCGTTGCCTCGTTCGCCGTGGCTGGCCGGTGCGTTGCTGGGGGTTCTCAAGTCCGGTGCGGCGTATCTGCCGTTGGATCTGGAGTATCCGGCGGAGCGGTTGCGGTTGATGCTGGAGGATGCTCGTCCTTTGCTGGTGGTGACGGATGCTGCCACGGCCCGGGAGTACGACCTGGGGGACGCGCTGCTGGTACTGGACGAGGAGGAGTGGGGGGCGGAAGCCTCTGCGGGGGAGGACGAATCCGGCGAGGATCCGGGAGTGGGGGAGCAGTCTGCGGGTGTGCCGGACGCGCAGCATCCGGCCTACGTGGTGTACACGTCGGGTTCCACCGGGCGGCCCAAGGCGGTCGTCATGCCGCACGAGGGACTGACCAACCTCCTCACCTGGCACACCGCGACCTTCACCGGCACCGCCCCACGACGCACCGCCCAACTCACCGCCATCGGCTTCGACTTCTCCCTCGAAGAGATTCTGGCGCCCCTCGTGTCGGGTGGCGTGCTGGTCGTCCCCTCCGAGACGATCCGACGCGACCTCGACGAACTCGTGGGGTGGATCGACCGGCACCAGGTGAACGAGATCTTCGCACCGACCCTGGTCATCGAATCGCTCCTGGAGGCGGCCGAGACCCGGGGCAGCAAGCTGGCCTCGCTCACCGACTTCTTCCAGGGCGGTGAGGCCCTCGTCATCAGCCAACGGCTGCGCGACTTCTGCGCCGCGGTGCCGGGACGGCGCCTGCACAACGTCTACGGTCCGGCGGAGACGCACGCCGTCACCAGCGGCACGTCGGCCGGTGACCCCGGCGCCTGGCCGGTCGTGGCACCGATCGGCACCCCGATCGACAACGCCCGGGTCTACGTCCTGGACGGGGAGCTTCGTCCGGTGCCGACCGGGGTCGTCGGGGAGCTGTATCTCGCGGGTGCCGGAGTGGCGCGCGGTTATCACGAGCGGCCCGCCCTGACCGCCGAACGCTTCGTGCCCGATCCCTTCACTCCCGGTGGCGGGCGCATGTACCGCACGGGGGACCTGGCCCGCTGGAGCAGCGACGGCCGGCTGCATTTCACCGGACGTGCCGACCGGCAGGTCAAGATCCGCGGCTTCCGCATCGAACCCGGCGAGATCGAGGCGGCCCTGCGCAAGCACGACCAGGTCGCACAGGCCGTCGTCGTCGCCCGCACGGGACCCACCGGCAAGACCCTCGCCGCCTACCTCGTCCCCGAACCCGGCACCACCCCCGACCCCGGCTTGCTCCGCCAACACCTCACCGGCAACCTGCCCGACCACATGGTGCCCACCTCGTACGTGGTCCTGGAGGCCCTGCCGCTCACCCCGAACGGCAAGCTCGACGCCCGTGCGCTGCCCGAACCCGACCAGGACACCGGGGTGGAGTTCGTGGCGCCCCGCACGGAGACCGAGGCGCGGCTGACGGCGATCTGGGCCGAGGTGCTGGACCGGGAGGAGGTCGGTGTCCACGACGACTTCTTCCTCCTGGGCGGTCACTCCCTGCTGGCGACGCGGGTGGTGAGCCGGGTGCGGGAGGCGTGCGAGGCGGAGGTTCCGATCCGTTGGTTGTTCGAGGTGCCTACGGTGGCGGCTCTCGCCGCGCGACTCGACGAGGGCGGGGGCGGGGCGGACCCGGTGCGACCGGTGCTGCTCCCGGCACGGCGGCCGCGTCTGCTGCCGTTGTCGTATGCGCAGACGCGGCTGTGGTTCCTGAACCGCTTCGACGGTGAGAGCCGTGCGGCCTACAACATTCCGATGGTGCTGCGTCTGACCGGTGCGGTGGACGCGGCGGCACTGCGAGGCGCGCTGGCCGACGTGGTCGAGCGGCACGAGGTGCTGCGCACCCGCTATGTCGAGACCGAAGGCGTGGTGGTCCAGCAGGTGGTGGCCGCCGGGGACGCCGTGCCCCCGTTGGCGGTGCGCGCCGTGAGCGGCGCCGAGGTGGAGTCGCTGGTGGCGGCCGCGTCGGTGCATCCCTTCGACGTGACGTGTGATCTGCCGTTGCGGGCGTGGTTGTTCTCCCTGGACGAGCGGGAGCACGTGCTGGTTCTGGTGTTGCACCACATCGCGGGGGACGGCTCTTCGCTGGCGCCGTTGGCGCGGGACGTGGCGGTTGCCTATCAGGCCAGGTTGGCGGGGGGTGTGCCCGGGTGGCAGCCGCTGCCGGTGCAGTACGCCGACTACACGTTGTGGCAGCGGGAGTTCCTGGGTGAGGCGTCCGACCCGGAGAGTGTGCTCTCCGCTCAGCTGGCCTACTGGCGTGGGGCACTGGCGGGCCTGCCGGAGGAACTGGAACTGCCGCGGGACCGTCCCCGTCCGCCAGTGAGCAGTGGGCGCGGCGCGAGCGTCGGGTTCACCGTCGACGCGGTGGTGGTGGAGCGGTTGCGTGGGGTGGCCCGGGACGCCCGCAGCAGTCTCTTCATGGTTCTGCAGGCGGCGCTTGCCGCGCTCCTGACGCGGTTGGGTGCGGGCACGGACGTGCCGATCGGTACTCCTGTCGCGGGCCGGCTGGACGAGAAGTTGGACGACCTGATCGGGTTCTTCGTCAACACTCTTGTGCTGCGTGCGGATACTTCGGGTGACCCGCGTTTCGATGATCTGGTGGTGCAGGTTCGTGAGACGAGTCTGGCTGCGTTCGCTCATCAGGATGTGCCGTTCGAGCGGTTGGTGGAGGAACTGAATCCGGTCCGTTCGATGGGCCGGCATCCTCTCTTTCAGGTCATGCTGGCTTTGCAGAACACGCCTGATGTCGAGTTGGAGTTGGGTGATCTGCGTCTGTCGGAGGAGAGTTATCGTTCGACGACGTCGAAGTTCGATCTGTTCTTCAATTTGGAGGAGCAGTCGGGTGGTGAGGTCAGTGGGCTGCTGGAGTACAGCACTGATCTTTTCGACGAGGGTACGGCTGTGTCCTTTGTCGATCGTTTCACGCGTTTGTTGGCCGAGTTGTCGGTGCGGCCGGGGCAGCGGATCGGTGAGGTGGATCTGCTGGGTGAGGAGGAGCGTGAGCGGCTGCTGCATGGGTGGAACGACACGGGTCGCAGTGTGCCGGCCGGGTGTGCGGTGGGGTTGTTCGAGGCTCAGGTGGTGCGGACGCCGGGGGCCGAGGCGGTGGTGTTCGGTGAGGAGTCGTGGTCGTATGCGCGGTTGAACGCGTGGGCCGGTCGGTTGGCGCGGGTGCTGGTGGGCCGGGGTGCTGGTGCGGAGCGGGTGGTGGCGGTCGCGTTGCCTCGTTCGCCGTGGCTGGCCGGTGCGTT
>NZ_JBITFE010000019.1:0-4118 GCF_044455745.1 Streptomyces sp. NPDC051136 | reverse complement strand
GCCGGATACCGGGACTTCCTGGCCTGGCTGACCCGGCAGGACCGGGCCGCCGCGGCCGACGCCTGGGCCGCGGAACTCGACGGGGTCGAGGAACCCACGCTCATCGCGCCGGCCGCCGTCGGAAGGACCGCGGCGCACGACACCGGATTCGGCCAGGCCGACGTCAACCTCACCCAGGACGAGGCGGCGCGGATCGCCCGCCGGGCCGGGGAACTCGGCGTCACCGTCAACACCCTGGTGCAGGGTGCCTGGGCTCTGGTGCTCGGCCAGCTGACGGGGCGGCAGGACGTGCTGTTCGGCGCCACCGTCTCCGGGCGGCCGCCCGAGGTGCCCGGCGCCGACGCCATGATCGGCATGTTCATCAACACCCTGCCGGTGCGGGTGCCCCTCACCGCGTCGGACACCGTGGCCGGCCTGCTGCGCGGGCTCCAGCACCGGCAGGCGGCCCTGATGGAACACCATCACCACGGGCTCACCGACATCCAGCAGCGCACCGGACTCCCGGCCCTCTTCGACACCCTCGTCGTCTTCGAGTCCTATCCCGAGGACCAGGGAGCGCTCACCGAGGCGGGCGAGAGGGCCGGCATCGCCGTCACCGGTCTGCGGCCGTTCTCCGTCACGCACTACCCGCTGATGCTCGCCGCCGACCTCGATCCGTATCTGCGGATCATCCTTCAGTACCGGCTCGACGCCCTCGCTCCCGCGGACGTCGAGGACATGGCCGCACGGGTGCGCCGCGTGCTGTGCGCCCTGGCCGAGGACGGCGACCGCAAGCTCGCCGGTGTGCCCATGCTCGCCCCCGCGGAACGCGACCGCCTCCTGCGCACGCTGAACGACACGGCCGCGTCCGTGCCCGACGAGACCGTGCCCGACCTGTTCGAGCGGCAGGCCGCCCTCACTCCGCACGCCACCGCCGTGGTCTCCGGCGGACTCACCCTGACCTACGGTGAACTGAACACCCGGGCCAACCGCCTCGCGCACCTGCTGATCGAGCGCGGCGTGGCCCCCGAGACAACGGTGGCGCTGGCACTGCCGCGCTCCGTGGAGCAGATCACCGCACTGCTGGCGGTGGTCAAGGCCGGCGGTGCCTTCCTGCCCGTCGACCCGGCCTATCCGGCCGAGCGGATCTCCTACATGCTCGACGACGCGCAGCCGGCCCTGCTGCTGACGCGGGCCGAGTGGACCGGGGGACTTCCCCACCACCCCGGCACCGTCGTACTCGACGACCCGGACACCCTCGCGCAGCTCGGACGCCGCCCCGGCGCCGACCCCACCGACGCCGACCGCCGTGGCCCGCTGCGTCCGCAGCACACCGCGTACGTCATCTACACCTCCGGCTCGACCGGGCGGCCCAAGGGCGTCGTCGTACCGCACAGCCCGCTGCCCAGCCTGGCCCGCACCGAGATCGAGCGGTTCGAGGTGACGGCGCGGTCCAAGGTGCTCGCCTGCACCTCGCCCAGCTTCGACATCTCCGTCATGGAATGGCTGACGGCGTTCGCCGCCGGGGCCACCCTCGTCGTGCCCCCGGGCCAGCAGATCGGCGAGTCCCTGAAGGACACCCTCGCCGATGCGGAGATCAGCGTCGGTCTCATCGCCACCTCGACCCTCGCCACCCTGCCGCCCGAGAGGTTCCCGCACCTGGCCACCCTCGGGGTGGGCGGGGAGGCGGTGCCGCCGGGCATCGTGGAGACCTGGGCCCCGGACCGCCGGCTGATCAACGGCTTCGGACCGACCGAGACCACGTGCGTGGCCACGCTGAGCGACCCGCTGGTGGCCGACGGCACGGCCCCGCCCATCGGACGGCCCGTGCTCAACACCCGGCTGTACGTACTGGACCCCTGGCTGCGGCCGGTGCCGCCCGGCGCGGCCGGCGAGCTGTACATCGCCGGCCGGGGTGTCGCCCGGAGCTACCTGCGCCGGCCCGGACTCACCGCCGAGCGTTTCGTCGCCGACCCGTTCGGGCCCGCGGGCGAGCGCATGTACCGCACCGGCGACCAGGTCCGCTGGCGGGACGACGGCCAGCTGGACTACCTCGGCCGGATCGACGACCAGGTGAAGATCCGCGGTTTCCGGATCGAGCCGGGCGAGGTCGAGAACGTCCTGGACGGCCATCCCGGTGTGGTCCGCGCCGCAGTGGTGGCCCGCGCCGGACGCACCGCCGCCGTGGGCAGGCAACTGGTCGGCTACGCCGTGCCGGTGGACGAGCACGTCACCGTGGACGACCTGCGTGCCTTCCTGGCCGAACGGCTGCCCGGCCACATGGTGCCGTCGGCGTTCGTCCTGCTCGACCGGCTGCCCACGACGGCCAACGGAAAGGTGGACCGGGCGGCCCTGCCCGAACCCGGAATCACCGGCTCCGAGTACCGCGCACCCGACGGCGCCACCGAGACGGCGCTCGCCGCGGTCTTCGCCGAACTGCTCGGCCTCGACCGGGTCGGCGCCGACGACAACTTCTTCGCCCTCGGCGGCCACTCCCTGCTGGCCACGCGACTGGTCAGCCGCATCCGCGAATCGCTCGGCGCCGAACTGGCCGTGCGCACCGTCTTCGACGCCCCGACCGTCGCCGAACTGGCCCCGCACCTGACCTCCGGCGGACCGGTGCGACCCGCGCTGCGTCCCCGCACGGACCGTCCCGAGCGGATCCCCCTGTCCTACGCCCAGCGCCGGCTGTGGTTCATGCACCGCTTCGACGGCCCCTCGGCGACCTACAACATCCCGCTGGCCCTCCGGCTGGAGGGCGCGCTGGACGTGGACGCGCTGGCCGCCGCGGTGCGGGACGTGGTGGAGCGGCACGAGAGCCTGCGGACCGTGTTCGACGAGGACGAGGGCGGTGTGCCGTTCCAGCGCGTCGTCCCGCTCGGCGAGGCGGCGCCCGCGCTCGACGTGGTGGAGGTGCCGGCGCACGAACTGTCCGACCGGGTGTCGCGGGCGATGGAGCACCGGTTCGACCTCACGGCCGGGATCCCGCTGCGCGCCACCCTGTTCCGGGCCGGGCCGCGGGAGCACGTGCTCGCGCTGGTCACCCACCACATCGCCGCCGACGGGGAGTCGATGGCGCCGCTGGCCCGTGACCTGTCGACCGCGTACACCGCCCGCCTGGACGGCGACGCCCCGGGCTGGGAGGAACTGCCGGTCCAGTACGCCGACTACACCCTGTGGCAGCGCGACCTCCTCGGCGACCCCGACGATCCCGCCGCCCTCGCGGCGCGACAGGCGGCGTACTGGCGCGAGGAACTGGCCGGTGTGCCCCAGCCCATGCAACTGCCCCTGGACCGGCCGCGCCCGCCCGTGGCCGGTCACCAGGGCGACATTCTGGAATTCACGCTCGACGCGGACCTCCTGGCCGTGGTCCGGGAGACGGCCCGCCGCCACGACGTCACCATGTCCATGTTCATGCAGGCCGCCCTGTCGGTGCTGCTGGGCCGGCTGGGCGGTGGCGAGGACGTGTCGATCGGGGCGCCCATCGCGGGCCGGGGGGACGAGGCCCTGGGTGATCTGGTGGGCTTCTTCGTGAACACCTGGGTGCTGCGGACGGACCTGTCGGGCAACCCGGCCTTCTCCGAGGTGCTGGAGCGGGTGCGCGGCAAGGCCCTGGCGGCCTACGACAACCAGGACCTGCCCTTCGAGCGGCTCGTGGAACTCCTGAACCCCGAGCGGTCCCGGGCCTACCACCCGCTGTTCCAGGTGATGTTCGCCTGGCACGACACGCTGCACGTCGACTTCGACCTGCCCGGACTGACCGCCGCCCCCGGAGTCGTGCAGACCCGGACCGCCAAGTTCGACCTCTACCTCACCCTCTCCGAGAACCGGGACGGCAGCGGTGCGAGCGGCTACCTCGAGTACGCGACGGAACTCTTCGACCGCGACACGGTGACCGCCTTCGTCGAGCGGTTCGTGCACGTGCTGCGCGGCCTGGTCGCGGACACCGCCGCACCCGTGTCCGGCGTGGACGTGCTGGTGCCCGGCGAACACGAGCGGCTGGTCGTCGACGTCAACGACAACGAGGTCACCGACCCCGACGTGTCCCTGGTGGAGTTGGTGGAGCGGCGGGTGGTGTCGGCTCCGGACGCGCGGGCGGTGGTCTGCGGTGACGTGGAGTGGTCGTACGGTGAGCTGAA
>NZ_JBITFE010000018.1:0-52481 GCF_044455745.1 Streptomyces sp. NPDC051136 | reverse complement strand
CCCTTCGGTCTTGCGTTTCCGACTCTATCAGATCTTTCCGATCCGATTTCCTCGGTGCTTTCCAGGTTCTCGCTTTCGCGTTTCCCTTTCCGGCGTTTCCGACTCTATCAGATCCTTCCGGGCTCTGATTCCCCGTCAGAGGGGGTTGTCGTCCCGGCTGTTGGGCCGTTCCGACGTCTCAAACCTTAGCGGACCTTCTCGGCGATTCCCAATCGAGTCCGATCGGGGCGACGAGTGCCCAGTGGAATTGAATTCGGGCGTGCCGAAGTCATTCCCATGGGGAGTCGTGCTGGTGGTGTGAGTGCCGCTGCTGCGGCGGGAGGTGCTCCCGCAGAACCGTTACGGTCCCGTGGCAACCCGAAGAACCTTACGGATCCCTCAGGAGGCTGTCAAGCACAGCTGTCAAGATCTTTAATCGAGGTCGGTGAGTCGGCCACCGGCGTCCGGCTGCGCGTGCTCGACCCTGCGCAGCAGGCGGGTGAGCACCTCGCCGAGCGCGCTGCGGTCGTCGGCGGAGAGGTCCTGGAGCAGGTCCTCCTCGAAGACCGTGGCGAGGCGCATCGCCTCCAGCCACTTCTCGCGCCCTTCCGCGGTGATCGCGACGATGACGCGGACCCGGTTGGTCTCGTCCCGCTCGCGGGTGACCAGGCCCTCCGCGACCAGGCGGTCGATGCGGTGGGTCATCGCGGCCGGCGTGAGGCCGAGGCGCTTGGCGAGTTCACCGGGGCCGAGGCGGTAGGGGGCGCCGGACAGTACGAGGGCCTTGAGCACCTCCCAGTCCGTGGTGCTGATGCCCAGCTCGGCGGTCTGGCGGCCGTACGCGACGTTCATGCGGCGGTTGAGGCGGGAGAGCGCCGAGACGATCTTCTCGACCTGGGGGTCGAGGTCCTGGAACTCGCGCTGGTAGGCGGCGATCTGTTCTTCGAGTGTCGGCTCGCCGGCGCCGGAGGTGTCGCCCATGGCCGCAGTATGGCACGCGGCTCCTTTGCCTTGAAGTCCTTCGCTGTGTACTCTTTAGCTTCGAACTTTAGCTTCTAAGTCTTCAGCTCTAACGGCTGAGGCGATCGATCCCCAGAGATCAAGAGAGGGTGAACGTGACCAGGGCAATGGGCGCGGCGATGCGCCGGATTCACGTGGGCAACGCACTCAGCGCGTTCGGACTCGGCTTCACCGTCCCCTACCTGTACGTCTATGTGGCGCAGGTACGGGGACTCGGATCCGTCACGGCGGGCCTCGTGCTCGCCGTCTTCGCCGTCGCCGCGTTGATCGTGCTGCCGTTCGCCGGGCGGGCCATCGTCCGGCGCGGCCCGCTGCCCGTGCTCCTGGTCGCCCTCGTCACCGCCGCCCTCGGTGCGATGAGTCTCGGACTGTCCGCCTCGGCGGGCACGGTGCTGGCCTCCGCCGCCGCGCTCGGAGCGGGGCAGGCCGTGATGCAGCCGGCGCTGGCGACGATGATCGTGGACTGCTCCACCACGGAGACCCGGTCCCGGGCGTTCGCCATGCAGTTCTTCCTGCAGAACCTGGGGCTCGGCGTCGGCGGGCTCATCGGCGGTCACCTGGTCGACACCACGAGCGCCTCCTCCTTCACGCTGCTCTTCGCCATCGAGGCGGCGATGTTCCTGGTGCTGACCGCCGTCATGGCGACGGTGCGGTCGCCGCACGCGCCGCGGATCGAGGCGGCGCCGGGGCAGACCGGCGGCGGGAGCTGGAAGCAGCTGCTCGGGAACCGGGCGATGGTGCAGCTGTGCGTCCTGGGCTTCGTGCTGTTCTTCGCCTGCTACGGCCAGTTCGAGTCGGGGCTGAGCGCGTACGGCGTCGAGGCGGCGGGGATCTCCACGTCCGCGCTGGGGACCGCGCTGGCGGCGAACACACTGATGATCGTGGTCGCGCAGTTCGCGGTGCTGAAGTTCGTGGAGCGGCGCAAGCGGTCGCGGGTCATCGCGTCCGTGGGGCTGATCTGGGCCGTGGCGTGGGCCGTGGCCGGGTACGCCGGGCTCGGACACGGCAGCCAGGCGATGGCGACCGCCGCGTTCATCTCGACGTACGCGCTGTTCGGGCTGGGTGAGGCGATGCTGTCGCCGACGCTGGCGCCGCTGGTGGCGGACCTGGCGCCGACCGGGCTCGCCGGGCAGTACAACTCCGCCTTCGCCCTGGTGAAGCAGCTCGCGCTGGCGATCGGTCCGGCGGTGGGCGGGCCGCTGGGGGCCTCGCTGCACGGCCCGTACATCGTGGCGTTCCTGTTGTTCTCGCTGGGCATCACGGTGCTGGCGGTGCGGCTGGGGCGGCAGCTCACCGACGTACAGAACCAGCCGTCGCTGGCCAGGAGCCGGGTGGTCACGCAGGGCGGGGCGCCGGCCGACGCGGTGGTGGCCGCGGAGGCGTGAGGCGGGCCGGGGCGTGGGCGGGGCCCTTGCGCCCGCCCGGGCTCACTCCTTGTGCAGCGCGAACTCGCACCAGACCGCCTTGCCGCCGCCCGGGGTACGCCGGGACCCCCAGCTGGAGGCGATCGTCGCGACGATGGCGATGCCGCGGCCGGACTCGTCTCCGGGCTCCGCACGGCGCCGTCTGGGCAGGTGGTCGTCGCCGTCGGTCACCTCGATGATCAGTCGGCGGTCGGTACGGCGCAGCCGCAGCCGCATCGGGGGCGTGCCGTGCTGGAGGGAGTTGGCGACCAGCTCACTGGCGGCCAGAACGCCCAGGTCGTGCAGGTCGGCGGGGAAGCGCCAGCTGGTGAGGACGCCGGAGGCGAAGGCACGCGCGCGGGGAGCCGCTTCCACGCCACCGAGCAGCTCCAGGGCGGCGTTGCGGAACAGCTCGGCCTCGGCGCCCTTGCGGGCGGGGTGCTGGAGGACCAGGACGGCGACGTCGTCGTCGTGCTCCGGGGTGACGCCCGCCGAGCGGATCAGGCGGTCGCAGACCACCTGGGGCGTGCCGGTGGCGCCGGACAAGGCGCGTTCCAGGGCGGCGATGCCCTCGTCGAGGTCCTCGTCGCGGCGTTCCACCAGGCCGTCGGTGTAGAGGACGGCCGTGGAGCCGGGGGGCAGGGCGATCGAGCCGGAGGCGTGCATCCATCCGCCGGTGCCGAGCGGAGGGCCGGTGGGTTCGTCCGCGCGCTGCACCGTGCCGTTCTCGTCGCGGACGAGGAGGGGCAGGTGGCCGGCGGACGCGTAGACGAGGCGGCCCTCGTTGGGGTCGTGGATGGCGTAGACGCAGGTGGCGATCTGGTTGGCGTCGATCTCGGCGGCGAGACCGTCGAGGAGCTGGAGCACCTCGTGCGGGGGCAGGTCGAGGCGGGCGTACGCCCTGACGGCCGTACGGAGCTGGCCCATGACGGCCGCCGCGCGGACGCCCCGGCCCATGACGTCGCCGATGACCAGGGCGGTGCGGCCGCCGCCGAGGGTGATCACGTCGTACCAGTCGCCGCCGACCGCGGCCTCGGTGCCGCCGGGGTGGTAGGTGGCGGCGACGCGCAGGTCGTCGGGCTCCTCCAGCTCCTGCGGGAGCAGGGAGCGCTGGAGGGTGACGGCGGTTTCGCGCTGACGGCGTTCGCTCGCGCGCAGGCGGCCGGCGGCCTCGGCGTGGTCGGTGACGTCGGTCGCGAAGACGAGCACACCGCGGCCGTCCCGCCCGTCCCCGCCGCCCGTCTCGGCGACCGGGGTGCAGGTGAAGGTGTAGGAGCGGCCGTCCGGGGCCTTGCGGGACTTGAGGGTGCGGGGTCTGCCGCTGCGCTGGACCTGGTCGAGGAGCGGGAAGAGGCCCGGTTCGTCCAGCTCGGGGAGGGCCTCGCGGGCGCGGGCGCCGAGGTCGCGGGTGCCGAAGGCGGCGACGTAGGCGTCGTTGACGTAGGAGAGGCGGTGGTCGGGGCCGTGGACGAGGGCGACGAGGGCCGGGACGCGGTCGAGGACGTCGCGTACGGGCAGTTCGTCGACGCCGGGGAAGCCGGGGGCGGGCGGTGCCTCGTCGGTCAGCTGCTCGGCGCGGGCCGCGGGTACGGAGCCGTCTCCCCGGCGGTCCGGGGAGACCGCCGGGTCGGTCCGCGCCGCGGCGCGGCGCTGCGTTCCGGGGAGTCGGGCGCTCCAGCGCGTGAAGTTCACGAATCCTTGCCTCGTGTAGTTGTCGGCGGCCGGGGACCGGGTCGGGCCGGACGGCCCGGGCCCCGGGGGCCGCGCTGGGGCGAGCGGCGGCGCGCCCGCGTGGTCGACCAGTCTGGCAGGGTGCCCGTCCGGCCGACATCCGTCAGACGCCCCAGCGGCCGGGGGAGTTCCTGCGTCCGGTCAGGACGACCCCTTCGGGTTGTGCGGAGGCTCCTGGGAAGGCTTTCCACCGGCCGCCAGTTCGAACTCGGCCCGCGGATGTTCGAGTGAACCCAGCGAGACGATCTCCCGTTTGAAGAGGCCGGCGATCACCCATTCGGCCAGTACGCGCGCCTTGCGGTTGACGGTGGGCACCCGGCTGAGGTGGTAGGCGCGGTGCATGAACCACGCGGGGTAGCCCTTGAGCTTGCGGCCGTAGACGTGGGCCACGCCCTTGTGGAAGCCGAGCGAGGCCACGGAACCGGCGTACTTGTGGGCGTACGTGTCGAGGGGCTCGCCGCGCAGGGCATGGGTGACGTTGTCGCCGAGGACCTTGGCCTGCCGGACGGCGTGCTGGGCGTTGGGGGCGCATTCCCGGCCGGGTCCGGACGCGGTGACGTCGGGGACGGCGGCGGCGTCCCCGGCCGCCCACGCGTGCGGGGCGCCGTCGACCGACAGGTGGGCGGTGCAGGTGAGCCTGCCGCGGTCGTCGAGGGGCAGGTCGGTGGAGGCGAGGACGGGGTGCGGTTTGACGCCGGCCGTCCAGACGACCGTACGGGTGGGGAAGCGGGAGCCGTCGCTGAGGACGGCGACGCGGTCGGCGCAGGACTCGAGGCGGGTGTCCAGGCGTACGTCGATGTTGCGGCGGCGCAGTTCGGTGACCGTGTAGCGGCCCAGGTCCTCGCCGACCTCGGGGAGTATGCGGCCCGACGCCTCGACGAGGATCCACTTCATGTCCTCGGGGGTGACGTTGTGGTAGTACCGCGCGGCGTAGCGGGCCATGTCCTCCAGCTCGCCGAGGGCCTCCACGCCCGCGTAGCCGCCGCCGACGAAGACGAAGGTGAGGGCGGCGTCGCGGACGGCGGGGTCGCGGGTGGAGGAGGCGATGTCCATCTGTTCGAGGACGTGGTTGCGCAGGCCGATGGCCTCCTCGACGGTCTTGAACCCGACGCCGTGTTCGGCGAGTCCGGGGACCGGCAGGGTGCGCGAGACGGAGCCGGGCGCGAGGACGAGCTCGTCGTACGTCAGCCGGCGGGCGCCCGTCTTCTCCTCGTCGGTGGCGAGGGTGGTGATGGTGGCGGTACGGGTGGTGTGGTCGATGGAGTGCGCCTCGCCGATGACCACGTCGCACTGGCCGAGGACGCGGCGCAGGGGTACGACGACGTGCCGTGGGGAGATGGAGCCGGCCGCCGCCTCGGGGAGGAAGGGCTGGTACGTCATGTAGGGGTCGGGGGTGACGACGGTGATCTCCACCTCGCCCCGCCGCAGTTCGCCCCGGAGATTGCGTTGCAGCCGCAGGGCCGTGTACATCCCGACGTAGCCACCACCGACAACGAGAATGCGCGCACGTTCCTTCACCATCCCATGACGCACCCGGCGCTTGCGTTTGTCCACAGGCTCGGCAAATTGTGTGACCGGAGATCACTGGGACGGGCAGCCGGTCGGATCGCCCTGGCGCGTGGTGATCACGCAGGTCAGCGAGGGTGGACGTGGAGACCGGGAGCGGCACATTCGGGGCGTATGCGAGCGGTGCTCCGATCGGGGGGCGCTCCGTGCGGAACGTGCCCCTTCTGAATTGACCCTCGCTCAACTATGTTCGTTCCGACGGAGTGTGGGGGGATGCGCGCTCGTGGTCCGCGACGAGCGGGCCGCACAACCGGGCCCTTCCGCGCACTCCGGCTTTCGATGGCGGGGAGAGTCTCCGGGGGGAGACGTCATTACCGGGGGATTGTCTATGCATGTTCAGGATTCTCATTGGTCGTCCGCGTCGGCTGTCGCGCCCGGCGCCACGTTGAGCACGGCGGCGGGCGGCGCACACGGCGACGCGGCACGGAGCGCACCCTTGCGGGTGGACGCCCAGCGCAATCTGGAGCACGTGCTGCGTGCAGCGCGCGAGGTGTTCGGCGAGCTGGGGTACGGCGCGCCGATGGAGGACGTGGCGCGGCGCGCGCGGGTCGGTGTCGGCACGGTGTACCGGCGCTTCCCCAGCAAGGACGTGCTGGTCCGCCGGATAGCCGAGGAGGAGACGGCCCGGCTGACCGACCAGGCCCGCACGGCGCTCGGACAGGAGGACGAACCGTGGTCGGCGCTGTCCCGCTTCCTGCGGACGTCGGTGGCTTCGGGCGCCGGCCGGCTGCTGCCGCCGCAGGTGCTGCGGGTCGAGGTGCCGGACGACGGCGGCGCCGTCGGCGCGGCGACCGGTGACCCGCGGGTGCCGCAGCAGCGGACGCAGTCGGGTACCGGCGAGCTTCGGCTGGTGCCCGGGGAGACCGCAGCGGCCGGAGCGCCGACGGCCGTCGCCGCCGCTCCGCTGACCGACTCCGTGATGGGTTCGGTCGCGGGCGACGACGGTGCCGCGGCGCTGCTGGATGTCGTGGGCCGGCTCGTGGACCGGGCCCGGTCGGCGGGTGAGCTGCGGCCGGACGTGTCGGTGTCGGACGTCCTGCTGGTGATAGCCACGGCGGCGCCCTCGCTGCCCGACCCGGCCCAGCAGGCGGCGGCCTCGGCCCGGCTGCTGGACATCCTGCTGGAGGGCCTGCGCTCGCGACCGGTCTGAGACGGCCCGGCGCGGACGGACCGACGAGCCCGGTCGGCCGGAGCGGACGAACCGACGAGCACGTCGGCCGGAGCGGGACTGCGGCACCACAGTTGCCCGTGACTCGTGACTCGTGACCCGCGGCCCGTACATCGTCGGCCATGGGCGGTTGCCCGTGGACCATAGGCCCGTTGTCCGTGGGGCCGTGGGCCATTGCCCGTGGGGCCGTGGGCCATTGCCCGCGGGCCGTGGCCGCCCGGTGCCCGCGGACCGGTGGCCTCTTCCCCGAACAGCTGAGCGTGGTCACCGCGGTGCCGCACTGCACGTCCCCACGGACGAGTGATGGTCTGCGCAGCCAGGCCCCGGCCCGGAGCCGATGTGGCACGCTGACCCGGTGTCGGGACTGGCTGGGCAGGTTGGCGGGGGCTTTCCGCGATGAGCGTTGACGGGCGGGACGGGTCATTCGGTGACCGCGACAAGGCCACCGGTGATGTCGGGGCCGCCGACACCCGGGCCGGCGAGCCCCGGGCCGACGAGTCCCCGACCGGTGATGCGCCGCAGGTGCCGGGGCAGGGCGGACCGGCGCGTCACGGAGGCCACGCCTCCTCCGCGAGGGGTGACCGGCCGGCCGACGACGCAGGCCGGGGCCCCTCCCGGGACGGCGGCCGGGAGGAGGCTGCGGAAGGCGGGGCCCGCGCGGGGGCCGGAGTCCCGGCGCAGCGTGAGCTGCACGAGGACGGCGTCGTACCCGCGCCCCGGGAGGAGTACGCCGGTGGCATCCTGCCGCCGCCGCGCGAACTACCGTCTTCCGACGCCGAGTTGATCGAAAGAATGCGCTCGGGCGACGACACGGCCTACGAGGAGCTGTACCGGCGCCACGCGGACGCCGTACGCCGGTACGCGCGCACCTGCTGCCGCGACGCCCACACCGCCGACGACCTCACCGCCGAGGTGTTCGCCCGCATGCTCCAGGCGGTGCGCGGCGGTTCGGGACCCGAGTACGCCGTGCGGGCCTACCTGCTCACCGCGGTCCGGCGCGTCGCCGCGGGCTGGACCAGGTCGGCCGGACGGGAGCAGCTGGTCGAGGACTTCGCGGTGTTCGCCGCGCAGGCCGCGCACACCGCCAAGGCGCCGGACGCCGACACGCTGGAGTTGGGCGCCGACGTCCGCGCCCTGCACGAGGCCGAGCAGTCGATGGCCATGCGGGCCTTCCGGTCGCTGCCGGAGCGGTGGCAGGCCGTGCTGTGGCACACCGAGGTGGAGGACGAGTCGCCGAGCGAGGTGGCCGTGCTCTTCGGTCTTGACGCCAACGGCACCCGGGTCC
Organism: Streptomyces sp. NPDC051136; assembly: GCF_044455745.1. Lineage (NCBI taxonomy): Bacteria > Bacillati > Actinomycetota > Actinomycetes > Kitasatosporales > Streptomycetaceae > Streptomyces > Streptomyces sp. NPDC051136. The sequence goes on along the minus strand of NZ_JBITFE010000018.1, from coordinate 44,329 downwards.
TCGCCAGTCGCGCCCGCGAGGGCCTGAAGCAGGCCTACCTCCAGGCCCACGTCAGCGAGGCTCTCGCCACCGACGAGGAGTGCGCCCGCTACGCCGACCAGCTCGGCTCGTACGCGCGCGGCAGGCTGCGCATCCGGGCCGAGCGCGGATTGCGCAAGCACCTGGAGGAGTGCGCCAGGTGCCGGCTGGCCGCGACCCAGATCGAGGAGGTGGCGAGCGGCATTCCCGCCGTGGTGCCCGTCGCGGTCATCGGCTGGTTCGGTGCCGCCGGGTACGCGAAGGTGGCGGGACTCGTCGCCGGGGGCGCGGGCGCCGGTGCGGCGGGAGCCGCGGCCGCGGCAGGCGGCGGTACCTCGGGCGGGGCGGGCGCCGGGGGCGGGGCGGCCGCCTCCGAAGGGCTGGGCGCGCCGGTGAAGGCCGGTATCGCGGCCGGTGTGGTCGCGGTGGCGGCCGCGGCGGCCCTGGCCCTGGCGCTCGCGGGCAGCGACTCCCCGGACGAGGAACCGCCGAAGGCGGCCCCGCCCGTCTCCTCACCGGTGGCGCAGCCCGCCCCGGACACACCAACGCCCACGCGCACGCCCTCGAAGCGGCCGCCCGACGCCCCACCCGTACCCGCCCCCGCGGCGGCCCCGGACCCGACCCCGAAGCCCAGCCCCACCCCGAAGCCGCCCCCGACGCGAAAGCCCACTCCCGCACCCCCCGCCCCGAAGCCACCCGCGCCCACCCCACGACCCTCCACACCACCCCCCACCCCCGCGCCTCCCCCACCACCCCCGACCGCCGAATACCGGTGGAGCGAGCTGGCGTACGACGTGAGTGGCGACGGCACCGGTCCCGAGATGCGCCTGGCCGGAAGCAGTTGGGTGTGGCAGCGCTCGGGCCTCGCGATCGACGGCGTGCGGTACGCGCACGGCGTCACCGTCCACGGACGCTCCTCGGTCACCATCGACCTCAACCGTGACTGCTCGTCCTACGACGCGCTGGCCGGCGTCGACGACCTGACGGCGAAGCTGGGCAAGGTCCACTTCTCGGTGTACGCCGACGGTGTCCGGCTGTGGAACTCGGGACCGGTCCGGGGCGGGGGGCCGGCGGTCCCCGTCCACGTGGACATCTCGGGACGCGAGACGCTGCGGCTGGTGACCGAGCCGCACCGCCCCTTCGACACGGTGGCGCTCGCGGACTGGGCCCGGTCCCGCTTCACCTGTGCGTAGGAGCCTCCGGCGCCGACGGCCGCACCGCCTCCTCCACCTCGGCCAGGACGTCCCCGGGGGTGAGGCCGGCGCCCCCGGCCAACTCGGCGCCGCACCGCTCCGCGCCGAGGGCGTCGCGGGCGGCGGTCTCGGCCCGTTCGGCGTGGGCGCGGTCCGGCATGGGGCGCGGACGGTCGCCCCGCCAGTGCCCGGCGGCGCCGAGCAGCCGTACCGCGCGGGCGTGGTCGCCGAGGTCGCTCAGCAGGCCGGCCGCGCTGTCGACGAGGGTCGCCAGGACCAGGTCGGCGCACCGCTCCTCGATCGCCGCCCGGATGGTGCCGGCCAGCAGCGGCAGGGCGTCCCGCGGCCCCGACTCACCGGCCGTGACCAGGGCCTCCACCAGCCCCAGCATGGCCAGGAACTGCGGCGGCGGTGTGCCGCGCAGGCACTCGTCGCGGGCTCCCTCCCACAGCACGCGGGCCCGCGTGAAGTCCTCCTCCACCACCGCGAGTCCGGCCCGCAGCATCAGGACGAAGGCCTTGGAGTCCACCACGCCGTACCGGTCCGCCGCGGCGCCGGCCTCGTCGAGTACGCCGAGTGCCGTGCCGTGGTCGCCCTGGCGGTAGGCGATCTCGGCGAGCCGGGCGATGAGGAACGGCGCCTCCGCGAAGGCGCCCACCTCCTCGGCGAGCCGCAGTGCCTCCTCGTACTCGGCCCTGGCCTCCTCGTAGCGGCCGCGCACCATGGCGGCCTCGCCGAAGGCGCTGCACACCTGGGCCTCCACCAGTCGGTCGCCGACGCGGCGGCTGAGCCTGCGCATCTCCGCCAGATCGGCGTCGATGCCGGCCGGGGTGCCCGAGAGGTCGACCACCGCGTGGGTACGGAACATCAGGCTGGCGGCGATCTCCCATTCACCCCCGTACGCGCGGCAGTTGGCGACGGAGGCGTCCATGGACGGCCGGACGTCGTCCGATTCGCCGACGAAGAACTCGGTCAGCGGCCACATGATGCCGGGCACCCGGGCCGCTTCGGGGCCGCCCGCCGCGAAGTGGTCCCGTACCCGCCGTACGTACCGCCGCATGCGCTCGTCCAGCAGCCCTTCCCGCGACCCGGTCTCGAAGGTGAGGAGGATGTGCATCATCCGTACCCGCATGCGCAGGGAGTGCAGCGGGTGCGGGGGGTCGTCCGCCCGGACGGCGAGGAGAGCGTCGACGGGATCGGCGGCGGAGGTACGGCGCACGAGGACGTCCCGTGCCGGCACCCGGTCGCCGCACGCGTCCAGGACGGCGCCGAGGCGCAGGACCCGGTCCAGCCATTCGACCCCCTCGTGGCGGTAGTTGCGCAGCCACCAGAACCAGCCCATGGCGAGGGCGAGGGAGGCGGCCTCCGGCTCGTCCCCGGCGCCGAGCGAGCGGTCCAGGGCCGCACGGAGGTTGTCGTGCTCGGTCTCCAGGCGGGAGATGTACGGCAGTTGCCCGGCCGAGCGCATCTGCGGGTCGGCCTCCTCGGCGAGGGCGCGCGCCCAGGCGCGGTGGGCGCGTTCGGCGGCGGCGCGCAGCCCGGGGACCTCGGCGGCGCGTTCCGCGGCGTACTCGTGGATGGTCTCCAGCATGCGGTAGCGCATGCCGGCGCCCTCGCCGCCGGGGTCGGCGACGACCAGGGACTTGTCGACGAGGGCGCCGAGAAGGTCCGCCGCGGACCCGGTGCCGACGGCCTCGGCGGCCGCCAGGTCCCAGCCGCCGGCGAAGACGGACAGCTCGCGGAGCATCGTGCGTTCCGCCTCGTCGAGGAGGTCCCAGGACCAGTCGACGACCGCCCGCAGCGTCTGCTGGCGGGGCAGCACGGTGCGGCTGCCGGAGGTGAGCAGGCGGAAGCGGTCGTCGAGCCGGTCGGCGATCTCGCGCGGGGTGAGCATGCGCAGCCGGGCCGCGGCCAGCTCGATGGCGAGGGGCAGACCGTCGAGGCGGCGGCAGATCTCGGCGACCGCGTCCTCGTCGCGCAGTACGGCTTCGGCGTCGGGACGCACGGCGCTCGCGCGGGCGGTGAAGAGGCGATGCGCCTGGTCGGGGGCGAGCGGCTCGACGGGACGCACCGACTCGCCGGGCACGCCCAGGGGTTCGCGGCTGGTGGCGAGGACGGTGAGGCCGGGGCATCGGGTCAGCAGGGTCTCGGCCAGCCGGGCCGCGGCGCCGATGACGTGTTCGCAGTTGTCGAGGACCAGGAGCCGGCTGCGCGAGGTGCAGTACTCGACGAGGAGGGCGACGGGGTCGTCCTGCACGGCGGGCCGGTCGCCGGTCATCAGCACGGTCTCGCGCAGCCCGAGGGCGTTGACGACCGCGCCGGGCACCGCCTCGGGCCGGTCGAGCGGGGCGAGTTCGACCAGCCACGCCTGATCGATGCCGGCGGCGGCCTCCTCGGCGAGGCGGGTCTTCCCTGATCCGCCCGGTCCGGTGAGGGTGACGAGGCGGGCCTCGCGCAGTTCGGAACGGAGGGCGTCGAGTTCCGGTTCCCGTCCCACGAAGGTGGTCAGCCGCGGCCGGATGTTGCCCCTGCGTCCGCGTGCCGGAGCCCGCTCGGGGGCCGGGACGGAGGGCCGCTCCGTGTCCAGCAACTCGGCGTGCAGGGCGCGCAGTCGGGGGCCGGGTCCGGTGCCGAGGCCTTCGGCGAGGGTGCGGCGGGTGGTCTCGTAGGCGGCCAGGGCGTCGGCGTCGCGGCCGGTGGCGCGCAGGGCGGTGATGAGCAGGGCGTGCAGCGGTTCGTCGTACGGGTGCGCGGTGAGCAGCTCGCGCAGTCGCGGTACGGCGTCGTGGGCGTCGCCGAGGCGCAGTCCGGCCTCGATGCGGGTGCGGGTCGCCTCCAGGTGCAGCGCTTCGGGGCCGGTGGCGTGGCCGGGGAGGTCGGCCAGGGCGGGGCCGCGCCAGAGGGCGAGTGCCTCGTCCAGGCACCGGGCGGCGGTGGCGGCGTCGCCGTGGGCGAGGGCGGTGGTGCCTTGCCGTACGAGGCGTTCGAAGACGAACAGGTCGACGTCGTCGCGGGTCGCCGCGAGCCGGTAGCCGCCGGGCGCCGAGGCGACGGCCTCCTTGCCGACGGTACGGCGGAGGCGGCCGACCAGGGCCTGGAGGGCGGCGGGGGCGTCCTGGGGCGCGTCGTCCTCCGCCCAGACCTCGTCGATCAGGGTGGCGGGGGTGACGACCTCGCCGGGACGCAGGGCGAGGGCGGTGAGCAGCGCGCGCAGGCGGGGGCCGCCGGGGCTCGCGACGGTGCCGTGGTCCTCCGTCTGGGTGACGCCCAGGATTCTGTACCGCACGGGGTCATTGTCGCGGAGGGGTCTGTGTGCGGGCACCTGGCGGTGGGCCGGGGGGGATCGGCGTGGTGGGTGCCGGGGGATGAGGTGGTCCGGCGTCGGCCGGTGGCCCGGGACGGGTGGGACCTCGTGGTCCGGCGTTTCCCAGTGGGCCGGGGTGGGTGCGGGGGCGAGGAGACGCGTGGCCCGGCGCTGCCGGGGTGCCGCTGCGCCCACCCGTGCCGCCCCAGCGGCACGACTGCCCGCAGCTGGGGGCGGCGGGGCGGCGACCACCCGCCGCGGCGCGGCGATGGCGACCGGCACCCGCGTACGGCGGGAACGGGGCCGCCGGGGGATGGCGGCCCGCAGCCGCGTACGGCGGGGAGGGGACGGGGTGGGGGGTGTCCGCCCGCAGCGGTTGGCGCGTCAACGCGGCCCGCTTCTGTGGCCGACCGATTCCGCGCCGTTCCGAGGACGGACACCCCCCACCCCGGCCCCGCACTACCCACCGGACCCAAGGCGCTACAGGCACCCCCACCGAACCCGCACAGGCGCCGCAGGCATCACACCCACCACAACCGAACCCGCACAGGCGCCGCAGGCATCGCAGGAACCGAACCCCACCCAACCGCCGCAGGCACCCCGCCCGCTGTCAGGCCCGGCGTACGACCGCTCCCGCGCCGCCCAGCGCCCCCCGCTGCGGTGCGATGCCCGCGGGTACCGCGCGTTGGCGGGCCGGGGTGCCGGTCCAGCAGGTGCCGCGGCGGGCGAGGAGGCGGCCGAGCCACAGCTCCAGTGAGACGAGGTCGGCCAGCCCGTCCAGCGGCAACGGCTCCCCCGCCGCCGCCGCGCGCACCGCCTTGCGCACCACCCGCGCCTCCACGAGCCCCGCCTCCGCGAGCAGCGGCCGGTCGAAGAGCCCCAGCAGGGAGTCGGCGGAGGCCCGCAACCCCGTCCGCGCCGCGGAGGCCGCCAGCGCCTGGGTGGGCGCCCCCCACCCGCTCGGCAGTTCGCTCACCCCCGCCCCCTCCAGCACCGTCCGCAGGATCGCCGCCCGCGCCCCCGGCCGCACCCGCAGCGCCTCCGGCAGGGCCCGGCAGGCACGGACGACCTGGTTGTCGAGGAACGGCGTGTGCAACCGCTGGAAGCGGATCTCGGCGGCCTGCTCCAGCACCCGCACCTCCGCGGCCTGCCGGGTCAGCGCCGCCCGCGCCCGGAAGTCCCCCGGCCGCTGCCCCGGCCCCACCCCCGACCGCTGCGAGGACGTCTGAAGGCGAACCGATACTTCGGCCAGCGCCTCTCCGGTCAGCCACCGCGCCGCAGGCCCGGCCCCGGCCCAGGTCAGCGCGGCCAGGGAGGCGTCCATCGCCCCGTCGCCCGGCGGGTCGAAGCGTCTGCGCAGCAACCGCTCGGCGAGCACCTCGAGCCCGCTCCGGTACGGCGTGCGCGCCAGTCTTCGCGCCGCCGCGTACACGCGCGCGGGGACCAGCACGGACCCGTCGGCCTTGGCGAGCGCGGCCACCGGCCGGACGAGGTGGCGCCGTTTGCGGTCCATGAGCAGGTCGGCCAGGCGCGCCGGATGGGCGTCGAGGACCTGCCGCGCCCCGTACCCGGTGAAGTGGTCCGCGCTGCCCGCGGCCAGCCGCGCCCGGTGCCGTGCGGCGGCGACCAGGAAGGAGCCCGGTTCGTCGGTCAGCGGCCCGTCGAGCGCGGCGAACGGCAGCATGTTCTCGCCGCCGGTGACCACCACGTGGTGGAGCCGGGGGTTGGCCGCCAGCGCGCCCGCCCGCGCCAGCTCGGGTTCCTGCCCGCCGACGGCGAGGTCGTTGAAGGTGACGGCCAGCAGCCGCTCCCCCGCCCCGGTGCCGTGCCCCAGCACGGTCCCCGGCATCCCCGGCAGCCCGGCCGCCAGCAGCGCCAGCGTGCCCGAGGCCGGCCCGCCGGACAGGTCGGCCCCGATCCCCGGCACCGGCATCCCGCGCGCCGCCCGCCGTTCCGCGGGCCCCATGCCCGGCACGGGGCCGGGGTCGATGCCGTCCCCGGGGACGTGCCGGGGCGCGGCGAGCCGCGTGCGCACCGCCTCGACCAGGGCGTCCCGCACACCGTCCACCGCACGGTCGGGGTCGGCCGCGGGCGCCGCGACGGCGAGCGAGGCCACCGGTTCGTACCCGGCGATCTCGCGTGCCCCGGCGCGCAGGATCAGCGCGTGCCCCGGCGGAACACGCTTCACGCCGTCGTACGGGGTGGAGTCGTCCAGCGCGGCCGGCACGTCGGGCGTGGCGAGCAGCGCGGCGAGGTGGCCGAAGTCGAGGTTGGCCTCGACGAGGTCGGCCAGCGGCAGCGCGGCGGTCGCGTACGCGGTGCCGCCCGCCCACGGGGTGTGGAAGACCGGCCGCGCGCCCGCGAGGTCGCCGCAGACGGTGATCCGCCGCCCCACCTGGACGACGGCCGTGTAACTGCCGGGCCACGCCGTCAGGTGCCGCAGTGCGCCCCCGCGCGCGGCGAACAGGGCGACGCGCAGCTGCTCGTCGCTCGCGCCGCAGATACCGAGGACGGCGATGCGGGTCTGGGGGTCCGCGGTGACGACGCGCACCTCGTCGGGGCGCCAGTCTCCGACCGCCCACAGGGGGTCGGGGTCGCCCCACAACGGCTGGGCGCCCACGGGCTGCACGGTCTCGCCGTCGTAGCCGGTGGCCCCCGCGGAGCCCTCCGCCCCGGCGATCCCGGCTGCTCCCACGGCGGCGCTGCTCCACCCCACCAACCACCGCATCGACGCCTCCACAGGCTGGGGACAACCAGTGCACGGTACGAACTGGTTCCCCATGCTGCCATGAAGGGCGCGCCACAGAGCGTCGGCGGAGCCGCGTGTGCTCCCCGAGTGCGCCCTCGACTCCGCCGGCCGCGGACGAGCGCGAGAACGTCAACTCCTCCTCCACGGCCCGCCGGACACCGACCGACGCGGACGCCACCGAGCCACCACCGAACCACCCGGGAGCCACCCCGGAGGGACCGCGAACCCGCCAAGAACCCACCAGGAGCACGCCGCGAACCGGCCACGAACCGGCCACGCGCCCGCCCCGACGGCACCCCGGAGACCACCCGAAGACGACCTTGAGACGACGCGAAGACCACCCGAAGACGACACGAAGACGACGCGAATGCGCCCCCTCAACGCGCCCTTTGGCGCCCCAACGCGCCCTCAACACCCGTGGTGAGGGCAGTGGCACCCAGAAATCACCGGCGGCGATTTTCAGCCAATTCAACGTCACGCGATCGCACTCGAACACGCTCCGTACACATTCGTACACCACCCGGCGCGAGGCCGGCGCGAGGCCGGCGGCGTACGGTCCGGGGGACGGCACTCGCCCCCCGGACCGGTCCGCCGCCCGCGGGGATGTAGGCGGCGGTGTCCCCCAGCCCGCTGGATCCAGTACAGCGGGCCGACCCACGCACCGACCATGGAAACGCTCCCGCCGTGGCCGGAGAAGAGCGCACGCACGGGCGCACGGCCACACATCGGGAGCACGCGACAACAGACCGTACATACACCGCACTTGAGTACGGACCACAATCCCGCCATCCGGAAGAATGCCTCTTAACGCATGGGATGCGGCGAACTACGCTGGGTTTACGAATGCCGCGTGGTTATGCCAGCGCGGCAGCCGTCTGTGTCGAGGGGTGGCGCATGTCCAGGGAGCAACGCGGGCCGAACGAGAAGCTCGGCGCCGTTCTCGCCCTCGCGGGAATCAGCAACGCAGGACTGGCCCGGCGCGTCAACGACCTGGGCGCGCAGCGCGGGTTGACGCTGCGCTACGACAAGACGTCGGTGGCACGCTGGGTGTCGAAGGGCATGGTGCCGCAGGGTGCCGCGCCGCACCTCATCGCCGCCGCCATCGGGCAGAAGCTCGGCCGCCCGGTGCCGCTGCACGAGATCGGCCTGGCGGACGCCGACCCCGCGCCCGAGGTGGGCCTCGCCTTCCCGAGGGACGTCGGCCAGGCGGTCAGGTCCGCCACCGAGCTGTACCGCCTCGACCTCGCCGGCCGCCGGACCGGCGGCGGCATCTGGCAGTCGCTCGCCGGGTCGTTCGCGGTCAGCGCCTACGCGACACCCGCCTCGCGGTGGCTGATAACCCCGGCCGACAGCTCGGTGGCGCGCGAGGCCGGCCCGGCCGAGGACTCCGGCGCACCGCTCAAAGTCGGCCACAGTGATGTGCAGAAGCTGCGCGAGGCCGCCGAGGACGCCCGCCGCTGGGACTCCAAGTACGGCGGCGGCGACTGGCGTTCCTCGATGGTCCCGGAGTGCTTACGCGTCGAGGCGGCGCCGCTGCTGCTCGGCTCCTACTCCGACGAGGTCGGCCGCGCCCTGTTCGGCGCCTCGGCCGAGCTGACCCGCCTGGCCGGCTGGATGGCCTTCGACACCGGCCAGCAGGAGGCCGCCCAGCGGTACTACATCCAGGCCCTGCGCCTGGCGCGCGCGGCGGCCGACGTGCCGCTCGGCGGCTACGTCCTCGCCTCGATGTCCCTGCAGGCCACCTACCGCGGCTTCGGCGACGAGGGCGTGGACCTCGCCCAGGCCGCCCTGGAGCGCAACCGGGGCCTGGCCACGGCACGCACCATGAGCTTCTTCCGCCTGGTGGAGGCCCGCGCCCACGCGCGCGCGGGCGACGCGGTGGCGGCCGGGGCCGCCCTGAAGGCCGCCGAGAGCTGGCTGGAGCGCGCCCGGCCCGGCGACAGCGACCCGTCGTGGCTGGGTTTCTACTCCTACGACCGGTTCGCCGCCGACGCGGCCGAGTGCTACCGCGACCTGAAGGCACCACGCCAGGTCCGCCGCTTCACCGAGCAGGCCCTGTCGAAACCGACGGAGGAGTTCGTACGCTCGCACGGCCTCAGGCTCGTCGTCTCGGCGGTGGCCGAGCTGGAGTCGGGCAATCTGGACGCGGCCTGCGAGCAGGGCGTGCGGGCGGTCGAGGTGGCCGGCCGCATCTCCTCGGCCCGCACCACCGAGTACGTGAAGGACCTCCTGCACCGCCTGGAGCCGTACGGCGACGAGCCGCGCGTGGTGGAGCTGCGCGAGCGTGCCCGCCCCCTGCTGGTGACCCCGGCCTGACCGCACAGCCCGCACAGCCCGCACCGCCCGCCCCGCCGCTCTTCCCGTTCTTCCCGCTCCTCCCGGGTTTGAGGGCGTTGTCAGTGGCGCAGTGCAGTATCGAAGCCGGGAGGTGGGCCGGAGATGGACCGGGATAGTGGACCGGAGAGTGGACCAGTGCTGACCAGGACCGTTCGGAGCGGCGCGTACGACTGCGACGTGCTGGTGATCGGCGGTGGCATCGTCGGCCTGTCGACGGCGTACGCGATCACCCGTGCCGCGCCGGGCACCCGGGTCACGGTCCTGGAGAAGGAGCCGGGCCCCGCCCGCCACCAGACGGGCCGCAACAGCGGCGTCATCCACAGCGGTGTCTACTACCGCCCGGGCTCGCTGAAGGCGCGATTCGCGGTCCGGGGCGCCGCCGAGATGGTCAAGTTCTGCGCCGAGTACGGCATCGACCACGCCGTCACCGGCAAGCTGATCGTCGCCACCGACCGCGCCGAGCTGCCCCGCCTGCACGCCCTCGTGCAGCGCGGCCGGGAGAACGGCATACCGGTGCGCGAGCTGGGCGGCCCGCAGATCGAGGAGTACGAGCCCGAGGTGCGGGGCCTGGCCGCCATCCACGTCGGCACCACCGGCATCTGCGACTACGGCGCCGTGGCCCGGCAGCTCGCCCACGCCTCCGGGGCGGACATCCGCTACGACGCCGAGGTGCACCGCGTCGACCGGCGCCCCGGCCTCGGGGTCGCCGTGCGCACCCGGGCCGGTGACGTGCTCCGCGCCCGGGTCATGGTCAACTGCGGCGGGCTGCACTGTGACGAGATCGCCCGGCTGACCGGCGACGACCCGGGCGTGCGGATCGTGCCCTTCCGGGGCGAGTACTACGAGCTGGCGCGGCCCGAGCTGGTGCGCGGGCTGGTGTACCCGGTGCCGGACCCGGCGTTCCCGTTCCTCGGGGTGCACCTGACCCGCGGCATCGACGGCGGCGTGCACGTCGGTCCCAACGCGGTACCGGCGCTGGCCCGCGAGGGCTACGACTGGGGCGTGGTGCGCCCGAGGGAGCTGGGCGCGACCCTGGCCTGGCCGGGTTCGTGGCGGATAGCCCGGCGGCACTGGAGGTACGGGGCGGGCGAGCTGCGCCGGTCGCTGTCCACCCGCGCCTTCACCGCGGCGGTCCGCCGGCTGCTCCCCGCGGTGACCGAGGACGACCTGGTCGCGGCGCCGGCGGGCGTGCGCGCGCAGGCCGTGCTGGCGGACGGCACGCTGGTGGACGACTTCCTGATCAAGGAGGGCGCCCACGCGGTGCACGTGCTGAACGCGCCGTCGCCCGCGGCGACCGCGTCCCTGCCCATCGGCCGGGAGGTGGGGCGCAGGGCGCTGGCGATGCTGGGTGCCGAGTAGCGATCCGCGCCTCCGGGGGGGACGCCGCCGAGCGCGGCCGGACCGGGCAACCGCCGGCGCGGACTAAAATCGAGGCATTGTGTCTGACTCCCACCACACCCCCGAAGCCGCACCCCGGCCCCCCGCCGGGTCCTCCGCCCCCTCCGCCTCCCCGGCGTCCTCCACGCCCCCCGCGTCCTCCTCGGTGACGTCCGGAGCGTCCCTGCGGCACGTCCGCGCCAAGGGCGAGCCCCGTTTCCCCGACGGGCCGAAGGCCGACCCCGCCGGGTCGCACTTCGAGCGGCGGATCCGCAGCTTCCAGCCGCGGCGGAGCCGGGTGACCGCCGGGCAGGCGGACGCGCTGCAGCGGCTGTGGTCCCAGTGGGGGCTGGACATCGACGGACAGCGGGTCATCGACCTCGCCGAGCTGTTCGGCAACGCCCGCCCGGTCGTCCTGGAGGTCGGCTTCGGCATGGGCGAGGCCACGGCGGAGATGGCCGCCGCCGACCCGGACACCAACGTCCTCGCCGTCGACGTCCACACACCGGGCCAGGGCAACCTGCTCGGTCTCGCGGACCGGAACGGGCTGTCCAACATCCGGGTGGGCAATGGCGACGCGATCATCCTCCTGCGCGAGATGCTCACCCCCGGCTCCCTCGCCGGGCTGCGCGTCTACTTCCCCGACCCCTGGCCGAAGAAGCGCCACCACAAGCGCCGGCTGATCCAGCCCGAGTTCCTGACGCTGGCCGCGACCCGGCTCGCACCGGGGGCCGTCGTGCACTGCGCCACCGACTGGGAGCCGTACGCCGAGCAGATGCTCGACGTGCTCACCGCGCACCCCGACTTCGAGAACACCGTGCCCGGTGGCGGTTTCGCGCCACGTCCCGGTCACCGGCCGCTGACCCGTTTCGAGGGCCAGGGACTGGAGAAGGGACATGTGGTGAACGACCTGCTCTTCCGCCGCGTGCAGCACCGCGACCGGCACCGGGAGCAGCCCCCCACCGGTTAGGGTCCATGCCGTGGCCACCTGTCCCGCGTATCCGACGAGTCCGCCGCGTCCGCACTGGTGGCAGCGCGCCTGGGTGCGTTACGGGGCACTGAGCACCCTGCTGGCGATCTCCGGTCTGGTGATCCTCGCCCTGGTGCGCGAGCAGACCGGCACCCAGGGGTTCCTGGTGGGACTCGGCCTCGCCGTGCTGCCCGTGCCACTGCTCATAGCCGCGTTCCGCTGGCTGGACCGGGTCGATCCCGGCCCCTGGCGGAACCTGCTGTTCTGTTTCGCCTGGGGGGCCTGCGCGGCGGCGCTGATAGCGATCGTCGCCAACAGTTTCGCGACGCGCTGGATAGCGACCGCGACCGCCGACCCGGTCGGCGCGGACACCCTGGGCGCCACCGTCATAGCCCCGGTCGTCGAGGAGTCCGCCAAGGCCGCCGCCGTCCTGCTGGTCTTCCTCTTCCGCAGACGGGACTTCACCGGCATCGTCGACGGCGTGGTCGTCGCCGGGGTCACCGCCACCGGCTTCGCCTTCACCGAGAACATCCTCTACCTGGGCACCGCTTTCGGCACCGACCAGCTGACCGGCGACCGCGGCATCGCCTCGGTCACCGCGGCGACCTTCTTCGTGCGCGTCGTCCTGTCGCCGTTCGCGCACCCGCTGTTCACCGTGCTCACCGGCATCGGCTTCGGCATCGCGGCGCTCTCGGCGGGCCGGCACCGCCTGCGCCGGGCTCTGCTGCCCGTGGCCGGGCTGCTGCTCGCGATGGGTGTGCACGCCCTGTGGAACGGCTCGGCCGCGTTCGGCGAGTTCGGTTTCTTCGCCGTGTACGCGGCGTTCATGGTGCCGTCCTTCGGCCTGCTGACCTGGCTGGTGATCTGGACCCGGCAGCGCGAGCTGGGCACCGTGCGCGCCGAACTCCCCGCGTACGTCGCCGCCGGGTGGCTGGCCCCCGCCGAGCCGTACGCGCTCGGCTCGATGCGGGCCCGCCGCATCGCCCGGCGGTACGCCCGCCGGCACGCCGGGAGGGAAGGGGCGCGGGCGGTGGCGCGGTACGAGGTGTACGCGACCTCGGTGGCTTTCCTGCGGCAGCGCGGGCGCCGGGGCCGTGCGGGCGCCGACTTCACCGTCCGGGAGCGGCACCTGCTGGACGCCCTGTGGCACCTGCGGGACGTGGCCCGTCCGGCGCTGGAGTACGCGGCCCGGGCCACGGCACCGCCGGCGCCCGTGCCGCGGCCGGTGCCCCCGTGGGCGTACCCGTACGGCGGAGCGGCCGGCGCGTACGGACCCGCGCCGGCGCCCGCCCCGCCAGGACCGTACGGCTCCCCCGCGCCGCACCCCCCGTACGCGCCCTACGCGCCGTACGCGCCCTACGCCTCATACGCCCCGTACGCGCCGCCGGATCCCAACCGGCCCTAGAGCCGCGACGCGCACCGCTGCTCAGGCGGAGGCCCGGGTGAGCTTCCCGATCTCGTCGTCCGTCAGCTTCAGCCCGGCCACGCCCAGCAGTGCCGGCAGCTGCTCCACCGTGCGGGCTGACGCGATCGGCGCCGCCACCGTCGGCCGGGCGGCCAGCCAGGCCAGGGCGACCGTGGCCACGGGGGCGTCGTGGGCCTCGGCGACCTCGTCCAGGGCGGCCAGCACCCGGCGCCCGCGCTCGCTCTCCAGGTGCTTCGCCGCACCGCCGGCCCGCGGGCTGTCCACGGCCGTGCCGGGCCGGTACTTGCCGGTGAGGAACCCGGACGCGAGGGCGTAGTACGGCACGGCGGCGAGACCGGCCCGCTCGGCGAGGTCGCTCAGCTCGCCCTCGTAGGTGTCGCGGGAGACGAGGTTGTAGTGCGGCTGGAGGGCGACGTACCGGGCGAGGCCCTCGCGGTCGGAAAACTCCAGGGACTCCGCGAGCCGCTCGGCGGAGATGTTGGAGGCGGCGATGTGCCGCACCTTGCCCGCCTTCACCAGGCCGTCGAGGGCGCCGATGATCTCTTCGACCGGCACCTCGGGCTTGTCGAAGTGGGTGTAGTAGAGGTCGATGCGGTCGGTGCCCAGACGGCGCAGCGAGGCGTCGGCCGCCGCCTTGATGTTCGCGGCGGACAGGCCCGGGTACTCGGGGTGCTGGCTGACCTTGGTGGCGAGGACGACGTCGTCACGGTTGCCGCGGGCCGCGAGCCACTTGCCGAGGACGGTCTCGGACTCGCCGCCGCTGTTGCCGTCGACCCCGGCGGAGTAGGAGTCGGCGGTGTCGACGAAGTTGCCGCCGGCCGCCGTGTAGGCGTCCAGGACGGCGAAGGACCGGTCCTGGTCGGCGGTCCAGCCGAAGACGTTGCCGCCGAGGGCCAGCGGGAAGACCTCGAGGTCGGAGGAGCCGAGCTTGCGCAGAGAAGTCATGTAGGGAGTCAACGACCGTACCGGAGCAGGTCATTCCGCGAGGCCCGCAAAAACCCCGCAAAACCACCGCGAACCGGCAGCCCTGACGTCGGGGGGATTCCGTCAGGACCGCCGGGGGCCGGTGGTGCGGGTGGGTCAGCGGAGCGGGTCAGGGAGTGAGGCCCTTGCCCAGCAGCCAGGCCATCGGGTCGATGCCCGAGCCGTCGGCCGTGTGCACCTCGAGGTGCAGGTGGGCGCCGGTGACGTTGCCGGTGGCGCCGACGCGGCCGATGACGTCGCCGGTGGCGACCTTCTGGCCGACGCTGACGTTGATGGACGACTGGTGCGCGTACCAGAGTTCGGTGCCGTCGTCGAGGGTGAGCACGGTCTTGTAGCCGTACGAGCCGTCCCAGCCGGCCGACGTGATCGTGCCGCTGTGGACCGCCTTGAGCAGGGTGCCCGTGGGGGCGGCGAAGTCGAGGCCGGTGTGGTGGCCCGAGGCCCACAGGGAGCCGGCCTGGTTGAAGGTCGAGGAGATCGTGTACGAGGAGGTCGGCAGCGTGTACTGCTTGGCCAGCTTCGCGAGCCGCTCGGCCTCGGCCTTCTTCGCGGCCTCCTCCTCCGCCTTCTTCTTGGCGGCGGCGGCCTTGGCCTCGGCCTTCTTCTCCGCCTCGGCGGCGGCCTCCTGGGCCTTCTTCTCGGCCGCTGCCTGCGCCTCGGCGGCGGCCTTGGACTCGACCTGGGCCTGCTGCTGCTCGGCCTGCGCCATGATCCGGGCCCGCAGCGACTCACCGGCGCCGGCGGCGGAGGTGCCCTCGCCGGTGTCCGCGGCGGCGGTGACGCCGATGCCGCTGAGCGGGGTGGCGGAACCCTCGGGCTCCGGCTCCTCGTCGCCGCCGGGCATGAGCGAGCCGACGTTCGGCAGGTCGGGCATGGAGATGGACACCGGCGGCTTGCCGGTCTGCGCGCTGGCCATGCCGCCCGCGCCGACGGCGGCTATGACACCGACGCCGAGGACGGTGGAGCTGCGGGCGAGTCCGCCGCGCTGCTTGGCGACGCGGTGCCGGCCGCGCACGGGGCGGATGGACTCCTCGGTGGGATTCCACTCCTCCCAGGGGCCCTCTTCGGCGCGGTGGGCGTCGTAGCCGAACGTGTCGGTGCCGTGCCCGCTGGGCACGAACGGGGCCTCGGGGGCAGGCCGGTTGGACGCCACGTGGGCGTACTCCTTTCCTTCCTTTCGCCTACCGGGTTAGCTGACGGGTTCGGAGCAGGAAGGTCTCCTACGGGTGTGCGCCGACCGTGATTCCACGGCGGCATACGCCCGATTCACCCCAATGTGGTGGTTCCCCGGTTCCCTTGCGGGATTCGGCGCGTGCGCACGGAGCCGCCTTCTGTGACGGCTGGGACGACCGCGCTGCGTTATCGAACGTTAATAGACCCGAGCCTCCGATTCCAAGCCGTTCCTCTTGATCGTTAACGAGAACGGCCGGGACTTACCCCTCAGGGCCGGTGAAATCTGGGCGAGTTGACCCGGCGTCGGTATTCCCCTTCACGCCACTTTCTTCTGACGGTGCGTCAACCGTTATGCGCAGGGAGGTCGCCCCGTCACGGCTCGTGACAATGATCATGATCGCCCCGCCGGGGCCGCCGTACGGCGAGCAGCGCCATGTCGTCCGCCATGCCGCCCCCGGAGTGCCGGCGCACGTCCTCGGCCAGGGTGTCCAGCAGTGTCATCGGATGTCTGAAGACGCGGCCGGACAACCGCGCCTGCGGATCGTAGAACTCGCCCTTCGCGTCCCGGGCTTCGGTCAGCCCGTCGGTGTAGAGCAGCAGGGTGGCGCCACCGGGGAAGGCGACCTCGTCCGCCCGGTCGGGCCACACGCCCAGCTCGCCCATGCCGAGCGGCAGCGCCGACTCACGGGCGGGCAGCGCCCCCAGCGTCCCGTCCGCGTAGAGCAGCAGGGGCGGCGGGTGACCGCGGTTGACGATGCGGACGGTCCCGGCGCCGTGCGGGAGTTCGGCGAGCACGGCGGTGGTGAAGCCCTCGAAGGCGTCCAGTCCCTCCCGCCGGGTGCCCTCGCGCGCCAGCGCCCGCTCCAGCCGCTGCGCCACCGCCTCCAGCGTGGCCTCCTGCTCGGCGGCCTCCCGGAAGGCACCGATCACCACGGCGACGGCGGCGACCGCGCCCATGCCCTTGCCGCGTACGTCGCCGACGATGAGCCGGACGCCGCGGGCGCTGTCCTGCACCGCGTACAGGTCGCCGCCGATGAAGGCGTCGGCCTGCGCGGCCTGGTAGCAGACCGCGATCTCGAAACCCGCGATCCGCTCGGCGGGTTCGGGCAGCACGGCGCGCTGGGCGGCCTCGGCGATCTCGCGCACGGAGACGAGGCGCTCGTCGCTGCGGCGGACCAGACCGTTCACGAGGACGGCGAGCACGGCGACCGTCGCGATGGTGATCAGCTCGGTGAGGGAGTCGACGTAGTGGGCGACGCCCTTGCCGAGCTGCAGCCCGATGACCGCGGCGACCACGGCGACACCGGTGAGGGCCGTGCCGCGCCGTGAGTAGAGCGGGGCGGCGATCAGGGGTGCGGCCGTGTAGAGGGGGCCGGCGGTGAAGTACCTCGGGGTGAAGACGTCGTACAGGATGGCGACGGCGATCAGCAGCACGGGGAGCGCGTGCACGAAGGCCCGTCCGTATCCGGTCCGGCGACGCGGGGGCGGCCCGGCGGGCGGCCCCTCGTCCCCGAGGCCGGGGTCCGGCACGGGATCGCCGGGGAGCCTGCCACCGGCCCTGGCGGCCGCTCCCTCGTCCTCCACGTCACCTGGCCGCACCACTTCGTCTCCCGCCACCCCGCACGTTCGCGCCGCTCGCCGTCCAGGGCTCCAGGTTTCCGGGAGCGGGGGCGGGGGGCGAGCGGTGAGGGGCCGACCGGATGACACGGTGCGCGGCGAAACGCACCGAGGGCCGGAACCCTTTCGGATTCCGGCCCTCGGCCTTCAGTAGCGGGGACAGGATTTGAACCTGCGACCTCTGGGTTATGAGCCCAGCGAGCTACCGAGCTGCTCCACCCCGCGTCGTTGTGTTCACCACTGTACGTCATCCCGGGGGCGGAATGCACATCGGTATGTCTCCTGAGGTGTCCTACCCCTCCAGATGGCGGTTGGGAGCCTTGGCACGTGCCTCGTACTCGGCCAGGACGACGACGTCGGCGCCCCCCGCGGCGAGCACCCCGCTCCCGTCCGCCCCCGGCACGAAGGTGTCCGGCTCCCGCCATGCCGTGACGACGCGCCGCACCCCGGCGTCGAGGATCAGCCGGGCGCAGGGCGCGGGCCGGGAGGCACGGCGGGCACAGGGCTCCAGGCTGCTGTACACGGTCGCACCCGCGAGTCGCGCGTCCGAGGGGTCGGTCTTCGCGAGCGCGGCCTCCTCGGCGTGCACGACGGGATCGCCGCCCTCCCGCGAGTACCCCCGCGCCAGCTCGCTCCCGTCGGCGGCGACCACGACCGCCCCCACGCTGAACGCGGTCTCCGAGGGCGGGCACAGCTCGGCCAGCTCACAGGCGAGCGCCAGCCAGTGCCGGTCGGCGGCGGTGACACGGTCACCGGTCCCCGGGGCGGTCGGCAGGTACCGCGTCAGCACCACGTCCTCGATCCGCCGGGTCTCCACCAGCCGCAGCCGCCCGCCCTGGTAGGCGCCGGGCCCGAACAGCCGGGGCGCGGCCGGGTCGCCCACCAACAGCGGCGCGAGGACGAGCTGCAGCTCGTCGGCGAGTTCCCGCTGGAGCAACTGGGTGTGGACGCTCCCGCCGCCCTCCACCATGAGCCGCCGCACGCCCCGCCGGTCGTGCAGGTACTCCAGCGCCGCCCGCCAGTCGAACACCGGCCCGAGCGGCACCACATCGGCACCGATCCCGAGCCCCTGGGCCCGCCGGGCGCCGTCGTCCGTGGTCAGCAGCAGCTTCTCGCCGCCCGTGTGCCAGAACCGCGCCGCCGGATCCAGCTCCCCGCTGCCGCTGACGGTGACCTTGAGCGGGTACTCCGCCTCCCCCGCCGCCACCCGCGCCGCCCGCCGCTCGGCCGCGTTCACCAGCAGCCGCGGGTTGTCGGCCCGGATCGTCCCGGCCCCGACCAGGATCGCGTCGACCGACGCCCGCACCTCGTCGACCCGGTCGAAGTCGGCGGGGCCGGACAGCAGGAGCCGGTCGGGGCCGGTGTCGTCCAGGTAGCCGTCGAGGGAGACGGCGGCGGAGAGGAGGACGTGGGGCAGGGGCATGCGGTGCACTCCGGGAGGCGGGCGGGCGGCGGGGTCCGGCGAGGTCCGAGGGGGCCGGCGAGGCACACACTAGGCGGCGACACCGTCGCCACGGCGCACCGCGTCCCTCGGGCAGGCGCCGCCCCTTCGTCTCCGCGCCCCGCGGGCGTCCGGCACGGCTTGACTCTCCAGTGACTGGAGACCGGAGAGTGGGCGTCATGAACGGCGCGACGCCCCTGTACTCGATCGGTGAACTGTCGGCCCGCACCGGTGTGCCGGTCCGGACCATCCGGTTCTACTCGGACACCGGACTGCTGCCCCCCACGGACCGCACCCCGGCCGGATACCGCCGTTACGACGACGCGGCCCTCGGCCGGCTGCACCTCGTCGGCGTCCTGCGGGAGCTGGACGTCGATCTCGGCACGGTCCGCCGGGTCCTGGACGGAGACCTCTCCGTCGCCGATGTCGCCGCCGCGCACGCCGACGCCACCGCCCTCCAGATCCGCGCCCTGCGCCTGCGCCACAGCATGCTGCGGCTCGTCGCCCGGCGCGGAGCCGGCCCCGAGGAGACCGTTCTCATGCACCGCATCGCACGCCTCACCAGCGACGAACGACGGCGCGCGGTCGCCGACTTCGTCACCGGCCTCGGCACCGACACGCCGTACGCCCGCGACGCCGCCGCCGCCCTGCGAACGGCCCTGCCCGAACTCCCCGACGACCCGTCCGAAGCCCAGCTCGCCGCGTGGGTGGAGCTGGCCGAACTCATCGCCGACGACGGTTTCCGCGGGCGCATGGCGCAGGCGGCGCTCCCGCCGGCCGACGAGGCGGTGCTGCCGGACGTGGCCCCGGAGGCGGTGGCGGAGCTCATCCCCTTCGTCAGGCAGGCCGTCGCCGCCGCACGGGAGGCGGGCATCGACCCGGAGGCCGCCGACGCCGTCCCGGTCGTCGACGCCGTCGCGGAGCGCTTCGCCGCCGTACTCGGCCGTCCCGACGGCACGGAGCTGCGGGAGTGGATGGCGCGGCGGTTCGAGGCGGGACACGATCCGCTCGTCGAGCGGTACTGGCGCCTGGTCTGGGCCGTCAACGACTGGCAGGTGATCCCCGGTCACCTGCCCTTCCAGCCCTGGATGGTCCGGGCACTCCGCGGACCCGGCCGGGTCAGCCCCGGTCGCCGTTGACCCAGGCGAGCAGCCGGGCGCGCTCCGTATAGAGGCAGAAGGCATGGTCCGCGCCGGACGTGACGTCCGTTCCGTCCCCGTACCGCACCTCGTACCTGTGGTCGCCGGGACCGTACTTGCCGTCGCGGCGGCCGTCCATGTCGTCGGCCCAGTCGAGGAGACCGAGGTCCAGGAAGCCGAGGCTCCCCAGGTACCGGCCCGGGTCGGCCGGCTCCACCGGTGCGGGACGGCCGCCCGCCCCGGCGGTGATCCCGTCCTCGGCACAGCCGTCGGAGCGCACGGGCTGGCCCAGCCACCACCCGGCCAGGAACACCGCGTACAGAACGGTGACGACGCCGAGGTGGCGCGGGGTCGTCCAGGCGGTCATCCGGCTCTACCTCCAGTCGCCGTCGAACCAGGCACGAAGGCGGGGGCGTTCGCGGGTGTCGTCGGTGCAGGTGACGGCGTGGGAAGTGACCGTCAGGGTCTGGACCACCTGCGCATGCATCGTGTGGGCGTCTTCGAGCGGCGTGCGGTCCGGATACGCCGACGGAGCCGGGACCGGGCTGTACTCCGGTGCGGGCGTGGAGGGAGGTCCGGAGTCGTACCGCTCGGCGGTCCGGTCGAGCGCGGCCCGGTCGGCATCGCAGGCGGGGACCACGGGCTGGCCCAGGTACCAGCCCGCGACGAAGACGCCGTAGACGGCGGCGGCGGCGCCGAGCCGGCGTGGGGTGATCCGACGCCTCTCGGACAGTGTTGTGCTCATGCCGAAAAACCCTAACCATCGGCTTGGGTCCACCCGTCGAGAACGAGTCAGCGCCCGAGACGGCGAAAGCGGACTCGGGCGCTGACTGGCAGGTCGGAGCCGGACGGCCCGCCTGCGCGCGGTAGGCCCTGTGGGACTCGAACCCACAACCAATGGATTAAAAGTCCTGGCCAAAGCTTGCCGGGTGGTTCCGGACACTGCTCCGGTGTCCGGAACTGCCTGGTCAGAGCATGTGCGTCGTGATGCGCGGTGCGGCTCGTGACGGCTCGTGCCGCACCGTCCGCTCACGCATCGCTCACGCAACCTGGGCCCTCAACTTCCCAAGGTCCGAGGCATCATGCCTCTGCTACGTCCTCTTCAGCGGCAAGGTCAGGCTTAACCTCACCGCCCAGTGCCTCGGCAATCGCCTCGAACTCTGTGAGAGCAGCCTGGAGATCTTCCACGATCTCCTGGGCGATGACCTCAGGAGGGAGCAGGCTGTCCGCATCGTCGAGCGCCGGGTCTTTCAGCCATGTGATGTCAAGGTTGACCTTGTCACGGGCGATGAGCTCCTCATACGTGAACCGCTTGAAGCGCCCATCTTCGGTCTCCTTGCGCGCCGAGCGGTCGTCCGCCTTATACGCCTCAATGAAGTCGGCGAGATCGGCGAGGCGGAGCGGTCGCTGCTTCAGCGTGAAGTGCATGCCGGTCCGAAAGTCGTACACCCAGACATCGGAGGTATTGGGCATGTCGTCGGCCCGTGGCGGCTTTTTCTCGAAGAACAGTACGTTCGCCTTGACGCCGCCCGCGTAGAAGATGCCAGTAGGCAAGCGCAGAATCGTGTGGAGGTTGAACTCCTGAAGAAGGCGACGCCGGATCTTCTCGCCGGCCCCGCCTTCGAACAGCACGTTGTCGGGCAGGACCACCGCCGCGCGGCCATCCATCTCCATCAGCGACATAATGTGCTGCAGGAAATTCAGTTGCTTGTTGGTTGTCGTCGCCCGGAAGTCGGACCTGTCGTAACTAATGTCTTCTCGGTCGGTCTTGCCGTCCGTCCCTACAACGGTGATCGCCGACTTTTTACCAAAGGGCGGATTAGCAAGGACGAGTGAGGCACGCCGAGACGGCGCATCGGCGAGCGCGTCCCCCGTGGTGATGAGAGACTCACCGCCAGCCTCACCGATGCCGTGGAGCAGCATGTTCATCGCGGCGAGACGTGCGGTGCCAGGAACGAGTTCATTTCCCCAGATGGTGCCCTGCCCGAGCGCGAGACGCTGCTCTCTAGAGAGGCCCTTGAGATAATGCTTCCGGATATAACTATGCGCAGCAATCAAGAAGCCTGCGGTCCCGCAGGCCGGATCTGTGATCGTATCCCGCGGACCAGGCCGCATCACCTGCACCATGGCGTCGATTAGGGGGCGCGGGGTGAAGTACTGTCCAGCCCCTGTCTTGGTGTCCTCGGCTCCCTTGGCAAGAAGACCCTCGTAGGCGTCACCCTTGAGGTCAGTGCCTTCCATGACCCAGTCCGTCTTGCCGATCAACTCGACAACCAGCTTTTCGAGGAGGGCGGGCTCGGTGATGCGATTCTGAGCCTTGGCGAAGACAGTGCCCAGTGTGGTGCCCGGGTGCTTACCAAGCTCTGCAAGCACCCTACGGTAGTGAGCCTCCAATTCCTCACCACGCTTGGAGGCCAGCGACTGCCAGTCCAAGCCGGGCGGCACGATCGGCTCTGCCGTCTCCTCAGCAAATGGATCAGCTGCCAATTCATCAGCCATCTTCAAGAAGAGCAAATACGAAAGTTGCTCAACATACTCAATGGTTGATAGACCGTTATCCCGCAGGACATTGCAGTAGTTCCAGAGCTTCGCAACGAGCGCATTGGTTTGCGCGCTTACCCTGGATGCATCCCGGATGGATTCAACAGTGCTCATTAGAGCTGGAACTCCTGCTGGACAGTGGATTAAGATTCCATGATTACAGCCCTGCGTGGACTGACGATAGCGGCATTCTAGCAACGTCAAGCATTCAACGCCGTCGACACCTTTGCACGTCCCGAGCGACCACCCTTGCCCGACGCGCCCCTCTCAGCACGAATGCGTTCTAGCACCAGGGATGCAGGCTTGTCATCCGGGTCTTGCGCGACAAGTTTGCCATTCAACGCCCGCGAAAGAATAGCTCGACGCAAGGCAGAACTTCTACGGATTGCTCGCTCCACCGCATCATCTACTGCACCAATCACCGTCTGCTTTTGTTGGACGTATTCGATGATCTCACGTTGAGATCCGGACGGGGGTACAACTACCGGCATTGCGCGGATCGAAGCAATATTTACGCCCTTTACCGCTACACCGCGAGCATGGTTCTTCAGGTAGGCTTGAGCAAACCTACTCTGAAAATAGAGCTGCAAGTACTCAACATCAAGTCCAGGAAGTGGAGCGATGCGCGCTACATCACGACTCACATTCGCCGACGTGATAGACGGCGGGACGATGGCAGAACGGTCGTAAGAACCTCGCACTGCCAACACGAGATCTCCCGGTTGGATTCTCGCACCGGCGAATTGTTCGTCAAGTTCGCTGCTAGTGAGGTGCAGTCCCTCTCCCCGTAGCACGCATCCCGCTAGGTCCTTTACCTCAACATAGGGGACGGTGCCTCCCTCCTTCACCTTAGGCATCAGAATGCCATAGCGAATGATTCGAATAGGATCCGTAATCTCCTCAAGGCTAAAGACACTCCAACCATCAGGCACTACAGGAGCGACCGAGAGGTCCGGAGATGCAGGAACTTTATATTTCTTCTTCCCCTTGAACTTCTTCCAGATCTCCTGACGAATCGCACGAAAATCCGGAACCGATTCAGAGACGCGGTGCGCAACCCGTCCCTCTGATGCCGCAGTGAAGAGCGAGCGCGTCTGCAGAGGCCCGAGCAACTTAGCGTGCGCCAGAGCATCATCAGCTGCATCCAGGCGAGAAAGGTGATCCTCGATGGCCTCCACAATGCGCCGCTGTTCATCAGGTGGAGGAATCGGGATGGTGACATCGAGTACATCCGCCTCTCGAACTGCAGGATAGCTGACGCCACGTTGCTTGGGCAGGATTTGTGAGGCGAACTCGTCAGTGAGTGTCACATAAAACAGATAGCGTGAATCAATCTCCTCGTGGGCACGAAGAACGGCGAAGCCAGTTGAGGCCACGTGACCGTCGAGTTCTTCCGGAATGATTGCGATCTTACGGAGGTACGGCCTTACGGTCGAATAGACGGTATCGCCATTACGGATGACTTGACGTGCACGCGAGGGAGCCCTATCGGAGTCGACCCATTCAGCATTCCGCACCCGATTGGTTCCGCTGTCGATGGACCCAATGTCGACATACTTAAATCGATCTCGTCCGTAGCCGTCACGTCCGACCTTGGCGATGGGCACACACACTTCTTCGAGGCGGGCGGAAGCCCAACCTTGAGGAAGTTCCGTCTCACTCAAGCCAGTTCTCGATTCAGCTCATTCAGAAATTCGTGCGGATTGCGCCCAGGAAAGGCCAAAGCAAGACCCTTGCCCCCTCCGCGGCTGACAAAGGGTTCCGCTCGGAAGTCCGGCGGGGCGATGCCGACGTCGCTGGCGACGACGTCGCGGATGGCCTCCAGCCACCACATCTGGTCCTCCGTGAACTCCACACCGGCCTGTCGCTGCCGGAGCAGCCAACCCTCGAAGCGCTCTTCTACCGTCTCACGGTACGGCTTCAGCTCCGAATCTACGCCGAGCTCGTACCGGATGAGCGAGATGAGGTCGGGCACGCCGGCTTCCTTGCCGGGCTGCTCGTTGGCACGGCCAAGGTCTTCGTAGTAGGTCCACAAGACCTGCGGTGTCCAGGCGAAGTCGGGACGTCGGATCTTGTCAGCAAGCTCCTTGAGTGCGCCATACGCCTCGGTGGGGCCGACCGAGCGAGGGCTGGAGAGTGCAATGGAGATCGCGGCGATCTTGTCGCGCTGCTCCCTGAGCAGACGGCTCCAGCGGTCAACCTCCTCGCGAGCCCGTTCCTCTCGTGGAATTGCGTGAACGTCGGTGACGGAGACCGCAGTGGTCTCATCCATCACATAGTCCTTGTCCCGGCGGATTTCGATGATCAGCTTGCGCAGGTCGGGACTGGCGGCGAGTGGAGCCACAGCGGATACAACCAGTGCGCGGGCCGCTTTCTCGCCCCCCTCCGCCTTTGCCTGATCTTGCCGGTCGGGGTCGACGGCCTTGACGATGGCGCTCGCGATCTCTGAGAGGGTGCGGCCACCGGCAGCCTTGGTGAGCTGGTCACGCTCGCTGTCATTGAGCTGCTGGTTGAGTCGGGCGAGGCGACCAGCAAGAATCTCAGCCTCGGAGGCGCTGATCGATTGGGTGCCCGCCTTGTCGAGGAGCTTGGCAAGGGAGATCTGGCGTTCTCCGGCGGGGACGAGCGGGCGTGCGTCGACGAGCGGGGAATCGGTGACACCCACGGCGTCCACGAGGACGAAGCGATCTTTACGTACCCTCTCGTCTCCGCCAGGGGTCACCTCGCGCAGCTCTGTGGCGTCGATGGTGCGGGCACCGCGCCCCTTCATCTGCTCGAAGAGGACCGCGCTGCGGACTTCCCGCAGGAAGATCACGCACTCCAGCGCCTTAACGTCCGTGCCGGTGGCGATCATGTCAACAGTGACGGCAATCCTCAGACGCGGGGATGTCCGTAGGGCGCGGATCAGCTCATCGGGGTCGTCGCCGGCTTGACGGCTCTTGTAGGTGATCTTCTTGGCGAACTCGTCTCCGCGTCCGAAGACTTCCTTGGCCTGGGCAAGAACATCCTCCGCGTGGTCCTCGCCAACCGCGAAGATCAGTGTCTTGGGGACTTCCTTGCGCCCCGGGAACCAGCTCTGCCAGTTGTCCCGATAGGCAGTGAGAACGGCGCGGATCTCGTCGACAGCCACCACCGAGCGTCCGATCTGACGGGTGGTGTAGGTGAAGTCGTCTGCCAGCTGCTCGTAGCGCTGGTAGCGAGTCTTCCGGTCGCGGATCTTGACCGTAGTCCCCTCTTCTATCGTCGCGCCGCCGTTCTCCCGCAAATCTGTATGCAGGCGGACGACATCGAAGTCGACGTTGACGCCGTCCGCGACGGCCTGAGGATAGGTGTACTCGGAGACCAGGTTGCGGCCGAAGAAGCCGAGGGTCTGCAGGGTCGGGGTAGCGGTGAGCCCGACGAGGTGAGCGTCGAAATACTCCAGGACACCGCGCCACAGGCCATAGATGGAACGATGGCACTCATCCACGATGATCAGGTCGAAGGATTCGAGCGGCACTGCCGGGTTGTAGCCCACCTCAACGGGGCGTTCGGCAGCGTAGGACTCCTCGTACGCCGTGTCGTCATTCGCCTCATCGGCCGGATCATCATCTACGAGTTGCTCGCCGGTGAGGAGGCGGTACATCTTCTGGATGGTGCAGATCACCACCGAGGTGCTGTCCTGCAGACCCGCAGCGCCCAGGCGCTCGACGTTGTAGATGTCCGAGAACTTGCGGCCGTCGTCCGGGGTGGTGAACTTGCGGAACTCATCCAGAGCCTGCTTGCCCAGGTTGTTGCGGTCGACCAGGAAAAGCACGCGGCGAGCACGGGCATGCTTGAGCAGCCGATAGGTCTGGGAGACGGCGGTGTAGGTCTTCCCCGCGCCGGTCGCCATCTGGATCAGAGCCCGCGGCTTGTCCAGAGCGAGGGAACTCTCCAGCCCCTTGATCGCCTCGATCTGCGCTGGCCGCAGACCGTTGCGCTGCAGCTCTGGAATGCAGCGCAGAGCGGCGCGGAAGGTGGGTGCCTCTGGGTGCTCCTCGGCACGCCGCATCCAGGCGGCGATGGTCTCTGGCTGATGAAACGCGAACACCTCGCGCGAGCGCGCGTCAGGGTCGAGGCGATTGATGAAGTACGTCTCGGTACCCGTCGTCGCGTATCGGAAGGCGAAGGGCTCGTCCTCGCGCCACACTGCGAGCCGGTGCTCCTTCAGAACACCGCCCGCATAGCGGTCGTTCTGGGCGACTGCGCTGGCCAGATGGGTTCCCTCGCGCTTGGCCTCGATGACACCTACGATCCGCCCGTCCACGTAGAGGACGTAATCGGCACGGCCGGTGGCGAGCGTGAACTCGCGCACGGCTACGCCAGGACCGGCCAGCGGGTTGACCTCGCTCCGGTTTTGGACTACCCAACCAGCAGCTCGAAGCAGCTTGTCGATCTCGTCACGGGCCTGAATCTCGTTGAGCGGCGCCTTCCGCTGTGCACGGTGAATGATCGCGTCACGAGCCGCAGGATCGACCGGACGCGGGGCCTGTCGGGCCTGCTCATAGGCCGCCGTCTGGGCTGCGCGCATTTCGGCGACCTGTGCAGTCAGCTGCTCAAGCTGGGCCAGCAGCTCGGCGTTGTTCGCGCCGGCGCTGGCTATGAGGCGCTCCGCCTCGGCCCTTGCCTTCCGCTCTGCCTCCAGCTCGCTCGCTGACTCAGTGAGGCGTGTGCGGGCCTCGGTGAGCGCCTTGCGATGGCCATCCAACGCCTCAGTGAGCTCAGCGAGCTCCTCCGGGTCCGAGACAACGGCCTGCGGATCGGTTGGCGGCACGAACTCTGCCACCGTGCGGCGCCCGGAGATCGCGTCGTGGAACCACAACCCGAGCTTGTAACAGACGCGTACTGCCTCAAGCGCCCTGGCCGTGTCGAACAGATGGGCGTGGGCGGCCTTGTTACGGTCCACCCGCAGCTGATCGAAGTCCCGACGGATCTCGGGCACCAAAACGCCGGCTCGGGTCAGAGCGGTCAACCGATCGATCTGGCGGTCGCCTTCCACCCGCATGCCGATCCGGGTGATCAGCTCCTCTGCGAGGACTTCGCCGAACTGACCCGCCTGAACAAGCGAAGAGTTCGGGTTCGTGAAGACCGTAGCCTCCGCTTGCGCACCGTAGAGCGACAACAGCGGCTTCAGGGGGTAGAGGATGCCGAAGTTCGGGGATGACTTGGCTAGGTTCTGCAGTCGCTCGTCCATGTCCCCCACCCGCTACCCCGTCCTCAGGACACCTGACCGAGATGCCCACTCTGCTGTGTCGATTTGGCACACAGTCTAGAAGGAGTCCGATAGTTGGGAAGGGGCTTTGGATCACCCGACTTGAGCGGAAGACACCAAGGGTGAGAGCGCCTTCCCCACCTCTGAAGGCGCCCGCTTGTACCCGGTGCATACCGCAGTGGGACAACCACGTGGTGTGTTTGGCACGCCACCAGGGCAGGAAGCTCGGCATGGCCGATGTGAGCACGATGTGGGCGGCGCAGGTAGCGGAAGCTGAACTCAGCACCCTGCTTCCACGGAGGTGGGCGCACACTCAAGGAGTGGCCAAGCGTGCGACCGAGGTCCGGCGACTTCTTGGCAAGAACGGCGACCTTCTCGTCGCTGCCGCCACGCTCCACGATGTCGGGTACGTACCTCGGCTGGCCGTGACGGGGTTCCACCCGCTGGACGGGGCAAGGTTCCTCCGTGACGAGCATGGGGCCGACGAGCGGCTGGTGCGGCTCGTCGCGAACCACTCTTTTGCCCTGCTGGAGGCCGAGGAGCGAGGGCTGCGGGACGAGTTGACGTCGGAGTTTCCGTTGCTGGGGGAGCCGTTGCTGGTGGACGCTCTCGTGTACTGCGACATGACGACCACGCCCGACGGTGGCCGGACCAGTGCGCAGGAGCGGATCGCGGAGATCATCAGTCGCTATGGCGCGGACAGTGTGGTCGGCCGGTTCATCCGCCGCGCGGCGCCGGAGATCGTCTCCTCTGTGCAGCGCATCGAGGCGGCGCTGGCGGCTCAGCCGAGGTAGGGATAGGTGCCGGCCAGGTAGTCCCCGATCTGCTGGCGCATGCTCGGGTGGATGTCGTACTGGTCGAGGTCGGCCGGCTGGACGAAGCGCACCCCGTCGGCCTCGTCGTTGATCGTGGGAGTTCCGCCGATGGGGCGGCCGATGTACGTGTTCTCGTACTGCTGGCGGATCTCTCCGTCGCTGTAGGCGACGATGTGGTTCGGGTTGGTGTAGACGCCAAGGAAGCCGGTGATCTCGGCGACGATGCCGGTCTCTTCCAGGCACTCGCGTACCGCGCACTCTGCCGCGGTCTCGCCGATGTCCTGCGCGCCTCCGGGAAGCGCCCACTGGCCGGTGTCGCGGCGGCGCTGGAGGAGGATGGCTCCGGTGTCGTCGACTACGAGCAGGTTGCTGGCCGGGATGAGGGTGTTTGCCTTCGGGGCGGCCGGGTCGTTGTAGTACTCAGTCCTACCCATGGGCGCTGGTCCTCTCGTGGTCGGGTGTCCACGGCCGCGCGGCGGCCCAGACGGCGTCAAAGCTCTGAGCGTAGCTGTCGAACCACCCAGTCCCCTCTGTCCTCTTGAGGTGGAACAGGGGGTTGGCGCTGGCCGGCTGCCCCCAGATGTGGGGGTTGACCAGAAGGTTGTCGTCGTAGCGGAACATGGACGTGTAGAGCGTGGTGTCGTGGAGGCGTACGGCGCACCCAGCTTCGCCCAGCAGGGGCCGGTAGTACGTCAGTGATGCTCGGATCTTGGCGGCAAGGGTGTCGCCGATTCCCTCTTCGCGGCCTCGGATCGCGACTGCCTGACCGTCCGGGTCGCCGAAGCACAGGCGCACACGGACCCCCTCCGCCGCGCGCTCGGAGAGCATCTTGGCTACGTGCGGATTGGACTGCGCAAAGAACGTGCCGGAGAAGACGAGGACGCCGATCTCGTGCTGGGCCTCTCGCAGCAGCGAGAGCCAGACGTCCCGCGGCACGCTGGCACGGTTCTGATAGGCGCCGACCAGTTCGCCTAACCCGTCACGCGGTCGGCCGGACCGTCGAGGCGGCGCCGGCCACAGGAAGGTCTCTTCCACGCGCAGGTGGCGGGCGGCGCGGAAGCGATGCCGTGCGTGTGGAACGCGCCCTCCCAGCCACCGGCTCACCGTCTTGGGGTCCACCTCGCAGACTTCCGCGAGCGATTCGGGCGAGACGCCGCGCTGCGCAAGCACAGAGTGCAGTCGGTCGTTCACAGGAGCCATAGAAGCGGCCCGGTGCATGATCGCGCAAGGACGTTTTGGGACGCCGTCACGGAAGCAGAGCATCGAACCGACTGCCTACCCTGGCGCCATGGAGCTCATCGTCCTGTGGGACATCGACCACACCCTCATCGAGAACGCGGGGGTCAGCAAGGAGATCTACGCTGCCGCCTTCTCGTCACTCGCGGGACGCGAACCGTCGGCGCCGGCGCGTACCGAGGGGCGCACGGATCGACTCATCATGCGCGACATGTTCCTTCGCGACGGGCTACGTGTACCCAAGTGGTCCGTCATCGAGGCCGCCCTCGCGCAAGCTGGGCATGACCGCCTTGATGATCTGCGCCTGCGCGGGACGGCTTTGCCAGGGGTTCACGAGGTACTGAAGGCCGCTGCCGCACGAAGTGGTTGGGTCTCCTCTGTCCTGACCGGCAACATTGCCGCCAACGCTCAGGTGAAGCTTTCCGCCTTCGGCCTCGACTCGCTGTTGGATTTGCCTGCCGGCGCCTACGGAGCGGACGCCGAGCTCCGTCCAGAACTTGTTGCGGTCGCACGTGAACGCATACAGCAGCTCCGTGGCGTTCCGGCCGATGTGCCCGTCGTCCTGGTGGGAGACACCCCCCGCGACGTGGAAGCCGCCTTGGCCACTGGTTCTGCGATCCTTGCGGTCGCCTCCGGTGTCCACAGTGCCGAGGAGCTGGCCGCTTCCGGCGCCCACGAGATCCTGCCGGACCTGTCGGACACCAGGCGGGTTCTCGGCATCCTGGAGTCCTTCGCGGGCACGTAAAACGTCCCAGGACGTCCTCGGACCGTCCCCGAACGCGGTGACGAGGTCCCCTGGCAGACCGCCACCATCAGGGTTCCCACCAGGCAGTCAGCCGAAGGAGCCCATGTGATCGGGGAAGTTACCGGGATCAGGAAGATCCGGATGCTGTACCTGCAGCTGCTGTACCGCTGCAACTTCACGTGCCTGCACTGCTTCCACGGCAAGCGGCTTCAGTACGCCGACGCCTTCACCGCCGAGGAAGCCGTCAGTCTTCTCTCCCTGATGCGAGACGAGTACGGCACGGAGGCCGTCACCCTCCTCGGCGGGGAACCGTTCGTCTACCGGGAGCTGCCGCAGGTCGTCCGGCACGCCAAGCAGGAACTGGGCCAGCGCGTCGAGATCTGCACCAAC
Source organism: Streptomyces sp. NPDC051136 (assembly GCF_044455745.1). Taxonomy (NCBI): domain Bacteria; kingdom Bacillati; phylum Actinomycetota; class Actinomycetes; order Kitasatosporales; family Streptomycetaceae; genus Streptomyces; species Streptomyces sp. NPDC051136. Next base: position 13,641 of record NZ_JBITFE010000018.1, on the reverse strand, counting down.
GGATACCGGATCGAGCGCCGCCTGACCGAGATCGCTCCGCACCTGGACTTGCTCCGGGTCTCCCTGGAGGGTGTCGGCTCGACCAACGACGGCATCCGCAAGCGCGGCAGCTACCAGAGCGCCCTCAGCTCACTCAGCCTGGCAAGGGACCTCGGTGTCCCGACGGGTGCGACCATGACCGTGACCTCTCAGAACATCGGCGAGGTCCTCCCTCTCACCAGCATCCTCGGGCAGCTCGGCGTCCGGCAGCTGAAGCTCCACCACCTACGGCCGGTAGGCAATGCCGCTGACCACCCCGAGCTGCTGGTCACGGACACGACCGCCTACGGCCGGCTCCGCGAAGAGCTCGCGAAGACCAGGCTGCCGCTTGAAGTGATCGTCGATGAGGACCTCTCCGAGTCCGGCGCGCCAGAGGTCTGCGCTCCGTCCGGCGGGCCCCGCGAGATCGAGCGGATCGAGGCCGACCCGCGCGGTGCGCTCACCATGTCGTGCAAGGCAGTGGGCAAGGACTCCCACGCGTTCTGGTACGAGAAGGCCGCGAACCGCATCGTCCACAGGCCCTCCGCCACCGATGAGCTCACGCTCTCCGTACCGGACGTGGTGTACGCCCGTGCCTGACCAGCCGAGATTCGAGAGCCTGGAAGGCTTACGGGGCACTGGGAAGTCGACGATCGCTCCGATGCTCGCCGTTGCCCGTCAAGCCGTCCTTGTGCCCACCGTGCCAGCCTTCTACCAGCCCCTCAGGCGCGAGGTGGACAGGCGGACGAACGTCGAGGCTCGGATGTGCCTCTACCTCTCCGCACTGTTCACAGCAGCCGAAGAGATCCAGCGGCACCTCAGAAACGGCGTTCCGGTTGTCGTGGAGAGCTATTTCGCCCGGTGCCTCACCAACCACCGAGCCTTGGGCGCCCGGCTCGGCGTCACTCTGCCGGCCTGGCTGCCGACTCCCGTCACGTACTACCTCGTCTGCGCTGACGACGAACGCCGGCGCCGCCTCGCAGCCCGGGACAAGCCGATATCGCGATGGGACGCGCTGACGGAGACCGTCACGGACCAAGTGGCGGATGCCTACGCCTCGTTCCCGATGCGACGCATCGACACCACGGGGCTCACCCCCGAACAAGTCCTCCGCGTGATCACCGCCACCGATACGCAAGGAGCGCCCTCCCATGCAGACACAGAGCTTGTGGGAGCACACCCTCACCTTCTTCCCTCAGTTCCTCGCGACCCTGCGGGAACGTGTTGCTCCTGACTCCACCATCGCGGTCGTCGGTGCGAGCGACGGCAAGTTCGTCCTGCCCCTGGCCGCCGCCGGGTACCGCGTAGTGGCCATCGAACGCGACGCGCTCGCCGTGCACGGAGGTGAGGTACGCCTCCCGGGTGACAGCCAGGTGCACGCCATGGGGTTGATCGACCGGCTCAAGCTGGAGGAACTCCACGACCGTGTGCGGGTGATCGAAGAGGACTTCCTCGCGGGGAAACCTCTGGACGTGCCGTGCGAGGCGGTCTGGACGAGCTGCTCGTGGCACTACAGTGCCAACCACCACCGCCCTCTCGCCGAGTTCGTCGACCGCATGCAGCGCCTGGTCCGCCCGGGCGGTGTGTTCGGTGCGGAGTTCATGATGCCCGTGGATAAGCGCCATCACTTGGTGGAGCACTACACCTCTCCGGAGCGCCTGCACCGTCACTTCCTCGGGGACTGGGACGTGCTGCTCACCTTGCGCACGAACGAGTTCACCGAGCGGCCTCACATCGGCCAGCCACACGACCACATCCATCGCATGGGCCTGCTCCTGGCGGCCCGTTCGTCCACCCTCACCGACCGTCTCTGAGAGAAGGATCCATGAAGCACGAGTACGAGGCGAAGTTCCTGGCCGTCGACGTCGCCGATCTGCAGGCAAAGCTGGCTGCCCTCGGCGCCGTCCAGGCGCTCCCCCGCACCCTCCTCACCCGCAAGATCTTCGAGAACGACTCGCTCGACGGCGGGGCGTGGCTCCGCCTGCGGGACGAGGGCACCCGCTCGACGCTCACGCTCAAGCAGGTCACCGACGCCACGACGATCGACGGCACCAAGGAGATCGAGACCGAGGTTGCCGACCTGCACGCCATGGCCGACATCCTCCGCCGGGTCGGCCTCACCGAGGTCCGCTACCAGGAGAACTACCGCGAGGAGTGGCGCCTGGGAGAGGTCGCCTTCGACTTCGACACCTGGCCCGACCTCCCCACGTTCCTGGAGATCGAGGGGCCCGACGAGGCGTCCGTCCGCCAGGCCGCCGATCTTCTGGGGCTCGACTACTCCCAGGCCCGGTTCGGCAGCGTCGACGAGATCTACAAGAGCGAGGCCGGCCGCGACATCCTCGCCGAGCCCACCCTGCTGTTCTCCGACGACGAGAAGCAGGAGAGCGCATCCGCGGTGGCCCAGGGCTCCTGATCGAGGAAACCGACGAACCATGCTGACGGAAATCGCCTTACAGCACAGGGTGATACCCGGGATCGCGGAATTCGCCCGGGGCGGGCTACCCGCCCCAGCAGCCACGGACGACGGCAACGAATGGGTCGACGGGTTCTGCTGGCTCTACTGCGGCCGACGCTGGACACGCGTGCTGTGGATCGGCCCCGCGAGCGTCGCCGGCGCTCAGGCTCCCATGTACGCGTGCGGGCCCTGCATCCGCGAACTCCAAGCGCGCGTCTGGGAGTCGCTGCTCAGCAGGGATGAACCGGCTTCCTCTGATCCCTCTCCCGCAGCCACGGTCGCGGGACCGCCCTCGGCCCGACGTACCGGCAGGCACCGCGGCCAGAGCAGGTTCCTGCGACGCAGTTGAGCCCCCGCCCTGGTCTCGGGAGAGCCTGCCGTTCCCCCACGGCACGAGCCCCGTGGCCAGGGCGGGTCTTCTGCAGTACGCCCCCCGGACGCCACGTGACCTCAGCTCGTCAAGTTTCCGTGATCACCGGGCAGGCCGGCTGCAGCCGCCCAGAAAAAGACGTGCCCGCACCGGGGCAACGGCATGCGCGAGCGTTCGGCGAGGACACTCAGTGCACTGCGCAATTCCGTGCTCAGCTGGAAGAGCCAACGGCTGTACTGCCCGCCCCTGTAGGCGTACAACCGAAAGACCTTGACGGCCAGTTCATCTCGGCCGTCGGCGAAGGTGCCCGGGAGACCGGCGAGCAACTCGGAGTCGCATTTACCGGTCGCCGCGTCAGCCACCGTACTCAGAGGCAGGAGGTCAAGCTCTGCGGCAGACACGGCGGTGTCGATCGCGACGGCATGGGCGGCAAGGGCCGCGAAGATTTCAATCAGCCGCTCGCCTGCCGCGATGTTGATGCCCCAGGCCCCCAGACGCTCGTGACGTCGGGCCTGGCGCCACGCCTCCTCATCCACCACAGGCAACAGGACACGACCCAGGTGCGCGCAGCGACGCCACAGCATGTCGTGATCAGAAGCCACGGTCGACCCTTCCTAGGGCGAGTGGAACACCTGAGGCCGACGACAACCCGACCGGCGCCGGCCCTCCAACATCCCACTACGCGTAATGCACGTACAGGGAGGAAGCCAAGATCCCCGAGAGCATCAGCCACTAACGCCGGGGACGGGTGTCCCGTCCTGGACTGGCGACACGGGCGGCCTGCTGCGGTGCCGGGATCGCGCCTCCCGCAGGCCATGCCCCGCTGGTTGAGCGGCGGCGGGCGGCTTCGGCTCGGCGGTTGGGTGCCGGGTTGCGGCCGGTGTGCTGGATACGGGTGATCAGCACGCGGGCGGGCTGCCGGGCGGTGGTCAGCTCGCGCTGAGCAGCGGCCTCCATAAGGAGCTGGTGGGGCTGGTGGCCACGGGCTTCGGCGTCGGCAAGGACGGTGGCGAGCGCCGGCCAGGCTGGGTCGGCGAGGATCCGTTCCGCGTGGTCGGGGACAGCAGCTCGCACGTCGTTCGCGACAACGCGACGGGCTTCCTTCCTGGGCGGTCGGGCTGTGAGTTCGGCGAGCGTCGGAGCGAGGGCACGGTCTACGGCTGCCTGAAGGTGTTGGACGGCCTGGCGGGCGGCATCGGCCTGGTGAGCATGGTCCTTCGCCTCGTGCCAGCGCCCAGCGACGACGGCGGCCCAGACGAGGGCTGCGAGCAGGGCAGCCAGCGCGCTGCCGTCAGGGCCGGTGGCCGTGTGGACGATGTCGCGCGCCGCGCTTCGCACGGCGCGGGCGGCGCGGTCTTCGGCGCGGATCTGGGAGCGCTGGGCTCGGGCGAACGCCGCTGAGGCGGCTTGGAGTTCGGCGCGCAGGTTGCCGGGTGCTTTCTGGGCGGTGGCTTCGATCAGTTCGCCGAGGGCTGCGATGTGGGCCTGGGCGTTGGTGTCGTCGACCAGGTCGGTGTGGAGGGTGTCGAGTGCGTCGGTGGCCTGGTGCCACGGGGTGCTGGGGCGGTTGCGGCGGGCGGTGGGGTGTTCTTCGGGCAGGCTGGATTCGAGGCGTGCCTTGATCTTGGGCAGGGAGAGGTCGGGGGCGATCTTGCCTCCGGAGTGGAAGATCTGCTGGCCGTTCTCGTTGAGGTCGCCGGGACGGCCGACGGCGTAACCGAGGAGGTCACCTGACGGGCCGCGCCGGGCCTTGACCTCGATGCCGTCGGCTGCGAGGTAGGCGATGAATTCCTCGGCGTTGGTCACGTGGGGAATGGCGGCGCGGATACCGTCCTGGAGCCATTCGGGGCTGGTCTTGTCCCAGCCGAGGCGTTCGGCCTTGTGCATCTCGGCCTGGGTGGGGCGACGGGCGCCGGTGCGGTCGCCCTTCTTCAACTGCCTGAGCCCGTAGTTTTTCTCGATCTCGCGGCAAGCGTCGCCGACGCGCAGGCCGCTGTCGTGGAGTTTGGGGCGGCGGCCGTCTTCGCGGACGGTGGTGGCGAGGATGTGGATGTGGTCGTCAGCGTGGCGTACGGCGATCCACCGGCAGGCCAGGTCGTCACCCGCCGGGGCGATGCCGGCCGCCTCAACGATGCGCTGGGCTATCTCGCCCCATTCGGCATCGGAGAGGTAGCGGTCCTCGGGTGCGGCGCGGACTGGGCAGTGCCAGACGCGGTCGGTGACCTTCCGTCCGAACTCGCTGTTGCGCAGTCGCACGGGCTCGTCGAGGTACCGGGCTAGTTCGGTGAGGGTGGCGTTCTCGTTGCGGCCGGGATCGGGCATCCCGAGCATGGCGAACCCGGCCACGATGTGCGGGTCGAGGTGTTCGTCGTGGCGGCCGGGGCCGTAGAGATAGGCGAGCAGGCCGCGGGTGTTGGATCCGACCGGTTTGATGGCGGCGATCACGCGACTGCCTCCGGCTCCTCGTCGACTGGCTGACGCAGAGCTTCGGCGATCAGCTCCAGCAACTGCTGCAGTTCGGTCAGGCGCTGACGGATGTCGGGTGGGGTGTGGTCGCTGTTGAGGGCGCGGGCGATCTGGTTGACGTTGATGCCGATCCGGTTGAGCTGGCGCAGCACCTGGGCGCGGAAGTGGTGGGTGCGGCGGCGGTCCTCGGACAGGGGCAGGTTGGCGGTGAACCGTCCGGCGATGAAGGCGAGGACGATGTCGGCGGCAAAGCCGGAGTCGCCCTTGTAGCCGTGCTCGGCGGCTGCTCGTTGAAGCCGAATGTGTTCGTCGCCGGTGAAGCGCAGAGGGCCGACTCGGACCACGCGCTTGGTGCCGGTGAAGCGGCGGATGGCAGGCTGCACGCTGTGCACGGCGGGCTCGCCGGCGAGGGTCTGGTTGGCGCGGGCTGGGCGGAGGACATCGCGCTGCACAGCGTGGAGTGCGTCGGTGTCGGAGCCGCCCTCGGTCACGACCTCCTGGTCCGGCGCCCCCTGGCGCTGGGCCGTCTCCGCCACCCCCGGGGCGGAGACCCCCGAAGTGCGGCCTTGAGTCGGACTCGGGGTACTACTGGCTCCGCCAGGGGCACCCCGTCCGAACGCGCTCCTCAGACGGCCCATCAGCGTAGGAGACTTCGTCTGGGTCAGTGGCTCGTCGGCAGGGTGGCCGGTGCGGGGCAGGGGTGACGTCACGGGCGGTTCTCCGAAAGGGGGCGCAATGCGCATGCGGGTCGTAGGAGAGGGCTGGCCGGCACTGGTGGCCAGCGCGCGGTCCACAGGTTGTGGATGAGCGGGCGACGTGGCTGGCTGGCCGGTGTGACCGGAAGGGTTCCGGTCACCCCGTAGGTGTTCCGGTCAGTTGCCGTCCGGACCGGTTTCGGCGGTGGCTTCGATTTCGGGCCGCAGGACGCTCATCACGTCGGTCTGCCGCTCGCTGCTGATCGTCAGCCCCTTGTCCTTGACGGCTTTCCGGAGGAGGGACCGGGTGAGCGTGCCGTGCTCGGCGAGGGCGATCCGGCCGATCTCCACGAGTTCCTCAAGCGTGGCGCTGGGCGGACGGCCGCCGCGTGGCCTGCTCTCCGTAAGCTCGGAAGGTGGTTCCGGCGGCTGGGCAGGTACGGCGGGCGCCTGCGCGGTGGGCTGTACGGGCTCGGTGGCCTTGACGAGGGTGGTGTCCGGTGGTTCCGGCGCCTGAACCGGGGAGGGATCCGGATGGCCTGCGGGCTGGTCGACGAGCTGGTGGATCTGGCGCATCAGGACGCCGAAGGCCAGCAGCGCGGCGGTCGGCGGAACGGCGGCGACCACGTAGTCGAGCAGCGGCACGGTGCTCGCACCGCCCGTGCCGTTGACCCCGGCCACGTTGAGCGCGATGGAGCCGACCGATCCAGTGGCCGTGAGGGCGATGGCCCACTTGTCGGTCACCCTGCGCAGGCCCGCACGGAGCATGAGCAGTTCGCCCGCGATGATGAAGGCGTCCAAAGTGGCCGGCCAGGCCCAGCGGCGGGTGGGAGAGCTGCGCAGCCCGTGTTGGCCGGCAACCTCGGCGAGGTGCGCGTACGACAGCCAGAATCCGCTGATGGTGAGGGCGACGATGACGACTCCGGCCGCACCGAGCGTGTATCGCTCGATGTCCTGCTTGGTCATCGACAGCCGTCCTTCGTCGGGGCGGTGCCCCCGACTCATGGGGGTGGGGAGGGTCAAGCGGGGTGCTCCTGGGGTGGGTGGTGTGATCCGTCTTGCCGTCTTGGCCGTTGCAAGCGCAGGTCAGGGCCGGTACGGCAGGGCCTTGATCTGCCGTACCCGCGGCGTTCGCGTGCCGTCCGGCGTGTGCGGGGCGCGGCCTCGCGGCGCGCGATCGGCCGGTTGCGTCTCGATGTATCCCCTGCGGGCCGGGACGGCACCGTTACGTCGTGCCGTCCCGGCGGACTGGGCTTTGACCTGCGGTGATACGGCGGGGACGCGCGGGACGGCACAAGACGGATCCGGGCGGCGTCCTGACGGCAGCCAGCGATCACCATGATCGAGTTGCCGTATTGGCCCCGGTTGCCGTCTTGCCTGTATGCCGTATGACCTGCGAGATCACGGCAGGGACGGCAGGTACGGGGACCCGGGGGTGTGGGGTTCAGTCTGCGGCGGGGGCGGCCGGTGCGGCGTTCACTGAGTGAACGGTGGGGCAGTAGCGCCGCCAGGCGTCGAGGAACTTGTTGCGCATGTAGCCCTTGCGCTGGGTTCCGTCGGCGAGGCGGACGTTGCCGGGCCTGATGCCGAACTCCCGGAGCATCGCTGCCAGGTCCTTGGCGTTCAGCCCGTTGCGTCCCCACTCCGCCCAGGGGCTCTCGGCATCCTGGCGAAGCTGGTGGAGTAGTTCGTCCGTGGTGAGGCTGTCGGGCTCGCGCTGGGCCGCGAACACCCTGCGGATGTCGGCGAGGATGCGGGCTCCGCCGGGCCGGTCCTCCTCTGCCTCGACTTCGGCGGCGACCATCCGTGCACACGCCTGGCGGGCGCGCCGGGGCCAGGATCCGGCGGCCAGGTCGGCGATGATGACCAACGGCTCCCAGGTGTCCGCGGCCCGGTCCTCCACCGGCATGTCCGGTTCCAGGTCCGCCGCCTCGTCCAGCAGCGGCCTCGCCCATGCAGCGATCCGGTCGCGCAGGTCGTGCAGGGCGGGGATGTCGCGCCGGGAGCGGAAGGGCTTGACGCGCTCACCCTCCGCCCGGCGGCGCATACGGATCACCACAGCCCGATCCATGATCGTGTCGGGCAGGTCACCGATCCCCGCGAGCGCCGCCATGGCGAAGGTGGCGAACCGGTGCGGGGTGTGGTCGTTGCCGACCACCCGCGTGACGAAGCGGTTGCGCTGGTGGCCGGCGTTCAGCAGACCGCGCATCTCCTCGTTCTTCTCCGCCATCTTCGGCGTACCGAAGATGGTGTCCGCCTCGTCCACCAGGCGCGTGGGCGGCTCCTCGGTGATCGACCGGAACACCGCAGCCGGGGTGGTGTTGATGGTGAGCATCGGCTCGTGGACCGTCTCGGTCAGCACGTCCAGCAGCCGCGACTTGCCGCACCGCTTCGCCGGCCCCACCACCGCCAGACGCGGCGCGTGCTGCCAAGCGGGCTGCAGATGCGTCGCCGCCACCCACAGCGTCACCGCGTCCAGCGCCTCCGGCGAGGGCAGGATCACGAATTTCGCTATCTGCGCACGCAGTTCGTCCAGCAGCGCCGACCCGGCGGTCGGCTCCGGATCCGGAGCCGGAGCCGGAGCCGGCACCAGAGTCCCGGCCGCCTCGACCGGCGCGGTGGGCTGGGTGTCGCCCTGGTCAGGCTTGCCCGGCACCGCGACCGGCGGCCAAGCGGCAGGTACAGGGGCGGAATAGGGCGCGGGGTTGTCAGGTTGCACTGGGCGGCTCCTCTTCTGCGGCGCCGGGCATGCAGGCCCGACGGCGCGGATCGTTCGTTGGATGCGGGCGACGGGGATTCCCGAGCCTCTGGCGTTGCCGCGCCGGAGGCTCGCCGTGTCCCGAGTCGGAACACGCGCTCTGTCCCGACTCGGGACACGTGCTCTGTCCCTTCTCGGGACACGCGGTCTGCTCCCCGAGGGAACACGGACAGTAGGTCCACCCCCGGCAACAGTCCAGCGTTTCTGTGTCAGCTCAGCGCAGAACCGCCTGCTACACTCCCCCGCCTTCACGCCGCCAGCCCGAGCAGCTCCCACAGATCTGCGGTCACCACCCGGTAGGCGTTGCCCAGCCGCAACACCTTGCACGGGTAGGCGCCCCGCTTCGCCAACTCATACCCCTTGCTCCGGCCGAGCCCCAGCGCCCGATTGCTCGTGTCCAGGTCAACCGCCACGGGAAGGGCGAGTACCTCTTCCCGGCTCATCCCCTTCACACCCTTCGAGTCTGCGGCCGTCGCGTCGTCGCGCATACAGCGCACTCCTTTCCATGCGGCCCTCGGCGAACGCGGTCATCACATCCGTCTCCAGGCGTCTACAAACCAGGATGACGAAGCTACTGTGTCTTCATGACACAACATGGCTCCCATGATGGAAGCGACGAGGACGACGTCCCCGAGTGGGCGGACCGGATCAAGGCCAACGTGGCCGGCGAAGTCCGGCGCAGAAGGAAGGAGATGGGATGGAGCGCACAGGACCTGGCGGACCGGTGCGAGGAACTCGGGCACCCCATCCCGCGCAACGTGATCGCCAACATGGAGTCCGGCCGCCGGGCCAACCTCCCCCTCGTGGACGTCATGGCCCTGGCCGCCGCCCTGGAGACGTACCCGGTCTGCCTGATCTTCCCTGTCGGCTACGTCGAACAGACCCAGGAACTCCCCTTCCAGCACCTCGTGCCCACCTGGGACGCCCTGCGCCGCTTCACCGGCGAGGAGGACGTGCCCGGCCACGACGCGGGCCTGGTCCCCGACTTCGAGCTTCACGCCAGCCTCGTCCGCACCGCTCTCGCCGCGATCGAAGAGGAAGAACGGGCGCGGTTCGCGGCCAAGACAGCCACCAGCCGCGCCGAGAAGGAAGAGGCCGAGCGCCAGCGGGGCAAGTACGCCGACCAGGCCATCTCCGCCAAGTACAGACTCCGTCACCTCCGCCGCGACCTCCGCGAGGAGGGAGCCACCCCACCCGACCTGCCACCCGCGCTGGGTGACGTCGACCCGCCCGAGCCCGATACCGAAACCACCCCGGAGGAACGCCTTTGAAGGGCTCCACCTACCGCCGCTGCTCCTGCCGTAACCCGAAGACCGGCAAGGAACTCGGCTCCGCCTGCCCCAAGCGCAAGAGCCGCAAGCACGGTTACTACTCCATACGCCAGGAGCTGCCACCCCGCGAGGACGGCACCCGCCGCTCCTTCAGCCGCGCCGGCTATGAGTCCCTGAAGGACGCTCAGGCAGACCTGGACCACGTCCGCTCCCTGCTCGCCCTGGCGGACAAGGACGACCCCGACAGCCTCCAGCGCCTCGTCACCATGCTGGAGGAGGTCGCAGCCGAGAAGGCCCCACTGCCGGCCATCGAGGAGACCCGACGCCGCCTCAGGGCGGGCCTTGCCCTCCGTGGCAGCCTCACCGTCGGCGAGTGGCTGGACCAGTGGTTCGCTGCGAAGAAGCGCCGCAAGACCACGCTCAACGGCTACGCCTCCCACATCCGCGTCCACCTGAAGCCGCGCATCGGCCATGTACGCCTCGACCGACTCAACGTCGGCCATCTCGTCGAGATGTTCGACGCGATCGCCGACGAGAACGAGGTGATCGCGGCCGAGAACGAGGCCCGCCGCGAGCAGATCGCCCGCTGTAAGCCGAGCAAGCCCGGCCGCCCCGTGGGTGCCGAGCGGAGGCTCCTCGCGGTCGAGCGGGCCAAGCTGGCGGAGATGAAGCCTTTCCGGAAGGTCACTGGCCCAGCCACCCGGCAGGCGATCCGCCGCACCCTGCGCGCGGCCCTGAACTCCGCGATCGCCCAGCAGCTCATCACCTTCAACCCGGCCTCCCACGTCGAACTTGAGTCCGGCCGGCGCCCTAAGCCGCTCCTCTGGACCGATGAACGGGTACGGCGCTGGCGGGAGACGGGTGAAATCCCTGGCCCGGTCATGGTGTGGACCCCGCAGCAGTTCGGCGTCTTCCTCGATGCCGCCGAGAGCGACCGTCTGTACGCGGCTTTCCACCTGATGGGCACCCGCGGCCTCCGCCGCGGCGAGGCGGTCGGCCAGGACTGGCACGAGGTCGATCTCGGCGCCGGCCTCATCACCCCCGCCAAGGAAATCGTGGTCGACGGCTGGGACCCCTACGAGTCCGAGCCGAAAACTGACGGCAGCGCCAACACCATCGCGCTCGACAGCATGAACATCGCCGTGCTGCGCGAACACAAGGCCCGTCAGGACAAAGAACGCGCGGCCTGGGGCAGCGCCTGGCAGGACACGGGCAAGGTCTTCACCAAGGAGGACGGCTCCTGGCTCCACCCGGAGACGGTCTCGGAGACCTTCCGCCGCATCCTCGCCACGACCGACCTGCCGCCCATCACCCTGCGGGACCTGCGTCACGTGGCCGCGACGCTCACGCACGGAGGAGGCGGCGACATCCACACGGTGAAGGAGACGCTCCGGCACTCCACCATCACGCTGACCTCGGACACCTACACGAGCCTGCTCCCCGAGCTGGACCGTGAGATCGCCGAGAAGGCGGCGAAGCTGATCCCCCGGTCTCGTCCGGCAGCTGCCGAACCGTCCGCCTCGGTCCCGGCCGATCCGCAGGACACAGGCGCATCCGCTCACGCATCGCTCACGCAAGAGCCGGAAAACGAAGCAGCGCCCGAGTCGACCGAGGCCGATCCGAGCGCTGCGTAGCAGGTCAGAGGGGGTATCCCCTCCCCCGCACCCGTAGGCCCTGTGGGACTCGAACCCACAACCAATGGATTAAAAGTCCACTGCTCTGCCAATTGAGCTAAGGGCCCAGGCGGTGTGTCGCGCGGTGTTGCGTGATGTTGCCACACCGAGCATAGCCCGCCGCGGCCGGGACGCCGATCGGGTATCGGGGTCCCGGCCGCGTCGGGGAGAGCGGGGCTCCGGGGTTACGGGTCCACCGGCTCGGGGGTGTTCGCGCGGGCGGCGGCGCGGGCGCGGGTGCGTTCGTGGTCGGGGTTGAGGAACCAGTGGCGGGCCGAGGCCAGCCACCAGGTGGCGGCGAAGCCCAGGACGACCAGGACGGCGATCGGCGCGTAGTTGAAGGTCTCCCAGGTGACCGGGGACACCTGGGGCAGCATGAACAGCACCGTGATGACGACGACCCACGTCACCGCGATCACCCCGACCGCCTGCGACCAGCGGCCCAGGTGCCACGGCCCGCGTTCGAAGGCGGCGCCCTTGCGGACCCGCAGGAGCGTCGGGATGACGTAGGCGATGTAGAGACCGATGACCGCGATGGACGTCACCGCGGCGTACGCCGTGACGTTGATCAGGTACGGGAGGCCGAGGACCAGCGCGGCCAGTGCCGCCAGCCAGACCGCCGCGACCGGCGTGCGGGTGCGCGGGTTCACCGAGTGCCAGACGTGGGAGTACGGGAGTGCTCCGTCGCGCGAGAAGGCGTAGATCATGCGGCTGTTGGCCGTGACCGAGGCCATCCCGCAGAACAGCTGCGCCCCGATCACGACGAGGAGCAGGAGCTTGCCGGCCGTGGCGCCGAGGGCGTCGAGGAGGATCTGCGCGGGCGGCGCGCCGGTCGGCGAGGTCAGGGCGCCGTCGTAGGACTGGATCGCGAAGGTGAAGCCGAGGAGGAGGACGAAGCCCGCGATCCAGGACGTCCATATGGAGCGGACGATGCCCTTGGGGCCGGCCGTCGAGGCGTCGTGGGTCTCCTCGGTCATGTGGGCGGAGGCGTCGTAGCCGGTGAAGGTGTACTGGGCCATCAGGAGACCGATCAGGACCACGTAGACGCCGCTGCCCCAGCCCGTGTTGTTCACGAACTCGCCGAAGACGAAGGACGCCGACTGGTGGTGGTCCGGCGCGAAGGTCAGCGCGCCGACGATCACCGCGACGCCGAGGACGTGCCACCACACGCTCACGCTGTTCAGCAGGCCGACGATGCGGACGCCGAAGGTGTTCAGCAGGCCGTGCAGGACCAGGATCGCCGCGAAGAGGAGGATCGTGCGGCCCGGCGTCACCTCGAAGTCGAACTGCAGGTTCAGGTAGGCGCCCAGGAAGGAGGCGGCACCGAAGTCGATGCCGGCGGTCACCGCGACCTGGCCCAGCACGTTGAACCAGCCCGTGAACCAGGCCCAGGCCGCCGCCGTCCGGGGCGGCGCCAGGCGGTGCGCCCAGAAGTACAGGCCCGCCGAGGTCGGGTACGCCGAGCAGATCTCCGCCATCGCCAGGCCGACGAAGAGGGTCATCAGGCCGACCGCGACCCAGCCCCAGGTGATGACGGCGGGGCCGCCCGTGTTCATGCCGAAGAGGTAGAGGGTCAGGCAGCCCGACAGGACCGAGATGATCGTGAAGGAGACCGCGTAGTTGGAGAACGCCGACATGCGGCGGGCCAGAACCTGGGTGTAGCCGAGCTGGGCCAGCCGTTCCTCGTCCGACAGCCCACTCACCTTGGCGTCATCTGTCATGCCCCCAGCAATTCCCTCGCGGCGAGCGTGACATGCGTCACTCCGTGGCCGAAACCGGACCGCAACGCGAAGCGGGGGGGGGGGGGGGGGGGGGGGGGGGGGGGGGGGGGGGGGGGGGGGGGGGGGGGGGGGGGGCGGGGGGGGGGGGGGGGGGCGGGGGGGGGGGGGGGGGGTGGGGGGGTTTGGGGGGGGGGGGGGGGGGTTGGTGGGTGGG
>NZ_JBITFE010000017.1:64220-105228 GCF_044455745.1 Streptomyces sp. NPDC051136 | reverse complement strand
TCGTCATGCCGCACGAGGGACTGACCAACCTCCTCACCTGGCACACCGCGACCTTCACCGGCACCGCCCCACGACGCACCGCCCAACTCACCGCCGTCGGCTTCGACGTGTCGCTGCAGGAAATGCTCACCCCTTTGGTGACGGGCGGTGCTCTCGTGGTGCCGTCGTCGGAGGTCCGGCGTGACCTCAACCAAGTCGTGGGGTGGATCGACCGGCACCAGGTGAACGAGATCTTCGCACCGACCCTGGTCATCGAATCGCTCCTGGAGGCGGCCGAGGCCCGGGGCAGCAAGCTGGACTCGGTCACGGATCTCTTCCAAGCAGGTGAGGCCCTCGTCATCGGTGAGCGGCTGCGCGACTTCTGCGCCGCGGTGCCGGGACGGCGCCTGCACAACAACTACGGCCCGGCGGAAACGCACGTGGTCACCGGAACCGTGCTCCCCGGTGACCCCGGCACCTGGCCGGTCGTGGCACCGATCGGCACCCCGATCAGCAACTCGCAGGCGTACGTCCTGGACGGGGAGCTGCGTCCGGTGCCGGCGGGGGTCGTGGGGGAGCTGTATCTCGCGGGTGCCGGAGTAGCGCGCGGTTATCACGAGCGGCCCGCCCTGACCGCCGAACGCTTCGTGCCCGATCCCTTCACTCCCGGTGGCGGGCGCATGTACCGCACCGGGGACCTGGCCCGCTGGAGCAGCGACGGCCGGCTGCACTTCACCGGACGTGCCGACCGGCAGGTCAAGATCCGCGGCTTCCGCATCGAACCCGGCGAGATCGAGGCGGCCCTGCGCAAGCACGACCAGGTCGCACAGGCCGTCGTCGTCGCCCGCACTGGGCCCACCGGCAAGACCCTCGCCGCCTACCTCGTCCCCGAACCCGGCACCACCCCCGACCCGGGCCTGCTCCGCCAACACCTCACCGGCGACCTGCCCGACTTCATGATCCCGTCGTCCTTCACGCTGATCGACGCGCTTCCCCTGACGCCGAACGGCAAGCTCGACGCCCGTGCGCTGCCCGAACCCGACCAGGACACCGGGGTGGAGTTCGTGGCGCCCCGCACGGAGACGGAGGCGCGGCTGACGGGGATCTGGGCCGAGGTGCTGGGCCGGGAGGAGGTCGGCGTCCACGACGACTTCTTCCTCCTGGGCGGCCACTCCCTGCTGGCGACCACGCTGATCGCCGAGGTACGGGAGGCGTTCCAGGTGGACCTGCCGCTGCGGCTGATGTTCGAGCACCCCACAGCGGCGGCCGTGGCCGTCGAGATCGAGGCCCGTACCGGACCCGGCGGTGCGGAGGTGGAGGACTTCGACGAACTCGACGCGCTGGCCGACGAGATCGCGCGACTGTCACCGCCCCAGCCCGAGGACCGGTGACGGCGCCCCGCTCCGCGCCCCCACCACCCGCAAGTCAACGAGAGGGAAAACGACCCATGTTCACCGATGAAGCGGATGACGCACGCGCCTACGCCGTCGTGGTCAACCACGAGGAGCAGTACTCCATCTGGCCGCAGGCCATGGACGTGCCCGACGGGTGGCGCCGAGAGGGCGTGACCGGCAGCAAGGCGGAGTGCCTGGAGCACATCGAGCAGGTGTGGACGGACATGCGCCCGCTGAGCCTGCGCCGTCGGATGCAGGAGCAGGTGGACGCCGGCGGGGAGCGCGCGTGAGGGCGTACTGCAAGGCCTACCGGCTGGGCGAGCTGCGGGCGTTTCCCGAATGGGACGGGCTTGCCGGCGGAGCCGACGCCGGTCTGGCGGACGACGTGATCGTCTACCTCTGGGACGACTTGACCGTGGTGCGCACACCGGTCCTGCGTGACGAGGGTGTCCTCGTCGACGAGGCCACCCCGCGGTGGCGGGAGTTCTGTGCGACCGGGCTCCGCTTCACCGCGCGGGACGGCGCGACGCCCCCGGCACCGATGGGGGCACCCGGATGAGTACCACCCCCGAACTCGTGAGGGCGGCGGAACGGCGGGACGGCGCCACCCCGGTGCACCGGCACCCGCAAGACCCCACCCTGACGGGGATACTGCGCTGGACGGCCCGGCACCACGGGGACCGGACCGCCTGCCTCACACTGGGCCCGGACGGCACGGAGAAGGACCGCGTCACGTACGGCGACCTCGACCTGCGGGCCAGGGCCGTCGCGGCGGCCCTGCGGGACACGGCCGGCCCTGGTTCCCGCGCCCTGCTGGTGCTGCCGCCCGGGCTCGACTTCCTGACGGCCTTCTTCGCCTGCAGCTACGCGGGCGTCGTCGCCGTCCCGGTGCCGAGCCCGGACAGCCCGTTCGGGGCCCAGCGGCTCCGGGACCGCCTCGACGGGATCGTCGCCGACTGCGCACCGAGCGTGGTGCTCACCACCCCCGAACTCGCCGGGGCGGGTCCGGACGGGCACACCGTGGCCGGCGACATCCCGAAGCTGGTGGTCCGTGACGTGGACGTCGACTCGGCCGCGAACTGGCGTGACCCGGGCAGCGACGGCGAGACCGTGGCCCTGCTGCAGTACACCTCGGGATCCACCAGTGCGCCCAAGGGCGTCGTCCTCACCCAGGCCAACGTCACCGAGAACCTCGCGGCGCTCGCGGGCGGCCTGGGGGAAAACGCCGGCACGAGCGACGACTTCACCTGCGTCACCTGGCTCCCGCCGTTCCACGACATGGGCCTGGCCGCGCTGCTGCTGCCCTGCTTCCTCGGCGGCCGTTGCGTGGTGATGGCCCCCATGACCTTCCTGATGAACCCACTGCTCTGGCTGCGGACCATCGACCGCTACGACGCCCGGTTCTGCACCGCGCCCAACTTCGCCTACGACCTGTGCGTGGAGCGGATCTCCCCCGAGCAGCGCGCGGAACTCGACCTGAGCCGGTGGAAGTTCGCGCTGAGCGGCGCGGAGCCGGTCCGGGCGGCCACGCTCAGCCGCTTCGCGGCGGCCTTCGCAGGCAGTGGCTTCCGTTCGTCCGCCTTCCGGCCCAGCTACGGACTGGCCGAGGCCAACGTGTACGTGAGCGGCAGCCGCCGGCCCCGCGACGTGCGCGTGCTCCGTGCCTCGACGACCGCACTGGAAAACCGTGGGACCGTCGTCCCCGCCGTCGCGGACGAACCGAACCGGCCCCTGGTCGGCGTCGGGAGACTGCCCGCGAACCTGCGGGCGAGGATCGTCGACCCCGAGACCCGGCGCCCGTGCCCCGACGGCCACGTCGGTGAGATCTGGCTGGCCGGTGCGAGCGTCGCCCAGGGCTACTGGGGCAATCCGGACGCGACCACCGCGACGTTCGGCGGCCGGATCGCGGACACCGGCGAAGGCCCCTACCTGCGCACCCGCGACCTCGGATTCCTCCAGGACGACCAGCTTTTCGTCACCGGAAGGACCGACGACCTCGTCATCGTCGACGGACGCAACGTCCACCCGCAGGACCTCGAGCTGACCGTCGAGGAGAGCCACCCAGCCGTCGGCCGCAACCGGGTCGCGGTGTTCGGCCGGCCGGACGGTGAGGTGACGCGGATCGGGGTCGTGGCCGAGATCGCCCGCCCGTACCGCGTCGTGGACACCACCGGGACGCCGTCAGGAGACCGGGAGGTTTCCCGGGAGGAGCTCACGCGGGCGATGCGCAACGCGGTCTCGCAGGCCCACCAGGTGCACATCACCGATGTGGCGCTCCTCAAGCCGGGCGCACTGCCACGGACCACCAGCGGGAAGGTGCGGCGCTCCGAGGCGCTGCGGCTGTTTCTGGAAGGCGGACTGAATGCCTGGTAAGGACGCCCCCTCCGGTGTGCCGGAGTTACTGGCCCGGATCGACGCGCTGCCGCCCCGCCGCCGGGCGCAGCTGTGGCAGCGGCTGTGGGAGCGCGGGGTGTCGCTGTCGGCACTGATGCGGCAGGGCGAGGACGAGGCATCCGCACCCGCCTCCTTCACCCAGCGCCGCATGGTGTTCCTGCACGAGTTCGACCCGCTCAGCCCCGCCTACAACTGCCCCGCACCGCTGAGGCTGCGCGGCCGGGTCTCCCCGGAGGCCGTCGAGGGGGCACTGAACGACATCCTGCGGCGACACGACGCGCTGCGCACCCGGCTCCCCGTGCGCGACGGCGACCCGGTGCAACTGGTCGCGCCGCCGCGGCACCAAGAGCTGCCGGTGATCGACCTGACCGGGCTGAGCGAACGGGAACGGGAGCGGGAGAGCGACCGCCTCGTACGCGCCGAGCAGGCGGAGCCCTTCGACCTCGCGCAGGGACCGCTGGTCCGGTTCCGGCTCGTACGGATGGCCGACGACGACGCCCTCCTGCTGCTCACCTTCCACCACGCGGTGGTGGACGGCTGGTCGTACAGCGTCATCTCGCGCGAGCTCGACGCCTTCTACGGCGCGCGGCTCGCCGGCCGGCCGTCGCCGTTGCCCGCGCCGCGGCTCCAGTACGCGGACTACGCCCGCTGGCAGCGCGACTGGCTGGAGAGCGAGGAGGCGGAGCGTCAGCTCGACTACTGGACCACTCGGCTCGCGGGGGCGCCCGAGAGCCTGGCCCTGACCACGGACCGGCCGCGCACCGCGAACAGCACACGTCACGGAGCGGTGCACCAATTCCTGCTGCTGCCGGCCCTCGGAAAGGCCGTCGACGCGCTGGCCGGGGACACCGGCTGCACCCCTTTCATGGTGCTGCTGGCCGCTCTTCAGACGGTGCTGGCCAGAATGACCGGTCAGGACGACATAGTGGTGGGGACGCCGGTCGCCAACCGCCGGTACAAGGAGTTCCACGACCTCGTCGGCTTCTTCGTCAACTCCGTGGCCCTGCGCGCCCGGCCCCGCGCGGAGCTGACCTTCGAGGAGTTCCTCGCCGAGGTCCGCACGACCTGCCTGGACGCCTACGAGCACCAGGACATCCCCCTCGACGTCATCGCTCAGCGGGTGTTCCCCGACCGAGAGGTCGGCCGCAACCCGATCTACCAGGTCAACCTGGCCCTCCACAACACGCCGCCCCCGCAGGAGACGGTGGCCGGTGTCTCGCTGCAGCCGCTCGACCTGGACCACGAGGGCGCGCGCTTCGACCTCGATCTGGTGGTGCAGGAGACGGACGCCGGGCTGGAGTGCCGGTTGATCTACGCGGCGGACCTCTTCGACGAGCCGACCGTCGTACGGATCGCCGACGGGTTCGTGACCCTGCTGACGGCCGCGCTGGCGGACCGGACCGTCCGGCTGGAAGACCTGCCGATCATGACGGCGGCCGAGTCGGCACGGGCGGTCGCGGCCGGGACCGGCCCCCGACTGGAGCGCCCCGAGCCGCTCTGCGTGCACCGGCTGTTCGAGGAACGAGCCCGCCAGACGCCGGACGCCCCGGCGGTGTCCGCCGCCGGCCGCGACACCCTCACCTACCGCGAACTCGACGGCCGTGCCAACGCGTTCGCCCACCACCTGCGCGACCTCGGAGTGCGGCACGGCTCGGTCGTCGCCCTGCTCCTGAACCGCACGCCGGACGCGGTCGCGGCCTTCCTCGGCGTCCTCAAGGCCGGCGCCGCCTACGTCCCCCTGGACCCGGCCTATCCCTCGGCGAGGCTGGAGCACATGCTCGCCGACAGCGGGGCGCAACTGCTCGTGGCCGAGTCGTCGACCACCGAACGCGTCGACGGGGGCGGGCTCACCACCACGCTCCTGGAACAGGTGCCCTGGACGTCGTCGTGCGGCACGCCCCCCGAGGTCGCGTCGCACGAGGACGACCTGATGTACCTCATGTACACCTCGGGGTCCACCGGCCGCCCCAAGGGTGCGATGCTCGCGCACCGCCAGGTCGTCAACTACCTGCTGTGGGCCGCGGAGACCTACCGGGCCGCCGAGGGCGACGGCGTCCCGGTGCACTCGTCGCTCAGCTTCGACCTCACCGTGACCAGCGTGTTCGCACCGCTGCTGGCCGGGCAGCAGCTCGTGGTCCACGGTTCCCGGGAAGGAACCGACGGCGGCGTACCCGCGTACGCCGACCACGAGGGCACCCTCAGTTTCGTCAAGCTCACCCCCTCGCACCTGCGCCTGCTGGAGGCGCACGGAGTCGACCAGCGGCCCGGCGTCTGGGCGAACGCCCTGGTGATCGGCGGAGAAGCCCTGTACGAGGAGCAGCTGGCCCGCTGGCGCGACGGCGGAACCCGGCTGATCAACGAGTACGGCCCCACCGAGGCGGCCGTCGCCTGCGCGTTCCACGAGAGTGACGGAACCGCGGAGCGGGGCCCGGTGCCCATCGGACGGCCCATCACCAATGTCAGCGTCCACGTCCTGGACCGTTCGATGCGGCCGGTGCCGCCCGGCGTCACCGGAGAGCTGTTCATCGGGGGACAGGGCGTCTCCTACGGCTATCTGGGCCGGGCCGCGCAGACCGCCGACCGTTTCGTCCCCGACCCGTACGCGACGGTCCCCGGTGCCAGGCTCTACCGCACCGGTGACCTGGCCGTCCGGCGGGACGACGGTTCACTGGTCTATCTCGGCCGGGGCGACGAGCAGGTCAAGATCCGCGGACACCGGGTGGAGCCCGGCGAGGTCGAGGCGGCCCTCACCGCCCATCCGCAGGTGCGGCAGGGCGTGGTCGTCGCCGACGCCGACCGCCTCGTGGCGTTCTTGCGGGCCGACCCGGAGGACACCGTCCCGGCCGGCCCCGACCGGGCCGCCGACGCCGACCGGGTGGCCCAGTGGCGCCTGCTGTACGACAACACCTACGGCGCCGACGAGGGCCCGGAGACCCTGACCGGCTGGGACAGCAGCTACACCGGCCAGGCCATCGAGGCCGAGCAGATGCACGCGTGGCTGGACGACACCGTCGCGCGCATCGAGGAGCTGCGGCCCCGAAGGGCGCTGGAGATCGGCTGCGGCACGGGCATGATCCTCGGCCGTGTCGCCCCCGGGTGCGAGCACTACCGTGGCACCGACCTGTCTCCCGTTGTCGTCGAGCACCTGCGCCGCGATGCGCGGGCCGCGGCGAGCGGGACCGTGGAGCTCTTCGCGGCACCCGCGCACCGCGCCGTGCGCGACGGCGACACCTTCGACACGGTGATCCTCAACTCCGTCGTCCAGTACTTCCCTTCGGTGACCTACCTGTTGCGGGTGCTGGACACGGCCCTGGCCGCGGTGCGGGACGGCGGCCACGTCTTCATCGGCGACGTACGCAACCTCGACCTGCTGGAGCTCTTCCAGACCTCGGTCGCGGTCTATCAGGCCGCCGCCGGCACCAGAGCGGGCGATGTGCGGGCCCGGGTGCGGCACATGGTGGAGAGCGACGAGGAACTCTGCCTGTCGCCCGGCTTCTTCAGGGAACTCGGACGCCACCGGCCGCAGATCTCCGGTGTCCGGATCATGCCCAAGCGGGGCCGCCACCGCAACGAGCTGACCTGCTACCGGTACGACGTCGTCCTCACCGTGGGAGGACCGGCGACGCCCGAACCCCGCTGGCTGGGCGCGGACCACGCCGGCGCAGACCGGCTCGCCAAGCTGCTGGAGGACGAACGGCCCGACAGCGTGGGCCTCAGGTCACTGCCCAACGCCCGCCTGCAG
Organism: Streptomyces sp. NPDC051136; assembly: GCF_044455745.1. Taxonomy (NCBI): domain Bacteria; kingdom Bacillati; phylum Actinomycetota; class Actinomycetes; order Kitasatosporales; family Streptomycetaceae; genus Streptomyces; species Streptomyces sp. NPDC051136. Next base: position 97,719 of record NZ_JBITFE010000017.1, on the reverse strand, counting down.
TACGACCTGTCCCTGCGCCGGCTGTTGCGGGACGCGCCCGCCGGCCTGCCCGTAGCGGAGGTGCGGATCCGGTCCGCCGCGGCCACCGAGCCCGGGCACGACCCGGAGGACTACGCCGCGCTCGGCGACCGCGGGCCCTACGAGGTGGAGCTCGGCTGGGCCGACGGCGGGGACGACGGCACCTTCGACGTCGTCGTGCGCCGACGCGACGCGCTCCCGGGACCCGCGACGACGCATACCGCGCAACAGCCGGAGCTCGGGGCACCGCGCTGGGCCGAGTACGCCAACGACCCCCTGTGGCGGGAGGCGTGCGCCACCGCACTGCCGGGCATCGAGACACATCTGCGGCAGCGGCTGCCGGAGCACATGGTGCCCTCGCGGTTCCTCTTCGTCCGCGACATCCCGCTCACCCCCAACGGCAAGGTGGACACCGCCTCCCTGCGGTTCCTGATGCACGCGCAGGGGGAGCGCGGGGTCCGGGCCCGCTCCGGGCGCCGCCCGCTGACCCCGACCGAGCGGAAGATCGCCGCCATGTGGCGCGAACTGCTGTCCTGGGACGACATCACAGCCGACGACGACTTCTTCACCTTGGGTGGTCACTCGCTGCTGACCTTCCAGCTGGTGCTGCGCCTGCGTGCGGAGTTCGGCGTGGACGTCCCCACCGGGCTGCCCTTCGAGACGCCCGGTCTCGCCGCGATGGCCGAACGCATGGACGACCTGTGCGCGGGGGACGCCGGCACCGGCGGAACGCCACGGCTGGTGAGCAACCCTCGCAAGCCGCTGATGCCGACGTCGTCGGCGCAGGAACGGCTGTGGTTCCTCCACCAGCTCGACCCCGGAAGCCACTCCTACAACGTGCCGATCTTCTTCCGGCTGTCGGGCCGGCTGTCCGTACCGGCCTTCCACAAGGCACTGGACGGCGTGGTGCGGCGGCACGAAGTGCTGCGCACGCTGTTGGTCAGCCAGGACGGCCGCCCCTTCCAGGAGATCCTGCCGCACCGGCCGCTGGACCTTCCGGTGCTGGACCTGACCGGCCTGCCCGGAGAGACGTCGCAGGAGGAGGTCACGCGGCTCGCCGCCGCCGAGTACGCCCGTCCCTTCGATCTGGCCCGTGAGACGGCCCTGCGGGCCGCGCTGCTGCGAGTCGCCGAGGACGAGCACGTCCTGTTGCTGTCCTCCCACCACATCGCGTTCGACGGCTGGTCCGGCGGCCTTCTGCTGTCCGAAGTGGTGCAGCTGTACACCGCGGCGCTCGACGGCCGGCCGGCGGAGCCACTCCCTCCCCTGGAGGTCCAGTACGCCGACTACGCCCTGTGGGAACGCCGCATGGCCGACGAGGGGCACTTCGACCGGCTCGACGCGTACTGGGTCCGGCAGCTGGAAGGCGTCGCCGACCTGCCCGGCATCCCCCTGGACCGGCCGCGGCCCGCGCGGCCCGCGCAGCGCAGCGAGAGCCTCGGCTTCCGTCTCCCCGCCTCCGTGGCCGAGCCGTTGCGTGCCCGATGCCGGGAACAGGACGCCACCCTCTTCATGGGGCTGCTGGCCGGCGTGTACGCCGTGCTCCACCGGCACAGCGGGGCGACCGACGTGGTGGTGGGAACGGACGTGGCCGGCCGGACGGACGTGGGGACCGAGCGGCTCATCGGATTCTTCGTCAACCAGGTGGTGCTGCGCGCCGACCTGTCCGGCACCCCGGACTGGCCGGAACTCGTGCGGCGGGTACGCACGCTGGCCCTGGAGGCCTACGCGCACCAGGAACTGCCCTTCGACCGGGTCGTCCGCCAGGTCAACCCGCGCCGCGGACGCAACCGCAGCCCGTTGTTCCAGGTGAAGGTGACGCTGAACAACACGCCGCAGGAACACACCACCATGCGCGGAGTGGAACTCACCCCGCTCCCGCTGGCGCACGGCGGAGCCCGCTCGGACGTGGCGGTCGAGCTGTCGGAGGAACCGGACGGCGCCGTTTCCGGGGTGTGGGAGTACGACACGGAGATCTTCGAGGCGGCCACCATGCGGCGGCTCCTCGACTGCTACCTGTCCCTCCTGCGGACGCTGGCCGACCAGGTTCCCGGACCGGTCGCCGACCTCCCGCTGCCCGGGGAGGAGCAGTGAGGACCGAAACCGGGGGACAGGGTGCGGCCACCGGCCGGGACGCGGGCATCCCCGGGTCCTTCCGGGTGCTGTGGGTCGCCTCCACGTTGTCGACGCTCGGGGACGGCATCCGCACGGTGGCCTTCCCCCTGCTGGCGGCCGGCATCACCAAGGACCCCCAGGCCGTCTCGTTCATCTTCGTGGCGGGCTACCTGCCCTGGCCGCTGTTCGGACTGGTCGGCGGCGCCATCGTCGACCGGACCGACCGGCGGCGGCTGATGTGGACGACCGACCTGGTCCGCGGTGTGCTGATCGGCGGGTTCGCCGTACTGGTGAGCGCCCAGGAGTCCCCGGTGCTGCTGCTGGCACTGGTGTCCTTCTCGCTCGGCGTGGCGGAGACACTGTTCGACAACGCCGCGTCCGCGATGGTGCCGATGCTGGTCCGGGGGCCCGCCCTGGAGAGGGCGAACGCCTGGCTGTTCTCGTCGCAGACGGTGATGACGACGCTCCTCGGGGCGCCCGTCGGGGCCGCGCTCTTCGCGGTCTCCCACGCGCTGCCCATCGCCGTCGACGCCGTGACCTTCATCCTGGCCGCACTGCTCGTGTTCTTCCTGAAGGGCACGTACAGGGTCCGGGTCCCGACCGCCCGGACCAGCCTGCGGCAGGACATCGGGGAGGGCCTGCGCTGGCTGCTGCGCCACCGGCTGCTGCGCACCCTGTGCGTCCTGGTCGGGCTGACCAACGCGGCGCTCGCCGCCGCCGAGGCGGTCCTCGTGCTCTACACCCTCGACGTCCTGGGCGTGGGCAACCTCGGCTACAGCCTGCTCCTCGCGGTCCTCGCCGTGGGCGGCGTCGTGGGTTCCGCCCTGGCCTCGACCGTGCGGCGCCGGCTGAGCACCGGGACCGTCCTCATCGGCGCCATGCTGGCCCAGGCCGTGGCGTTCGCCGCACCGGGAGTCTTCCCGAACGTCCCCGTCGTCGTGATCGCCCTCGCACTGGCCGGCGCCGGCGGCGGCGTGTGGAACGTGGTGACTGTCTCCCTGCGGCAGAGCCTGGTGCCCGCCGAGATGCTGGGCCGTGTCACCAGCGGCTACCGGACCGTGGCCTTCTCGGCGATGCCGGTCGGGGCCGCGCTCGGCGGGTTCACCGCCGACCATTTCGGGCTGCGGTCCCCCTTCGTCATCAGCGGTGCGCTGCTCCTGGTGGCGACCGTTCTCTGTCGGCCCCGGATGAGGGCCATGACCTTGGAAGTGGAAAGGAAGGAGGCGTCAGAATGAAGAAGAGCGATTTCTCCGGCATCGGCCGCGCAAGGTCACTCGTTCCCCGCCCCGCCGCCCCCCGGGCGGAGGAGGCCGTACGCAGGTCCGCCGTCGGTGCGGGAGCCACCAGGCTGGCCCTGGTCGAGGCCACCGGCCCGCAGGCCGACCTGCCCGGCTGGGCCGGGGACAACGTGCCGGAACTCTCCGCCATGCTCCGGGAGAACGGCGGGATCATGTTCCGCGGTTTCGGGGTGACCGGCCCGGACACCTTCGAGAAGTTCGCCTCGGTCTTCGTCGACGACCTCTTCAACGAGAACGGCGAACACCCTCGTGCCTCCGTCTCGGGAAACGTCTACACCCCGGTCTTCTACCCCCCGGAGGAACGTCTCCTGTGGCACAACGAGAACTCCTTCAACCGGAGAGGCCCGACCCGTATCTGGTTCTGCAGCGTCAAGAGCGCCGAGGTCGGGGGAGAGACCCCCGTGGTGGACAGCCGTGAGGTGTTCGCCCGCCTCGCCCCCGCGGTGCGCGACCCCTTCCTGGAGAAGGGGGTCATGTACGTACGCAACTACGGCACCGGTCTGGGCCTCCACTGGCGGGACGTCTTCCGCAGCGCGGACCCGGACACCGTCAGCGAGCGGTGCCGGGCCGACGACCTGGACCACGAGTGGATCGGCGACCGGCTGCGCACCCGGGCGGTGCGTCCGGCGGCCATCCGCGCGGACGACGGCCGGATGTCCTGGTTCAACCAGTTGCAGCACTGGCACGTCTCCTGCCTGAGCGAGGAAACCCGGGCGGCTCTGGAGTCCGTCTTCGACCCGTCCGACATGCCACGGAACTGCTACTACGGGGACGGCACCGTCATTCCCGACGAGGTCGTGTCGGAGATCCTCGCCGTGTACCAGGACCTGGAACTCGCACTGCCCTGGCAGACCGGCGACGTCATGATGGTCGACAACCTCGCGATGGCGCACGGACGAAACCCGTTCCAGGGGGAGCGGAAGCTCCTGGTGGCCATGGGCGGCATGGTCGACTACTCCGCGGGAGAGGTCCCCACACCATGACGACCGGCGCGAACGGCTTCGAGACGTCGTGGCAGCAGAAGGAGACGTGGCTCGCCGGGCAGGAAGGGCACCGGGTGCGGACCCAGGCCCTGTTGCGCGTCGACGGACCGGCGACGGCCGAGGAGATCACCGCCGCGCTGGAGGGAGTGCTCGCGCGTCACGGGACGCTGCGCACCCGGTTCGTCCGGACCGGCGGCCGGCGCTACCCCCTCCAGATCGTCGGCGCCGACGCCACGGCGCCGGTCCGGGACCGGCACGACCTGACCGGCAGGCCGGCGGCCGAACAGGACCGGGTGATGGAGCGGGCGGCCGGGACAGCACGGGAAGCCCTGCCGGAGCCGGACGCGCTCGGCGCTCCGCGGCCGGTCCTCTTCTCGCTCGGCGGCGACCGTCACGCACTGCTCATCACCGCGCACCCGCTCCAGGCGGACCGGGCGAGCCTGGTCAACCTGGCGGCCGAACTGGCCGAGGCACTGGACGCCGGCGGTCCGGTCGATGAGCCTGCCCTCCAGTACGTGCAGTTCTCCCAGTGGCAGCAGGAAGTCCTCGACGGCGTCGTCGAACCCATGACCACACCGGCCGACGACCCCCGGGAGAGCTGGCCCGACACGGTCGCCGGTGAGGTCGACGGCCGGGGAACGGTGCGTACCGGTCTGACCGGTGAAGCGGCCCGTGGCCTCGACGCGTTCGCCCGGGAGCACGGTGTGACGGTGGAGGCCGTACTGCTGGCCGCCCAGCACGTCCTGCTGACGCGGGAGCCGGGCTTCGGCGCGCCGCTGCTGTCCGTGTACCGCGGCGGACGCGGGCACGAGGAACTGAACGATGCCGTCGGCCCCTACGCCTTCCACGCGGCGATGCCGTACGAGACCGACCTGGGCCGGCCCCTGGCCGAACTGGCCGCCGGCTGGCAGGAGGAGCTGGAGACGGCGGACGGATCCGCGGCCCCGCCGCCGCACGGCGGCGGACACGGCGCGGCGGGGCACTTCGAGTACCACGAGGACCCCGGCCCCTTCCGGGTCGGCCGCGTGTCCGTCTCGGTGCTCCGCGCCACGGCCCACGACGACCGGCCCGGCCTGAGACTGATCGCCGAACGGCACGACCGGGCCGACGGCCCCCGGTTCGTCTTCCGCTGGGAGCACGACCGGAGGCTGATCGCCGACGCCTACGCGGCCAGGCTGGCCGAGCGCTACGGGGCCCTGCTCACCGCCGCAGTGCGCGAGCCGGCCGCAGCCGCCGGCGACCTGCCGCGCACGGGACCGCAGGAACGCGACGACCTGCTCGTCGCCTACCAGGGGGGCGCCGCCCCCGCGAGCAGCGGCCCGGCGCACTCCCTCATCGAGGCGCAGGCCGCCCGGACGCCCGAGCGAGTCGCCGTCGTCGAGGGGCGGCGCTCCCTGACCTATGCAGGCCTGCTGCGGGAGGCGACCCGTCTGGCCGCCCGGCTGAAGCGGCTCGGCGCCGGCCCCGGGACCCGGGTCGGCGTCCGCGTCGGTCACACATGGGAACTTCCGGTGGCGATCCTGGCCGTCCTCAGGACCGGCGCGGCCTTCGTCCCGATCGACCCCACCCATCCCGGGCGGCGGGCGCTCGACCTGCTCGCCCAGGCCCGCAGCACCGTGCTCCTGACCAGCGGCGACCACACCCTGCCCGAATTCCCCGGCACACACTGCGTACTGGGGGAGCAACCGGACGACGCGACCGGCTCCCAGGCCGCCGCCGACGCGGAAGCGGACGACCCGGGCACCGGCCCCGACGACCTCGCCTACGTCATGTTCACCTCGGGGTCCACGGGGCGGCCCAAGGGAGTGATGGTGCAGCACGGCGCGCTCGCGCACTACCTGGCCTGGAGCGCCGACAGCTACCTGAGCGACGGCGAGGGCAGCTCGGTCGTCCATTCGTCCATCGGCTTCGACCTCACGATCACGTCGCTGCTGACCCCACTGGTGGCCGGACGCACCGTGAGGCTGCTGGCGGACGCGCCCCGCGACGTCCTCGCGCTCTCCCGCGCCCTCGTCGAGCACGAGGACATCAGCTTCGTGAAACTGACGCCCTCTCACCTGCGTCTGCTGAACGGCCAGTCGACCCGGGAGCGGATGGGGGACCGCCCCGTGACATTGGTGATCGGCGGCGAGGCCCTCGTCTCGGAAGACCTCACCCCCTGGCAGGGCGCGCGGATCGTCAACGAGTACGGACCCACGGAGACGGTGGTCGGCTGCACCGAGGCGCAGTGGGTCCCCGAACGGCACGGTACCGGTGCGGTACCCATCGGCCGGCCCATCACCGGCACCAGCGTCCACGTCCTCGACGGCGCGCTGTGCCCCGTCCCCGTCGGCTCACCAGGCGAGGTGTACATCGGCGGCCCGGCCGTGGCCCACGGCTACTTCGACGAGCCGGCCCGCACCGCCGAGGCGTTCGTGCCGGACCCCTTCTCCGACGAGCCGGGCGGACGTCTCTACCGCAGCCGGGACATCGCCTGCCGTCTCCCCGACGGCCAACTGCGCTACCTGGGGCGCGACGACGCCCAGATCAAGATCAGGGGTGTCCGGGTCGAACCCGAGGAGGCACGCGGTGTGCTGCTGCGGCACCCCGGCGTCCGGGACGCCGCCGTGGTCGCGCGGCGCACGGAACGGGACGACAGCGAACTCGTCGCGTTCGTCGTCGCCGCCCCCGGTACGGCCGTCCGGCCCGCGGAGCTGCAACGCTTCGTCACCGAGCGAGCACCCGGCCACCTGGTCCCGGCCTCCTTCCACCCGGTCGACGAGCTCCCCCTCAACGCCAACGGGAAGACCGACACCGGCGCCCTGCTGGCCCGCGCCGAGAGCGCGGCGGCCGGGCACCCCGACGGTGACGACGCTCCGGCGGCACAGCCTCGCGACGACATCGAGCTGCGCCTGCTCACGCTCTTCGAGGAACTCCTGAAGCGGACGGACATCGGGATCGGGGACGACTTCTTCGACCTGGGCGGCCACTCGCTGCTCGCGGTCCAGCTGGTCGCGGCCATGGACAACGTGTTCGGGACGACCGTCCCCCTCCCCATGCTCTTCGACGAGGACACGACCGACGCCGCCACGGTGACCGGCCTCGCCCGGGCCCTGCGCTCCGGCACACCCGGCAGCGGCGCCGGGGACCGGCTGCTGTGCCTGCAGCGGAGCGGCGAGCTGACTCCGCTCATTCTGGTCCACCCGGGCGGCGGTGAGGTCCTCGGCTACCGGGACCTCGCCCGGCGACTGGGCCCGCACCGGCCGGTGTACGCGTTCCAGCACTCTCCGGCGGACACCGGCTCAGGGCTCCACGCCGACGTGCCCGATCTGGCCGCAACCTACTGCGAGACGCTCCTGGAGCGTTTCCCCGCCGGCCCCTACCTGCTGGCGGGCTGGTCGTTCGGCGGTGCCGTGGCCCACGAGATGGCGCGCCGCCTGCGTGCCGACGGCCACCCGGTCGGCCAGGTGCTGCTCCTGGACAGCTACCTGCGGGTGCCGGAACCCTCGTCGTCCCAGCTCCTGACGGGCTTCGCCGAGGAGTGGGGGAGGATCCTCCAGGGCCGCATCCCGGTGTCCGAGGAGTTCCTCGGCACCTGCACCCCCGCCGAGGGAATCAGCCACATCGTCAGCCGCGCGGAAGCGCACGGCCTGATACCGGCGGGTCACGACAACGACTACATGCGCCGCCGGTTCGAGCTCTACCGCGCGCATGCTCTCGCACTGCACCGCTACCGCCCGTCACCCGCTCCCGGCACGGTGACGCTCCTCCAGGCGACCGACAGCGACCCCCGCGACCGCGAGGCCGCCCTCTCAGCCTGGCGGGACGTCACCGACGGGGTGTCCCGGCACATCGTCGCCGGCGACCACTTCTCGATGATGCGTCCTCCGCACGTCGACGGCCTCAGCACGCTGCTGCGGCAGGCACTCGGCGACGACTGACCGATCACCGGGCGGCCGGCAGACGCCGCCCGGTGCCCTGACCACCATGTGAAGGAAGAACATGCAGACTCTGGTCCTGACACAACAGCACGTGGGAAAGATAGTCGGCCTTCTGGGCCGCGACCGCTTCACGGAGCGGGTCATCGACCGGCTTCAGGCGGCTCTGGGCGACCCGCACCACGGTACGGCGCCCGCACGGGACGGATTCACCCGCTGCCCCGGAGACTCCGGGGTGGTCGAGTGGATGCCGTACCACGTGCCGGACGAGTCCATGACGTTGAAGACCGTGTCGTACACCCCCGCCAACCCCACAAGCCGGCACCGGCTGCCGACCATCAACGGGACGCTGACGCGTTTCGACGACGAGACCGGCCGACTGGTCGCGGTGTGCGACGCGGGACTGCTCACCGCGGTGCGCACGGGCGCGGCCTCCGCCGTGGCCAGCCGACTGCTGGCCCGCCCGGACAGCCGGGTGCTCGGCCTGGTGGGAGCGGGCGCTCAGGCGGTGACCCAGGCCCACGCGCTGAGCCGGGTCTTCCCCATCGAGGAGATCCTCGTGCACGACTGCGAACCCGACCACGCGGCTTCCTTCCTCGACCGTACGGACTTCCTGAACCGCAAGGTGCGACAGGCGGATCCGGCGGAGCTGGCGGCCGCGGCCGACATCATCTGCACGGCCACCACCGTCGGTGTCGGACAGGGCCCGGTGCTGCCCGACGAAGGTCTCCGTGACCACGTCCACATCAACGCGGTGGGCGCCGACCTCGTCGGCAAGACGGAACTTCCGCTCTCGCTGCTGCGCTCGGCGCTGGTCGTGCCCGATCACCTGGCCCAGGCCCGGAACGAGGGGGAGTGCCAGCGGCTGGCCGAGGACGAGATCGGTCCCGATCTGTCGACCGTGTGCCGCGACCCCGAGAGCTGGGTGAAGCACCGGGAGGGCAGGACGGTGTTCGACTCCACCGGGTACGCCCTGGAGGACCATGTGGCCCTGGACGTCCTCATCGAACTGGCGGAGGAGACGGGCATCGGCGAGCGCATGCTCATCGAACACCTGCCGACCGACGCCCTGGACCCCTATGCGTTCGCCAACTGAGCACCCGGCAGGCCGCTCCCTGTCGGCGAGGAGGACGCCGTGACAGCGGCCTGCGTACTGGAACGGCTGGCCGGGTGGATGCCGCCGCTGCGCGTCACCAACGACGAACTCCCCGCCTCCTGGGGGGTGTCGGACGACTGGGTCCGCTCACGCACCGGCGTCGTCAGTCGCCACCGCGCGGGCCCCGGCGTCTCGACGTCGGACCTCGCCGCCGAGGCGGCCGAACGCGTGCTGGGCGGCGATCGCCGGGTGGACACGCTGATCCTCGCCACCTCGACCCCCGACCATCCTCTGCCGGCGACCGCACCGGCGCTCGCGGCCCGGCTCGGGCTCGGTACGGCCGCCGCGTTCGACGTGTCCGCGGTGTGCAGCGGCTTCGTCTACGCGCTGGCCACAGCCGCCGGCCTGGTCACGGCCGGAATCTCCGAAAGGGTGCTGCTGGTCGCGGCCGACGTGTACTCCACCCTGCTCGACCCCGAAGACCGGTCGGCGGGCATCGTGTTCGGCGACGGCGCGGGTGCAGTCCTGATGCGCCGGGGGGAGGCCGGCGAGCCGGGGGCCCTGCTCGGATTCGACCTGGGCAGTGACGGAGCACATGCGGACCTCATCAGGGTGTCCGCGGGAGGCTCCCGTCACCGCGCCACCGGACAGTCGCCCGCCGACGGCGACCACTTCTTCCGGATGCGCGGGTCGGAGGTCTACAAGCACGCCGTGATCCGCATGACAGGATCGGTGCGGTCCCTGCTCGACCAGGTCGGCTGGCACCCGCACGACGTCGACCGGTTCGTCGGCCACCAGGCGAACGCCCGCATCCTGGCGTCCGTCCGGGAGCGGCTGGGAATCCCCGCCCAGAACAGCGTGGGCAACCTCCAGGAGGTCGGCAACACGGGGGCCGCCTCCATTCCGCTCGCCCTGGCCCAGGCACACTCCGACGGCCTGCTCCCCCCTGGCCGGCGGGTCCTGCTCACCGGCTTCGGAGGCGGCCTCACCTGGGGGTCCACCGCGCTGATCTGGCCCGACCTCAGCCCGACCCCGACGCCACGTCCTTGATCGTTCCCGATCGCCGGGCCGAGGGCCCGGAAAGGAGACCACCATGTCCACCAGCACCAGCACCGTCTACGGAACCCTGCGCGAGACCCTGGTGACCAAGTTCGCCATCCCCGACGAGGAGATCCGGCCGGGCACCACCGTCGGAGAGCTGGACCTCGACTCGCTGGCGCTCGCCGAGTTGGCGGTCGTCATGAGTGAGGAACTCGGCATCACGGTGACCGAGGAGGGCATCACGGCCGACACCAGTCTCGAGGAGTTCACCGAGCACATCGCGAGCGGCGTCCCGGCCGGAGGGGACGCCGCGTGAAAGGTCTTCCCGCGATCGCCGTCACCGGTCTGGGGGTCATCACCCCGGCCGGTGACGGGACCGACGCCACCTGGGAAGGAGTGTGCGGGGGCAAGCCGACCGCGGCTGCGGACCCGTCACTGGACGGCCTGCCCGTGGAGTTCTCCTGCCGGCTGCCGTCCGGGAGCGAACCGGTCCGCGGCATACCGCGGCGTGCCGCCTGGCGCATGAGCCCGGTCGGGAAGGCGGCCGTCGCCGCCGGCCACGACGCCGTCCAGGACGCCGGGCTGGACCCGGCGTCCTGGGAGTCGGCCCGGGTCGGGGTCGTCATCGGCTGCGGAGTGGGTGACCTCGCCTCATGGCGCGCCCAGACCCTCCGCCTGACGGACAAGGGCGCCGCCAGCGTCTCCCCGTTGACGATGCCGATGGCGCTGCCGAACATGCCGGCCGGAGAGGTGGCACTGGCCCTCGGGATCCACGGGCCCAGCCTGGGGACCGCGACCGCCTGCGCCTCGGGCGCCAGCGCGCTGATGACGGCCCGGTGGCTGCTGGCGTCCGGGCAGTGCGACATCGTGCTCGCGGGCGGGGCGGAGATGGCGGTCGACCCCCTGTCCGTCGCCGCGTTCCACCGCATGGGAGCGTTGTCGATCCGAGGCGACGACATATCCGGCGCATCGCGGCCCTTCGCCCCCGGGCGGGACGGTTTCGTCATCTCCGAGGGCGCCGCGGTCCTGGTCCTGGAGCGGACCGAGGACGCGGCTGCCCGTGGCAAGGACCCCCGTGCCCTGCTCGTGGGCTGCGGTGCGAGCACCGACGCACACCACCCCACCACTCCGCATCCGGAAGGGGCCGGCACGGAGGCGGCGCTGCGCCAGGCGCTGGCCGACGCAGGACTCGTTCCCTCCGACATCGACCACGTCAACGCCCACGCCACCTCGACTCCGTCCGGCGACGCGTCCGAGGCCGCGATGATCGGCCGGGTCCTCCCGCACGGACCGAGCGTCACGGCGCCGAAGGGTGTCCTGGGTCATGCGCTGGGGGCGGCCGGGGCCATCGAGGCGGCCCTGACCGTCCTCACCGTCGAGCGGGGCCTGGTACCGCCGACGGCGAATCTCGACGGAACCGTCGCCGAAGGAGACCTCAACCACGTCACGGGCAGTGCCCGCCCCCAGCGGGTCCGGGCCGCGGTGAGCAACTCCTTCGGATTCGGAGGGCACAACGTCGTCCTGGCCTTCACCTCCGACGCCCCGGCCTGACCCGGAGCCCGGGGCCGGCCGTGCCCGGGGCCGACCGGAACAGACTCGGCCGGCGCGCCGCCCGGCGGCGCAGGGCGGGGACGCGGCGGCGGACCAGCATGGTGCTGCGGGGTCTGGGCAGCGCAAGGCGGTGAGTGACGCGGTCCGGTTGCCGGTCGCACCGCGGGACGGATCCGCTCAGGAGTTGTGCCGAGGAGGAGGCTTGTATGCCGTGGGCGGGCGGCGGACGCGGTGACCTCGACGCCGACCATCGGCGCTAGCAGCGCTAGACAATCGAGCATCAGCAGTATTAGCGTTGCCTCGACAGCTAGCGCCGCTAGATGCCGCTCGGGAGGGGTCACCATGCTCAACGCACTCGAGGTCTTCACCACCGTGGTCGTCGGCCTGATGGTGGGGGTGGAGTTCTCCGTCGCCTTCGTCATGAACCGGATCTTCAACGCCCTTCCCGAGGACAGCGACCAGCTCGCCCGCGCCCACGGGGGCCGGATGCTCGGCGCCGTCATGCCGTTCTGGTACATCGGTTCGCTCGTCCTCAGCGCGCTCTGGGCCTTCGCCGGATGGGACCGTCCCGGCTCCGGGCTCGTCGTCGTCGCTGCCGTGCTGCTGATCGTGAGCGTGATCATGTCGCTCCTGTTGCTCGTCCCGATCAACAACCGGGGCAAGACATGGACCCCCGAGAACCGTCCCGCGGACTGGAAGGAGCAGATGAACCGCTGGGACCGCTACCACTACGTCCGCGTCGCCGTCATCGTCGCCGCCTTCGCCGTGCTGGTCACGGCCCTTGTGTGAGTGACGCGTACGGAACCACCCGGGTGATCGCGCGGCTCGACCCGCTACCGCACGATCCCGGAGACCATGCCTTGGCCGGAAGCCGTGCCCGCCGGAGCGCCCGAGAAGGTGGCAACTGTCAACGCCGACCGCATCGCCGTCCGGCAGTAGTAGTAAGTGTGGAAACTCCCGAGGTCAGCCCCATGGGAGGGTTCCGTGGTGTTCTTCGACTCATGGCGTGACATGCACGAGCACTCCGCACCGCTGCCTCCTGTGATCGGAAGGCGCTGCGGGCGATGCCGGACGGCGGCGCCTACGCGAGAGGAGTCGTCCCGCACGGCTAGTGTGCTCGGATGACCGCACCGATCGCTACTGTCGCCGAACTGCTGGACGCGTGGCCCGCTTTGGCGCCGTACGCGCGTACCGCGACACTGCTCAGGCCTTCGGCCGGGAGGCCTTCTCCGTACGAGAGTTCCATCGGTGGACGGCTGTTGTGGCCCGAGGGCGAGCCCTGGCCTCGATGTCGGCAACCGCACCTGGTGTACGTGCGGGAGAAGCTGACCGACACCGAGCGGGAGGCGTGGCGGGGCATCGAGCGGAACCGCGGCCGGCGCCGTCGTTCCGGTGGTGCACACGTGATGACCGCCGAGGAGGCGGAGACCCAGTCGCGGATCATGGACGGTGGTTCGCTGGACCTGGTCGCCTGGGAGCGGGTCCGATTGGTGCCGCGGCCGGTACCCGGCGACGGACTTCCGATGGTCCCGGTGCTCCAGCTCTGCGCCCGCGACGCTCCGACTCTGGACTGGCCGACCGGGACCGATCTGCTCCAGCTCCTGTGGTGCCCGCAGGACCACGCCGAACCGGAGGGACAGCCCCGGTACTGGGGCCCGGTCGTGGAGCTTCGCCACCGGGCCTCGGCGGAGATCGGTGTCCCTTCAACGGCGCCGCCCGTACCCGGCGGAGCCAAGGAGGTGTACTTGCCCACGCCATGCCGGCTCAGCCCTGTTGAGGTGCTGGACCTGCCGGATCAGGACGAGCTGCCACGGGAACTCTACGCAGCCGTCGAGGAGTGGGCCGGGGAGCGTGGAACCGACTACAACCAGGTGCTCGGGTGTCTCCCCGGATGGAAAGCCGGCGGTTGGCCCAGCTGGCACCTCACCGACTTCATACCTCTGGACTGCAGGTGTGGGGCCCGGATGAGGCTGCTGCTCACCCTGTCCAGCGGAGGGGACCCGGGGCTTAATGTGGGACGCTACGGAGAGCTCCGGGTGTTCCGCTGCCCAGAGAACACGGACCACCCGATGCGCCTGAACCTTCAGTGAAGGTACGGGTCGCGGCTCCCCCCTCGCGTTCGCTCGGTGACAGCAGCCTCGGGCGAGCCAGGAGGTGTCTGAGATGTGCTCGTGGGGACTGGTGGAACCTGGCGCGGCGCGGTCTGCCCCACACGGGCGGTCGTCGGGTGTGCCGGTTGCCGTTCCCCCGTGACAGAAGAACCGATAACCATCGAATTCATACGCGATCAGGCTTGCCGAACTCCGACGAGCGTCTGAAGGCGGCGCGTCAGCGCCTGCGCCGAGGGACCAGCGGCAGGTCTTCGACGGGATCTGGTGGCGGGCCAGGACCGGCTCACCGTGGCGGGACGTCCCCGGGCGGTACGGGCCGCCGTATGCGCGACGTCAGGAGGACCCCAGGGCTCGGGATCTGTCACGTAGTGGCCCCGCTGAACGGTGGAAGGTGCCCGGCGTGTCTCCTGGTCCCGGTCGCGTGCGTCGTCTGAGACGTCGGGGATGGAGACGAGCTCGGCCAGCTCCGGCGTGATCGCGGTGCCGCACTTGGAGCAGAGGAAGACAGTCATCCTCTCGCTCTGGGCCGCGGACCGGTCCACCTTCTTCCGCGGATCGAACCCGACTCCAGGACGTCGTCGCGCGACTCGGTTCCGGCTGGCGGTAGGCGGGGGCGAGGGAGGTCCGCTGCTCTCCGGGGCCATCGACCAGCTGATGTACGACGGCGGGCGTACACGCATGCTGTCGACAGTCGAGTCAGAGCGCCGCGTCGGCCGGGCACAGGCCGGCTTCCTCCGCCGAGTAGGACGAGGCAAAGGTGAACGCGTCCGGGCCCGGCCCCTGGGCGCGCAGTGTCGCCAGTCGCTTCAAGGCCTCCTCGATGGTGGGGATGTGACCGACCGGGACCCACCAGAGCACCAGGTGTGCCTGCACGTGCCGGTCGAACCATTCGCGTCGGCGCCGCATCACCTCGAGATGCCCGCTGCGGTAGGTGAAGTCCCACAGCGCCTCCTGGCTCTCCCATACCGAGAGGTTGACGACCACGTCCTCGCCCGCGGGCCGCAGTCCGGTGGCGTCGTTCGCCCCGTCGGCCACAAGCCGCCAGACGAATCCCGGTGCGGCATCCGCGTCGGCGTTGATCGGGTCGAGCTGTGCGACGAACTCTGCCATGTGCGGGTCGTCGAAGGAGTGGCGAAGCGTGACGACGTTCAACTCGGCCAGGTGGAAGGCGCGTTGGGGTGTGGTCATGCTGACATCCCAGCATGAGCCCGTTTCTATGTCAATGAGAGTTATTTTTAGAGCTTCCCTCTGTCCCTGAGTCTTCGAGGACCACGCAGCACCCTCCTGGCCGAGCCTCCATCCGCACCGCCACCGGGCCGTCTCCGATCAGCCCTTCGAGCAGGGCCAGATTCATACCGCAGACGAGCGGCGGAAAGCGTTCGGCGACCGTGTGGAAGGGACAGTTGCGCATCCGGACGACGCGAGGGGCCACCCCGCCGTCCTCCTCTCCGCCGCCCTCCAGGTGCGGCGCATAGCCTCGGGCCGCCAGCACCCCCATGGCCTCCTCCAGGTCCCCACAGGGCGTCACAGGTCCACGGTCGGCCTCGCCCCGTCGGCGGGCCGTCGCGAAAAGCCGACTGTCGAGCCCAGCTTCCTCGGCCGCTTCCGCGAGGAGACTGGCTACCGTGCGGTAATCCCGGGCGGGCAGCGACACCGACCGCTCCGCGCGGGCGGGGGAGTAGACCTTGGCAGGGCGGCCCGCGCCGGGCCCCGAACGGCCGGTCAGGCGGCGGCTGCCGCTGTTCAGCAGCCCGACCTCGGCGAGCTTGTCCAGGTGGTGCGCGGCCAGGGTCCTCGCCACGCCGACCGCTTGGGCCGCCTCGTTGCGCCCGACCTCACGTCCCTGGTCCACCACGTACTCGTACAGGCGCCTTCGCACCGAGTCCTGCAAGGCCGCGATCGCTTCGATGTCTTCCACCCGGCCAGTCTATGAACAACGCAGGTTGGCGGTAGAGAGGTGCGGAAGCTGCTGGTCCGGTGCCCGGCGGACTCACCGCACGACGAGACTGCCGCGACGTCTTCTGCATGCCCTCGACGGGTTCAACGCCACCCACCCCTGGGAGCACAACGCCCACTACCACCGGTGGATCATGCGACAGATTCCCGGGGACTTCGGCACCGTCCTGGACGCCGGCTGTGGCACCGGTGAGCTGGCCAGGCGGCCGGCACGGAGTCCGGCTTGGCTGCGACTGCCGAACCACTCGGTGACCTTTGCGGCAGCTGTCGGCTTCCCAGCCGACGCGCCGTCACCGATCCTCAGTCGCGGTACGCCGGAACGCGACGGCGACTACGCTGACCGAGGCGGTCCTTACGCTTGGGGGGCATCGGATGGATCCCGCAGTCATCGGCACACGCCTGGCTTCGAGCGTGGTCGCACCGCTGGTGAAGAAGCTCCTCGTGAAGGAGGAGCCAGGCGCCGGGCTGGTCAACAGGCCCGTGCGGCTGTCGGCCCTGGTCTCTTTCCGTGGCGAGAAGCGGACCTTGACCGAAAAGGATGTGCGCGTGCTCGCCGCCCGCTTGGTCCGGGAAGCGGTGGAGTCGCCGGGAGAGGTGCCCTTCCCCGAGCAGGAGAAGACGGCGGTCACTGATGCGCTGACGGCCAAGTTACTTGCGCTGGGCGAGCTCGACATGGATGACGTCCAGGCGGTACAGCTCGGCTACAGGGAGCTGACTCGCAAGCTTCACCATCAGGCGCCCACCCGAGGCCTGTCAGCCGACGCCTCGTTGTTCGTGGACTCCCTCACGGAGTGGGCCTGCGTTCACATCATCAACTTCTTCACCCAACGCTCGACCTTCGTCGCCCGCACGCTTGTGGAGCAGAGCCGTCAACAGGCCGAGGTCATCGCCAAACTGGACGAACTGATCACCCGGAATCCACGGCCGGACGCCCGGGACACCGCGTTCGAGCGACGCTTCCTCTCGTACATAGCGAAGAAACACGGCCGGCTGCAGATTTACGGCATCGACCTGGTCAATTCGGCGGACAAGTGGCCACTGGACGTTGCCTACATGCGCCTGGAGGCCATATCGCCGGTGGACGCGTATGAGGACTACCTGCGTCGGCAGCCTCGGCTCCGGCAGCGGCAGCACCAGCCCGCAGACGAGGCCCTCGCCGGCCATGACCGCGTCCTCCTGCGCGGTGAGGCGGGCTCCGGCAAGACGACGCTCATCCAGTGGCTGGCCCTCTCCGCCGCACGCCGCGACCGCGACGACCGCATGACGTATCTCGCGGACCTGATCCCCTTCGTCCTCCCACTGCGCAGCCTGACCCGCCACGGCGGTCACCTCCCCGCCCCCAAGGATTTCCTGGCCGCTGTGGGCGCACCCCTGGCCGGTGAGGAACCGCCCGGCTGGCAGTCCCGCGTCCTCACCGCTGGCCGCGGACTGCTCCTTGTCGACGGCATCGACGAAGTTCCCGAGAGTGAGCGGGCGCACGCGCACGGCTGGCTCAGCGACCTGGCCGCCGCCTACCCGGGCAACCGCTGGCTGGTCACTTCCCGCCCGTCCGCCGTCGCCGAGGACTGGCTGACGGCTGAGGGCTTCGTCGAACTGAGGCTGTCCCCGATGCGCCCCGCGGACGTCCAGTCGTTCGTCGGACGCTGGCATACGGCCGCACGCACGGGCATCACCGAGGAGGACGAGGTTCTCGCCTCCTACGAGGCCCAGCTCCTTCACGCCATCCGGATCAAAACCGATCTGGGACGACTCGCCACCAACCCTTTGATGTGCGGCCTGATCTGTGCCCTTCACCGGGACCGCCACGGCTTCCTGCCGATCGGACGCAAGGAGCTGTACCAAGCCGCGCTCACCATGCTCCTCACCCGTCGTGACCGCGAGCGCGGGGTGACGGGGACCGAGCTCAGGGAGGAGCCGCAGCTCCAGATCCTCCAGCGGCTCGCGTACTGGTTGATCAAGGACGGTCGTACCGAAATGACCCGCGACCGAGCACTCACCGAGATCGGCAAGGCACTGCCCGCCCTGCCGGAGGTGGCAGCCTTGGGTGAGGCCGAGACGGTCCTCACCCAGCTGATCAACCGCAGCGGTCTGCTGCGAGCCCCCGCCCTTGAGACCATCGACTTCTGCCACCGCACCTTCCAGGACTTCCTGGGCGCGCGGGCGCTCCTGGACGAGGGCACATTCGGGATGGTCCGCAAGCATGCCGCCGACGACCAGTGGGAGGACGTCATCCGCATGGCGGTGGCGCAGGGGCGTCCGCGCGACCGGGCGGACATCCTGCGCGAGCTCTTGCGCGACGGGTCGGCCCGTGCCGTCGTGCTTGCCGCATCCTGCCTCGAACAGGCTACGGAACTGGACCCTGCCGTGAGGGCCGAACTTGAACGCAGCATGTCCGCGCTGCTTCCGCCGCGGACGCCCGAAGCGGTGAGTGACCTCGCGTCGGTGGGACTGCTCGCTCTCGACTTCCTGCCGGGACCCGAGGAACTGAGCGCCGCGTGGCGTGCCTCGGACAGCGATGAGTACGCCCAGCTGTGCATCAGAACGGCTGCCCTCATCGGAACCGACGAAGCGATTCCCTACCTGGCTCGCTTCAGGAAGCACCCGTCATCACGGGTGCGTAGTCAACTCGCGTTGTTCTGGCACCGGTTCGATCTGGAGGCGTACGGCAGCGAGGTCATCGCCCAGCTGCCGTACGACGACCTCTACTTCATCGCCCAGTCCGTGGCGGAACTCCGCGCCCTACGGGAACTGGGGGGCCGCCCGTGGATAAGACTGGTGGGCGACTTCACGGCCGTGAGTCTCCTCGTGTACCTGGACCCGGGCCAACTCGCCCGCCTCGACCTGCGAGGCACCGTGGCCGACATGGCAGTGCTGGGTGAATTCCCCCTCTTGGAAGTCGTTTCGGTTTCCGAGTGCCCTGAGCGCACCTCACTGGCCGGTCTGCAGAATCTCCCCAAGCTGCATCAGCTGGGGCTGTCGGCGCGACATGCCTCCTACGCCGCGCAATCGGGACTGCGCTTCCCTCAGATCCGACGTCTCGACCTGCACGACACGGAGACCGAGGCGATGCTGGACCCGCTGCCGCAGGCTTTCCCCTCGATCGAGACCCTGCATCTGTCCGTCGCCCCGGGCCCGGGCAACCGCGTGGACCGCATCAGCCTTCGCACCCTTTTCCCTCAGGCGTCGATCAGCGTGACCGAGTAGGGCCACCCTCAGGAAGCGACAACGGTCCAGCCGCAGCGCTGCTGCAGGCCGACCCGAGCGGCCGTCACGACTCGTAGCCGACCCGCTGACCTCAGCGCCCGCCTGCTCGGCCCAGGACGTCTTTTCGCCTCCGGCTGACGCATCCCGAGGTCACCGTCTTCGGTCCGGGCCGCGACCACATAGAAGACGCGCCGCCTCGGCCGCCGAACCGGCACCAGGATCGCCTGAGACGCAAGCGAGGACCAGGATCTCGTCTGGTTCCTGCGAGAAGGGCGAGGCACCGAAAGCGGAACGAACGAGTTCGCCTTGAACTCCGTCATGGTCATGAACTGATCGGCGGCCGCGTCCTGGGTCCAGACGTCCCAGGGGGCAAGCGGCACCCGGGGAGACGGAGCGCGCACACGCTCCGGAAGGAGCCCACCGATGCGAACCAGCATGTCAAGCCGACGTATTGCCGCCGTGCCGACGCGGTCGCGGCAACTGCCGTGGTATTCGACCATGGTCGTGATCGCGGCCGCGCTGACGACCGCCTGCACGGCGCAGGGCGGCGGCGGGGAGGCCGAAGGCTCATGCGCGATCACCGCCCTGTACGAGGGCCGCACGTATACGCAGGTGGCCAACGTCAAGTTCACCCTTGGTGAGGAACTTGGTCCCGTCGAGGTCCCGCCCTGCGATGACACGCCGGGCCACAACGACAATGCCGTACAGTCCGAACCGACCACGGCCTATGTCGTCGACGGCTTGAATGCACGCGTGGCCATTGCGATGCGGTACGCCTCGGACGAGGTCATGCTCCTCGCCGTCCAACCCGGTGGCAGCCTGCCCCCAGAGGTCAAGGACCTGGTACAAGGCTAGGGTCGGATCGTTCGGGCGGCCGATGGAAGGCCGCCCGCCACGTGCAATCCAGCCGGGTGGACGGCCGCCGTCTTCGCACACAGCGAGTGGCGACGCCTCGCCCCTGCTTGACCGGATCTTCTACGACCTGCCAGCACCGCGCCGACGCGACAGACCTGATCACCGGGGACATCAACCGGAGGTCTCCGGGGCTCGGAACCGGCCGCGCAGTGACCCGCTGAACGGCGGAAGGTGGCCGGCGCTTCTTCTTGTCCCGGTCTCGCTCGTCGTCCGAGACGTCGGGGACGGAGGCAAGCTCGGTCGGCACCGGCGTGATCGCGTCGCCGGCCGAGCCGCAGGGCCGTCCCCGGAGGTGGGTTCTGGCATCCGGATTGATCACAGTGCCTGGGGTGACTGGGCGGGAGGGCCCCGGTTGCGCAGCCACAACAGCCGGTGCGCCATGAATTCACCAAGGCCCGGGGCGTTCATCCCGGGCTCGTGGTTGGTCAGGCAACCGCCCCGCCCGCGTTACGGATCAGCTGCTGGAGCACCTTCAGCGTGATCACGTAGTCGGCGTCGTCGATGCCTTCGTGCAGGACGGCACGGATTGCGGGGGCGTTGCGGGCCAGGTCGACACGGGCCTGTTCGCCCTCCGTGGTGAGCCGCAGCCGGTCCTTGGCGTCCCGGGTCAGCCAGCCGCGTTCCAGGAGCACCGCGGCCTCCGCCGCCAAGTCGTCCTCGGGGCGGATGTAGGAGGCCATGGCCCGGCGCAACTCGGGCAAGGTCATGCCCTCGCCGTCCGGCGAAAGGTCGTTCTTCGAGAGGTGGCGCAGTAGCCAGAACTGGGGCTGGGTGTAGCCCTTTTCGGCCTGTTGGGCGCGGGTGTAGGCGATGAGCGCCTCGTAGGCGACGCCGGTCCAGTACGCGGCGGGTTGCCCGGCGAGTTCGGTGTCGGAGATCTGCTCGGTCGTCATGGGGTGTCCTCTACAGGTTCTTCTCAGCGGAGCCCGCACACCGTGCAGGCCGGGGGAAGAACGTAGGACCTCAAGTCTGGTTGAGGACAAGCGTGCGATCGTCCGGGCGACTGTCGAGGTGGGAACTGGGACCTGCGGTGGTGTCCGAGTTGTTCCCGCTCCGGATCACCGGCCAGGTGACCGTCCTGGGGGCGCGGAGGTCTCGTGAACGGGGAGTTACCGGTCAAGGACGGATGAGGGCCTTGAGGGCGCGGCGGACGGCCATCGCCCGGTAGGCGTCCGGAGTCCGGTCGAGAGGGAAGGTTTCACTGAAGACGAGCCCGGGGACGATCGTGCCGTCCAGGACGTCGGGCAGCAGTTGCGGGATGTAGGCGCGGGCGGGGCTTGCGCCACCGGTCAGGGTGACGTTGCGCATGAACTCGGCGGGACCGAGGGAGACTTGTGCGTACTGGGGCACGCCCAGGCGGCTGACGGTGCCGCCGTCCAGGACGGCGCCCAGTGCGGTGTCGAAGGCGGTGCGGGTACCGACGGCCTCGATGGCCTTGCCGACGCCGCCGGTCAGCTCGCGGATCCGCGTGATGCCCTCCTCGCCGCGTTCGGCGACGACGTCGGTGGCACCGAAGTCGCGGCCCAGGCTGGTGCGGGTCTCGTGGCGGCCGGCGAGCACGATCCGCTCGGCGCCCAGCCGCTTGGCGGCGAGCACCGCGCACAAGCCGACCGCGCCGTCGCCGATTACCAGCACCGTGTCACCGCGGCCGACGCCGGCGGTGACGGCGCCGTGGTGGCCGGTGGTCATCACGTCCGATAGGGCAAGGAGCGACGGGATGAGCGCGGAATCGGCGGCCACGGGCAGCCTGACCAGGGTGCCGTCCGCGTACGGGACACGGACGGCCTCGCCTTGCCCGCCGTCGACGCCGTCGAAGCCGTACCGGCCGCCGTTGCGGCAGGAGATGTGCAGGCTCTTGGCGCAGTAGTCGCAGGTGTTGTCGCTGTAGGTGAACGGTGCGACGACGAGTTCCCCCGCCGTGAGGGTGGTGACGTCCGTGCCGGTCTCCTCGATGACGCCGAGGAACTCGTGCCCCATGGGGCGGCCGGTGCCGGTGGCGGGCATGGACGCGTACGGCCACAGGTCGCTGCCGCACACGCAGGAGGCGACGACGCGGACCACCGCATCGGTCGGCCGGACGATCTTCGGGTCGGGCCGGTCCTCGACACGGACGTCGCCGGCTCCGTACATCACTGCAGCACGCATGGGGTCTTGCTCCAAACAGGGTGGGGGGATCGCAGAGGGGCGTCGTCAGCGTTCGAGCATCCGGGCCTGGCCCTCCTTGTGGGTGGCGCCGGCGGCGGGGGGCAGGCCGGAGAGCCGCTCCAGCTGGTCGGCGCTGAGCGTGAGGGCGTCGGCGGCGGTGTTCTCCTCGACGCGGGCCACGCGTTTGGTGCCGGGGATCGGGGCGATGTGGTCGTCCTGCGCGAGCAGCCAGGCGAGCGCCACCTGCCCCGGTGTGGCCCCGGCCTCGTCGGCCACGGCCCCGACGCGGTCGGCCAGGGCGAGGTTGTGCTGGAGGTTGTCACCGGTGAAGCGGGGGTTGCCGTGCCGGAAGTCGTTCTCGCCGTACTGGTCCGTGACGCGCACGGTGCCGGTCAGCAGACCGCGGCCCAGCGGGGCGAACGGCACGAGACCGATGTTCAGCTCCCGCAGCACCGGCAGGACGCGGTCCTCGATCCCGCGGGTGAACAGGGAGTACTCGGACTGGACCGCGGTGACCGGCTGTACGGCGTGGGCCCGCCGGATCGTGTCGGGCCCGGCCTCCGAGAGCCCGAAGGCGCGTACCTTGCCCTCGGCGATCAGCTCGCCGACAGCGCCGGCGGTCTCCTCGATGGGTGTGTTCGGGTCGACCCGGTGCTGGTAGTACAGGTCGATGTGGTCGGTGCCGAGCCGCTTCAGCGAGCCCTCGACGGCGGTGCGGATGTTGGCCGGACCGGAGTCGAGATTCCAGGCGCCGCCTCCACGATGGGAGACCATGCCGAACTTGGTGGCCAGCACCACCTGGTCCCGGCGCCCCTTGAGCGCCCGTCCCAGGAGTTCCTCGTTGACGTACGGGCCGTAGATCTCGGCGGTGTCGATCAGCGTGACGCCCAGGTCCAGCGCCCGGTGCACGGTCCTGATCGACTCCGCGTCGTCGGTGCCCGAGTCCGTGTAGCCGTGGGACATGCCCATCGCGCCCAGCCCGATCCGGGAAACCTCCAGGTCACGCAGGTTGATGTAGCGCATCGTGCCCTCTTCGCGTCGTAGCGTCGCCCGGCGTCCTCATCGTCGTCCCGGCCGGCGGACGGTGCCCGTGCCGGGCCGGTCGAGGTGATCAGGATGTCGGCGTCTTGCTGCTTCACCTTCGCCCGGATTCCGGCGGTGCGGCAGGGCGGGCTCTTCGGGGGTAGTGGCAGGGCCCCTCTCCCGGCTTCGCGGCAGGCGCGCGGTGCGTGAGACTGGGACCATGGCATCCCAGAGCGCACCCGGTGACGGCGCCGAGCTGGGCCGTTACCTTCGCGCCCGCCGGACCCAGACCAGCCCCGAGCACGTAGGGCTCACTCCCGGCGCCGGCCTGCGGCGCACCCCGGGGCTGCGCCGCGAGGAGGTGGCCACCCTCGCCGGCATCAGCATCGACTACTACGTCCGCCTGGAGCGCGGCAAGGAGACCCGCCCCAGCCCCGCCGTCCTCGACTCCCTCGCCCGCGCCCTGCGCATGGACGACCAGGAGCACCAGCACCTGCGCGAGCTCGCCGCCCGCGCCGCCCGCTACATCGGCGAACCGCCACCTGCACCCAGCCCGACCGTGCGCCCCCACCTGAAGCTGCTGCTGGAGTCACTGCGGCCGAACCCCGCCTACGTCATCAGCCGCAGCATGGACATGCTCGCCTCGAACCCCGGCGGCCTCGCCCTGTACGCGGGCCTGGACGACTGGCCCGTCAAGCACCGCAACCTCGCCCGCTACCTCTTCCTCCACCCCGCTGCCCGCGATCTGTTCCCCGACTGGGACCGGCAGATCACGGGCTGCGTCGCCCGCCTGCGCGCCGTCGCAGGCACCGCCCCCGACGCGCCCGACCTGACGAACCTCGTCGGCGAACTCCTCCTCAAGAGCGCCGACTTCGCCGGCCTCTGGGAACGCTACGAGGTCACCGGCCGCAAGCCTGCCCACAAGACCTTCCACCACCCACAGATCGGCACCCTCGTCCTCACGTCCCAGTCCCTGCACGTCGAAGGCACCCCCGGTCAGCGCATCGGCGTCTACACCGCCGAACCCGGAACCCCCGACCACGACGCCCTGCTCCTGCTCGACATGAGCGCACCCGCGATCTCACACGGCTCGCAGCTTCCCTACCCACCCTCCTGAGATCACCCGACACACCGGCTGCACGTGGCGACGGCGTCCCGGACCCCAGGGGACCTGGTCGCCCACGCATTCGAGCCGGGACGACGATCGCCGCGTACGGGTGGACGTCCGGCTCCGGGACTCGCGGTGCGGGCTTCGGCCGCACCGTCCTTGCGGGGCGCTGCCACGCCGTTCATGGAGGGCGGGATCGCCGGACGCCGGACGCCGGACGCCGTACGCCTCGTCCAGTTGGATCGGTGCTCCTGACCCACGGCCCGGCAGACCTCGAAGCACTGCGGGCAGGCGCACCACGGGCTGCCTCCGAAGGCCGTTCAGGAGCAGGCGACTAGCCGACTTCATGTCAGCTCCTTTGCATCCGGGGCGACGCGCTTTCGCCGTGCGGCGGCGAGATCCGGTGTCCCGGTCCGGCAGGTTGGGGGCCACGGCTGCGCGCCTCAGCGCGGTGTCGAGCAGAATCTCAGGCGGACACCTCCGATGAACGAGACGCGTTCGCCGCCGCTCCGGGGCCCTGGTCCCCAGGCGCCGACCATGATCAGTCCGCCCCCGACCAGCAGTCACCCGTGTGTGCGTGAGGCGTGCGCGCCTACATCGGCGCTGCGTTGCGAAGTGTCTTCCGTGGGATGCGGCTTCGGGACGCCCCGCCCGCGCGTCCGGTCCATCTCGCGCCATTCCGGGCGCAGTCCCGCCAGATTCGTGGTGAGGAAGTACACGGCGCCGCAGGTGACCAGCACCGGCCCGAGTCCGGCAGCAGTTACCGCGGCCCCGGCGAGAAGCCCGCCGAGAGGGATGCCGGACCAGGCCAGCGAGTCACCGAGGGCGTTGACCCGGCCCAGCATCCGGCGTGGCACCCGCTCGACGAGGACGGCTCCCAGTACCGGGTTGACGAAGCCGGCGCCGAACCCGCTGATCGCGAAGACGGCGATCACCACCCCCAACGGGGCATCGAAGGCCAGGATCAGGAATCTCGGGGCTCCGGCCAGCAGAAACCCGGTGAGAACCACCATCCGTCGCCGCAGCCGGTGCGCGACCACCGCGGCGATCAGACTCCCGGCGACCCCCGCGCCCCCCATCACGCTGCCCATCAGGCCGATCGCGGTCGGCCCGTTGCTGGATTCCCTGGCCCAGACGGGTACGAGCACCGAGGTGATCGCCGCGTCCAGCAGGTTGGTGATGCCGACCATGACGATGACGGTGAGCAGCAGCGGCTCGCCGCGCAGGAAGGTGAAGCCTTCGCCGAATCGCCGCCAGTAGCCGGGTTCCGTCTCCCCGGCGGGCGCGGGGGCTTCCTCGGCCGTGTGTCCCATACCGCGAGGCAGCGCGAGTTTGATGATCACCGAACCCAGGGCGAAGCATCCCGCGTTGACGGCGAGCCCGGTCAGGGGACCGAGCAGCGCCACCAGGGATCCGCCGACTGCGAGGCCGACGGTGGAGGCGAGCCGCTCGATCACGCCGGACAGCCCGGTGGCCCGCTCCAGCGGTACCCGACCGCGCTCGGCCGCCTCCGGGACCATCACCTCCTTGGCCAGGTCGCCGGGTCCCCGGGCCGCGCCGATCAACGCGACCAGAACCAGCAGAAGGGGAAAGGAGAGCAGGTCCAAGGCATGGAACAGGGGAACCGCAGCGGCCGCGGTCGCGCTGGCCAGATCGGTGGTCCAGGAAACCGCTCGCGGTCCGATCCGGTCCACCAGCGGTCCGGTGAACGCCTTGACCATCACGTAGGGAGTCATCTCGCAGAAGGCGACCAGTCCGGTCTGGGTGGCGCTGCCGGTGGTCACGAGGACGAACCAGGGCAGTGCCACAACGGAGATCCGAGTGCCGGTCAGTGAGATGGCCATGGCCGCCAGTACCCCGCCCAGCGGCCGTAAGGCCCTGTTGCCGGGTATGCCGGCGGGCTCCGAGGCGTCGTCGGTCATGACGTCGGGCTTCCTTCCTCTTCCTGCGGGTCGGAAGGAAGGGACGACACGGCAGGCGCATCCAGCTCGGGCAGGATCTGCGTGATCACGGCGACCCGTTCGGCTCCCTCGGGGGCAGTGGCCGCCGTCTCCGGCGCGTCTCGCCGATAGCGCGCGATGACCTCCGCCAACTCCCGATACAGGGCAGCGGCTTCCTCAGGTGTGAGCCGCAAGGCCCAGTCGCTCATGTCGAAGGTGTTCCGCCATGCGCGGGGCATCGTCTGAAGCCCGTTGAGGGTCTGCTGCGTGCGCAGGGTGTAGATGGCGGCCACGGACTGCTGGTAGGCCAGTGCGGCCTCGGGCTCCCGCTCTGCCAGCTCCGGATCGCTGAACCAGGTCGTCCGGTGCACCGACCGCCACCAGCGCTCTCGCGCATTGCCGCGTTCGGTGTCCTCCTCGACGAAACCGGCCGCGCCGAGCTGCCGGAGGTGGTAGCTGGCCGTACCGGAATTCACGCCCAACCGCTCCGCGAGGCGGGTGGCCGTCGACGGGCCGTACTTCCTCAGCAGCCCCACCAACTGCACACGCACCGGATGCGCCAGGGCACGCAACCCCTTGGCATCCAGGACAACCGAGTCCTCTTCTAGGTTCGGGCCATCCGGCATCTCCACTGCATCAGCCATACGGCACACAGTAGTCTGCAAAGGAGTCTTCGCAAAGAGGTCTTCGCAAAGAGTTCTTTGTGGTTCACCTAGCTGGCGATGTGCTTCTGCTCATCTGTCGACCGGTCGACGAGCAAGATCCGTAAGCGTGGTTACCAGGTCGGATCGGGGCTGGACCACGCCCAGCGAACGGTGTCAGAGGGTCGATGTGGTCAACAGATCGGGTCACGCCATCTGCTGACGATCCGACAGATGCGCCTACCCAGGTTGACGACGCCGCTGAAGTCCTCAGGAGCAGTGGAAAGCCCTCGGCTTCCCGCGCGCAGGCGACACGCTAGTCGTCCCGTCGCTGGACCAGCGGGGCCGCTCTCTCCAGGACCTCGGTCCGGACCAGCGCGGAGTGCGCGGAGGGGGCGTCGGCCGGGGGACTTGGCCGGCCTTGGCCCCGTGACGCGTCGGTCGAAGCCTCCGCGCTCCGGCAGGAAGCGGACGCTACACGAGCCGGTGACCGCAGAGCGGGACCACACCCGAGAGTGGGATGCCTGTCGGTGGGAAGACAAAACCGCGGTCCGGTGTAGCAGGCCGTCGCGGTGATCCGCGGTGCACGCGTTTTGGCGCTCGCGTCCGGGTTAACGCGGAGGGCGCCCGTGTACGTGTGATCTGGAGACTGACTGATGGCTGACGCGCGTGAGGTTCCTTCTGCCCGGCCGGACGAGGCCGGTGAGCCGACGCCGCCGTACCGGTTCGAGCGGCAGTCGCGGCCCGGCCTGGAGTCGAAGATGTCGACGCCGCCTCGCTACATGGCGCCGCGCTACCGAGGGTCGGGCAAACTGCGGGGCAAAGTGGCGCTGATCACCGGTGGCGACTCGGGCATCGGCAGGTCCGTGGCCGTGCTGTATGCCCGTGAGGGCGCTGATGTGGCGATCGTGTATCTGCCAGAGGAGCAGGAAGACGCGGAGGTGACCCGCGAGGCGGTCGAAGGCGAGGGGCAGCGATGCCTGCTGATACCGGGTGACCTGTGTGATCCGGACTTCTGCCGAAACGCCGTCACAACGACGGTGGGCGGTCTGGGCGCCCTGAACATTCTGGTGAGCAACGCGGCTCGCCTCAACAGCCAGAACTCGCTCGAGGACCTGTGCTTCGAGGACTTCGACCTGGCGTTCAAGACGAACGTCTACGCCTACTTCCACCTCGTGCAGGCCGCTCTGCCGCATCTGAAACGGGGGGACGCGATCATCGCGACGGCGTCGGAGGAGGGTCTCAAGGGCAGCGACATGATGATGGACTACGCGGCATCGAAGGCCGCGCAGATCATCTTCACGAAGTCGATCGCCTCTCACCTCGTCAAACGCGGGATCCGTGCAAACGTCGTAGCCCCCGGTCCCACCTGGACCGTCCTGAACCTTGCCAGCCAGCGCTTTCCCGACGACTACCTGAAGGAGAACCTCGCTGCCGCGGATCCCATGGGCCGTGCGGCTCAACCCGAGGAACTTGCTCCCGCGTACGTCTACCTGGCGTCCGAAGCTGATTCCAGCTACGTGATCGGCGAAACCATCGCGGTGACCGGCGGGATGACCGACAGCCGTTGACACAGCGGCCAGGCGGGTTGCGAGCCTCGAGTAGCTGCCCCCTTCGGCCGATCGCGGCGGCCGAACCCTGTCCGGGCCGCCTTCCGACCGGCAACTCGATGTCTGCAGGCAGGGCTTGGAGAGCAGCTTCGCTCTCCTGAGCAAGAGACGCCGCGGTGCCTGCGCACGCCGCCAGATCGCCACCGGGCCGGGGCCGCAGGAAATCAAGCCAAGGTCTCAAACGTCGTTTCACCTGGTGAGTCGACGGTAGTTGATGAGGCTGGTGGCTATGGCGGTGAAGGCGAGGAAGTGCTCGGGCCTGCGCTCGTGGCGTCGGTGCAGTCGACGGCAGCCGGTAAGCCAGGACATGGTGCGCTCGACGACCCAGCGGTGTCGGCCCAGTCGCTGCGAGGACTCCTTCCCGCGACGGGCGATGCGAGGGGTGATGCCACGTGCTCGGAGCCATCGGCGCTGGGCGTCGTAGTCGTAGCCCTTGTCACCGTGCAACTTGTCCGGGCGCCATCGGCGCGGGCCGCGACGGCTGCGAACGGGCAGGATGGACCGCACCAGCGGCTGCAGGGCCAGGCTGTCATGAGTGTTGGCGCCGGAGATACGGCTGCGAGAGGGATGCGTTCGGCCGGTGAAGCGGGCAGGCTTTTAGGTGCCGTCCGCGAGGATGAGGCGGGTCTGATCCTGGTCATGCCCTTGCTGTTCTTGCCCGCGTTGCAGCAGTCGTCGGCGTGCACCTAGACGAGCGGGCTGTGCCCGTTCAGGCCCTGTTCCAGGAGCCGGTCGGGCAGGAACCAGGGGCGGGGTGAACGGAGCCGTCATGGAACCCGCCGATCTGCTCGCCCGGCACGGCATCGACCCCGTCCACCTGGACCAGGCCCCGGCTGCGTCAGCCCGCCCGCAGACGCTCGCCCGCGTCCAGGAGACGCCGCCCCGGGGGCTGTGTGGTGTGCGGCGCCATGGCGGCCACCGCTCGTGCGGTGCTCTTCCCGGGAGCAGGGCCGCGCTGGGTGGCTCTGCGACCGCCCGGATCAGGGGGAGCCACCACCCTTCCTCCGAGGGCACGACCGGAAGGAGTGGTCTGACCACTAGACCACCTGTCCGCCGAGTTCTAAGGTGCGCACATGCCCTTGCAACCAGTCAACCGGCGCTCGGTCCCTGACGAAGTGTTCGATCAGCTCTTCGGAGAAGTCATCAGTGGCAGCCTCGCACCGGGTGAGAACCTGCCCAGTGAGCGCCGGCTCGCGGAGGTGTTGGGAGTTTCGCGCCCCGCAGTACGCGAGGCACTGCAACGACTTGCCCACGCCGGCCTGGTGGAAGTGCGCCAAGGAGATGCCACCACGGTGCGCGACATTCGTCGGTCCGGCGGCCTTGACCTGCTGCCTCGCCTCCTGTTCGCGGGCGGGGAGATCGATCTGGCGGTCGCCCGGAGCATCCTCGAAGCGCGGCTCCACGTGGGCCCGAAGATCGCCGAACTGGCAGCCCGACGCCGGGGACCGGCACTGGTCCCTCAGCTCGAGGCCGCTGTCCAAGCACTGAAAGACGACGGCGATCCGGTCGCCCGGCAGCGACATGCGCTGACTTTCTGGGAACACGTCACGGACGCCGCCGACTCCGTGACCTTCCGCCTGATGTTCAACAGCCTGCGAGCAGCCTACGAACCCGCGCTTGACGCTCTGGCCCAGGTCATGGCCACGGAGGTGGACCGGACCTGCGCCTACGACGCCGTGGTCGCCGCCATCGCCGGCGCCGACGCCGACGCCGCGTACAGCCGTGCCGAGGCCTTGCTCCGCCCGGCCACCGAGGCCCTGATCGAAGTCATCAATCAACTCGAGGGGTGAGCAACCTTGCGCAAGACGACTGCGCAGCAGAAACGGGACCACGAGAACGCCGTGACATCGGACGCCCGTGCCCGCGTGCGAGCGGACGAGTCCGCCCTCTCGGCGCCGCGCCGAACCGATGTGACGCTGGGAGGCGCCTTCCGCGCATTCTGCCGATACCCGTCACCCTGGATCATCAGCGCGGTGCTGGGCGTACTGCTCACCGGCCGCATAGCCGTGGGGGACTGGAGCGCTGAGGACGCCTTCGCACCGCTCGTCCTGATCCTGCTGTTTCCCCTGCTCGAGTGGCTGATCCACGTCTTCGTCCTGCACTGGCGTCCCCGAAAGGTCGCGGGTGTCACTCTCGACACCCTGTTGGCGAGGAAGCACCGTGAACATCACGTCGATCCACGCGACACCCCCCTGGTCTTCATCCCTTGGAAGGCACTCATCTGGGTGATCATCGGCTACAACACAGCCGCCCTCGTGGCCTTCCCGCGACTCGGCCAAGCCCTGACCTTCATGGCCACCGTGACGGCCGCGGGATTGGTCTACGAGTGGACGCACTACCTGATCCACAGCGACTACCGCCCCCGGAACAGGGCCTACAAAGCTGTCTGGCGCAACCACCGGCTGCACCACTACAAGAATGAGCACTACTGGTTCACGGTCACCACGACCGCAAGCGCCGACCGCCTCCTGGGAACCTACCCCGACCCGGCTGCCGTGCCGACATCGCCCACTGCCAAGAACCTGCACGGCCAGCGGTAACGCGCGAGCGCCCGTACCTCAGAGGCAGGGGCAGCGACGAGGGCCCGCGAGGGCGCTACCTGGTGATGGCGCTGCTGTGCACCCGGCTTCTCGGCGACCGACGCAGCAGCCCCCTCGCCGCGGACCCGAGCGTCGGGGAGAAGGGCTCTCGGGGTGACGGTGCGCCGTTCGGCCCTGTCCGCCGGTCGCGGGCAGCCCGGCCCCGTGTCAGGGTCACACATGACTGACCCCGCGTGGCCGGATGCCGGGGACGCCCATGTGCCCGGCCCGACGGCCGTCGCCCCCGCATGCGCACGTCCGCGGCGCCCACGAGTCGAAGGAGCAGAAGCGCAATGACCGATGTATCGAGCCAGGGTCCCGCTCCCGGCGATGACCGCAGGGTGCTCACCAACCGGCAGGGACATCCGGTCTACGACAACCAGAACCAGCGCACCGTCGGCGCCCGCGGACCCGCGACGCTGGAGAACTACCAGTTCCTGGAGAAGATCAGTCACTTCGACCGGGAGCGCATCCCCGAGCGCGTCGTGCACGCCCGCGGAGTCACCGCGTACGGCTACTTCGAGGCGTACGGTGCCTGGGGCGACGAGCCGATCGACCGCTACACCCGCGCCAAGCTCTTCCAAGAGCGCGGCAAGCGCACCGACATCGCCCTGCGCTTCTCCACCGTCATCGGCGGCCGCGATTCCTCCGAGGCGACCCGCGACCCACGTGGCTTCGCGGTCAAGTTCTACACGGAGGACGGCAACTGGGACCTGGTCGGCAACAACCTGGGCGTCTTCTTCATCCGGGACGCCATCAAGTTCCCGGACGTCATCCACGCCCTCAAGCCCGACCCGGTCACGTTCGAGCAGCAGCCCCGGCGCATCTTCGACTTCATGTCGCAGACCCCGGAGTGCATGCACATGCTGGTCAACCTCTTCAGCCCGCGCGGCATCCCCGCCGACTACCGCCACCAGCAGGGGTTCGGCGTCAACACCTACAAGTGGGTCGACCGGAGCGGTGAGACCAAGCTGGTCAAGTACCACTGGATGCCCAAGGCCGGCGTGCGCAGCATGACCGAGGAAGACGCCGCGCAGGTGCAGGCAGACTCCCTCGGCCACGCCACCAAGGACCTGTACGAGGCGGTGGCCCGCGGCGACTACCCGGAGTGGGAACTGCTCGTCCAGATGATGGACGACCACGACCACCCGGAACTGGACTTCGACCCGTTGGACGACACCAAGACCTGGCCCGAGCAGGACTTCCCGCCCAAAGCGGTCGGCAAGATCGTGCTGAACCGCATGCCGCAGAACTACTTCGCGGAGAACGAGCAGATCTCGTTCGGCACCGGTGTCCTCGTCGACGGCTTGGACTTCTCCGACGACAAGATGCTGGTCGGTCGGACCTTCTCGTACAGTGACACACAGCGCTACCGGGTCGGCCCGAACTACCTGCAACTCCCGGTCAACCAGGCCAAGAACGCCACCGTGCGCACCAACCAGCGCGACGGCCAGATGGCGTACCACGTCGACGGCGGCGAGAACCCGATCGTCAACTACGAGCCCTCCATCACCGACGGCAGCCTGCGCGAGGCGCAGTACCCCACGCACGACGAACAGGGGCCGGAGATCCGGGGCCGGGTCACCCGCAAGCGCATCCCGCGCACCAACGACTACCTCCAGGCCGGCCAGCGCTACTGCCTGCTGGAGCAGTGGGAGCGGGACGACCTGGTGAAGAACTTCGTCGACCTGATCTCGCAGTGCGAGCGGCCGGTGCAGGAACGCATGGTCTGGCACTTCCTGCTGGTCGACAACGACCTCGGTCTGCGCGTCGGCGAGGGCCTCGGTATCAGCGCTCAGGACGTGGCGGGCCTGAAGCCGCTGGCCGGCCAGGAGCTCACGGACGAGGACCGCGAGCGGCTGTCGAACCTCGGCAAGAACCCGCCGCGCGATGTCGAGGGCCTCACCATGACCCACTGTGTCCCGAACGAGCGGCACGTCGTCACCCGCTGACGACGCCGACCGGGAAGGCCTTCACCGCGGCCTCGCCGATCGGGAAGGCCTTCGCCTTCACCTGCCTGCAAACCTGCAGGTGCCGCGACCGTCGCTTCGGCAGCGTGCCGCTCCGGACGAACCGCGGAGGGGTTGCCTCGAACGCCGTGACGCGGATCATGGCCAGTGCTCAGCGCGTGTCGTCTCCTCGGTCACCGTCCGGGGGGGGGGGGGGCGGGGGGGGGGGGGGGGCGGGGGGGGGGGGGGGGGGGGGGGGGGGGGGTGGTGGGGGTGTTTTGTGGTGTTGGGGGGGGGGT
>NZ_JBITFE010000017.1:0-64215 GCF_044455745.1 Streptomyces sp. NPDC051136 | reverse complement strand
CGTACCCCCCCCCCCCCCCCCCCCCCCCCCCCCCCCCCCCCCCCGCCCCCCCCCCCCCCCGCCCCCCCCCCCCCCCCCCCCCCCCCCCCCCCCCGCGGGTGGACCGTCGCGGGTCTCGTCGGCATCGTGTCGTCGTTCAGACGGGTGTCCGGACGAGGGTGCGCTCCAGGCGGACGACGATCCCCTTCGACGTGGGCTGGTTGCTGATGTCGGCGACGCTGTCCAGCGGGACCAGGACGTTCGTCTCGGGGTAGTAGGCGGCGGCCGAGCCCTTGGCGGCCGGGTAGGACACGACCTCGAAGTTCCGGGCCCGACGTTCGGTACCGTCCGCCCAGACGCTCACGAGGTCGACGCGATCGCCCTGCGCGAGGCCGAGTTCACTGAGGTCGGCCGGGTTGACGAGCACGACGTGTCGGCTGCCGTGGATGCCGCGGTAACGGTCGTTGTTGCTGTAGGGGACGGTGTTCCACTGGTCGTGGGAGCGCAGTGTCTGCAGCAGCAGGTGCCCCGCGGGTGCCTGGGGGACCACCGGGTCGTTGCGGGTGAACAGTGCCTTGCCGACCTTGTTCGGGAACACGCCCTCGTTGACCGGGTTGGGCAGCTGGAAGCCTCCCGGGCGGGTCACCCGTGCGTTGAAGTCGTGGAAGCCCGGCACGATGCGGGAGATGCGGTCGCGGATGGTGCCGTAGTCGCCCTCGAACTTCTCCCAGGGGATGTCCGGCTTGCCGTCCAGGGTGCGGCGGGCGAGCCGGCACAGGATGGCGACCTCGCTGAGCAGCAGCGGGGAGGCCGGTTCGAGGCGCCCCTGGGACGTGTGCACCTCGCTCATGGAGTTCTCGACGGTGACGAACTGCTCGCCGTCCGCCTGGACGTCACGCTCGGTGCGCCCCAGGGTGGGCAGGATCAGTGCGGTGTCGCCGCAGACGGCGTGCGAGCGGTTGAGCTTGGTGGAGATGTGCGCGGTCAGCCGGCACGAGCGCATCGCCTCCTCGGTGACCTCGCTGTCCGGAGCGGCGCGGACGAAATTGCCGGCCAGGGCCAGGAAGACCTTGACACGGCCCTCGCGCATCGCCTTGATCGAGTCCACCGAGTCGAAGCCGTGCGGGCGCGGTGGGTCGAAGCCGAACTCCTTCTGCAGGGCGTCGAGGAAGGTGTCCGGCATCTGTTCCCAGATGCCCATGGTGCGGTCGCCCTGGACGTTGCTGTGGCCGCGCACCGGGCAGGCGCCGGTACCGGCGCGCCCCAGGTTGCCGCGCAGCATCAGGAAGTTGACGATTTCCCGGATGGTCGGCACACCGTGCTTGTGCTGGGTGATGCCCATGGCCCAGCAGACGATGACACGCTCGCTGCGCAGAACCTCGTCGCGAACCTTCTCGATCTCCTCGCGGGTCAGCCCGGTCGCCGCGCGCACGTCGTCCCAGTCGACGCTGCGGGCGTGCTCGGCGAACTCCTCGAAGCCCGTGGTGTGGGCGTCGATGAAGGCGTGGTCCAGGACGGTGCCGGGGCGGGCGTCCTCGGCCTCGAGCAGCAAGCGGTTAAGGGCCTGGAAAAGGGCGAGGTCGCCGCCGGGCTTGATGTGCAGGAAGCGGTCGGCGATCTGGGTGCCGCGTCCGACGAGCCCGTGCGGCTTCTGCGGGTTCTTGAAGCGCCGCAGCCCGGCCTCCGGCAAGGGGTTCACCGCCACGATCCGGCCCCCGTTGCGCTTCGCCTCCTCCAGGGCGGTGAGCTGGCGCGGGTGGTTGGTTCCCGGGTTCTGCCCGACCAGGAAGATCAGGTCGGCGTGGTGGAGATCGTCGAGGCTGACGGTGCCCTTGCCGGTGCCCAGGGTCTCGCTCAGGGCGAAGCCGCTGGACTCGTGACACATGTTGCTGCAGTCGGGCAGGTTGTTGGTGCCGAAGGCGCGGGCGAAGAGCTGCAGGATGAAGGCCGCCTCGTTGCTGGCGCGGCCGGAGGTGTAGAAGACGGCCTCGTCGGGGGAGGCCAGCGACCGGAGTTCGCGCGCCAGGACGGCCACGGCGTCGTCCCAGCTGATGGGCTCGTAGTGCTCACCACCGGGCCGCTTGATCATCGGCTCGGTGAGCCGTCCCTGCTGGTTGAGCCACATGTCCGAGCGGGTGGCGAGGTCGGCGACGCTGTGCTCGCGGAAGAAGTCGGCGGTGACCCGGCGCGTGGTGGCCTCGTCGTTGATGTGTTTGGCACCGTTCTCGCAGTACTCGTTGCGATGCCGCCGGCCCGGGGCCGGGTCCGCCCACGCGCAGCCGGGACAGTCGATCCCGCCCACCTGGTTCATGGCCAGCAGGTCCACGCCGGTCCTGCTCGGGGAGGTCTGCTTGAGGGAGTACTCCAGTGCGTGCACGACCGCCGGGACTCCGGCCGCCCACTTCTTCGGCGGTGTCACGGAGAGGCTGGTTTCCGGCTCCTCGCCGGGCGGGTTCTGCATCGGTTCGCCTTTCTTCGTCCGGTACGCGGTCAGCCGACGGGCCAGTGGGCCACCCGGCTCCTGGGCGGTTCCGGCTGATCGTGCTGGACGCGGCCGTTGCGGATGGTGCCCCGCCAGGCCCCGCCCTCGTGCCCCAGTCCCTCGATGAAGTGCTTGAAGTGCGTGAGTTCGCCGCGTACCAGTCGGGCGGTCAGCCGGGCGGCGCGGGAAGAACCGGTGAGGATTCGCGCGGCTCCCCGCGGTTCCAGGAGTATGCCAACGGTGACCGCCGTGCCGCCGGACCCCGTAGACCTGAACTCGACCTCACCCTGGTGCGAGGGGTTCTGCTCCAGACCGCGCCAGGCCAGGTAGGCATCGGGGTCCTGCTCGACGATCTCGACCGGGAAACGGTGGCGCAGTGGCCCGTGCCCGATGGTCCAGACGGTCACCGTGGGCCTGATCTGCTCGACGCCCTGCACCAGGTGCGAGAAGCGCGGGAAGGCCTTGAACTGCGTCCACTGGTTGTACGCCGTCGGCACGGGCACCGCGATCTCGACCGTCTCCTCGACATGCCGATGCGGCAGCGGACGTCGGCGGGTGACGCCGTCCTCGCGCGTCCCCGGCGTGTTCGGCACGGCGTGCTGGGCGTCGTCATCGAGCGCCATCGTGGTCTCTCCTTGGGCGCGGGAGCCGGGCGACCGGGTACCCGGCCTCCCCTCGTGCGGCGTGGCTCCTCTCCCGGTGCCCACATCGCGCGATTCGAGTCGTCCCGGTGCCGTCCGTCCTCCGTGTCGGCAAGCCTCCACCTGTCGCATCGGGGACCCCTCTGTCCTCAGCCCCCGACGACAGCCACCTTGCCTGCCCTACGAGCCACATTTCCGTCGGGCGCGGACCACGCCGGAATCGGACAGCCGGTAATCACCCGTTTGCTGGCCGACACCCACAGTCGCCACCTCGTGCAAGCCACCGCGCATGCCGATGCCGATGCCGACGCCGCGGGATCGTGCCGCTGACGCGAGAGGGTGGGTCGACTGCGACAGAAGGATCAAGCCGGCAGTGGAGGGATCAAGAATTCCATCTCGGGCCGTTCCCAGGCCACGGCAGGCGGGTTCGCTGCGGTGGTTCCGGTACGCAGCGCACCGACACTGCGGTAGAAGCCCTCGGCCGGAGGATGCGACACGACCCGGACACGCCTCAGCCCCGCCGCGCGCGCCTCAGCCGTCATGTGCTCGACAAGAAGCCGCCCGATACCGCGTCCCTGCGCCCCGTTCTGGACGAAGAGCAGATCCAGCTCCGGCGGCGCGAGGACCAGGGAGTAGAAACCGAGCACCCGACCCGGGGCATCATCGGCATCGGCGTCGACGGCCACGAAGACGCGATGACTCTCGATGTAGTCGGGACCGACGCGGTAGCCCGAGACCATCGACGCGTACCGGCCCTCGTAGGCACGGGAGCCACGCACGAGCCGTGTGAGCCGCTTGGCGTCCCGGGCGACGGCCCGGCGTACGAGGATCTCGCCACGCGCGGACGGATGACTCGAATGCACACCACGCATCCTACGCGTCGGGGAGAGACCGGGTCTCCGCGCTCCGCATCCCAGGAGTCGCAGCGCATGAGAAGTGCCGGCCGCCGGCCGGCAGGGAGCCGCGAGAGCGACCCGGCACGGTGGCGACGGGAGCCTCTTCGTGAGCGGAAGGCGACGCTCGCTAACCGTCCGACGTTTCGCGGCGATGACCTCGGTGTCCTCGGTGCTCCGTCGTGGTTCGCGCTCCAGGCGCCGCATCGGCAGGATGGGGGCATGACCGAGATCCGCACTCCTCGTCTTGTCCTGCGCCGTTGGCTGGATGACGACCTCGTCCCCTTGTCCGAGATCCACGCCGACCCGGTGGTGATGCGGAGCATCGGCGACGGCACGCCGCGCTCGATGGAGCAGACCGCCGAGGACATCGAGGCGTGGGAGGAGGAGTGGGACGACGAGGGCTTCGGGATCTTCGCGGTCGAGCTCCTGGGATCTGGCGAACTGGCGGGTGCCGTAGGCCTGTCCGTCGCCGGCGCACCGGACGAGGCAGCCGGTCAGGTGGCGATCAGCTGGCGGCTAGGCCGGGCGTTCTGGGGCCAGGGATACGCTTCCGAGGCGGCGCACGCCGCCTTGGAGTTCGCCTTGCAGGATCGTGGTCTCGACCGGGTGATCGCCGTTCTGCGAACGGGTGACAGCGCTTCCGCGGGTGTGGCCGACAAGCTCGGCATGCAGGCGGAGGGCACCGCCCTGCACCCCGTTCACGGCCACGACTTGACCGTGTTCGGCATCGACTTGACGCAGTACCAGGAATAGCGACGGTGTGTGTCCGGGGCCGGCGCCGGGGCCGGGGCCGGTCGGACGGGCATCGGTGACCGGAGGCAACACCCCTGACGGCTGGACGGGCGAGCCGCACCGAAGCGGCATCGCCTGTTTGGACTCGGAACCGAGGGACATGCGAGGTCAGGACTGCCATGCAGTCCGGCCCGCTGCAATCACCAGGCACGGGGCGCGGGTCGATGTCGTCGGAGTGAGGGTGTTCGTATGCGTGACGGTCTGATGGGACGGCCCGCGGGCGAGGACGTGGCGCCGTCGGGCGCGGCGTCCGCGCCGCAGTGGCAGAACCTGTTCCTCGCCTCCGCCTACCGCGGCGCCGTCGTCGAGGGGAGCGCCGAGGACGCCGAGGCGGAGATGCGCCGGTCGACCGCCGTCGCGTCGGCGCGGCGTCGCCGCCGCGCAGGACGCCACGCCCCGTCCTCGGCCCGCTGACGCCCGCGCGAAGGTGAGCGCGCCACCGGGCCCGGCCCGCGTACCGACACACCGACGGCACCTCGGACACCCCCGCCTCTCTAAGCTGCTCGGAGTACCGCGCGCGACCCGGACCCCCAGCACCTGGTGGCCCGCGCTGCGCCGCACCCCCCTGTCGCTGTGGAACGACGACGTGACTGACGACGCGGCGGCCCTGACCTACTACTCCATCCTCGCCGTCCTGCCGGCCCTGCTCGTGACCGTCGTCGCCTTCGGTCTCATCAGCCCGCAGACCGCCCGCTCCCTGATCGAGCACGTGACGGCGTACGCGCCCGGCCAGTCCGGGAACCAGCTCCACGACGTCCTCACCCGCATGCTGACGGAGAACTCCACAGCCTGGTCGCTGATCGGCGCCGGTGCCGCCAGCGCGGTATGGCCGGCGTGCAGCTACCTGGCGGTGTTCCGCCGCTCGCTGCACCGCATGCACCGCACCCCGGACAGCCACTCCGTGTACGCGCGGGCCCACCACATCGTGCTGACCGCACTGGCCCTGCTGGGCCTGCTCGTGCTCACCGCGCTCGTGCTCGTGCTCAGCGGGCCGGTCGTCGAGGGCATCGGTCGGGTCCTCCACCTGGACGAGGGGGTGTCCGCCACCTGGAAGGTGCTGCGGTGGCCGGTGTTGCTCGCCCTGGTGGCGGCACTCGTGTGGGTGGTCTTCCGGACAGGTCCGGGACCGGCCCGGCGTAGGCGCCACAGCCTGCCGGGCGGCGTGCTCGCCGCGCTGCTCTGGCTGGCCGCGACGGCCGGGTTCACGCTCTACACCGACGTGATCGGGACGTACAGCGAGTTGTACGGCCCCGTCGCCGGTGTGATCGTGTTCCTGGTCTGGCTGTGGCTGTCCAATCTCGCGCTGTTGAGCGGGGCGCAGTTCGCCGCCGAGCTGGCCAAGGAACCGTAGCCGGTCAGCACGACCCCTCGTCCTGTCAGGGGCCCCGGACGGCGGCGGGCTCTGCCGGGCCAGTGATGTGGATCCTCAGGCGCGGCATGAACCGCTCGGGAGGATTCCGCAGGGCGCGGCGATGAGCAGGGCGTTCATGCGACCTCGCCCCGCAGATACTCGCTCAGGGCCTTGCCCGGCCGGAAGGAGGCCGTGCCGTCCTCCTGCGCCAGGCTGCCGAAGCTGCCCAGGGTGACCGTCCCCTTGGCCTTCAGCGCTTCGGCGATCGTCCCTGGATGTTCGACGGTGCCGAAGAGGGCGTCGAAGACGTGCGTGACGTCCTCGGCGCCCAGGCGTCCCCCGCCCGAGGCCAGGGCGACACGGCGTGCCGTCAACTCGAGGAGTTCGGTCTTGTCCATCGATGCATCCGCCCATCGTGTTGTGTCGGTGTCGCCTTGCCGCAGCCTTTCCACCATCACCGCGTTTCGGCGAGGCCGCATCTGTAAGGCGCTTCCACGTCGCCGCTGCGAGACTGCCGCACACAGAACGCCGCCCGCCGCACCGCGGGCGCTGCTCCAGGCGGCGAGCGGCGAGCGTGCCCGGCTCGGCGCGGTGAGCGTGGTACCGGCTGGTGGACGGCGCTCACAGACCCGGTCCCTAGGGTGCCGCGCCTTCCGCCGAGCGTCGTAGAACCCTTACGGGGTGAGCTGCTCGCGGATCAGGCCCTGAACGAGCCGTACCGTCGCGAGTAGGTCCTCACGGGACGCGCCGAGCCGGGCGCGTACCGACAGTCCGTGCCATACGGACTGGACGAGCCCGGTGAGGGCCGCCGGGTCAGTGTCCGTGAGCAGGTCGCCCTCCCGAATCGCACGGTCGATACGCTCCCGCAGGGTCCGTTCGTTCGAGCTCTGGAGTTCGGCGAAGTAGGCGCTCGCGTCGAGTGTGCTCGTACTGTCCGTCATCACGGCGCTGCTGAGGAGGCAGCCCGGGTGGGTGTCGCTCGGTCGGCTGAACTCGTCGACCGACTCGACGAGGACGTGCTCGACCACGGCGTGGACGTCCCCTTCCTCGACGGCCCGCGCGTAGATCTCCCGGTAGCGCTCGGCGTACGTCCGCACGGCCTCCTCGAACAGCCCGGCCTTGCTGCCGAACGCGGCGTAGAGGCTCGATGTCGACAGTCCGAGAGCGGCGCTCAGGGCGCGCGTCGAGGTGCCCGAGTAGCCGCTCCGCCAGAACAGACGGGCGGATTCGAGGATCACGTGATCCCGGTCGAAGGCTCGGGGGCGCCCCCGCTGTCGTTGTTCCACGCTTGCATTGTAGAGCGTTTGCTCCATAATCAGTTTATGGAGCAAACGATTCAGAAAAGAGTGTCGGTCGGTGACGGCAGTTGGGTCGTCGTCGACGTGTACGGCGACCCCGGCGCGCCGGGTCTCGTAGTCCTCCCGGGTGTGATGAGCGACGCGTACGCGTGGCGCCACGTCGCCTCGGCCGTCAGTGCCTGGCCCTCCGTCATGGTCGTCAACCGCCGGGGTCGCGCCCCCTCGGGGCCGCTGACCGACACCTACTCGCTCCGCACCGAAGTCGAGGACCTGGAAGCCGTCCTCGACGTCTTCGGCGACCCGTCCGCGGTCTTCGGCTGGAGCTACGGAGGTCTGATCGCGCTGCTCGCCGCCGACGAGCGCCCCCTGCGCAGGCTGATCGCCTACGAGCCCGTGATGCGCCCTTTCGGACAGCACGCCCTGCCCGACCTGAAGGCGGCTCGGGAGAACGAGGACTGGGACACGACCGTCGACATCGTGAACCGGAAGATCACGGGCCTGGATCCCGCGCGAATAGAGGCCCTGCGGGCGGACCGAGAGGTGTGGGAGGCTCTCCGTCGTCTGAGCGCACCGCTGTACGACGAGACGCTGGCCGTGAACGAACCGCTGCCGGCCACCCTCGCCCGGCGGGCGGACCACGTCGATCTGATCGTCGGCGGTACGAACCGGGGCATCGCTCCTTATGGGACCGCCTTCGACGACATCCGCCGGCGTGTCCCCGCCGCCACGGTCAACGAGTTGCCCGGCCAGGGCCACCTCGTACACCTGGAGGCGCCCGCGCAGCTCGCCCGCCTGATCGACAGGCTGGCAGGGTGAGGCCGCGGGGGAGGGCCTCTGGTTGTGCTGAGGACGGGGCCCGAAGCCAGCCACATGGGCGCCCTGGACGGCACGGGCCGGAGTAAGAGGCCGGGTCCGTCCGCTAGGCGTGGACGAGCAGCCGTGGGCGGGTCGTCCACCCACGGCACGCAGGCACTTCTTGGCTCAGGGGATCAGGACGCAGTGGTTCTCGATCACTCGGCCGCTACGGTCCAGCCCTCCGCAGACAGCCAATCGGCCGCTTCCGGGCTGGCCCAGTTCCCGGTTGACGGTGAACACGTGGCGGTCGTCGTTGGCCCTGGAATTCCGGTAGTCGGCCGCGAAGGCCCGCAGCGTCCCCGGCAGCCCGTCCCTGGTGAAGACGGTGATGTCCTGGACGTAGCGGGTGCCCTGGTAGGCGGTGGCCACGCAGATGTAGGTGCCGCATGTCTGCTTCACCGCGGCGCTCGCCGGCGCTGCGGTCACCAGGCCGCAGACACTGGTCGCGGCTAGCGCTGCTGCGGTCGTGGCGAAGCGCCACCGCGTGAACCTCGTCCGCGTGGCCTGGTCCTGATGCGGCTCTGTCGTGTTCCTGCGTTCTCTCATCGTCTCGTCCTCTGCGTTGATCGTGCTCGGAAACGCCCTCGGCCTGTTGCCCCGGCCCGGCTCGCGGGGACGGGCGGCAACTTCGATCACCGTCTCGTACACCGTCCTCATGGCGTCATCACCGCGTCACCATCGGCATTGGGAGGGCCTCTCCGTGCACGCTATGCTCCGATCGGATTGCTCTCAGTGAAGAGGGACGTTCGGAGGATGGACTTTCGCGTACTCGGCGCGCTCGAGGTGTGGACTGGACGACAGCGAATGCCGGTGCCCGGAGCGCGTCGGCAGCGAGTGCTGGCCGCCTTGTTGCTGACACCGAACTCGGTGGTGCCGCTGTCCAGGCTTGTGGAGATGACGTGGGAGGACGAGCCGTCTGGTACGGCTGTCAAGCAGCTGCGGAACTCCGTCTCTGCACTGCGTGAACGGTTGGGTGACACTGAGCAGCGACTCATCCGTACGGAGGCGCCCGGCTACCTGATCCGTATCGGTGAACAGGAGCTCGACTGGCTTCGGTTCGCCTCCGGGGTCGCCGGCAGCCGCCGTCACGCCGCTGAGGGAAGGATGGAGCTGGCGGTCGGGACGGTCCGGACGGCCTTGAGCCTCTGGCGTGGACCCGCGCTGGACGGACTGGGCACGGCATCGTTGAACAGGGCGGCAGCACGGCTGGACGAGCAGCGGCTCAGCGCGTTGGAGTTGTCTGTCCGGTGGAGGCTGGAACTCGGTGAGCATCAGGAAGTCGTCGAGGATCTCGTCGGTCTCGTGCACGACCATCCACTGCGCGAGGGGCTGCACGCGCAGCTGATGACGGCGTTGGACCGCTGTGGCCGACGTGCGGACGCGCTGCAGGTGTTCCACCGTCTCAGCACCCGGCTTGTCGAAGAACTCGGAGTCGGCCCCGGATCCGACGTACAGCGGCTGCATGAGCAGATCCTGCGAGGTGAGCCCCGATCCCGTGGCCGGACCTCCGACGCGGTGCCCAGCCCGAGGCGGCCCCGGAACATCGCTCCGCCGGTACCGAGGCATCTTCCCCCGTCGATCCGCGACTTCACCGGCCGTCTCGATCACCTGGCCGAGCTGGACGCCCTGTTGCCGCCGACCGGCGGGCAGGCCGTGGTGATCACCGCACTCGACGGATCAGGCGGCGTGGGCAAGACGACGCTCGCGGTGCACTGGGCCCACCGCGTGCAAGGTCGCTTCCCCGATGGCACGCTCCACGCCAATCTGCGCGGCTACGGTCCCGGGAAGCCCGCGCTCCCGGAGGAGGTGCTCCACGACTTCCTCGTCGCACTCGGCATTCACCCCGCGGCGGTACCCGCCGGGACAGGAGCGCGCTCCGGACTCTTCCGTACTCTTGTGGCGGGACGACGCATGCTGATCGTGGCGGACAACGCCAACAGCGCGGAGCAAGTCCGCCCTCTCCTGCCCGGAACACCCGGCTGCATGGTGCTGGTGACCAGCCGCGACAGCCTGACCGGTCTAGTGGTCACCGAAGCCGCGCACCGGCTCACGCTCGACGTGCTTCCGCCGGCCGAGGCCCTGAGCCTGGTCGTCGGCATCATCGGCCCCAGCCGAGCCCAGGCAGAACCAGCTGCGGTGGAGAACCTCGTTCGCCTGTGCGCGCGTCTGCCGCTGGCACTGCGGATCGCCGCCGGGCGCGCGGCCGCTCACGGGCACGCCGCCGTCGCCGACATCGTTGCCGAACTCGCCTCCGAGGATTCCAGACTCGACGCACTGAGCTGGGGCAAGGATCCCTACGCTGCGGTTCGTAAGGTGCTCGACTGGTCCTACGAGCAGTTGACCGCAGCGCAGGGATCTCTCTTCCGGCGTCTCGGCCTGCACCCCGGCCCGGACATCTCCACGCCCGCCGCGGCGGCCCTCGCGCACCTGACACCACGCGAGGCACGGCACCTGCTCAAGGCGCTGGGCGACGCGCACCTCATCGAACCGGTCACGTACGACCGGTACCGCTTCCACGACCTCCTGCGTGCCTACGCGAAGGAGTTGGCCGAGGAACACGAGACCGAGGACGAGCGCCGCGACGCCCTCGAAGCGATGCTCACCTGGTACAGCCACACGGCTCACGTTGCCGACAGCCGCCTGTACCCCACCTGCACGCGCGTGGTGACGGATCCCGCCCAGCCTGCCCATCCTCAGGCCATGCCCGACCGCACGCACGCCTGGACCTGGTTCACCGCGGAACGGGCCAACCTGACTGCAGCCCTGTACCACGCCGTCGATCACTCCATGGACCGCCACGCCCTGTACCTCATCGACGCGCTCGGGTTCCTGGTCCTCATGGGCGGCTGGGAGGAACGCATCGACACGGCCACCGCCGCCCTGCGCGCTGCAAAGAGGTCCGGCTGGACCGAGCACGAAGCCAACGTGCTGCTTGCTCGAGGAGAAGCGCTGGCCCACCTGCACCACCCCGACGCCCAACCAGACCTCACCCGCGCCTGCGCACTCGCACGGGACGTCGGCAACACCCATATCCAGATCGCCGCCCGCACCGAACTCGGCAGGTTGCTGCGGCGGCAGACCCGATTCTCCGAGGCACTGCACCATTTCGA
Organism: Streptomyces sp. NPDC051136; assembly: GCF_044455745.1. Classification (NCBI taxonomy): domain Bacteria; kingdom Bacillati; phylum Actinomycetota; class Actinomycetes; order Kitasatosporales; family Streptomycetaceae; genus Streptomyces; species Streptomyces sp. NPDC051136. Next base: position 52,811 of record NZ_JBITFE010000017.1, on the reverse strand, counting down.
CGAAGTGCGGGCTCTCAGCCGAGGATTCGACACCGGACGCTGGGAAGCCGTGGCGGAAGGCAACACCGCTGCCCTCCACGCCGATCTCGGCAACCACCGGCAGGCCATCGACCACGGCATACGCAGCGCGGCGTTGCGCCGACAACTCGGCGACACGGACGGCGAGGCATGCGCGCTCGCGGACATCGCCAGAGGCTGGCAGGGGATCGGCGACCACGGCACGGCGATCGTCCACTGCCGGCGCGCCATCGCACTCGGGCGAACGTCCCTCGGCAGCCAGGACGAAACCCTTGCCGTGCCCCTCGCCGTGCTGGCCACCTCGTTGGCCCATCTCGGACGCGTGAACGAGGCCATCGACTGCTGGCAAGAGGCCGCCGCGATCTACACCGAGCGAGGACTGGATGCCGACGCTGCCAGGATGCACCACCACACCCACACGGCAGCCCGGCTACCTGGGGCGTCGAACGCCTACTTGCGTGGATGAAGCGGGCCCGTGGCCATGGTGACGGACCACGTGGCGGCTGCCGTCGAACGGACTGCTTCACCGGCCGCCGGCCGCCGGCCGTCTGCCCGGCGACCGGTCCCGCGTCCGCCTCCCCGTATGCCTGTGGCGGGGGAGGGGTTAGGCGGCGAGTCCCCAGCTCACCTGCTGGCCCGGGCAACTGCCCGCCGCCGCTCGCAGCGCTGCCGCCTCGGTCTCGTCTGCCGTCAGGTGTTAGCGCAGCTTCGTGCCGATCCATTCGGCGCTGTACCGGCAGTGCGCTTCGGCGGCCGGTGGCATCCACCGGGCCGGGCCGTAGTCGGCCTTGGACCGGTTCGAGTGCGCCGTGACCGCTGCCAGTGAGGTCTGCGCGCCCTGGTCGTTGGCGTGCGTCTCGCGCCGCTGGGCGGTCCAGGCGGAGGCGCCGCCGTTCCGGACCTCGGCGAGGGGCACCATGTGGTCGATGTCCAGGCCGGAGGCAGAGGTCACCCGGACGTGGTCGCAGTAGGACCGCCAGCGCTGGCCCGTCACCCGGCACCGGGGACGGACGGTCGGCGGCTCGGCGGCCTCGGCTGGAGCGCGGTACGCAGGGTCCGCAGCCGGTCGTCGCTTGTACGCCTGCGCGCCCATCGGCATGGTGCAGAGGACGCCGCAAAATCCGACAGAAGATGTCGGGTTTTGTGGACACAGTGGGGGCGCCGGTCGATGCCGTGGTGGCGCGGGCCGGGACGACGGACAGACAAGGACCCTCATGCGCGAAACACCCGACGATCTCCACCGGCTCCAAGCCCTCCTCGACGCCTCGCTCTCCCGGTCCACGGCGCACCTGCGGTCGATCATCAGCAGTGAGCGCACACTCACGGCCGAACAGCTCACCCGTGTGCTCACCGGCATGTGCACGCTTGCGCTGTCCACCGTGACGGCGAAGGGCGAGCCGCGGATCAGCGGCGTGGACGGGCACTTCCTGAACGGAAAGTGGCACTTCGGTACTGCGCGCGGCGCCGCCAAAGCCCGGCACCTCGCTGCCCGGCCCGCCGTCAGCGCCGCGCACATGCGCGGGGAGGACCTGGGCGTGTTCACGCACGGCACCGCAGAGGTCCTCAACCCCCACCCCGGCGAGCCGGCCGCCGACTGGCCGGACCTGCTCGCGTACTTCCGGGACTTCTACGGCGACGACGCCTTCGACTGGGACAACGACGTGGTCTTCTACCGGCTTCACCCGCAGTGGATGGCCGTGTTCGCCCCCGACCTCGCCAAGCTCGGCGCGAAGGGGGGCGGCGCGTGACCTCGCTCGTACCGGACCCGTGCCTGCCGGCCCCACACGCTGCCGGAGCCGGCAAGACGCGCAACACCATCGACGTCGTGGGCGCCCGCACCAACAACCTGCGCGACGTGTCCGTCAGCATCCCCAAAGGCCGGCTCGTCGCCTTCACCGGCGTCAGCGGCAGCGGCAAAACCTCGCTCGCCATCGACACCCTGCACAGCGAGGCGCAGCTGCGGTACTTGGAGGGCCTTTCGCCGTTCGTACGCCAGTACATCACCCAGCGCAACCGCCCCAAGGTCGACCGCATCATCGGCCTCGGCGCCACGCTCGCGGTCGACCAGCGCCGCCTGAACCGCAACCCCCGCTCCACGGTCGCCACGATCACCGGGATCGACGGACACCTCGGACTGCTCTACTCGCGCCTTCCGCGGATCGGCCAGGACACGGACACGGACCCGGCCGCGGACGTCGGCGCCCTGACCACTGCGCACTTCGACCGTCACACTCCCGAAGGCAGCTGCCCTGACTGCCATGGGGCCGGCGGACACTGGAAGGCCCAGGAAGACCTCGTCATCACCCGCCCGGACCTCCCGCTCTTCGAAGGTGCCTCCCCCTGGTACGCCAAATGGCGCTCAGGAGAGCACGTGTTCGTCCCCGCGCTCGCCGCCAAGCGCGGCGTGGACCTGCGCCGCACCTGGCAGTCACTGCCCGCGGCGTTCCAGCACGAGGTCCTGTACGGCACCGGCGAGGAGGCAGTCGAGGCCACCGTTGACATCCCGAACAGGAACGAGACGGCTCGTATGACCTACACCTCCAGCCAACCGTTGCGCGGCGCGCTCGCCGAGGTGGAACGGGTGTTCGTCAACGCCCGGACGGCCGACGCCAAGCAGCGCTACCTCCCGTACATGCGCAAGCAGCCCTGCGACACCTGCCACGGCAGCGGATTCGATCGGGTCGCCCGGTCCGTACGTCTCGGTGGCCTGACCTACCCCGAGTTGCTGGACGTGCACGTACGCGAGGTCCGCCGCTGGGCCGGGCATGTCGCCGACGCCCTCGACACCCGGCAGCACACCGTGGGCGATCCCCTGCTGCAGGACCTCGGACGCCGGCTCCGCCTCCTGGACCGGCTCGGCCTGGCCCACCTGCAGCTGTCCCGCAGCGCCGCCACACTGTCCGGCGGCGAGTTGCAGCGCACCCGGCTCGTCGCTCAGCTCGGCACCGAGCTGAGCGACGTCATCTTCGTCCTGGACGAACCCGGCGCCGGGCTGCACCCGGCGGACAAGGAGCACCTCCTCGACATCGCCCTGGAGTTGCGCGAAGCCGGCAACACCGTTCTCCTCGTCGAACACGATCCCGAGCTGATCGCGCGCGCCGACTGGATCGTCGACATGGGACCCGGCGCGGGCCGCCTCGGCGGCGAGGTCTTGGTCTCCGGACCGCCCGCACTGGCCGCCGACCTCGCCTCGCCCACTGGCCGCTACCTGGCCGGCAACGGGCCGCGGCTGCGCCGTACCCCCCGCCCGGTCCGCGATGACGCCGACTGGGTGGAACTGCACGGCCTGCGCGCGCACAACACGGCCGCGGAGCTGCTGCGTCTCCCTGCCCGGCGGCTCACCTGCCTGACCGGGGTCAGCGGCAGCGGCAAGAGCAGCGTCCTGGGCGCACTCGCCGCGGGCGCGGCGGCCGCCCTCAAAGGCACAGCCGCCGACACCGTGCGCGAGGTGACCGGACTCGACGGATTCGGCTGGGTCGCCGTGGTCGACCAGGAACCCCTCGGGCGCACGCCGCGGTCCAACCCGGCCACGTACAGCAAGGCGTTCGACCTCGTCCGCAAACTGTTCGCCGCCACCGACGCGGCACGCGCGCGCGGCGTCGACGCCTCCTGGTTCAGCTTCAACACCGCTGACGGCGGCCGCTGCGAGACCTGCGCCGGCCACGGCCGCAGGCTCGTCGACATGCACTTCCTCCCCGACATGTGGGTGGTGTGCGACACGTGCGACGGACGGCGCTACGGGCCCGAGGTCCTGGAGGTCACCTACCGGGGGCTGACCGTCGACCAGGTGCTGGACCTGACCGTCGCCGAGGCCGGGGAGGTCTTCACCGAACCCCGGCAGCTCGCGGAGACCCTCACTGCGCTCGACCGGGTCGGGCTCGGCTACCTCCGACTCGGGCAGAGCGCCACCGAGCTGTCCGGCGGCGAGGCCCAGCGCCTCAGACTCGCGTCCGCGATCCAGCGCGGTGCGGCGAGCCGCAAGGCCGGCCTCGTCATCCTCGACGAACCCGTCTCGGGCCTGCACCCGTCCGACGTCCAGCGGGTCGTCGACGCGCTCGACATGCTGCTCGACTCCGGCAACACCGTCGTCGTGGCCGAACACGACATCCCCGTCGCCGCCTCCGCGGACTGGGTGATCGACCTCGGACCGGGAGCCGGCGCCGACGGAGGCACCGTGGTCGCGCAGGGCACCCCCGACAGCGTCGCTGGCGCGGACACTCCCACCGCCGGATACCTCCGCCGCTACGCGGCCGGCCGGCCACTCCTGGACGCCTCGAAGGACACACGGCGCTGACGTACGGCGTGCCAACTCGACCGGGTGTCGTCAACGGCAGGTGATGATCAGCGAGGTCACCACGGTGCACGTGCGGGTGGCCGTGTCGTTCGCGGGCTGCGGGTCGACCGGGTTGCCGGCAGTGCGTGTCACTCTGACGGTGTAGGGCAGCCCCAGGGTGAGTGTGCCGACGGGAACCCGGAAGGTTCGGGTCGTGACAGCACCGGACGAGAGAGCTCCTACGGTGCAGACGACGCGGCCGCTCGTGGTGGTGCAGGAGCTGCTGGTGGCGGTCATCGGTGCGGGGAGGGCCGCGGTGACGGTGGCGGAACTCAACTCCGAGGGACCGTGGTTGCTGAGCGTGACGGTGTAGTCGATGTGTCCGTTGAGCAGGCCGGGGGCCTCCTTGGCCACCAAAGTCACACTCAGGTCTGCTGTGGGAGTGGGGACGAAGGCGATCCCGGTCGGCCGGCTGCCGACGGCGAACGTGGCGGTGGCGGCGCTGGTGGCGGTGTCGATCACTGTCACCGTGTTGCCGTTCGCGTTGGCGACGTAGGCGCGGCTCCCGGCCGGATCGAAGGCCACGGCCTCCGGTGCGCCGCCGGCCGGGACGGTGGCGGTGACGGTGCCGGTCACGGCGTTGATCACCGAGACGGTGTTGCTGCCGTTGTTGGTGACGTAGATGAGTCTCCCGTCCGGGGAGGAGGTCACCGCGTGCGGGGCGACTCCGACGGGGACGGTCGACGTCATCGTGCCCGTCGCGGTGTTGATCACCGCGAGGGATCCGCCGTTGACGAGTGTGACGTAGGCGAGGGTGCCGGAGGCGTTGAAGGCGACCCCGTACGAGTGGGCGGGCAGCGGTACGGAGGTGACGGTGTCGGTCGCGGTACTGATCACGCGGACGGCGTTGCCGTCGCTGTCGTCGGTGACGTAGACCTGCGAACCCGACGGGTTCACCGCCAGGGCGACGGGCCGCCCGCCGACCGTGATGGTGTCCGTGACGGTGCGGGTGGCGGCGCTGATCACGGAGACGGTGCCGTCGCCGGGGTGCGTGACGTAGATCCGGGCGTCGTCCGGAGCGACGGCCACCGCGTAGGGCGTCTGCCCGACCTGGATGGTGGCGGTCACTTCCGAGGTGGCCGTGTCGATCACGGAGACCGTGCCGTTGTCCGTGTTCGTGACGTACGCGAGGCTGCCGGACGCGTTGACGGCCACACCGTAGGGGACGGAGCCCACCTCGATGCTGGATGTGGTGGTGTTGCTGCTGCTGTCGACCGACGAGACGCTGCCGTCACCGCTGTTGACGACGTAGAGTGCGGGCCCACCGGGAGCAGCGGCCGCGGCGTCGGTGGTGGGCACAGCGGACATGGCGGTGGTCGCCAGCACCAGGCTCGCCAGCAAGCCGAAACGGCGACCGGCTCCGACCTTGCGTGGCGAACGGTTCCGTAACGTGAGGAACATCGACAACATCCCTTCCCCTGTGTCCCGCACCACGACCGCGGGAACCGGAGGGCCCCGGGAACCGGCGGCGGCACCGTCACACGGTCCCACCACCACCGGCCCCCTGACCACCTGCCGTCCTTCGCCGATCGTGGGCTCTCGCGGCGAGTTGAGGGGAATGGTTGCTGTTGGGAGCCTCCCTAATGACCTCGCAGGCGGGCACGCTGGGGACTTCGGGACACCGGGCAGGCGTCCGGGCCGTCGGCGACCAGTGTGGCCCTGTCGCAGTAGCCGGCCCGTGGGCAGTACTCCCCATCACCGCGGCCGTCCCCGCCGCGTCGCTGGCCGGAGGTACGACGTCTGGGCCGGTCGCTAGGCATAATCGGTGACTCCTCACTCCGGGCCGTAGTACAGCCGGAGGAACTCCTCCATCGCCGCGTCGACGCCGGCGCGGTCACCGGTGGCGAGCAGATCCAGCAGCAGGCCGCGGACGGTGGCGAGTCCGAGCCTGGCCCGGCTGCGGGCCAGGGCAGGGTCCGCCCCCGCTCCGACCTCGGCCGCCACGAGCGGCTCCAGCCAGTCCGTCACCAGCCCTTCGAGGACCGGAGCGGCCTCGGGGCGGCCGCGCAGCGCGTGTCCGCAGATTTCGAAGAAGAGCCGCTGCTGGCCGCCCAGCTGAGGAGCTGTGAGCTGCCGCCACAGCAGCCGGGCGGCATCGGCGGGCGAGAGGCCGGGCTCCAGGCGGAGCCGGGACAGCACGTCGCGCTGGCGTCGCTCCGACGTCCGGACGATCTCAACCAGCAGCTGTTCCCTGGAGCCGAAGTAGTGGATCAGCATGCGGTGGCTGACGCCGATCGCGGCGCCCAGCCTGCGCAGGCTCAGGTCCGCGATGCCGTGTTCCGCGACGTGGTCGACAGCCGCGTCCACCAGTTGTGCGCGCCGAGCCCCGTGCGCGCCTTGCTCGGCCTCGCCCTCGGGATGCGAGTCGTCCATGGTCACCACATCACGACTGTACCAATCGGTACATGGTGCATGTACCGTGTGGTACATGAAGTCTGTCATCGTGTCGATCGACGTACCTCAGACTCCCGAGCAGGTCTACGGTTTCCTCGACGTCATGGCGAACCACGAGCGGTTCACCGACCACTACCTGACCAACTGGCGCTGCACCGGCCCCGCCAGAGGCATCGGATCGTGCGCCACCGTCACCGCCGCGCTGGGCGGCACGAAGACCGACGTCACCATCGATGTCGTCGAGGCCGAGGCCCCTCGGCGCATCGTCGAACGCAACGTCAGCGCGGCCGGCCGGCGGCAGGGCCGCGGCACCTACACCATCGAACCGCTCCCCACCGGCGGGGCCCGCGTCTCGTTCACGTACACGTGGGTACGCGCCCCGCTCGCCGACCGGCTGCTGGCCCCCGTCGTACGGGCCACGATGCGGCACGCCAACCGCATCGTCATGCGACGCCTGGCCACCGAGTTGGCCTGCCACGTGTCCACCACCGAATCCTGACGGCGGCAGGCGCCGCCCCTTTGCCCCGGCGCAGGCCCGACTCCCACCGGGGGCCCTGCCCTCGGCCAAGGCCTCCTCCAGCCGACGCTGCGTCCCGACCAAGTGCTCACGCCTGCTCTTGGCGCAGGCCGTGCACATACCGGCCTCCTCGTCCCGAGGGAAACACCCCACCAGTACGCCGAAGTCCGGAGCCGCCAGGGGCAGGACGAGTTCGGCAGAACCTGCGCGCAGACGTCTCCCACCAATGCGAGCGAACCAGCCGTGGTGTACATGCGGTCCGCGGTTTCCACCAGGTCCTCCACCAATACGAGTATGTCGTGCAGTGGCCCGCGAGTCCCCCACAGGGCGTCGAGGCGCCGTGCCTCACGCAGGCGGTGTCGGGCGGTGACGGAGCGGAAGCCGAAGCCGCGTTCGTGCCCAGCCAGGGCGTCGCAGCGGCGGCCGCGCCGAGCGCAAGCACACTGCGGCGTGTGGTGGATGAATCGGGAGTACTCATGAGCAGCACGGTAGGGACGTGGGCCGCGCGGTGCGCTGGGGCTGCCACCCGGATCCGGCCGGGTGCACTCCCAGCACCACGGCACGCGCCAACCCGAGTTGCGGAACGATCCGGTCGCGAATGTGCTGCCGCTTCGAAGGCTGACCGTTCGGCAGGTCGCACGGGTCGGCTCTTCGCGCGGACCGCTCGGGAAATCTCGCATCCTCGCCCAGGTCCGCCACAGCGCCAGCCTCGACGAACGACAGCGCACCCTGACCGCCCTGGCTGCTCTTGAACACGACGGGACGGAACAAGACGCTCTTTGACTCTCGCTACCATCGACACCGAACCGAGAGATCGCGCCCTGATTCCTCACGCCTCGTCAAAGGCCTCGAGTAAGCGCTCGTACGCCGGCTTCGGCCGCAGGGCCACGTCCCACGGCAGGGAATCGGCCGTGCGCGGAGGATAGACCTTGGTCTCGGCGGTGGAACCGTACCGGTCGGTGAATCCCCATGTGGAGAACGATGTGCAGTTCGGCTCCTCCAGGCAGACCCGCAGCTTGCCCGCCATCTCATCAGCCTGGGTCTGCTGCCCGTCTTCCTCGTCCTCACCTATGGGGACGTCCATCTCCGACACCCGCGCCTGAACCCCGAGTTCCGCCAGGTCCCGCACATGGCTGCGGAAGGTCTCCGGGTCGATGCGGTCGCCGGGCGCATACTCATGGTTCTGGAAACCCACGCCGTCGATCGGTACGCCGCGTTCCTTGAGCCGCTTGACCAGATCGTAAAGGGCGTCCCACCGCTCGCCTTCCTCCTCGACCCCGTACTCGTTGAGGAACAGCCGTGCCTTCGGATCGGCCCGGTGGGCGGCCCTGAACGCCTCGTCGATGTACTCCTCGCCCATGGCCTCGTACCACGGGCTCTGCTCGGAGCGCAGACCGAGGTCCCCGTTGATGTAGCTCTTCGGGTCGTCGGACATGGGCTCGTTGACCACATCCCATTCCGCGACCTCTCCCTTGAAGTGCCCGGCGACCGTGGCGATGTGCTGGAGCATAGTCCGGCGCACCTCCTCGGGGTCGTCGTCCTCCCGCATCCAGTGAGGTAGGGCCTCGTGCCATACGAGGGTGTGCGCGTGCACCTTCATGTGGTTCGCGCGGGCGAAGCGTACGAGTAGGTCCGCGTCGCGGAAGTCGTAGACGCCCCGGCGCGGGTGGAGGAACTGTGGCTTGAACGCGTTCTCCGGAGTGAGCATGGAGAACTGACTTCCCGCGAGCGCCCGGTAGCGTGAGTCGGTGAGCAGCGGGTTCTCGGCCAGAGCGGTGCCGACGTCGAACGGCCGCCCCACGTCAGCGGCTCGCGCACGCAGCGAGTCGTCGGACTGCTCCTGGCGTAGCTGCGGCGCCTCGATCACACGGAGCGAGTCGCCGCTCTCTGCCCGCGCGATCAGCTGCGTCAGACGCCATCCCTCGCGGCGCTCGTCTTCGCCCGCGTCCGCCTCCAGGCCGAACCAGACCGTGCCCTCGGCGAACACCTCCGGGTCCTGCACGGTTCCCAGCCGCCGCCCGTCGGCTTTCACGCGGAAGGTGTCACCGATGCTCGACACGGCGAGCGTCACCGTCCCGGAGCAGCCACAGTCGAAACTCTTGGAGGTGGCTGGTTCATCGCCTTCGCCCTCCCAGATCTGTACCTTCACTTGTCCGTCAGCGGTCACACCGACGCGGAGTGAGGGCCGCTCCTGTCGCCACTCGTCGTAGATGACCGGTACACGTCCGTACAGCCGCAGCCATGAGTCGCCGTCATCATCACCCACACCGGACATGCGCGCGGTGACGGTGAAGTCGCCGTCGGACCTGAGATGCGGGCCGGCCAGGTTCACCGGGGGATTGGGCTGGCCGCCGGAGGAGTCCTGCTCCACGATGTGCCGATCCAATGCGCTGACCCGCAGGATGTCGTTCCGCACGGTGGTGCCCGGCATCTGCGTCCAGTCGTGACTCCGCAGCAGGTCTTCGTCTTTTCCGCCGTCCGTGCCGTCGCCCTTCCCCGTACACCCGGCCGCCACCGCCACGACGAGCACCAGGGCGGTCAGCCGCTGCCACGTCCCCCCACCAAGGCCCACGGTCCCTCTGCTCTCTTGTACGAGACGAGATCAACGTCTCGAAACCGGGCCACAGTTCATCACACGTGAGGTACGGGGGTGACGAGGTGGGCCGGGTCTGGAAGAAGTAGTTGGACCTGACCTGTTTCAGGGCAGACAGGACGGGGCGAGGATGCCGGTCACCGCGGCAGGAACAGGACGACTGTGCCGCGCGCCCTGCCGCGAGGAGTGCAGGGCGCCCGAGAAACGCACTTCCCAGCCTCCGAGCGTCAGGAAGATCTTCCCCAAACCGCGGCTCACCCGGGCTTCACCAGCCGACGCCGCGTCTACTCCGGGCCCGTGCTCCTGAGCCACGGCCGGGACCTTGAGAGAGGGGCGTGTCAGTGCTCGTTCGTAGGATCACGGCATGTCTGATGCCTTCACCGTGTTGTGGACCCATGACGTGTGCCGTGCGCTGCGCAAGGCCGGCCGTGTGGGGGAGCGGCCGCCGGTCGCGTTCAGCGGCGTTCACTCTTCCCTGCCCGCATGGACGGGCGCCGGCGCGGGGGATGAGGTGTACGCGCTGCATGTCAACCGGCGTGAGGTGTTCGTGGTGAGCCGGATGCGGGTGACCGACCGCGAGCGGCGCGGCTGCTGCGGCACGGCTCCTGCAACGGGGGAGGATCCTGCCTACCCCGGGCACGACGACTGGTCGATGCTCGGCGCCGAGGGCTGCGGCGCCGACGCGGTGCACGTGGACGCCACACCCGTACGTTTCGATACGCCCATCCCCGGCGAACTCCTCGCGAGGCTCACCTGGCGCAACCGCCGGGGCCAGACCCGCCAGCTGAAGTACGTGGTGGACGGCCGTCTTGAGAACTCGGTCAGCCTTCAGGGCTTCTACCGTCTGACTCCCGAGTCGGCCACAGAACTGGCAGACCTAGGGCGTGTCCGTCAAAGGCGAATCCAGACCAGCACTGCGGCGAGAACTGCGGCCGAGCGGTAGACGATCCCGAGCCCGTCGAACCTCCGAGCCAAGGCCCCGCCACCGCTTGAGCAGGGCGAAGGACCGTTCGACCACCCGCCGGTTCTTGTAAGCCACCGGATCGAAATTCGACAATGACCGCGGTGATCTCGCGGGTCTTGCCTTCTGCGCCGGTACGGTCACGGCAGCGCAGCGGCAGCGGCCGTAGCGGCGCTTCGCACGGCGCCGCCTCGGGATGCCGGTCAGCGTCATCTGGAGCTGGATGGACGAGTGGCTCTCTTGCCGCCCGGACCAAGAAGGAACATGCAGGAAGGGACTGAGACACGTCATGCAGAAGCGCAGTCTGAGGGACCTCGAGGTGTCGGCCGTCGGCCTGGGATGCATGGGGATGTCCGCGTTCTACGGCTCCGCCGACGAGGACGAGGGCATCGCCACCATCCGGCGCGCCCTCGATCTCGGCATCAGCTTCCTCGACACGGCCCAGATGTACGGCCCCCTCACCAACGAGTCACTGGTCGGCGAGGCGATCCGGGGACACCGTGACGAGTACGTGATCGCGACCAAGTTCAACTACCGGATGGACGACGCCGTACCCGGCGACGCCAGCACCGTCGGCCCGCAGGACGGCTCCGCCGAGCACGTGCGCAGCTCGGTCCACGGCTCCCTGCAGCGTCTGGGCACCGACCACATCGATTTGTACTACCAGCACCGGGTCGACCCGAACGTGCCCATCGAGGAGACGGTCGGCGCGTTGGGCGAGCTGGTGGCCGAGGGCCGGGTGCGGTACATCGGGCTGAGCGAGGCGAGCGCGGAGACCATCAGGCGGGCTCACGCCGTGCACCCGGTCACCGCCGTGCAGAGCGAGTACTCGCTGTGGTCGCGGGACGTGGAGGCAGAGGTGCTGCCCGCCTGCCGGGAGCTGGGGATCGGTTTCGTGCCGTACTCGCCGCTCGGGCGGGGCTTCCTCGCCGGTCGGTTCACCACGCCGGACGAGCTGGACGCAGACGACTGGCGCCGTCAGAACCCGCGCTTCCAGGACGCCAACTTGGAGGCGAACCTGCGGCTCGCGGCCAAGGTGAAGGAGATCGCCGCCGAGAAGGAGGTGACCCCCGCCCAGCTGGCCATCGCCTGGGTACTGGCCCAGGGCGAGCACCTGGTGCCCATCCCGGGCACCAAGCGCCGCACCTACCTGGAGCAGAACGCAGGAGCGGTCGGCATCGAGCTGACCGAGGACGACCTGGCGCGCATCGCCGCGGAGCTGCCGCCGGCGGCGGGGGAGCGGTACGACGAAGCGGGGATGCGGTCGGTCAACCGGTAGCCGCGCGGCCGTGCCTCCGCAGCCCGTGGTGAGCCGTCCGCCGTGACCGCGACGGACACCGTCCCCGGCCCGCCGGGGGCGGGGACTTTCGCGGGCGGGACTGCGAACGCGCCGGCCGGCACCGGCCGCCCTTCTCGCGTACGGAAACCGTACGGTTCACACGACGTGGACCGGGTGGCGGACGACCGCGTCGAACAGGTAGCCCTGCGTGTTGGCGGCGGTGGCGTCCGGCTGGGTCCGTCCGGTGCTGTCGGTGGCCCGGGCCAACAGGGTGCGGGGGCCGGTGGTCGACGGCCGCCACCGGGTGGACCAGCGGACCCAGCCGTCCCGCCGCGGCCTGTCGTGCAGCCGGGCCTCGTCCCAGGTGGTGCCGCCGTCGGTACTGACCTCGACCTGGACGACGCCCCCGGCCCCGGACCAGGAACGCCCGGTGAGCCGGTGCGTGGTGCCCGCGGGCAGGCGCGCCTCCCAGTTCAGCTCGAAGGCGCTCTTGACGGTCTGCCGGGTCAGCGGGGCGCTGCCGCCGGCCGGGTGGGCGTCCCCGAAGAGCCGGTAGAAGTCGGTGTTCCAGGGTGAGTAGAGGGGCTGCGCCGCCACCTCGATGTCGCCGATCCACTTGATGGAGGCGATGCCGATCCAGGACGGCACCAGAAGCCGCACGGGGTGCCCGTGGTCGGGCGGCAGGGGTTCGCCGTTCATCTCGTGGACGAGCAGGACGTCGTCGAGGGCCTTGGACAGCGGCAGCGGACGGCGGACCCGGCCGAGGTCGGTGCCGTCGGCGGTGGCGTAGGGGGCGTCGAGACCGCGCGGCATGACGTCCACGGCGCGCCGGTCCAGGCCGGCCCGCCTGAGGACGTCGGCGAGGCGGACACCGCGCCAACGGGCGGCGCCGATCGCGCCGAGCGTCCAGGCGGTGCCGCTGACGGACTGACCCTGTTGGGTGGTGAACAGGCTGCGCCCGTTGCCGGCGCACTCCACGAACGCGCTGTGTGAGACGGCCGGAAACGTCTTCAGGTCGTCGAGGGAGAACTCGACGGGACGCCGGTGGCGGAGGCCGTCCCCCCAGACGGTGAGCGACCAGTCGGCGGCGTCGAGGACGGGCGTCGTGGTGTGGTTACGGACGAAGAAGCGCTCGTTGGGGGTGTGGTAGCCGGTTCCGGCGAGGGCGGCGAACCGGGTCTCGGCGTTGGTGCCGCGAACGGTGAACCACGCCTCGGGCAGGGGCTTGACGATCCCGGCCGCGGTGGCGCCCCGGCCGGCGGCCCACGCGAGGGGGCTTGGCGCCGCGGTGGCGGCGCCGGCCAGTCCGGCGGCCGTCAGGAGGCGGAGCATGTCGCGGCGGGTGACGCCGTCGGCGCGGACCTCGCCGGCCAGCCACTGGCGGAGTCTGCGACGGTCGTGAGCGGTTTCGGAGGGATGCATGGCGGCCTGCCTTTCGTCCGGAGCACCGCCCTTGCCGGAGCACGGACGGTGCGTCGGGGACGCGGAGAACGAGGGGAAGGCTCCCGGGGCGGAGAGGCGCCCGGAGAGGCGCCCGGAGAGGCGCTCGGCATCGGCGCGGTGCGCCCACCTGGTGGACGGACGGGAACCGCGCGGCGCGGATCAGACGGTGGGGATCAACAACAGCCGTGGAGCACGAGCACACGGGACCGCGGGGCGGTGGTGCGGCGTCGGCTGGGGATCATGGCGCCATCCTACGAAAGCGGCGGCACGCGTGGGCCGGAACCGGCGTACTCGCCCAGTGGCTTCGCCGGTCCCGCGCGGTCCCGGTGACCCGCAGCCGCCACCCCGTCGGCGAGGCGTACATGGCGCACACGACGGCCGCACCGGACCCGGCCCGCAGCGCGAGCGCGGCGGGATGTCACGCCGGCGACGTCGCCCGGCGGGAGACCGCCGCCGTGGGTAAGCAGGCCGCCGTGCGGCCGGCCCCGGAAGGAGGACCGCGGCCAAGGGCCGGGCACGCCGCGCCGTGCCCTGCTCCGCGGCCGCGGTCAGGGCCGGCCGGAACGGCCGGCGCCGTCGCGCCCGCCGGGCCCGGGGGAGAGGCCGGCGTCACGGAAGAGGCAGGCCGCCCGCCTCTGGCCCGACCTCGGGCCGCTGATCACCCACCGGCCGAGGTTCTCGGGGCCGGGTACCGGGTGCCGGGTGCCGGGCGCAGCAACGTCCGCGTCATGCTGTGTCGGGACCATCCCGCTGTGGACCTTCTGCGTCCCGCCTCGTGCGATCGGCGGTCGCGGCAGCATGGCTCCGGCTTCCCGCCGCGGACTCCCTTTCGGCCCTCGCTGCACGGGTCAGGGAGAGGGACCGGGACGTTGACCGGTCGTGCGGGCCCTCCGCCGCAACCGTCCGCTGACGGAAGGAGCACGGCCACCGCTTTCCCGGCCGTGACGAACTGTCAGGCCGCCGCGGTGCGGTAGACGCTGGGGCTCAGGCCCCGGTGGCGTTTGAACGCGGCGCTGAAGCCGAAGGCATCGGCGTAGCCGACGAACCTGGCGATCTGTGAGACGGCGAGGTCGGTGTCGGACAGCAGCGCCGCGGCCTCGTCCATGCGGCACTCGGTCAGGTAGGCGAGCGGAGGACGGCCCATGACCTCCGTGAAACGCTTGGCGAACAGCGCGCGCGAGACACCGGACTCGGCGGCGAGCGAGGCCACCGTCCACCTCTGGGAGGGCCGGGCGTGGAAGGCGTGGAGCGCGGGGGCGAGCAGCGGGTCGGCCAGGCCGCGGTACCAGTGCGGGGCGTGCGAACCCGCCTGCTCGAACCAGGCACGCAACGTGCACACCAAGGCCCAGTCCAGGAGCCGGTCCATCAGCGCCTGCGAGCCGGCCGAGCGCTGGGCGGCGTCGGCGGCGGCCTGCTCCAGCCAGTCGCAGACCTCGGCGTCCTCGCTGACCACCAGCACCGGCGGCAGGCCGCGCAGCAGTCGCTCGTGGCGACGGCCCGAAGCACGGTAGGCGCCCACGATCAGCGCGGTCGCCCCGTCCGGATCGTCGCCCCAGCGGATGCCGCCGAGCTCCCGGACGGTGCGCTCGGCGGATTCCGTGAAGCAGGCGATCCCGTACTCGGCGTGGGGACGGTCGAAGGAGGCCGGCCCGTCCGCGAGGTGGAACGTGCCCGGACCGCGTACGACGGCCGTGTCACCGGCGCGCACCGCTCGTTCGGTTCCGTCGGGCAGGCGCAGGGCGCCGCCGCCGCGCAGCACGCTGACCATGGTGAGCGGAGCACCGTCGGCGAAGCGGACGGTCCAGGGCGCTTCCAGCACCGCGTGGCTGACCACCGAGCCCTCGGCCCGGATTCCGCTGAGCAGAGAACTCAAGGGATCCACGCGGGCCATCGTAGACGAACTCCTATGTCATGGAGCGTTTCTCCCATGGATCATCCAATCGATCACCCGTGTACTGGACGGGCAGCACCGACGGAGACCAGTCAGGAGAAACGATGCCGCACCCTGCCAGCGCAGCCCGGACCGCCCTCGTGGTCATGGCTCACCACCGCGCCGATTCCCTCACGGCGCACACGGCCCGCCGTACCGTCGCGCAACTCCGGGACGCCGGGTACGAGGTCGACCTGCTCGACCTGCACGCCGAAGGCTTCGACCCGCGGATGAACCCGGCGGACCAGCCCGACTGGGGTGACCGGGACAAGCCCTACTCGGACGAGGTCCGGGCCCACATGCGGCGCATCCTCGACGCCGGTCTCGTCGTCGCCGTGTTCCCCGTGTACTGGCAGAGTGTGCCCGCCCTCCTCAAGGGCTGGATCGACCGGGTCTGGAACTACGGATTCGCCTACGGCCGCAGCAAGCCCCGCCTGGCCGGCAAGCGCATGCTGTGGCTGGGTCTGGCCGGTGCCACCTCCGACGATCCCGTCACGGACGGGATGCGTGCCGTGCTGGAGGCCAACCTGAGCGAAGGCATCGCCTACTACTGCGGGTTCTCCCACTCGTCCGTCGCGCTCCTTCCCGACGCCGAGGAGCGCCCGCAGCGACTGGACACCGAGGGGAACCTGCTGGTCGGCGACGCGGTCGCGGGAGCCGAACGCGAGGCGCAGTACGCCGAGTTCGACCGCCGCGCGAGGAAGGCCGTGGAAGGCTTCCTCGCGACCGAGCCGGTGGCGGGCTGAGGACCCCCCGATCACGGCGGGCCGGCCGCCGCGGGGAGCCGGCCTCACCGGCCGGCTCCCCGCGGCGTCCTGCCTCACCTTCGCCAGAACAGGTGGTGCTTCACGCCACTCGGGCTGGGCACGACCTCCAGGTGGAACCGGTCGAGCAGCTCGTCGGGGGACTCCCACAGCCGTAGCCCTGACCCGAGCTTCACCGACGAGACCGCGACGTGCATGGTGTCGACGAGGCCGGCGTCGAGGAACTGCCGGATGGTGGTGACCCCGCCGCCCAGGCGGACGTCCTTGCCCCGCGCCGCTTCCCGCGCCCGCTCCAGGACCGCGGCCGGGTCGTCGCCGACGAAGTGGAACGTGGTGTCGGACAGCGTGAACGACGGCCGCTCGTGGTGGGTCATGACGAACACCGGGGTGCGGAAGGGAGGCTCCTCGCCCCACCAGCCGCGCCACTCATGATCCGGCCAGGGCCCGCGCTGCGGCCCGAACTTGTTGCGGCCCATGATCTCGGCACCGATGTTGCGCGCGAAGTCTCTCGTGAAGTAGTCGTCCAGGCCACGGCTCCCGCCGGGATCCGTGCGCATGGGCCAGTTCGCCGTGGCGCCGGCCCAGGCGAACAGCCTCTCGGGACGGTCCAGGCCGAACGGTTCCTCGAGACTCTGGTGCTCACCGGCACCGATTCCGTCACGCGAGACATTGAAGTTCATGACTCTCAGCAGTTGATCCACGGTCCCTCATCCGTTCCTGTCGCGGTGCGCGGCGAGACGCCGCACACCCATACGTCGAACGGGACGCACCCGGACAGACAGCGGCCCGCTACGCGCAGGATCGTCCACTCCACAGCGGAGGAACGCACCGCCTGCTCGGTGGTGAGGCACTCAGCTCGGCCCAGCACCGGGCGGACAGCAGCACCAGCCACTGGACGCCGACGCGGGCGACGAGTTGGCCCCGCCCGGTGCCGCGAAGTCGCGGACCTCGTCCGGCGCCTGGCGCCGTACCCGCCGGACTGGGCCGTGATCGTGTGTGCGCGCTACTCGGACCGGTGGCGGATTGCCGCAAGGAGGCGCCGCATGCCCACCGCGTGCCCACCCGTCCCGATCACCAGCCGCCGGTAGAGGCCGCCGGCCGGCCCGGGGAAAACGGCTCGGCTCTCGGCGCGCAGCCGTGACCGGCGCGGACTGACCTCTTCGAGGCGAAAGACCAGGGCGTAGGAGGAGAAACGATGACGGCCCACAAGGGCCAACTCCCGTCCCGGGACGGCGGCGAGCACCCGGAAACCGGGCAACGTCGAGCCTTCCGCCAGGGGCCGTGGCCCGGAGGCCGTGCAGTCGGCGGATCCCACCAGTCTGGCGTAGCATGCCATGCCGGGACCCGCGAAGGACCGGTCCAGGGTCTCGCCCAGACCCCGCCAGACGTCCTCGACCCCCGCCGCGACGACCGTCGCGTGCTCATCGATGTACGGCAACGAAGCGATCGGCATCAAAGCCTCCGTCTGGTTCCGTCCCCCGCCGCGGCGTCCGCGGTGCGAAGAACGGGAACGGCTTCTCCGTCCACGCGGTCATCGTCGCAGACCGCCCGGGGCACGTGCTGCCTGACGAGGCAATGGTTGCCCCGCCGTTGAGGGCCCGCCGCGCCGCCATGGGCTGGTCGGCATGCTTCCGGGACACGTTCAGCCGGCCGACGGGCCCCGGAAGCCGGGGGTGCCTCCGCAAAGAGGCGCGTCAGGCGCCGCCGTGCCCGGCCCCGCCATATCCCGGTCCACGGTCCCGCGCCCATGCCGCCCCGCTCGCCCGACGGCTTTCCGCCGCGCGCACCGGCCTCCCCCGCCCGGCCGCCGACTCATCTCGTCCGGTTGACGATATCTACGCCTCCCAGTTATCGTCGCACTGACGAAATCGAGGGGGTCCGTCATGGCCGACATCACCCGGCGCTTCGGATGGCGCCATCTGCGCTCCGCGCCCACCGCCCACATCCGCCACCACAAGCGGGGCCGGCTCGTCCACGACGGCCGGGGGCTCAGCTTCTGGTACCGGTCGCTGTCGGCGGCGCTGTCCGAAGTGCCGGTCGACGACCGGGAGCTGGCCATGGCGTTCCACGCCCGGACGGCCGACTTCCAGGACGTCACCGTGCAGGCCACCGTCACCTACCGGATCAGTGACCCGGCCGAGGCGGCGAACCGGCTGGACTTCTCCGTGGACCCCGACAGCGGGAGGTGGCGCGGCACCCCCCTGGAGCAGATCGCCACCCTCCTGACCGAGACCGCGCAACAGCACACGCTGGACGTGCTGGCCCGCACCCCGCTGGCCGTCGCGCTGGTGGACGGCGTCGCCTCCGTGCGGGAACGGGTCGCCGCCGGTCTCGCAGCCGAACCCCGCCTGCCGGCCACCGGCATCGACGTGGTCGCCGTACGCGTCGTGGCGATCCGGCCGGAGGCGGAGGTGGAGCGCGCCCTGCGCACCCCGGCCCGCGAACAGATCCAGCAGGAGGCCGACCGGGCCACCTACGAGCGGCGGGCCGTCGCCGTCGAGCGCGAGCGTGCCATCGCCGAGAACGAACTCGCCAGCCAGATCGAACTGGCCAGGCGCGAGGAGCAGTTGGTCGACCAGCGAGGCACCAACACGCGGCGCGAGGCGGAGGAGAAGGCGGCGGCGGACGGCGTACGGACCGAGGCCGAGGCGGCCCGCACGGTCCGCCTGGCCCGCGCGGAGGCCGAGGCCGCGCGCGCGACGGGCGCGGCGCGCGCCGAGGCCCAGGCCGCCTGGCTGCGGGTGCACGGCGAGGTCGATCCGGCCACGCTGCACGCCCTGGCGGCGACCCGGCTGGCGGAGAACCTGCCGCGGATCGAGAGCGTCACCCTTTCCCCGGACGTGCTCACCGGGCTCCTCGCCAGGATGGGGCGGCCGGCAGGTGGGGCGGACGTGTGAGCCTGGCCCCGCGGGCGGTGCTCGTGCACCGCAGGACCGAGTACGAGGAACTGCTCGCCCGGCACGGGACGCACGGGCAGGCGGCGTTCTTCCTCTCCAGCCGCGGCCGCTCGATAGACGAGGTGGCCCGCCGCCACGACGTCACCCTGCGGGCGCTGCGGGAGGTGGCGTCGGCGGTGCCGCTGACCTGGCGCAGCACCCGGGTGGAACGTGCGGACCTGGATCGGTTCCTGTTCGCTCCGGAGGACGTGGTGATCGTGGTCGGCCAGGACGGCCTGGTCGCCAACACCGCGAAGTACCTCTCCGGGCAGCCGGTGGTGGGCATCGACACCGATCCGGGACGCAATCCGGGGGTCCTGGTCCGTCACCGCTGCCCCGACGCGGCGGGCCTGCTGCGCGCCGCGACCGCGGCCCGGGACGGCGGCGGCGGGGTGGAGGAGCTGACCATGGTCGAGGCGGTCGCCGACGACACCCAGCGCCTCCTGGCGCTGAACGAGATCTATCTGGGGCCGCCCGGACATCAGACGGCCCGTTACCGCCTGGGTACCGTCACCGGGACGGATCCGGGCGAGGCCCAGGCTTCCTCCGGCGTCCTCGTCGGCACCGGCACCGGCGCCACCGGATGGCTCCGCTCCCTGTGGCTGGAGCGCGGCGCCACCGTGCCGATGCCCGCGCCACGCGATCCGCGACTGCTGTGGTTCGTGCGCGAGGCCTGGCCTTCGCCCGCGACCGGTACCTCGAGGGTCTCGGGTGAACTGGGGCGGGGACAGGCGCTGCGGCTGACCGTGGAGTCGGACCGGATGGTGGCCTTCGGGGACGGGATGGAGGCCGACGCCCTGGAGCTGACCTGGGGCCAGAGCGTGCGGGTGGGGATCGCCGCGGCGTCACTGCGCCTGGTGACGTGAAGGGACCTGCCGGCGGGCACCGGTGACCGGTGGGGGGCGATCGCGGTCGACCCCCACCGGTCACCGGGAGGAGGAGCCGTCGCCCGCGTGAGGCGCCCGGACCGCCGGGGGAGCCTACGGTCTCGGGCGGGGGAGCGGTGCACCACCGTACGGCGGGCGTGCCAGGGCCGCGTCCGGCCGACACCGATCGGCACCGAGGCGGTCAGGACGTTCCCGGCGTGTCGTCATGGACCAGAACGTCGACAGCACCACCTCCGTCGAGGACTACGCCGGCGCCCTCCTCGACGAGATCGAGCAGCCTCGCCACCACCGCCGGCGCTTCACCGTGGGTTACTGACCACCCACACCCACACCCACACCCACACCCACACCCGCCCCGGCACCGCCGGTGAGGCGCCGATGGCAACCTGGCGGCGACCGGCACGCCGCCTACCGTGCACGAGCTACGGGCCACCAACTCCGGTGTGAGCGAGGCCTACCGGTAGTCCAACTCGGCCAGTCGGCGCGCCAGCTTGTCGCGGACGGCCGGGATCCGCCCCAGGTACGGGAGCACCGTGTTGCGGGCGGCTCGTAGAATCGGGTTCCGCGTGGTGGCGATCTTGGTCATCCGGTCGGTGAACGCGACGACCTCGGCCGCGATCGGCCGTCGGCGGCCCTCGTACTCTTCGACGCGCGCCGCCGCTATGGCGCGCCCGAGGGCGACACCGTCCTGGATGCCGGTGTTCATGCCCTGCCCGCCGGCCGGGCTGTGCACATGCGCGGCGTCCCCGGCGAGCAGCAGCCGACCCGCGCGGTAGGAGTCCGCCACCCGGTGGTGGATGCGGAATCGCGAGGACCAGGTCACCCGGTGTGCCCGTGCCTGATCCGGCAGGCGTTCGTCGAGCAGCCGCTGCAAGAACCTCAGTTCGGGCTCCGCCGGGGCCTCGGCACAGGTGGCGACGACACGGTAGTGGCCGCCGGGCAGCGGCGCGACGACGGTCAGACCTGCCGTGCCGAAGGTCAGCGAGACCTCCTTCGGCCCCGGTGCCCAGTCCATCTCGACGTCTGCCAGTACGAAGGACTCCTCGTACGCACTGCCGCTGAAGCCGATGCCGGCCGCCTCGCGCACCGAACTGTGCATGCCGTCGGCACCGACCGCGTAGTCGGCGCGCAGAGTCTGCCCGCCGGCCAAGGTGAGGGTCACACCGTCCGCGTCCTGCGCGAGAGACTCGACCTCGTAAGGCCGGTGCACATCACGGCCGAGCTGGCGAAGGCGGGCGAGCAGCAGAGCCTCGGTCTTGTACTGCTCGAGCATCAAGGTGTACGGGTAGGCGGTCGGCAGCGCGCCGAAGGGGACGGTGAGCAGTTTCCTGGCTCCGTCGCGGACCGCGAACTCCTCGACCTTCAGGCCCTCTTCGACCAGCGGGGAGGCCGCACCCAACTCGTCGAGCACCTCGAGGGTGCGGGCGTGGACGACAGCGGCACGGGAGGTGTTGGCGCCCTCGGCGAGCCGGTCCAGCAGCACGAAGTCGACGCCCTCGGTAGCGAGGGTGAGCGCGAGGGCCAGGCCCGTGGGACCGGCGCCGACGATGGCCACCCCGGTTCGGGCGGGGAGAGCAGCGGGCTGTGCGGTGGCGTTCACGGCTTTGCCTCCGATTTTTCTTGCCAACAGCCGTTGGCAAACAACTGTTGGCATTGAGAATGAACCTGCGCCGATGGCATGTCAACACCTGTTGGCCTACAGTTGTTGGCATGACTGGGAACAGGGAGACAGCACCCGAGAACGAGGGTGCGGCGCGCCGCTCGAGCCGCACCCGGGCGGCGATCCTGGACGCGGCCAGGCGGCGCTTCGCGGAGCAGGGCTACGACCGCACCACCATCCGCGCCGTCGCCGCGGACGCGAACATCGACCCGTCGATGGTCATGCGCTACTACGGCAACAAGGAACGCCTCTTCGAGGCCGCGCTCGCCGTCGACCTGCACCTGCCCGATTTCACGGCCGTGCCGCGCGAACAGCTTGCGCGCACGCTGGTCGTGACCTTCCTCGACCGTTGGGAACGGGCCCCGGCGGGCGACACGCTGCTGCTGCTGCTCCGGTCCGCCGTGACGGCCGACCATGCGGCCGCCCGCATGCGGGAAGTCTTCGCCAGCCAGGTGGGCCCGGCGCTCGTCCCAGTCATCGGCCCGCAAGGAGCGCCGGCCCGGGCGGCACTGGTGGCCTCACAGCTCCTCGGCCTGGCCCTGGGCCGCTACATCCTGCGCATCCCCTCCCTGACACACCCGTCTCCGGAGGAGATCGCGGACCTGCTCGCTCCGGCCGTCGCGGCAACGCTCGACTGACACCGCGACGGCCGTTCCTGACCGTGCGGAGCCGCTGCGGCTGGCCTGGGGCGCTACCCCCTGGTTGGGCGAGGCGCGCCTTCTCGGTGCGGTGCGGCGCGATGGCGCGACCACGGTGCGGGATGCGAGGTCGTCAACACGGCCGACGGTAGGGCACGTTGCTCAGGTAGCGCCGCCACTGCTCGTGGGTCAAGGGTCGGCCCGCGTAGCTGCACGCGTGGGCGACGGCCCCGCCGAAATCGGCCGACAGGGTATGGGTGGTCCCGTCGAAGACACCGGTGACCACCTGTTTGCCGTCCGGAGTGAACCTGACCCCCAGCACCGCCGTGGTGAATCCCGTGAGCACGGCCTCTCGCCGCGGCCGTCCGTGTGCCGGCACTCGCCAGATCCGGGCGGTGCGGTCGTCACTGCCCGCCGTCAGCAGGCGGCCGTCGGGGCTGAAACCCACACTGCCGACCACGTCGGTGGGCCCGTCCAGCGCGGCGAGCAGCACCGGTTGGCGCGTCCCCGCGACACGCCACAGTTTCACTGGCCGGTCCCCGCCGCCGGACGTGGCGAGGACGCCGGTGCGCGGGTTGAAGGCAACGGAGAGAGCGGTCGTGCTGTGCGCCCGCCAGTCCGCACGCTCGACGGGGTGGTCCGGAGAGGTGGTGTCCCAAAGGATGACGCGTTCGTCGCCGCCCCCCGCGCTCGCCAGCAGCCGTCCGTCCGCACTGAAGGCCACGGACCGAACTTCGTCCCGATGACCGCGCAGACTGACGCCGCGGACGGGCTTGCTGACAGACCGGGTGTTCCACAGCACCACGTTCCCCTCGCTGCCGGCGCTGACGAGGGTCTGCCCCGAAGGGCTGAAGGCGAGCGCGCGTACGGTCTTCATGTGTGTCCGCAAGGTGGCGGTCCGGTGCGGCCGGTGCGGGTCGCTGATGTCCCACAGGATCAACGATCCGTCGGCTCCCGCGCTGGCCAGTACGGGGCGATGCGGGTGCATGGCGACCGCGTAGACGGCGTCCCTGTGGCCGGTGAGCACGGCTGTGCCGTTGGCGCGCCGTGCGGTGTGCAGGTCCCACAGGCGCACGACGCGGTCCCGTCCTGCCGTCGCCAGGATGCCGCCGTCCGGGCTGACGTCCATGGCGTACATCTCGGCTCGGTGCGCGGTCCACGGGAACATCAGGGTGCTGAGAAGCGCGTCGCGGCTGTGCTGGTTGGGCTGCAGTCGATGGGCGGCCAGGGCGATCTGGATGGCGAGGCCGGGTGACCGGCGCGTCAGCGCGGTTGCCGCCGTGCTCGCATTGTGGGCAACGGCTTCGTCGCGCTGCGCCGTAACCTTGCGGCCGGCGTGTATGGCGAGGACGGAGGTGGCCAGGGAGATGGCGAGCAGCACCGCCGACGCGGCGATCAGCAGGCGCCGTAAGCGTTTGCGTCGGGTCGCGGCGGTCCGGTCCGCGCGCTCCGCCGCCAGGCTCGCCTCGAGGAATTCCCCCTCGCGCGGGGTGAGGCCCGCGTCCTCGGCCTGGGCCAGAGGACGAACCGCCTCCAGGCGGGTCCCTCGTAGCAGGGCGCCCGGATCCTGTTCCAGGTGCGCCCAGGTAGCGGCCGTTTCCGTCAACTGCCGACGGGTGTGGAGGAGTTCGCGGTTCTCGGTGAGCCAGTCGCCGAGTCTCGGCCACCACCGGATGAGGGCTTCGTGGGTCAGATCCACGTGCTGGCCGTCCACGGTGATCAGCCGTTCGGTGGCGGCCCGTTCGACGACCGTCACCGTGTCCGGGTCGGGGGGCAACTCGAATCGGGCGACGCGGCGCTTGCTGTACTCGATGCCCTCCCCTGGGGCGACGAGCCGAAGGAAGAGGTGCCTGGCTGCTTCCTTCTGGGGCAGGCTGAGCGCCTCGTAGAAGCGTTCGGCGGTATGCGCCAGGGCATGCTCGATGAATCCCGCACTCCGGCAGGCCTCCATCGTCAGCAGCGTGCCCCGGCGGTGCCTCCATGTCTCCCGGAGTGCATGGGAGAGCAGTGGGAGCATCCCGGCGTTGCCCTTGGCCTGAGCGATCAGGTAGGCCAGCAGCCGCCCTTCGGCTCGGCACCCGACCGCCTCCGCGGGACGGCAGATGGCTCGGTGGAGTTCCTCGGAGTCCATCGGGCCCAGCGTCACCATCGCCGCGTCCAGGGCCCTGGCGAGGGCGACATGGGCGATGCAGGAGGCGTAGAAGTCCGCCCGGACTCCCAGCACGATGCGGCACACACTGCTCTCGGCGCGGGCGGCCAGGAGGAGGGCTTCGATGAAGTGGTCACGTTCCTCACGGCGGGAGCAGAGCGTGAAGAGTTCCTCGAACTGGTCGACGATGAGGATCACTTCGTCCCGTCCGGGATCCTCGGCGACGATCTGACGGAGCAGGGGGTGCAGGTTCCTCGGGTCTGCTTGCAGCTCTTTGAGCAGCCGCCCCGGCGTGTTGGCACCATGACCCGACAGACGCACGGCCAGTTCCTCCAGGGGCCGGACACCTGGGGTGAGCGTGACGACGGCCTGGCCCCCGGCTCGCAGATACGGTGACAATCCGGCGTCCAGCACAGAGGACTTACCCGCCCCCGAGGCACCGAACAGGGCGATGAACCGTTGCTCCGTGAGCCGCCGCCGCAACTGCTCCACCACTCGTTCGCGGCCGAAAAAGATCCGGCTGTGCCGAGAACCGAAGGAGGCCAGCCCCGGATAAGGCGAGTCGTCCTGATCCGGTGGGGGAGCGGCGTCGTCCGCCGGATCCCCGGCGAGAGCGACGGCGGCGGCCGTGGTGTGCCAGAGGGCTTCCCACCGCTCCACGTCGCCACCGCAAGCGCCGACATACCCCCGCGTCACCTCCAGGGACGGCAGCCGCCGGCCCGCCGCAGCGCTCGACAGCGTCGCCACCGAGTAGTGCGCCCGTCTCGCGAGATCGCGGTAGGAGGGCCCGCCCGCTGCCCGGCGAAGTTCCCTGAGCTCCGCGGCGAACTGCACCACCGGGCCGTCGTCCAAAGGAAGCGGTGACTCTTTACGTGGCATGTCTCCCCCGATCCGAGCTGTTCCCCCACAAGTGTCGTGGCCTGCGGAGATCACCGGCAGCGGGGAGACGACTTTCGGCCCGGCCCTCTCGGTCCGGCTCGGCATGAGCCGGCTCCTCGGTCCGGCGGAAGACGCCTCGTGCGGGCAGCTGTCGCCGTCCTGACGGCCCGTCCGGCCGGCCGGTGTCGCGATGTTCCACATGTGATTGTTCACCGCACCGCACCGCACCGCACGCACCGCACCGCTCCGGACACCGGGCAAGGGGCTCGGGCTGTTCGTGAGACGGAGGCCCGGCGAACGGTCGCAGTCAGGCGGAACCCGTGCAGGAGGCTCCGGAAGGCGCACGATCTCGGCCGGAAACCCCCGGTCACCCGGACCGAAGGTTCGGGTGCCGGCCCCGACGGGTCTCTGACTACTTGCCGCGGCCGCGGCCGCGGCGCTGCTCTGTGCCGCTGTTGGGTCGGCGAGCCGGGCTGGGGCCGGGCGCCGCGAGTGCGCCGGCCGGCCCCAGGGGAGCGGTGGTAGAACGGCTACGTGCCGCCGCGGCGCTGGGCCGGGCAGGCAGAGCCGAGCCCGGCTCGCTGACGGCGCGGTGCGCGGCCGTGTGCACGACTTGGCGCTGCTGGTGCTCCTGTGCCCGCTGGTCGGGCGTGAGCGTCGCGCGCCGGGCGAGCTCCCCAAGCAGTCGCTCGGCAGCTGCCTCATGCCGCGCGGCGGTCTGTGCGGTGCCTGAGGACAGGGCCGCATGGCGGTCGACGAGGGTGTGTGCGAGGAGCTGCACGACGTCGGTGTCGGTGTGGGCGAGCAACGTCGGGTCGGGCTCGGCCGGAGCGGTGCCGCGCAGTTGAGCAGCACGGGCTGAGGCCTCCCGCCACGGTGTGGTGGGAGGGGGGAGAAGCGGGGCGGCTGCCTGGGCGATGTACTCCAGCTCCGGTATCGCGAAGTCGGGCGCAATCAGAGTCGCGGCCGCGTGCCGGGCGGCGAACTGGGCAGCTTCGGCGGGCGACTGAACGCGGGCGTGTTCGCTCCTGATCGCGGCGACGAGGGTCAGCTGGTCCTCCGGCGTTCCCTGGCCGGAGGCGATGGGCTGGGAGTGAACGGTAAAGCCGTTGCGGCGCAGCACGGCCGCGTAGTCCCCCAGCCCTTCCGCCTCGAAGGCCGTCGCGCCGCGGACCACTCCGGCGAGAGCGGCGTCATGAATCACGGGGTCGACCCTGCGGCCGTGTCCGCGCTCCTGGAGTTCCTCCAAGTAGCGGGACATGATGCCCAGCCGGCTGATCGGGCCGGGTACGGCGACGAAGGCCGTCTCGATCCGGTACGGGGCGACACCGGGCGGCAGTTGCGCGGACCGGATGCGGCGGCAGATGTCCTCGTACTCGGCCGGGGTGACCACGGCGGATTCCAGCAGGATGTGGAAGCCGCGCTCCAGCGCGTACTGCTGGGCCTGCTCCCACCACGCGTCTCCGTCCGGCCGGACCAGGGCGTCGGCCTCCTGCGGCCGTTGGGCCTGCCAGCGTGCGTAGTCGGGGTGGTGCGGGTTGTAGAAGTCCATGTTGATCCAGGCCGCCTGCCCGTTGCGCTCCAGGGTGTCCTTCACCATGCGGGTGACGGCCGTCTTTCCCGCCCCGGTCTGACCGGCCACGATCACCACGACCGGCGCCTGCTGCGGGGTGCAGCCGTCCAGGTAGACGGGTGCGATCTGCTCGCGGAAGATGCGCCGGTTCTCCTCCGGCGGCAGCTGACCCTCGGTGGTCGGACTCACGCGGTCTCGTCGGCCAGGTAGCGGCGCACCGTCCGGGACAGAGCGTGAGCGCGCTCCAGGGCGTCGGTGTCGTCCGGGCGCAGCTGGAGCTGGGCCCGGCCCAGGTCCTGCTGGTAGCGGGTGAGCTGCTCGACGTGCGCGCCGTCGGCCTCGCGCAGGGCGGCGGAGACCTCTGCCACGGCCGACCGAAGGTCGGCGAGGGCTGCCTCGTAGGCCTGGTCCCCGTACAGTCCGCCGGGGACCGGATCGACGTGAGCGAGGATGGGGTCGGTGGGGGAGTCGTCGGGGGAGTCGTCGTTCATACGTGCGTCGTTCCTTCCATGTCGTTCAGCGACGTCAGGTGGGCGGTGTCGCCCCAAACGGCCAGACGCAGCTGATGGCCGTCGCCGTTCCAGTGCGACACCGAAGCGTTCGGGACCGGCGGCAGTTCCGCGGGCGCGACGGCGCCGATCCCGGCGAGGACGTGGCGCAGGGCGATGACCACTCCGTCGTGCGCTACGACCAGGACCCGCCGCCCAGGCGCGGCCCGCCCCAGGTCGGAGACGAACTGGCCCACGCGTACGGCGACGTCGGCGAAAGCCTCCCCGCCCGGCGGCCGGTAGCACCACTCACCGACCAGGTCCCGGCGGTCCGCCTCCTGCGGGGACCGGGCCCGCAGCGCCGCCGGGGGGTGCAGCTCGAAGACGCCCATCTCCCGGTCCCGCAACCGCTCGTCGACGAGCATGTCCAGCTGCGGCCCACCGAGATCGGCAGCACGGGCCGCCATCCCCTCCCACGTCTGCATCGCGCGCACATAAGGGGAGCAGACCACCAGGTCCGGTCCGGCCTCCGGTGCCTGCCCGGCCAGCCAGTCGCCCAGCGCGACCGCCTGCACGGCGCCCAGGTCGGACAGCGGAACGTCCCGGTCCCGGCCGGGCACCGGCACGGTGGTGCCGGAATCCTCCGCCGCGGCGAAGGCGACGTTGGCCGTGCTCTGCCCGTGCCGCACGGCCCACAGTCCGCCCAGCGCGCAGGGCGGCACCAGGGCAGCCGGCGGCATCCCATCGGGCAGTGTCCGTACGGTCATGACGTCCCCTCACCGGACTCTCGGGCTTCGGCACGGAGCAGAACGGCGAGAGCCCGGACCTCCTCAGCCTGCTGCGCGGCTTCAGCGCGTCCTTCTTCCGCGGCGATGCAGTCGAGCAGCGCAGCCTTGCGCTCGGTCAAGCGGGCGCGGGCCAGTGGATCCGGAGGCGTACACATGTCGCCGTACGGGTGATTGAGGCCATCGAGTACCTGCGCCATCTCCTCCGCCGTGTTCAGGACCGGCAGATGGCCGGTGACGGAGTGGTCCGTCTCCCGGTGGGACGGGATGTGCTCGCGCACCCACGCGTCGAGTCTCTGACCGGCCCTGGCGGGCGCGTACGCGGCCTCCTGCAGAAGCGGACCGCGTGCAGGGGCGCCCGGCGGAGCGGGGTAGTAAGGCTGCTGGAGGGCGAGTTGCCACTCCGCGACGGTCTCCTTGTACCGCTCGTGCGCGGACAGCCTCTTCACGTCGAGCCGTTCGCCGATGACCTCCCGGTTGGTGTGCTTCTGCCGTTCGTACACCACGGCCTGGGCCGGCACCTCCTGGGCGTGATGCACCAGGCCGAGCGCAGTACCCACCACCTCTCCGGGCCGGGCCCACACGTCATGCGTCGTGGGGACACCCGCCAAGGCCCTGTCGGCGAGCTCGCGCTGCTCCGCCGACAGGGCGAGGCGGGCCAGCGCGGTGCGGCCGTATGCGCAGCGGTCAGCGTCGGGATCGGGCGTGTCCGTCATGCCGTCAGGCTAGGCCTGACGCAGGACGTGTCAGGCCTAGCCTGACAAGATTCAGCCCTCTTGCGCGCTCCGCGCGCCGCCCTGGACAACCGCCGCGCCCGCCAGGACCCGCATCTCGCCGCCCCGCTGCACGCCCGCCTCGCCGTCGGCCAGCCCCGCACAGCCGAGCGCACTGCGGCCGCCCGCTGTCTGCTGGCCACCGGGCGCGCCTACGACCGCATCGACCCGTCCGCCCCGGCACTGGCGTGGCCGGCGTTCCTCACCCCGGCTGAGCTGTCCGGGCTGGCCGCCCTCACCCACCAGGCACTGGGCCGCTACGACCGCGCCGAGGCCGCCACCGTCCAGACCCTCCGCCCTGATCCCCACAGCGATACGCCGCAACCACCCGTACGGCACCGTGCAACTGGCCGAACTGCAGCCGGCCCGCAGCGAGCGCGAACAGGCCGAGGCGACCGCCGCCGGCCTCGACGCCTTGCTGCTCGACAGCCGCCGCATCACCGGCCAGCTGGCCACCGTCCGCCGCACCCTCACCGCCCAGGAGTCCCGCCCGTGACCGCGCTCGACCTCTCGACCTACAGCACTACGGCCCTCACCAGGCTGCCCAGGTCCGCCCACTGCTGCTGGAGCCGCCGCCTCGGCTGAACCTGAGTGGTCGGCCACGACCGCGACCAAGCCGTCGGCTACGCCTATGGCGCCCCGCTCGCGCCCGGCTTCTCCTGGTGGGGCAGGCTGCTCATTCCCGCGCTTCCCCGACGCGCCCCTGTTCCACGCCCTGCTACTCGACCTCTCTAGCGCTGACCACAGCCCACCGCGGCCGAGGCTGTCGCAGCATGCAGGAGACGACGTTCCCCTCAGCCAGCTTGCGCTTGTCATAGAGACCGGGAAGCTGGAACCTTCGGTGTGCAGCACCGGGTCCACCCATGCGCAGGTGGACCCGGCATGCCGCGTGATTACTCCCAGCCCGCCTCGACCTTCTGGACAGCGCCCCAGCAGTTACCCGTAAGGGTCGCTGTCGAGCCGTTCTGTACGACCGCCGTGTCGCGCACGTCCGGGTCCCAGAAGTCGACGCAGGTCACCAGGATCCAGGCAGTGCGGTCGTAGCCGAAGTTGTTGTAGCAACTGGCCTTGCCCCAGGCACCGTCGATCCATGTCTGGCAGTAGGCCTGCGTCCCGGTACCACCCTGCTCCGTCGCCTGGGCGGGTGACACAGACAGCGCGCCGATCATCAGGGCCGAGGCGCCGAGGGCGCTTGCGATTCTCGTTCGGGTTCGCATCGTCTCCCCATTTCGTTGTCTCTGCGGCTGTTGTTGCGGACTGATGTCCACCCCTTTCCTAGCTGGTACGCGTTGTTCGGGATCGGGCTCGGGTATTGAACAAACGGATGCCGAACAACTGAACCGAACGCGGGGGAAGGCGGATGTGGTGCCACGGGGGAACGTCCGCCGGAAGCGGGAGACGGTCTACTGCTGTGCCGGCGGCGGGGCTGCGGAGCCTGCGGCACAGGGTTGGCAACGGGACATACCGGCAGTTGGCCGAGCCGACCTTCGGCGCAGCGCGGGACGATCCCGATGCACCCGTCGCTGCCTCCGCGCTCTGGTCCCCACGGCTCCTGAACCCGGACCCGACTCCGAGGCCACTCCGGCTGTTCTCCTTGGCCACGCGGACACCGCTGGCGGCGGGGCACAGCCGGCGCTCGGGGCAGCAGCAGCTCGAGATGACCTACCGCACCGTCAAGCAGCTCGCCGACGCCGCAATGCCGGAAGGGCTGTTCACCGGTCAGCGGCAGAACGGCCCTCCGTCTTCGACGACTACAAGCCCTACCTTGACGACCGCTGGAACGAGGCCTGCACCAACGCCTGGAAGCTAGGGGAGGGGATCGTGCCACTCGGGTACAAGGGCAGCCGCCAGCGCGTCCGCGCCTACCTGCACGACAAGCGCACCGCACCGCACCCGGTGACCGCCCGGCCGCCCTCGCCCAGGACCGTCGCCGGATGGATCCTCCGCCGTCCGGGACCCTCACCGAGACCGAACAACTCCAGATCAAGGCCGTCCGGGCGCACTGCTCAGAACTCGACGCCCTCACCGCGCACGTCCGCTCCTTCGCGACCATGCTCACTGAGCGCTAGGGCGAGCGCCTGCCTGACTGGCTCGACGCCGTCCGGGGACGACCTGCCAAGCCTCCACACCCTCGCCGCAGGCATCGACCGCGACCGCGACGCCGTCATCGCCGGCCTGACTCTGCCCTGGATTTCAGGCGTCGTCGAAGGACACGTCAACCGGATCAAAATATTCAAGCGCCACATGTTCGGCCGCACAGGCTTCGCTCTCGTGCGGAAGCGCGTCCTCATGTCCTGGTCACCGACAACGGGAGGAACTCGATGGCAGCGGCGACGGCGGATGTGCAAGCCTTCCCCTCCCAGATGCCGACGGAGAAGACCTTGATGACCAGCGATGACGCCCTGGATCAGTTCAGACACATCGCGCGCGAGAGGGCATTTGGCAGGCATGTCGGGTCAGACAGACTCATTCAGGCAGGTCTCGACGCGCTGACAGCCGGGGTCGAGAGCCCGTCCCTGGCCATGCTGGCGGGACTCCTTCGGAGCGAAGAGCCTGAAGCGCCAGAGCTCTTCGACCAGGTACTGGACGAACTGGGACTGCTCTTCCACCCGCCCGCGGACCCCCGAGCCGCAAAGTGGGCGATGGCCTACTGGATCGCTGGTCAGATTGCCGACGGGTCCCTGGATCCCGCCGCCGGCACTCACCTCATCTGGGCGGACATCGCCTATGACCTCGGCTACCCCGAAGAGCTAGAACCCCTTGTGCACTGCGCGCACAACCTGGACGGCTGGGAGGAGAGCTGGGGAGTCTCCGTCGAGGAACTCAACGGAGAAGCGGTTGAGGCGGCGAAGCAGTTTCTCAGAGGTCATCTCAACTGGTTTGACCACTAGGCTGGCGGCTCTGATAGCGATGGCGGAGCGTCTGGTGCCGGATGGGTTGTGGGAGTTGTTCCAGCGGGTGGTTCCGGCTGCTCCGGTACGACCCCAGGGTGGTGGCCGGCGCAGGTATGGGGACCGGCAGGTGCTGGCGGCGATCGTGTTCGTGGCCACGACGGGCTGCACGTGGCGGCAACTACCGCCGGGTTTTGGTCCTTCCGGTCCGACTGCGCACCGGCGGTTCACCGAGTGGAGCCGGGCCCGGGTGTGGGGCAAGCTCCATCGCCTGGTTCTGGACGAACTCGGCGCCCGCGGAGCCTTGGACTGGTCGCGGTGCGCGATCGACTCGGTCGACATGCGGGCAGCGAAAGGGGGGACCTCGCGGGTCCGAATCCCGTAGATCGTGGCAAGAAGGGATCAAAAATCATTTGATCACTGCGCGGACCGGTCTGCCCTTGTCTATCGGCATCTCCGCCGCGAATACCCACGACAGTCAGGGTCTGGAGCCTTTAGTGCGGGGTATCCCGCCGATCCGGTCCCGGTGCGGGCCCCGTCGGCGACGCCCCGCCACGCTCCACGGGACAAGGGCTACGACTACGACCATCTGCGCCGGTGGCTCCGCTCCCGGAACATCACTCCGCGCATCGCCCGCAGAGGCATCGACTCCTCCCAGCGGCTGGGCCGCAATCGTTGGACCGTGGAGCGCACGGTGGCGTGGTTCGCCGGATGCCGCCGGCTGCACCGCCGTTACGAGCGCAAGGCGGAACACTTCCTGGCCTTCGCCGGGATCGCCGCCGCCCTGATCTGCTATCGCCGTCTTGCCAGGTAGACGGTCCACCAGTTCTCCGTATCCCGTTGCAGCGGACAGTTCTACGGGCAAGCATGGCCGTCATGGACCGACCGAGGCAGATCATCGAGTGCGGAGACTTCGTCCTGCGGTGCTGGCGGGGGCAGAGTGACTTCGCTCCGGCATTCAAGTTGATCGAGGAGTCTCTGGACCACTTGCGCCCCTGGGAGTCGTGGGTCGCCCGTCACAGTGCGAAGAGCACCCGCGAGTTCCTCGCGACGTCCGAGTCGAAGTGGGCAAGCGGTGACGTGTACAACTACGCCATCGCCAAGGACGGCAGTCTCATTGGCATGTGCCAGACCTACCGTGGGGCCGAGCCTCAGGGCCGGCGCATGGGGTATTGGCTGCACCCTGCCGCCACTGGACAGGGCATCGCCACCAGAGCAACGGCGGCCATGGTCACCGAGATGTTCACCTTGCCGGATGTGGAGTACCTGGAAATCACGCACGACCTGTCCAACGCCTCCAGTGCCGCGATTCCACGCCGGTTGGGCTTCACCGAGGTCCTGCGTGAACGGGGAACGCCGCCCGCAGTTCCCTCGGGCAGCGGGATCGCCGTGGTTTGGCGGCTGAACCGTCCTACGCCGCCCATCAACGGAACTCCCTGCCCCTGAACATCCGAACGCACCGAGCTCGCTTCCTGTCCCTGCGGCAACAAACGAGACGACCTCTCAACAAGGGACCGGGAGCCGAGGCGCGGGACTGACCAGCGGTTCGTTCTCGCCACCGGGATTGGCCACCCGTGAGCTGAGCCGTCACTCAGCGTGGCCTCACCACAGCGGTTGTGCCAGAGCCGCTACCCGTGAACAAAGCCAGTCAGCGGGAGGTGTGTACCTTCCGCCAGTCGTCCCCCTCCCCGGCAGCGAACCGCGGCCGCGCCCACGCCCGCGGCGATCGAGGCGCAGGCCGCCTGAGGCAACCATGCAGCTGTAACTGGCCTTCTTCGGGGGACGACCCCGGTCCGACGATCCCGTCCTCTTCTGATGTGTCTTCCTGCTGCCACCGGGAAGGTGAGGATTGACGCCCCGTCCCCTCCCGCCCGAGGAGGGGCCGAGGCGGGCTTCAGGCCGGGAGGGACATCAGGGCGATCGGGGCCGATGTCGGACGGTCGGAGCCTCCGGCCGGTTCGACGGTCATGCCCAGAGCAGAAGCTTTCTCCACCGGGCCGTGCAGAAGCACGGTCTGGCTGGTGCGGTCCGAGTCCATCAGGCCGACGGAGCGCATGGTGCCGTGATCGTCCAGCCACAACTGGTACACCTTGCCACTCGGTGGCGGACTCATCCTTGCGGAGACGAAGACGCCCTGGTTGAGGCTGCGGGAGGTGACGACGGTGGCACTGGCGCCGCCGGCGAGGCGGGCTGTCGTGGTGTGCGCGTCGGGAGCGGCCAGCACGGAAGTGATGGCCTCGGCGTGCGCCTGCGCGCGGTGAGCCTGGGTGCGCGCCTGGTCTGCCTGTTCCTGCTGCCAGGCAGCGAGGCCGCCGAAGGCCGCTGCCGCGGCGATACACGCGGTCAATGCCCACGGGGAGGCGCGCCGGGCACGCAGCGCCGCCGTCCACCGCGGCCGCGCCGGCTCCACCGTCCGCGGCGATTCCTGCCGCACCCCGGCGATACGGCGCAGCACCTGCTCACGCGAATCAGGACGAGGGGCATCGGACTCCGCCAGTCCCAGGCGTGCCGCCGTGGCGGAGAATTCGGCGACCTCCTGCGCGCACGGTGGGCAGTTCTCCATGTGGCGGCGGAAGGCGGCACGCTCGTCCTCACCGAGCGCGTGCAGCGCGTACGCACCGGTCAAGGCGTGCAGATTCTCGATTGTCCTCACGCGGTCACCCCCAGGCAGTCACGCAGCCGGATCAGTCCGTCCCGCAGACGGGTCTTGACCGTCCCCAAGGGCAGCGCCAGGGCCTCGGCCACCTGCCGGTAGGTCAGCCCGCGGTAGTAGGCCAAGGTCACGGCTTGGCGCTGCAGGTCCGTCAGGGTGCGCAGACAGCGGCGCACCTGCTCGCGCTCAAGCCGGGTGTAGACCTGCTCGGTGACCTCGTCGTACTCCGGCAGTCGGTCCAGCAGCGCGGCCTTGTTCTCGCGTGCCGCCGACGCCTCGACGGACCGGACGCGGTCCACCGCCCGCCGGTGGGCCAGCGTGAGGATCCAGTTGACCGCGCTGCCCCGGTCCGGGCGATAACGCGCAGCCGTGCGCCACACCTCCACCAGCACCTCTTGCATGACCTCCTCCGACTGTGCCCGGTCCCGCACCACGCTGCGCACGACGCCCAGCACGGAAGGGGCCACCGTGTCGTACACGGTGGCGAAGGCCTCCTGGTCACCGAGGGCAACGCTGTTGATCAGCTGTTGCAGGTCCGGCTCGATGGCAGGATTTGCACCGATATAGACCGGTTCTTTCACGAGGTTCCTTCCGCGGCGTGCACTGTCCAGATGGAATTCGAGACTGCTCGGCCCGCGGATTGGTCCCAACTGGTTTCGCGGCTGGTTCCGCGCCGGAACCGTCACGGCGATCAGCAGGTTCGCGCAGTGCCTGGTGAAGCAGCGCGGCGCGGGCACTCTGCGGATTTCTCTCACGGGGCCACCCTCGCGTCTTCTTCCGGGCCGACAAGGTCAATACGGAGCCGATGCCAGAACGGATTGGTGCGAGAAAAAGATTCACCGGATATGAGGTTCGACCAATCCGCGGCCCTGCCGGAGACGGATTCCCCGTGTGACGGACGAGACGCTGAAACCAGACGGGCAGGGCCGCGGGCACCGGGTGCTGCTCGGCACGCTGGGCGCCCTCAGCGGCCTGCTGGCCGGGGTGACCGCGCTGTCGGCGGCCGAGTTGGTGGCGGCGTGGGTGCGTCCGCAGGCCGGCCCGGTCATCGCTGTCGGGCAAGCCGCCATCGACCGCACCCCGGCGGCGGTGAAGGACTGGGCCATCCGGCAGTTCGGGACCGATGACAAACTGGTGCTCCAGCTCGGCATTCTGGCCGTCCTCGTTCTGTTCGCGCTGGCACTCGGGGTCCTCGCCCTGCGCCGCCGGCGCATCAGTGCTGCCGGCGTCGCGCTGATCGGTGCCGTCGGAGCGATGGCCGCTGTCAGCCGCCCGGACTCCTCCAGCGCCGTCGACGCGGTGCCGTCCCTCGCCGGTGCTCTCGTCGGAGCGCTGCTGCTGTACCTCCTCAGCGGACGCCTGCGACCGCCGATACCCCCCGCCAGGGCCACGCCCTCGGCAGAGGGGGCCGACGCCGGTGAGGCGGCCGGCTGGGACCGCCGCGGGTTCGTCATCGCGGCCACCGCGGCCGCCGCCGCATCGGCAGGCGCGGGCGCTCTGGGGCGCTCTGTCGGCGGAGCGCGCGGCCGCGACGCGGCGGCCTCCCGCGAGAACCTCGTCCTGCCTGCCCCGGCGTCACCGGCCGCGCCGGTACCCAAAGCCGCGCAGGTGAGGGCCACGGGCATCAGCCCCTTCACGACACCGAACAACGCCTTCTACCGCGTGGACACCGCCCTGGTGGTCCCCAAGATCAACGCCAGGACATGGCGCCTGCGCATCCACGGCAAGGGCGTCACCCGCCCGGTCACGCTGTCGTTCGCGGACCTGCTGCGACGCGATCTGGTCGAACGGGACATCACCCTGACCTGTGTTTCCAACGAGGTGGGCGGCCCTTACGTGGGCAACGCCCGCTGGACAGGCGTACGTCTCGCGGACCTGCTCGCCGAGTCGGGCGTCAGGCCCCCGTCGCGAGGCGGACCGGCCGACCAGTTGGTGGCCCGCTCGGAGGACGGCATGACGATCGGCAGCCCCGTCGAGGACGTGATGGACGGCCGCGACGCCCTGCTCGCCGTCGGGATGAACGGACAACCCCTTCCCTTCGAGCACGGTTTCCCCGCGCGCATGGTGATGCCCGGCCTGTACGGCTATGTCTCCGCCTGCAAGTGGATCAAAGACATCGAGCTGACCACGTTCGACGCCTACGACTCCTACTGGGTCAAGCGGGGCTGGGCCCGCAAGGCGCCGATCAAGACACAGTCCCGCATCGACACGCCGAAGCCCTTCGCCCGGCCCAAGACGGGCTGGGTCATGGTCGCCGGCGTCGCCTGGGCCCAGCACCGCGGCATCGACCAGGTCGAGGTCCGTGTCGACGACGGCCCCTGGCAGCAGGCCACGCTGGCCGCCGAGGACACCCGCGACACCTGGCGACAGTGGTCCCTGCCCTGGCGGGCCACCAAAGGCGGCCACACCCTCACCGTCCGCGCCACCGACCGCACCGGCCAGACGCAGACCCAACACCGCACCCGAACCGTCCCCGACGGCGCCAGCGGCTGGCACTCCGTCGTCGTCACCGTCGAATGACCCGCCCGAACCACCCCCGCAACCCATCAACGCCGCGGCACGCCGCGACCACCCCAGGAGAAGACCCCATGAACGCCCGTATCCGCCGTATCGCTGTCACTGTGGCCGCCGCCTCGGTCCTGCCCATCGCCCTCACCGCCTGTTCCAGCGACAGCGACAACGACTCCTCGGCCAAGACGTCCTCCTCCGCACCAGCCTCGGCTTCGGCTTCGGCCTCGGACGACGGCACAAGCGGCGCCGGTGCGACGTCGACGGCCGACCAGCCCTTCGGCCCCGCCTGCTCCGCGGTACCCAAGAACGGCGCCGGCTCCTTCGACGGCATGGCCAAGGACCCGGTGGCCACCGCCGCCTCCAACAACCCCGCCCTGTCCACCCTGGTCACCGCGGTCAAGAAGGCCGGCCTGGTCGACACCCTCAACAACGCACAGAACATCACGGTCTTCGCCCCCACCAACGACGCCTTCAGCAAGATCCCCAAGGCGACCCTGGACGAGGTCCTGAACGACAAGGCGCAGCTGACGAAGATCCTCACCTACCACGTCGTCGGCAAGAAGCTCACACCCAACGACCTGACCGACGGCTCCTTCGACACCCTGGAGAAGAGCAAGCTCACGACCAAGGGCTCCGACGAGTCGTACACCGTGAACGACTCCGCGAATGTCGTGTGCGGCAACGTCAAGACCGCCAACGCCGACGTCTACATCATCGACACCGTCCTGATGCCCACCAGCTGACACCCGGGCTCCAGCCGGACGTCCGAAAGGCCGCCCGGCTGGCCCGTGCCCGCGACGGCCGCGTCGAGCAGCGGAGACGCTCGCAAGTGTGCAGCGGGCGGCCGCAGGAGCACCGCCCCTCGCGGCCGCCGCTGTCACCTGCTCGTGCCAGTCAGTAGTGCCCGCAGCCCAAC
Organism: Streptomyces sp. NPDC051136; assembly: GCF_044455745.1. Lineage (NCBI taxonomy): Bacteria > Bacillati > Actinomycetota > Actinomycetes > Kitasatosporales > Streptomycetaceae > Streptomyces > Streptomyces sp. NPDC051136. The sequence continues at coordinate 14,840 of NZ_JBITFE010000017.1, read as the reverse complement.
GGCTCCAGCGCCCTCGCCAAATGCCGGGGTGCGCGGCGCCCGAGCCGGTTCGGCCGGCCACGCGGGCGCGAAAACGGGCCAGCCGTACCGTCCGTTAGCCGATGAACAGGCACGTCACGTGCTCACCACCACCCGATGGACCCCGTGGAGCCCGGCGAGACCCTGCCGGACACGCAGGTCCGCGAAGTCCGCCAAGTACGCGAAGAGACGGGATGGCGCCTGCGCCAGGTCCGGCGGCTGCTCGGCATCACCACCTGGACCGGAGACGACGGCGACGGAATGCGGCACGAGGTTGACTACCTTGTCGACGTCGACGTCGACGGCGACTTGCCCACCCCGCTGCGGAATGGTCCAAGCACACGGCGTGCGACAGGTTCGGCCCCGAAGACCTGCCCCGGCTCAAGGAGAACCGCGGACCGGGAGAATTCCTCATCCACGACCTGGTCGCTGCGGCGCTGCAAGAGCGCGAGACAGGAGGGGGCGCGGCTTTCTGTAGCTGTGGTGGCCGGGCACGGTGGGAGGCTTGCCCGCGATCGGGCTGCCGTCGGCCGCCGAGGAGGACTGCGGCCAGGGGCGCCAGTGACATGACTGCAAGGCCGCCCTGACGTACGTACTGAAGCGCGGCGGTACGGCACGGATCACGGGCCGGCCGTGAAGGCCGGGGGCCAATCAGCGGCCGTCCGCCGCCGGCTCCCGGCGGACGCGGTAGCGCAGGTGCAGGACCCGGCGGCCCTGGATCACCGTGTGCGGGTCCTCCAGCAGATGCTGAGCGTCGACCGAGCCGAAGTACCGCTTGCCGGTACCGAAAACCACCGGCACGACGTCCATCGCCACCTCGTCCACCAGACCCAGTGCGAAGGCCTGACCGCCGACGTCGCCCGCCGCGATCGCCACGTTGCGCTCTCCGGCCAGCTCCCCGGCTCTGCGGACGGCGCCGGCCACGTCGTCGACGAAGTGGAACGGCGCTTCCGGGTGCCAGCCGGGGGGCTTAGGCCGGTGCGACACGACGACGACGTGGTCGCCGGTCGGGGGCTTGCCCTCCCAGCTGTTGGTCATGTCGAAGACGTGCCGTCCGACCACCAGCGCGCCGACGCCCGCCATCATCGACGAGACGTAGTCGGCCGACTCCTTCGACACCGTGCTGGTGACGACGGTGTCGATCTCCTGGTCGCCGTTGGAGTACCAGTCGAAGAGCGGCCCGACGCGGTCGTCCGCGTCGGCGATGAAGCCGTCGAGGGACACGACGTTGTGCATCACTACGGTGCTCATCAGATCTCCCGGGGTGGTGGAGGACTTCCTCAGACATGGAGACCGGGAGGGCGCTCGGAACTCATCGGCGGGCCGCGAGGCAGTTCGACCACGACGTCGGCTGTCAGCTGAGGGGTCGGCGTTCTTCGAAGGCCGCTGTGGTTCTTTCGAGTTCAGAGAGTGCTCGCAGCATCCGCCGACGCCGTTCTGCGGCAGGCGCTGCGGTGAGCGATGGCGGTCTCAGGCGGCCCGGAGGCAGAAGGGGTGCCCGGCGGGGCTGGCGTACACGCGGCTGCCGGTACTGGCGTCGGCGGTGATCTCCTGCGTCGGTCGCAGACGGGTGGCGCCGGCGTCGGTGGCGGCGCGGTCGGCGGTCGCGAGGTCTTCGACGCCGAAGTCGAGGTGCATCTGCTGGGGAGCGCCGTCCGGCCAGCTCGGGCCGGTGTGGCCGGGGGCGGACTGGACGACGATCACGGGCAGGCCGGGTGCCTGGATGAAGTGGTGGGTGGGTGTGGTGGTGGTCGAACCGCCGAGCAGGCGGTGCCAGAAGGCGCCCTCCGTGTCGATGTCGGCGGCGTCGATGATCACGGAGGTCAGGGCGATGGGCATGGTGGGTTCCTGTTCTTCACGCTGATCGGTGTTCAGACGGTAGGGAGGATGCCGCCGTCGACGCGGAACTGAGCTCCGGTGAGCCATTTCGCGCGGCTGGAGGCGAGGAAGGCGATCATCTCGGCGACGTCCTCGGGGTCTCCGGGGCGGCCCATGGGGACGTTCAGACGGTCCACGATCCGACGCGTGATCTCGTCTGCGCTCACGCCCTGTTGTTCGGCCATGTGCCGCAGGTGGGCGGCGGCGCCGTCGGTGACGACGAAGCCGGGCAGCACGCAGACCACACGCACGCCGTGCTCGCCGACCTCGGTGGCCAGTTCGCGGCTGTAGGTGTTCAGCGCGGCCTTGGCGGCGGCGTAGGAGGCTTCCGCGCGCTGGGGCAGCTGGCTGGCGATCGAAGAGACGTGCACGACGACGCCGGAGCCCCGCTCGACCATCCCCGGCACCAGAGCCCGGTCCAGGCGCACGGCGCTCAGGAGGTTCATCCCCAGGTCCGCCTGCCAGGATTCGTCCGACCGGCTCAGAGTCGGCGCAGGAGGGCTCGCCGCGCCGGCGTTGTTCACCAGGACGTCCACACCGCCCACGTGGTCGATGACGCGGCGGCCGAGTTCGGCCACCCCCTGCGGTGTGGAGAGATCCGCCGGTACGAAGGTGGCGCCGCTGTCCTCCGTGGGCCGGCCGCGGGAGGCAATCAGCACAGTCGCACCTGCGGCGACGAAGCGACGCGCGGTCGCCGCGCCCAGTCCCCGGCTGCCGCCGGTGACCAGGACCCGCAGGCTCTTCAGCTCTTCGTCGGCATCCGGCATCGGGCAGTCCTTCCATAAGATGAACCTGACTCCGGAAACGGTACACCTAAACGGAACCGGACTCACCTTACGGAGGTTTCCTTGTCGTCATCACGCCCGCTGCGCGCCGACGCGCGCCGCAATCGCGAAGCCCTGCTGGCCGCCGCCCGTGCAGCATTCCTCGCCGGTGACACCGACGCGCACGTGGAGGAGATCGCCCGCAGCGCCGGGGTCGCCGTCGGCACGCTCTACCGCCACTTCGAGACCCGCGAAGCACTGATCGAGGAGGTCTACCGCAAAGAGGTCGACGACCTCTGCGCCGCCCCCGAGCGCCTGCTGGACCACCACACCCCGCAGGAGGCACTGTCCCGCTTCCTGCTCCTCCTGGTCGACCACGCAGCCGTGGGCAAGGGAATGTCGGTCGCACTGGAGAGCATCATGGCCAGCGACTCACCGGTCTTCGACGACGCCCGTGCCCGCATGGGTGCCGCCCTCACCCGCCTCCTCGACGCCGGCGCCGCAGCCGGCACGGTCCGCGACGACGTCAGCGGCCCCACTCTGCTGCGTGCCCTGGGCGGCATCTGCGCCATGCGCGTGAAGGACGGGTGGCTCGACGAAGCCCGCCAGATCACCAGCCTCCTCCTCGACGGTCTGCGCCACAGCGCCCCCACGCGACCTGCGCCGAAAGCCGTCCGGCGTGCCGCACCTGCCAGATCCAAGATGTCCCACGAGCCTTAACGAAGTCTGGAGAAGGCGGCTACCGCGCCCAGCTCGCCCGCTGGGCCAACGGACGAGTGCTGCTGCACTCGAGGCAGAGCACCGACATGACCGCCGCGTTCCCGGTGATTCGCGACGCTGCGCGCGCGCAATTGCCCGGCGACGCCGGCCTGGATGGGGTCATCTGAGCTGTACGTGTGTCTCAGAACGGGGGTGTCTCAGGCGGTGCACCTCTGTGGACGAGTCGCGTTCGCCTCCGACGTCTCGGGATCCGAGGGAGGCAAAGGGGATGTGTGGCCATCGGCACCGCACGGATAACCTGCGCGAATGAAGCGGATTCAGCGGGCTGCTGGCGCGGTCGTCGGCTCGGCGGTGGGTGACGCGCTGGGCGCCCCCTTCGAGTTCGGCCCCCAGCGGGCGTTCTCCGCGCGGTTTCCCGCGCCCGGTGCCGGTGGCGAGATGTGCGGAGGCGGTGGCTGGGACCCCGGCGAGGCCACCGACGATACGCAGATGGCCGTCCTCGTCGCGGAGTCCCTGCTGGAAAGGGGCGGGCTGGATCTGCCGGACATCTTCGCCCGCTTCCAGCGGTGGGCGGCGTCAGAACCGAAGGACATCGGCTTGCAGACGGAAGACGTCCTGACCAACGGCATGCCCTGGGACCTCGCTGCCGCTATCCATTTCCAGGTCAACCAACGAGCGGCCGGAAACGGCTCCTTGATGCGGGCGGCGACCTCCTCGGTTCACTTCGCGGCCGCTGGCCAGGAAGCCACCATGGACGCTGCGCGCCGCATCGCTGCTCTCACCCACGGAGACCGAGCGGCCTGGGAGGGCACCGCGATCTTCCACGAACTCATCCGCGTCACTCTCGAGGAGGTCGACCCTCTCGCCGCACTCCCGGACACCCTGGGCCTCATCCACCCCGGCCACCGTGGACGGTACGCCGTAGTCCTCTCGTCCGACTGGCACCCCGAGCAGGCGACCGAGTTCAACGGTGCCGTCTGGCCCTGCCTGGGCTCCGCCGTCTGGGCCCTGCGCACCACCACCAGCTTTGAAGACGCCATACGCGCGGCGATCGACCTCGGAGGTGACACGGACACCGTCGCCGCAGTCACCGGAGGCCTCGCGGGGGCGTACTACGGGCTGGACGCAATCCCCGTCCGCTGGACCCAGCCGCTCCATGTCCCCCTCCCAGGCTTCGACGGACGGGTGCTGCACCTGACAGACCTGCTGCGCCTCGCACACCGTCTCGCGGGAGAGCCATGATGAGACGGGCACGGCAGCCCCCATAAACGGGGAGCTGGTGGTGTGGCGAGCCGGCCGCCTGGCGTTTGAGCGGCTGCGGCAGCGCCACACCCTGCAGCCCGGCGACCCATGTCAGCCTGCGCGGCGGCCGCGGCACCGACTCGGACGCCAAGAACGTCGTCTACCGCCAGAACTGCAACGTCATCTGGAACAACGACAAGGACACCATCAAGTTTCACGAGCCTTCCGGCTCCCGCGCCGACGTCAACGCCTGCACCAAGAAGGCCAACGACCGCGACGGCAACGGCTGCATCACCTACTGTTGGCGGTGGGGGAGGGGCATACGCCGGGGGTCCTGGGCTGTGACCGAGCGGCCATTTCTGCGGCTCGTCTCAGGCACCCTGGCCCTCGCCCGTCCAGAGGCTCTCCACGGCCCGCGCCGGGCCGCCCACTCGGCTGACTTCCTCCATGGCCACCCGGACGAACGCCCGTAGCCGGGCCGTCTCGTGACCGGTGGGCCAGACCAGGGCGTAGTCGATGTCCGGGGAGTCCGTGAGCGGCTTGAAGACCAGGCCGGGGCGGCTGTAGTAGTGCGCGCCGGCGGCGGCCACCGGTGTCACGCCCTTGCCCGCCAGGACCAGGGGGAGCGCATCCTCCCAGTGCGTCATCGCCTGCCCGTGCGGGATGGGCCGCCCTGACGGTGTCTGCCGCGGGAAGTGGTGGTCCAGCCAGTGCGCCGGCACGTTCCCGGCGACCGTCAGCAGCGTCGCCTCCGCCAGGTCCTCGATGCTCACCGAGTCCCGCCCCGCGAACGGGTGCGCGGACGACATCAGCAGCACTCTGGGCTGCGACACCAACACCGGCCCCAGCGTCAGATCGCGTTCGGCGATCGGAGGCTCGGTGACCTGCAGCTCGACGTCGCCTGCGCGTAGCGGACCGAAGGGGTCCGAGATCTGCACCTGGCGAACCTGGACGTCCACGCCCGGGTGCTGGCGCCCGAACACCTCGGTGATGTTGTGCAGCAGGTGGCCGGTGAACGCGCCGGAAAAGCCGATCCGCAGCGCGCCGGTGATCCCCCGTCCGGCCGACATGGCCCGCGCGACCGCTTCCCCCACCCCCCGCCACGCGGGCGCGAGGTCGGCCTTGAGCTGCTCCCCGATTGGTGTGAGCGCGACCTGACGGCTGGTGCGGTCGAACAGCTTGGCACCGATCCGGCGCTCCAGCTTGGCGATGGTCTGGCTGACCCGGCTCTGTGAGACGCCCACGCTCTCGGCGGTCCGCCCGAAGTGCAGTTCTTCAGCGAGAGTCAGGAAAATCTCGATCTCCTGGCGTTCCATGACCGAATCTCCCCGCGTCCTTCATGTCACCGACCTCGAACGATGAGCCCAGCGAATCGATCGTTGCACAGATCGTGCTTGTTGCGCAGGGCTCCCGGTTCGAGGCTGATCAGGTCCGTCGAACAGCCTGGAAGGACCACTCATGGCCGTCACCGAATCCGCACCATCCACCCGGCAGGCTCAGGACGTCGCCGCGCCACCCGGGCCCGCCGCCGACGGTGCCGCCCTCGGGACACGAGAGTGGCTGGTGCTGATCACTCTGTGCTGCGCGACCTTCATGTGCGGCTTGGACTTCTCCATCGTCACCGTCGCCCTGCCCGACATCGGCACCGCCCTCGGCTTCTCCTCGGCCGGCACCCTGCAGTGGGTGGCCACCGCCAGCCTGCTGCCGTCGGCGAGCCTGCTGCCCCTGTTCGCCCGGGTCGCCGATCTGATCGGCCGCAAGCGGCTGTTCACCCTCGGCGTCGCCGTCTTCACTCTGTTCTCCCTCGGCGCCGCCCTCGCCGACAGCCCCGGCATGCTGATCGCCACCCGCATCGGCCAGGGCACTGCTGCCGCGATGATCGCCCCGTCCGCCATCGCCCTGATGACCGGCTACTTCCAGGAAGGCCCCAAGCGCGCCCGTGCGCTCGGCCTCAACGGCGCCGTGATGTCGCTGGGCTTCGTGCTCGGCGCGCTCGGCGGCGGTGTCATCACCAACGGCTTCAGCTGGCGCTGGACCATGGTCGTGCTGTGTGCGATGGGTGTGCTGGCGCTGGCCGGCGCGCTGGCCCTGCCGTCGATCCACCAGTCCGGTGCGGCCCGGCGCATGGACATCCCGGGTGCCGTCCTGGCGACCCTCGGCCTCTTCGGCCTGGTCTACGGCATCTCCACCGGCGGTGACGAGGGCTGGACCCGCCCCTCGGCGCTCGGTCCGATCATGTGCGGACTGGTCCTGTTGGCCGTGTTCCTGCTGGTCGAACGGCGTCACCCGGAGCCGCTGGTGCCGCTGTCCGTACTGAACCGGCCCTGCGTCAAGTGGTCGGGGCTTCTCGGTGTCATCACCTTCGGCATGTGCGCCGGTACGACCGTGCTGCTGAGCCTGTACATGCAAGACGTGCTGGGCTTCACCGCCCTTCAGGCCGGACTGAGTTACCTCGGGGAGGGCGCCGCCGCGACACTCGGCGGCATGTACGTCGCCCGGCTGCTGGGCCGGTTCGGCGGGGTCAAGGTACTGGCCGCGGGCCTGCTGATCCAGGGCGCCGGCACGGTCGCGATGTTCACCCTGCCCGCAGACGTGAACCTGACCGCCCTGCTCGTCACCTCGTCGGTCATGGGGCTCGGACACGTCTTCAGCGTCGTCTCCTTCATCACCGTGATGACCACGGGCGTCACCGAGGAGGACCAGGGCGTCGTCGGCGGCCTGTCGCAGCTGCCGCAGTACGTGGCCGCGATCGGCGTCTCCGGGCTGAGTGCGATCGCCGCCGCCCGCACGGGCGCCCTCTCTTTGGGCGCCGTCCCGTCCCGCGCCGACATCCTGGGCGGACTGCAAGCGGGGATGGTCGCAGCGGGCGTCGTCGCCCTCGTCGGCGCCCTGCTCGCCGGCACCGTACTGCGCAAGCGGACGACAGCGTAGGCCATCCCGTGCCCGGCCACGGCACCGTCCGCGCACCCGACGCTGCGCGCCCAGCAGCACGCGGGGTCCGGCCGCCCACGGCCACGCGGCGGACGGCCGCGCCGCCCGTGTCAGAGCCGCGCCCCACGCTTTCCACCGCGAGGAGACCGTCATGAACGACAACCGACTGCGCAGGCCCTCCGCGGTGTGCACCCTGCGTGTGGGTGAGCTGAAGGTCAGCTACGTGCCCGACGGGGCGATGCTGCTGAAACCGGCCGGCACCCTCCCCTCAACCGTGGACCGCCAGTGGAGCAGATACGGCAGCTACCTCAACGACACCCACCGGCTGGTCGCCAACACCGGCGGCCTCCTCGTCGAACTCGGCCCGAGGGCTCTGCTGATCGACGCCGGCTTCGGCCCGCACGCGGTACCGGAAGACCCTGACCACCCCTACCGGGGCGCCGTGCACGGCGGCTCGCTGCCCGGCAACCTGGCCATGCTCGGACGGTCGCCGACAGACATCGAGACGGTGGCCTTCACCCGCCTCCACACCGACCACACGGGCTGGGCCGGCGTCGAACCTCCCCTGTTCACCCGGGCCACCTTCGTCATCCCGAAAGTCGAGTGGGACCACCGCGACGCCGCCGCGACGGACCTCGAACCACGCGCCCGACCGGTACTCAACGGCGACGAGATCTTCCCCGGTGTCCACGCGCTCACCCTGCCCGGCCACACCGCGGGCCACACCGGCTTCGTCATCGCCTCGCACGGCACGCGCCTGCTCGCCTTCGGCGACACCCTGCTCTCCCCCCTCCAGATACGACACCCCGAGTGGTCCGCAGTGTGCGACGCGGACCACACCCAGTCCGAGTGCCACCGCCGCCGTCTGATCACCGAACTCCTGAGCCCGGACACCCTCGGCTTCGGCATCCATTTCGCGGACGTGGTCTTCGGCCGGGTCCGGCCGCACGGGAAGGGTGCCGCCTGGCATCCTCTGTGACCCCGGTGCCGTGGGTGGCCGTGCGGCACTCGGCGGATGCCCAGCAACCGTGACGCCATCCGCTGCGACTGGCTGGGATGCTGCTGACCCACCGGCGCACACGGCCCCGACCTGGCCTGCCACTGCGGCTCGCGCCTGACCACCTGGGCCGCCGACCGTACGGGCCACAACGAACTCCTCGACCCGTCCACGTCTACGTCTACGTCGGGCAACGGGACGGACCAGTAGAGACGATCCTTGGCCAGCCCCTCCCCATCAGGGCGCATGCCGCTTACTTGGCATACCTACCGGGTGCCAGCAGTACGACCGGACGTGCTCGGCAGCGTCTTCTGGTTCGGTTGAGGTGGTGGCCCACCGGGCGGCCGGGGCTGTGTGGAAGGTGAACATGGTCTTGTCGCCGGCTGCGGCGATGTCGACCACGACCAGGCCGGGTTCGGACACGTGTACGTCGTGGATCGCTTCCATGACCGGCACGACGCCGAGGCCCTAAACGGCAGTTCTCCTTCCGCTTCGCATTCGCCCCTGCGGGGTCTTCGTCGCCCGCTCCCCGCCCGACGCACACCTCTCGGGTGAGAACGTCCTGCCGCAGTCTGGTCGTGGAAGTGACAGAAGGGGAAGCCTCAGCCCAGCTTCTTCCACACGATGACGCCGATCAGCACGATCAAAGCAATAGCGCCGGCGACACCGGCCGCCTGGCCTTCGAAGAGGTACTCCCGAGCGAGATACATCACGCATTCCTTTCCTGACGGCGCGCACCAGCGGGCTGGCGGTCCTCCGGGACAACGATGAGAAGGGCCTACCCGCGTACTCGCATACCCGCCGTGGTCAGAGTGCCGCGTGAGGACCAGCACAATTTCGAGCCTCAGTGCATGAGTTCTCGCTGAGGCCTGCACTCCTTCGGTCCGAAGACTGGCTCGTACTCCACGCTCAGCGGGCACCCACAGTCAGCCAACCGCCCAGCGGTCGGGTCGCCCCGGACGTCGTCAGGGGCTTGATCCGTCGTTCTCGGGGGTGCGGCCATCCGCTGCGGCTGTGCGGCGTTGCAGGCGGACCGGGCCGGGGCCCTGTTCGCCGAGTGAGTCGTCGGGGTTGAGGAGCAGGCAGGCCTTCATCGACAGACAGCCGCAGCCGATGCACCCAGTGAGTTCGTGTTCCAGGGCCTCGATCGCGCGGCGGCGCTCCTCCAACTGGCGTTTCCACGCGAGAGACAGTCGCTGCCAGTCCTTGTGGGTGGGGGCGCTGTGGCCGGGCAGCGTGGCGAAGACCGCGGCCACGTCGCCGAGTGGGATGCCGAGACGTTTGGCCACGATGATCAGCGAGATGCGCCGGAGCATGTGGCGCGGGTAGAGACGCTGGTTGGTGCCGTCCCGTTCGGAGAAGATCAGCCCCTTGCGTTCGTAGAAGTGCAGCGCGGAGGCGGACACGCCGGTGCGGCGCGCCACGTCGCCGATCGCGAGGAGGGCGTCGGGGTCGACCTGCACAGCGGCCTCCGGGCGTCATCGGTACGGCGTTCAGATGGTCTTGGGGCGTGGACCATGGTGACGGATGAGCGCCACGACGGTGACGGACAGGAGCAGGCACAGCACGGCCACTCCCAGTTGCGTCATGCGCCACGACCAGGTGAGGGCATCGAGTTCGGCGTGCCGGTGTACATGGGAGATTCGCCCGGCGCTGACCGACGCCGCCTGCTTGCCGTCGCCCAGACGGTTGCCGAGCAGGCCGAGCAGTGCGGCTCCGAACGCGGCGATCACCATGGCCTCGGCGGCTCCGCGCAAGGTGTTGAGGAAGCCTGCGGCCATGCCGACGGAGTCGGCCGGCACCAGTGCCATGGCCTGCCCGTCGGTGATGCCGAAGGAGGCGCCCATGCCGACGCCGATCGCGAGAAGCGGGCCCGCGACACCCGCGACGGTGTGCTGGGGACTGAGCGTGCCCAGCCAGAGGTTGCCGATGGTGACCAGCGCGAGAGCGGCCATGATCAGTTTGCGTGCGGACACGCCCTTGTTGACGAGTGTCGCTGCGGCCAGTGGTGTGACCAGGACGGGTGCGGTCAGCAGCAGCATCGCCGTGCCCGCCGCCGCGGGGGTGAGGTCGGCGGCGGCCTGGAGGTAGGTCGGCAGGAAGACCAGGACACCCAGAAAGCCGACCGACGTCGTCAGGGTGGCCAGACTCCAGCCCACGAAGCCGCGGTTGGCGATGAGAGAGGGGCTCAGGACGGGTGAGGCGCTCAGCCGTTGCAGGGCGACGAAGACGGCGAGCGCCACGAGTCCTCCGACGGCCGTGGTGATGACGGCGCCATGGGTCCAGCCGAGGGAGGACGCCTCCAGGAGGGCGAACATCAGGAGTGCCAGCGCGGCCACGAACAGCAGGCTTCCCGGCCAGTCGGCCGGTCCGGTGGCCGCGCGGGACTCGGCCATCCGGGTCGCACCCGACGTGATCAGCAGACCGACGACCGTGTAGACCACGAAACTGCCCCGCCATCCCGTCGCGGAGATCAGCAGCCCGGACAGCGTGGGACCGACGGCGATGCCGATTCCCGCCATTGTGCCCATCAGCGCGAACGCCCGGTTACGGGCCGCTCCCTCGTACGAGGAGGCGAGGATGGCGCCACCCGCGGCCATGATGCCGGCGCCGCCCGCGCCGGAGACGATGCGTGCCGCGTCGGTGAACAGGACGGACGGGCTCACGGCGGTGACCAGGAAGCCGCCGGAGAAGACCAGCGCCGAGACGACGAAGGTCCTGCGCCGTCCCACTCGGTCCGCGGCCGAGCCCGCGACCAGCGTCATGGCGGCGAAGGCCAGGTTGTAACCGGCGACGACCCAGTTCAGGGCCGAGCCGGAGGCATCCAGGTCCCGGCCGATGCCGGGCAGGGCGACCGCCGTGCCGGAGATGGACATCGCCACCAGGACGACTCCGGCCAGGACCACGGGAAGGGGCAGGGCCGAGGGACGTGCTTGGGGGGAAAATCTTGCAGTTTCGGTTGTGGTGGCGTCCACGTCGGTCACTCGCTTTCCTCCGAAGGGAAGGGAATCGCGAGCACCCCATCACTTCAACCGCGGTTGAGGGCAAGAGGGCCGGTCAGGTGGGTGGTTCCGGGCCAGGCCGCAGGCGCCCCCGCCGGCAGTGCCACCGTGATGCAGCAGTGGCAACGGGTACGCATGTACGTCGCCTGTGACATGGGCTCATCCCTGCTCGGTGCCCGGCCGACGGAGGATGATATGCGGAGTCGCAAGTTCCAACCTGCGGCTGGACGATGGAAGACGGGAGCATCGTCACGAACTGAGGTACTCCGGCCTATCGGATAGGTCAGGATGGCCGCCATGGATCCCGCAGTCACCGCTGCACTTGTTGCAGTGCCCGCATCCCTGGTCGCTGCCGCCGCAGCGTTCGCCGTCGGGCGGGCCCAAGCACTCGCGACCCATCGAGGTCCCGTCGACGCCGTACGTCGGCCACATCCGCGCGAAGCGTACGCCTCTCTCCTGTCGGCTCTCGACGCGTACATTGAGGAGACACTTCCGCTGACTGAATCGGTCGCGGACGGCAAAAGTCGTAACGGCGACCACCCTCGTGACCTCATGAATGCCGCTGGGTTGGACGACATCCGCAAAGCTTGCTCCGCTGTCAAGCTGGAGGGACCCGATTATGTGGCCGCGGCCGCTAACGCGGCGTTCGAAGCCGCTGTCGCAGTCCTTGACGAGGTAATCGTCTCCGACGACGTCCCTTCCCCGGAGGCTCGGGGCGCACACCGTGCGCTACAGGCCGCCACAGAGTCCTTTGTGCAGTTGGCTCGGACGCGCCTGAACGACAGCGGGCTCTGAGCCGCCACGGTGGGGTGCTCCGCCGGTCACTCCGAGGATCCGTCGGCACACAGCAGGGCTTTGGTAGTGACGACCAGGACGTCAGGCGCGGCGGCTTCGTACGGCTGGAGCCCGCGCTCGCGGTGGAGGCGGTGCGCATCCTCGTCGCCACGCTGGAGGCCGCGCCTGGACCGTGGAGCCGGCCCTGGCCTAGTAGTGCTTCGTTGGGTTGTGAGCTGTCTGCGGCTGCTTTGGGGGTGGGGCAGGGGGCGTCCGCAGGTGGTGCAGGTGCCGGTCCAGCACCTCAGCAGGTCCTGAAGAACGTCGAGGACCTGGTAGAGGGTCAGCCTGGTGTGCGGGCTTTTGGGTCGAGCCGCCTGAGGGTGAGGAAGGCCTGGGCGGCGGTGACGAGGGTGACGTGGTGGTGCCAGCCGCGCCAGGTGCGGCCCTCGAAGTGGTCGAGCCCGAGTCCGTGCTTGAGTTCGCGGTAGTCGTGCTCGATGCGCCAGCGCATCTTCGCCCACCGCACCAGGTCAGCGACCGGGGTGGTGGCGGGCAGGTTTGATATCCAGTAGTTGGTCGGAGTGTCCTGGCCGTCCGGCCACTCGGCGAGAAAGTGTCTGGACGGGCAGGACACCGTCCCAGCGGTTGCGGCCGCCGCCCGCTTCCTGGGCTGCGGCCACAGGCTGCTTGCCAGCAGGCCGCGCTGTCAGCACCGCGAACCGTGAGGTCATCGCGCCTTTGCTGCCCTGCCTCCAGGTCACCTCGGTGAACTGCTCCGCACCCGCCTGCGCTGCGAGGACGCGGACGGCTCGCAGTGGGGTGCGGTAGCGGGCAAGGGCGGGCGGTCCGAGCCCGCCGTAGGCCGGCTGGTGCGGCTCGGCATCCTCCGGGTGGGCGACTTCCTTCCCGGTCAGGGCCAGGACATAGGACAGCCCTCGTTCCTGGAGACCGAGGCGGAAGGAGGTGCTGAGGCCGTAGCCGGCGTCGGCGACCACGACCGGCGCCTTCAACTGCCACTCGGCGAGTGTGTCCAGAAGGCCGAGCGCGAGACGCCACTTCTCCTGGTGCACCACGTCGTCGGGGACTCCTGCCCTGCGGCACCGCTCCGGCTCGTCCGTCCACTCACGCGGCAGATACAACTGCCACTCCAACGGGCACGAGGCCGTGTCGGTGGCGGCATGGACACTGACCGGGACCTGGCAGTTCGCCCGTTTCCCGGCCGCCCCGCAGTACTGGCGGGCCACCCCGACCGACGCCTTGCCGCACTTGGGGAACGACGCATCGTCGATCACCCACACCTCGGGCCTGACAACTCCGGACAGCCGCTCAGCGATCCGCTGCCTGACTGGCAGCGGATCCCACTTGTCCGGTCGATCACGGTCTCGACTGGCCGGGACCTGAGTTACCCGGTCCAGAGGGTGGCTGCTGACCAGGTGCTGGCAGGTTCTACGATCAGTCCGTGATGGAAACTCCAGCGCATTGGACCGTGCGCCATTTCTCGCAGGCCAACCCTGCTGGCCCTGGCTGCGCCAGCGTTCCGGCTCTCTTGCGACGGCTGGCAGACGCCATCGAGGCGTTGGGCCCGGCGGAGATTCAGCACGTGGTGCTCGAGTCAGAGCCGACCGAACACGGCCCTTGGCGGTCGGGCACCGTCTACTTTCACCTGCCGGAAGACGAATGAGGACTGATTCTTACGCTCACGAGCGGAGCCAGATCACCAGTCGCGTAGTTCTAGGGGGAGGGGGATGATCCGTCCGGGCCAGGCAGTGGCCAGGTCGTCGAGGGCGGTGGTGTCGCGCGCGGTGACCGCCACTTCGTGCCCATCCCGCGCTGCTGCTTCGGCCAGCGCCCGGCCCAGTCCCGAGGAGCATCCCGTCACCAGCCAACGTCGTCCCATCGCTGCCTCCCGCACGTTCTCGACGGCCCTGGCCTCTTGGCGCCGGTCCCGGCCCGGCCCGCTCCCATGATTGGCGCTGGAGTGCCGACGGTCATCTCTTCATGCGGGGGCGCTCCGGTGCATGCCGGGGTTCGACGGCGGGCAGGGGCCTGCGCCCCGGGGGTTGCCGAGCTTTCTGGCGGCTCTCAGTTTGGCGTCGCTGAGGCGGTGACGTGGCGGCTCGTCAAGGGCCGCAGGGGGTGTGGTCAAAGGACTGACCCCTGTCGTTGAGCGGGACTTGCCCAGTTGGGGAAGTCCCGCGATCTTTGGCGGCAGCTCCATGGGCACAAGGCCGCGGGCGTCTCGCCTTCCGACGCCGACGCGAACCAGTGAGGCGTTACGGGCCGGTGAGAGTGTCGTGGGTGCCGATGCGACGTCAGACCATGTGCCGCTCGTCGGGAGGCCTGAGGCTCCGTACTGCCAGGTGGCGTGTCCCTCAGGGCCGCCGGTGCTCGCGGTGTGTGAGGGGTGGTGGGGTGCCTATTCCTGGTGGATTTCGGTGTTGCCGTTGATGGTGTGCAGGGTCAGGCGGTGCCGGGTTTCCTCCGGGCCGGCGGCTGGGGTGTCCGTGCTGG
>NZ_JBITFE010000016.1:0-153625 GCF_044455745.1 Streptomyces sp. NPDC051136 | reverse complement strand
GGCGGGGGCGAAACACCCTCCACGCGACGGCCGTATGCGCCCCCGCGACCGCGGAGACCACCGCGCGGGCGGCCACCGCCCCGGAGTCCGCCCCCCCCCCCCCCCCCCCCCCCCCCCCCCCCCCCCCCGCCCCGGCCCCCCCCCCGCCGCCCCCGGCCCCCCCCCCCCCGCCCCCCCCCCCCCCCCCCCCCCCCCCCCCCCCCCCCCGCCGTGTCGGGCGGGCGCCGCGTCACGGACCGGACCCGGCGCTCAGCGGATCGGCATCCCGGCCAGCGTCCGCGCGATCACCAGCCGCTGGATCTCACTCGTGCCCTCGAAGATCGTGTAGATCGCGGAGTCGCGGTGCATCCGCTCCACCGGGTACTCCCTGGTGTAGCCGTTGCCGCCCAGGATCTGGATCGCCTGGGCGGTCACCTTCTTCGCGGTCTCGCTCGCGAACAGCTTGGACATCGACCCCTCGGCCGCCGTGAACGGCTTGCCGTTGATCGCCATCCAGGACGCCCGCCACACCAGCAGCCGCGCCGCGTCGATGGACGTCCGCATGTCCGCGAGCTGGAAGGCGACGCCCTGGTTGTCGATGATCGGCCGCCCGAACTGCTCGCGGGTCTGGGCGTACTCCAGCGCCACCTCGTACGCGGCCCGTGCGGTGCCCACCGCCATCGCGCCGACGGCGGGGCGGGACGCCTCGAAGGTGGCCATCGCCGCGTTCTTCACGCGCTCGCCGCCCTTCTTGGCCTTCTCCCGGGCCCGGGCGAGGCGGGCGTCCAGCTTCTCCTTGCCGCCGAGCAGGCAGGAACCGGGCACCCGCACGCCGTCGAGGACGACCTCGGCGGTGTGCGAGGCGCGGATGCCGTGCTTCTTGAACTTCTGGCCCTGGGACAGCCCCGGCGTGTTCGGCGGCACGATGAAGGAGGCGTGGCCCTTGGAGCCCAGGTCCGGGTCGACGACCGCGACGACGACGTGGACGTTGGCGATGCCGCCGTTGGTCGCCCAGGTCTTGGTGCCGTTGAGCACCCACTCGTCCTTGGCCTCGTCGTAGACGGCACGGGTGCGCATGGAGGCCACGTCGGAGCCGGCGTCGGGCTCGGAGGAGCAGAAGGCGGCGACCTTCACGTCGTTGGCGTCGCCGTACATCTGCGGGATCCAGGTGCCGATCTGCTCCTCGGTGCCGTTGGCGAGCACGCCCACGGCGGCCAGGCCGGTACCGACGATCGACAGGGCGATGCCCGCGTCGCCCCAGAACAGCTCCTCCATGGCCATGGGGATGCCGAGGCCGGTGGAGTCGAAGTACTGCTGGGCGTAGAAGTCGAGGGAGTAGATGCCGACCTTGGCGGCCTCCTGGATGACCGGCCAGGGAGTGTCCTCGCGCTCGTCCCATTCGGCGGCCGCGGGACGGATGACGTCGGCCGCGAAGCCGTGCAGCCAGTCCCGGACCTCCTTCTGTTCGTCGCTCAGCTCCATGGTGAACTCGGCCATGTCCCCTCCAGTGACGCCCGTGCATGTTACTTGCGGTAACCCCGAGTGTGTTACCGACGGGTAGGAAAAGTCAACTCCCCGGACCACCTCGCCCTCCCGTTCGATGTGCCGCGCCCCGTGAGTGTTACTTTGCGCAGGCGTCACCGAAACAGCACGGGTGGGGAGAAGTACATGGACACCACACAGCGGACCGAACAGCAGACGTCCGCCGACCGCAGACGGCGCGAGCTCCTCGAGGCCGCCGACCGGGTGGTGCTGCGCGACGGTCCGCACGCCTCGATGAACGCCATCGCCGCCGAGGCGGGCATCACCAAGCCCATCCTGTACCGCCACTTCGGCGACAAGGGCGGACTCTACGCCGCCCTCGCCGTCCGGCACACGGACGCCCTGCTCGCCTCGTTGCGGGCCGCCCTGGACGCCCCGGCGGAGCGGCGGCAGCGCGTCGAGTCCACCCTGGACACCTATCTGGCGGCCATCGAGGCCCGCCCGCAGGTGTACCGCTTCCTGATGCATCCGGCGGAGGGCGCCGGCGCTCCGGGCGACCAGTCGGAACAGGGCTTCGACGTCGGCAGGCACTCGGCGCCGCTGCTGCGCCGCATGGGCGAGGAACTGGCCCAGGTCATCGAGGAGCGCCTCGACGTCGGGCCGGGCACCCAGCAGCTGGCCCGGGTCTGGGGGCACGGGATCGTCGGCATGATGCACGCCGCCGGGGACTGGTGGCTGGGCGAGCGGCCCTGCCCCCGGGAGGAGCTGGTCCGCAGCCTGGCCGACCTGCTGTGGGGCCGCCTCGCCGCGGCCGGCGACAAGGCGGGCGGCCCCGGCTTCTGACCGCCCCGACCAGCCGCTGCGGGGAGCCTGGTCGGCCGGGCCCGTTCAGCGGCGCCAGGCCGCCCGCTCCACCTGGCGCATCAGCTTCCGGTGACGCCGGCCGGTCAGGCGGTCGGCGTAGACCCGCCCCTCCAGGTGATCGCACTCGTGCTGGAGGCACCGCGCGAAGAACCCCGTGCCGCGCACGGTGACCGGCTCGCCCCGCACCGTGAAGCCCGTCACGACCGCCTCGTCGTGCCGCTCGGTCCCCGCCTCGAGACCCGGCAGGGACAGACAGCCCTCGGGGCCGCGCACCACCACCCCGCCGGTCTCCACCAGCCGCGGGTTCACGACGTGCCCGAGGTGCCGCTCCTCCTCGTCGTCCGGGCAGTCGTACACGAAGACGCGCAGCGCCCGGCCGATCTGGTTCGCGGCCAGGCCGACGCCGTGGGCGGCGTACATGGTCGCGAACAAGTCCTCCACGAGCGCCGCGAGTTCCGGGCCGAAGTCCGTCACCTCCGCGCAGGGAGCGTGCAGGACGGGGTCGCCGAGGAGACTGAGGGGACGGACGCGCCCGTGGGCGCCCGGGATGGGGCCTTGTCGCATGGCGGTCAGAGTAAGGTCCCAGTGTCCCCCGGCGGCACGCGCCCACCGCCGGAACCCGGTGGCCGGTGCCGCGATTCGGGAGTGCGAATGGATCTCGATAGGCTGAGGTCCACACCACGTGGCCGTCAGGCTTCACAGGCTTCAGGCGCGGCGCGTACGGCAAGGAGGATCGAGAACTGATGGCAGGCAACTCGGACCCGCTCACGCCGCGGGCCAAGATCGCCGTGACCGCGGGCAAGGCGGTCGCGGCGGCTTCGCGCGCCGCGGGGCGCGGCAGCGGTTCGGTGATCGGCGGCCGGGTCGCGCTGAAACTCGACCCCGACCTCCTCCACCGGCTCGCCCAGCACCTGGACGTGACCCTGGTCTCGGCGACCAACGGCAAGACCACCACCACCCGGCTCATCGCCGAGGCGCTCAAGGCGGCCGGACCGGTCGTCTCCAACGCGCTCGGCGCCAACATGCCGGCCGGCATCACCTCGGCCCTCGCGGGCGGCGCGGACTCCCGCTACGGGGTCATCGAGGTCGACGAGAAGTACCTCGTCGGCGTCGCCCAGGCCACCGACCCGAAGTGCATCGCGCTGCTCAACCTCTCCCGCGACCAGCTGGACCGCGCCGCCGAGACCCGCATGCTCGCGGAGAACTGGCGCGAGGGCCTGGCCGGTTCGAAGGCCGTGATCGTCGCCAACGCCGACGACCCGCTGGTGGTGTGGGCCGCCTCCTCCTCCCCCAACGTGATCTGGGTCGCCGCCGGGCAGATGTGGAAGGACGACGCCTGGTCCTGCCCGTCCTGCGGCGGTGTGATGCAGCGCCCCGGCGACGACTGGTTCTGCGGCGAGTGCGGCTTCCGCCGCCCGACGCCGAGCTGGGCGCTGTCCGGCGACCACGTCCTGGACCCGCACGGCTCCGCCTGGCCGATCCACCTCCAGCTGCCGGGCCGCGCCAACAAGGCCAACGCCGCCTCGTCGGCCGCGGTCGCCGCCGTCTTCGGGGTGCCGCCGCAGGTCGCCCTGGAGCGCATGTACCAGGTGCAGGCGGTCGCCGGCCGTTACGACGTGGTCCAGTTCCAGGGCCGTGACCTGCGTCTGCTGCTCGCCAAGAACCCGGCGGGCTGGCTGGAGACCTTCTCCCTGATCGACCCGCCGCCGGCCCCGGTGATCCTCTCGGTGAACGCGCGCGGCGCCGACGGCACGGACACCTCCTGGCTGTGGGACGTGGATTACACCCGGCTGTCCGGCCATCCGATCTGCGTGGTCGGCGACCGGAAGCTGGACCTCGCGGTGCGCCTGGAGGTCGCGAACCAGCAGTTCCAGGTCTGCGAGGACCTCGACCAGGCGGTGCAGCTGTGCCCGCCGGGACGCATCGAGGTCATCGCGAACTACACCGCCTTCCAGGACCTGCGCCGCCGCGTCGGCAACTGACCGCGCAACTTCAGGGGACTCTCGTGAGCGACAACCAACTGCGGATCGTCTGGATCTACCCGGACCTGCTCAGCACCTACGGCGACCAGGGCAACGCCCTGGTCGTGGAGCGCCGGGCCCGCCAGCGCGGCCTCGACGTGGCGCGGCTCGACGTGCGCAGCGACCAGCCGATCCCGACCTCCGGCGACATCTACCTCGTCGGCGGCGGCGAGGACCGCCCGCAGCGGCTCGCGGCCGAGCGGCTGCGCCGTGACGGCGGGCTGCACCGGGCGGTGGAGAACGGCGCCATCGTCTTCTCCGTCTGTGCCGGCTACCAGATCCTGGGCCATGAGTTCATCAACGACCTCGGACAGCGCGAGCCCGGCCTCGGCCTGCTCGACGTGGTCTCGACCCGGGGCGAGGGCGCGCGGTGCGTCGGCGACGTCCTCGGCGACATCGACCCGCGGCTCGGCCTGCCGCCGCTGACCGGCTTCGAGAACCACCAGGGCGTCACCCACCTCGGCCCCACCGCCCGCCCGCTCGCCCAGGTCCGCTTCGGCAACGGCAACGGCACGGGGGACGGCACCGAGGGCGCGTACAACGACACGGTGTTCGGTACGTACATGCACGGCCCGGTGCTGGCGCGGAACCCGCAGATCGCGGACCTCCTGCTCAAGCTGGCCCTGGACGTGAACGCGCTGCCGCCGACGGACGACCGCTGGTACGAGGCGCTCCGCAACGAGCGCATCGCGGCCGCGCAGCAGCCTGCGTGACGCTGTCCGCCGCGGCCCTTCTGATGGTGCGTCCGCACAGGTGAGCGGGCTCGTCCAGTAGGCGGACGCACGGTTCGGTCCCGCCCCCCGTTGCCGCTAGGGTGGCGGGGATCGAGCCGGACAGGGCGGTCCGGACCCGTGCCACGTTGAGAAGGTATTTCGGGCTATGCGCATTGGTGTCCTCACGTCCGGCGGCGACTGCCCCGGCCTGAACGCCGTCATCCGGTCCGTCGTGCACCGTGCCGTCGTCGACCACGGCGACGAGGTCATCGGTTTCCGGGACGGCTGGAAGGGCCTCCTGGAGTGCGACTACCTCAAGCTCGACCTCGACGCGGTCGGCGGCATCCTGGCCCGCGGCGGCACCATCCTCGGCTCGTCCCGGGTCCGCCCCGAGCACCTGCGGGACGGCGTCGAGCGGGCCCGCGGCCACGTCGAGGAACTCGGCCTCGACGCGATCATCCCGATCGGCGGCGAGGGCACGCTGAAGGCGGCCCGGCTGCTGTCCGACAACGGGCTGCCGATCGTCGGCGTGCCGAAGACCATCGACAACGACATAGCGGTCACCGACGTCACGTTCGGCTTCGACACCGCCGTGACCGTCGCCACCGAGGCCCTGGACCGGCTGAAGACCACCGCCGAGTCCCACCAGCGGGTGCTGATCGTCGAGGTCATGGGCCGCCACACCGGATGGATCGCGCTGCACTCGGGCATGGCGGCGGGCGCGCACGCCGTCGTCGTCCCGGAGCGGCCCTTCGACATCGACGAACTGACGGCGAAGGTCGGCGAGCGGTTCTCCGCGGGCAAGCGGTTCGCGATCGTGGTGGCCGCGGAGGGCGCCAAGCCGAGGGCCGGCACCATGGACTTCGACGAGGGCGGCAAGGACGTCTACGGCCACGAGCGCTTCGCCGGGATCGCCCGCCAGCTCTCCATCGAGCTGGAGGAACGGCTCGGCAAGGAGGCCCGGCCGGTGATCCTCGGACACGTCCAGCGCGGCGGTACCCCGACGGCGTACGACCGGGTGCTGGCGACGCGGTTCGGGTGGCACGCGGTGGAGGCGGTGCACCGCGGGGAGTTCGGGAAGATGACGGCGCTGCGCGGCACGGACATCGAGATGGTGCCGCTGGCCGAGGCGGTGGAGTCGTTGAAGACGGTGCCGGACGCGCGGTACGCGGAAGCGGAGTGTGTTCTCTGACCTGCCGGTCGGAGCTCGGGCCTTGAGGTGATTCGCGGTCTGCGGGCCGCTTGTGGCTTGTCGCGCAGTTCCCCGCGCCCCCAGGGGCGCGTTTCGCCGCCCCCGGTCGCAGATGTCACCGGGGGCGGTTCTACGCTTGCTTCGGACAAGCGGCGTGCAACCGCGCTCAACCCCCACGAAACAGGAGCCGGCGGATGGATCACAGCGGGCACGGCATGACGATGGATCTGCCGCCGTTCACGCTGGGGCGAGGGCTCGCCTGGTCGGCGGACCCCTTCTTCCTGATCGCCTGCCTCGTGGGGCTGGCGCTCTACGGCTGGGGCGTCGCCCGCCTGGTGCGGCGCGGTGACAAGTGGCCGGTCGGGCGGACCGTGGCCTTCGTCGCCGGGGTGCTGAGCGTCGCCCTGATGATGTGCACCAAGCTGAACGACTACGGCATGGTCATGTTCAGCGTGCACATGGTCCAGCACATGGTGATCAGCATGGTGTCGCCGATCCTGCTGCTGCTGGGCGCCCCGATCACGCTGGCCCTGCGCGCGCTGCCCCCGGCGGGCCGTGGCCGCAAGGGACCCCGTGAGCTGCTGCTGATGCTGCTGCACAGCCGGTACATGCGGATCATCACCCATCCGGCGTTCACGATCCCGCTGTTCATCGCGAGCCTGTACGCGCTGTACTTCACCCCGCTCTTCGACACCCTGATGGGCTCCCAGGCCGGGCACATCGGGATGATGGTGCACTTCCTCGCCGTCGGAGTGGTGTTCTTCTGGCCGATCATGGGCGTGGACCCGGGTCCGCACCGGCCGGGCTACCTGATGCGGATGCTGGAGCTGTTCGCGGGCATGCCGTTCCACGCGTTCTTCGGCATCGCCCTGATGATGGCCTCCTCTCCGATGGTCGGCACGTTCGAGAACCCGCCCGCCTCGCTCGGTATCGACGCGCTCTCCGACCAGAACGCGGCCGGCGGCATCGCCTGGGCCTTCAGTGAGGTCCCGTCGGTGCTGGTGCTGCTCGCGCTGCTGTTCCAGTGGTACGCCTCGGAGGAGCGCCGGGCCCGGCGCAGCGACCGGGCCGCCGACCGCGACGGCGACAAGGAGCTCGCGGCGTACAACGCCTACCTGGCCTCGCTGAACACCCGGGGCAGCTGACCCCGCGACGGCACGCATCTCGTCGTCCGCACCCCTTCGGAGCCGGAACCGGGGCACCATAGGAGGAGCGGACCACGAGGAGGGTGTTGCGATGCCCGGTTCCACGGACAGTTCGACGAAGACGATGGGAGCGCTCACCATCGGCGGGCTCGTCGCGGTGACGGCCTACACGGTGGCGCTCGGAAGCAACGGCTGGCTGTGGTTCGGCTGGGTCGTGCTCGGCCTGATCACCGTGGGGCTGGTGGCCACGCGCAGCGCCTGAGCCCCTCGCGGGGCGCCCCGGCTCACTCGCGGCCGATCCGGGCCGCCGAGTGCACGCCCGGCTGGTACTTCGGCAGCCGGACCGTGATCTTCATGCCCGCGCCGACGGCCGTCTCGATGACGAGGCCGTGGTCGTCTCCGTAGACCTGGCGGAGGCGGTCGTCGACGTTGGACAGTCCGATGCCGCCCGACGGGCTGACCTCGCGCGCCAGGATGCGGCGCAGCAGGTCCGGGTCCATGCCGGCGCCGTCGTCCTCGATGACGACCAGCGCCTCGGCGCCCGCGTCCTGGGCGGTGATCTGGATGCGGCAGCGGTCGGCCTTGCCCTCCAGGCCGTGCTTGACGGCGTTCTCCACGAGGGGCTGGAGGCAGAGGAAGGGCAGGGCGACCGGCAGTACCTCGGGGGCGATCTGGAGGGTGACGGCGAGGCGGTCGCCGAAGCGGGCCCGCACCAGCGCCAGGTAGTGGTCGATGGCGTGCAGCTCGTCGGCGAGCGTGGTGAAGTCGCCGTGCCTGCGGAACGAGTAGCGGGTGAAGTCGGCGAACTCCAGGAGCAGCTCGCGGGCGCGCTCGGGGTCGGTGCGCACGAAGGACGCGATCACCGCGAGCGAGTTGAAGATGAAGTGCGGGGAGATCTGCGCGCGCAGCGCCTTGATCTCGGCCTCGATGAGGCGGGTGCGGGACCGGTCCAGGTCGGCCAGCTCCAGCTGGACGGAGACCCAGCGGGCCACTTCCCCGGCCGCGCGGACCAGGACGGCGGACTCGCGGGGCGCGCAGGCGACGAGGGCGCCGTGCACCCGGTCGTCGACGGTGAGCGGGGCGACGACGGCCCAGCGCACCGTGCAGTCCGGGGTGTCGCAGGTGAGCCGGAAGGCCTCGCCGCGGCCGCTCTCCAGCGGACCGGAGAGCCGTTCCATGATCTCGGCGCGATGGTGGGTGCCGAGGCCGTCCCACACCAGCACCTCTTCGAGGTCGGTCAGGCACAGCGCGTCCGTGCCCAGCAGCGAGCGCAGCTTGCGGGCCGACTTGCCGGCGGTCTCCTCGGTCAGGCCCGCCCGCAGCGGCGGCGCGGCCAGCGAGGCGGTGTGCAGGGTCTGGAAGGTGGCGTGCTCCACGGGGGTGCCCAGGCCGCCGAGGTGCTGCGGGCGGGCCGTGCGCCGCCCCAGCCAGAAGCCGGCGGCCAGCAGGGGAAGCAGGGCGACGGCGAGGCCCGCCAGGAAGCCGCCGGCGGAGCCGCTCATCGCGTCGTCTCCTTGCGCGGGCCGCCCGTCACCCGCACGTCGTCCGTACGCCTGCCGTCCGTACGCCCGGCATCGGTAGTCCCGTCGCCCGTGCGCGGCTCCTCCGAGCGTGGTTCCTCCGTACGCAGCTCCTCCGCACGCAGTTCTTCCGCACGCAGTTCTTCCGGCAGGTGGAAGCGGGCCAGGATCGCCGCCGTCCCGGGCGGTACCCGGCCCGGGGTGGCCAGGGAGACCAGCACCATGGTGAGGAAGCCCAGCGGCACCGACCACAGGGCGGGCCAGGCGAGCAGGGCGTGCCGCGCGCCTCCGCCGCCGGGGAAGCCGCCCATGGTGGCCGCGACGGCGAGCAGGGCGGAGCCGCCGCCCACCAGCATCCCGGCCGCGGCGCCGGGCGGGGTGAGCCGCCGCCACCAGATGCCGAGGACGAGCAGCGGGCAGAAGGAGGAGGCGGACACGGCGAAGGCGAGTCCTACGGCGTCGGCGACCGGCAGCCCGCCGACCAGTGCGCTCGCCGCCAGTGGCACGGCCATGGCGAGCAGGGTGCCGAGCCGGAAGTGCGGCACCGCGCGGGACGGCAGCACGTCCTGGGTGAGCACGCCCGCGACGGCCATGGTGAGACCCGACGCGGTGGACAGGAACGCCGCGAAGGCGCCGCCCGCGACCAGCGCGCCGAGCAGGTCGCCGCCCACTCCCCCGATCACCCGGTCGGGCAGCAGCAGGACGGCGGCGTCGGCGTCGCCGGTGAGGGTCAGCTCGGGGGCGTACAGGCGGCCGAGGGCGCCGTAGAGGGGCGGCAGCAGGTAGAAGGCGCCGATCAGGCCCAGTACGGCGACGGTGGTACGGCGGGCGGCGACACCGTGCGGGCTGGTGTAGAAGCGGACCACGACGTGCGGCAGGCCCATGGTGCCCAGGAAGGTGGCCAGGATCAGGCCGTAGGTGGCGTACAGCGGGCGTTCCGTGCGGCTTTCGGCCCGGGAGGGCGACAGGGCGTCGTCGGCGCCGCGCCCGGCGGCGGGGACGGGGGTGTCCGCGGCGAAGGTGAGACGGGTGCCGGCCTCGATGCGGTGGGTGCCGGCGGGCAGCGCGACGCGGGCGCCGTCGCGGGCGCGGCCGTCCACGGTGCCGTCGACGGTGACCGTCAGCGGCTCGTCGAGCTTGAGGGTGAGGGCGTCGTCGACCCGGACCGAGCGCTGCTCGCGGAAGGTGGCGGGTTCCTCGAAGGGGCGCCCGGGGGCGCCGTCGCCCTGCCAGGCCAGCACCAGGAAGAGGGCGGGGACGAGGAGGGCCGTGAGTTTGAGCCAGAACTGGAAGGCCTGGACGAAGGTGATGCTGCGCATGCCGCCGGCCGCGACGATGGCGGTCACGACGACGGCGACGATCACCCCGCCCAGCCGGTCGGGCGCACCGCTGAGCACCGTCAGGGTCAGCCCGGCGCCCTGGAGCTGGGGCAGCAGGTACAGCCAGCCGACCCCGACGACGAAGGCCCCCGCGAGCCGCCGGACCCCCGGGGAGGCGAGCCGGGCCTCGGCGAAGTCGGGCAGCGTGTAGGCGCCCGAGCGGCGCAGCGGTGCGGCGACGAAGAGCAGCAGGACGAGATAGCCGGCCGTGTAGCCGACCGGGTACCAGAGCATGTCGGGGCCCTGGACCAGGACCAGCCCTGCGATGCCGAGGAAGGACGCGGCGGAGAGGTACTCGCCGCTGATGGCGGCGGCGTTGAGGCGGGGGCCCACGGTGCGGGAGGCGACGTAGAAGTCGGAGGTGGTGCGGGAGATGCGCAGGCCGAAGGCGCCGACGAGGACGGTGGCGACGACGACCAGGGCGACGGCGGGTATGGCGTAGCTGGAGTTCACGGCGCCTTCCCGGCCTCGTCCTCGTCCCTCGCGTGCACGGCCCCGGCCTCGTCCTTCTTCTGCACGGCCTCGTCCTCGTCCCTCTCGTGCACGGCCCCGGCCTCGTGCGCGTCCGGTGGGGTCATCGGTCCTCGACGAGCCGTACGAAGTCGCGTTCGTTGCGCTCGGCGCGGCGCACGTACCAGCGGGCGAGGAGGACCAGCGGGGCGTACAGGCCGAACCCGAGGACGGCCCACTCCAGGTGGCGGGCGTCGGGCAGCGCCGCGAACAGCAGCGGGAGCGGGCCGACGAGGAGGCCGAGGACCGCGAGGGCGGTGAGCCCGGCGCGCAGCTGGCTGCGCATCAGGGAGCGGACGTAGGTGTGGCCGAGGGTGGTCTGTTCGTCGATCTCGGTGCGCGGGCGGTAGTGGCCGGAGGCCTGGGGGTGCCGCCCGCGCGAGCGGAGCCGGGCGGGCGGGGCGGTGCGCCGGGGCGGGCCGGTGACGGTGACGCGGCGCTCGGCGGGGTCCTGGGGCACGGCTCACGGCCTCCGCATGAGCAGGTCCCGCAGCTCGCGGGCGTGGCGCCGGCTGACCTGGAGTTCCTCCGTGCCGACCAGGACGCTGACGGTGCCGGCGTCCAGGCGCAGCTCGCCGATGTGGCGCAGGGCGACGAGATGGCGGCGGTGGATGCGGACGAAGCCGCGGGCGCGCCAGCGCTCCTCCAGGGTGGACAGGGGGATGCGGACGAGGTGGCTGCCCCGGTCGGTGTGCAGGCGGGCGTAGTCGCCCTGGGCCTCGACGTGGGTGATGTCGTCGACGGGGACGAAGCGGGTGACGCCGCCCAGTTCCACGGTGACGTGGTCGGGGTCGGGTTCGTGCACGGGTATGCGCGGGGCGGGCACGGCGGCGGTGCCGCGCCGTTCGACGGCCCGGCGCACGGCTTCCGCCAGCCGCTCCCTGCGCACCGGTTTGAGCACGTAGTCGACGGCCTTGAGGTCGAAGGCCTGGACGGCGAAGTCCTCGTGCGCGGTGACGAACACGACCAGCGGCGGCCGGGCGAACCCGGTGAGCAGCCGGGCGAGGTCCAGTCCGTCGAGGCCGGGCATCTGGATGTCGAGGAAGACCACGTCGATGGCGTCCGGTCCGTCCGGGCCCGACTCCAGGGCCCGGTTGATGCGGCGCAGCGCCTCGGTCGCGTCGCCCGCTCCCTCCGCGGTGCCGATGCGGGGGTCGGCGTTCAGCAGGTACACGAGTTCCTCGAGCGTGGGGCGTTCGTCGTCGACAGCCAGGGCGCGCAGCATGAACGTGGAGTGTAGGGGCGATCCGTGCGCCTGCACACGCCTGCGACGTGGCCGTATCCGCTGGATACAGTGCCCGCATGAACAGCAGGCCCGCTTCCTTCGACGAACTCGACCGGAAGATCGTCACCGCGCTGATGGAGAACGCCAGGACGTCCTTCGCCGAGATCGGCGCGGAGATCGGTCTCTCCTCGACGGCGGTCAAGCGCCGGGTGGACCGGCTCCGCGAGACGGACGTGATCACCGGGTTCACGGCGACGGTGCGGCCCTCCGCGCTGGGGTGGCGCACGGAGGCGTACGTGGAGGTGTACTGCGAGGGTGCGGCGCCGCCCCGGCGGCTCGCGGAGGTCGTGCGGGGCTACCCGGAGATCACGGCGGCGATGACGGTGACCGGTGGCGCGGACGCGCTGCTGCACGTGCGGGCGCGGGACGTGGAGCACTTCGAGGAGGTCCTGGAGCGCATTCGGGCGGAGCCGTTCATCCGGAAGACGATCAGTGTGATGGTGCTGTCCCACCTGATCCCGGACAGTCCGGAGGCGGGAGCGGCCCTGCTTGCTCCGGACGGCGCAGCAGAAGTGCGCTGACCGGGGGAACGACGCAGCGATCCTGCGGGAACACGCAGCCTTTGTCGCTTGTCGGGCTCGGGCGCCGCTTCCTACCGTGGAGTCAACACCCCGTCACGCACCGTGAAAAGCGGAGGTACCCCTCTGTGACCGAGTCCCGTGTGCCGCGCCGGCGACGCTTCGTCGTCTGCGAACCCCGACACTTCGCCGTGCAGTACGCGATCAACCCGTGGATGAGCACCGGCCGGCCCGTCGACGTCATCCGCGCACTCGACCAGTGGCAGGCGCTGGTCGACACCTACCGTGCCCACGGACACACCGTGGACGTCGTCGCCCCGGTCCCCGGCCTGCCCGACATGGTCTTCGCCGCGAACTGCGCGGTCGTGGTCGGGGGCCGGGTCTTCGGTTCCCGCTTCCACGCGCCGGAGCGGCGCCCCGAGTCGGTGCCCTTCGAGGCGTGGTTCAAGACGGAGGGCTTCGAGGTCCACCATCCCGAGTCGGTCTGCGAGGGCGAGGGCGACCTGGTCCCGGCCGGGCGTTTCATCCTGGCCGGCACCGGGTTCCGCACGACCCGGGACGCGCACCGCGAGGTGCAGGAGTTCTTCGGCGTGCCGGTGATCTCGCTGACCCTGGTGGACCCGTACTTCTACCACCTGGACACGGCCCTGTTCGTGCTGGACGACGGCACGGAGGGGGACGGCGCAGCCGGGGCGGGCGGCGGGAACATCGCCTACTACCCGGGCGCCTTCTCCCCCGGCAGTCGCGAGGTGCTGGAGCGGCTCTACCCGGACGCGGTGCTCGCCACCCGCGAGGACGCGCTGGCGTTCGGGCTCAACTCCGTGTCCGACGGACGGCACGTGTTCATCGCTCCGGAGGCCGGGGGGCTGGCCGAGCGGCTCTCGGGTCTCGGCTACGTGCCGGTCCCCGTCGACCTGTCCGAGTTCCACAAGGCCGGTGGCGGCATCAAGTGCTGCACCCAGGAGATCCGGGAGACCCGCTCATGACCGCACCCGCCCGCGCCACCCGCGGTTCCGCGGAGCTGATCCGCGCCGAGGAGCCCGTCCTCGCGCACAACTACCACCCGCTGCCCGTCGTGGTGGCCCGCGCCGAGGGCGCCTGGGTGGAGGACGTGGAGGGCCGCCGCTACCTGGACATGCTGGCCGGCTACTCGGCGCTCAACTTCGGGCACCGCCACCCGGCGCTGATCGAGGCCGCGCACCGCCAGCTGGACCGGCTGACGCTCACCTCGCGCGCCTTCCACCACGACCGGCTGGCGGGCTTCGCCGAGCGGCTGGCCGCACTGACCGGCACGGACATGGTGCT
Source organism: Streptomyces sp. NPDC051136 (assembly GCF_044455745.1). NCBI lineage: Bacteria > Bacillati > Actinomycetota > Actinomycetes > Kitasatosporales > Streptomycetaceae > Streptomyces > Streptomyces sp. NPDC051136. The sequence continues at coordinate 139,712 of NZ_JBITFE010000016.1, read as the reverse complement.
GCCGATGAACACCGGCGCGGAAGCGGTGGAGAGCGGCATCAAGGTCGCCCGCAAGTGGGCCTACGACGTCAAGGGCGTCCCGGCCGACCGGGCGACGATCGTGGTCGCCGCGGACAACTTCCACGGCCGTACGACGACGATCGTCGGCTTCTCCACCGACGAGACGGCCCGCTCCGGATTCGGGCCCTTCACCCCCGGCTTCCGGATCGTCCCGTACAACGACCTGGCGGCGATGGAGGCGGCGGTCGACGAGACGACGGCGGCCGTGCTGATCGAGCCGATCCAGGGCGAGGCGGGGGTGCTGATCCCGGACGACGGCTACCTGGCGGGCGTGCGGGAGCTGACCCGGCGCAGGGGCTGCCTGTTCGTCGCGGACGAGATCCAGTCGGGTCTGGGCCGCACGGGGCACACCCTGGCCGTCGAGCACGAGTCGGTGGTGCCGGACGTGGTGCTGCTCGGCAAGGCGCTCGGCGGCGGCATCGTCCCGGTGTCGGCGGTGGTCGGCCGCCGCGAGGTGCTGGGCGTGCTGCATCCCGGCGAGCACGGTTCGACGTTCGGCGGCAATCCGCTGGCCGCCGCGGTGGGCACGGCGGTGGTGGAGCTGCTGGAGACCGGCGAGTTCCAGCGCCGCGCGGCCGAGCTGGGCGCGGCGCTGCGCGAGGGCCTGGCCGCTCTGGTCGGCAAGGGCGTCGTCGGCTTCCGGGCCCGCGGCCTGTGGGCGGGCGTGGACGTGGACCCGGCCCTGGGCACCGGACGCGAGATCAGTGAGCGGCTGATGCGTGAGGGCATCCTCGTCAAGGACACCCACGGCTCCACGATCCGCCTCGCCCCGCCGCTGACCGTCACGGCCGGGGAGCTGTCGGGCGCCCTCGGGACGCTGGAGAAGGTCCTGACGTCCTGACCACGCCCGCAGGGCGTTCACCGAGCGGCTCGGCGTCCCTCGTCGAGCCGCTCCACGTGGGTGACGTTGTCGCGGTCCTCGGCGTCCTCGCTGGGCCCGGCCGCGAACCAGGCGTCGAGGATCTCCCGCAGCAGCGGCCCGGACGTCAGCCGCAGGCCGAGCGCGAGCACGTTGGCGTCGTTCCAGCGGCGCGCCCCGTCCGCGGTGTACGCGTCGGTGCACAGGGCCGCGCGGACGCCCGGGACCTTGTTGGCGGCGATGGACGCGCCGGTGCCGGTCCAGCAGCACACCACGGCCTGGTCGGCCCGCCCCTCGGCGACCTCGCGCGCCGCCCGCTCGGAGCACGTCGCCCACCGGGCGTCCGCCCCCGGGCTCAGCGCGCCGTACGTCCGCACGTCGTGTCCGCGACCGCGCAGCTCCTCGACGAGGAGCCGGGCGACGGGTTCGTCCATGTCGGAGGAGACGCAGATACGCATGTGCGCAGCGTACTCACCGTCCGCTCACCTCATCGGCCCAGTCACATGACCGAAGTCACGACCATACCCAGCATGATCGGGGGAACGGGTACGAGCCGAGAGACGTACGACCCAGCAGGCTCCGTCCGGAGTGTCTGCGTGTGGAAAGGGAGGCTGCCACGTCCCCCACCGACAACGGCCCAGAGACCGACGCCGCAGCGGTGCGCCGCCACCCCGCCCTCTTCCGGGCGATCAAGCGTCGGAAGAACCCCCGGCTGCGCCGGTCGGACATCACCGTCACCGACGAGGCCGCGGTCAAGCGAGCCGTGAAGGCCGCCTCTCTCGGCAACGCCATGGAGTGGTTCGACTTCGGCATCTACGCCTACCTGGCGGGCACCATCGGCCGCGTGTTCTTCCCCTCGGGGAGTGACACCGCGCAGCTGCTCTCCTCGTTCGCCACGTTCGCCGTGGCGTTCCTGGTGCGGCCGATCGGCGGCATGGTCTTCGGACCGATGGGCGACAGGATCGGCCGCAAGAAGGTGCTCGCGCTGACCATGATCCTCATGGCGATCGGCACCGCGGCCATCGGGCTCATCCCCAGCTACGCCTCGATCGGCTTCTGGTCCCCGTTGCTGCTGATCCTGTTCCGCCTGCTCCAGGGCTTCTCCACCGGCGGCGAGTACGGCGGCGCCTCCACCTTCATCGCCGAGTACGCGCCCGACAAGCGGCGCGGCTTCTTCGGCAGCTTCCTGGAGCTGGGCACGCTCGCCGGGTACACCGGCGCCGCCGGTCTCGTCACCGCGCTGACGGCGGGGCTAGGCAGCGACACGATGGACGCCTGGGGCTGGCGGATCCCGTTCCTGGTGGCGGCGCCGCTGGGCATCGTGGGTATCTACCTGCGGCTGAAGCTGGACGACACGCCTGCCTTCCTGAAGCTGGAGGACTCCAACGTCCACATCTCGGAGGCGGCGGACGCGGTGGAGACCACCGCGCGGGGCGACCTCGCCAAGATCTTCCGTACGCACTGGCGGTCGCTGGTGCTGTGCATCGCGCTGGTCGGTGCCTACAACATCACCGACTACATGCTGCTGTCGTACATGCCGACGTACCTGTCGGACGAGCTGGACTACAGCGAGAGCCACGGTCTGATGATCCTGGTGGCGACGATGGTGCTGCTGATGCTGATCATCAACCAGGTGGGCCGGCTCTCCGACCGCTTCGGCCGCAAGCCCGTCCTGATGACCGGCATGATCGGCTTCTTCGTGCTGTCCGCCCCGGCCTTCGTCCTGGTCCAGGAGGGCAGTCTGCTCGCGGTCTCGGGCGGCATGCTGATGCTCGGCCTGTCGCTGGTCTGCCTGCTGGGCACGATGTCGGCGGCGCTCCCGGCGATGTTCCCGACCAACGTCCGCTACGGGTCCCTGTCGGTCGGCTACAACCTGTCGGCGTCGATCTTCGGCGGCACCACACCACTGGTGATCACCGCCCTGATCAGCGTGACCGGCTCCGACATGATGCCCGCCTACTACTCGATGGCGGCCGCGCTGGTCGGCGTGGTGGCCGTGGCCTGCATGCGGGAGACGGCCCGGAAGCCGCTGGCGGGCTCCCCGCCGGCGGTGGGGACCGAGGAGGAGGCCGCGGAGATCGTCGAGGCGCAGGCGCCGACGCCGAGGTTCTGACACCGCGGCCGCGAGCGCGCGGGGACGGGGCGGTGGGGTTCGGTCGCGAACCCCACCGCCCCGTCGGCGTGTCAGGCGTGTCCGGGTGTGGGCCGGCGTACGGGTGTCAGAGTCGCTGCCACAGGGCCGGGACGTTCGGGGGCTCCCAGCCGGGGTAGGCGGTGTGGCCCTGGACGCACCGGTAACGGACGCCGGCGTAGGTCACCACGTCACCGGCCGCGTAGGTGGCTCCCAGCTGCCAGGTGGTCTCGCCGCCGCCGTCGCCGGGCACGGTGAGGGTGTACGTGGTGGTGTGCGTGACGGTGCCCGTGCCCGTGAGGGTCAGGGTGTAGGTGCCGCCGGCCGTGCCCGCGGCGACCCGGACGGTGGCGGTGGCGGACTGACCGGAGGTGACGGAGGCGGGGCTGAAGCCCACGCTCACGCCGGTCGGGGCGCCGGTCGCCGACAGCCGTACGGTCTGCGCTTCGCCGCCGGTCGTCGCGGTGTTCACGGTGACCGCCGCGGAGCCGCCCGGATCGATCGTGCCCGAGGACGGGTTCACGGAGAGGGAGAAGTCGTCCCGCGGGTTCGGTGCGTCACCGACGGCGGTCTTCCAGATGGTGTACGCGATGCCGTCGGCGCTGCGGTTCAGCGCGGTGGCGCTGATGTTGGCGGTGGTGTCGCAGGCGGAGTGGTAGCACGGGTCGTAGGAACGGCCGGCGGTGCCGCCCCACTTGGCCGCCTCCGAGGCGGACTTGGTCGCGGAGGCGCCGGTGGCGTAGCCGGAGGTGGGGATGCCGACCTGCTGGAAGGAGTAGTCGTCGGAACGGCCCTGGCCCTCGACGTTCTCCTGCGGGGCCAGGCCGAGGGAGGTCCAGTACTCCCGCATCGGGGCGGAGGCTGCCGAGGTCAGGTTGTTGATGAAGTAGCCGCCGTTGACGGAGGCGACCATGTCGAAGTTGTAGTACGCCTTGATCCTGGCGCGCTCGGTCGAGGTGAGGTTCCGGGCGTAGAAGTCGGAGCCGTTGAGGCCCTGTTCCTCGTCGGTCCACCAGGCGAAGCGGACCCGGTTCTTCATGGTGGGGTTCTGCTTCGCCAGGGTGAGCGCGGTCTCCAGGAGCGCGGCGGAACCGGAGCCGTTGTCGTTGATGCCGGGACCGGCCGCGACGCCGTCGAGGTGGGCGCCGAACATGTAGACGCTGTTCGCGTCGCCCTTGGGCCACTCGGCGACGAGGTTGTCGCCGGCGCCCGCGGCGCAGCCGGAGGTGCAGGTCTGCTCGGTGACGGTGTAGCCGGCCGCCTGGAGCCTGCCCTTCACATACGCGAGGGAGGCGTCGTACCCGGTGCCCGTGGACCGGCGGTTGCCGCCGTTCTGAGCGGCGATCGAGTTGAACTGCGCGAGGTGGGCCTGCACTTGGGCGACGTCGACATCGGGCGGTGTGCCCGGGCCGGTGCCGCCGCCGACGGTGAGGGTGTACTGCGCGGTGTGGCTCCTGCTGCCCGCCGTGCCCTTGACGGTGATCGAGTAGGTCCCGGCGGCGGTGCCGGAGGTCGTGGTCACGCGCATCGTCGAGCTGGATCCGGAGGTGACCGTCGAGGGGCTGAAGGTGACGCCGACGCCGGGCGGCGTGCCGGTGGCCGTCAGCGCCACCTGCTGGGCGCCGCCGGCGACGGTGCCGGTGTCGACCCTGGCCTCGGCCGCGGAGCCGGCCTCGACGCTTCCGCTCGCGGGGCTCAGGACCAGCGAGAAGTCGGTCTCCTGCCGGGTGCAGGTCGGGTCGCCGCCCTGTGCCGGGACGGCGACCGCGGTCCAGGCCGCCTTGGTGGCGTCGAACAGGTCGCAGGAGGCGTCCAGGTTCTTGGCCGCGGTGAGGGTGGCGGTGCGGTACCGCTTGTAGGTCATGCCGCTGGTCTTGAGGAGCATCCCGCCGTAGAAGATCTTTCCGGCGTTCCGGATGCCGACGCCGGTCACCTGGCTGCCGTCGCAGGTGGGGCTGGCGGGCTTGCCGCCGCCGGGGCTGGAGCCCTCGGCGAGGAGGTAGAACCAGTGGTTCATGGGGCCTGCGGCCGCGTGTTCCTCGGTGTTCGGGATGGAGGCGGAGTAGCAGGAGGGGTCGTTGTTGACCAGCCGCGGGTTGTACATGTTGCGGATCGGGCCGCGGCCCTGGAGGTCGATCTCCTCGCCGACGGTGTAGTCGGGGGTGTCGTAGGGCGCCGGCTGGTTCGCGTAGGCCTCGGTCAGCGCGCCCATGATGTCGCCGGTGGCCTCGCCCAGGCCGCTCTCGTGGTTGGCGCCGCCGGGGGTGTTGCTGTCCAGGCCGTGGCCGAACTCGTGGCCCACCACGTCCATGCCGGCGATCCACTTGCCGGCGCTGTTGTGGCCGATGGTGACCCGTGAGCCGTCCCAGTAGGCGTTGAGCTGGTCGAGGCCGACGAGGACCGGCCAGCTGCCGCCGTTGCCGTTGTGGCCGTTACGACCGAGCCAGTCGCGGAGCATGTCGGACTCCTTCTGCGCCGCGTACATGACGTCGACGCAGCCGGTCTCCCGACTGGAGGCGCTGCCGGTGCCCCAGTCGTCGTCCGGGCCGGTGAACAGGCCGCCGTTGTAGTCCGAGCACTGGAGGCCGGGGCGGGTGGTGTCGCGCAGGGCGTACTGGCTGCCGGAGCGCGAGGTGTCGATGGCCAGCGGGTCCGGGCCGTTCCACTCGCTGTGTCCGGTGCCGGCCTTCACCTCGTCGTAGCTGTCGACGACCTTGCCGGTGCGGGCGTCGACGAAGACGTGCAGTCTGCTGGGCACGTGCTCCTCGGTGGAGCCGACGAGCACGGTCTCCCAGGCCAGGGTCTGCACGTCGTCCTCGATGCGGACCACCAGCCGTGCGGAGCCGGCCTCGTCGACATCGGCGAGCAGCTTGCGGCTGGTCCGCACCGCCTGCTCGGCCTTGATCCGGGCCTCGACCGGTACCGCGACGGCGGCCTCGGTGGCCGACTGGACGGCGCGCACCCGGCCCTTGCCGTCGGCGAGGACGACGGCGTCGCCGCCGACCACCGGCAGCCCGTGGTAGGTGCGTTCGTAGGCGACGGAGAACAGGTCCTCGCCCCAGGGGGTGACCTGGTGACGGTCGTACTGCTCGTCGGGGCCGCCGGCGGCGAGGGCGTCGAGGCCGCTGCGGACGGCCCGGTCGGCCGCGGCGACGGCCTTCTCGACGGGGGCGGGTTCCGCCGCGGAGGGCGCGGACCGCTCCGAGGCCGAGGCGAGGGAGGTCGGTACCACCACCCCTGCGAGCGTCATGGCCAGGACTGTCCCGGCCACCGCGGTCTGTCTGAGCATCGTGGCTCCTTGTGAGAGTGGGGAGGCGCCTGTCGGGCCGGCCCGGGCCGTGACCTGCCGGTCGCGCTCCCCGGGGTGCGGGAGCGCGTCCTACGGATGTCCGTTGCATGTCATGTCGCGGGCTGGCGGAACCCTCACACCCCGCCGCGGCGGAGGCAACGGCTCCGCGAGGGTGGTACGGACCTGTCAAAAACCGGCAAGCGGCGGTGCGCCCCGCGAGCGGCCCGCCCCTGCGAAACCGCGGTCCGCGCCGCTCACTCCCCCGCGTCCAGCAGTCGCCTGCGGTACTCCCGGACCTCCGGCAGGTCGGCCCACTTCCCGGTGAGCCGGCTGTGCAGTCCGCGCAGTTCGGCGGTGACCATCGACTCGCGCGAGCGCACGGCCTCCGGCAGGACCTCCGAGGCGAGGGCGACGGCGGCGCCGGGGTCGCCGGCACACGCCCAGCTGTCCGCCAGCCGCAGGGTGAGCAGCAGCCGCGCGCCCCGCATCTGGGGCGGCACCTGCGCCCGTGAGCGTGCGGTGGCGTCGACCGCGCGCCTGGCCGCGGCCCGGTCCCCGGTCGCCACGGCGAGGTCGCGCAGAGCGCCGCCGATCGCCGAGTCGACCCGCATCGCGCCCTCCGCCCCGGCCATCCAGGGCGCTTCCAGGAGGTCCCGCGGGCCTAGGCGGGCGAACCCCCGGCGGGCCAGGGTGATGTGACGGCGGCACTGCGCCGCGTCGCCCGCCAGGGCGTGGCCGCGCGCCTGGTAGAGGTCCGACAGGGTGGCCGTCCACCGGCGCCGCCCGTCCACGGCGCCGATGCCCTGCGCGTACCCGAGCATCGACGAGGGGTCCCCGTCGAGCCGGACCAGGGTGCACATGTCGCTGAGCAGCGTGGCGCGGGCCGGGGCGTCCTGGACGGCGTCCGCCCAGCGCAGTCCGTGGCCGAACCAGGCCATCGCCACGCCGGTCTGCCCGCGTTCCATCCGCAACCGTCCGGCGACCTGCGCGTACTGCGCGCCGAGCCGCAATTGCCCGTACGGCAGCCGTCCGGCGGAGTTGACCTCACCGGCCCAGCGGGCCAGGGCGCGCAGCAGTCCCTCGACGGCCGTCACGCGGCCCCCGTACCGGAAGGCCTCGCGGATGAGACAGGCGAGGACGGCGGTGAGGCCGTGCAGCAACTCCGCCTCGGCCACCGTCGCCCGGACACGGCCCACGCCCGGTTCGGATACCGCGCCCCATTCCGTGCCCGCGCCCCGACCCGTGCCCATGCCCCGCCCCGTGCCCGTGGCCCACCCCGGGCCCGGGCCGCCCGCCGGACCGGGCTCGCCGAGCAGTCCCGGCAACTCCCCCGGACCGGGCACCGCGCATCCCGCGGTGCCGTGCAGCGGACACACCAGGCCCTCGGCGGGCAGCCGCGCGGGCCACATCGCGGGGTCCGGAGTCTCCCGGCCGCCGGGGTCGTCCGCGCCGGGCAGCGGCGCGAACAGTGCCGGATCCGCCGGAAACCGGCCCGGTCGCCTCGGCACCTCGTGCGGCGCGGCGACGATCGCGGCCAGCCGGCCGCCGGTCTCCAGTACCGCGTCGAGCCGGCTCACGAGGCCCGCGGGCGGCTCGCGCAGACCCGCCTCCAGTTTGCTCACGGCCGAGTGGTGGTAGCCGACCCGCAGGCCGAGTTGCAGCTGGGTCAACCCGGCCGCCCTGCGAAGGGAGCGCAACTGCCGCCCGAACTCCGCCCACGAGGTCCCCGCCGTCCGCGCCGGTCCACCGCTCATCCGCCCTCCCGCGGTCGCGCCCCGCAGCGGTCCGCGCGCGCGGCCCGGGCGGCGCGCGCGTTCCGCCACCGGACAGCACAGAGGACGGGGTGCACGGCGTCAATCGAGTTGACCGAAGAGCGGCCGAACCGGTCCCGTCCGGTTCCGGCGTGGCCGGGCTACGATCGATCACCGGTCACGGACGGCCGGCCGGGAGCCCGGAGAACTGGGAGACACACCGTGTTCTACTACGTGCTCAAGTACGTACTGCTGGGTCCGCTGCTGAGGGTCGTCTTCCGCCCCCGCATCGAGGGCCTAAACCATGTGCCGGGGTCGGGTGCGGCCATCGTCGCGGGCAACCACCTCTCCTTCTCGGACCACTTCCTCATGCCCGCCGTGCTCAAGCGCCGCATCACCTTCCTCGCCAAGGCCGAGTACTTCACGGGGCCGGGCCTCAAGGGCAGGCTGACCGCGTTCTTCTTCCGCAGCGCGGGACAGATCCCCGTCGACCGCTCCGGCAAGGAGGCGGGGAAGGCCGCGATCCGCGAGGGGCTCGGGGTGCTGAGCCGGGGCGAGTTGCTCGGCATCTACCCGGAGGGCACCCGCTCGCACGACGGCCGGCTCTACAAGGGCAAGGTCGGTGTCGCGGTGATGGCCATCAGGGCCGGGGTGCCGGTCGTGCCCTGCGCGATGATCGGCACCTTCGAGGCGCAGCCGCCGGGCCGCAAGATCCCGAAGCTGCACCCGGTGGTGATCCGCTTCGGCGAGCCCCTCGACTTCTCCCGCTACGCGGGCATGGAGGGTGAGAAGGCCGTGCTGCGCGCCGTCACCGACGAGATCGTCTACGCGATCCTCACGCTGTCCGGGCAGGAGTACGTCGACCGCTACGCGGCGGACGTGAAGGCGGAGGAGGCCGCGAAGGCGGCCCAGGGCCGACGGTTCCCCCGGCTGCCGCACCGGTAGGCGCCGCGAGCCGTGGCCACGGCGGCTCCCTCGCGGTGGCCCCTCGCGGTCGCCTCCTCTGCCGTCGGCAGAGGTCGTGGCCGGGCGGGCCGCGGTGCGCCTACGGTCGTCGCATGACACATGCGGTGGTGGTCGGGGCGACGGGGCAGATCGGACGGGCGGCGGTCGACGCGCTGGCCCGGGACGGCTGGGAGGTGACGGCCGTCTCGCGCGGCGGCGAGCGGGACGCGTGCTGGCCCGAGGACGTACGGGTGGCGCGGGCCGACCGGGAGGACGACGCGGCACTGTCGGCCGCGGTGGGCGAGGGCTGCGACGTCCTGGTGGACATGGTGGCCTACGGGGAGCCGCACGCACGGCAGTTGGTCTCGCTCGCCGGGCGGGTGGGCTCGGCTGTGGTGATCTCCAGCGTGTCGGTCTACGAGGACGACAAGGGCCGCGGCTTCGACACCCAGGCGGAGCCCGACGGCTTCCCCGAGTATCCGGTGCCGGTCCCCGAGACGCAGCGCACCGTCTCTCCGGGCGGCGCCTCGTACAGCACCCGCAAGGTGGCGCTGGAGCGCGAACTCCTCGCGGCCGGGGACCGGTTGCCGGTGACCCTCCTGCGGGCGGGCGCGATCCACGGGCCGCACTGCCGGAGCCCTCGCGAGCTGTACTTCGTCAAGCGCAACCTCGACGGCAGGCGCCGGCGCGTGCTCGCGTACGGCGGGGCGAGCCGCTTCCACCCGGCGAGCGTGCGCAACATCGCCGAGCTGATCCGGCTGGCCGCCGCCCGGCCGGGCACGCGCGTCCTGAACGCGGTGGACCCGGACGCTCCGACGGTGGCGGAGATCGCGGCGGCGATCGACGCGGTGATGGGCGTCGAGGTGCGGGACGTGCTGGTGGACGGGCCGCCGCCGGTGGACGGTGTGGGCGGGACCCCGTGGAGCACACCGTCGCCGGTGGTGTGCGACATGAGCGCGGCGCGGGAGCAGTTGGGCTACCGCCCGGTGGTGCGCTACGCCGAGAGCCTGCCGGAGACGGTGGCCTTCCTTGAGGAGCGGCTGGCCGGCCGGGACTGGCGGGAGGCGTACCCGAAGATGTTCACGGCGTACGGCGACCTCTTCGACTACGCGGCGGAGGACGCCTGGCTGGCGGGCCGGTCCGGCTGAGCACCGGACATGGCGAAGGGGGCGGCCGGTGCGACCGGCCGCCCCCTCTCGCGTGGGCCGTGTTACGGCTTGGGCGTGGCGTGCGGCGCGCAGGTCACGTCGCGGCCGTCCACCTTGCCGGTGAGCAGGTAGGTGTCCACGCGGTCGTTGACGCACGGGTTGACCAGCCCGGTGACGCCGTGCGAGCCGGCGTCCCGCTCGGTGATCAGGCGCGAGCCCTTGAACCGCTGGTGCAGTTCGACGGCACCGTCGTACGGGGTGGCCGCGTCCCGCTCCGACTGGACGATCAGCACCGGGGGAAGTCCCTTGCCGGTCTTCACGTCCGGCGGGGTCTGCTGCTTGACCGGCCAGGTGGCGCACGGCAGGTTCATCCAGGCGTTGGCCCAGGTCATGAACGGGTGGTCGCGGTGCAGCCGGGTGTTGTCCCGGTCCCAGGTCTTCCAGTCGGTGGGCCACTTGGCGTCGGTGCACTCGACGGCCGTGTAGACGGCGTTGCCGTTCTCCGCGGAGGCGTTGCCCGCGGTGTCGGACAGGTCGGGTGCCGCGGCGTCGACGAGGGCCTGGGTGTCACCGGCGACGTACTTGCTGAAGGTCTCCGCGGTCGGCGCCCAGGCGGAGTCGTAGTACGGGGCGCTCTGGAAGAAGGAGATCAGCTCCGCCGGACCGACGACGCCGCCCAGCGGCTCCTTCGCGGCCGCGGCGCGCAGCTTCAGCCACTGGTCCTGGACCTCGGCGCGGGTGTCGCCGAGGTGGTAGGTGGCGTCGTTCGCGGCCACCCAGTCCTGCCAGTCCTTCCAGCGGCCCTCGAAGGCGACGTCCTGGTCGAGGTTGGCCTGGTACCAGATCTTGTCGCGGGACGGGTTGACGACGCTGTCGACGACCATGCGGCGGACGTGGTCCGGGAAGAGGGTGCCGTAGACGGCGCCGAGGTAGGTGCCGTAGGAGACGCCGAGGTAGTTGAGCTTCTTCTCACCGAGTGCGGCGCGGACGACGTCGAGGTCGCGCGCGGTGTTCGGCGTGGTCATGTGCGGCAGCATCTCGCCGCTGCGCTCGAAGCAGCCCTCGGCGTACTCGCGGGCCAGCTTGCGCTGGGCGAGCTTGTCCGCCTCGGAGCCGGGCACGGGGTCCGCCTTGGGCGCCTTGACGAACTCCTGCGGGTCGGCGCAGGAGATGGGCGCGGAGTGGCCGACGCCGCGCGGGTCGAACCCGACGAAGTCGTAGGCCTCGGCGGTCTTGGCCCACACCGCGTTCTTGGCGGTGACGCGGGCCGGGAAGCGCAGACCGGAGCCGCCGGGGCCGCCGGGGTTGTAGATGAGGGCGCCCTGGCGCGCGCTCTGGCCCCCGGTGTTGCCGATGCGGTCGACCGCGATCTTGATCTGCTTGCCGAACGGCTTGGCGTAGTCCAGCGGCACCGTGACGTAGCCGCACTGGATGGGCTTGGGCAGGTTCCAGTCGGCGGCGCAGTCCTGCCAGTCGATGCCGGCCCGGGCGGCGAGGGCCGCGGCGATGGCGACACCGCGTGCCTCCCGGTCCCGGCCCCGCGCGTGGCCGTGCCCGTCGGCCGGGGTGGCGCTCGCGGCGGGTGCCGAGACGGCGCCGGCTATCAGCGTGGCCGTGACCAGCGCTCCGGCCGAGCCGATCGCGGTCGCCCTCCGCCGCATGCTGCTCTTCCTCAAGTGGCCCTCCCCGTACGTGTTCGCGACAAGTACGGGGATCCTCGCGGCTGTGGGATTCCTGAGAACAGAGGTGGTGCTACTTCTTTACCAATCCGATAAACGGAGAAACGCGTTCGATCGGCGGACCCGTCGGCCGGCCCGCGCCGGGAGCCTCAGTCCAGTGAGGCCAGCGCCCCGTCCAGCAGCCGCCGCAGCCGCAGCGCGTCCGGTGCCACCGCGCTGACCAGGGCGGCGGGCCCGGCGAGCGGCATAACGGCCGCCCCCTCCTCGTACACCCGGGAGGTCGGTGGCGTATCGGCGAACTCCGGCCGCACGACGACCAGTTGGCCGACCGCGCGGTGCCCGGCCAGCCCGGCGGGCCCGTCCCAGCCGCCCGGCGCACCGGGCCCGCAGGCCAGCTCCTGGTCGAGGACGCACCGGCCGTCGATCCGTACGGTCAGACGGCTGGTGAGGCGGCCGGGTTCCTCACCGGACCGTCCGAGCACCTGCTCCTCGCGCAGCAGCAGCCGCGCCCCGGCGGCGAGGTCGGCCGTCGTGGTGACGGCCAGGTCGCTGCCGTCGGCGCAGATCAGCTGTTCCGGCAGCCAGCACAGCTCGGCGTCGTCGTCCACGGTGAGCCGGACGTCGTAGCGGGCGCCGGTCTTGTCCTGTCCGGGCAGCGCGAGCGTGGCGGCGGCCGACCCGACCCGCAACCGGGCTCCCTGGGCCGCGTGGACCGCCACCTCGAACCGGTCGCCGCCGAGCGGCCCGCTCATCGCGCCGACCAGCATCACCAGGGCCTCGGCACCGCTCCCCCGGGTCCGCCGCACGGCCAGGGGCCCCTCCCCCTCCAGCACCGGCAGCGCGGTGCCGCCCCGTCCGTCGCCGCGGGCGAGGAGGCGGGCGCGGGCCCGGACGCCGCCCGGTGCGGTGGTCACGCGGTCCACGCGGCGATCCGCTCCCGCACCCAGTCGGCGACCTCCCGGACCCCGTCCTCGCCGCGCAGCGACTGCAGGACGACGGGGAGTTCGCCGCGGGCCGCCTCGGCGTCGGCGGCCATCCGCGCGAGATCGGAGCCGACGTAGGGCGCGAGGTCCGTCTTGTTCACGATCAGCAGGTCGGCGGTGGCGACCCCGGGCCCGCCCTTGCGCGGGATGTCGTCGCCGCCCGCCACGTCGATCACGAACACCTGCGCGTCGACGAGCCCCCTGGAGAAGGTGGCGGTGAGATTGTCCCCACCGGACTCCACCAGCACCAGGTCGAGCGGCCCGACCTCGTCCTCCAGGTCCTCGACGGCCTCCAGGTTGGCGGAGATGTCGTCCCGGATCGCGGTGTGCGGGCAGGCGCCGGTCTCCACGGCGGTGATCCGCTCGGGCGGCAGCACCGCCTCGCGGAGCAGGAACTCGGCGTCCTCCCGGGTGTAGATGTCGTTGGTCACCACGGCGAGGGACAACTCCTCCCGCAGCGCCCGGCACAGCGCGGCGACGGTGGCGGTCTTCCCGGACCCGACGGGCCCGCCGAGACCGATCCGCAGCGCGCGACGGGTCCCGTCGGGCCGCCGGGCGTCGGCGGAGACGGCGGCGGGGGTTTCGAGGTGGTGGTCAAGGTGCATGAACGGCTCCTGTCGAAGTCGGGTCGGCCCTCCAGCCCGTCCGGCGCTCAAGGGCGAGGCCCTCCAGGCGAGTGGGGTCAGGACCGAGTGGGGTCCAGGCAGAGGGGAGTCAGGACCGAGTGGGGTCCAGGCAGAGGGGAGTCAGGGGGCAGACCTCCCTGACGGGGTCGAAGGGACGGGGCCCCTGGGGTCGGGAACCGGAAGGGGCGGCGGGGGCGATCCCGCCTACGAGGCGAACAACCGCACCGGCCAGGCGGCATGCGCCTCCGCCCCGATCTCCAGCAACGGCGCGGACCGCGCGGGCAGCAGGCCGACCCCGTCGGTCACCACTCGTTCCGCCACCTCCACGGCGTCCGCGGCGATCCGGTCCACCTCGCCCGTGAGCCGCGCCAGCACTCCCGTCGCGTCGAACGGATCGAGGCCGAGCAGCCGCACGACGGCCGTCGCGGGCCCGCTCACCCCCTCGTAGAGGGAGCAGTACGCCGCGTCCAGCGCCCCCAGACCGGCCGCGCGCGCGGCCAGCCCCAGCACCACGGGTTGATGGGCCCCCTTGGGGAACGCCGAGGCCAGCGCGTCCAGTTCGGGACTCGGCCAGGTCGAGCGGGCGGCCCGGGTCAGCTGCCGCCCCAGTCTGCGCGCCGCCACCCGCAGGGCGGGCGACGGGGTGCGGGCGTCGGCGGCCCGGTCGAGTGCGCCGGGGTCGGCACCGAGCGCGGCGGCCGCGGCCACGCAGGCCGCGACCACTCCGCTGGTGTGCAACCGCCCCCGGCAGAACGCCTCCAGGCTCGCGGCGTCGGTGACGCGGCCCGCCCGGACGGCGGCCTCCGCCCCGCCGGAGTGCGCGTGCCCTCCGGCGGGGAAGCGGCCGTCGGCGAGGACGAGCAGTGCTGCGCGGCTCATCCGGGCGCTCAGAAGAGGAAGTACCGCTGGGCCAGCGGCAACTCGTCGACGGGAGCGGGTTCGACGAGTTCACCGTCGATGGTCACCGCGAAGGAGTCCGCGGCGACCTCCACGCGGGGCAGCGCGTCGTTCTGCCGCATGTCGGCCTTGGTACGCCCGCGGGTGGACCGGATGGGCACGAACTCCCGTCCCAGTCCCAGCCGCCCGGGCAACCCGTCCGCGACGGCCTGCTCGGAGACGAAGTTGACCGAGTTGGTGGCGGGTGCGGCCCCCAGCGCCCCGAACATCGGGCGCGGCAGGACCGGTTGCGGGGTGGGGATGGAGGCGTTGGCGTCGCCCATCTGCGCGTACGCGATCTGACCGCCCTTGATGACCAGCTGCGGCTTCACCCCGAAGAAGCGGGGGTCCCAGAGCACCAGGTCGGCGAGCTTGCCGGTCTCCACCGAACCGACCTCGTGCTCGATGCCCTGGGCGACGGCCGGGTTGATGGTGTACTTGGCGACATAGCGACGTGCGCGCAGGTTGTCGGCACGGGTGTCACCGGGCAGGAAGCCGCGCCGCCGCTTCATCACGTGCGCGGTCTGCCAGGTGCGCAGGATCACCTCGCCGATGCGGCCCATGGCCTGGGCGTCCGACGACATGATGGAGATCGCCCCCATGTCGTGCAGGATGTCCTCGGCCGCGATGGTGCTGGGCCGGATCCGGGACTCGGCGAAGGCCAGGTCCTCGGGGACGGCCGGGTTGAGGTGGTGGCAGACCATCAGCATGTCGAGGTGCTCCTCGACGGTGTTGACGGTGTGCGGCCGGGTCGGATTGGTCGACGCCGGCAGCATGTTGGGGAGCGACACCGCGGTGATCATGTCGGGTGCGTGCCCGCCGCCGGCGCCCTCGACGTGGAAGGCGTGCAGGGTGCGGCCCGCGACCGCGTCGAAGGTGTCACCGACGAAGCCGGACTCGTTCAGGGTGTCCGTGTGGACGGCGAGCTGGACGCCGGACTCCTCGCAGACGTCCAGGCAGGCGGAGATGACGGCGGGGGTCGCGCCCCAGTCCTCGTGGATCTTGAAGCCGAGGACGCCGGCGCGCAGCTGGTCGCGCATCGACTCCTTCGACATGGTGCTGCCCTTGCCGAGGAAGCCGATGTTGACGGGGCTCGACTCCATCGCGGCGAACATCCAGGCGAGGTGCCGGGCCCCGGGCGTCACGGTGGTCGCCTTGCTGCCCTCGGCCGGGCCGGTGCCCCCGCCGATGAGGGTGGTGATGCCGGACGCCAGCGCCTCGTCGACGGCGTTCGGCGCGATGAAGTGGACGTGGGTGTCGATGCCGCCCGCGGTGACGATCTTGCCGTTGCCCGCGATGACCTCGGTCTCCGGGCCGATGACCAGGTCGGGGTGGACGCCGTCCATGGTGTCCGGGTTGCCGGCCTTGCCGATGCCGGTGATCCGTCCGTCGCGCATGCCGATGTCGGCCTTGACCACACCCCAGTGGTCGATGATCAGGGCTCCGGTGATCACGGTGTCGGGGGCGCCCTCGGCGCGGGTGGTGCGCCCCTGGCCCATGGACTCGCGCAGCACCTTGCCGCCGCCGAAGACGGCTTCGTCCCCGGAGCGGCCGGGACCGCCCGAGCGGTCCTCCTCGATCTCGACCAGGAGGTCGGTGTCGGCGAGGCGGATCCGGTCGCCGGTGGTCGGGCCGAACAGGTCGGCGTAGGCGGGCCGGGACAGTTCAGGCATCGAGGGCACCTCCGGTCGCGCCGCGCAGACCCACGACGACACGGGCGCCCGCGAGGGGAATCAGCTGCACGTCGACGGGAATGCCGGGCTCGAACCGGACGGCGGTGCCGGCGGCGATGTCCAGCCGCCTGCCGTGCGCCACGGCGCGGTCGAACTCGAGACCGGGGTTGACCTCGGCGAAGTGGTAGTGGGAGCCGACCTGAACGGGCCGGTCGGCGGTGTTGAGCACGGTCGTGCGGACGGCTTCCCGGCCTTCGTTGAAGGCGACCGGGCCGTCGGCGAAAAGGATCTCTCCGGGGATCACGGCTGCGGCCCCGTCAGATGATCGGCTCGTGGACGGTGACCAGCTTGGTGCCGTCGGGGAAGGTGGCCTCGACCTGCACGTCGTGGATCATCTCGGGGACGCCCTCCATGACCTCGTCGCGCTGGATCAGCTTGCGCCCGGAGGACATGAGTTCGCCGACGCCGCGCCCGTCCCGGGCGCCTTCGAGGATGTGCGCGGTGATCAGCGCGACGACCTCGGGATGATTGAGCTTGACGCCTCGTGCGCGGCGCTTCTCCGCCACGTCCGCCGCCACATGGATGAGCAGTCTCTCCTGCTCGTGCGGGGTCAGTTGCATGTACCACCTCACAGGGCATGACGCCGGGACCGAACGGTCCGGCTGCCGCGGCCACCGCGACGGTTCTAGATGTAACACACAGGAACAGGCTGGAATTAACCTACCGCTACATGGAAAACCGCAGGTGGATCGGGGTGCAGACTAGGGCTAGAGTGTTACGGCCACATGACCCGGTTTTGACCGATTGATTACCAGTGCCATCGGCTTGCTTCCGCATGCCCGCGCCCGGGACGGGTTCCGGTCCCTCGGCACGGTCCGGACGGCCCCAGGCCGAAACGGACCAAACGGCTTACCCCCCTTCGGCGTAGGAACGCCTCCGATCGGCGACCGGCCGAAGTTGCGCCGTCCGGCGTCCGGCCGGGGCGGAACCGCGCTCCGCCGCTGGTCCCGGGGCCGCCGCCGCGCTCGGCACTGTCCGCGACACGGGGCGGCAACCCGAACGGACGAGCGCCACGTAACAACACAAAGGGCACGTTCCGTTGGGAATTCCCCTCGGGGCGGGACAAGATCCGTGACTGACGACAAGACCCCGCCGCAGCGGCGGGGCGGTCCGGGCGGACGCCGAGTCCTGCCGCCGTCCGGACGACCGGTCGCAACGGAAGTGGATCGGCAGGAGTGGAGGACCCGAGCACGACGGGTCGCCGGCACGGCCGTCCTCGCGAGAGGCACCGGGCCGAGCGGTCCTTGGGGTGAAGCCGCACTCGTGCGGCCGGGCAACTTCGCCAGCCCGAATCCGACAGGTCATCCTTCACAGGCGGCTGACGAAGGGTTGCGCATGTCCGCGCTCAATCGTGTCCCGTCGCTGATGGCTCGTGCCGGTACGGCCTCGGCTCTCACCCTCGCCGCCGTGGGCGGTTCCGTCGTGGTCCCCGGTGTCGCCTCGGAGGCGGCCGCGGCGAGCCATGCGACGAAAGCCCTCAAGATCGCGGCCTCGAAGAAGGGCTCCCCGTACCATTGGGGGGCCATCGGTCCGCACCGGTTCGACTGCTCCGGCCTGACGCTGTACTCGTTCAAGAAGGCCGGGAAGAAGCTGCCGCGCACCGCGGCCCAGCAGTACAACAAGACCCGCCATGTCTCCGCCGCCAAACGCAAGGTCGGCGACCTGGTGTTCTTCCACTCCGGACCGAGCGTCTACCACGTCGGCATCTACGCCGGCAAAGGCAGACTCTGGCACGCCCCGAAGACCGGGGACGTGGTACGCCTGCAGAAGATCTGGACCTCAAGCGTCTGGTACGGCCGGGTCAAGTAGTCCGCCCGCGGGAGTGACGGCGTTCTGCCCCGCCGTCACTCCCGCGGGTGCGCCCGTACCGTCGGGGGGAGTCCAGGGCAGTTCGATGGAGACGGTCTTGCCGCCCTCGCGCGTGGGCCGGACCCTCAGGCTGCCGCCGCACTCGGCGGTCAGCCACCGGATGATCACCATGCCCCGCCCGTTGTCCTGCTGCACGGCGGCGGGCAGCCGCTTGGGGAAGCGCGGATGGCTGTCGGTGACACCGACCCGCAGTCGCTCGTCACGGTCGAGGACGAGGTCCACCGTGAAGGTGGGCGACTGCCCGAGCGTGTGCTGGACCGCGTTGGTCGCCAGCTCGGAGACGACGAGGCGGACCGTCTCGGACAGGTCCGCGTCGGGCGGCAGCCCCCATTCCGCCAGGGTGCCGACCGCGTAGGTCCGCGCGGCGGCCACCGAGGCGGGATCGCTCGGCAGAGTGACGGATGCTTCCAGATGGTCTGCCATGGCGACGTCGTCCCTTTCTCACGGGACCGCAGGCCCGACACGGAGGGGGTGGTTCGAGTACGGTCCCGGACTGGTGCTTCGCCGCCAGAGTGCCATCACCAGGCCCGTGAAGGGCGGCGATCCCCCAAGATATGCATATATCTGTCGCTCGAAGCGGTGAACTCTGCGACGGCAGAGCGTATTTGGGCGGCTCATAAGGAGTAAGGGAGTTGTCCCATGCAGCACGGTCCCGTGGTGCGCCGCCGCAAGCTGGGCGCGGAGCTGCGCGCCCTGCGCACGTCGGCGGGCATCACCAGCGGGGAGGCGGCCCGGCTCGCGGGCTGGCACCAGTCGAAGGTCAGCCGGATCGAGACCGGCACGAGCGGTGCGAAACCGGCCGACGTGCGGTTACTCCTGGACGTCTACGGGGTGGACGACGAGCAGTTGCGGGGCCTGCTGGTGATGCTGGCCCGCTCCGAGGACGCGGGCGGCCGCAACCACTGGTGGCACGCCTACCGCGGGGTGCTGCCCCCGACCTATCGCGACTACATCAGCCTGGAGTCGCAGGCCAGCGCGATGCGCACGCTGGAGACCACGGTGGTCCCGGGCCTGCTCCAGACGCCGGAGTACGCGCGCGCAGTGACCCGGGCCGCGGTGGACGGGATGCCGGCGGAGCGGCTGGACGCGCTGGTGGAGGTCCGGCTGGCCCGGCAGGACGTGCTGCGCGGCGAGCCGCCGCTGGAACTGAGCGCGGTCCTCGACGAGGCGGTGCTGCGCCGGGAGGTGGGCGGACCGGAGGTGATGGCGCGTCAGCTGGACAGACTGGTCGAGGCCGCGCGACTGCCCCATGTCCGGCTCCGGGTCCTGCCCTTTGCCGCCGGGGCGCACATCGGTGTCACCGGCCCTTTCGTAATCTTCTCCTTTTCGAGCACTTCTGATCTCGACGTGGTTGTTCTCGACCACTTGACGAGTAGCCTGCATCTCGAACGGAAAGAAGACCTAGAGGCCTACACCGAGGCCTTCAACGCCCTTCTGATCCATGCCCTTTCGCCCGAGGACTCGTTGGACTTCATCGCCGCGACCGCGGCAGGCGCGTAAGGAGGCACCATGTCAGGCTCCATGTCCGCACGTCCCCGGAACATCCCCGTCAGCACCGATCTGCCCGGCGCCCGGTGGCTGCGCAGCAGCTACAGCACCGGCGCGAACAACTGTGTGGAGACGGCCCGTGCGTCGGCCGGCCCCTGGGCCGGGCTGCTGGCCGTACGTGACTCCAAGAGCCCGGCCGGGCCCGCCCTGCTCTTCTCCCCCGAGAGCTGGACGGCGTTCACCACCGGCGTCCACCAGGGCTGACCGCACCGGACGCCGGACGACGCACGGCCGTGTCACGCCGACTCATGGCCGCGCTTCGACGATCACCCGTACAGCGCGTTCGACCTGCTCCGCGGTGAGGTCTCCGCGAGCGGTCAGCCTGAGCCGTGAGATGCCGTCGGGCACCGATGGAGGGCGGAAGCAGCCCACGGACAGGCCGGCCGCCCGGCAATCGGCCGCCCACCGCACGGCCGCCTCCGGGGAGGGCGCGCGCACCGACACGACCGCGGCGTCCGGACGCACCGCGTCCAGCCCCGCGGCGGTCAGGCGCGCGTGCAGTCCGTCGGCGACCGCGCGGGCCCGCCCCGCGCGCTCCGGCTCGCGGCGCAGCAGGGCGAGCGCCGCGAGGGCCGCCCCCGCGGCGGCGGGGGCGAGTCCGGTGTCGAAGATGAACGTGCGGGCCGCGTTGACCAGGTGGTCGATCACCCGGGCGGGGCCGAGCACGGCGCCGCCCTGGGCGCCGAGCGACTTGGACAGCGTGACGGTCACGACGACGTCGTCCCGGCCCGCGAGCCCCGCCCCCTGCGGGGCGCCCCGGCCACCGTCGCCGAGGACGCCGAGGCCGTGGGCGTCGTCGACGACCAGACCGGCGCCGTGCTCCCGGCAGGCGGCGGCGAGTTCGGCCAGCGGCGCGGCGTCGCCGTCGACCGAGAAGACGGTGTCGGAGACGGCCACGGCGGGCCCTGCGTGCTCCGCCAGTGCCTTGCGCACGGCCTGGGGGTCGGCGTGCTCCACGACCCGGGTGGTACCGCGGGCGAGTCGGCAGCCGTCGATCAGGGAGGCGTGGTTGCCCGCGTCGGAGACGACGAGACTGCCGTGCGGTGCCAGCGCGGTGACCGCGGCGAGGTTGGCCGCGTAGCCGGAGGAGAAGACCAGGGCGGCCTCGAACCCGCAGAAATCGGCCAGTTCACGCTCGAGTTCGGTGTGCAGCGCGGTGGTGCCGGTCACGAGCCGCGAGCCGGTGGCGCCGCCGCCCCAGGTCCGCGCGGCCCGCACCGCCCCCTCGACGACCTCGGGGTGGCGGGCCAGCCCCAGGTAGTCGTTGCTCGCCAGGTCCAGCAGCGGCGACGCCGCCGGACGGGGGCGCAGAATCCGTACGAGCCCTGCCTCGCGGCGTACCCGCGCCTGCTCGTCGATCCAGCCGAACGCCATGGGGCGGTCCTCCGGGGTTTTGTAGGCAATGAACAGACATTAGCGGTAGGGCCACCCCCGCGAGGTGTGGCAATACCCACACGTCGATCTGTCAGTGTTGTGCAAAGTCTCCTTGGCCGCGGACGGCCCCTTAGGACAGGATCGGCTCTCATGGACCTGCTGAACACGCTGGTGGACAAGGGGCTTCGGCGCGAGACGCCGAGCCGCGAGGAGGCGCTCGCCGTCCTCGCCACTTCCGACGACGACCTGCTCGACGTGGTGGCCGCGGCCGGAAAGGTGCGCCGCCACTGGTTCGGCCGACGGGTGAAGCTCAACTATCTCGTCAACCTCAAGTCGGGCCTGTGCCCCGAGGACTGCTCGTACTGCTCGCAGCGGCTGGGCTCCAAGGCGGAGATCCTCAAGTACACCTGGCTCAAGCCCGACCAGGCCTCCGCGGCGGCCGCGGCCGGGGTGTCCAGGGGCGCCAAGCGGGTGTGCCTGGTGGCCAGCGGGCGCGGCCCGACCGACCGGGACGTGGACCGGGTCTCGGACACCATCCGGGCCATCAAGGAGCAGAACGAGGCCGTCGAGGTGTGCGCCTGCCTGGGGCTGCTCTCCGACGGGCAGGCGGAGCGGCTGCGCGAGGCGGGCGCCGACGCCTACAACCACAACCTCAACACCTCCGAGTCGACGTACGGCGACATCACGACCACGCACACGTACGCCGACCGGGTGGACACGGTGAACAAGGCGCACGCGGCCGGTCTGTCCGCCTGCTCCGGCCTCATCGCGGGCATGGGCGAGAGCGACGAGGATCTGGTCGACGTGGTCTTCTCGCTGCGCGAGCTGGACCCGGACTCGGTGCCGGTCAACTTCCTGATCCCGATGGAGGGCACCCCGCTGGCCAAGGAGTGGCACCTCACCCCGCAGCGGTGCCTGCGCATCCTGGCGATGACGCGCTTCGTCTGCCCGGACGTGGAGGTGCGCATCGCGGGCGGGCGCGAGGTCCACCTGCGCACGATGCAGCCGCTCGCCCTGCACCTGGCCAACTCGATCTTCCTCGGCGACTACCTGACCAGCGAGGGCCAGGCGGGCCACGCCGACCTGGAGATGATCGCGGACGCCGGCTTCGAGGTGGAGGGCGCCGGCGAGGTCACGCTGCCGGAGCACCGCGCCTCGGTGCGGGGCGGCGGCTGCGGCTCGCACGCGGACGCCGGCGGTTGCGGCTCGCACGCGGACGCGGACGAGGCCGGTGCCGGTGCCGGGGGCTGCGGTTCGCACGCGGGCGGCGGAGTGTGCGCCCCCGCGTCCGCTGCGCCGCGCCCCGCCGAGGAGCCCCGCACGGACCTGGTGGCGGTGCGCCGCCGCGGCGCCGGCACGGACCTCGCGCCCAATGCCTGAGCCCGCGACGGACGTCGCCGAGCTGCTCGCGCTCGACCGGCGGCACGTCTGGCACCCGTACGGCCCCATGCCCGGCCGGCAGGACCCGCTCGTCGTGGAGTCGGCGAGCGGGGTGCGTCTGCGACCGGCCGACGGCTCCGGCGAGCTGGTCGACGGGATGTCGTCCTGGTGGTCGGCGATCCACGGCTACAACCACCCGGTGCTGAACGAGGCCGCGCGCGGGCAGTTGGAGCGGATGAGCCACGTCATGTTCGGCGGGCTCACCCACGAGCCCGCCGTACGGCTGGCGAAGCTGCTTGTCGACATGTCGCCCGAGGGTCTCGAGCACGTGTTCCTCGCCGACTCCGGTTCGGTGTCGGTCGAGGTCGCCGTGAAGATGTGCTTGCAGTACTGGCGTTCGCTCGGCCATCCCGGCAAGCGGCGCCTGCTCACCTGGCGCGGCGGCTACCACGGCGACACCTGGCAGCCCATGGCGGTGTGCGACCCGGAGGGCGGGATGCACGAGCTGTGGTCCGGCGTCCTGCCGCGCCAGGTCTTCGCGGACGCGCCTCCGGCGGAGTACGAGGAGGCGTACGCCGACCACCTGCGGTCGCTGATCGAGCGGCACGCCGGCGAACTGGCGGCGGTGATCGTCGAGCCGGTGGTGCAGGGTGCGGGCGGGATGCGGTTCCACTCCCCCGCGTATCTGCGGGTGCTGCGGGAGGCGTGCGACGCGCACGACGTACTGCTGGTGTTCGACGAGATCGCCACCGGGTTCGGGCGCACGGGTGCGTTGTTCGCCGCGGGGCACGCGGCGGTGACGCCGGACGTGATGTGCGTGGGCAAGGCGCTGACCGGCGGTTATCTGACGATGGCGGCCACCTTGTGCACCTCGCGGGTGGCCGACGGGATCTCGCGGGGCGAGGTGCCGGTGCTGGCGCACGGGCCGACGTTCATGGGCAATCCGCTGGCCGCAGCGGTGGCGTGCGCGTCGATCGGGCTGCTGCTCGGGCAGGACTGGCTCGCGGAGGTCAAGCGGATCGAGGCCGGTCTGGTCGACGGGCTCGCGCCCGCCGCCGCGCTGCCCGGGGTGCGGGACGTGCGGGTGCTCGGCGCGATCGGGGTGGTGCAGCTGGACCACCCCGTCGACATGCGGGCGGCGACGGAGGCGGCCGTGCGCGAGGGCGTGTGGCTGCGGCCGTTCCGCGACCTGGTCTACACGATGCCGCCGTACGTCACGGATGACGCGGACGTGGCACGGATCGCCCGCGCGGTGTGCGCGGCGGCACGGGAGGGATGACATGCCGGTACTGGTGATCACGGGCACGGGCACGGAGGTCGGCAAGACGGTCGTGACGGCCGCCGTCGCCGCGGCGGCCCTGGCGGGCGGCCGGTCCGTGGCCGTCCTGAAGGCGGCGCAGACCGGCGTGGGACCGGACGAGGCCGGGGACGCGCAGGAGGTGGCACGGCTCGCGGGGGACGTCACGGTCGCCGAGGTCGCCAGGTTCCCGGAGCCCTTGGCCCCGGGCACGGCCGCACGCCGGGCCGGGCTGCCGCCGGTGCGCCCGCCCGAGGTGGCGGAGGCCGCCGCCAAGCTGGCCACCGAGCACGACCTGGTCCTGGTCGAGGGCGCGGGTGGTCTCCTGGTCCGCTTCGACGCGGCCGGCGGGACCCTCGCGGACGTCGCCGGTCTGCTGGGCGCACCGGTGCTGGTGGTGACGTCGGCGGGGCTCGGCACGCTGAACACCACGGAGCTGACGGCGCGTGAACTGCGCTCCCGGGGGCTGGACCTGCCGGGGCTGGTGATCGGCAGCTGGCCCGACTCCCCGGACCTGGCCTCCCGCTGCAACCTCGCGGACCTGCCGGACGTGACCGGTGCCCCGCTGCTGGGCGCCGTGCCCGCCGGGGCGGGCGCCCTCGCTCCGGCCGCCTTCCGCTCGGCGGCACCCGCCTGGCTGGCACCCCCGCTGGAGGGAACCTGGGACGCGGACGCGTTCTACACCCGGCACGCCCCGTGACCCCGGCCCGGGGCCGCCGGGCCGCCCGCCCGCCGGCACGGCGCAGCCCGCGACCGGCGGCAGGTGTACCTCTCTCCGGCACGGCACCGCCGGCCCGGGGGTGGGGAAGCGCCACGCACCCGGCGTGAACCCGGGGCTTCCGGGCGCGGGCGCGTGGGGGGCCGTTGCGGGGCGGGCGAGGAGTCTCTTCCGTCGGGGGGTGCGCGGGGCCGGTGCGGGGGACAATCGCGGTAAGGCGCCACCTCGTGAGGGAGGTCCCATGCCGCTGCGATCCGTCCGGGCCCGCGGGGTGCCGCGGGACGCCGTGCACCATCCGCTGTTCGCCCGCTGCTACGCCCGGATCAGCGTGAACGCCGAGACCCGGATGGGCATGGCCCGCGTGCGCGAGCGGCTGCTCACCGGGCTGTCCGGGCGGGTGATCGAGGTCGGTGCGGGCAACGGGCTGAACTTCTCCCACTACCCCGACACCGTCTCCGAGGTGGTCGCCATCGAACCGGAGCGCCTGCTGCGGCACTTGGCGGTGGAGGCGGCGCTGCGCGCCCGGGTGCCGGTGGACGTGGCGCCGGGCGCGGCGGAGGCCCTGCCCGTCAAGAGCGAGGCCTTCGACGCGGCCGTGGTCTCGCTGGTGCTGTGCAGCGTCCGGGACGTGCCGCGGGCGCTCGCGGAGCTGCGGCGCGTGCTGCGGCCCGGCGGACAGGTGCGGTTCTTCGAGCACGGCAGGGGCGGCGGCCGGGTGATGACCTCGGCCCAGCGCGCGCTGGACCGGACGCTGTGGCCCCCGCTGTCCGGCGGCTGCCACCTGTCCCGCGAGCCGGTGGCCGCGCTGCGGGAGGCGGGGTTCACCCTGGGGCCCTACCGGCGCGTGATGATGCCGGAGAACGGGCCGGCCCTGCCCAGTTCGTACTGCGTCCTGGGCACGGCCTGGCGGCCCGCCTGAGGCGCGCCGCGGTCAGACACTCCACCGGCGCGGCTCGTCCCGGTCCCGGCGCCCGCTCGGCGGGCGTGGGTGCGGCTCCCGGCCGGCGGTGACCCGGTCGCGCGCGCCGCACCGGTCCGCATGCCGGAATTGCCGCACGGGGGCTGAACGATCATGGTGGGATCACCGCATGACCGAACTGCGCATACGGCCCGGCGCGCCCGAGGACATCGACGCCGCGCTGGCCTTCTGGAAGACAGCGGCCGAGGGAACGAGCATCAGTGACGACCGGGACGGCGTGGAGCGCCTGGTGACCCGTGACCCCGAGGCGCTGCTCCTCGCGGAGCGCGACGGGCGGCTGGTGGGCACGGTGATCGCGGGCTTCGACGGCTGGCGGTGCCATCTGTACCGGCTGGCGGTGCACCCGGACCACCGGCGCCAGGGCATCGGCTCGGCCCTCCTCGCGGCAGCCGACGAGCGGTTCGTACGGCTCGGCGGGCGCCGCGGGGACGCGATGGTGCTGGTGCGCAACGAGCGGGCCCAGCATGCCTGGCGGGCCGCCGGGTACGAGCCGCAGGAGCAGTGGCGGCGCTGGGTGAAGCACCTCGCCGGCTGAGCGACCGCGGGACGAAAGGTTGAAGAATTGAACATCGGGCGAACCTCCGGGTCCTGGCCGATCATGGATCCGAGGTGACCCGATGACCGAAGTGCTCCTGCTGCTGGTGGCGATCCTGCTGTCGCTCGCGTGCGGCGCCTTCGTCGCGGCCGAGTTCTCGCTGACCACCGTCGAACGGGGCGAACTGGAGCGGGCCGCGGCGCGGGGCGAACGGGGCGCGGCGAGCGCCCTCAAGGGCGTCCGGAACCTGACGTTCCAGCTCTCCGGCGCGCAGCTCGGCATCACGGTCACCAATCTGGTGGTCGGCATGCTGGCCGAGCCGTCGGTCGCGGCGCTGATCTCGGGTCCGCTGGAGGACCTGGGCATGTCCCGTTCGGCGGCGTCGTCGCTGGCCCTGGTGGTGGGCACGGCCCTGTCGACGCTTTTCCTGATGATCGTCGGCGAGCTGGTGCCGAAGAACTGGGCGATCTCCTCGCCGTTGACCGTGGCCAAGCGGGTGGGTGGTCCGCAGCGCTGGTTCAGCACCGCCTTCCGACCCTTCATCACCCACCTGAACAACACCGCCAACCGTGTCGTACGCCGTCTCGGCGTGGAGCCCGCCGAGGAGCTGGCGTCCGCGCGCGGGCCGCAGGAGTTGGCGGCGCTCGCCCGGCACTCGGCGAAGGAGGGCGCGCTGGAGGCCGACACCGCCGAGTTGTTCGTGCGCACCCTCAACCTCGCCGACCTGACGGCGCAGCAGGTGATGACACCGCGCGTCCAGGTCATGGCCCTGGACGCGCGGGCCACCTGCGAGGACGTGGCGAACGCGACGCGGGCGACGGGGCTGTCCCGGTTCCCCGTGTACCGGGACACCCTCGACGCCGTGGTCGGGACGGCGCACGTCAAGGACGTCCTGGCGGTGCCCGCCGAACGACGGCCCGGCATGCCGGTCGCCGACCTGATGCGCGAGCCGCTGCTGGTCCCCGAGTCGCTGACCGTCGACCGGCTCCTGGACCGGCTCTCCGGGCGGCGCACGATGGCCGTGGTGATCGACGAGTACGGCGGGACGGCGGGCGTGGCGACGCTGGAGGACATCGTCGAGGAGGTCGTGGGGCAGGTGCGGGACGAGCACGACCCGCACGAGACGCCCGAGCTCGACCCGGCCGGCACGGACGAGGAGGGGCGCGCGCTGTACCGGGCCGACGGCTCGGCGCGCGTGGACCGGCTGGAGCGGCTGGGGATGCGGGTGCCCGAGGGACCGTACGAGACGGTCGCGGGGCTGGTGGCGGCGGTCCTCGGGCGTATCCCCTCCGCCGGCGACCGGCTCGACGTCTCCGGCTGGCGGCTGGACGTCGTGGACGCCACCGGACGCAGGGCCGCCCGGGTGCTGATGCACGCGCCCCTGAACGGCGCCGACGGGGCGGCCGGCACCGGTCCCGGCGACGGGGACGACGAAGGGGAGGCGCGGCGGTGACCGCGGTACAGCTGCTGATCGGCCTGGCGACGCTGGTCGTCAACGCGTTCTTCGTGGGCGCCGAGTTCGCCCTGATCTCCGTGCGCCGCAGCCAGGTGGAGCCGTACGCCGAAGAGGGCGACACCCGTGCCAAGCGGGTGCTGTGGGGGCTGGAGCACGTGTCGGCGCTGCTGGCGGCCGCGCAGCTGGGCATCACGCTGTGCACGCTGGTCCTCGGCGTGGTCGCGGAACCGGCGATCGCGCATCTGCTGGAGCCGGTGTTCCACGCGGTGGGGGTGCCCTCGGGCGCGGGTCACGCGGTGTCCTTCGTGATCGCCCTGGCGCTGGCGACGTATCTGCACATGCTGCTCGGCGAGATGGTGCCGAAGAACGTCGCGCTGGCCGAGCCGGTGCGCAGCGCGTTGGTGCTCGGGCCGCCGCTGGTGGCGCTGTCCCGGGCGCTGCGTCCGGTGATCTTCACGGTCAACGCCTTCGCGAACGGGCTGCTCAAGCTGCTCAGGGTGGAGGCCAGGGACGAGGTGGCGGCGACCTTCACGGACACCGAGCTGGCGGAGATCGTCAAGGACGCGGGCGAGGCCGGACTGATCGACGACCGGGCCCGGGAGCGCCTGCACGACGCCCTGGAGCTGGGCCGGCGACCGGTGCGGGACGTGGTGCTGCCGCTGGAGCGCGTCGTCCACGCGCGCGTGGGCATCACCCCGGAGCAGCTGGAGCGGCTGTCGGCGCAGTCGGGGTTCTCCCGCTTCCCGGTGGTGGACGACGGACGGCGGATCGTCGGCTACCTGCACGTCAAGGACGCCCTGGACGCCTCGCCGCGGGACCTGCCGTTCCGGTTGCGGGACATGCGGCCCATCGCCCAGGTACGCGAACGCACCCCGCTGGACGACGTCCTGACCGCCATGCGGCGCAGCCGCACCCACCTGGCGGCGGTCCTCGGTTCCGACGGGCGGCTCGCGGGCCTGGTGACCATGGAGGACGTCCTGCGGGAGCTGTTCGGGCAACCGACGTGACCCCGGTGGACCCGGGCCGTCGGGACCCGACCGCGGAGGGCGACCGACCGGCGGGTATGTGCAGGGGATAGCATTTCCGTCGCCATGCAGACGAACCCCACGTACTCCAGTCTCGTCGCCGTAGGCGACTCCTTCACCGAGGGCATGTCGGACCTGCTGCCCGACGGCTCCTACCGGGGCTGGGCCGACCTCCTCGCCGCGCGGATGGCCGCCCGCTCCCCCGGCTTCCGGTACGCCAACCTGGCGGTGCGCGGCAAGCTGATCGGGCAGATCGTCGAGGAGCAGGTGGACGTCGCCGGCGCCATGGGGGCCGACGTGATCACGCTCGTCGGCGGGCTCAACGACACGCTGCGGCCCAAGTGCGACATGGCCCGGGTGCGGGACCTGCTGACCCAGGCCGTGGAGCGGCTCGCGCCGCGGTGCGAGCAGCTGGTGCTGATGCGCAGTCCGGGCCGCCAGGGTCCGGTGCTGGAGCGGTTCCGGCCCCGCATGGAGGCGCTGTTCGCCATCATCGACGACCTGGCCGCACAGCACGGCGCCGTGGTCGTCGACCTGTACGCGGCCCGGTCGCTGGCCGACCCGCGGATGTGGGACGTGGACCGGCTGCACCTGACCGCCGAGGGCCACCGCCGGGTCGCGGAGGCGGTGTGGCAGGCGCTCGGGTACGACGCCGAGGACCCCGACTGGCACGCGCCGGTCCCGGCGACCGCGCCGCCGGGCTGGGTGACCCGCCGGACCGCGGACGTCCGGTTCGCCCGGCAGCACCTGCTGCCGTGGATAGGCCGCAGGCTGACCGGCCGCTCGTCCGGGGACGGCCTGCCGCCCAAGCGTCCGGACCTGCTGCCCTACGAGGACCCGGCGCGGTGATCGCCAGCGCCCGGGGCCCTTCGTAGCTTCCGACGAACGGCCCCGCCGCGCCGACCTGCACGAATCGCCAGTAGAATCCGTCCACGTGACTTCCGCTCCCGCCAAGCCCCGCATCCCGAACGTCCTCGCCGGACGCTACGCCTCCGCCGAGCTCGCCACCCTCTGGTCGCCCGAGCAGAAGGTGAGGCTCGAGCGGCAGCTCTGGCTCGCCGTGCTGCGGGCCCAGAAGGACCTGGGCATCGAGGTGCCCGACGCCGCGATCGCCGACTACGAGCGCGTCCTCGACCAGGTCGACCTGGCCTCGATCGCCGAGCGCGAGAAGGTCACCCGGCACGACGTGAAGGCGCGGATCGAGGAGTTCAACGACCTCGCCGGGCACGAGCACGTGCACAAGGGCATGACCTCACGCGACCTGACGGAGAACGTCGAGCAGCTCCAGGTCCGGCTCTCCCTCGAACTGATCCGGGACCGCTCGGTGGCCGTCCTGGCCCGCCTCGGCAAGCTGGCGGGCGAGTACGGCGAGCTGGTCATGGCCGGCCGCTCCCACAACGTCGCCGCGCAGGCCACGACGCTGGGCAAGCGGTTCGCCACCGCCGCCGACGAGCTGCTCGTCGCCCACGGCCGGGTGGAGGAGCTGCTCGGCCGTTACCCGCTGCGCGGCATCAAGGGCCCGGTCGGCACCGCCCAGGACATGCTGGACCTGCTCGGCGGTGACGCGGGGCGGCTCGCCGAGCTGGAGCAGCGGATCGCCGGGCACCTCGGCTTCTCGCAGGCGTTCACCTCGGTCGGCCAGGTCTACCCGCGCTCCCTGGACTACGAGGTCGTCACCGCGCTGGTGCAGCTCGCGGCGGCGCCTTCGTCGCTGGCCAAGACCATCCGGCTGATGGCCGGGCACGAGCTGGTCACCGAGGGCTTCAAGCCCGGCCAGGTCGGCTCCTCCGCGATGCCGCACAAGATGAACACCCGCTCCTGCGAGCGCGTCAACGGCCTGATGGTGATCCTGCGCGGCTACGCCTCGATGACCGGCGAGCTGGCGGGCGACCAGTGGAACGAGGGCGACGTGTCCTGCTCGGTGGTGCGCCGGGTCGCGCTGCCGGACGCGTTCTTCGCGCTGGACGGGCTGCTGGAGACGTTCCTCACCGTGCTCGACGAGTTCGGCGCCTTCCCCGCCGTCGTCGCCCGCGAGCTGGACCGCTACCTGCCGTTCCTCGCCACCACCAAGGTGCTGATGGGCGCGGTGCGGGCCGGGGTCGGCCGCGAGGTCGCCCACGAGGCGATCAAGGAGAACGCCGTCGCCTCCGCACTGGCCATGCGCGAGCAGGGAGCCGAGCGCAACGAGCTCCTCGACAAGCTGGCCGCCGACGACCGCATCCCGCTGGACCGTGCCGCCCTCGACGCCCTGATGGCCGACAAGCTCTCCTTCACCGGCGCGGCGGCCGGCCAGGTCGCCGTCGTCGTCGGCCGGATCGAGGAGATCGTCAAGCGGCACCCGGAGGCCGCGGGCTACACCCCGGGAGCCATCCTCTGAGCCGGATCACCCGGGAGGAGCTGGAGGCCGCCCGCGACCGTCTGCTGCCGGACGTCGTCGCGGACGGCCTGCGAGTGCTGTTCTGCGGCATCAACCCGGGGCTGCTGTCGGCGGCGACGGGGCACCACTTCGCCCGCCCGGGCAACCGCTTCTGGCCGGTCCTGCACCGGTCCGGGTTCACCCCGCGGCTGCTGAAGCCGTCGGAGCAGGAGCTGTTGCCGTCGTACGGGCTCGGCATCACGAACGTCGTGGCGCGGGCCAGCGCGCGGGCGGACGAGCTGACCGCCGAGGAGTACCGGGAGGGCGGGCGGCTGCTGACGGCCAAGGTGGCGCGGCTGCGGCCCCGCTGGCTGGCCGTGGTCGGGGTCACCGCGTACCGCACGGCCTTCGACGAGCGGAAGGCGCACGTGGGGCCTCAGGAGCGGATGTTCGGCAGTACGCGGGTATGGGTGCTACCGAATCCGAGCGGCCTCAACGCGCACTGGTCGGTGGAGTCGATGGCGGAGGAGTTCGCCCGGCTGCGCGTCGCCGCGGAGGCGGGGCCGCAGGCACAGGCGGGACCGCAGGCGTAGGCGGGGCGGGAGCCGGCGCCGCAGGCGGGGGCGGGGCGGTCACGGGGGTGCCTCTTGCGTCAGCACCGCCAGCAGCCGCACCTCGTCCGTCTCGTCGCGGTCGGCGACGGCCACCGCGACCCAGCGGCCGGTGCCCTCCGCCTCCCACAGGCAGGCCGTGTCCGCGCGGGCACTCAGGCCTGCCCAGGGCTCGGGTATCTCCTCCCGCTCGGTCCGCAGCAGGACCGTCTGCAGGTTCCAGGGGTCCGTCTCGCCCCAGCGCCGGGCCAGGCGCTCGTAGAGGGCGTCCCGATCCTTCTCGTACTGCTCCACCGTCGCCGCCCGCCGGGCCGGGTCGCCGCCGCCGAGACCGTGGCTGCTCTCCAGCACCGCCGTGAAGTACCCGGGGCCCGCGGTGCCTTCGTCGGACGGGCCGTGCTCCGCCGGGAACGGCCGGAAGCACAGCTCGTCGATGAGGGCGAGGTGCCGCGCGATGTCCATGCCTCCAGTAAACCCGCCGCCACTGACAATTGGCGGGGCGTCAGCCCGGCCGCCGGGCCTTCGCGGTCAGGCGTCCCGTCGGCGCAGCCGCCAGAGCCCGGCCAGGAGTGCGGCCGCCGCCCACAGGGCGGTCACCGCGAGCCCCGACCAAGGCCCCAGAGTCCCCTCGTGCGTCTGGTACAGGACGATCTGCCCGGCTCTGTCCGGCAGGAAGTCGGCGCCACTGCCCGCCGTGTCCCCGATCACGAAGGAGACCACGAGGATGAACGGGATCAGGGTGGACAGGGTGGCCACGCCACTGCGGAACAGGGTGGTGAGGCCGGCCGCGAACAGGGCCATGAGCGTGAGGTAGATGCCGCATCCCAGGACGCCCCGGGTCTGTTCGCCCGCGGTGAGTCCGTCCGCCGCCGCGCCGAGGCCCGCACGCGCGGCGAGCAGGGCGGCGAGTGCGGTGACCAGTCCCACCGCGAGGACCGGTACGGCGACGACCGCCAGCTTCGCCGCGAACCACCGCCCCCGTTGCGGGACGGCGGCCAGGGTGAGCCGGATTCCGTTGCCCTGGTACTCGCTGGAGACGACGACCGCGCCGAAGGCTACGGCCGCGATCTGGCCGGGCATGACTCCGGACAGGGCCATGAACAGCGGGTCGAAGTCCGGGGCGGAGGTGTCGGACACCCCCGCCAGCGCGGAGAACGCGGTGGTGAAGGCGAACAGGGCCAGCAAGGTGCCGCACAGCGAGCGCAGGGTGAGCACCTTGAGCGCCTCCGCGCGGAGAACGGGCGCGAGATCCATGGTCAGGCCTCCTGGGGCTGTGCGGTGAACTCGGTCTCGGTGGCGGTCAGGTCGAGGTAGGCCTGTTCCAGCGTGCCTTCGTCTGCGGAGAGTTCGAGGACGGGCACGCCCGCGCCGGACACGATCCGGCCGATGTCGTCCACGCGCGCGTGCTGCACGGTCCAGTGGCCGTCGTCGTGTTCCACGGCGTCGTGGCCGTGCCGGGCGAGAGCGGCTTTCAGGGCGGTCGGGTCGGACGTGCGGATGCGGACCCGGGGCCGCACGCGGGCGTCGATGAACTCCCGCATCGGCGTGTCGGCGAGCAGGCGGCCCCGGCCGAGGACGACCAGGTGGTCGGCGAAGGACGCGGTCTCGTTCATCAGGTGGCTGGAGACGAGGACGGTGCGCCCTTCCGCGGCGAGCCGGCGCAGCAGTCCGCGGATCCAGATGATGCCCTCGGGGTCCAGCCCGTTGGACGGCTCGTCCAGCATCACCACCTCGGGGTCGCCGAGCAGTGCGGCGGCGATGCCCAGCCGCTGGCGCATGCCCAGGGAGTACGTCTTCACCCGGCGGCGGGCCACGGACGCGATGCCCGTCTCCTCCATCACCTCGTCGACCCGGCGGACGGGCACGCGGTTGCTCGCCGCCAGGACGCGCAGGTGGTTCCTGGCGGTGCGCGAGCCGTGGGCCGCGTCCGCGTCGAGCAGGGCGCCGACCTGCCGCAACGGCTCACGCAGCGCGGCGTAGGCGCGTCCGCCGACGGTCGCGGTGCCGGAGGTGGGCCGGTCCAGGCCCAGCACGAGCCGCATCGCGGTGGACTTGCCGGCGCCGTTGGGACCGAGGAAGCCGGTGACACGGCCGGGGCGCACGGTGAAGGTGAGGTCGTCGACGGCTCGTCGGGTGCCGTACTCCTTGGTGAGGTTCTGGACGTCGATGCTGGTCATGGCA
Organism: Streptomyces sp. NPDC051136; assembly: GCF_044455745.1. Taxonomy (NCBI): domain Bacteria; kingdom Bacillati; phylum Actinomycetota; class Actinomycetes; order Kitasatosporales; family Streptomycetaceae; genus Streptomyces; species Streptomyces sp. NPDC051136. The sequence continues at coordinate 106,243 of NZ_JBITFE010000016.1, read as the reverse complement.
GCAGCGTGCCGTTCGCCGCGGGGGCGGGGCCTCCCCCGCGGGTGGAGATCGTCTCCCCCGTGCGGGGGAGGTCCGGTGCCGGAGGCGGCTGGGACGATGACTCCATGGTCCGCTTGCTGCGCCCACTGTTCCGGGGGACGACGTACACACGGCTGCTGCACCTGTGGGTGCCCATGCTCGTGGTGAGCGTGTGGGCGCTCATCGACGACACCAAGCTGTGGGTGCCCGCAGCGTTGCTGGTGCCGGTCGGCCTTGTCCCGGCGGTACGGACCGGTGAGGGCGTGCAGGCCCGGCTGCTTCTCACACCCGGCCTCCAGGACCCCGCCTTCTCGGTCGCCCCCTCGGCGACCTGGCGGGACCGGCTGCGCACCATGGCGTGGCTGGAACTGCGCATGCTGCTGGGTGCCTTGACCACGGGCGTCTGCGTCTGGCTCCCCGTTCTCACCGTCGAACTGGTCCGGCTCGCCCTGGGCCACCGGATCGACGACATACCGGTCCTGCGTGACGCCGCGCCGCACTGGGCGTACGCGCTCCTCGCGCCGCTTCCTCTCCTCGCCCTGTACGGCGCCGTGGTCGGCCTCGGCGTGCTGGCGACGGCGGGCGCCCGCGCGTTCCTCGGACCGTCCGCCGCCGAACGGCTCAGCGCCCTTGAGGAACGTACCGAGCAGCTCCTGGAACGCAACCGCATCGCCCGCGAGCTGCACGACTCCATCGGTCACGCGCTGACCGTCGCCGTGGTCCAGGCGGGCGCCGCCCGCGCGGCGAACAGCGCCGAGTTCACCGACCGGGCGCTGAGCGCGATCGAGGAGACCGGCAGGGCCGCCCTGGAGGACCTGGAGCGGGTGCTCGGGGTGCTGCGGGAGTCGGAGCGGCCGGTGAGCAGCAGACCGACGCTCGCCGACGCCGACCGGCTGCTGGAGTCCGCCCGTGCGTCGGGAGCCAAGGTCGACGCCGAGGTCACGGGTGCCGTGGAGACCCTGCCGGGCCCCGTCACCCGCGAGGGCTACCGCATCCTTCAGGAGGCGCTGACCAACGTGCTGCGCCACGCCGGTGCCGTGCCGACCCGGGTCCGCGTCGAGGTGGCGGACGGTGTCCTGATCCTGGACGTGCGCAATCCGCTGCCGGACCCGCGGGCGGCGCCGGGGCGCGGCGCGGGGCTGCGGGGCATTCGGGAACGGGCCGCGCTGCTGGGCGGCCGGGCGCACACGGGGCCGGACGGCGCCGGTGACTGGAAGGTGCGCGTCGAGCTGCCGCCGGGCTGATCTACGCTGGTCCGATGCCGGTCAGAGTGCTCCTCGTCGACGACGAACCCCTCGTACGCGCGGGACTTCGGGCGGTACTGGAGGCGCAGCCGGACATCGAGGTGGTCGGTGAGGCGGCCGACGGGGCGGCGGTCGTTCCACTGGTGCGGCAGACGCGGCCGGACGTGGTCGCCATGGACGTCCGTATGCCGTTGCTGGACGGAATCGAGGCCACGCGCGCGTTGCTGCGGACGGTGGCGGACCCGCCGAAGATCCTCGTGGTGACGACCTTCGAGAACGACGAGTACGTGTACGAGGCACTGCGGGCGGGGGCCGACGGCTTCCTGCTCAAGCGCGCCCGCCCGGCCGAGATCGTGCACGCGGTGCGGCTGATCGCGGAGGGTGATTCCCTCCTGTTCCCGGCCTCGGTGCGGCAGCTGGCCGCCGAGTACGGCGACGGCGACGGGAACCGCGCGGCGCGCGCCGAGTTGGAGCGCGCCCGGCTGACCGAGCGGGAGGGCGAGGTGCTGCGGCTGATGGCGCGGGGGCTGTCGAACGCGGAGATCGCCGCGCGGCTGGTGGTCGGCACGGAGACGGTGAAGTCGCACGTGAGCGCCGTGCTGGCGAAGCTGGGGGCGCGGGACCGCACCCAGGCGGTGATCAAGGCGTACGAGTCGGGGTTCGTGGCACCCGCGTGAGGGACGGTGGTGGGCCGGGGAGGGGCGGACCGGCGCTCGCCGGGGGTCGGCGGGCCGAGTACCATCCGGCCCAACACGCGCACGAGCTGGGAGGACGGACCTTGGCAGGCCTGACCGGCGGGGATCCGTCGCTGTTGCGGAGGATCAACTCCGCTGTGGTGCTGCACGCGCTGCGTGCGACGGACTCCGCGACACTGACCGAGGTCACCCGGGTGACGGGGCTGTCCCGGCCGACCGTCGAGGGTGTCGTCGAGGGGCTGATCGAGGCCGGTCTGGTCGTCGAGACGGCGCCCGGCGAGGGGGCGGCCAGGCGGCAGGGACGGCCCGCGCGGCGGTTCCGGTTCCGGGCGGAGGCCGGGCACCTGCTCGGCCTGGAGATCGGCCCGCACCGGGTCGCCGCGCTCCTGTCCGATCTGGACGGCCGGGTGATCGGTGCCCAGGCCAAGGACGTGGACGAGAACGCGTCCGCCGACGAGCGGCTGGAGCGGCTGCGTACGGCCGTCGCCGAGCTGCTGCGCCGGGCCGGTGTGGCGCGCGGTTCGCTGCGCGCGGTCGGCGCAGCCACCCCCGGCATCGTCGAGGCGGACGGCACGGTCCGTCTGGGCACGGCGCTGCCCGGGTGGACCGGCCTGGGCCTCGGCGAGCGGCTGAGCCGTTCCTTCAAGTGCCCGGTCCTGGTCGAGAACGACGCCAACGCGGCGGCGGTGGCCGAGCACTGGAAGGGTTCCGCCACCGAGTGCGAGGACATGGTGTTCGTGCTGGCCGGGCTGAGCCCCGGGGCCGGAGCGCTGATCGGCGGACGGCTGCACCGGGGGTACGGCGGGGCGGCCGGGGAGATCGGCGCGCTGCATCTGCTGGGCCGCGACGTGACGCCGGAGACACTGCTGTCGACGACGGACCAGCCGCTGCACCCGCTGGACGAGCAGGCGGTCGCCAAGGTCTTCGCCGAGGCCCGGGAGGGCGACGAACGGGCCCGTGCGGCCGTGGAGCGTTTCCTCCAGCGGCTGGTGCACGACGTGGCGGCGCTGGCGCTGGCCCTCGACCCCGAGATGGTCGTCATCGGGGGCTGGGCGGCCGGTCTCGACGGTGTGCTGGAGCCGTTGCGCCGGGAGCTGGCGCGCTACTGCCTGCGTCCGCCGCGGGTGGCGCTGTCACTGCTCGGCGAGGCCGCGGTGGCGACGGGTGCGCTGCGGCTCGCCCTCGACCATGTGGAGGAGCAGCTGTTCGCGGTCGAGGGCGCGACGGCCCGCCGCTGACCCGTGTGACGGGAGGCCGGGGCGCCGGGCGGCAGGCCCTGCCGACGGTCCTGACGGCGTCCCGGAACCATCGCGGCGGGAGCCCGCACGTCGCGGCTGCGGCCGCCGCGGGTCGCCCTCACCCCGCCGGGCGAGGCCACGGTGGCGACGAGCACGCCCCGGATCGCCGCTGACCCCGCGGCGAGGGGCCGGGTCGGCGTGGTTGGACAGGCCAGGGGGCGTTGCGGCGGGAGCCGGCGCGAGCCTGCTGCGGTCCCGTAGCGGCCCCGCCCGGTTCTCGCGGTCGGCATCGGGTGGCAGGGGGCCGGAAGGGTCGGGTCGGTCAGGAGGCCTGGGTCTCGGGGCCGTGGTGGATCTCCACGTCGCCGAAGTCGCCGAAGGTCAGCCGGCAGGTGTCCGCGCGGTAGGTGGCGACGGAGAGCGCGGCGGTGCGGCCCTCGGTGAGGTAGCGGGTGGTGACCACGAGGACGGGTGCGCCGGGGAGACGGTCCAGCTCCCTCGCGTCGTCCGCGCCCGCCGAGCCCAGCTCCACGGCGCTCTCCCGCCGCTCCAGTACCCCGCGCTGAAGTTCGCGCAGTACGGCTCGCGCGCGTGCGGCGCCGGAGGGCGCGTCGATGGCGGTGAGGCCGGGCACCGAGGACGACGGGACGTACAGCAGGTCCGCGGCGACGGGCTGACCGTGGCTCACGCGGGAGCGGCGGACGGTGTGGACGTCCTCGTCGCGGCCTGTCTCCAGGGCGTCGGCCACGGCCGCCGGCGGTGCCGCGAGGAGGCAGTCGACCGGCTGCCAGGCGTCGTCGGCCGTTCCCGGCCAGGCGTGCTCCCGGGTGTCCACGGCCACGCCGACGCGCGGCGGGGCCACGGTCGTGCCGACGCCGCGGCGACGCTGGAGCCTGCCCTCCAGTTCGAGCTGCTCAAGGGCCTGGCGCAGCGTCGCGCGGGCGACGCCGAAGCGGGCGGCGAGGTCGCGCTCGTTGGGCAGGATCTCGCCCACCTCGAACTCCGAGTCCAGGGCCTCGCTGAGCACGGTCCTGAGGTGCCAGTACTTGGGCTCCGGCACCGGTTCCAACTGCGTGGTCCCCACCCTGTCCTCCGCAATCGCCGTGGTCCGGCGGCGTTTTGACGCCCTTGTTTATTAAAGGTTGTTGCAGTTCTCTGCGACCATAAGACGCCCCACCCCCTTGGTCAAGACCAATCCCGCGACAGGACGGCCCCGGACCCCGTCCGGCGACGGGGTACGGGGCCGTGGAGCGGTGGCGGGGATGCCGGGTCAGGGGGCGTCGGCCAGGGACACCAGCTTGTCCGGGTTGCGGATGACGTACACCGACTGGATGCGGCCGTCGGCGACGTCCACCTGGACCACGGAGTCGGGCTTCCCGCCGGAGCGGACCAGCAGCGCCGGACCGCCGTTGACCTCCAGGAAGTGGAAGGTGGCGTCGGAGATGCCCTGTCGCGCCACGCCGAGCAGGAAGCGGGCCACCTTGTCGGAGCTCTCCAGCACGCGCAGCGGCGCCTTGGCGCGGCCTCCGCTGTCGCCCACCAGCCGTACGTCCGGCGCCAGCGTGGCCAGCAGGCCGGCCATGTCGCCGTTCGCCGCGGCCGCGAGGAAGCGTTCGGTGAGGTCGCGGCGCTGCGCCGGGTCGACGTCGTAGCGGGGCCGCCGCTCCTCGACGTGCTTGCGGGCCCGTCCGGCGAGCTGGCGCACCGCGGCCTCCCCGCGCTCCAGCATCGCGGCGATCTCCGCGTACGGGTAGCCGAACGCCTCCCTCAGGACGAAGACCGCCCGCTCCAGCGGTGACAGCGACTCCAGGACGACGAGCACGGCGAAGGACACCGAGTCGGCGAGCACGGCCCGCTCGGCGGTGTCCTGCACGGCGTCCCCGAAGTCGGTGGCGTAGGGCTCCGGCAGCCAGGGGCCGACGTAGGTCTCGCCGCGCGACTTGATCTGACGCAGCCGGTCGATGGCGAGGCGGGTGGTGACGCGCACCAGGTATCCGCGCGCCTCCCGGACGCCGGAGCGGTCGGCGCCGGACCAGCGCAGCCAGGCCTCCTGGACCACGTCCTCCGCGTCGGCGAGGCGGCCCAGCATGCGGTAGGCGACTCCCAGGAGGACGGGGCGGTGCTCTTCGAAGACGTCGGTCGCGGTGTCGGTGGTCACCGCTCCATCCCAGCGGACGCGTCCCGCCCTGTCCAGGCGGAATCGCCCCCGCCCGAGGCCGACCGGCGACCAGGGGCTACCCGTCGGTAGCTCTTACTGACAAGGTGTCTACGCACCATCGTCGTTCATCCGTTCCCGTGAACACGTGTTCTTGCATCACATGTTCACGGCAAGGAGCACCAAGGAGCCCCGTGTCCGCAACGCTCTCCTTCACGGCCCCCACCGAGCACGGTCCGCAGGACGTCACCCTCGCCTACGCGCGCGTGGGTGAGGGCGAGCCGCTGCTGCTGCTGCACGGCATCGGTCACCACCGGCAGGCCTGGGACCCGGTGGTCGACATCCTCGCGACCGAGCGCGAGGTGGTGGCCGTGGACCTGCCGGGGTTCGGGCAGTCGCCCGCACTCCCGCACGGCCTGCCGCACGATCTGCCGACGACGACCGCGATACTCGGCGCCTTCTGCGCGGCGCTGGGTCTCGACCGGCCGCACGTGGCCGGCAACTCGCTGGGCGGTCTGCTGGCCCTGGGGCTCGGCCGCGAGAACCTGGTGCGGTCGGTGACGGCCCTGTCCCCGGCCGGTTTCTGGACGCAGGCCGAGCGGCGCTATGCCTTCGGCGTCCTGACGGGGATGCGCCGGACCGCCCGGAGCCTGCCCCTCCCGCTGGTCGAGCGGCTGTCCCGCACCGCGGTCGGCCGCACCGCGCTGACGAGCACGATCTACGCCCGCCCCGCCCGCCGCTCCCCCGAGGCGGTCGTCGCCGAGACGCTGGCGCTCGCGCACGCGCAGGGGTTCTCCGAGACGCTCCGGGCCGGACGGAGCGTGCTGTTCACCGACGACGTGCCCGGCGTCCCCGTCACCGTGGCGTGGGGCGACCGGGACCGGCTGCTCCTGCCCAGGCAGGGCATACGCGCCAAGCACGCCATTCCGCGGGCCCGCCTGGTGCGGCTGCGCGGCTGCGGCCACGTCCCGATGAACGACGACCCGGCGCTGGTCGCCCGCGTTCTCCTGGACGGCAGCAGGGCTCAGTCGGCCAGGGCCCTGAGGACCTCCTTCAGCACGGTCGGGTTGTAGGGCATGCTCACGTGCGGGGTGTGGTCGTCCGGGTCGATGTCCTGGAGGACGATGTTGTTGACGTAGCGGCCCTCGGTCTTCGCGAGGGCGCACGACGTGTACGGAGTGACCACGTCGTCGTACTGGGTGGCGATGACGGTGTGGCGGACGCCCTCCGTCGTCTCGCCGAGACCGGCCAGCTCGCGCTGGAAGGGGTGGTCGTGCTGGAGTTGCGGCCAGGCCGGCACGACCTCCCCGACGTCGCCCTGTTCGAGGAGTTCCACCGCGCCGGGAATCTGGCGGGCGAGGTTCATCAGCCCCTGTGCCGTGACTCCGTGGTTGCTGGGCGCGATGCCGACGAAGTTGCGCACCTTGGGTCCTCCGCCCAGGGCGTTCAGGTAGTAGCGCGGCATCATGCCGCCCTGCGAGAAGCCGACGACGTCGACCTGCTGGGTGCCGGTGCGGCGCAGCACCTCGTCGACGAAGTCGGCCAGTTGCCGGGCGGAGCGCTTGATGTCGCCGAGGCCGAAGATCACGGGGTTTCCGTGCTGGCCGTAGTCGAGCCGGAAGACACGGTGGCCGTTCTGCCGCAGCAGGGGTGCCGCCGTGCTCCACGTGTAGCCGCGGTTGCCGAAGGTGCCGTGCACGAGCACCACCGGACGCGGATGCTCCTCGGTGGGCGGGGTGTTCCAGTCGTCCTCTCCCGCCGGTACGTCGACGGTGGCGATGATCTGCGCCCCGCCGGCCTGGGCGACCGCACCCAGGCGGTGCGGGGCCTCGGTGATGTCCGCGACGACGTCGTCCGAGTTGGCGCCGGGGACACGGGGATCGAGGAAACTCACGGTCTTTTCCTTTCGTCGGGGGATGGAGAGACCTGAGTGACCGGCGGCGACCGGCGGAGAGGTCGTTCGGACGGCCGCTGCCGCCGCCTGGAGATGCTCACGGTCAAGGAGCGGCCGGCTCCCGCTCCGGTTCGGCGGGGCAGCTCCTGAAGGCGAGTACGGCGTTGTGGCCGCCGAACCCGAAGGAATGGCTCAGGGCGAGGTCGACGGGCTGCGCCCGGCTGGTGCCGGTGACGGCGTTGATCTCGGCGTCTGATTCCTGCTTCTCGAGGTTGGCCACGGGAGGCACCCGGCCGTGGGCCACGGACAGGGCGGTGATCGCCGCTTCGACCGCCCCGGCCGCACCGAGCAGGTGGCCGAGGGTGCCCTTGACCGAGGTCACGGAGGGCCCGTGCGGGAAGAGGCGACGGATCATGCGGGCCTCGGCGGCGTCGTTGAGGGGCGTGCCGGTGCCGTGCGCGTTGATGTGCTGCACGTCCGCGGGGCCGGCGCCGGCGTCGTCGAGGGCCCGCCGCACGGCGAGGGCGGCGCCCTTGCCCTCGGGGTCGGGTGCCACGGGGTGGTGGGCGTCGGACGATGCCCCGTAGCCCGCCAGCAGGGCGTAGCCGGAGCGTCCGCGGGCCCTGGCCGCGCTCGCCGGCTCCAGGACCAGGGCCGCACCGCCCTCCGCCATGACGAAGCCGTCCCGGTCGGTGTCGAAGGGCCGGGAGGCGGCCCGCGGGTCGTCGCCGCGCCGGGACAGCGCGCCCATCCGGTCGAAGCCGGTGACCCAGAAAGGCTGTACGACCGCGTCGGAGGCCCCCGCGACGGCGATGTCGCAGGCCCCGGAGCGCAGGAGTTGCAGGGCGGTGCCGATGGCGGTGGCTCCGGAGGCGCAGGCGGTGACCGTGCACAGCGCCGGGCCCCGGGCCCGCAGATGGATGGTGAGCTGTCCGGTGGCCATGTTGGGCAGGAACATCGGCAGCAGCAGCGGTGAGACGCGTGCCGTGCCCAGTTCGAGCAGTTTGCGGTGCTGTTCCAGCATGGTGCCGGTGCCGCCGGCCGAGCTGCCGAAGACCACCGCGACGCGGTCCGCGTCCCAGTCGGCCGGGTCAAGGCCGGCGTCGGAGACCGCCTCCAGGGCGGCGTAGAGGGCGAACTGGGTGAAGCGGTCGTACTGCCAGGGGCGTGAGCCGGGGACGTGACCGCGGGGGGAGAAGTCCGGCACGAGGCAGGCGAAGTCGACCGGGAGACCCTTGAGTTCGGGGACGTGCCGGGCGGTGGGGCGGCCCGCGCACACGCCGTCCCAGGTGGCCTCGCGGCCGGTGCCGGCCGGAGTGACCAGGCCGATACCGGTGACGGCGACGTCGGGACGGGCGCCGGTCACGACTTGACGGCCTCGACCATGAGGTCGGCCACGCCGGCCAGGGTGAGGTCCGGGTCGGCCTCGCCGTCCTGTACTTCGATGCCGAGTTCCTCGGTGAGTACGACGAAGAGCTCCACCACGGCCAGCGAGTCGAGGTCCAGCTGCTCGAAGGTCGCGGTGGGGACGATGACCTCGGTGGGCACTTCGAACTTGTTGCTGAGCACTGAGGTGAGCAGCTCGTAGGCGCGGCTGTGGGGTGTGGTGTCGGTGGTCATGTCAGGGGTGTCCTTTCCGGACCGAGGGGCGGTACCCCGGGGGTGGCGGGGTTCCGGGTGGTGGGATCCCGCGGTGGCGGGGGTCCGTAGTGCGGGGTTCCGTAGTGCGGGCTTCCGCGGTGCGGGGTTCCGTGGTGCGGGGTTCCGTGGTGCGGGGTTCCGTGGTGCGGGCTTCCGCGGTGCGGAGTCCCGCGGTGGTGGGATCCCGCGGTGGCGGGTCGGCGGGTCAGCCGAGCGCGGCCGGTGCCTCCAGCTCCTCCTTGACGTCCTTGAGCAGGGCCATCGCGTCCCTGCCGTTGACCACCCGGTGGTCGTAGACCAGCCCGAGGTGGACGAACCGGTGGGTGCGAGGCGTGCCCTGCGCGTCCAGGAGCACCTGGTCGTCGACGGCGCCGACGGAGATCACGCAGGTCTGGCCGGGGAAGACGATGGGGGTGGCCAGGACCAGGCCCTCGGTGGTGTGCGGGGCGACCATGATGTTGGCCCCGGTGAGTTCGGCGGCCTGGAACGTGCCCCGGAACGCCTTGCTCCGGAAGCCGGTCAACAGGTCGGCGATCCGGTCGCCGCTCAGCTCGGCGGCGTCGTGCACCACCGGGGTGTACAGACCTCGGCCCGCGTCCATGGTGACGCCCACATGGGCCCGTTCGCTCTCGCGCACCGCGCCGTCGTCGGTGAGCGCGGCGAACATCAGGGGGTGGGCCGCGTGCCGGCGCGCCACCGCCTTGATCAGCAGGACGGGCAGGGAGACGAAACTGCCGGTGCGCTCGGACAGCTGCCGGGCCAGTTCCTCCGCCTGTCCGACGTCGACCTTGGCGTAGGCCGCCGCGGCCGGAACGGTTCGCATCGACTCGGTCACCACCGCCCCCACCGTCCGCTGCCGCTTGGACAGTTGACGCTCGGTGGAGGCGGACGCCGACGCGGCCCGCCGCACCAGGGCCTCGACATCGGCCGTACGGACGACCGTGCGCCCGAGACCGCGGAGCTCGGCCTCCGACACGCCGTGGCGTTCGGCGAGCGCACGGGCCGCGTTGGTGATGCTCGGCTCGGCGCCGGGGGGTGCGGATGCCGACGCCGGGGCGGAGGCCGACGCCCGGTAGGAGTCGCGCTCCTCGGCCGACTCGAAGAGGTAGGCGATGGTCTGCCCCGGCCTGCATTCCTGGCCGCCGCCGACGAGGACGTGCAGGATTCCGGAGCCGGTGCTCTCGATCTCCTCACTGGCCTTGGAGGTCTCCACGACCGCCAGCGGCTCCTCGCCCTTGACGTTGTCGCCGTCGGGGACGAGCCACTCGACCAGGGTGTAGCTGGAGTCGTTCGTGTTGAGCGTGGGCAGCTCGACGCCGATCACTTCGTCGCCTCCGTGATCGCGCGGTGGATGGTGGACGGCTGGAGCAGCACACCGTGCTCCAGGTGCGCCGCGGTCGGCACGATGCTCGGCTCGGCGCTCAGCGGCAGTACCGGGCGGGCCAGCCGGCTCCACAGCTGTTCGTGGATCTGCTGGGCGAGCAGCTCGCCCCAGGTCCCGTCGGCCGTGGAGTCCTCCATGACACAGATGCGGTCGGCCCGGGACAGCACCGGGAGCAGCGCCTTGCAGTCGAAGGGGTAGAGCTGGGAGGGCACCAGCAGTTCACACGTGATCTCCTCTTCGAGGAGCAGGGTGCGCAGGGCGGTGACGGCCCGTTCGGTGAGCCCGCCCGGGGCCAGGAGGATCCAGTCAGGGGCCCCGCAGTCCGGCGCGAACACCCGGGCGGTCTCGCTGGGATCGGCCAGCACCTCGTAGCGGAAGAGGTCGTCCACGACCCCGTCCTGGTACATGGCGCGGGTGTAGAGCACCTTGTCCTCGAAGAGCACACCGGGCTCCCCGCGGTCGAGCATCGCGGTCAGTACGCGCCGGTTGTCGTGGAACGGGGAGACTTCCCGCAGGTGCAGCGAGGGAATGCCGAGGAAGTGCTTCTGCAGGCTCTGGCTGTGCGTCGGGCCGTACCCCCGGTTGCCGCCGGTGGGGCAGCGGACGACCATGCTCATCGGGACCCTGCGGCCGTACATCGACACGGACTTGGCGGCGAAGTTCAGCAGCGGGTCGAAGGCCAGCGCGGCGAAGTCCGAGAACATCATCTCGACCACGGACCGGTTGCCGGACAGGGCCAGTCCCGCGCCCACGCCGGCGATGCCGCCTTCGCTCAGGGGTGAGGACAGCACCCGGTCCGGGAAGCGGTCGGAGAGCCCCCGGGTCACCTTGAACGCCCCGCCGTAGGGGTCGGCGACGTCCTCGCCGATCAGGTACGTGCCGGGGTGGGCGCCGAGGAGGTGGTGCAGTGCGCTGTTGAGGTTCTCGGCCACGCGCTGGCGCCTGGTCATCGGACCTCCCATCGGGACGCCGGACGCGCGCCGACCTCCCGTACGACGGCGGCGACGGCCTCCGCCTGCTCCTGATCGGCGGCGGCGAACTGTGCCGGATGGTCCTGCCGGTAGCGGCGGTACCAGTCGTGCCGGGCCGCCCGCTCACGGACCTCCGCCGCGCGGGTGTCGTCCCCCTTGCTGTGCGGGCCCACGCGGTGGGTGACGCACTCGACCACGTACGGCCGGTGCCGGTCGCGGACCTGCTCGACCACGGGGGTGAGGGCGGCCCGTACATCGGTGACGTCCACGGAGTCGATCCGCAGGTGACCGACGCCGAAGGCCGCCGCCCGGGCCGCGACGGTGCCGGACATCTGCCGCTCGGTCGGTGTCGACTGGGCGATCCCGTTGTGCTCCACCACGACGAGCACCGGGACCTGCCACAGCTGCGCCATGTTGAGCGCCTCGTACACGGCCCCCTCGCCCCAGGTGCCGTCGCCGATGTGGACCACCGCGATCCGGCCCGGCTCGGCCCGCTTCAGGTGCAGGCCGACTCCCACGGCGACGGGCAGGCTCTGACCCTGTACGCCGGTCGACAGGTAGCGGTCGCGGTAGATGTGCTGGCTGCCGCCCACACCGTGGCAGACGGCACCGGCCCGCCCCATGATCTCCGCGAGCAGACCGTGCGGGTCGTGGAAGCGGGCCAGGTAGTGGCCGTGCCCGCGGTGGTTGCTGAAGACGTGGTCGCCCTGGTCCAGCAGCGGGTAGAGCGCGACGGGGATGTACTCCTGGCCGAGGCAGGTGTGCGTGGTGCCGTGCAGCCGGCCCTGGGAGAACAGCTCGAGCACGGCCAGTTCGAAGTGGCGGATCATCAGCAGGGTGCCGAGATCGGCGTCGGACAGACGGGACAGGGGGCGGGCCACGACACCGGCTTCGGGTGCGCCGACGGGCCTGAGGTCGGCCGCGGGGGACGCGGACGTGACGTTCATGCGGTACTCCTTACGGAAGTTCGACCACCTGGGCGCACCAGGTCAGCCCGGCGCCGAAGCCCAGCAGCAGCGCCTTGTCGCCGGGCCGTACGGTGGCCGAGGCGAGCAGCGACTCCAGGGCCAGCGGGATGGACGCCGAACTGGTGTTGCCGTCGGTGACGATGCTGCGGGCGATCGCCACGTGCGCGGGCGGGCGCAGTCGGCGCACCATCGCGTCGATCAGCCGCCCGTTGCACTGGTGCGGCACGAAGGCGCCGATGTCGTCCCAGGTGAGGCCGGCCGCGTCGAGTGCGTCCTGGGCCACTTGCGGCATGTGCGAACCGAACCAGCGGACCACCCGGGTGCCGTCCATGTGCATGTACGGACCGGCGGCACCGGGTTTGGGCGGGGCGCTGGTCATCCAGGGCTCACCGGGGCCGTGGGTTCCCCACACCGCCGGTCCGATCCCGGCGTGTTCCGCGGCGCTGACCACCGCGGCCCCGGCGGCATCGCCGAAGACCATGACGGTCGCGCAGTCGTCGGGGTCGGTGATGTCGCTCAGCCGCTCGGCGGCGACGACCAGGACGTGACGCGCCTGCTGTGCGGCGATGAGTCCGGAGGCCAGGGTCAGCCCGTAACCGAACCCGGCGCACCCGCCGTTGACGTCGAACCCGCCGGCCCGGCCGGCTCCGATGCGGTGGGCGAGACCGGCGGCCCGGCACGCTGCCTGGCCGACGCTGCTGGCGGAGGAGAACAGGACGCAGTCCAGGTCCGCGGCGAGCAGGCCCGCCTGGGCCAGGGCCTTGTCCGCCGCCTGCGCGGCCATCTCGACGAAGGTCTCGTCGGCGTCGGCCTTCAGCCGGGTCCGGATCCCGGTGATCTGCTCGATCCAGCCCTTCTCATGGCCGAACCTGGTGTCGAGTTCGGCGCTGGTGAGCAGGCCACCGGGGCGGTAGGCGCCGATGCCGGTCAGCCGCCCCGCGCCCCGGGCCATCAGTGGGCTCCGTCCGCCGCGGCGACGGCTGCCTGGCCGTTCACGTAGTCGAGGGTCCGCCGGACGGTGCGCAGGTCGTGCACCGCCTCGTCCGGGACGGGAACGCCGAAGCGCTCCTGGATCCGCTCGGCCAGTTCGATGACGGCCATCGAGTCGAACCCCAACGAGGTGAAGGGGGCGTCGGCCGACTGCTCCGAGAGCGCCCGGGCCGCTTCGGCGCCGGCGATCTCGGCCACCATCGCCACCAGGTCTTCCAGAGTGAAAGGGGACATGCGGAAACTCCAGCTCATGAGGTGCGGGGAGGGTGACGAGAGGGACGGGAGGAGAGGACCGCGCGCGGGTGTCACCGGGCGGGCAGCACGGCGTCGCGGCCCAGGAACGCGAGCATCCTGCGGAAGTAGTCGGAGTCGAGCACGGGCGGGGCGCGGTGCGCGGACGGCGCGGTGGCGCCGGCGGTGTCCTGCCCTGGGGCCGGGATCATCTGCCGGAGGGTCTCTCCGGCCAGCCGCAGGGTGCTGCGGGGGACCTCGTCGCCCAGGTCGCGAAGCCGCTCCAGCCAGGTGTCGAACGGAACGAGCGGAAGGTCGACACCCGCGTCCGCGAAGCCCTGGAAGTACGACCTGAAGGGCAGTGGCTCGGGATCGATCACATGGAACACCTGTCCTCGGGCCGGCCGGCTCAGGGACAGGTCGACGATGGCACGGCTGGTGAAGTCGACCGTGCCCACCGGCAGGAGACCGGGGTGGTCGGGGGCGCAGCCGGCGCGGATGCTCGCCGTCGTCAGGTGGACGAACCAGTCCGACTTCCCCACCAGGCCGGTGCGCGAGTCCGCCAGGATCACGCCGGGCCGGTGCACCATCGTGGGCGATCCGCGGTCCGCGGCCTGCGCGACCAGCTGCTCGGCGACCCATTTGGTGGCGCAGTAACCGGAGACACCGGTACCGGCCTCCCGGGCCGCCGGGATCACCCCCATCGTCGAGATGTAATGCACGGGAATCCGGCGGGTCCGGGTCGCCAGTCTCAGGATTTCCAGGGTCCCCGACACATTGCAGCCGCGCAGGATCGGGTAACTCGCCAGAAGATTGACCCAGGCACCGCAGTGGTAAATGACGTCGATGCCGTGCGAGAGCTTCGAGAATTCCTCGTCGGGCAAGCCGAACCGCGGCTTCGCCAGGCTGCCGGGAACGACGTCGATCCGGGACATGTGGTGCTCCGGCACATCCCGGGCGCGTAACTGCCCGGCGAGCCGCTCCCGGGCCTGAGCTGCCGAATCCGCTCTGACCAGGCAATGGATTCGAGCGTCGGTGGCATCCAGCAGGTCGGCGAGCAGGAAGCCGCCGAGGAATCCGGTGGCTCCCGTCAGCAGAATTCTCTCAGGCGGCCCTTCGGGAACATACGCCAGAGACGACGCATCGATTTCCTCCGGAAGTCGCAGATCGTCGGTGAGCGGGAAACCGGCCATACCAACACCGCATTTCAGCACAGGTGGGATTCGGTCCTGCTCTCAACACTCCCCGTACCTCACGAGGTCTAGTACAGAAATCTTCCACCAGTGGGAGCACAGGGCGCATCCTCCTGACCGTCACCCGCACCCGCACCATCACCACGGGTGAGTAGGGCTCATTCATTCGAACAGGCCACGCCGTCCGAATGGACGGCCGGAACGTACGCCCGGCGCGCGTCACCGGTATCGCGCGCCGCCGGTTTCACCCCAACGCGCTTACGCGGACGGAGTGTTGCGAAAGGGAGAGCCGGGGGCGGGGGCGGCCCGAGCGTAAAGACAGATGAGACAGACACAGCCAAGAGGTCGCGAAGAAAGGGGGGTTGATTCATGGCCGCAGGGCCCGAGATGCCGACTGGCCCCGATTCCGCTGCCAGCAGGGCGAGTTCACACTCCGATCCACCGAAGGTGTGGCCGGAGGCATGGCAGCCTCTGCTCGGCCGCCCGGCCCTCGCGGAGCTGCTCGGGCACCCCCTCGCGGGCGCCGCGCTGACGGAGATGCGCCGGCTCCTGCCACCCCGGGTCGCCGTGCACTCCCTGCGGGCGTTCCTGCTGGCCGACGCCGGTGCGCGGTCCCACGGGACCGCCTACGACCGGGTCGGCCTGCTGGCCGCGGCGGCGTTCCACGACGCCGGGCTGGTAGGGCGCACGCCGCTCGGCCGCGGTGGATTCCCGTTCCGCTCGGCCCAGTTGCTCGACCGTTTCCTGGCCCGGCACCAGGTGGGCACGGCGCGGCGCACGACCCTCACCCGTGCGGTGCGCGAGCACATGCGGCCGTTCCCCGCGCGTGATGCCGGGCCCGAGGCGCGGCTGCTGCACTTCGGCGTGTGGCTGGACGTCACCGGACGCGGCGCGCGGCAGGTGCCGCGCGAACGGCGGCGGCTGGCCGAACTGGCGCCCACCCCTTGGTTCACCGTGTCCTTCTCCGCCCGGGTGATGGCCTGCGGGCTGCGCCGGGTGCTGCCTGGCTCCCCGGTCACCCACCGGTGACCGGGGAGCCAGGCGACTCGCTCCTCCCGTCGCGAAAGGAACCGCAGACATGCAAGAAGACCAGCGTGTTTTCGATGTCGCCATCGTCGGAGGCGGCATCGGCGGGACGATGCTGGGGACCGTACTCGCACGTCACGGCGTGCGCGTGCTGCTGCTCGAAGGCAGCGGCCACCCCCGGTTCGCCATCGGAGAGTCCACCGTCCCCGAGACCACGTTCGGGCTCCGGGTCCTGGCCCGCCGCTACGACGTCCCCGAGCTCGAGCACCTGGCGACCAACGCGGCACTGCGCCGTCACGTGTCGTCGAACAGCGGCGTCAAGCGCAACTTCAGCTTCATCTACCACCGGGAAGGTGAGCCCACCCGGCCCGACGAGTGCACCCAGTACCCCACCTGGGGACCTCCGCTCGGTCCCGACTCGCACTACTTCCGGCAGGACGTGGACGCGTACATGTTCCACGTCGCCGTGTCCTACGGCGTGACCGCGTACACCCACACCATGGTCGACGACGTGAAGTTCGAGGAGGACGGCGCGACTCTCGTCACCCGGGACCGGGGCACCTTCCGGGCTTCGTACGTGGTCGACGCCGGCGGCATGCGGGCGGTCCTGCCCGAGCGCCTCGGGCTGCGGCAGGAACCGCCCTACCGCACGAGGTCGCGCACGGTTTTCACGCACATGGTGGACGTGCGCCCCTTCGACGCCGTGGCGCCTTCGCGGGCGCAGCACGGCATGCCCAGCCCGTTCAGCCAGGGAACGCTCCACCACATGTTCCCGGGCGGCTGGTTCTGGGTGATCCCGTTCGACAACCAGTCGACCAGCACGAACCAGTTGTGCAGTGTCGGCCTCAACCTCGATCTCGACCGGCACCCCCGGCGGGAGGACATCTCGGCGGAGGAGGAGTTCTGGCAGTACGTGCGCCGGTTCCCCAGTGTGGCCCGGCAGTTCGAGCGGGCGCGGGCGGTCCGGCCGTACGTGTCGACCGACCGCACCCAGTTCGCCTCGCAGAAGGTGGTCGGCGACCGGTGGTGTCTGCTGCCGCACGCCAGTGACTTCATCGACCCGCTCTTCTCCAGCGGTCTCGCCGTCACCGTGATGGCACTCAACGCACTGGGCCACCGGCTGATCGACGCGGTGCGCCAGAACGACTTCGACACCTCCCGGTTCGCGTACCTGGACCACTGGACCAAGCGCATGTTCCGGTTCTACGACGACCTGGTGTCCTGCAGCTACATCGCGTTCGACGACTTCGACCTGTGGAACGCCTGGAACCGCGTGTGGACCATCACCACGCTGTACGGCACGAACGCCCAGAACCAGGTCGCCGTGACGTTCGAGAAGACGCACGACCCGGCCTGTTTCGACCAGCTGGAGCTGCCGCCGTACCGAGGTCTCCAGGGCATGGACAACCCTTGGGTGGAGCGGATGTTCGACCAGTCCCGGGACGCCGTACTCGCCTATCGAGCAGGTGAGTTGACGAAGGAGCAGGCGATCACACGCATCTACGAGCTGCTGGGCGAGAGCGGACTGGTCCCGTCGGTGTGGGGCACCCTGGACCCCGAGGACCGGTGCCCGTCCGGGGTGTTCACCCTCTGGCCGCTGATGAAGATCCTGCTGTGGGGCAAGTACCGCTCGCCCCAGCACGTCCGGGGCTCCTACTTCACCGGCGGAGCGCGGCTGGTGGGCAGGGAAGCGGTGCAGGCGTACACCACCGAGCTGCGCGCCGGCAGCTCCCAAGTGCACCAGACCGTACGGGACATGTGGCTCAACTGGAACCGCGACTGGGCGCGGCGGCCCGCTCCTCGGAAATGAGCACGGAGAAACATTCCTGCCGACTGGCGGAAGCACATATTCCGGTTTGCCGCTCCAGGGCCTCGGGTAGGAAATCCACATGGCCGAACAAATGGAAAATCGGCCGCGGTTCTCCCTGCCCAATCCGAGAGACAACGGGCTGCAATCCACAATGGTGCGACGATCCACCTGCCAATCGCCCGCTGAATGCTCCTGGGAAGAAATCTTCCAGCATCAGGACCGCCTCATGCGGCTGGTTCGGCGAAGACTACCAAGTTTTCAGGACGCCGAGGACTGCGTTCAGGAAACCATGGCCCGGGCAGCCGCCCACGCCACGTTGGACAGAAATCGGCTCGGTGCCTTTCTGACGTCCGTGGCGCTTCGCCTCTGCATCGACTTCTACCGTGACATGGAGCGTCGCAGCAGACTCCTCCAGCGTGCGGCGTTCGCGGACACCCCCGGCACGACCGAGGAGGACGTCTGCGACGAGGACTTCGGCAGATGGCTGCTCGGCCAGGTGAGAAACCTGCGGGGGCGTGAGCAGGAGGTCATACTCGCCCGCGCCAAGGGCATTTCCACTGCGGAATTCGCCCGCATGCACAACATCTCCGTCAAGGCAGCCGAAGCCGCCTTCACCAGGGGCCGCGCACGCTTGAAGAACGTCTGCGCGAAAGCCTTGGAAGGCTGCGCCCGCTAACACCCAGAACCCACGCCCCTCCCCTCGCAAAAAAACGGAAAGGGACCACACTCATGGGTAAAAGCAAGAACATCCAAGACATCGCCAAGGATCTGGTCGGTGATATGACCGACAGCTGGAAGGAGGCTTTCGACGACCTCCTGAACCGAGACGACGACTCAGGATCGTCGCGCGGCTCCGGCAACGCCGTCGACACGCTGGCCGGTCTGCCCCCGAACGCCCTCGCCGCACTGGCCGGGGCCCTCAACCCGGCGACCGCGCTCGCGGGTGTCGCCAATCCACTGGCCGCCCTCGGCGGGATCGGGGCAGCCGGCAACCCGCTCGCGGGCCTCACCGCGGGCGCGGCACAGAACCCCCTGGCCGCGCTCACCGGTGCCGCGGGCGGCGGCAACCCGCTCGCGGCCGCGCTGGGCGGGGCGGGCAACCCCCTTGCCGCGCTGGGCGGGGCGGCCAACCCGCTCGCCGCGGTCGGCGGCGCGGCCGGTGCGCTCGGCGGGCTCGGTCAGCTGGCCGGAGGCCTCGGACACGCGGCGAGCGGGGCGGGCGACCTGATGGCGCTCCCGGGCCAGCTCACCCAACTGCTCCAGGTGCTGCCCAAGCTCCTGGAGGCCGTCCAGGGCCTCCAGAACCTGACCAACCTGCCGGCCCAGGCCGGGCAGCAGGGGCTGGCGGCCCTCCAGGGCCTGACCGGTCAGCAGGGGCAGGGCGGAAAGCCGTCCCAGGGCGGACAGTCCTCGACCCCGCGCTGACCGGCCGTGCCACCGTCCCGTCCGGCCGTCTCCGTTGCGCACACCGACCGCCGTTCCGTACCCGCGTCCCGATCTGAGGAGGATCACACACGATGACGTCTGTCGTCGGCGATCGGCTGCGTCTCGTGGTCAGGGTTCTGGGCAGCCTCGTGGCCGACGAGGTGGGACAGGCGACCCGGCTGCGGAGGCGGACGAGGCGGGACACGCGGTTCCCGGCGGAGGACGGCAACGCCTCCGCCGGGTCCGCCGTCGGTGCCTCGGCCGGGGCGGAGCAACGCCGCGCCAAGGCGGTGCGGCAGGCCCTGGAGAGCCTCGGGCCCTTCTATGTGAAGCTCGGCCAGATCCTGTCCACCCGGCCCGACATGGTCCCCCAGTCCCTCCGGGACGAGCTGCAGAACCTGCACGACCAGGTCGACGTCCAGCCGTTCTCGGAGTTCGAGCCGGTACTGGCCCGGGACCTCGGGGCGGACTGGAAGCTGCGCTTCGACGACATCGAGACCGTCGCCCCGCTCGGGGCGGCGTCCCTCGCGCAGGTCTACCGTGTGACGCTGCCCGGCGGGCGCGCGGCCGTGGTGAAGATCCAGCGACCCGGCATCCGCGAGGGCGTACTCGCGGACATGGCCCTGATGCGCCGGGCGGCGAAGATCGTGGCCCGCGTCGCTCCCCGGTTCAACGAGGTCATCGACATCGAGGCGATGCTCGGCTCGGTCTTCGACGCCATGGAGCCGGAGCTGGACTTCACCGGCGAGGCCCGCAACATGGACGAGGCGCGCGGGCAGGTCCGGTCGTTCCGTTCGCTGGAGGTGCCCCGGGTACTGCACGCCAGTCCCCGGGTCCTCGTCCAGTCGCTGGCCGACGGGAAGTCGGTGCGGCACGTCGACCGCGCCCACTTCACGGACGACGAGCGCGTGGAGATCGGCAAGGACCTGCTGCGGTTCATGTACCACGGGTACTTCGTCCATCGCTTCTTCCACGCCGACCCGCACGCCGGCAACGTCTTCGCCGCTCCCGGCGGACCCGCGACGCTGATCGACTGGGGCATGGTGGGCCGGCTGGACCGCAGGACCAGTCTTCAGCTGCTGCCGCTGTTCATGACCTTGGCGCAGAACGACGGGGCCGGGCTGGCGCAGCACTGGGCGGAGATGGGCCGGGTGACGCCGTGGGCCAACATGCCCGCGTTCGCCGCCGACATGGCCGCGTTCGTGCCCAAGGTCTCGCATCTCTCGCTGGAGGACATGAACTTCGGCGTGGCGCTCACCACCGTGCTGGCCAAGGCGACCAAGCGCGGGATCGGTTCGCCGCCGGCCGTCTCACTGCTGGGCAAGTCCTTCGCGAACCTCGACGGTTCGGTGCGGTGCCTGGCTCCCGAGATCACGCTGCCCGAGGTGTTCCAGGGGGAGGTGCCGAAGATCCTTTTCGCACTGGGCCGCGAGTTCCTCGGCCGCAACCAGTTCGCCCGGAACTCCATGGAGCTGCTGCTGGCCGCCGTCACCAGTCCCGAACAGGTCCGCGGCGTCCTCTCCGACGTGGCCAACCGTCAGTTCGCACTGAACGTCCACGAGCCGCGCACCCCCGCCGCGATGGGCGGCCAGCGGCCCAACCGCCCCTCCGCGAGCCTGCTCGCGCTGGGTGCCGCGGCCTACCTGCTGGGCCGTCGCCGCTCCGGCTGACCCGGGCCCGCACAAGCCATCCCCCCTACCCCGCTCTGCCCCGCCTCAAGGAGATCCCATGCCGCAATCCGCACCTTCGCAGTCACCGTTCGCGCCGGCCTCCGCGGCCCCGGGCGGCATTCCCAGCGCGGCGCTCTGGACGGCCGCCGCGCACGCGGCGGAGTGCCTCCGGCCCGCGCCCCTCGTCCGTGACCCGTGGGCCGCCGACCTCCTCCACGCGGCCGGGTTCGACGGAGGCCCGCCCGGCGAGGGAACGATGCAGCGTCTGCTGCCCGACTGGCAGGTGGTGCGCACCCGCTTCTTCGACGACCACCTTCTCACCGCGGCCCGTTCGGGCTGCCGCCAGGTGGTGGTGCTCGGCGCCGGCCTGGACACCCGTGCCTTCCGGCTCGACTGGCCGACCGGGGTGCACATCTTCGAGGTGGAGGACCCGGCCGTACTGGCCTTCAAGGAACAGGTACTGGACGGGAGCGGGCTCTCCTGCGGACGCCGCACCGCCGTCGGAGCCGGCGGCACGGCATGCTGGCGGGAGGAACTCAGGGCGGCGGGATTCGACCCCGGCAGGCCCACCGCGTGGCACTGCGAGGCACCCCTGTACTTCCTCCGGCCCCCGGAGGTCGAGGCCGTCGTCGCCGCGATGACCGAACTCTCCGCGCCCGGAAGCACGTTCGGCGCCGAGTGCGTCAATTCCGCGACCACGTCCTCTCCGCTCGTCGCGCCCTTCATGGACGCCCTGTCGACGATCGGACTGGCCTGGAACTGGCAGCTCGCCGAGCCGGAGCGCTGGTGGGCGGAGCACGGCTGGGACGCGGGGGTCGCCGACCCGTTCACGCTGCCGTACGCGGTCGAGCGCCTCTCCCCGTATCTGCCGCTGATCGGCACGGCCGCGGCGGAGAGCGTCTTCCTCACCACCGGAACGCTGCGCGGCACTGCCTGACACGGCAGCACGCGCCGGCCCCGGACCATGCGTCCGGGGCCGGCGCGTGCTGCCGTGCCTACGGCCGCTCCAGCTCCAGCAGCGCCGCGAGCCACAGGTCGGGGAGTTCGTCCGCGGTCGCCAGGGCCTCGTCGTGCACGACGGTCAGGCACGCGGTGTCGTGCTGGCTCGTCAGCGTCGTCACGCACCGGATGCCCGACGCGACGCCGGCGAAGGCGGCCGTGCGACGGGCCGTGGCCCCTTGGTGGACCAGGGGCGTGCCGAAGTTCACGCTGCTCACCGGGCCGGCCACGAACGACCCGTGGACCAGGCGGGTGCCGACGGTGGCGCCGAGCGTCCGCGGGGACGCGGCCAGCAGCAGGCGCATGGCGTCGCGCCGCCGGCTCTCCCGCAGCCGGCCCGTACGGGCGACGACCCGGGCCAGTGCCCGCCGGGGTGACTCCTCGTCGCAGGGGAGCAGGAGCCGGGCGGTGACCATGCGGTTGCCCGGGGCGTACTCCTCTCCCGGGGCCCGGACCGACATCGGGATCGACACGGGCAGCGGCGGATGGGCCGAGCCGGTCTCCTTCAGGTACCAGGTGCGGACGGCGTGGGACAGTGCCGCGAGGTAGACGTCCGTGACCGTGCCGCCGTGGGCGCGGGCGACGGCGCGCAGCCGGGCCAGCGGGGTGTCGGCGTGGCAGACGTCGACGCGGCCCGAGGATTCTCCGTCGAACGCGGGTTTCGGGGTGGGTGCGCGGAAGGCGGCCACCACCTCGCCCAGGGCGTCCGCGAGGCCGTGTGCGGTGGGCCGGGCGGGAAGCTGTGGGGCCGGTCCGCCCTCGGGGTGGTCTCCGAGGAGAGCGCGGGCGGTGTAGGCGGCGCCCATGCCGTCCTGGAAGGTGTGGTCGGTCCGGTAGACCAGGGTGTGGCGGCCCGCCGGGCCGTGGACCAGCCACACGTCCCAGGGCGGCCGGTCGTCCGTGCTCATCGGCCGGGACAGCATCAGGCGGCTGGTCGCCGACCCGTCGGTGTCCTCGGGGAGCCATGCCTCGTGCACGTGCCGGTCCACCGCGATCCGGTCCACTCGCCGGAATCTCCTGCGGTCCCGTGCGATGCGGTAGCGCGACGCCGGGACGTGGTGGACGCGTTCGGCGACCCGCGCGCGTACGGAGTCCAGGGTGGGGGCACGGCCTTCGAACCCGAAGGTGAGCGCGAGGGGGATGGGGCTGCCGCCCGCCGCCAGGTGGAAGGCGACATCTGCGGTTCCCATGGACAGGGACGGCGGCAGGCGGCCGTCCGTGCTGAAGGCAGGTCGCATGGTGGAACCTCCTGGTCGGGTTCTGAGGGTCTGCGGGGCAGCGGGTTCGCAGGGCAGCGGGTTCGCGGGGCAGCAGGGCTGTGGGGTCGCAGTCGCGGAGCCGGTGTCCGCGGTCTGCGGTCTGCGGTCTGCAGTCTGCAGTCTGCTGAGCCGGGGTACGGATGCGGGCCGCGCCCGCCGTCAGCATGTGTGCCGCGCGATTCGCCCCATGGCGTCCACGTACGCCCGCAGCAGGGGCCGAGCGGGTCCGCGGGCCGGCAGGCGCGGAGCGCGGGAACGGTGCCAGGGGAGCGGTTCGCCGGGTTCCGGCTCGCCCAGCAGGGCCGCGGCCACGTGCGCGCCGTGCGCCACGGACAGGGCGAGTCCGTGCCCGCAGCAGCCGCCGATGTACCAGACGTCGTCGAAGCCCGGCACCGGCCCCACCACCGGCAGGTCGTCGCCCGTCATACCGATGCGGCCGGACCAGCGGTGGGTGACCCGTACCCGGGCGAGGTCCGGATGCAGGGACCGCAGCCACCTCTCCAGCCGGGCCCAGGCACGCTCTCTGACGGCCTGGAGACGGGGAGCGCAGACACCCGCCGGGACCGTGGCGGTACCGCCGCCCGCCACCAGGCCCCGGTCCGGGAGCAGCCGGAAGTACGGCGCCATCGGGACGGCGTCGACGACGGAGTGACCGGCGCGCCCGCCCAGTGCCTCGTAGGCGGGGGTGCTCAGCGGTTCGGTGGCGACGGCGTACACCTCGAGCGGCAGGACGGTGCCGACCGGAAGGTCCAGTGCCTGCGCGGCCGAGTTGACGGCCAGCACCGCCTGACCGGCGTAGAGCCTGCCGTGCGGGAGGACCAGCTCGGGGCCGACCAGATCGCCGGGGCGGAGGGCCAGCAGCGGGCTGCGGCCGTAGAACCGCACGCCTTTGTCGGCGCAGGCACGGGCGAGGGCGCAGGTCAGGGCGGCCGGGTCGAGGGTCGCGGCGGGGCGGTGCAGGAGTGCCGCCCGGTAGGGCACGCCGACCCGGTCGCGGATACCGGCCGGGGTGAGGACGGGGACGTCCAGACCGAGTTCGCGGCAGGCGCGGGCCTGGCGGGCCAGTGCCACCAGGCCCGCGGACGACCGCGTGGCCACCAGCTGCTCGCCGGGCCGCAGCCCGCAGGGCACGTCGAGCCGGGCGCACAGGGCGAGGACGTCCCGCACCGCCCGTTCACTGGCCAGGTGCATCCTGCGGGCCGTCCGCGGGCCGAAGCGGCGCACCGCGCGGTCGACCGCGGGGCCGGCCCGGGGGCCCAGCAGACCGGTGCCCCGGCCGCTGGCGCCGGCGGCCGGGTGCTGGGCGTCCACCACCGCGATGTCGAGCCCGGGGGCACGCTCCGCCAGGTGGTAGGCGCAGGACAGCCCGGCCAGCCCGGCCCCGACGACGGCCACGTCCGCGGTGACCACGCCGTGCAGCTGGGGCTGCGTCGGCAGTTCCGCGGGGTCCCAGTACGGCGTTCCGGCCGGCGGCCCGGTCATCCGGCGGCGTCCGGCACCGGCTCGGTCAGCGCACCGAACCGGCGATCGTGCCACAGCAGCGGGCGTCCGCCGCCCACGTGCACGGCGGCGACCCGGCCGACCACGAGGTGGTGGTCGCCGTAGCGGCGTACGTCCTCGGTCAGGCACACCGACCAGGCGAGCGCGCCGGCCAGCACGGGGACGCCCAGCACCTGCCGGGTGTCGGTGCCGGCGAACCGCTCCGCCGCGGTCGTGGCGGGGGACGCGAACCGGCCCGCGAGCTCCCGCTGTTCCTCGCGCAGCAGGTGCACGGCGAAGACCCGCCGGCCGCGGACGGCCGCGAGGGTGCGGGAGCCGTCGCGCAGACAGGCCAGCAGCAGCGGCGGGCGCGCGGAGAGCGAGGTCACGGCGGACACCGTCATACCGAGCGGGCCGTCCGCGCCGCGGGCGGTCACGACGGTCACCCCCGCGGCCAGCTTGGCGTAGAGGCCGAGGCAGCGCGCGGCACCCGGCCCCGGTTCCTCGTGCAGCGGTTCCACGTGCGGCGGATCGGCGGCCGGTGGCGGGGCGCCCGCGACGGCCGCCCGGTCAGTCACGATCCGCAGCCGTGCGCTCATCGATCACCTCCGCGTCCGCCAGGCCCCGCAGCACGCGGGCGATGTTGGTGCGCAGGGTCGACTCGGCCACCGGGTCGAGTACCTCGGCCATCGAGGGGATGCCGAGGTCGAAGGCCGCGGTGAAGACGACGAGCGTGCCGCCGTCCCTCGCCTCGCAGCGCCAGCTCCCCTCGAAGGCATGGAAGTCGCCGCTGAGCTGTTCGAAGGCGATGGAGTACGTCTCGGGCGAGTAGGTGTCGCGTTCCCGCCACCGCATCAGGCCGCCCCGGAACTCGACGGTCCAGTCCGAGACCGTCGAGCCGTCGGGCAGCGCAGGCTCGACGTGCACCTCGCGGAAGGTGTCGCTGTAGTCGGGAAAGCGGCGGAAGTCGCTGATGCGGCCGTAGACGTCGGCGGGTGCCAGTCCGTCGGCGAGGGCGTGCAGTACCACGTGGCGCATGGGTCGTTCGGTTCCTTCCCGCAGGGTTTCCGGACGCCGGTGTCCGGAGCTGGTGGCAGGCGCCGGCTTAAGGAGCGGGCGCCGGGAGCCGGTGTCAGCCGGTCATGCGGTCGGCCGTGCTGCGCAGGGCCGCGCCGAGGGTGGTGAGGAACAGGTCGAGCGCGGAGTCCTCGACCACCGCGGGCGGGGTCAGCCGCAGCACCCGGGTGGAGTTGAGGGAGTTGTTGACGAGCACACCTCGGGAGATCAGTTCCAGCATGAGTTCGCCGACCGCCTGTTCCTCGGCGAACTCGATGCCGATCAGCAGCCCCCGGCCGCGCACTTCGCGCACCAGTGTGCCCTCGTACGGCGCGCACACGTCCCGTACGGCGGCGAGGATGCGCAGGCCGAGCGCGGCGGCCCGGGCCACGGTGTCCTCCTCGTCCATCGCCCGCAGGGTGGCGAGGGCGGCGGCACAGGCGATCGGCGACGCGCCGAAGGTGGAGGTGTGCAGGTAGGGGTCGCGGCTGAAGGGGGCGTATGCCTCGGCGGTGGCGACCATCGCGGCGACCGGTACGACACCGCCGCTGAGTCCCTTGCCGACGAGCAGCACGTCGGGACGCACGTCCTCGGCGTCGACGCCCCACCAGGCGCCCAGCCGTCCCATGCCGGTCTGGATCTCGTCGACGACCAGCAGGGCGCCGTACTCGCGGCACAGCGCCTGCACCTGACTGAGGTAGCCGTGGCGCGGGATGCGTACGCCGCCCTCGCCCTGGACGGGTTCGAGGATGACGCAGGCCCGGTCGCGGCGTGCGGCCAGCGCCTGTTCGAGGTCGGCCGGGTCGTCATAGGCCACCTGGGCGACGTCCGGGAGCAGGGGCTGGAAGGGCGTCTGGTACGTGGCGTTGGCGGTGACGCTGAGCGCGCCGAGGGTCTTGCCGTGGAAGCCGCTGCGAGTGGTGATCACCGAGGAGAAGCCGTGCGCGCGGGCCAGTTTCAGGGCCGCCTCGGTGGCCTCGGCGCCGGAGTTGACGAAGTGGACGTAGTCGAGGCCGGGCGGGGTGTGGGCGGCCAGGGCCTGGGCGGCCAGGGCGGCGACGGGTTCGAGGAAGACGCGGCCGGCCAGCGGATGGGTGTCGATCTGCCGGTGCACCGCTTCGACGACGGCCGGGTGGCGGTGGCCCATGATGAAGACGCCGTAGCCGCCGAAGTCCAGGAACCGGCGGCCGTCGTCGGCGTGGATCCAGGTGCCCTCGGAGCGGATCTCGGCCATGCCGCCCATGACGCGGCCCATCACGCCACGGCCGGAGCCGATGTGCTTGAGGTAGAGGTCCACGACGTCGGGCCGGTCGGTCGGCGCGGCGGTCCCGGAGCGCGGGGTGGAGCCCCCGGAGGACGGGGCAGAGCCCCCGGAGAACGGGGCAGAGGACGGAGTTGAGGACCCGGAGGGCGGCGTGGCGGTGTCCGGGCGCGGCCCGGCGGTCCCGGCGGACGGGGCACAGGCCCCCAAGGACGGTCCGGCAGGCCCGGTGGACAGGGGGGACGCACTCATGACGCCACCCCCATCGCAGCGGCCGCGGCGGCTCCGTTCCGGGTGAGCAGGCCGCCCTTCTCCCCCGCCCAGCGCTCCGCGTTGCGCACGAGCGCGGCCCTGATGTCGGCCCGGGTCGGGCGGGTGCCGCAGTCGGGTTCGCCGAGGGAGGTGTCGAACGGCAGGTCACGCTGGCACACCAGCAGCAGTTCCGCGTGGTGCTCCAGCCGCCGCCGCAGGGACGCGGGCAGCGAGGTGCCTTCCAGCATGGGCAGCAGCAGCCGGTGCACGGCATCGACGGGGACGAACCGGGGCCGCCGGGGCCGGTGCAGGCCGTGGCGTACCGCGACGTCCGCGCAGACGTCGGCGAACTCCCCCAGACCGATGGCCTCCTTGCCGGCCGTCAGCCAGAACTCGCCGTCGGCCACACCGCCCCGGACCAGGTCGCCGATGGCCCCCGAGACGTAGTCCTGGGGCACCACGTCGATCCGGGACTCGGGGACCCCGGGCAGCACCGGGATCTGCCCCAGAACCATCGAGCCGATCGTCCTGGTCAGTCCCTGCTGACGGGCGATCCGCCCGCTGACGGAGTCACCCATGACGAGCGAGGGCCGGACGATGGCGCCGGGCACGCCCGCCTCGCGTGTCATCTGTTCGGCCGTGGCCCTGGAGTCGAGGTAGGCGGCGGCACCCGGGAAGCGCCGGCGGCCTTCCTCGGTGGGGGCGTCGGCCACGAACGCGGTACTCACCAGGTACAGCGGGGCGTCGGCCCGGGCCGCCAGGTCGAGCATGTTGTCGGCACCACGCAGGTTGGTGCGCGTGATGTCCTGCGGCGGAGTACGCCAGTTGGTCTCGGCGGCGCAGTGCACCACCACGTCCACCTCGAGGGCCAGTTCGTGCCAGGCCAGTGGGCTCAGGCCGAGCCGGGGAGCGACCAGGTCGCCCCGGAGCTCGCGCACCCGTGGATCGCGCAACGGTGTGTCGCGGCGCAGGCACAGCAGGTCGAAGTCGGGTGACAGCTCGTCGATCAGGGCACGTCCGAGTACTCCGGAACCGCCGGTGAGCAGCAGGGAGGGGCGGTCGCGCCGTCCCGTACGGCCGACGGGCAGGAGGGCGAGACGCTGGTTGTCTGACGGCATGGGGGTGTGTTCTCCCAACGGGTCTCGGCCCACCGATGGTCGGTGGGGCGGGGTCAGGCGATGGCGAGCGGCCGGTCGGCCAGGTACGCGGAGAACGGGCCGGTCATCCGGGAGCGCGACGGCGGGTGCAAGGAGAGGCCGTTGGCGCAGGCGGCCAGGTGGCCCACCTCGTCGGACGTCATGAAGTTGAGCCCGCCGAGCAGTTCGACCGCGCGCGGGACGATCCGGACGATGGCGTCCTGGACGCCGTAGCGCACGTACAACGCCTGTGCGAGCGCCGACTCGTCGAGGTCACCGGCGTCGATGCGCCGGGCGACGCCCTCGGCGGTGGCCATGGCGGCCTCGGTCTCGACGAACAGGCGTACCCGCTCCTGCTCGGGAATGCGGTCGTTCAGCAGCACCCGTTCCACCAGCGCGCTCGCGACACCGAGGTAGCTGCCCGTCATCAGCGTCTGGAACCAGATCAGTCCGGTCGTCTGGAGTTCGTCGAGCTGTTCACCGGAGGTCGTCGAGGTGCGCAGCAGGAGTTCCGGCGGTACGAGGACGTCGGTGAGCGTGACCTGTTCGCTCTCGGCCCCGGCGAGGAAGGCGCTGGACCAGAAGCCGCTGACGCTCAGCCCCTCGCTCTCCGCGGGCACGATGGCCACGGCGAGTTCGTCGCCCTGCCCGTCCTCGCGCGGGATCATGACGCTGGCGGTGAGCAGGTCCATCGAGTGGGCCAGGCTGCACGGCCGTTTGACGCCGTTGATCCGGACGCCGTCCGCGGTCACCGTGGCGGTCATCGACGGGTCGAGAACGCCCGCGCCGCTGCGACCCTCGGCGAAGCCGGAGGCGATCACGCGGTTGGACGAGGCCACGCCCTCGATCAGCATCCACTCCAGACCGTCGCCGAGGTCGCCGAGCCCGACCAGGGTGGCCATGGAGAAGTGGTGCATGGTGGTGGCCACGGCCAGGGACGGCGAGCGGCTGCCGATGGCCCGCTGCACGCGCAGGGCGTCGAGCGCGGTGGCGCCCCGGCCCTGGTGGGACTCGGGGACGAGCAGTCCTGGACCGCCGCTGTCCCGGAAGTGCCGGATGCCCGGGCTGCCCGGCCGCTCCAGTTCCATCAGCGGGGCCTCGCGCAGGGCGGGGTCCAGTTCGGGCAGCAGCTTTGCAAGGGTGGCGCGTTCACGCTCGAGGAATCTCATGGGCGTGCGGTCCTCCAGAAGGGGATGCATACGGAATCGGCGCGGCACTCGCGCGGCCGTGGACGCGGTGACTCAGAGGGCGTTGGTGGCCCGCAGCAACTGCCAGACCGCGCCGGGGCGGGGCTTGCCGCGGAAGGCGATGTACTCCGGCAGGACCACGTGCGGGGCCCACTTCTGCTTGTACTCGAGCTGGGAGGCCGCCGGGTAGATCACGTCGCCGTGCTCCGCCAGGAAACGGGCGAGCCGGGTGAACGAACGGCTGGCACCGGGCAGTTCGTGCTCCGGGTCGAGCCCGGTGAACGGGGTGAAGCCGAAGTGCAGCCAGCCCGCTCCGTCGGCGGTGAGCCGTTCCATGACGGTGGCGTTGAGCGCCTCCATCACGCCGGGTGGAGCGTCGGGGCGGCGCCGGCTGAGGTCGTGCAGCCAGCCGGAGCGACTGCCGTAGACCGGCGAGTAGTTGATGTAGCCGACCGTCTCGCCGTCGATCCGGCCGACGAACAGGCGGCGGTGCCTCTGCAGGCTCCCGTTGCGCTGGCCGACGAGGAAGCGCAGCTCCTTGGCGTGCCGGCCCTTCTCCCGCAGCCAGCACTGGTCGATCCGGTCCAGTTCGGCGCAGTCCTCGCCGGCCGTGACCTCGGCGACCTCCAGGCCCGCCCGCCGGGCGCGCGAGATCTTGTTCCGCAGCCGGACGAACCGTGAGCCGCGCAGCGTGAAACGGCTCAGGTCGACCGCGTACGACGCCCCGAGCTGGTTGACCGTGAAGCCGTTCGCCGCGTACAGCTCGGCGTCCGCCCGCTGCAGTTGCACGGCGACCAGCCGGCGGCCGGCGTGGGCGGCGAAGGCGTCCAGCAGGCGTGCCCGGTGTTCCGGCGCGGTGAACGGGCCGCCGAATTGCAGCACGTAGCGGCCCGAGGTGCGATAGGCGCAGGCGCCGTCGAACCCGCCGTCCTGGAAGTACGCGTTCCCGCTGTTGAGGGCGAGAAAGGAACTGGGGTTGTCGCTGTGTGCGGCGAGTGTGTCAAGCACGGACGGCATCGGCGTCCTCCACGGAAGTCCGCGCGGCACCGTTTCCGCCGAGAACCGCTGTCGAGTGGTACCGCTGCTCGAACCTGCGGAACTCCGGCATGGTTTTCGGCTCGAAGGCGACCCCGAAGGGTTTGAGGGAGTTCCCGAAGAGGGCCCGGTCGCCCATGAGGTGGATCGGAAGGGCCAGCAGCGCCCATTCCGGCCGGACGAACAGCGCCCACGCCCCGGCCAGGACACCCGCCGTGACCAGGCTGTGCATCGTGTTGTAGGCCACGTAGCAGCCGCGCGGAACGTGTCCGTCCGGGCTGCGTCGGAAAGCGATCGCGCCGGGCAGGTATCCGACGACGTCGATCACCGCGAACAGCAGCACGAAGACGGCCCAGCGGATTTCCGTGAGGTGCTGGAACGCGAGCACGAGCGATACGGTGAGAAAGCCCAGCCATTCGAGTCGGGAGAGGGCGAAGGTGGTCTTCGTCTCGAAACGGTTCTTGGCGTCCACGGGCGCTCCTGGATTGCGCGTACGATTCCGGGGCGCGGCCTCGGCCTGCCCCCTCGCTGTGGTCTGTCACTCCGGTTTACGCACCAGCGGGTCCAACCCCTCGTAAAGTGGGGGCGATTGATAAGACGTGGTGCGGACGTGATGTTCGGGGGGACTTCTTCCATGACGCCGTCGACCGGCCCGGGCGGCCCTGCTGGCGGCCCTCCGGGCTCCGCCGCCGGCAGTGCGGCCTGGGAGTTGCTGCTGCCCGCCGCCTCGGCTCCGGCACGCGCGCGTGGCCGCGCCTTGCAGGAGGCCCTGCGTGACGCGGTCCGCTCGGGCCGGCTCGCGCCGGGCACCCGCCTCCCGTCCAGCCGGGACCTGGCGGCCGACCTCAAGGTGTCGCGGGGGCTGGTGACGGAGGCATACGAGCAGCTGACGGCCGAGGGCTATCTGCGCAGCGGGCGGGGCGCGGGCACGTGGGTGGGGGACGCCGTACGGGCCGCCCGTCCGCGCCCGCGTGATCTCGCCCCGCGCTCCCCCGCCGATCGCGTCGACTTCGTGCCGGGGACACCTGATCTGTCGCTCTTCCCGCGGTCGGCGTGGGCCGCCGCGCAGCGGGGGGTGCTGGCGGACCTGCCGCACGAGAGCCTCGGCTATCCCGACCCGCGCGGGCTGCCCGGGCTGCGGGCCGCCCTGGCCGAGCTGCTCGGGCGGCGCCGGGGTGTGGTGGCGGACCCGGAACGGATCATGGTGGTCTCCGGTGTGGCACAGGCCACCTCGCTGCTGGCGGGTGTGCTCCACGCGCGCGGGACGCGCACCGCCGGTGTCGAGGACCCCGGCAGCCCTCAGCACCACGCCCTGTACGCCGCGGCGGGCCTCGACACCGTGCCCCTCCCCCTGGACGACGAGGGCCTCGCCACGGGCCCGCTGTACGCGTCGGGCGTCCGGTTCGTGGTGACGACACCGGCTCACCAGTTCCCCACCGGGATCGCGTACTCGGCGCACCGGCGCGCCGAACTGCTGGACTGGGCACGAGCCGTGGACGGTCTCGTCCTGGAGGACGACTACGACGGCGACTTCCGCTACGACCGTGCGCCGGTGGGCGCCCTCCAGGGACTCGATCCGGAACGCGTCGCCTATACGGGCTCGGTCAGCAAGTCCCTCGCCCCGGGGCTGCGGCTGGGCTGGCTGCTGGTGCCCGACTGGCTGGCGGACGCCGTGGTCGAGCGCAAGCGCACCACCGACCTCGGCCACCCGACGCTCGACCAGGCGGTCTTCGCGCGCTTCGTCGAGCGTGGCGACTACGACCGCCGGCTCCGTGTCTGCCAGCGCGCCTACCGGGAGCGCCGCGACGCCCTGGTGGCCGCGCTGGCCGAGTACTTCCCCGGCTCACGGGTCACCGGCGTCGCCGCCGGCCTGCACGCCATCGCCACGCTTCCGGAGCGTTTCGGGCCCGAGGAGGGGTTCCTCGCGCGCGTGGCGGAGACGGGCGTCGCGGTGCGCCCGCTGACGGCGTACGCGTGCGGCGGTGCGGCCGGTGGACCGGTGGGCGTGGGTCCGGTGACGGGGAAGGAGGTGCGGCTGGTGCTGGGGTACGCGCATCTGACGCCCGGACGGATCCGGGAGGGGGTGGCGAGGATGGCGCGGGCCGAGTGACCCGGCACCCGCCGCGGGCGCGCGACGGATTGCTCGGGGCCCCGGGGCCTTGGACCCCTGGGCCCCCGGGGGCGCCTGGACTCCCGGAGGCGTCCGGGGTGTCCGGGTTGTTCACCCGCAATTTCCGTGGGCGCCGCGCGGTGCCAGTAGGTCTGGCTCCGCACACTGGCTCGAACCCGGGCCCGTACACCGGCCGGATCCCGTCCCTGGAGGCGCATCCATGTCACCACGTCCGTTGCCCGCCCGTCGCAGCGTGCTGCGCGCGTCGCTCGCCACGTCGGCGGCCCTGACCCTGCCCACCACCCTCGGGACGGCTCCGGCGTTCGCCCGTTCCGGCCGGCCGGGGGCGGGCTGGGGTGTGCAGACGGGAGACGTGACCTCCCACTCCGGCCTGGTGTGGGTGCGGTCCGACCGGCCGGCCCGGATGATCGTCGAGACCTCGGCCACCGAGTCGTTCCGCCACCCGCACCGGTGGCACGGTCCGCTGCTCGGGCGCGACACCGACTTCACCGGCACCACCCGGCTGCGCGGCCTGCCGCCGGGCGAGCAGATCCACTACCGCGTGCTGCTCGCCGACCCGGACGATCCGCGCCGCACAGGCGAACCGGTCACCGGCACCTTCCGCACCGTGCCGGTCCGGCGCCGCGAGGACGTGCGTTTCGTGTGGTCCGGCGACCAAGCGGGGCAGGGCTGGGGCATCAACCCGGACCTCGGCGGCTACCGCATCTACGAGGCCATGGGTGCCCTGGACCCGGACTTCTTCCTGTGCAGCGGTGACAACATCTATGCCGACGGCCCCATCGCCGAGACCGCCGCGCTGCCGGACGGCGGCACCTGGCGGAACATCACGACCGAGGAGAAGTCCAAGGTCGCCGAGACCCTCGCCGAGTTCCGCGGCAACTTCCGCTACAACCTCCTCGACGAGAACCTGCGGCGCTTCAACGCGCGGGTTCCGTCGATCGTTCAGTGGGACGACCACGAGGTCCGCAACAACTGGTACCCGGGCCAGGTGATCGCGGACACGGACGACCGGTACACGGAGAAGAGCGTCGACGTCCTGGCCGCCCGCGCCCGGCGCGCGTTCAGCGAGTACTTCCCGGTCTCCACCCTGGACCCCGGCGCGCGCGAGGGGCGAGTGCACCGGGTGCTGCGCCAGGGTCCGCTGCTCGACGTGTTCGTACTGGACATGCGGACCTACCGCAACGCCAACTCCCCCGGCGGACAGACCGTGGACCCGCAGGGCATCCTGGGGCGGGAGCAGTTGGAGTGGCTGAAGCGGGAGCTGGCCCGGTCGCGCGCCGTGTGGAAGGTGATCGCGGCGGACATGCCGATCGGACTCGTCGTGCCGGACGCCACCGAGGGCGCGCCCAACATCGAGGCGATCGCGCAGGGCGATCCCGGCGCACCTCTGGGCCGCGAGCTGCAGATCGCGGAGCTGCTGCGTTTCGTCAAGCACCGGCGGATCACCGGCACGGTGTGGCTGACGGCCGACGTGCACCACACCTCGGCCCAGCACTACCAGCCGTCGCGGGCCGCGTTCGACGACTTCGAGCCGTTCTGGGAGTTCGTGTCGGGGCCGCTCAACGCGGGCGCGTTCCCCGCGAGCGAGCTGGACGGCACCTTCGGTCCCGAACGGGTCTTCGTGAAGGCGCCGACCGCCTCGAACGTCTCTCCCGCGGGCGGTTACCAGTTCTTCGGCGAGGTCCACATCGACGGCGACAGCGCCGACATGACGGTGCGCCTGCGCGAGCAGGACGGCACGGTGCTGTTCACGAAGGTGCTGCGACCGGGCCGCGTCGGCCAGTAGTCCCGTAGCCTGTCGGGTGTGCCGCGCATCGGCGTCATCCCCCGGTGCGCGGCCGGAACGGGAGCCCGGCCGGGGTGCCGAACCCCTCTTTACCCGTCGGTCACAGAGCGTTCGCGACCACGCAACACCCCTCCGTCACAGTGGGTGCATGAGTCGAGACATGTCCGATGTGACGGACGCCGTGGCCCACCTCTTCGAGCAGGGCACCGCGGTGCCCGCCATGCTGCTGGCCTCGGTGGCCGCCCTGATCGCCACGGCGGGTCTCCGCACCCGCTGGTCACGACGCCACGGGCAGGCGCCACCGGCGGACGATACCGGCGCCCGGCCACCGGGTGCGGAGCGGGCGGCCGGGCCCGCTCCGACCGGGCACGAGGGCGCCGGCAGCGCACTGTGGCGGATGCGGACGACGGTGCGGGACGCGCCGGGATCACTCGCCGTGCTGTGCGCCGCCCTGGCCGGCCGGCGGATCGACATCCTGAGCCTGCAGACGCACCCGCTGGCCGAGGGCACCGTGGACGAGTTCCTGCTCCGTGCCCCGGGCGAGCTGAGCGGGACGGAGCTGGCCGAGGTGGTGACGGCGGCGGGCGGCGCCCGGACCTGGACCGAGCGGGCCGATGCCCACGACCTGGTGGACGCGCCGACCCGGGTCCTGGGCCTGGCCGCCCGCACGGCCCTGGACACGGCGGAACTCCCCCTGGCGCTGCGCCAGTTGCTGGGCCGGTGCACGATCCGGTCGCTCCCCCCTACGGCGGGCGCCGGTGCGGGTGCCGCCGACACCGTTCCGCCGGAGGGCACGTTGGAGGACACCGTGCTGCGGCTGCGGGCCCCGGAGGGCGGGGTGATCAGCGTGGAGCGCCCCCATCTGCCGTTCACCCCGGCCGAGTTCGCGCGCGCCCGGGCCCTGGTCGAGCTGGACGTCCGGCTCGGTCCGCGCATCCCGCGCGCCCGGGACGTGCTGACGCTTCCCGAGGGGAGCGACATCACGGTGCGCCGCGCCGACACGCGGGACGTTCCGGCCGCCAGGGCGATGCACGAGCGGTGCTCGGCGCGGACCCTCGGGCTGCGCTACCACGGCCCGGTGCGGGACGCCGACCGCTACCTCAATCACCTGCTCAGCCCCCGCTTCGGCCGTACCCTCGCCGTGCAGACCGCGTCGGGTCGGATCGTCGGGCTCGGCCACCTGCTGTGGGACGGGGACGAGACGGAGGTCGCCCTGCTCGTCGAGGACGCGTGGCAGCGCCGCGGCATCGGCGGCGAACTCCTCGGCCGGCTCGTGGCGATGGCGGCGGAGGCGGGCTGCGAGAGCGTCTACGCGGTCACGCAGGCGTCCAACACCGGCATGGTCGCGGCGATGCGCGGCCTGGGCCTCCCCCTCGACTACCAGATCGAGGAGGGGACCCTGGTCGTCACGGCCCGCCTGGCCCCCTCCGCCCGCCCCGGAGCGGGCGTGCCCCACGAGGAGCGGATCGGCCGGGACTGACCGGCGCGGCGGACGCGGTCACTCGACCGGTGCGGCGGACGCGGTCACTCGGTCCGCGCCAGCGCATCCCGCAGCGGTATCGCCCCGGCGGCACGCTCCCCCAGCGCCCGGTCCAGGTCGGCCCACAGGTCGTCGACGTCCTCCAGGCCGACCGACAGCCGCAGCAGCCGGTCGGACACTCCGGCGCTCCGCCGGTCGTCCGCGTCGACGATGCGGTGGCTGATGGACGCCGGGTGCTGGATGAGCGTGTCGACGCTGCCGAGGCTCACCGCCGGGGTGATCAGCCGGACGCCGCCGACGACCTCGTGGGGGTCGCCGTACACCTCGAAGGAGACCATCGCGCCGCCGATGCGCGGATAGTGGACGCGGGACACCCGCGGGTCGGCGGCGAGCCGCCCGGCCAGGTCGGCGGCGTTGGCGGAGGCGGCCCTGACCCGTACGGGCAGGGTGGACAGTCCCCGCAGCAGCAGGTAGCCGGCCAGGGGGTGGAGCACTCCGCCGGTGGCGAAGCGCACCTGCCGCAGCCGCCCCGCGAACTCCTCGTCGCAGGCGACCACCCCGGCGAGCACGTCCCCGTGTCCGCCCAGGTACTTGGTGGCACTGTGCAGCACCAGACGGGCGCCGTGTTCGGCGGGGCGCTGGAGGACGGGCGTGGCGAAGGTGTTGTCCACCAGCAGCGGCACCGAGCCGCAGGCGTGGGCGACGGCCCGCAGGTCGACCTCGGCCAGCGTCGGGTTGGCCGGCGACTCCACGAGCACCAGGCCGGTGTCGGGGCGCAGCGCGTCCGCGACGCCCGCCGGATCGGTCCAGGTGACCTCGGACCCGAGCAGCCCGGCGGTCAGCAGGTGGTCGCTGCACCCGTACAGGGGCCGGACGGCGACGACGTGCCGCAGTCCCATCGAGCCGCGGACCAGCAGGACCGCGGTCAGTGCCGCCATGCCGCTGGCGAAGGCGACGGCGGCCTCGGTCCCCTCCAGCCGGGCCAGCGCCGCCTCGAAGCGGGCGACGGTCGGGTTGCCCAGGCGGCCGTAGACCGGCGGTCCGTCCGGTTCGGCGCCGGTGGCGGCGAACGCGTCGATGCGGGCGGCCTCGCCGCGGCTGTCGTACGACGGGTAGGTCGTGGACAGGTCGATGGGCGGGGCGTGCAGTCCCCGGCCGGCGAGGTCGTCGCGGCCGGCGTGCACGGCTTCGGTGGCCAGTGCCCTGCCCGCGGGGGCGGTGGTGCGTACGTCGTCGGGTGCTGACGTGTGCCTGCGCGCTGAGTCCATGACGGAAGAGTGAACAGTGACCGGGCCGGCGGGCGCGTGGTCCGTGCTACGTTCGGGCCATGGCCGATTCCGTCGTACTGGATCCGGTGGATCTTCATCTGCTGCGGTTGCTGCAGAACGACGCCCGGACCACCTACCGCGACCTCGCCGCCCAGGTCGGTGTGGCCCCGTCGACCTGCCTGGACCGGGTGGCGCGGCTGCGGCGGGCCGGGGTGATCCTCGGCCACCGGCTCGAACTGGATCCGGCGAAGCTGGGGCGCGGTCTCCAGGCGCTGCTGCTCGTGCAGGTGCGCCCGCACCGGCGGGAGCTGGTCGGACCCTTCGTGGAGCGGATCAGGGCGCTGCCCGAGTCCCGCACCGTCTTCCACCTCACCGGCCCGGACGACTACCTGGTGCATGTCGCGGTCGCGGACATGACGGACCTGCAGCGGCTGGTCCTGGACGAGTTCACGTCCCGGCGGGAGGTGGCCCGGGTCGAGACCCGGCTGATCTTCCAGCAGTGGGAGTGCGGCCCCCTGCTGCCGCCCCCAGGCCCCGCGGCGCCCTCGGCGGCCACGTCCGCGGCCACGCCCTGAGCGAAATCCGGCCGTCCTCTCGACCGGGCCCGGCCCACCGGGCTGACGCGGCACCGGTATCCGTATGAGGATGTCCGCATGTCAGAGACGAACAGCCCGCTGCCCCGCGAGGTCGCCGACGCGTACGTCGACGAGCTCATCGCCCTCGACCCGGTCACCGGTACATATCTCGGTGTCGCGGAGAGTTCCAGCCGTCTCCCCGACTTCTCGCCCGCCGGGCAGGAGGCCCTCGCCGAGCTGGCCCGCACCACCCTCGCCCGGCTGGACGAGGCCGAGCGCCGGCCCGGCGGGGACAGCGACGTGGAGCGGCGCTGCGCGCGGCTGCTGCGCGAGCGCCTCACGGCCGAACTCGCGGTGCACGAGGCCGACGAGGGCCTGCGCTCGGTCGGCAACATGGGCACCGCCGCCCATTCGGTGCGCGAGGTCTTCACCCTCACCCCGACCCGGACCGAGGAGGACTGGGCCCGGGTCGCCGAGCGGCTGCGCGCGGTGCCGGCGGCGTTCGCGGGCTACCGGGAGTCCCTGTCGCTGGGCCTGGAGCGCGAGCTGTACGCGGCGCCGCGGCCGACCGCCACCTTCGTCGAGCAGCTCGGCGAGTGGGCGGACACGGGCGAAGGGCGCGGCTGGTTCGAGGACTTCGCCGCCGACGGTCCCGAGGCGCTGCGCACGGAGCTGGACGAGGCCGCCCGGGGCGCGACCGCCGCCGTGGTGGAGCTGCGGGACTGGATGCGCGACGTGTACGCCCCGGCGATCGAGGGCGCCCCGGACACGGTGGGCCGCGAGCGCTACGCCCGCTGGTCGCGCTACTACAACGGCACGGATCTGGACCTGGACGAGGCGTACGCGTACGGCTGGGCCGAGTACCACCGTCTGCTGGCCGAGATGAAGGCCGAGGCGGAGAAGATCATGCCGGGCGCCGAGACGCCGTGGGTGGCGCTGGCGCACCTGGACGAGCACGGCAAGCACATCGAGGGCGTGGACGAGGTCCGCGACTGGCTGCAGGGCCTGATGGACCAGGCGATCGAGCAGCTGGACGGCACGCACTTCGAACTCGCCGAGCGGGTGCGGCGGGTGGAGTCGCGCATCGCCCCGCCCGGCAGTGCGGCGGCGCCGTACTACACCTCGCCTTCGGAGGACTTCTCGCGACCCGGCCGCACCTGGCTGCCGACGATGGGCCAGACCCGGTTCCCGGTGTACGACCTGGTGTCGACCTGGTACCACGAGGGTGTCCCGGGCCACCACCTCCAGCTCGCCCAGTGGACGCACGTGGCGGAGAACCTCTCGCGCTACCAGGCGTCCGTGGGCATGGTCAGCGCCAACGCCGAGGGCTGGGCGCTGTACGCGGAGCGGCTGATGGACGAGCTGGGCTACCTCACCGACGCGGAGCAGCGCCTGGGCTACCTGGACGCGCAGATGATGCGGGCCGCCCGGGTCATCGTGGACATTGGCATGCACCTGGAGCTGGAGATCCCGGCGGACTCGCCGTTCCACCCGGGGGAGCGCTGGACGCCGAAGCTGGCGCAGGAGTTCTTCGGCGCGCACAGCAGCCGCCCGGCGGACTTCGTGGAGAGCGAGCTGACCCGGTACCTGACGATCCCGGGTCAGGCGATCGGCTACAAGCTCGGTGAGCGGGCCTGGCTGCTGGGCCGGGAGAAGGCCCGCGAGCGGCACGGTGACGCGTTCGACCCGAAGGCGTGGCACATGGCGGCCCTTTCCCAGGGTTCGCTGGGCCTGGATGACCTGGTCGACGAACTGTCGCGCCTGTAGGGCCCGTTCGGCAGGGCGCTCGGCGCCGCAAGCGGCCGGAAGCCGCCGGGGGCGCCGGGGGCGTCGGGGGCGTGGGGCGGTCCCGCCGCCCGGCGGGACGGGACACGACGACGGCCTCGTCGTCGTGTCCCGTCGGGCACCGGCGCCCTCGGGGCCCGCTACCGGTCGGCGAGCCGCCGCAGTTGTACGAGGCTCAGCCAGGTCTCGGGCCCGGGGCGCACCTCCGCCGCGCGTACCGCGTACCGGCCGGGAGCGAGGGCGACCCGCGCCCGGCCGGCACGGTCGGAGGCGGTGCCGGGCCAGGCGGCGTCGAACAGGAGCACGGGACCGGGCACGCGCCAGGCCACCTCGGGCTCCCACTCGGCCGCGTCGAGGGCGGCGGGGACACCGGCCAGCACCTCGTCCTCGGAGTCCGCCGCACACCAGCGGACGAAGGCGCCGTGGTCGGGGAGGTAGGCGGTGGCGGCGGGTTCGTCGCCGAGCACCAGGGCGGTGCAGTCGCCGACCGGGAGGAGCCCGACGAAGCCGTCGACCTCGCAGGCCCGGTCGTAGTCGGAGTCCGTCTCCTCGCCGTCGGCGCCGGTCCAGAACGGCAGGACGGTCTCCGGGACCGCGATCAGCGGTCCTCCGCCCGACTCGACCCACTCCACCGCGCCCGGCTCCGCGTATCGCACCATGCGGCAGAACCTACACGCAGCTCAGCAGCCGCAGTCGGCCGCGTCCACCGGGACGGTCAGCGGGTCGGCGGCGCGGCGCTCGGTGCTTTGCCACGTCCCGAACTCGAAGCCCTCACGCACCCAGTACTCGAAGCCGCCCAGCATCTCCTTGACCGGGTAGCCGAGTTCGGCGAGGGCGAGGGCGGCGCGCGTCGCGCCGTTGCAGGCCGGACCCCAGCAGTACTCACCACCGGTACGGCGGGGTCGAGGAGTTCCCCGGCCCGATCGGCGACGAGCGCGGTGGGCAGGTGGACGGCGCCCGGGACGTGTCCCTGGTCCCAGGACTCGGTCGACCGGCAGTCCACGAGCACGAACCCCGGATCGCCGTCGGCCGCGAGTGCGGCGGCGACGTCGGAGACGTCGGTGTGGAAGGCGAGACTGGCCCGGAAGTAGGCGGCGCTCTCGGCGGGCGGTGCGGGCACCACGCGCAGGACGGGGTTGACGTGTCCGGTGGCGGGGGTGGTGACGCTCATGGTGGTCCGGCCTCTCCTCGAAGGATCTTCCGGTCGTGAATCTACGGTTCACGCGACGGCGACTGAAGACGAGTTCCCCGGCCTGAACCTTGTTCCGCCGCGGATTCCCTGCTATCCATCCCTGATGACCGAGTATTCCCCGGACGCCACCGACTGGCTTCTCCTCGACGCCCTCCAGCGGGACGGGCGGGCCAGCTTCGCCGAACTGGCCCGTGCGGTCTCGATGTCGGCGAGCGCGGTGACCGAACGGGTGCGACGACTGGAGGAGGCCGGGATCGTGCAGGGGTACACGGCGGTCGTCGACCCCGAGCGGCTCGGGCTGCCGATCCTGGCGTTCGTGCGGCTGCGCTACCCGGTCGCCAACTACAAGCCGTTCCACGACCTGGTCGCCGTCACGCCGGAGATCCTGGAGGCGCACCACGTCACGGGCGACGACTGCTTCGTCATCAAGGTCGCGGCACGTTCGATGCGGCACCTGGAGGAGGTGTCCGGCCGGATCAGCGCCCTGGGCTCGGTCACCACGAGCGTCGTCTACTCCTCACCGCTCCCCCGCCGCCCCCTGGGCCGCTGAGAACCGGCGCGGGAGCCGCCGGGACGCTCAGCCGGCGCCCCGCTGCCGCAGGACCGATCCCGACCGCCCCTTCACGACCTCCAGTTGGGCGTGGACGCGGCGCCGCAGGTCGGCGACGTGGCTGACGATGCCGACGCTGCGGTCCCGCTCGCGCAGCGCGTCGAGGACGTCCAGGACCTCGTCGAGGGTCTGGTCGTCGAGGCTGCCGAAACCCTCGTCGATGAAGAGGGTGTCCAGGCGGACCCCGCCCGCCTCGTCGGTGACCACGTCGGCGAGGCCGAGCGCGAGGGCGAGGGACGCGAAGAAGGTCTCGCCGCCCGACAGGGTGGCCGTGTCGCGCTCGCGGCCGGTCCAGGCGTCGACGACGTGCAGGCCGAGACCGCTGCGGCCGCGTCCGGTGCGGTCGTCGGAGTGCACGAGGGTGTAGCGGCCCGAGGACATGCGCAGCAGCCGGGCGGTGGCC
Organism: Streptomyces sp. NPDC051136; assembly: GCF_044455745.1. NCBI lineage: Bacteria > Bacillati > Actinomycetota > Actinomycetes > Kitasatosporales > Streptomycetaceae > Streptomyces > Streptomyces sp. NPDC051136. The sequence goes on along the minus strand of NZ_JBITFE010000016.1, from coordinate 64,796 downwards.
GCGGCGGCGACCTGTTCGAGGCGGGCCGCGAGCACGTAGGACTCCAGGCGCATCCGGCGCTCGTTGTCCGCCGAGGTGCCCGCGGCGAGGGAGGCGAGGCGGGCGACCCGGGTGTGCTCCTCGCGCAGCGGGGCCAGTCCGCGCACGGAGGCGGTGGCGTGGGCGGACAGCCGGTCGAGAGCGGCGCAGCACCGGGCGGCCGCGTCGCGCGCCGAGGCCGCCTCGCGCAGGCGCCGGCCCGCGTCGGCGGCCGCCCGCTGCGCCGCGTCGGGGTCGGCGGGCGCCCGCCGGGCCGCGTCGGCGGTGTCGGCCTCGGCCAGGACCGCGCGCACGGCACCTTCCTCGGCCTGCCAGGCGTCGAGCCGTCGTTGCAGCTCGCGGTGGGCCGTGTCGTCGAGCAGCGCGTCGGCCGCCTGCGCCGGGGTGTCGAAGCCGGCCCGGAAGGCGGCGTCGGCGAGCCGGGCGTCGGCGTCCTTGAGCCGCTGCGCGGTGTCGGCGGCGGCACGGGCGGTGTCGGCGGCCCGGGTCAGCAGCGCGGCCTGCCGCTCCACCTGCGCGGCACGCGCCGCGACACTCTCGGCGTCGCCCCGGGCCCGCGTCAACTCCTCTTCCAAAGTGGCCTGTTCGCCCTCCAGTCGCTCCCGGGCCGCGATCCGGGAGGCGGACCGCACGGCGGCCTGCTGCTGGGCGGCGGCGCGCTGCTCGCGCTCGCGCTCGGCCCTCCGCAGCTCCTCCTGCGCCGCGTGCAGCCCGGAGGCGGTCGCCCGGGCCCGGGTGTACTCCCGCTCCAGGTCCTCGGCCTCTTCGGCCAGCCGGGCGGTGGGTGCGTCGCCGGCTTCCGCCGTGGCGGCGGCGAGTGCCTCGCGTACGGCGCCCAGGCGCCGCTCGGTGTCCGCGCGACGCTCGTCGGCGGCCTGGTAGGAGGCGTGGGCGCGCTCCTCCGCCTCGCGGTCGACGTGGCCCGCGGCCCTGCGGGCGGGCGCGGGGTGTTCCGTGGCGCCGCACACCGTGCACGGGACGCCGTCGGTGAGGTTCGCGGCGAGTTCGGCGGCGATGCCGTGCAGCCGCTGTTCCTTGAGGTCGAGCCAGTGGGCGCGGGCTGCGACGGCGTCCTCGGCCGCGGCGAGCGCCCGCCGCCGCGCCTCTTCGGTGTCGTCGGCGAGCCGGTCCCGTCGCCGTGCGGCGTCGAGTCGCCGCCGGACCGGCTCCCGTTGCAGGGCGAGCTGGTCGGCACGGGCCGCGGCCTGCTGAGCGGCGTCGACGCGGCCCTGGATCGTGCCGCGGATGGTGTCCCAGTCGGCGAGCCAGGCCTGTGCTTCCTGGCGGACCTCGTCGTCGGCGCGTTCCTGGCGGTCGAGGCCGGCTCGCTCCTCGATCAGTGCGGTGAGGCGCTGTTCGGCGCGTCGGGCGGCTTCGAGGCCGCCCAGCTCCTCGGCGGCCCGGCGTGCGGCGGCGGCGAGTCCCGCGGCGCCCGCGTCGGCGAGGGCCGGCGGCAGCGGGAGGCGCGCCTCCTCTTCCGCTGCCGCCGCCGCCCGGTGTTCGGTGTCCGCGGTCTCCCGCAGCTCCAGCGCGGGCGCCACCGCCTCGGCCTTGCGGCCCCGCTCCATGCGCCGCTGCGCGTCGCGGTGGTCGTCGGCGCGCTCCGCCAGCCGTGCGGCCCGCTCCCGCGCCTCGGCGAACCGGCGTTGCAGCCGGTCGAGTTCACGGGCGTCGGCCAGGTCGCGCTCGGCGGCAGCCTGGGCGGACTCGGCGGCCGTGAGCCCGCAGTCGGCGACCGCCAGCAGCTCCCGCGCGGTGCAACGGGCGACGGCGGCGGCTTCGAGGGCGGCTTCCGCCAGCCCCGCGTCGCCCGGCGCCAGCTCCGGCAGCTCCATGGCGCTGCCCGCGGCCTGCTGCATCCGGTGCGCGTCGGCCAGCAGCGCGGCGTCTCCCTCGCGGACCCGGGCCTCGGTCGTACGGCGTCGTTCGGCGAGGTGCTTCTCGACCTCGGCGAACCGCCGGGTGTCGAACAGCCGGCCGAGCAGCTTGCCGCGCGCCTCCGCGTCGGCGCGCAGGAAGCGCGCGAAGTCGCCCTGGGGCAACAGCACGACCTGGCAGAACTGCTCGCGGCTCATCCCGAGCAGCTGGGTGATCTCCTCGCCGATCTCCTGGTGGGAGCGGCTGAGGTCCTTCCAGGCGCGGCTCGTCGCGTCGTACTCGCGCAGCCAGGTCTGGGCCTTGTCGACGGTCGTGCCCTTGCCGCGGAGCTTCGGCCGCTCCCAGGGCGGCTGCCGGGTGACCTCCAGCCGGCGCTCCGCGACGGTCAGCTCGAGGCGCACCTCGGTGCGGATGCCGACGGCCGCGTGGTCGCTGCGCAGCGTCATGCCCTGGCCGCCGCCCTGCCGGGCGCCCGGCACCGAGCCGTACAGCGCGTAGCAGACGGCGTCGAGCACGGAGGTCTTGCCGGCGCCGGTGGGGCCGTGCAGCAGGAACAGTCCTGCGGCCGAGAGGTCGTCGAAGTCGACGCTCTGCGAGGCGCCGAAGGGTCCGAAGGCGGTGATGTCCAGCCGGTGCAGCCTCACCGGGCCACCTCCCGCACGGTGTCGTCCGTGCGCACCGCGTCGAAGGCGTCCCGCAGCACGCCCTGTTCGCGGCCGTCGGGCCCGGCGCCGCGCACGTGGGCCACGAAGTCCTCGGCGATCTGCTGGTCGGTGCGGTCGGCGAGGCGCCGGGCGTAGGACACGCCGGGCTCGTCGGGGGCGCGCTCGGGATCGAAGAGGAGGCTGAGCGTGTGCGGGAACCGCTCGGTGAGCCGGACCATGGGCTCGTCCGGGCGGACCGGGTCGGTGAGGGTCGCCTCGATCCACGCGTCCTCGTGCGCGGTCAGCTCCGGGTCGGCGAGCAGGTCCGCCAGCGTGCCGCGCAGCCGGGCCAGCGCCCGCGGGACCGGACAGTCGACGCGCTCGGCGGTGACCGACCCGTCGGCGTCCAGGTCGACGAGCCACATGCTCTTGCGGTGCCGGTGCTCCGAGAAGGAGTAGGGCAGCGGGGAGCCGGAGTAGCGGACGCGGTCGGTGAGGGTCTGGCAGCCGTGCAGGTGCCCGAGCGCGACGTAGTCGACGCCGTCGAAGACGCCACGGGGCACGGCGGCGACGCCGCCGACGGTGATGTCCCGCTCGCTGTCGCTCTGCTCGCCGCCGGTGACGAAGGCGTGCGCGAGGACGACGGAACGGGTGCCCGGCGCACGCGTGGCGAGGTCGGCGCGCACCCGGTCCATGGCGGCGGCGAGCACCGGCTCGTGCCCCGCCTTCTCGACGCCGAACTCGTTCTTCACCAGCGCGGGTTCGAGGTACGGCAGCCCGTAGAAGGCCACGTCCCCGTGGGCGTCGGCCAGCAGCACGGGGGTGCCGCAGCCCGCCGGGTCGGTGCGCAGGTGGATGCCGGCCCGGTCGATGAGCCCGGCGCCGACGCCGAGGCGGCGGGCCGAGTCGTGGTTGCCGGAGATCATCACCGTCGGTACGCCGAGGTCGGCGAGGCGGTGCAGGGCGTCGTCGAACAGCTCGACGGCGGCGAGCGGCGGCACCGCCCGGTCGTACACGTCCCCCGACACGACCACGGCGTCGACGGCGTGCTCGCGCACGGTCTCGACGAGGTGGCCGATGAACCCGGCCTGGGCACCGAGCATGTTCACCCGGTGGAACGCCCGGCCGAGGTGCCAGTCGGAGGTGTGCAGGAGTCGCATGATCCCCGAGACTAACGGGAGGGTCCGACAGCCCGGGCGGTAACTCCCGTTTCGCCCCTCGCACCGACGGCACCGCGTCCCGTTACGACCCGGTTGTCCGGCTTGTCACGCGTCCCCGTAGGCCTCTCCGCCCAGCTCGAACCCGGCGGATCCGGCGGTGGCGTCCGCGAGCCAGGAGCGGAAGGCGTCCACGTCGGCCTCCGGCAGGCCGACCTCGATGGTGACGGCCTCGGCGTAGCGCACGTCGCGCACCGCGCGGCCCGCGGTGCGCAGGTCGTTCTGGAGCTTGCCGGCCCGCTGGTGGTCGACGGTCACCGTGGCGAGGCGGAACCGGCGCCGGGTGAGCGTGCCGAGGTCGTCCAGGGCCTCGCCGACCGCGCCGCCGTAGGCGCGGATCAGCCCGCCCGCGCCGAGCTTGACGCCGCCGTAGTAGCGGGTGACGACGGCGACGACGTACCGCATCTCGCGGCGCAGCAGCATCTGGAGCATCGGGACGCCCGCGGTGCCGCCCGGTTCGCCGTCGTCGCTCGCCTTCTGGACGGCGGCGTCGGCTCCCACGACGTACGCCCAGCAGTTGTGCGAGGCGTCCCCGTGCTCCTTGCGGACGCCCGCGATGAACGCCTGGGCGTCCTGCTCGGTGGCGGCCGGGGCGAGGGAGCACAGGAAGCGCGAGCGGTTGACCTCGGTCTCGTGCACGCCCGCGCGGGCGACGGTGCGGTACTCGTCCTGCATCCGGCCAGCCTATGCGCTCGTCGCGGCGCACCCTCCGGGGGCACCGCCGCGGCCCGCGGTGACGTCCGGCGTCACGGGGCGGCCCCGACGTCCCGGGTGAGGTGGAGACCGAGGAAGCGGTCGGCGTACGCGAAGATCTCGAACCGGGCTCCGTCGGGCAGGTCCGGGTCGGTCTCCACCCGGTGCAGGACGCTCAGCACCGCGGGCGCGTCCAGGTCGTCCTCCCAGGCGGCCCGCAGCCGGTCGCGCACCTCGGCCGGTACCGGTCGCGAGGGGTGCCGGGCCCAGTCGGCGACCGCGCGGCGCAGGCGGGCGAGGGTGGCCCGGGAGGCGTCCAGCGCGGTCGGGTCCAGCTCCACGCGCGCGTGGTGGTGCCGTTCCAGCAGGGCGAGGCGCACGGCGTCGGGATCGGCGAGGTCGGGGGCGGCGGGGTGCACGGGGCCGACGGCGACCGTGGCCGCGTCCGGGGTGCCCCCGCCGTCACCCAGCACGCGGACGCCCTGCCCGGCGCCGGGACCGTGTCCCGCCGCGGCGTCCTCGAAGGGCCGGACGCCGAGGGCCGCGGCGCCCTCGCGCAGCCGGTCCCCGTCGGCGGTGCCGGTCAGCACCGCCCACACGGGCGTGCCGTCGAGTTCCAGGGCGCGCACCAGGAGGTCCGCGACCAGCAGGACGCGCAGGGCGGTGGCGTCACGCCCCGGCACGTGCGCCTCGACACGGGTCGGCGCGCGCCGGGCGGGCGCGGCGGGGACGGGCTCTCCGGTACGGGCGTCGATGATGCGCAGCACGAGGCGAGCGTAGGCGGGGCGGGGCGGCGGCGCACCGGGGCGCGCTCGCCGGCCGCACTTCCGGAGTGCGGGAATCCCGGCTCGTCGCCGTCCGTTGTCCCGACCGGACGGCCCGACCCGCGGGCCGCCCGGAGTGCGAGGAGGCCACCGGTGTACGGCGACGAGACAGACGTCCGCAAGATCCTCACCGAGCTGGGCGACACCTGGGCCGTGGTGGGCCTGTCGAACAACCGGCAGCGCGCGGCGTACGGCGTCGCCGAGGTGCTGCAGCGCTTCGGCAAGCGCGTCGTGCCCGTGCATCCCAAGGCGGAGACGGTGCACGGCGAGCAGGGGTACGCCTCGCTCGCGGACGTCCCGTTCGACGTGGACGTCGTCGACGTCTTCGTCAACAGCGAGCTGGCCGGAGCGGTCGCCGACGAGGCGGTCGCCAAGGGCGCGAGGGCCGTCTGGTTCCAGCTCGGCGTGGTCGACGAGGCGGCGTACGACCGGACCCGGGCCGCCGGTCTCGACATGGTGATGGACCGCTGCCCGGCCATCGAGATCCCGCGGCTGGGCTGATCAGCCGGGCGGCTTCCCGGTCCGCGTACCGCGCCCGCCGGTGAGTGCGGCCGGGACACCTCGGGTGGACCGGCTGCTCTCCGGCCTCTCCGCCCCGCTCGCCGCGGAGCACCGGGGCCGCGCCGGGGCCCGCGGGGCCGGGACCGCCCTGTCCTCTCCCCGCACGAGACCCGTCCCCCGCCGTTCCCGTGGAGTCGCCCCGCCGTCATAATGTCCGCGTGCCCACACCCTCCCCCCATGCCGGCTCCGCTGCGCCCCGGCGCTTTCCCGTCGTCGTGGTGGGTGCAGGTCCCGCCGGACTGACCGTCGGCAACATCCTGCGCGCCGCGGGCGTCGACTGTCTGGTGCTGGAGACGGAGACCCGCGAGTTCGTCGAGCGGCGGCCGCGGGCCGGGGTCATCGAGGAGTGGGCCGTACGCGGTCTGGAGCGGCGCGGGCTGGCGGGGACCCTGCTGCGGCGGGCGCAGACGCAGACCGAGTGCGAGTTCCGCTTCGCCGGTGAGCGCTACCGCTTCGCGTATACGGAGCTGACGGGACGTCACCACTTCTTCTACCCGCAGCAGTTCCTGGTGACGGACCTGGTCAGGGAGTACGCGGACGTACGGGGCGGGGAGATCCGGTTCGGTGTGCGGGAGGTGCGCCTGCACGGGACCGGGTCCGGGCGGCCGTCGGTGTCGTACGTATGCCCCGACTCCGGTGAACGCCACGTCGTGGAGGCTGACTTCGTCGCGGGCTGCGACGGCGCGCGCGGTGTGACGCGGGCGTCGCTGCCTGCCGGGCGGGCCCGCATCGCCCGGCACGACTACGGCGTCGGCTGGCTGGCGCTGCTGGCCGAGGCGCCGCCGTCCTCGGACTGCGTGGTGTTCGGCATGCATCCGCGGGGTTTCGCCGGGCACATGGCGCGCGGCCCCGAGGTGACCCGCTACTACCTCCAGTGTCCGCCGGGCGACGACCCGGAGAACTGGCCGCACGAACGGGTCTGGGCCGAGCTGCGGGCACGGCTCGACGCGAAGGACGCCCCGCCGCTCCGCGAGGGGCGGCTGATCGAGAAGCGCGTGCTGGACATGCACGGCTATGTGGTCGAGCCGATGGCGTTCGGGCGGCTCTTCCTCGCCGGGGACGCGGCCCACCTGACCGCGCCCATCGCGGCCAAGGGCCTGAACCTCGCCCTGCACGACGCCTTCCTGCTCGGCGACGGGCTGGTCGCGGCCCTGACGAAGGGCGACGACTCGGCGCTGTCCGGCTACTCGGCCGCGTGCCTGGCCCGGGTGTGGGACTACCAGGAGTTCTCCCAGTGGCTCGCGGAGATGTACCACGGCACGGCGTCGGGGGACGCCTTCCGCGCGGGTGCCGCCCTGGCCCGGCTGCACCGCCTGTTCTCCTCGCCGGCCGCGGCGGCGGAGTTCGCCGAGCGGTACCTCGGCGTGCGGACGACCGGCTGATCGCCGGGCCGGGCGCGCTCAGCAGTACGACAGGCCGGGCCGTTCGGCCGTACTGCGGCCGGTCGTCGAGCCGGTGGCCGGCCGCGTCGAACGCGACGCCGGCCGGACGGCGCGGCTTCCCCTCGGGCAGGGAGTGCACGACCCGGCGCCTTGCGTCCTGGCGATCGCGCACCCATGGCCGGCCGCGGGACGGTCAGGCGACGCCCAGACCGTCCAGGACCTCGGCGCCGGGCAGTTCCGCGAAGGCCTTGCCGGGCACGAGCAGCTTGCCGCGCCGGCGTCCGCTGCCGACGAGCACGTACGGCAGGTCGACGACGGCCGAGTCGACGAGTACGGGCCAGTCGCCGGGCAGGCCGATCGGCGTGATGCCGCCGTACTCCATGCCGGTCTCGCCGGTGGCCGTGTCCATCGGGGCGAAGGAGGCCTTGCGCGCGCCGAGGTGACGGCGTACGACGCCGTTGACGTCGACCCGGGTGGTGGAGAGCACCACGCAGGCGGCGAGCGTCGTGCCGCCGCCCCGCTTGCCGTTGACGACCACGCAGTTGGCGGACTGTTCCAGCAGCTCACGGCCGTAGTGCTCGACGAAGGTCGCGGTGTCGGCCCATTCCGGTTCGGTGTCGACGTAGAGGATCTGGTCGGCCGGCACGGTTCCGCTCCAGCGCCGTACGGCGTCGGCGACCGGGCGGGTCAGGTCGTCGAGGCGGTCCGGGGCGGGCGTGGCGCTGTCGAAGTTCCCGATGGGTGCGTGCATGGCGGCACGCTAGCAACGGCGGGCGGTGCGGCGAACGGCCGTCTCAGCGGACGGGCGGCACCGAGACCGCCATGATCATGTCCATCGGTCCGTCGCCCTCGTTGCCGTACGTGTGCGGGGTGTCGGACGGGAAGGAGGCACTCGCACCCGTCGGCACGCGGTGAGCGGTCCCGTCCACGGTGAGGGTGAGTTCCCCGGCGGTGACGTGCACCAGCTCGACCGTGCCGGTGGGGTGCGGGTCGGAGGGGCTGCTGTCGCCCGGCATCAGCCGCCACTCCCACATCTCCAGCGGGCCGGGCGCCTCCACCCCGGCGAGGAGCCGGCTGAAGCTCCCGGCGTCCGTGTGCCAGAGGCGTACGGCCTGTTCGGCCGGGACGACGCGGACCGTGGGCCCCTGCTCCCAGTCGAGCAGCGTGGTGATGCTGACGCCGAGCGCGTCACCGATCTTCACGACGGTGCCGAGGCTGGGGTTGGTGCGCGCCTGTTCGATCTGGATGAGCATGCCCCGGCTGACCCCGGCGCGCGCCGCCAGCGCCTCCAGCGTGAAGCCGCGTTCGGCGCGCCAGCGCTTGACGTTGCGCGCCAGGGAATGGGTCAGCAGGTCGAGGTCCGCCACGTTCCGTCCAGGGACTCGTACAGGTGCGTGCATGAGGGTGGAAGAGAGGGTGCAGCGCGGTGAACTGCGGTCGACTGCACCGGAAGGTCCACCGAACTGTACTGCGACGCGACCGGCTCGTGACAGCGCTGCCGGCCGCGGCTACCGGCCACCGCCGCCAACGGCCGACGGCCGACGGCCGACGGCCTGAGCACCCGAGCACGCCCCGGCACGGTCGCGGCCGCACCGGCCTCGCCGGACCGGAGGGTGACCGCTGCGGTCCGCACGTCCGAGGCGTCTCGGCCCCCGGCCCGTTCAGCCCTCGGCGGCCGGTTCCGCGAGTCTGTCCGGCGCTCGCTCCGGGGCCTCGTCCAGCGCGGCGAGCCGGGCCACCGCCTCCTCGTCCAGCTTGGACAGCTCCCGCAGCTGTCCCGGTGTGATCCCGTCGGGGATCGGCACCGGGGCCGGGGTCCGCAGCGGCGGCTGCCAGCCCTCGGCGGGTGTCCAGCGCCGTACGACGCGGGCGGGGGCGCCCGCCACCACGGCGTGGTCGGGGACCGTGCCCCGGACCACGGCACCGGCGGCCACGACCACGTTCCGCCCGATCCGCGCGCCGGGCAGGATCACCGCGCCGGTGCCGATCCAGCAGCCGGTGCCGATCTCCACCGGGTCCATCCGCGGCCACTGCTTCCCGATGGGCTGGTGCGGGTCGTCGTAGGAGTGGTTGGTGGAGGTGACGTAGACGTACGGGCCGAAGTAGCAGTCGCTGCCGATGGTGACGGTGGTGTCGGCGATGACGTGGCTGCCGCGGCCGAGGACGACCCCGTCGCCGATGCGCAGGATCGGCTCGGGGCCGAGGTCGAGGTCCGGCATGAGGCCGGCGGTCAGCGTGACCTGCTCACCGATGATGCAGTGGGCGCCGACGTGGATCCAGGGCTCGCCGAAGACCGTGCCGAGCGGGAAGGCGAGCCGGGTGCCCGTGCCCAGCGCGCCGAAGCGGAAGCGCCCGGGGTGCGCGGCGGTGACGGAGCCGGTGCGCTGCACCCAGGCCCAGCCCGCGTGGACGGCCCGCTGGGCGAGGCGGCTCCGCCAGGACGAGAACGTGTTCTTGCGGTGGGGCACCCGCTCACGGTAGTCCGCGCGCGCCGCGGCCAGGACCGCACCGTGCTGTGATCTTCACCCCACCGGGTGGCGTACGGTGCCGTACAACATCCGAGCAGGAGGCGACATGACGCAGCAGGCGCTGATCACGGGCATCGGCGGCAAGGACCCGAAGGTGGACCCCGGGGCCTTCGTGGCACCGACGTCCTCCGTCGTCGGGGACGTGACGCTGCACGCGGGAGCGAGCGTCTGGTACGGCGCGGTGCTGCGCGGCGACGTCGAGCGGATCTCGGTCGGCGCGAGCAGCAACGTCCAGGACAACTGCACGCTCCATGCCGACCCCGGCTTCCCCGTCACCGTCGGCGAGCGCGTCTCCATCGGGCACAACGCCGTGGTGCACGGCGCCACCGTCGAGGACGACTGCCTGATCGGCATGGGCGCCACGGTCCTCAACGGTGCGGTGATCGGCGCCGGTTCGCTGGTCGCCGCCCAGGCACTCGTGCCGCAGGGGATGCGGGTGCCGCCGGGGTCGCTGGTGGCGGGGGTGCCGGCGAAGGTGAGGCGGGAGCTGACGGAGGAGGAGCGTCAGGGCGTCACGCTGAACGGCACGATGTACGCGGCGCTGGCCGGGCAGCACCGGGATGCGCTGGGCGAGGCTCCGTAGGAGGCCGTCGGCGGGGCGGTCGTGGTGGCGCGCACGGTTCTCCGCGTCCCCTCGGTGCGCTTCAGTCCCCGGCGGTCGCGGGCTCGGGCTCCGGCTGGGCCCGGCCCGCCCTGCGCTTGACGACCAGCATCGAGGCGACGCCGATCAGGACCGCCACCACCAGGCCCAGCCAGGAGAAGCGCTTGAGCCAGTCCTCCGCGACCACGCCGACGTAGTAGATGACGGCGGTGGTGCCGCCGGCCCAGACGATGCCGCCGAGGACGTTGGCGATCAGGAACTTCCAGTACGGCATCCGCAGCACACCGGCCAGCGGGCCCGCGAAGATGCGCAGCAGGGCGACGAAGCGGCCGAAGAACACGGCCCACATGCCCCACTTCTGGAAGGACCGCTCGGCGGTGGCCACGTGCCCCTCGCTGAAGTGCTTGGGGAACTTCCCGCCCAGCCAGGCCAGCAGGGGCCGGCCGCCCTTGCGGCCGATGGCGTATCCGACGGAGTCGCCGATCACCGCGCCCGCGCTGGCGCAGATGCCGAGGACCAGCGGGTCGATCCCGCCGTGCTGCGACGACAGCAGGGCCGCCGACACCAGGATGATCTCGCCGGGCAACGGGATGCCCAGGCTCTCCAGACCGATGACCAGCGCGACGGCTGCGTAGACGGCCACCGCGGGCACCGTGTCGAGCCATTCCTGGACGTGCAACGCCCCACCCTCCGCTTCGGATACCTGTTCCCGGTGCGCCTCGGTCGAGGCGCACCGGGAAGCGTACCGGGTCGACGCGGGTCAGCCGTTGGGTCGCAGCGTCCATATGACGGTCATCTCACCCGTCACGGCACCGTCCTCGCGCTGGATGGCGACGCTGACCGGGAACTCGGGGCGGCTGCCGGCGTCCAGTTCGGCGACGACGTCGGCGGCCGGGCGGCCGAGCGTGGCGGTGGCGGTCACCGGGCCGAGGGCGATCTTCTTGAAGGCGATCTCCGCGGTGACCGGCAGCGGCACCGCGCGGCTGAGCTGGTCGCCGAAGGCGGCCAGCACGATCGCGCCGCTGGCCGACTCGCCCAGCGTGAACATGGCTCCGGCGTGCGGTCCGCCGACGTGGTTGCGGTACTCGCTCTGGTCCGGGAGGGCCAGGACGGCCTTCTCCGGGGTGGTCTCCAGGTACTCGAGGTTCAGGGTCCTGACCATCGGCACCGTGGCGGCGAGCAACTCGCCGATCGACATCTGGTCTGCGCTCATGGAGGCAGGTTACCCGTGAGTAGCTTCCAGGACCAGGCGTTTGTGAAGATCGCCGTATGCTGAGCGCCCATGTGGCCAGGAGAGCAGTCGTCCGCGGGCGGACCCGACCCGCGACAGCCGAACCCGTACCAGCAGCCCGGCTACCGGCAGCCGTCGCCGTACGGCGGGCAGCAGCCCGCCCCTTGGGACGCCCCCACGGTCGCGTCCGGCGGGCCGGCCGGGCCGGGACCCGGCAGCGGCCGTACCAAGGTGGTGGCGATCGTCGCCGCCGCGGTCGTGGTGGTCGCCGCCGCCGTGACCGGAGTCGTCCTGTGGGGTGGCGACGAGGACGCCGAGGCCGGGCCCGGCCCCACCGCGTCCTCCCCGGCCGCGTCCCCCGCGGACAACCCGCGCGGTGGGGACGGCGCGCCGAAGGCCACCGTCGAGGGCTGGACCGTCGTGGCCAACCCCGACCACGGCCTCGCCTTCGACGTACCGGCCACCTGGGTGCCGCAGGCGCGCGACTGGGTCACCTACGTGTCGGAGGACGACGATCCCCAGGAGAAGCCACTGGTCGCCATGAAGGCACCCGCCGTCCTGGAGGAGGAGTGGTGCGGGTCGGACGACGACCGGGACGGCTCGGTGGACCACACACCCCTGGCCAGTGCGGGCACCCGCGGCAACAACGGCGCACGGAGCACCGAGGAGATAGCCCGCAACGACTCGGCGGCCTGGGTCTACGGCGGTTACACCCAGCCGGACCGGGACAAGGTCGCGACCGGCCCGGTGACGTCCTTCACGACCGCCTCGGGCATCGAGGGCAGCCTCGCCACCTCACGGTCCTCGGGAGTGGCGAAGCAGGACAAGTGCGACGTGAACGGCAAGGCGACCACCTTCGCCTTCACGTCGGCCGACGGCGACCTGGTCTCGTGGTCGTTCTTCGGCGCCGCAGGCGTCGCCGAAGAGGTGCCCGACGCCACCGTCCGCAAGATTGCGGCCACCGTCAGGGAATACACCCCGTCGTACTCCTAGCCCGCCCCGTTTTCGGTACGTCCCTGACAAGGGCCGGTGACCGAATCGTGTCCTGGGCGGCATTAGGGTGACTGCTCATGTGGCCAGGACAGCAGCCGCCCGGGGGCGAGCAGAACCCGCAGAACCAGAACAACCCCTACCAGCAGCCGGGGTACCAGCAGCCGAATCCGTACCAGCAGCCCGGCTACCAGCAGCAGCCCGGCGCGTACGGGCAGCAGCAGTGGAGTACGCCGCAGCCCCCCACCGCGCCGCAGCCGGCGCCGGGCGGTGGCGGTGGCGGCGGGGGCAACCGGACGAAGCTGGTCGCGATCGTCGCGTCCCTCGCCGTGGTGGTGGCCGCCGGTGTCACCGGGTTCCTGGTGCTCGGCGGTGACAAGGACGACCAGGCGGACGACGGCAAGGACAAGAAGACGTCCGCGAGCCCGACCACGGGCAAGTCCGAGTCCCCCACCGCCGACCCGACCGCGACGGGTTCCGACGACAACCCGCGCGGCGGTGAGGGCGCGAAGGCCACCGTCGACGGCTGGAAGGTCGTCGCCAACCCGCGCTTCGGCACCATGTTCGACGTGCCCGCGGACTGGGAGATCGACAGCACCGACACCAGCGTCGGCTTCGAGTGGGAAGAGGACGGCAAGACCGAGCGCACCACCGTCACCGCCCCGGCCTACCTCAAGTCCGAATGGTGCACGACCGACGAGAACAAGGACGGCCGCAAGGAGAGCACCGCCCTCGCCACCGCCGGCACCCGCGGCGAGAGCGGTGCCAAGGACACCGACATGGCGGCCGAGACCCGGGTGCCGTGGTGGATCTACGGCGGTTACACGGAGCCCGACAAGAAGAGCGTCAAGTACGGCAAGCCGAAGGCGTACACGACCGCCTCCGGCATCAAGGGCAGCGTCATCACCGCCCACTCGGAGGGCACGCCCCAGAAGGGCAAGTGCGACACCGAGGGCAAGGCGATCACCTTCGCGTTCAAGAACGGTGCCGACGATTTCGTCACCTGGAACCTCTACGGCGCCAAGGGCGTCGACGAGGAGATCCCGGAGGCGACGATCCAGAAGATCCTCAGCACCGTACGCCTCACCGAGGAACCGCCGACCGAGTCGTAACGCACCCGCGCCGCGGGGCTCGCGCGCCGCTCAGCCGATGCCGAACGCCCCGGCGGGCGGCTCCGGCGACGGCACGGCGTCCTCGTCGCGCACCGGCCGGGCGTCGCCGGTGAAGTCCCGCAGCGCGGGCCCGTGCTCGACCCTGGCCGGGAAGGCGTCGGCGGCGGTGCGCCGGGCCAGGGCCGCGACGTCCAGCGGCCGGTGCGCGGCGACGAGCACCGCGTTGCCGAAGCGGCGCCCGCGCAGCACCCCCGGTTCGGCGATCAGCGCCAGCTCCTCGAAGTACAGGGCGAATCCGGCCAGTTGGCCGCGCAGGAAGGCGAACGGCGCCCCGTCCGCCAGGTTCGCCACGTAGACACCGTCGGGCCGCAGCACCCGGGCGGCCTCGCGCACGTAGCCCGTGGAGGTCAGGTGCGCGGGCACCCGCGAGCCCCCGAAGACGTCGGCGACCAGTACGTCGGCCGAGTCCGCGGGGGCGCGTTCCAGCCAGGCGCGGGCGTCGTCGCCGTGGGCGGTGACGCCCACGCCCGGCGGCAGCGGCAGGTGCTCGGCGACCAGGCCGAGCAGCCCCCGGTCGGCCTCCACCACGTCCTGGCGCGAGCCGGGCCGGGTCGCGGCCACGTACCGGGGCAGGGTCAGCGCGCCGCCGCCCAGGTGCAGGACGTCCAGCGCGCGCCCCGGCTCGGCCACCGTATCCAGGACGTGGCCGAGCCGGCGCGTGTACTCGAACTCCAGGTGCGCCGGCTCGTCCAGGTCGACGTACGACTGCGGCGCCCCGTCCACGGTGAGCAGCCAGGCCCGTTCCCGGTCGACGTCGGGCATGAGCTTGGCCGTGCCGTGGTCGGTGACGCGGCTGACGGGTATGGCTTCGTTCACCTGCCCATTGTGCCGGTGCCCGGCGGGGCGTTCACCCCACCGCGGTCACGGTCCCCGCCCCCACGGTGCGGCCGCCCTCGCGGATCGCGAAGCCGAGTCCCGTCTCCAGCGGCACGTCCCGCCCCAGCTCGACCGTCATGGTGACGGTGTCCCCGGGCCGCGCCACGGCCGGCTCGCCGAGGTCGACGTCACCGACGATGTCCGCGGTCCGCAGGTAGAACTGCGGCCGGTACCCGGTGGTGAGCGGCGTCGACCGGCCGCCCTCGCGCGTCGACAGCACGTACACCCGTGCGGTGAAGCGGCGGGCGGGCACGACGCTGCCGGGCACGGCGACCACGTGTCCCCTGCGCACGGTGTCGCGGGCGACTCCGCGCAGCAGCAGCGCCACGTTGTCCCCGGCCTGCGCCTCCTGCATCGGCTTGCCGAAGGTCTCCAGACCGGTGACGACCGTCTCGACGGACGCCCCGAGCACCTCGACCCGGTCACCGACGCGCACGGTGCCGCGCTCGACGGCGCCGGTGACGACGGTGCCGCGGCCGGTGATGGTGAGCACGTTCTCCACCGGCAGCAGGAACGGCGCGTCCAGGTACCGCTCGGGCATGGGCACGTAGGTGTCCACGGCGTCGAGCAGCGCCTCGACGGACGCCGTCCACCTCGGGTCGCCCGCCAGGGCCTTCAGCCCGGAGACCCGTACGACGGGCACGGCGTCGCCGCCGTAGCCGTGCGCGGTGAGGAGTTCCCGTACCTCCAGCTCGACCAGGTCGGTCAGCTCCTCGTCGCCCGCGTCGGCCTTGTTGAGCGCGACCACGATGTGGTCGACGCCCACCTGCCGGGCGAGCAGCACGTGTTCGGCGGTCTGCGGCATGATCCCGTCCAGCGCCGAGACGACGAGGATCGCCCCGTCCAGCTGCGCGGCGCCGGTGACCATGTTCTTGACGTAGTCGGCGTGCCCGGGCATGTCGACGTGCGCGTAGTGCCGGGTGTCGGTCTCGTACTCGACGTGCGCGATGTTGATGGTGATGCCGCGCGCCGCCTCCTCCGGGGCGCGGTCGATGCGGTCGAACGGCACGAACGTGCCGGTCCCACGCTCGGCGAGGACCTTGGTGATGGCGGCGGTCAGGGTGGTCTTGCCGTGGTCGACATGGCCCATCGTGCCGATGTTCAGATGCGGTTTGGTGCGGACGTACGCCGTCTTGGACATGGCGGTACCTCGAAGCCTCGTGGCGGTGTGGCGGGGACCCCTGGGGCCGGCCGACCCTCCCCCTGCGGGGTCCGCCGGACGATCCGGGGAGGGTCAGCTTCGGGCGCCGTCGACTGCGGCGGTGAAGTGGGCGACGGCAGCCTTCGGGGCATCCGCGACCGCGGATGCTGCGAGGTGGAAGGCGTACCGGAACATGACGCCGATCATCGCCGACGCCTCGCCGCACGTCGAATGGTTTTCGCGGAAGGGGAGTTCGGGGTCCGGGCCGCTCCGCGCTACGGGCCGACGGTCCGCAGCGCCTCCCGCACGGACAGCGGCGCGAGGCGGTCCCGGTGCCCCGCCACGAAGGCGCGCACGGCGTCCGGGTCGGTCTTGGCGTACTCGCGCAGGCACCAGCCGATGGCCTTGCGGACGAAGAAGTCGCCGTGACCCGACTGGAGAGCGCAGTAGCCGAAGAGGCGGTCGGTGTCGGTGCGTTGCTTGTAGCGCAGCTGGTGCAGGAGCGCCGCGCGGACCAGCCAGAGGTCCGCGTCCTCGATCCAGGCGTCCATGTCGGCCGTGAGGTCGCCGTCGGCGGCGACCAGGCCCCCGACGACGTGCGCGGCGAGCAGGTCGACGGTGTCCCACCAGGGCACCGTGGTGAGCAGGTACCGCACCACCGGCAGAAAATCGGACGAGCAGTACGTCACATACCGGCGCAGGTAGTCGACGGCGAAGTAGTGGTACTCGCGCTCGGGCAACTGCCAGCAGCGCAGCGCGACCGCGGCGCAGTCCGGCTCGCCGGGGCGGGGCACGCCGGACAGGACGGCACGGGACAGGGAGCGGCGAACGGAGGAGGTCAGGCCCAGGAACGGAGCCACGTCCCGCATGTACGCCCGCTGCCCGACGGCCCGCTCGGGATCGGCCGCGGCGGGGTACTCGGCGGTGAGCCGCCGCAGTACCGTGTCGGCGAGAGCGCTGTGCGGCGCGTCCGGAACCGGCCGGGTTGTGACGCTCATGAGACGCAGCATACGGCGATCACACACATGTGTCGGTTAGTGTCGCCGGATGCTCGATGCCACCACCCGCTCTGGGGGCACCGCCACGGTCAGTCCCCGGACCGCCGCCGCCGAACTCGCCGTCGCCACCGCCGGACCGGCCTCGCCGACCGGCCCCACCACCCGTGTGACGAGAGTGCTGCTGTCCCCGTGGTCGCGGCTCTCCCTGCTCGTCGCCCTGCTGGCCTCGGCCGCGACGACGGTGGTGCTGTTCCAGCCGCAGCAGTTGCTGACCGACGGCTGGCCACCCCAGCTGGGGGGTGCCGCCGCGGCCGTCGCGTACGCGGTGGCGTACGGGTTGTGCACGGTCGCCTTCGTGCCGCGTCCGCTGCTCAACCTGGCCGCCGGTGCCCTGTTCGGCTCGCAGCTGGGGCTGGCCTCCGCGCTGGCCGGGACGGTGCTCGGCGCCGGGATCGCCTTCTGTCTCGGCCGGGTCCTCGGCCAGGAGGCGCTGCGTCCGCTGCTGCGCGGCAAGTGGCTGAAGGCCGCGGACGGGCAGCTGAGCCGGCACGGTTTCCGCTCGATGCTGGCGGCGCGGCTGTTCCCCGGGGTGCCGTTCGCCGCCGCCAACTACTGCGCCGCCGTCTCCCGCATGGGTCTGCTGCCCTTCCTGCTGGCGACGGCGCTCGGTTCGATCCCCAACACCGCCGCCTACGTCGTCGCGGGCGCCCGCGCCTCGACGCCGACCTCTCCCGCCTTCCTGATCGCGCTGGCCTGCATCGCCCTGCCCGGGCTCGCGGGGGCGGTCGTCGCCTGGCGCAAGCGTCACCGGCTGCGCGGGCAGTGACGGGACGTCGTCCCGCGGCCACGGCCGCGGTGACCGGGGGCCGCTCCCCCCGTCACCCGGGGTTCATCCGGGGGCGCTACGCTGCCCCTCGGCACGCCAGGTCCCGATCACGCACACGACGGTTCGGCGTGTCCGCCGACCGTTTCTCGATCGCCCCTTGGACTGACGTAACTCCATGTCTTGGTTTGAATCCCTCGTCCTTGGACTCGTCCAGGGGCTGACCGAGTTCCTGCCCGTGTCGTCCAGCGCGCACCTGCGGCTGACCGCGGCGTTCGCCGGCTGGCACGACCCGGGGGCGGCCTTCACGGCGATCACGCAGATCGGCACCGAGGCCGCGGTGCTCATCTACTTCCGCAAGGACATCGGTCGGATCATCTCGGCGTGGGCCCGCTCGCTCACCGACAAGGCGATGCGCCACGACCCCGACGCGCGCATGGGCTGGCTGGTGATCGTCGGCTCCATCCCGATCGGCGTGCTCGGCCTGACGCTGAAGGACCAGATCGAGGGCCCCTTCCGCGACCTGCGGATCACCGCCACGATGCTGATCGTCGTCGGCGTCGTCATCGGCGTCGCCGACCGGATGGCCGCCCGGGACGAGAGGGGCGGCCGGCACCGCGCCCCTCAGCAGCGCAAGGAGCTGAAGGACCTGGGTGTGCGGGACGGCCTGATCTACGGTCTGTGCCAGGCGGCGGCCCTCATCCCCGGCGTCTCCCGCTCCGGCGCGACCATCAGCGGCGGTCTCTTCATGGGCTACCGGCGTGAGGCCGCCGCCCGGTACTCGTTCCTGCTGGCGGTCCCGGCGGTGCTGGCGTCCGGCGTGTTCGAGCTGAAGGACGCCATGGAGAGCGACCACGTCTCCTGGGGGCCGACGCTCTTCGCGACGGTCATCGCCTTCGCCACCGGGTACGTGGTCATCGCCTGGTTCATGAAGTGGATCTCCACCAAGAGCTTCATGCCGTTCGTCTGGTACCGCATCGCGCTCGGGATCGCCATCATCGCCCTGGTCGCGGCGGGTGTCCTCAGCCCGCACGCCGCGGAGTCCGCCGGCTGACCGCCCGTTTGTGTAGCGGTCCGGTAGCGCAGTGTCAGTGCTTGCCCCTAGGCTTGTCCGCATGTCCCCCGATTACACGACCCCTGGTTCCGTGCGGTCCGCCGCGGAGCTGAACGATCGGATCCGCGCGCTGTGGCGGCGCGCGGGCGGTTCCCTGTCCGCGCAGGAGCGCGTGGAGTACGAGCTGCTGGTGGTCGAGTGGGCGACGGCGATCCGCGGCGAGGTCGTCGAGGCGGCCTGAACGACGGGAGCGGCCCGGCCCCGAGCGCGGGCCCCCCGGAGGGCGGCCTGGGCCGGGGCCCTGCTCGGCACGGAGGCGGTCCGGCGCGGGGGCGCGTCGCCACCGGCGGCCCGGCTCAGCGCGAGGGCACGTCGTCACGGGGCCGTCCGGTCCGGCGCGGGGGCCCGCCGTCACAGGACGCCCGGCCGGCGCGGGTGACGGTCCTGGTTTCAGCCCGCCGCCGCACCGCCTTCCGGGAGATCACCCCGGGAGGGGTCAGCGCCCGCCCGCGACCCGGAGCACCGTCCCCGTCGTGTACGACGCGTCGGACGACATCAGCCAGGCGATCGCCGCGGCGATCTCCTCCGCGCGGCCCGCACGTCCCATCGGCACCGCAGCCCCCATCCGGGCCGCCCGGCCCGCGTCGCCCGCCGCCGCGTGCATCTCGGTGTCGATCACGCCGGGTGCGACGGCGTTGACCCGGATGCCGTCCGGACCGAGTTCCTTGGCCAGGCCCAGGGTCAGTGCGTCGACGCCCGCCTTGCTCGCCGCGTAGTGCACGTACTCCCCCGGGCTGCCCAGCGTCGCCGCGCCCGACGACACGTTCACGATCACGCCGCTCCGCCGCGGTGTCATCAGCCGCGCCGCCCGCCGGGAGCACAGCAGCACGCCCAGGAGGTTGACGTCGAGGACCCGGCGCAGGTCCGCGGTGTCGCTGTCGGCGAGCCGGCCCAGCGGACCGGTCACGGCCGCGTTGTTCACCAGCCCCGTCACCGGACCGAGCCGCTCCTCCACCGTGTCGAAGAGTCGCTCGACGTCGGCCTCGACGGACGTGTCCGCGCGCACGGCGACGCCACGCCCGCCCGCCTCGCGCACCGCCGCGACGACCGTCTCGGCGGCGGCAGCGTCCGCCGCGTAGCCCACGGCGACGTCGTGTCCCTCCGCCGCGAGCCGCAGGCAGGTCGCCGCGCCGATGCCCCGGCTGCCGCCGGTGACCACCGTGATGGGTCGCTTCATGAGCACCTCCCTTTTGATCGATCATCGATCATCTTAGGAGGAGTGTCGCGCGCTGCCCAGGCCCCGGTGTGATCAACTGAATTCGCTGTCGTCGCGGACGCACACTGGACAGATCACCGGGTAGGGAGGCGCCCATGAAGACGCTCGACCATTGGCTCGCCTCCTCGTGGCGGCGCTCGGTCCTCGCCGTGCTCGCCGGGGCCCTGCCCGTGCTCGCCTTCCCGGGCCCGGCCCTGTGGTGGTGGGCATGGTTCGCGCTGGTGCCCTGGATTTCGCTGGCCCGTACCGCCCCGCGCGGGAAGCGGGCGGCGTACGACGGGTGGTGCGGCGGGTTCGGGTTCGTGCTGGCCATGCACCACTGGCTGCTGCCGAACCTGCACGTGTTCACCTTCGTCATCGCCGCCCTGCTCGGCGCACTGTGGGTCCCGTGGGGCTGGCTGGTGCGCCGGATGCTGGGCGGGGCGCCGTCCGCCGGCCGGATCACGGCGGCCCTGGTGGTGCTGCCCTCGGGCTGGCTGCTGGCGGAGCTGGTCCGTTCCTGGCAGGGACTCGGCGGCCCCTGGGGCATGCTCGGCGCCTCCCAGTGGCAGGTCGCTCCGGCGCTGCGGCTCGCCTCGGTGGGCGGGGTGTGGCTGCTCAGCTTCCTCGTGGTGGCCGTCAACGTGGCCGTCGCGGTCCTCGTGGCCGTGCGGCGGGCGAGGGTGCCGGCCCTGGCCGGGCTGGTCGCCACCGCCGCGGCCGCCTCGGCGGCCTGGGTCTGGTCACCGCGCCCCGACACCGGCGAGCGGGTCGCGATCGCCGTGGTGCAGCCGGGCATCGTCGCCGGGGCGGACAGCGCGGACCGGCGGTTCGACCGCGAGGAGCAGCTGACCCGGCGGCTGGCGGGCCGGGATCTCGACCTGGTCGTCTGGGGCGAGAGCAGTGTCGGCTACGACCTCGACGACCGGCCGGACTTCGCCCGGCGGCTCGCGGCCCTGTCCCGGGAGACGGGCGCGGACATCCTGGTCAACGTGGACGCCCGGCGCTCCGACAAACCCGGCATCTACAAGAGTTCGGTGCTCGTCGGGGCCGCGGGCCCGACCGGCGATCGGTACGACAAGATGCGGCTCGTCCCCTTCGGCGAGTACGTGCCGTTCCGCTCGATGCTCGGCTGGGCCACCTCGGTCGGCAAGGCGGCCGGCGAGGACCGCAGGCGGGGCACCGAGCAGGTGGTGATGGAGGTCGGCGACGGCCTGCGGATCGGGCCGATGGTCTGCTTCGAGAGCGCGTTCCCCGACATGAGCCGCAGTCTGGTCTCCGACGGTGCCCAGGTGCTGGTCGCCCAGTCCTCGACCTCGACCTTCCAGCACACCTGGGCGCCCGAGCAGCACGCCTCGCTCGCCGCGCTGCGCGCCGCCGAGACCGGCCGGCCCATGGTGCACGCGACCCTGACCGGTGTCTCCGCCGTCTACGGCGCGGACGGCGAGCGGATCGGCTCCTGGCTCGGCACCGGCGCGAGCGCCTCCCGGGTCTACGAGATCCCGCTGGCCCGGGGCACCACGCCGTACGTCCGCTACGGAGACTGGACGGTCTACGCGGCGCTGCTGACCCTGGGGGTCTGGGGCGCCGCGGAGGGCGTGCGGACGGTGCGGCTCAGGCGGAGCGGGGCGGCACGACGGCCCGGACCACCCGCTCGCACAGCTCATGGGTCTCCAGCGCGTCCCGGGCGCTGAGCACCTCGGTGGAGCGCACCGCGTCGAGGAAGGCGAGCACCGCCTGCTCGATGCCGCGCTGGCGGGCCACGGGCACCCAGTCGCCGCGCCGCCGCACGGTCGGTTGGCCCTTGTGGTCGATCACCTCGGCGAGGTTGACCACCTGGCGCTTGGTGTCCTGGCCGGAGACCTCCAGGATCTCCTCCGTCGAGCCGCTGAGCCGGTTCATCACGCCGAGCGCGGTGAAGCCGTCCCCGGCGAGCTGCAGCACGACGTGGTGGAGCAGACCGTCCTCCGTGCGGGCGCGCACCGTCACGTCGTCGACCGGTCCGGGCACCAGGAACCGCAGGGTGTCGACGACGTGGATGAAGTCGTCGAGGACCATCGTGCGCGGGTCCTCGGGCAGGCCGGTGCGGTTCTTCTGCATGAGGATCAGCTCGCGCGGGTGCTCGGCGCACTGCGCGTACCCCGGGGCGTGACGCCGGTTGAAGCCGACGGCGAGGCTGGTGCGCCGCTCCTCGGCGAGGACGACCAGGCGCTCGGAGTCGGCGAGTTCGTAGGCGAGGGGCTTGTCGACGTAGGTGGGCACGCCGGCTTCCAGCAGCCGGGTCACGATCTCGGGGTGGACGGACGTCGGCGCGTGCACGAAGGCGGCGTCGAGGCCCTGGGCGAGGAGCGCGTCGAGGTCGGCGTGACGCTGCCGCGCCGGGACGCGCAGCTTGTCCGCGACCCGGGTGAGGGTGGCGGGGGTGCGGGTCTGCAGGTGCAGTTCGATCCCGGGGAGGGCGGCGAGCACCGGCAGGTAGGCCTTCTGCGCGATGTCGCCGAGTCCGATGCAGCCGACCTTCACGGGATGTGCTCCTCTAACGCTCGCCGACCTGGGTCCGCCGGGAAGCATACGGGGGCTGCGGGGGCCGCCAGTCGGCGATGCCGTCGAAGCCGCGCAGGAACAGCGCCGGTCCGGCCTTGGAGAGGGCGAGGAGGGCGGCGTCGCGGACGGCGACGGCCGTGCGGCTGCCCATCATGTTGAGGCGGGCCGTCCTGACGGCCTGGCGGGCGACGGCGGTCGTGCGGGGCAGCCGGGCGGCCGTGTAGGCGGCGAGGTCCTGGCTGTGGTGGGCCAGCACCACCGCGTCCTCGATGGCCTGGTTGCCGCCCTGGCCGAGGGTCGGCGGCATGGCGTGCGCGGCGTCCCCGAGCAGGGCGGCCCTGCCCAGGTGGTAGGAGGGCGGCGGCTCGGCGATGTGGTGCACGTCGTGGCGCAGGACGTCCTCGGGGCGGGCGGCGGCGAGGACCGCGGGGATCGGGTCGTGCCAGTCGCCGTAGCGGTGCAGCAGTTCGGCCCTCTCGTCCAACGCGTGTCCGCCGGCCGGGGTGACGGCGGCGGCGTAGGCGTAGACCCGGCCGTCCTTGAGCGGATGCGTGCCCCAGAGGCGGCCGGGGCCCCAGGTCTCGTGGGAGGCGAACTCGACGCCGGGGACGGGGATCACGACCCGCCAGGTGGTGAAGCCGGAGTAGACGGTGCCGGGGTGGCGCGGGAACAGCGTGCGGCGCACGGCGGAGCGGATGCCGTCGGCCCCGACGACCAGGTCGGCCTCCAGTTCGCCGTCCGGGAGGCGGACCCTGGCCGGCCGGTCGCGGTCGCCGGGGTCGGCCAGGACGGCGTCGGCGGCGGTGCGGACCGCCTCCGGCGGCAGCAGCGCGGCGAGGCGCTCGACGAGGGTGGACCGGTGGAGCAGTACCAGCGGGCCGCCGAAGCGTGCTTCGGCGGCTTCGGCACTGGACCGGGAGAGCCACCGCCCGCCGGGGGTGCGCAGTCCCCCGTCGCCCTGCCAGGCGGCGAGGTCGCGGATCTCATCGCCGAGGCCGATCACGTCCAGGGCGCGCAGGGCGTTGGGCGACAGCGAGATGGCCGCGCCGACCGGCCGGAGCGAGGGGGCGCGCTCCAGGACAGTGACCCGCAGGCCGCTCAGGTGCAGGGCGGCCGCCGCGGTGAGTCCGCCGATGCCGCCGCCTATCACGACGGCCGTCCTCGTCCGTGTCATGGCTCTCCTCCACGCTCGGCTCACTACAGCTGTAGTAGGGCTCACCGCCGACTGTACTACAGCCGTAGTGAGCCGGGTAGATTGAGTCCCATGTCCTCTCCTGCCGCACCCTCCGGGTCGTCGTCCGGCGCCTCTCGCGCCGACCGGGTCGCCGACGCCGCGCTGACGCTGCTGGCCGAGCGCGGGATGCGCGGGCTCACCCACCGGGCGGTCGACGAGGCGGCCGGGCTCCCGCAGGGCTCCACGTCCAATGTGGCCCGGACCCGGCAGGCGCTGCTGGAGCGGGCGGTGCGGCGGCTGGCCGACCGGGAGGCCAGGGTGCTCGCGCTGCACGAGATGCCGGACCCGCGGGCCGGTCTCGACGCGCTGGCCGACGCGCTGGCACTGGCGACCCACCGGGCCCTGACCCGCAACCGCGCGCTGACGCTGGCCCGGTACGAACTGGCCCTGGAGGCCACCCGCCGCCCGGAGCTGCGGGCGCACTTCGACGCGGCGGGTGCCCGCTTCCGGGAGCAACTGGGCGCTCTCGTCACGGCGATGGGCTCGACGGACCCGGCCCGGCACGTGCTCTCGCTGGTCGCCTGGGCGGACGGGCTGATGTTCAGCTGCGTGGCCGGGACCTTCCACGCCGAGGTGCCGAGCCTCCAGGACGTGCGGTCCGGGCTGCGGGAGCTTCTGGACGGCATGCTGGGCGGCCCGCCCCACGACCTGCCGGAGGGCTGAAATCCCCTGGTGGGACCGGCCGGTACGGGCGAGGATGCCACCATGACGACCGAACGCCGCGAACCCCCCGTCGACGCCGACGAACGCGCCATGCTGGAGGGCTGGCTCGAGTACCACCGGCAGACCCTCGCCCAGAAGTGCGAGGGACTCACCGACGAGCAGTTGAGGACGGCGTCCGTGGCGCCGTCGACGTTGACCCTGATGGGACTCGTCCGGCACATGGCGGAGGTGGAGCGCAGCTGGTACCGCAGGGTGCTGGCGGCCGAGGACGCGGGCCTGATCTACTCCTCCGACGGGGAACCGGAGGGGGAGTTCCGGTTCACCGAGGCGGACACCTTCGCCGAGGCCCACGCCACCTGGCAGGCGGAGATCGAGGCGGCCCGCCGCAACGCGTCCGGCGTCCCGCTGGGCGAGACGTCCCGGGGCAGGCACCTGCGTACCGGCGAGCGCTCGACCCTGCGCTGGATCCACACCCACATGATCGAGGAGTACGCGCGTCACAACGGGCACGCGGACCTGATCCGTGAGCGCCTGGACGGAGCCACGGGCGCCTGACGTCACCTCCCGTCGCCGCCGGACCTCCGTACGGGGCCGGAGATCACCCGTGCGGGGCAACCTCCGCTTGTCCGGCTCCGGTTGCGGTGCCGGAGGCAGCAGAGTGGCGCGGGTGCATCGAACGACGACCACCGCAACGCTCCTGCTGACCGTGACCGTCTCGGCCCTGACCGGCTGTACGACGGTCGGCGGCCCGGCCGTGCACACCCCCTCCGGGGCCGGCGCCCGCTCGTCCGCGCCTCGCCCCGAGGGCCCGGCCGAGCCGCGGGTCGTCCAGGCCCCGGCCCGGGAGGCGCTGGAGATGATCGGCCCCTCCCCCACCGCGGAGCGAGCCGCCGGCGCACCCCGCCGCTCGAAGCCGCCGACCGCCTCGACCGCGCCGCACGACCCGCCCGCGGCCCGTGCTCCCGGCCGGCGGCCCGTCCGCCCGGCGCCGCCCGAGCACACCCGTGCCCCCGACACGGCCCGGCCCCGGCCCCGGGTGCCCGACCTGCCCGGCACCTCCGGCGCCGGCAGCGGCGGGAAGGCCGACGTGTGCTCCCTCGGCAAGCAGTACGGCGGTTGGCGCCCGGGCAGCCCCGAGTCCCGCATCTGCGAGCAGGCGTACGGACACTGAGGCCGGTCCGCGCCGACGGGGGCCGGGCGGCGTCACGGCCGCTGCCGCGGGGGGCGGCCCCGTCCCTCGGAGCCGTCGGGCCGCCCGGGGTCTGCCAGGCGCAGCTCCAGCCGGTCGATCGAGGCGCGTACGCCCTCTCCGTAGCGGCCGGGGGCGAGGGACTCGGCCGCTGCGCGGGCGCGCCGCAGGTGCAGACGGGCCGCCTCGCGGTGACCGAGCCGGTCGTAGTCGGCGGCCACGTGCAGGTGGAGCGAGGGGGAGAGGGCGCGGGCGGCGGGCGTGCCCTCGTGCCGGTCGGCGAGGCGGTCCTCGGTCAGCTCCTCGGCGGCCGACAACGCCCTCAGGCCCCAGGCCAGTTGCTCCCGCGGGTCGTCCTGGGCGGCGGCGAGGTAGTGGGCCAGCGTGCAGCGGTGCAGTGGGTCGCCGCCCTCGCCGATCTCCGCCCACAGCCCGAGGAAGCGGCGCCGGGCCTCCTCGCGGTCGCCCGCGTGGTGCAGCATGGCGACCTGGCCGATCCGCGTCAGCACGGCGTCCGGCGCCGCCTGCTCCTGTCCCTTCGCCACCGCGTCCTCCGTGCCCTCGTCGGCTGTCCCGACGACGCTAACCGCACGCACCCGCTTTCCCGGTCAGGCGGCACCGGGGAGCGCGGGGGCCGGACGCCGGCGGACCGGCCCGGAGGACCCGGGTCAGCCCAGGTTCGGGACGGTCCAGTCGATCGGCTCGTGGCCCTGCGCCGCGACCGCCTCGTTGATCTGCGTGAAGGGGCGGGACCCGAAGAACTTCTTCGCCGACAGCGGTGAGGGATGGGCGCCCTTGACCACGACGTGCCGCGTCTCGTCGATCAGCGGCAGCTTCTTCTGCGCGTAGTTCCCCCACAGCACGAACACCGCCGGGTCGGTCCGCTCGGCGACCGCGCGGATCACCGCGTCGGTGAACAGCTCCCAGCCGCGGGACTTGTGCGAGTTCGCCTCGCCGGCCCGGACCGTGAGCACCGCGTTCAGCAGCAGGACGCCCTGCTCGGCCCACGGCATCAGATAGCCGTTGTCCGGAATCGGGGTGCCCAGCTCCGCGTGCATCTCCTTGTAGATGTTCCGCAGGGACGGCGGCACCTTCACGCCGGGCCGGACGGAGAAGCACAGCCCGTGCCCCTGGCCCTCGCCGTGGTACGGGTCCTGGCCGAGGACCAGCACCTTCACCCGGTCGAAGGGCGTGGCGTCCAGCGCGGCGAAGACCTCGTCGCGCGGCGGGTAGACGGGGCCGCTCGCCCGCTCCTCCTCGACGAACTCCATCAGCTCCTTGAAGTAGGGCTGCTGCAGCTCGCCGCCCAGTACCTCGCGCCAGGACTCGGGCAGGATGGCGATGTCGGTCACGTCAACTTCCTTACGCTGTGCGGTCGCTTCCGGTGCTCAGAAACCTACCGCCGACCACTGACAACGGTGACGCCGCCTGTCGGTCCCTCCGACGGATCGTCCACCAGCTCGTCCACCAGCTCGTCCACCAGCTCGTCTACCAGCTCGTCTTCCGGTGGAGCTGCCACATCATCATGATCGTGGACGGGTCCAGGGCCTGCTCGGCGCCGGAGATGTCCGTGCTGGCGGCGAGGTACTGCTTGCCCTGCCACAGCGGCAGCAGCCGCGCGTCGTCCACCATGATCTGCTGGGCCCGCTCGAACTCCTTCTCCACGTTGGCGCGGTCGCTCTCCCGGCGTGAGCGCGGCAGCAGCTCGCCGGTGATCTCCGGTGTGAGGTAGGGCGTCCCGAGCGCGTTCTGCTCGCCGACGAAGGGGGCGATGAAGTTCTCCCCGTCCGGGAAGTCCGGGGACCAGCCGCGCCCGAACACCGGGTACTCGCCCTTCTGGTACCCGGCGACGTACGTCTTCCACGGGCGGCTCTCGAGGGTCACCTCGAACAGGCCGGAGGCTTCGAGCTGCCGCTTGATCTCCTTGAACTCCGACGCCGTCTCGGAGCCGTAGCGGTCGGTGGTGTACCAGAGGGTGAGCGGGACCGGCTCGGTGATGCCGGCGTCCTTGAGCATCTCGCGGGCCTTGGGGACGCTGGGGTCGCCGTAGTCGTCGAAGAAGCCGGTGGTGTGGCCGGTGAGGCCCTTGGGGACCATCGAGTACAGCGGGTCGACGGTGTCCTGGTAGACCTTGTGCGCGATCACCGCCCGGTCGACCACCTGGGCGACGGCCTGGCGCACCTCCTTGCGCCCCGCCCACGGGTCCTCGGGGTTGAAGACCAGGTAGCTGATCTCCGTACCGCTGCCCTCGACCAGTTGGAGGTTCTCCTCCTTGCCCTCCTTGCCCTGGAGGGTGATGACGTCGTCGGCGGCGAGACCGCGGTAGGTGACCTGGATGTCGCCGTCGCGCAGCGCCTTCACCATGCCGGCGGAGTCCTTGAAGTAGCGGATCGTCACCGCCTTGTTGTGCCGTTCGGCGAAGCCCTCGTAGCGGTCGTTGCGCAGCAGCTCGGCCCGCTCGCCGTCCTCGTACGACTGGAGGGTGTACGGGCCGGAGCCCACGATGCCGCTGCCCTCGCGCAGGGCGTCCGCGGGGTAGTCACCGGGGTCGACGATCGACATGGCGGGCGTGGCGAGCACGAACGGGAAGGTGGCGTCCGGCTTGTTGAGGTGGAAGACCACCTCGCGCTCGCTCGGCGCCTGGACCCGTTCGAGGCTGCCGAGCAGGCCGGCCGGACCGCCGTTGACGTTGATGTCCTTGATCCGGTCGATCGAGAACTTGACGGCCTGGGCGTCGAGCGGGTCGCCGTTGGAGAAGGTCAGGCCCTCGCGCAGCTCGCAGCGGTAGACCTGGTTCGCCGTGTCGGTGAACGAGCACTGCTCGGCGGCGTCGGGCTGGGGCGCGGTGGCACCGCTGGGGTAGCTGAGCAGCGTCTGGTAGATGTTCCGGAACAGCTCCCAGGAACCGTCCCACGAAGCGGCCGGGTCCAGGGTGCTGGGGGCGCTGGTCGTCCCGACGACGATGGGCTCCTCGTCCTCCGAACTGTCGGACGACAGGATGCCGCATCCGGTGACCAAGGACGATATGGACACGATGGCCGCGACCCGCCGCAGGCCCCGCTTCCGGTTGAACACGCGCACGCTCCTCGATCCGCCGTACCAAGGGTCGGCAGACCATACCGCAGCGCCACGCCCCCTGAACCCCCTTCTGAACAGGGGTTTTGATCATTTGGCGATGACTACGTTGTCATCGGGCGCCGTGCTCCGATACGCGGACACGGGCGCCGTCCGGGTGGACGGCGCCCGTGTCCGCGTATCGATCCGAGGGGTTCCCCGTGGGCGAGATCAGGCCACGCCGGCGTTGAGGAAGATGCCGCCGTCCACGACGAGCGTCTGGCCCGTCACCCAGGCGGACTGCTCCGAGGTGAGGAAGGCCGCGGCGCCGCCGATGTCGGAGGGCACGCCGAGCCGGCCCAGTGGGTAGCCCGAGGCGGCCTCCTCCTCGCGTCCCTCGTACAGGGCGGCGGCGAACTTGGTCTTCACGACCGCCGGGGCGATCGCGTTGACCCGCACCTTCGGCGCGAACTCGTGCGCCAGCTGCGCGGTCAGGTTGATCAGCGCGGCCTTGCTGACGCCGTACGCGGCGATGAAGGGCGAGGGCGAGAGGCCCGCGACGGAGGCGATGTTGACGATCGCGCCGCCGTTGTCCTTCTGCCAGGCGTGCCAGGTGCGCTGGGCGAAGCCGAGCGCGGAGATCACGTTGGTCTCGAAGACCTTGCGCGCGACGTTCAGGTCGAGGTCGGCGATCGGCCCGAACACAGGGTTGGTGCCGGCGTTGTTGACCAGGAAGTCGACGCGTCCGAAGGCCTCCATCACGCGCTCGACGGCGACGGCCTGGTGGGCCTCGTCGTGCGCCTTGCCGGCGACGCCGATGACCCGGTCGGAGCCGAGCTTCTCGACGGCTTCCTTCAGGGCGTCCTCGTTGCGGCCGGTGATGCAGACCCGGTCGCCGCGGGCGACCAGGGCCTCGGCGACGCCGTAGCCGATGCCGCGGCTGGCGCCCGTGACCAGCGCGACCTTGCCGGAGAGTGCGGGCAGTTCAGTCATGTCAGTGTTCCCCACCGTTCCTGGTCTCCGTGTTCCCTAGTCGAGCGGCCCGCCGGCCACGTACAGCACCTGGCCGGAGACGAAGCCGGCGGCCTCGCCGGTGAAGAAGGCGATGGCGTTGGCGATGTCCTCGGGCTCGCCGACCCGGGCGACGGGGATCTGGGTGGCGGCGGCGGCCTTGAAGTCGTCGAAGCCCATGCCGACGCGGTCGGCGGTCGCCTTGGTCATCTCGGTGGCGATGAAGCCGGGGGCCACGGCGTTGGCGGTGACGCCGAACTTGCCGAGTTCCTTGGCGAGGGTCTTGGTGAAGCCCTGAAGACCGGCCTTGGCGGCCGAGTAGTTGACCTGGCCGCGGTTGCCGAGGGCGGAGGAGGAGGACAGGTTGACGATGCGCCCGAACTTGGCGTCGACCATGTGCTTCTGGCAGGCCTTCGACATCAGGAAGGCACCGCGCAGGTGCACGTTCATGACGGTGTCCCAGTCGGAGACGCTCATCTTGAACAGCAGGTTGTCGCGGAGCACGCCCGCGTTGTTGACGAGGATCGTCGGCGCGCCCAGTTCCTCGGCGATCCGCGCGACGGCCGCCTCGACCTGGGCCTCGTCGGAGACGTCGCAGCCGACCGCGAGCGCCGTGCCGCCGGCCGCGGTGATCTTCTCCACGGTGTCCTTGCAGGCGGCCTCGTCGAGGTCGATGACGGCGACGGCACGGCCCTCGGCGGCCAGTCGTACGGCGGTGGCGGCGCCGATGCCGCGCGCGGCTCCGGTGACTACGGCGACCCGCTGCTCAGTGGTGGACATTCGCTGCTTCTCCTCGTCCTGGGGATGCGGCCCGTGCGGAGCGTGCGCCCTGGGGTGAGCGACCGCTTAGTACCTTCCGCAGACGTGACGCTAGAAGCCCTGGCACGCGGTGTCAACGGGACACCGGGCCGGTGTGATCCATTACCTGGCCGTCCCGGCGCGCCGCCCCGCACCGGTCGCCCGATCGGCCCAGCGCTGCGGGCCGCCGGGCCGCCGGGCCCCTAGCGTCGAAGCGCGAGCCACTCGTGGCCGGAAAGGAGGCGTCCATGCGCCGTCGTACCGGTGCAGCAGGCATAGCCGTCGCGATCGCCGCGATCGTGCCGCTGGCCGACCCCGCACCCGCCCAGGCCCTCGACTCGAACCTGGAGTCGGACTGCCTGAGCTCCACCTACCAGGAAGCGGTGCCGATCGGGCTGGAGGCGGATCCGGGCGTCCCGGACCCGTTGTGCCCGGACGCGCTGTTCGACGCCCCGCCCGAAGACGCTCCGCTGGTCGGGGGCGGTCTCGACGACGACCGGCTCGACGGGGGCGGTCTCGACGACGGCCGGCTCGACGGGAGCGGCCTCGGCGACGGGCGGCCGGACGAGGGCCTGCCCGACGGAGGCGGACTCGCTCCGGGCCGTCCCGGGGACGGCCGGCTCGATCAGAACCGGCCCGGGACGTCGCACTCCACCGGTCAGGGGCCCTTCGACCAGGGCGGCATCCGGGAGATCCGGGAGGGAGACGGCGGCATGGGCGGGGGTGCCGCGCATCCGCGCGGGGACCAGCTCCCGACGATCTCCGCCACCACCAGGCCGGCCCCGGTCACCACCCCCGCTCCGGCCACCACCGCGCCGGCACCCGTGACCTCCCCCTCCGTCGCGCCGACGCTCGGCACCCAGGGCGGCCTGGGCGGCGCCTCGGGCACCGGTCCCAGCGACTGGGACATCGGCATCGGCCTGAGCTTCGTGACCGGCGCCGCGCTCGCGGCGGGCTGGGTGATCAGGCGCCGCCGACGCGCCTGAGGCACCGCACGGGCCCAGGGGGTGTCGTTCGGATCCGGCCGCGCTCGCCGGGTCCGGCACCCGCAGCTGACCCCGCTCGGGCCGGCAACGAGGAACCCGCACCCGGAGCCGGCCTGATCCGAACGCCACCCCCAGCCGCCCGGTCCGGTCCCCGCGTCCTCACCGCACCAGCAGGTCGAGCAGCCGCTCCGTCTCGGCGGCCGGGTCGGCCGTGAGGCCGGTGTGGACGGGGCCGGGCTGGACGATCGTCGAGCGGGGCGCGATCAGCCAGCGGAACCGGCGGCCGGCGTCGTCCCCGGCCGCCTGGCCCGCCGCGTCCCCTCCGGCGCAGACGCCCTCCACGGCACGCAGCGCCGCCCGCACTCCGGGCAGGTCGACGTGCGGGTCAAGGGCCAGCAGCCTGCTCTCGTCGAGGTGGGTGCGGGCCCCGACGTAGGACTTGGCACGGCAGTAGACGAGGACGCCGGCGTTGACGCACTCCCCGCGTTCGACGCGCGGCACGACGCGCAGCAGCGCGTACTCGAAGACGTGGCGGTCGCTCACCGCTCCCCCTTGGCTCACTTGACGCGTTCGTGGATCGTGGCGGCCCGTGCGAGCAGGGGCCGCGCGTAGGCACGGCGGAGGTCGTCGGGGGTGGCGAAGCCGGGTTCGTCCCGCAGCCAGACGTCGGGGATCTCGGCGGTGACCTCGGTGAGGAGTTCCTCGGTGACCAGCGGCGCGAGCGCGGCGGCGGCCGACCGGACGTCCGGCGCGAACCGGGCCAGGGCGTGGTCGGCGGCGTCGTAGGGGCGGGCGGCGGAGGCCTCGGCGCCGGGCCAGTTGTGATGCCAGATCATGGTCGCGCCGTGGTCGATGAGCCACGTCTCGCCGTGCAGCCGCAGCAGGTTGGGATTGCGCCACGAGCGGTCGACGTTGTTGACCAACGCGTCGAACCAGACGATGCGTCCGGCCTCCTCGGCGCTCACCTCGAAGGCGAGCGGGTCGAACCCGAGCGCTCCGGAGAGGAAGCCCATGCCGAGGTTGGTGCCGCCGCTGGACTTGAGCAGTTCCTGCACCTGCGGGTCGGGTTCGCCGAGCCCGAGCACCGGATCGAGGTCGACCGTCACCAGCCGCGGTACCCGGAAGCCCAGCCTGCGGGCGAGTTCGCCGCAGACCACCTCGGCCACGAGCGTCTTGCGGCCCTGTCCCGCGCCGGTGAACTTCAGGACGTAGGTGCCGAGGTCGTCGGCCTCGACGAGACCCGGGAGCGAGCCGCCCTCGCGCAGGGGCGTGATGTAACGGGTCGCCAGGACCTTGCTCAACACTTGTGCGGGTCACCCGTCTCTTCGGCCTTGCCTCCTCGCCGCGGGGAGGCTCCCCCGGGCATGCGGTGAGCATAGTGACCACGGGTGACCGTCGGCGAGGCGGGCACGGACCGCGACGCGCGTCCCCACCGTCCGCCGTTCGCAGTGGTTCGGGGTCGAAGGCGCGTGCCCGCCGCCCGGGAACGGGCGGAGCGGCCGCCGATACCCTGGTGCTACGTGACATTGCACCGAGAGGACTCCCGTGGCCGCCTCGCCGACCGACCCCGATCTGCCCGTCCTCGGGGGAACGCGCCGCAGTTTCCGTGAGCGGGTGACCGACGCGCTGCGGGCCGCGATGATCGCCGGCGAACTGCGTCCGGGCGAGGTCTACTCGGCGCCCGCCCTGGCCGCACGGTTCGGGGTGTCGGCCACGCCGGTGCGCGAGGCGATGCTGGACCTGACCAAGGAGGGTCTGGTCACCGCGGTGCCGAACAAGGGGTTCCGGGTGACCGAGGTGTCCGACCGGCAGCTGGACGAGTACACCCACATCCGGGCGCTGATCGAGATCCCCACCACCGCGGACCTGGCGACGACGGCCGATCCGGCGGCGCTGGAGGCACTCCGCCCGGTGGCCGGGGAGATCGTCACGGCCGCCACGTCCGGGGACCTGGTCGCCTACGTGGCGGCGGACCTGCGCTTCCACCTGGAGCTGCTCGCCCTCTCGGGCAACCGGCACCTGGTGGAGGTGGTGCGCGAGCTGCGCACCCGCTCAAGGCTGTACGGCCTCACCTCACTGGTCGCCGAGGGGCGCCTCAAGGGGTCGGCGGACGAGCACCTGGAGATCCTGGAGGCCCTGCTGGCCCGTGACCGCGCGCGGGCCGAGGAGGTCATGACCCGCCACCTGGGGCACGTCCGCGGCATCTGGGCCGTCCCGGACGGCGACACCGGGCAGCGTGAGGCGGGGCCCTCGCGCTGATCCGTGGCGTGCGGTCGCCGTACCGGACCGGCCCACTCGGCCGTATCGCGGCACCCGGGGCGGACGGTCGCTGAACAACACGTGCCGCCGGGCCGTACCTGTCGGCAGACCACCACGTCCACCCGGGAAGGGAACCCCAGCATGACCAGCGCTTCGTTTCACCCCGCGACGGGACCGGCCCGTCGTACCGTCGTGGCGGCGGCCTCAGCGGCGGGCCTCACCGCCGTGCTGGCCGCGTGCTCGGGCTCGGACGACGACGCGTCGAGCGACACCGGCGCCGCCCCCGGCTCCGCCTCGCGGGACGCGGGCGGCGAGGGCGCGGGGGCGGCGCTCGCGACGACCGCCGACATACCCGAGGGCGGCGGGAAGGTCTTCCCCGACCAGAAGGTGGTCGTAACCCAGCCGGCCGCGGGCGAGTTCAAGGCGTTCTCCGCCACCTGCACCCACCAGGGCTGTGCCGTGAAGAGCGTGTCCGACGGCATCATCAACTGCCCCTGTCACAACAGCAGTTTCTCGATCACGGACGGCAGTGTGCAGGGCGGCCCCGCTCCCAAGCCGCTGCCCGCCGTGCAGATCACGGTCAGCGGGGACTCGATCCGGCTGGCCGGGTGACCGTGGCGCAGCGCCGGGGGCGCAGGATCATGATGACCCCCGGCGAGCTGGAGGCGTTCCTCACCACCCAGCGCACCTGCCGCGTGGCCACCGTGTCGGCCGACGGAAGCCCGCACGTCAGCACGCTGTGGTTCGCCTGGGACGGCGCATCGATGTGGCTGTACTCGGTCGTGCGCAGCCGCCGCTGGACGGACCTGCGGCGCGACCCGCGGGTGGCGGTCGTCGTCGACACCGGCGAGGAGTACGACCAGTTGCGGGGCGCGGAGCTGTCCGGCCGGGTGGAGTTCGTCGGCGAGGCACCGCGCACCGGTGAGCTGTGCGCCGAACTCGACTTCCCGGAGACGCTGTTCGCCCGCAAGAACTTCGGCCTCCAGGAGATGCCGCACGACGGCCGGCACGCCTGGCTGCGTCTGACGCCCCAGAAGGTCGTCTCCTGGGACTTCCGCAAGCTGCCGCCGGGTTAGGCGGCCGCACCCCGGCCGCGGCTCATCCCGTCTGTGCCACGGTCCGCGCCGCCGCCCGCAGCGCGTCCACCGCCGCCCGGATCGACGGGCGGCGGTCGGCGTCCGCCCGCCACACGACGTACACGTGCCGCCGCACCCGCTGCTTCAGCGGCACGGTGACGACCTCTGCGGGCATCGGGTGGCGTCCGAGCAGCGGGGCGATGCACACGCCGAGCCCCGCGGCGACCAGCCCGAGCTGGGTGTGGGTCTCGGCGGCACGGTGGCCGACGATCGGCTCGACGCCCTTGGAACGCAGCGTGAACATCAGCCACTCGTGACAGAACTCGCCCTCCCCCCACGTGATCCACTCGTCCTCGGCGAACTCGGCCAGATCCACCTCGTCCCGGCTCGCGAGCCGGTGGCCTGCGGGCATGGCGACGTCGGCGGGGTCGTCGAGGAGCGGTGCCTTGACCAGGCCGTCGGGCAGCGGCATCGGCTTGTTGTACCAGTCGAGTACGACGGCCAGGTCCAGGTCGCCGCGCACCACGCCGTTGATGCCGCGCTCCGGCTCCAGCTCCGCCGAGCGGATGCGCAGCGCGGGGTGCTCGGCGCGCAACGCCGCCAGCGTGGCCGGGAAGAGTCCGCGGGCGGCGGTGGGGAACGCCGACAGCCTCAGCTCGCCCGCCACCTGTCCGCGCTGCGCCTCCAGGTCGGCCTGGGCCAGCTCGACCTGGGAGAGGATGCGGGCCGCGTGCTCGGCGAGCAGCCGGCCGGCGTCCGTGAGCCGCACACCCCGGCCGTTCCTGGCGAGCAGCTGCTGACCGGCCTCGCGCTCCAGCTTGGCCATCTGCTGGGAGACGGCCGAGGTGGTGATGTGCAGGCCGGCGGCGGCTCCGCTGACCGATCCGTGCCGGGCGAGGGCGTCGAGGGTACGCAGGCGCTCCAGGTTCAACATGTAAGCAATACTACGAGGTACTGCGTGCGAAATCTCGATTGTGCTACGAAGACGACTGCCGCATCGTTGTCCGTATGAGCAGCAGCGCCCCCTCCCCTTCGTCCACCGCGTCCTCCGCGCCCCGCCGCGTCCTCGACTGGCGGCTGCGCTTCGGCCTCCTCTCCCTCGTGTGGGGTTTCAGCTTCCTCTTCATGAAGGTGGGCACCGAGAGCTTCGCCCCCTTCCAGGTCACGCTCGGACGGCTGGTCTTCGGTACGGCCGTGGTCGCCGTCGCGATGGCGGTGCAGCGGGAGCGTCTGCCCCGAGGGACGTGGACCTGGGTGCACCTGGCGGTGGCCGGGCTCCTCCTCAACGCGCTGCCGTTCTCCCTGTTCGCCTTCTCGGAGCTGACGATCCCGTCGTCCCTCGCGGGCATCTGCAACGCGACCTCGCCGCTGTGGGGCATGGCCCTGTCGCTGGTCGCCCTCTCCGAGGACCGGCCGACGCGGCGCCGGGTGGCCGGCCTCGGCATCGGCTTCCTCGGCGTCCTGACGGTGCTGGGCGTCTGGCAGGGCTTCCACGGCCTCGACGTCACGGGCACGGCGCTGGCCCTGCTGGCCTCGCTCAGCTACCCGGTCGGCTGGATCTACGTCCGCCGCACCCTGGCCGGCTCCCGCCACTCCCACCTCTCGCTGACCGGCGCCCAGCTGGGCCTGGCCACGGTGCAACTGGCGGTCGTCACACCGCTGTTCACCTCGGTGCCGACCAGCTTCCCGGTGCTCCCCCTGCTGGCGGTAGCGGCCCTCGGGGCGCTGGGCACCGGGCTCGCCTTCCTGATCCAGTACGACCTGGTCGCCGAGGTGGGCCCGACCACGGCCCAGATGGTCACCTACTTCACCCCGGTCATCGCCACGGCCGCGGGCGTCGCGCTCCTCGGCGAGTCGTTGTCCTGGTCGACGCCGGTCGGAGCGGTCGTCGTCCTCGCCGGCGCGGCACTGACCCAGGCCCGCCCAAGGTCCGCCCGGGGCGGGAACACGCCTGCGCCGGCGGCCGGGGCGCCGACGGGGGTACGGCAGGAGTCGCGGGTCTGAGAACCGCGCCCGGAGTCCTTCCTCAGACGTAGCTCCGCGGCGGCCCGGCCCCCGGTCCCACGGCCGCCGCGACAGCCGCCGCCAACGGTCCGGTGTCGTCCTCCCCGAGCGTCGACACGGTGATCCGGATGCCGGGCGGAGCGCTCAGGCGGAAGCGGGCGCCGGGGGCCACCGCCCAGCCGGCGTGCAGGAGCCGGGCGACGGCGCCGGTCTCGTCCGGCACCGGGATCCACACGTTCATCCCGCTGCGCCCGAACCCCGTGACCCCGCGTTCCGCGAGGGCGCCGAGGAGCGCCTCCCGTCGTCGCCGGTACACCTCCGCCACCGCGCGGGTGTCCACCGCGCCGTCCGACCAGAGCCGGGCCACGGCCCGCTGGCTGATGCGGCTGACCCAGCCGGGGCCCAGCCGCTGCCGTCCGCGCACCCGGTCGAGCGTGACGGGGTCCCCGGTGAGCACGGCGAGCCTCAGGTCGGGACCGCAGGCCTTGGCGGCGGAACGGACCAGGGCCCAGCTGCCGGTCGTGCCGGCCAAGGGGTGCAGGGGGAGGTCGACGATGCCGTGGCCGTGGTCGTCCTCGATGAGCAGCGTCGCCGGGTGGTCGCGCAGGACGGACCGCAGGGCACGCGCGCGCGTGGCACCCACCGCCGCACCCGTCGGGTTCTGCGCGCGGTCCGTGACCACCAGGGCGCGGGCGCCGGCCTCGAGGACCCGGCGTACGTCCTCGGGCAGCGGCCCCTGGTCGTCCACTCCGACGGCGACCGTGCGCAGGCCGAGCGCGGGCACCAGGTCGAGGAGGCTGCCCCAGCCCGGGTCCTCGACGGCGACGGCGTCCCCGGGTTTGAGATGAGCGGCCAGCACCCGCTCCATCGCGTCCAGCGAGCCCGACGTCACCGCGACCGGCCCCTCGGGCACCCCGTCGGCGTCCAGTTCGGCCCGGGCCACCCGGACCAGCTCCGGGTCCAGGGAGGCGTGCCCGTACAGCACCGGTTCACGGTCGCCCGCCTCCGCCGCCGCTGCGAACACCGGGCCCAGCGCGGGCAGCAGCGCCGGGTCCGGATTGCCGTCGGACACGTCGCGCACCCCCTCGGGCACGTCGACGCGGATGAACTCCCGCCCGGTGGTGGCCGGCTTCGCGCGCACCCGGCTCCCCCGCCGCCCGGCCGTCTCGATGACCCCGCGCTCACGCAGGGTGCGGTACGCCGCGGCGACGGTGTTCGGGTTCACCCCCAGGCTCCGCGCCAACTCCCGCATGGGCGGAAGGGTTTGTCCCGGTTGCAGCTCTCCGGCACCCACCGCACGCTCGACGCTCGCGGAAATCTCCGCTGCGCCCCGCCCGGTGATCCGATACTCTCCTAGCACAAAACAGATTATGCACTAGTACAAGGGAGAGCGCCATGCAGGGGACCACGGGGACGCCGTCGCAGCCCACCGCCACCTATCCGCCCACCGACCGCACCGTCCCCACCCGCTCCGCCGACCGGGCCGCGTACGACAAGGAGCTGGTGCACGCGATACTCGACGAGGGGTACGTCTGCCATCTCGGCTTCGTCCGCGACGGTGCCCCGGTCGTCCTGCCGACGCTGTACGGCCGGGTGGGCGAGCGGCTCTACGTGCACGGTTCGACGGGCTCGCGCCCGCTGCGGATGGCCGGCGCGGCCGACCCGGGGTTGCAGGTGTGCCTGACCGTGACGCACGTGGACGCGCTGGTCCTGGCCCGTTCGGCCTTCCACCACTCGATGAACTACCGGTCGGTGGTGGTGCACGGCACGGCGTACGAGGTGACGGACCCCGAGGAGCGGCGCACGGCCCTGGACGCCCTGGTCGACCATGTCGTCCCGGGCCGCTCCCGCGACTCCCGGCCGGCCAGCAAGAAGGAGCTGGCCGCCACGGCCGTGATCCGCCTCGACCTCGACGAGGTCTCCGCCAAGCTCCGCACCGGCGGGGTGAACGACGAGCCGGAGGACCTCGCCCTCCCCCACTGGGCCGGCCTCGTCCCGTTGCGCAAGGGGTACGAGGCCCCGGTCGCCGACCCGGCCCTGGACCCCGCCACCGCGCTGCCGGACTACCTGTCGGCCCGGTGACACCGGCCCGCACGGGAGGGGGCGGGCCCCCGGCAGGCCGGCCCCGCCGTCAGGCCGGCGTCGGCCGGGCCCGTGCCTCCCTGGCCTCCCGTGCCGCTCGCGTCTCCGCCACCGCGAGCCCCCCGACCGAGCCGAGCATCAGCAGGGTGCCGGCGAGGGTCGCCGCCGTGAGGTGCTCCCCGAGCAGCAGGACGGCGAGCGCCGCCGCGCTGACCGGCTCCAGGAGCATGATCACGGAGACGGTCGCGGACCGGACGACGGCCGCGCCGGCGAAGTAGAGCCCGTAGGCGAGGGCGGTCGGGACGGCCGCGACGTAGGCGAGCAGCCACAGCAGCCGCACCGGTTCGGCGGTGTGCGGCACCAGGCCCTCGGCGAGGGCGAGCGGCAGCAGGCACAGGCTCGTGACGGCGAACGCCCCGACGGACGCACTCGCGGCGTCCGCCCCGCCGTCCCGCCCCCACCAGCGGGTGAGCAGCGTCATCACCGAGTACCCGGCGGCGGACAGCAGTGCGAGGAGCACGCCCGGCAGGCGGACGGTCGTCCCCCCGCCGCCGAGGACGAGCACCGCGAGCCCGGCGAGCGCGCCCACGACGGCCGCGACGCCGCCACGTCCGAGGTGTTCACCGAGGCCGAGGCGGGCGCCGAGGGCGATCAGTACGGGCCCCGCGCCGAGGGTGACGACGGTGGCGACGGCGAGACCGGTGGACTGTACGGCGGCGAAGTAGGCGGTCTGGAACACCGCGAGCCCCAGCCCGGTGACGACGGCGCGCGACGCCCGGCGCCTGAAGGGTCCCCGGACGGCCGGGCGGACCCGCGGGCGCAGCGGGCGGGCGGCGAGCAGGAGGACGAGTCCCGCCGCGCAGCGCCAGAACGACAGGACGACGGGGCCCATGTCGCTGACGCGGTAGGCCAGCGAGGCGGCGGCACCGGCGGTGCCCCAGGCGACACCGGCGACGATCAGATAGAGGAGGCCACGCCCGACGGGCAGGCCGGAGACGGCTTTCGACACGAGTTCTCTCCGCAGACGCGCACGAGGCGCGGAAGTTCGAGGCGTCCCGGAACGAACGGCCGGGGCGCGGGGACTTGCGTCTGCGGGCAGCACCGTCCGGCCCGGCGACAGCGCGCCGGGCCGGTCACAGGGCCCGCCTCAGGCGGCCGGAGGCGGGAGGACGAGTGCGTCGAAGTGCATGATCGGCACCTTAGGTCGCGGTCCCCCGGCTCGACAACTCCCTTTCGGGTCCCCCGCCGGCCACCGGTTCCGCGGCGCCCTTCGCCGGCGTGGAGGTCTGGGCGATGAAGGCGCCGGCCAGCACCACGAAGCCGCCGGCGATCTGCGGCGCGGAGAGGTGCTCGCCGAGCAGCACCCAGGCCGCGACGGTCGCGATGACGGCTTCGAGGCACGCCACGACGCCGGCGACCTGGGGCGACAGACGGCGCACCGCGACGATGCCGGTGACGTAGGCGAGCACCGTGGCGACGAGCACGGTCCAGGCCAGCAGCAGGGCGGCGGGCACGGGCGTGCCGTCCATGGGGGCGTCGTGGGCGAGGACGGACCACTCCATCGACCAGGGGCGGGCGACGACGGTGAGCACGGCGGCGCCGACGAGCAGACCGTAGGCGATGACGCCGAGCGGGTCGGGTGCCTCCTCGCCGGCTTCACTGCCCTGGTCGGACAGGACGAAGTAACCGACCTGGCAGCAGGCGGCGCCGAGCGCGAGCAGCAGCCCGAAGGCGTCGAAGCCGAGTCCGGACCAGACCTCGACCACGCAGGCGAGTCCGCCGACCGCCAGGACCACACCGAGCGCGGCGGCCCGCGTCACCGGACGCCGCTGCACGAACCGGACCCAGCCGAGGACCAGGGCGGGCGCCAGGTACTCGACGAGGAGTGCGACACCCACGGGGATGCGGGAGAGGGCGGCGAAGTAACAGGCCTGCACACCGGCCACGGCGAGCAGGCCGTATCCGGCGACCAGTGCGGGGCGGCGGCGCGGCAGCGCGCGGTGGCGCACGGCGAGCGGCAGCATCACCAGGGCCGCTCCGGCCACGCGCAGCCAGACCACGTGCAGCGGGTCGAGTCCGGCCTCGATCAGTGGTTTCGCCGCGACTCCCGAGCCTCCGAAGGCGAAGGCGGAGGCGAGCGCCAGGCCGAGCCCGGCGCCCCTGCCGCGGGGACCGCGAGCGCTGTCAGACGTATGCACCGGCACATGATGACAGGGGTCGACATGACCGTCACCCTCGTTGACACCTGTCTCACCGACTGGACGGCCGGGTGGCGGCCGGACGGGGACGAAATGCCCCCTGAGGGGGCGGGAGCGCCCCTGACCGGCGTGAACGTCCATGCACCGAAGCACGCGTGCGTGGCCTGAACGTCCGCGAGAGGGGGAACGACGCGTGCGTGGCCTGAACGCCCCTGGGAGGGGGAGCACGCGTGCGTGGCCTGGACGCCCCTGAGCGGGGGAGCACGCGTGCGTGGCGGGTGCCCCGTGAGCGAGGCGGCGGGCGGGGCGGGCTCAGGCAGTCGGCTCGACGTGGCTCTCCACGCGGGCCAGGACGGCGTGCGGCTCGACGGCGGCGCGGGCCAGCACCTCACCGGCCCGCGTCCGCGGGTCGGCGACCAGCGCGGCGAGCAGGTCCACTCCCCCGGCCCGGGCCGACCCGCGCCGGGCGGCGCGGGCGCAGGCGTCCTCCATGGCGGCCGCCGCGGGAGGAGAGAAACCGGCGACACCGGGCACGGCGGGTACGGCGCCCGAGTCCTCCACGGAGCTCTGCCAGCGCAGT
Organism: Streptomyces sp. NPDC051136; assembly: GCF_044455745.1. Lineage (NCBI taxonomy): Bacteria > Bacillati > Actinomycetota > Actinomycetes > Kitasatosporales > Streptomycetaceae > Streptomyces > Streptomyces sp. NPDC051136. The sequence continues at coordinate 23,211 of NZ_JBITFE010000016.1, read as the reverse complement.
CCGTAGCCGATGCTGCGCTGCACGAGGTAGCCGAGAACCCGGGCGGTCCTCGCCGCGTCCCCGAGGAGCCCGCGGGCCTGGGCGTCGCACTCCAGCAGCGAGTGCAGCAGGTGGGCGGTGTCGATCTGCCGGTCCCCGTCCCGCACCGCCCGGCGCCGGGCACCGGAGACCGCGGAGGCCAGTTCCGCGCTGAACCGGTCGTCGAGGTCGGTGCCGTCCGGCCACCGGCCGCCTTGCTCGCCGGCCGACTGCCGGGGGATACGGGGCTGCACGTCTTCCAGCTCACCAGTCCCGGGCGGCCCGGTCATCCCCGGGGGGAAGCATTTCGCCGTCCCACGCAGAGTGGACCCACAGGGCCGGAATCTCCTCCTTGCGGATGAGATCAGGCCGTTCCCGCCGGCCGGGCGCGCACCGCCCTGCCCGCCCCGGAGCGCACCGCCCGAGCCCTCCCGCGCCCCCGCCGCGCCCCTCGCCCCTCGCCCACGGAAGTGGGGGGGGGGGGGGGGGGGGGGGGGGGGGGGGGGGGGGCGGGGGGGGGGGGGGGGGGGGGGGGCGGCGGCCGCGCCCCCCCCCCCCCCCCCCCCCCCCCCCCCCCCCCCCCCCCCCCCCCCCCCCCCCGCACGGCCCCCGGGGTGGGCCCCGGGGGCCCACTTCCCGGTCGGCGCCGGTCCGGTCGGCGTCAGTCCTCGTCGGCGAGGATCAGGTACAGCTTCTTGCGGGCGTCGCCGATGACGGCGAGCGCCTTCTCGCGCTGCTCCTTGCTGCCGGTCTTCCAGACCTGGCCGAAGGCCTCCATGAGGCCGAAACCGGCCTGCCGAATGTCGTTGAGAGCCTCCCAGTCGACGCCCCGCGAGGCCTCCTCCCAGGGTGCTTCCGGGCCTTCCTCGGCCGCGGTGCGGCCCGCCTCGGTGAGCGCGAAGAGCTTCTTGCCGCCCTCGCTCTCACTGGCGATCAGCCCCTCGTCCTCCAGCAGCTGGAGGGTGGGGTACACCGAACCGGGGCTGGGCTTCCACGCCCCGCCGCTGCGTTCGGCGATCTCCTGGATCATCTCGTAGCCGTGCATGGGCCGGTCCTTCAGGAGGGCCAGGATCGACGCTCGTACGTCTCCCCGCCGTGCCCTCCCCCTGGGTCCGCCGCGTCCTCGGCCTCCCCAGGGGCCCCCGTGACCGAAGCCCGGCCCGAAGGGGCCGCCGGGACCGCCGCCGGGCCCACCCGGCCCGAACGGGCCGAAGGCCGCACGCCGGCCGTCGAAGCCGCCCCGGCCGTAGGGCCCGAACGGGCCGCCTTCTCCGTGACCGGGACCGTGCCCACCGTGCCCGCGCTCGTGTCCGTGGTTGCGCATCGCCATCACTCCACTCAGTCGTTGATCTGTCGCGATGTCTCAACGATATATCGGAAAGTATCGGAGAGCAAGCATCGCCGATCCGGTGGCGCGGCAGTGGGTACCTCGCGCACCGGACGAGCCCGGCGCGCCGGCCCCACGAGCACCAGCGGGCCCCGAGGACCCACCGGTCCCGGGTCCCACCGGCCGGACGCGCGGAAAACGGGCCGGCGTCGCGGAATTGGCCTTGGCCCGCGGGCTCGGGCGGGTCCTACCGTCGGGACATGCGCATCCGAATCGTCGACGCCTTCACCGACCGGCCCTTCGCCGGCAACCCCGCGGGGGTCCTCCTCCTCGACGCCTTCCCGGACGACGGGCGGCTCCAGCAGGTCGCCCAGGAGGTGAACCACGCCGAGACCGCGTTCGCCCACCGCCTGCCCGCGGGTGGCGAGGCCGACTGGGCGCTGCGCTGGTTCACTCCGGCCACCGAGGTCGCGCTGTGCGGCCACGCCACGCTCGCCACGGCCCACGTCCTGCACACCACCGGCACGCACGAGGGGCCGGTGCGGTTCGCCACGCTCAGCGGCGTCCTGGTGGCGACGCCCGGCGAGGACGGCTCGATCACCCTGGACTTCCCGACCGCGCCGCTCACCCCGGTCGAGGCGCCGGCGGGCGTCGCGGCGGCCCTGGGCGCCGAGCCCCTGACCGTCCTGGACACCGGCCCGAACATCCGGGACCTGCTGGTCGAGGTCGCCGACGAGAAGACCGTCCGCGCACTGGCACCGGACCTCAGGGCACTGGCCGCCCACTCGGAGCGCGGCGTCATCGCCACCGCCCGGGCCGAGGACCCGGCCCGGGGCTACGACTACGTCTCCCGGTGCTTCTTCCCCAACGTCGGCATCGACGAGGACCCGGTCACCGGCAGCGCGCACACGGCACTCGCGCCCTTCTGGTCCGCGCGCCTCGGCCGCCCCGGACTCACCGGCCTCCAGGCGTCACCCCGCTCCGGGCGCGTGCGCACGCACCTGCGCGGCGGGCGCACGCTGCTGAACGGACACGCGGTGACGGTGATCGACGGCGAGCTGCTGGTCTGAGTCACGCCGAGGGGACCGGTCCTCGCGGAGACCCGGGTGCGCGAGGGCCGCGGGGCCCGCACGCTCATGCCGTCGGCAGCCAGTCCACCTTCCCGGCGAGCAGGCCGTAGCCGACGAAGGCCCCGATGTCGAGCAGCGAATGGGCCACCACCAGCGGCCCCACGCGCCCCCAGCGCCGGTACAGGTGGACGAACACCACGCCCATCACCATGTTGCCGACGAACCCGCCGATCCCCTGGTAGAGGTGGTACGACCCGCGCAGTACCGAACTGGCGGCCAGGGACGCGCCCGTCCCCCAGCCGAGCTGGTCGAGCCGGCGCAGCAGGTAGCCGACGACGATGACCTCCTCCAGGACGGAGTTCTGCACCGCCGAGAGGATGAGGACGGGGTACTTCCACCACACGTCGGGCAGGGCCTCGGGCACCACGGTGAGGTTGAAGCCGAGGCCGCGCGCGGCCAGGTAGAAGGCGATGCCGGTGCTGCCGATGACGGCGGCCACCGCGGCCCCGCAGGCCAGGTCCGGCCACGGACGGGTGCGGTCGAAGCCGAGGGTGCGCAGGCTCCGCCCCTCACGCAGCAGGAAGTGCGCGACGAGGGCGACCGGGACGAGTGCCGTGGTGATCCCGAAGAGCTGCCAGGCCAGGTCGAGCCAGGGGCGGCCGGGCGCCGCCGAGGCGTTGAGGGTGGCGGCCTGGTCCTTGAGCCCGCCCGGCCGGGTGACCGAGCCGATGAAGCTGATGAGGGCGGAGACCCCGCTCGCGCCGAGCGAGAGCGCGAGGACGAGCAGCGTCTCGTCCCGCAGGATCCGCCGCGACAGCCGCCCCTCGGTCAAGGGCTGCTCGCCGAGTCGCTTCTGAGGGAACGCATCGTCCACCGGGCCCGCCTCCGCCATGCACACCTGCCTCCAGCTGGAACGTCACAGCTTGCCCGATCAGTATGGGGCGGCGCGCGGCGGGGGCGGGCCCGGCGGCGGTCAGCTCAACGACACCGACTCCTGCTCGGGCTCCGTCTCCGGCAGACCCACCGGCCACAGGTGCACGGGGTCTCCTTCCCGCATGAGCTCGACGTAGCGCCGGGTCGTGGCGGCCAGCGCGGCCTCCCGGGACAGGCCGGCCTCCAGTGCCCGGTGGAACGTGGCCGCCTGCCAGGACGCGCCGTTGACCCGGCGTCGGCACCGCTCGTCGATGACGCCGAGGTAGAAGTCCCGGTCGGCGGGCTCCACGCCCCAGGCGTCCAGGCCCGCCTCGGCGAGCGGCAGCAGTTCGTCGCGGACCAGGACGGCGGCGTCGATCTCGGCGGTGCCACCGAGACGGCCGCGCCGGGGCCACTCGAAACGGGCGTCGATGCCGTGGCGGCACGCGGCCTCGAAGTTGGCGGCCGCGGCCTCGAACGGCATCCGGGTCCACACCGGCCGGGGTTCGTCGGCGAGGGCGCGCACGACCCCGTAGTAGAAGGCCGCGTTGGCGATGACGTCGGTGACGGTGGGGCCCGCGGGCAGGACCCGGTTCTCCACCCGCAGGTGCGGGACGCCGTCGGCGATGTCGTAGACGGGGCGGTTCCAGCGGTAGATGGTGCCGTTGTGCAGGACGAGCTCGGACAGCGAGGGCACGCCTCCGGCGTCGAGGACGTCCAGCGGGTCCTCGTCGTCGCAGATCGGCAGCAGTGCCGGGAAGTAGCGCCGGTTCTCCTCGAACAGGTCGTACGCCGAGGTCACCCACCGCTCCCCGAACCAGGTGCGGGGGCGTACGCCCTGGGCCTGCAGTTCGGGCGGGCGGGTGTCGGTGGACTGCTGGAACAGCGGGGGCCGCGACTCGCGCCACAGCTCGCGGCCGAAGAGGAAGGGCGCGTTGGCACCGAGGGCGATCTGGGCGGCGGTGACGGCCTGGGCCGCGTTCCACACGTCGGCGAAGCGGTCCGGGGTGACCTGGAGGTGGAGCTGCACCGAGGTGCAGGCGGCCTCCGGGGCGATGGACTTGGACGTGCAGCTCAACCGCTCGACACCCTCGATGTCGAGGGTGAAGTCCTCGCCGCGGGCGGCCACGATCTGTTCGTTGAGCAGTGCGTAGCGGTCGACGGCCGAGAGATTGGACGAGACCAGGTCGTCCCGGTCCAGGGTCGGCAGAATACCGATCATCGCGATTCCCGCGTCGACCTCGCCGGCCTTGCGGTCCGCGTACGCCAGGGACGTGCGGATCTCCTCGGCGAGCCGGTCGAATACCCGGCCGCCCAGGCGGTGGGGAGCGATGTTGACTTCCAGGTTGAACATGGCGAGCTCGGTCTGGAAGTCACGGCTCGCGATGCGCTCGAGGACTTGCGCATTCAACATTTTCGGCATCCCGTCGGCACCGACGAGATTCAATTCGATCTCCAGCCCCATCAGGTTCTTCGGACGGTCGAACCGCTTCTCCGCCAGAAGTCGCTCCAGACCCGTCAGGCACCGCTGGAGCTTCTCGCGGTAGCGCTGGCGATCGGACAGGTCGAACTGACCTGCCACGACCTTCTCCCCCATGGAAGAGTCCCTTCTCGGAGCGATGTATGGAAGATCCGGCCGCCGCTGGCAGGTGGCCGGTCAGGTGGGATGATGCCCAGCCGAAGCGATCGATAACGTCCCCGCGCCGGTCCGGCAGCCGCTACGCTGTGCCGGTGTTGTCCGGTGGCACATTCACCAGGCATGGCACGTCGAGCAGTTTCCCGGACCGGCACCTCGTGAAAAACGCCGACGACAATTGGCCGACCGCTCGGTGAACATTCCCCGAGGTCACCGTCGTACACCCGGTTCGAAATGCGGAGGATTCCCGCAGAACGACGGCCGAATGCAACCTTGTACTGGTTACCGCAATCGGCTAGTCGAAACACAGTCTGAACACGTGTCGTATAAACTCCGCGAACAGGCAGTGGACCGGCGCCCTCGGTCGCCGGGTCCTGCCGTCGAGCTGACGCGCGGCAGGCCTCTCCCACTTCCCGTTCTCCGGAACCGGTCCCTGCCTCTCCCAGCCCTGTGGCCGACAGCGTCGTCCGCCCCGCTCCGCCCTCGCGCCACCGTGCCTTCGAATGAGAGGCGACCCATCATGCCCCTGCGTGTCCCCGAGGCCCCCGCGGCCGCCCTGCGTTCCGTCCTCACGGCCCTCTCCTCGCCCACCGCGGTCCGTGAGGCCCGCACCCCCGCCCTGCTCGGCGCCCGGGGCCCCGCCACACCCGAACTGCCGCTGCCCGTGCACGTCCTCGACCGGGTCACGGCGGAGGGCGTGACGGCGACACGGCTGACCGGATGGCGCTTCCACATCCGGTGCGGCGACCGGGCGGTGGCCGCGGCGGAGACGAGGCTGACCCCCGACGGCTGGGCCTTCTCGCACTTCTTCGAGGGTCCCTACGTCGCCTCGACCGAGCACGCCCTGCGCCAGGCCGAGTCCATGGCGCAGCCGTACCAGCCCCGTCTGCTGTCGGTTCCCGAGCTGTACATGCTGACGCTGTGGCTGCACGGCGACTGCGCCGCGGACGCCGCCGCCGGGCACCCCGCGGCCACCGACCTGCTGGTGCCGCTGGCACCGGCCCCGCCCGGCATCGCGGCCCACCGGCCGCACCGGGTGGCCGAGCTGCTGCCGGTCCTGACGCACCGGATGACACCGACGCGGCTGCTGGGCTCCCCCGCCTGACCCGACCCGTCGCACCCCGGCCCCGCCGGCCAGGGCCCGCCCGGGCCGGCGGGGTGGGGACGGCCCGAACGGCCCAGCCCCTGCCCGCCCCGGTCCGCCACCCACCCGCGCGGACTAGCCCCATCCGGCCATGCCGAACCACCCGAAGTGACAGTGCAGTTGGGCTGAACCGTCCGCGCGGGTGATGCGTCATCAACCTGTGAGAAGCGGTGCTGCGAAATACCTGCGGATCGACGCCCGTGGGGCAACACTGGGTTCGGACCGACTCGACAACGGGGGGCGGCCATGAACGAGGCTTCACGCCGCAGGCCAGACAAGACAGCGAACGCACCCATCACCACGGACCGAGAGACCCCACTCATGTGTCAGCACCAGCCACCGTGCCCCTCAGCCGTCTCCGCCGACCGGGAGTCCGCCCGTCTCGTGGCGCACCACCCGGAGCAGGGGTGGAGCCTGCTGTGCAACGGTGTCGTCCTCTTCGAGGACACCGGTGAGCTACTGCCGGACGGCCGGGTCATCGCCCCGCACCGCCCGGTCGGCGCGGGTCTGACGACCGCCGCCTGACCACCGTCCGGGCGGGGTGACACCGCACCGCCCGGTGCCCCACGGGGCCGGCCCGCAGCCACGGCTGCGCACCGGCCCCCACGCGTGTCCGGGGCCGGTCACTCCCCGTAGTCCGCCCGCGTCGACACGGTGACGGCCCGGTTTCCCGGGCCGGTACGCCTTCCCCCGGGCGTCCGGTTTCCGGAAGACTCCTGGAGGATTCACGGTCGGTGTCGGCGAAGGTGGGGGAAGTGGCAGCAGACGAGGCCCGGGCCGGGACGACTTCCGGCGGGCGGGGCAGGGTCACGATCACGGACATCGCCCGCCGCGCGGGCGTCTCGGTGCCGACCGTGTCCCGGGTCGTGAACGGCCGGTCGGACGTGTCGCCCGGGACCCGGGCGCGGGTGGAGGAGCTGCTGCGCCGGCACGGGTACCGCAAGCGCGCCGCGGCGCCCGGACGCCGGGCCGCCCTGCTCGACCTGGTCTTCAACGACCTGGACAGCCCCTGGGCCGTGGAGATCATCCGAGGCGTCGAAGAGGTGGCCCACGCCGCCGGGGTCGGCACCGTGGTCTCGGCGGTCCGCGGACGCTCGGGCGACGCCCGGCAGTGGATGCGCAATCTGCGTGCCCGGGCCTCGGACGGCGTCGTCCTGGTCACCTCGGCCCTGGACCCCGTGCTCCAGCAGGAGCTGCGCGTCCTCGGCGTGCCCCTGGTCGTCGTCGACCCGGCGGGCTCCCCGGCCCTGGACGTGCCCACCGTCGGCGCGGCCAACCGGGCGGGCGGCATGGCGGCCACCGAGCATCTGCTGGCGCTGGGACACCGCAGGATCGGCCTGATCGCCGGGCCGCCGCGACTGCTGTGCTCCCGAGCGCGCCACGACGGCTACCGCGCCGCCCTGGAGGGCGCCGGCGTCGTCGTGGACGAGTCGCTGATCGTCTCCGGTGACTTCCGCCACGAGTCCGGTTACGCGGCCTGCGAGGCCCTGCTGGCCCTGGCCGATCCCCCGACGGCCGTCTTCGCGACCAGCGACCAGATGGCGCTCGGCGCGATCGAGGCGCTGCGCCGACGCGGGCTGACCGTGCCGCGGGACATGAGCGTCGTCGGCTTCGACGACCTGCCGGAGGTCCGCTGGTCGGCGCCGCCCCTGACGACCGTGCGCCAGCCGCTCGCCGACATGGGCAGGGTGGCCGCGCGCACGGTGCTGGACCGGGCCCGCGACGAACGGCCCGACCCGCCCCGTGCCGAGCTGGACACGGAACTGGTCCTCCGCTCCAGCACGGCGCCTCCGCCCCTCACGCCCTCCGCGCGCGTATGCGGCGCGGCGCACGCACCTGGACCTGCCCCCAGCTGATCTCGCCCGCGATCTCCACCCTCAGCACCACGGGAGCGCCGGTGTCGAGGGTCTTCGGCGTCTTCACCTCGGCGTAGCTCGTCACGAGGGAGTCGGTGTCCACCACGATGCCGGGCCGGGTGAGGATCTTCAGCGCCCCGGCCCGCATGTCCAGGTCGATCCGGAGGGTGTCGCCCGTGATCACCGCCCGGGCGAGGTCGAGCGTCACCTCGCCCCAGGCCGACCGGACCTCCAGCCGTCGCGGGACCACCCAGCCCGCGCCCCGCCGGGTGGACGCGCCCTCCTGCTCGATGCGGACGACGTCCCTTGCCGCCGCTGCCGCGGCACCGTCCGCCGCGAGCGGCAGGTCGGCGGTCAGGGCGGCCAGCTCCCCCTGGGTGCGCGCGGTGAGCGCCGCCCCCACCCGCTCGTCCAGCTCCTCGGCGGTCAGCCTGCCGTCACCCGCGGCGGCGGACAGCGTCTCCACCGCCCGGTCCCGGTCCGTGTGCGAGGCCCGGAGCGCGGGCATCGCACCGTCCTGCGAGGGCTGCACCGTCATAGCTCGACCCCGTTCTCCCCGGACGTTCCGCGAACGCCCCGTCCCTGTGACCCGACCCGCACACTAACGCTATATCGCGTTACACCCCGCAGCCAACCCCCTTGCCCCGCGCCCTTGAGTCTTGCTCCTTCCCGCGCCCCCCTCGACCGCGACCATTCATCGACAAGGATCTTCATCGACTTCCCTCGCGCACCGTGGCGACGTGACCGCCCGGACCCGCACGTACCCGGGACAACGCCTTCCCCGGGCTACGGTGCCCCCATGAGCCTGAGCATCCGCAACCAGCTCCCCGGCACCGTCACCTCCGTCACCCCGGGCGAGGCCATGGCGACGGTCTCGGTCCGTCTCCCGGGCGGCCAGGACCTCACCGCGGCGATCACCCGGGAGTCCGCCGAGGACCTCGCGCTCGCCCCCGGCACCGCCGTGCGGGCCCTGGTGAAGTCCACGGAGGTCGCCCTGGCCACCGGGCGCGTCGACGGCCTGTCCATCCGCAACCGGCTGCCGGGCACGGTCACCGCCCTCACCACGGGCGCGGCGATGGCCTCCGTCGCGGTCGCCGTCGAGGGCGCCGAGCTGACCGCGGCCATCACCCGGAAGGCCGCCGACGACCTGAACCTGGCCGTCGGCGCTTCCGTCGTCGCGCTGATCAAGTCGACGGAGGTGTCGCTCGCCACGGCGTGAGACGCCGAGAGGCCCCGTCCGGTCCCTGGGAGCCCGGACGGGGCCTCTCTCGCTCGGCTGCGGAACTCAGTCCTCGTACGCGTCCAGCGGCGGGCAGGAGCAGACGAGGTTGCGGTCGCCGTAGGCCTGGTCGATACGGCGCACCGGCGGCCAGTACTTGTCGGCGGCGGACACGCCGGCCGGGAAGACGGCCTCCTCGCGCGTGTACGCGTGGTCCCACTCGCCGCCCAGCGCGCCCGCGGTGTGCGGGGCGCCGCGCAACGGGTTGTCGTCGGCGGACCAGGTACCCGATCCGACCTTCTCGATCTCCGCGCGGATGGCGATCATCGCCTCGCAGAACCGGTCCAGCTCGGCCAGGTCCTCGGACTCGGTCGGCTCGATCATCAGCGTGCCGGCCACCGGGAAGGACATCGTCGGCGCGTGGAAACCGTAGTCGATCAGCCGCTTGGCGACGTCGTCGACGCTGACGCCGGTGGACTTCGTGAGCGGGCGCAGGTCGATGATGCACTCGTGCGCGACCAGCCCGCCCGGGCCCGTGTACAGCACCGGGAAGTGCGGCTCCAGGCGCTTGGCGATGTAGTTGGCGGACAGCACGGCCACCTGCGTGGCGCGCTTGAGTCCCTCGCCGCCCATCAGCCGCACGTACGACCACGAGATCGGCAGGATGCCGGCCGATCCCCACGGCGCCGCCGAGATCGGCCCGACGCCCGTCTGCGGGCCCGCCGCGGGCTGCAGCGGGTGGTTGGGCAGGTACGGCGCCAGGTGCGACCGTACGGCCACGGGGCCGACGCCGGGGCCGCCGCCGCCGTGCGGGATGCAGAAGGTCTTGTGCAGGTTCAGGTGGGAGACGTCGCCGCCGAAGTGGCCGGGCTTGGCGAGGCCGACCAGGGCGTTCAGGTTGGCGCCGTCCACGTAGACCTGGCCGCCCGCGTCGTGCACCTGCGCGCAGATGTCGGCGACGTGCTCCTCGAACACGCCGTGCGTGGAGGGGTACGTGATCATCAGCACGGCCAGCTCGTCGCGGTGCTTCTCGATCTTGGCGCGCAGGTCCTCGACGTCGATCTCGCCGTCCCCGGCGGTCTTGACGACGACGACCTTCATGCCGGCCATCACGGCGCTCGCGGCGTTGGTGCCGTGCGCGGAGGACGGGATGAGGCAGACGGTGCGCTGCTCGTCGCCGTTGGCCCGGTGGTAGCCGCGGACGGCGAGCAGGCCGGCGAACTCGCCCTGCGACCCGGCGTTGGGCTGGAGGGAGACCTTGTCGTACCCGGTGACCTCGGCGAGCCGCTCCTCCAGCTCGCGGATGAGGGTCAGGTAGCCCTGCGCCTGGTCGGCGGGCGCGAAGGGGTGCAGCGCGCCGAACTCGGGCCAGGTGACCGGCTCCATCTCGGTGGTCGCGTTGAGCTTCATGGTGCAGGAGCCCAGCGGGATCATGCCGCGGTCCAGCGCGTAGTCCCGGTCGGCCAGGCGGCGCAGGTAGCGCAGCATCGCGGTCTCGGAACGGTGCTGGTGGAAGACGGGGTGGGTCAGGAAGTCGTCGGTGCGCAGCAGCGCCTCGGGCAGCGTCTCCCCGGTGTCGGCGTCCAGGGCCTCGATGTCGCCCTCGATGCCGAACGCGTTCCACACGCCGCCGACCTGGGCACGCGTGGTGGTCTCGTCGCAGGCGAAGGACACGTGGTCGGTGTCGACGAGACGCAGGTTGATGCCGTTCTCGCGGGCGGCGTGGACGATCGCGTCGGCCCGGCCGGGCACCCGGGCGGTGACGGTGTCGAAGTAGGCGCCGTGCACGATCTCGACGCCGCCCGCGGCGAGACCGGCGGCGGTGATCGTGGCGTACCGGTGGGTGCGCCGGGCGATGGCCCGCAGTCCCTCGGGGCCGTGGTAGACGGCGTACATGCCGGCCATGACGGCGAGCAGCACCTGCGCGGTGCAGATGTTGCTGGTGGCCTTCTCACGGCGGATGTGCTGCTCGCGGGTCTGCAGGGCCAGGCGGTAGGCCTTGTTGCCGTCCGCGTCCACGGAGACGCCGACCAGACGTCCGGGCAGGCTGCGGGCGAACTTCTCGTGCACGGCCATGTAGCCGGCGTGCGGTCCGCCGAAGCCCATCGGCACACCGAAGCGCTGCGTGGTGCCGACGGCGATGTCCGCGCCCAGTTCGCCCGGCGAGGTGAGCAGCGTGAGGGCGAGCAGGTCGGCGGCGACGGTGACCAGCGCGCCGAGCTCGTGCGCCCGGTCGATCACCGGCTTGATGTCGCGCACGGCACCGGAGGCACCCGGGTACTGGATCAGGACACCGTTGATCTCCCGCTCGGCGACCTCGGCCGGGATGCCGTCGCTCAGGTCGGCGACGACCACCTCGACACCGGTCGGCTCGGCACGGGTCTGTATCACGGCGACCGTCTGCGGCAGGGCGTCCGCGTCGACCAGGAACAGGCCCTTCTTGTTCTTGCCCATGCGCCGGGACAGCGCCATCGCCTCGGCGGCGGCGGTGCCCTCGTCGAGCAGCGAGGCACCCGAGGTGGGCAGGCCGGTCAGCTCGGCGACCATGGTCTGGAAGTTCAGCAGGGCCTCGAGCCGACCCTGGGAGATCTCCGGCTGGTAGGGCGTGTACGCCGTGTACCAGGACGGGTTCTCCATGACGTTGCGCAGGATGACCGGCGGGGTGAAGGTGCCGTAGTAGCCGAGGCCGATCATGGAGTCGAGGACCTGGTTGCGGTCGGCCAGGGAGCGCAGCTCGGCCAGCACCTCCGCCTCGGAGCGCGCACCCGGCAGGTCCAGCGCGTCGGCGTTCTTGATCACTTCCGGCACGGCGGCGGCCGTCAGCTCGTCGAGCGAGCCGTAGCCCACCTGCGCGAGCATCTTGGCCCGGGCCTCGTGGTCGGGGCCGATGTGCCGCTGCTCGAAGGGCATGGCCTGTTCGAGTTCGGAGAGCGGAGTGCGATGGGCGGTCATTGCGGAGGCCTCCTGGTCTGACGACCTTCGAGGGGCACCACGGCGCGGGTACCCGGACGGCCTCCCCCTCTGTCATCTCAACCTGAGAGCTTCACCGGTCGAGCCCTGGGCTCTCCCGGCTTTCACCGTCGGTGAGAGCGGAAGCCGTGACACCCGCTCTGCTTTCCAGAGTGACCTCGTCCGTGCGGTACGTGAGCCTGAGAGATTCCGGGGAGGATTTGCTCCTTCGGCGCCTCCGGTGATGCCCGGAGGACTCTCCCGCGCGGGGTCAGCAGCCGTTTGCCAGCGTACCAGCGAGGCCGGCGCGCGGACTCGGCGTGGCCGCCGGGCCCCGTGCTTCGAGTGGCCGACCGACGCCATGTGTTCTTTTGTAGTACTTACGGATGATTAGGCGGCTGGTGTGTGACCCAGTGCGGCCCAGGTGCGATCAAGTGGAGGGCCCCGTGCGTACTGACATCGATCCGCGCAACCTGATCGGCCGCAAGGCGTTCGACCGCGACGGCACCAGGATCGGCACCGTGGACGAGGTGTACCTCGACGATGCCACCGGCGTTCCCGAGTGGGCGGCGATACGGACGGGCCTTTTCAGCAGGGACGCCTTCGTCCCCCTGGAGCCGAGCGAGCTGGTCGACGGCGCCCTGCGCGTGCCCTTCGACCGGTCCCTGATCAAGGAGGCGCCCGACTTCGGCGTCGGCCGCCATCTCTCGCCGGAACAGGAACTCCAGCTCTACCACCACTACGGCCTGGACGTGGCGGCCTCTCCCCCGCCCCCCGACCACGACTTCGGCAAGCTGGCCGGCAAGGGCAACGACGACGGCTGATCCTCCCTGCCCTCCGCGCCGGCGACCAGCGGCAGGGGATCCGCCGGGGTCAGGTCCGGGTCGCCGACCGGGAAGGTCCGCACCCGGCCGACCTCCGAGTAGGGCGTCTCGAACCGCACGGTGACCCGGCCCAGTCCGCTGCCCTGCACCCACCCGTGCCCCAGCTCCGCGTGCCGCACGTCGTGTCCCGCCGGCCACCGCCGCTCGGCGGGTGAGGCGCTGTGCTCCTCCACGGGCTCGGCCTCGGGCTCCTCGGCGAGAGCCTCGGCCCGGCCCCCGGCGGCCTGGGCGAACAGATCTTCCTGGGTGAAGTCGGCGAGCCCGGTGACCCCCACCCCGAGCAGCCGCACGCCACCGGTCGTGTCGACCGAGTCCAGCAGCCTGGCGGCGGCCTCCCGCACCACCGCCGGATCGTCGGTGGGCCCGCGCAGCGTCTCGGAGCGGGTGAGCGTGGAGAAGTCGTACCTGCGGACCTTGAGCACGATGGTCCGCCCGGACAGGCCGGAGCCGCGCAGCCGCCGCACACAGCGGTCCGCGAGCCGCCCCACCTCGACGCCGACCCGTACCCGGTCGTGGATGTCCACGTCGTAGGTGTCCTCAACGGACACCGACTTGGTCTCCCGCTCGGCCACGACCGGCCGCTCGTCGCGGGCCAGCGCCATCGCGTACAGCGCGTGGCCGTGTGCCTTGCCCAGCAGCCGCACCAGCTCGTCCTCGCCGGCCTCGGCGATCTCGCCGACCGTGGTGATCCCCGCCCGGCGCAGGTGGTCCCCCGTGGCCGGCCCGACTCCGGGCAGCGTCCGCACGGTCATCGGTTCCAGCATGGCCCGCTCCGTCCCCGGCGGGATCAGCACCAGTCCGTCGGGCTTGGCCTCCTCGGAGGCGATCTTGGCGAGCATCTTGGAGGCGGCGAGCCCCACGGAGCCGGTGAGCCCGGTGACGGCGCGGATGTCCGTACGCAGCTTCGCGCCGGCCAGGCGTGCCGACTCCGCGTCCCAGGCCGTCCCACCGGCCTCCAGGTCCACGAAGGCCTCGTCCAGACTCAACGGCTCCACCAGGGGCGACAGCTCGCGCAGCAGCCGCATCACCTGCTCGCTGATCGACCGGTAGAGCTCGAAGCGGGGGACGAGGTAGGCGGCGTGCGGGGCGAGCCGACGGGCCTGGCCCATGGGCATCGCGGAGTGCACCCCGAACACCCGCGCCTCGTACGAGCAGGTGGCCACCACGCCGCGCGGCCCGAGGCCGCCCACCACCACGGCCTTTCCGCGCAGGCTCGGCTTGGACGCCTGCTCCACCGAGGCGAAGAAGGCATCCATGTCGAGATGCAGGATCGTGGGCGCGGTTCTCACATCTCCGATGCTGCCCTACGCCACTGACAATGCCGTCACCACCGCCGGACGGAACCCGGGCGCGGCGCGGTCAGACCGCCCGGTTGTTCCTCCGCCGGGCCAGCTCGTCCGCCGGATTGTGCCCGACCAGGGTCTCACCCGTGTCGATCCGCTCCCCGTGCAGCTGGGACAGCGCGCTCTCCACGTCCCGCCAGACCACCCCGACGGCGATCCCGAAGATGCCCTGGCCGCCCTGGAGGAGGGCGTGCACCTCGTCGGGCGAGGTGCACTCGTAGACGGTGGCGCCGTCGCTCATCAGCGTCATCCGCTCCAGATCGCGAAAGCCGCGCTCCCGCAGGTGCTGGACGGCGGTCCGGATGTTCTGCAGGGAGACCCCGGTATCGAGGAAACGCTTGACGATCTTCAGCACGACCACGTCGCGGAAGCTGTAGAGCCGCTGCGTTCCGGATCCGTGCGCGGGCCGCACGCCGGGCTCGACGAGACCCGTGCGGGCCCAGTAGTCGAGCTGCCGGTAGGTGATGCCGGCGGCCGCGCAGGCCGTCGGCCCGCGGTAGCCGATCTGCTCGGACGCCATCGACGTCGCCCCTCCGCTGGTCGGCACGGCTGCCCGTCGCTGTGGACCGGGATCGGCCGCAACACCCTGCTGGGCGTGGCCCGCGCCTGCGCGGAGCCGGGAGCCCGGGGGAGGGTACGGACCGCCTGCCCCGAGGCTGGGCCCGGCGCCACCCCCAACCGTACCGTCGCCGCTGATTCTCACGCCGACCTCCGTCCTTGACCTGCCTCCTCGAAGGTAGGCAGTCACCAAGGGTGCGTCAACGATCGCCACACTCGGCACGCCGAGTGATAATCACCCTAAGGGTGGTTTCGCGTGCCCGATCCCGGGAAAGGCTGGTCGGATGTGCGCGAAACGGGCCGCGTCTCACTGGTTGCTGGTCCCGAAGTCCTCGGGTGAGATCTGGTCGAGGAACTCGCGGAACTTCTCCACCTCGTCCTCCTGCTCGTCCGGGATCGCGATGCCGGCGTCGTCGAGGACCGTGTCGCTGCCGTAGATCGGCGTACCGGTGCGCAGCGCCAGCGCTATGGCGTCGGACGGCCTGGCACTGACCTCGACGCCGCTCGCGAAGACCAGCTCCGCGTAAAAGACCCCGTCACGCAGGTCGGTGATGCGCACTTCCGTGAGCTCCTGGCCGACGGCCTCCAGCACGTCCTTGAACAGGTCGTGCGTCAGCGGCCGCGCCGGGGCCATGCCCTGCTGGGCGAAGGCGATAGCCGTCGCCTCCCCCGGTCCGATCCAGATGGGAAGGTAGCGGTCGCCGCCCACCTCGCGCAGCAGCACGATCGGCTGGTTGGAGGGCATCTCGACCCGGACACCTACGACATCGAGCTCGTTCACACAGCAACCCTAGGCCGTGCCCGGGACGTTTGGGTAGTCGGGCCGGGATCGGGTGGGCGATCCGGGTCCGTATCGGCTGCGCGACCAGGATTCCGCGTCCCGCCTGCTTCAGGGCAGCCGCACGCCCAGGGCGGTCTGCACCAGCGCCGCGTGCAGCTTCACCGCCAGACCGGCCAGCTCCTTGGTGCGGGCTTCCGCGTGGGCCCTGGTCTGAGGGTTGCGGTGCCGCTTCAGCGGGGCCACCACCTGGTCCACGAGCCCGGCCTCCCGGTCGGCCGCGGCCTTCATCGCCCGCAGGTGCCGCGGCTCGATCCCGAACCGCCCCAGCTGCACCACCAGCGACGCCACGGTGACCGCCTCGGCGTCGTACGCCCCGTCGGGCAGCGGAGCGAGGAGCCCGTACGACTCCCACTCCTTCAGGTCCCGGTCGTCGACCCCGGCCGTGGCGAGCAGCTCGTCCCGCCCGATCCGGGCCACCGTCGCCCCTTCGGCCGGTTCCGGTACGGCTTCCCCGTCCCGCTGACGGCCGACTCTCGGCAGGGCGACGGCCTCGCCGCGCTCCACGGCGTCCAGGTGCTCGCGGATCACCTTGAGCGGCAGGTAGTGGTCGCGCTGCATGCGCAGCACCTCACCGAGGCGCTCCACGTCGTGCGCGCTGAACTTGCGATACCCGGCCGGGGTCCGCCGCGGCTCGACGAGGCCCTCCGACTCGAGGAAACGGATCTTGGAGACGGTGATGTCGGGGAACTCGTCACGCAGCGCGTTCAGCACTGCGCCGATGCTCATCAGCCCACTGTCCGTGGCGGCGACGCCGTGACCGGCGCCGCCGCTCGGTGTTTGAAACATGGACCTTCCCTGGGGGTTCCCCGGGCGGGCCGCCCGGGGGCGGGTCAGTAACCCCGCTGGCTCGCGTAGAACACCAGCCGGTACTTGCCGATCTGCACCTCGTCACCGTTCGACAGGGCGACCTGGTCGATGCGCTCCCGGTTGACGTACGTGCCGTTCAGGCTGCCGACGTCGGCGACCGTGAACGAACCGTCCGGGCTGCGGCGGAACTCCACGTGCCGGCGCGAGACCGTCACGTCGTCCAGGAAGATGTCGCTCTGCGGATGACGTCCGGCGGTGGTCAGCTCGCCGTCCAGCAGGAAGCGGCTGCCCGAGTTCGGGCCGCGCCGCACGACCAGGAGCGCGGAGCCCAGCGGCAGCGCGTCGACGGCCGCCTGCGCCTCGGGAGAGAGCGACGGCATCGCGGTCTGGCCGGTGACCTCGGCGTCGTAGGCCTCCAGGCCGGAGATGGAGATCGTGGAGGTCGTCTCCGACGCACGCTCCGGGACCGCGCCGGCCCGCAGCGGAGCGCCGCAGTTGGAGCAGAAGCGGCTGTTCTCCGCGTTGCGGTTGCCGCACCTCGTACACACCAGGGCCGACATGGACGGATCCTCCTGCCGCGGCTGCCCCACCGGGGCGTTCGACGCGTACGGGTCGGGGGTGTACCCACCACCCGTACCTGCGGCGGAGGGCTGGCCGAAACCTATGCCGCCGGACTGAGCAGGGTCAACAGACGGCGCGCCCGGACCACCCACCTGGTCCCGGTACATCGGGCGCCGGCCCTCCGCGTCGGGCTGTGCGCGATGACGGGCGGTCGCGTTGTCGCCGCTGCCCTCTCGCGCGCTCTTGCCGAACAACTTCGCAAACAACTTCACGGGCGATTCCCCTTGACCGAAACAGACCCGCCCGTGGGGCAGGACGAACCCTTACTGAACGCACTGACCGACCCGGACACCTTCACAACGTCCGTCTCCACCGGACAGTTTCCACCACGCACCACCCAATCGGTGCGCCGACCCCCCGCAACCTCATGCCCTCGCCGGACGCCCCCCATGCACCGCCGGTTCACTGGGAGGACGACCGAGCGTAGTCAGGCCGCTCCGCCGCTCGCAAGGCGTCCACGACGATCTTGCTCGACCGCTCAACAGTAACGGTGGCCTGTTCCTTCTCCAGAGTCTGCACCACTCCTCCAGGAATGTTGAGAGCCGGTTCGAGGTCCTGCGGCTTGCCGATGACCTGGAAACGATAGGGCGCGTTGATCTTGTTCCCGTCGACGCCGACGGAGTTGCCGGAGTCCGCGAGGTACGTGCCGGCGACGACCCGGACACCGTTCACCTGGATCGCCTCCGCACCCGCCGCACGCAGCTCCTGGATCGCGTCGAGCAGCATGTCCGCCTCGACCGTCCCCTTCGTGTCCTCGATGGTCACCGTGATGCCAGGCCCCTGCGCGGCCACGGTGCCCGCGAGAACGCCCAGTTGCCGCTCCTTCTCGAGCGTCTGCTTGCGGGCCTCCTCCGCCTGGTCGGAGCTGTTCTCCAGCTCGTCGCGCTGACTCTCGAGACCCTGCTTCTCGTCTTCTAGACGCTGAGTACGGTCGTCCAGTTCATCGAGGATGCGGACCAGATCTTCCTGGCGGGCGCCGCGCAGCGCACTGTCGTTGTCGCTGTTGGACGCCACCTGGACCGCGAGGCCGAAGCCGAGCCCGAACAGCAGCAGGGCCACGATGAGTTGGGCCCGCGTGAGGCGCGGCGGCCACAGCCCCTTCAGGAGCCGCTGCCTGCCGGTCGGTCCGTTTCGCTCCGGCCGGGTCTCCGGCGGTGCGCCGCCCGCCGGCGGTTCCGTGTCCGGACCCGGGTCCGCCGAAGGCGCCACTTCGTCGGGCAGCTCCTTGCGCAGCCGGTTCGCGCTCTGCTCGTCGTGCTCGCTCATCCGCCTCACGCCCGGAAGACGTGGCGTCGGATCGCCGCGGCGTTGGAGAAGATCCGGATGCCGAGGACCACCACGACACCGGTGGACAGCTGCGCCCCGACGCCCAGCTTGTCGCCCAGGAACACGATCAGTGCGGCCACGACCACGTTCGACAGGAACGACACCACGAAGACCTTGTCGTCGAAGATGCCGTCGAGCATGGCCCGCAGACCACCGAAGACGGCGTCCAGCGCCGCCACGACGGCGATCGGCAGATACGGCTCCACGGCCGCCGGCACCTCGGGCCGGACCAGCAATCCGGCCACGACTCCCACGACGAGGCCCAGTACGGCGATCACGATGTGCCCTTCTCGGTTATCGGCTGTGCTGTACGTACGATCAGACTCGGTGCGGCCGGCAGCGTGAGGTCGTCCGCGACGGAGATGGCGGTGCGGATGCCGTAGCTCTCCTGCAGAGCGTTCAGGTACAAGCCGTCGGCACTGTCCTGGAAGGCCCTGCTCAGCCCCTGGCCGTCCCCCACCGCGAGCACCGAGTACGGCGGCACCAGCGGCCTGTTGTCGACCAGTATCGCGTCACCGGCGGCCCGGATCGCCGACAGTGCCGTCAGGCGCTGTCCGTTGATGGAGATCGCCTCGGCGCCCGACTCCCACAACCCGTTGACCACGCGCTGCATGTCCCGGTCCCGCACCCGGCCCGTGTCGGAGAAGCCCGAGGTGCCGCGCGGCTGCCCGTCCGCGCCCGAACTCACGTCCTTGGCGTCGTCGACCACGAGCTTCACCCCCGGGCCGTGCACCTCGACCGCGCCCGACAGCATGCCCACCAGGTCGGACCGGTCGCCCTCGCCGCTCTTCTCCAGCGCCTCGCGCCGTCGCGTGTTCACGTCGTCGCGCAGCGCGTCGACGCTCTTCTCCAGCTTGTCGGCGGCCGAGGTCTCGCCCTCTATGCGGTCGACCAGCTCTTCACGTTCCTTGGCGACCACGGGAGCGGCCACCCGTGCCTGGGCGGCGCCGACGGTCACGACCAGGGCCGCGAGCACGAGACCGGCCGCCAGGCCCAGCTTGGCCCGGAGCGTCCGGGGCATCCCGCCGCCGCCGTCGGCCTTCTTCCGCGCGGCGGCCTCGGCGTATCCGTCGTCGAGACTGTGGTCCATGACGTTCGTCAGCAACGACATGGACGCGTCCGGGCGCGCGGGCCGCGTGGCTGTGCTCCGAACGGGGGGTGGCTGCGGCATGCCGCACATCGTCGCACGCCGCCGCCACTACCTCCGAACGGCCCCACCGGCGTGCCGGACAGGCCCCCTTGGGGACACTTGTCCGGCACGTACGCGTGCGGCCCGTCCTAGCGGCCCGCGCTGTCCACCACCGCGGCCCATTCGTCCAGCAGCGCCTGCGCCGAGGCGTCGTCGGGGCCCTCGGCCCACAGGTGCGTGACCGCCTCCGCCGGGTCGGGCAGCACCATCACCCAGCGCCCGTCGGCCTCGACGACCCGGACTCCGTCCGTGGTGTCCACGGACCGGTCCCCGGCCGCCTCGACGACCCGCCGCATCACCAGGCCCTTGACGGCCCAGGGAGTGGCCAGGTCCCGCTTGAGCACGTGGGCCCGCGGGATCCGCGCGTCGATCTGGCTCAGGGTGAGCTGGGTGCGCGCGACCAGTCCGATCAGCCGCACGAAGGCCGCGGTGCCGTCGTACACGCTGCTGAACTCGGGGACGATGAAGCCGCCCTTGCCGTCTCCGCCGAAGATCGCCCCTTCCTCGCCGCCGACCCGGGTCAGGTCGTCGGGAGAGGTGGTCGTCCACTCCACCTGCGTGCCGTGGTACGCGGCGACCTGCTCGGCGATCCTGGTGGTCGTCACCGGCAGCGCGACCCGTCCACTGCGCCGCTCGGCCGCGATCAGGTCCAGCATCACCAGCAGCGCACGGTCGTCCTCGATGATGCGGCCCTTCTCGTCGACGAGCGACAGCCGCTCACCGACCGGGTCGAACCGCACGCCGAACGCGGCCCGCGAGGACGCGACGATCTCACCGAGGCGCACCAGGCCGGACCGGCGCATGTCGGCCGACTCCGTGGGCCTGGCCTCGTCGAGACCGGGGTTGATGGTCAGCGAGTCGACGCCGAGCTTCCCGAGCAGGCTGGGCAGCACCAGCCCGGCGCTGCCGTTGGACGCGTCGACGACCACCTTGAGCCCGGACTCCGCGATGCCCGTGATGTCGACGTTCCGCAGCAGCGACCCGGTGTAGGAGTCGAAGACACTCGACGGGAAGTGCAGGTCCCCGATCTCTCCGGGGAACGCCCGCCGGTACTCCTGGCGCGCGAACACCCGGTCCAGCTTCCGCTGACTCCCCTGCGAGAGGTCGGCGCCCTGGCCGTCGAAGAACATGATGTCGACGGAGTCCGGCACACCCGGGGTGGTCCGGATCATGATGCCGCCGGCACTGCCCCGCGCGGTCTGCTGCCGCGCCACGGGCAGCGGTACGTTCTCCAGGTCGCGTACGTCGATGGCGCTGGCCTGCAGAGCGGAGATCACCGCCCGCTTCAGCGCACGGGCACCACGGGAGTGGTCGCGGGCCGTGGTGACGGTGGACCCCTTCTTCAGGGTCGTCGCGTACGCGCCGGCCAGCCGCACCGCGAGCTCCGGGGTGATCTCCACGTTCAGGATGCCTGAGACACCGCGGGCACCGAACAGGTGCGCCTGCCCGCGGGACTCCCAGATCACCGAGGTGTTGACGAAGGCGCCGGCCTCGATGGTCTTGAACGGGTAGACCCGCACATTGCCCTGGATGATCGATTCCTCACCGACCAGGCATTCGTCACCGATGACCGCGCCGTCCTCGATCCGCGCGGCACGCATGATGTCGGTGTTCTTGCCGACCACGCAGCCCCGCAGGTTGCTGTGCGGTCCGACGTAGACGTTGTCGGCCACCACGGCCTTGTGCAGGAAGGCGCCGCTCTTGACGACGACGTTGGACCCGATCACGGTGTGTTCCCGGATCTCGGCCCCGGCCTCGACCTTGGCGTAGTCGCCGATGTACAGGGGCCCGCGCAGCACGGCGTCCGGATGCACCTCGGCACCCTCGGCCACCCAGACACCGGGCGAGATCTCGAAACCGTCGATGTCGACGTCGACCTTGCGCTCCAGGACGTCGGCCTGGGCCTTCACGTAGCTCTCGTGGGTGCCGACGTCCTCCCAGTAGCCCTCGGCGACGTAGCCGTAGATGGGCTTCCCTTCCTTCATCAGCTGCGGGAAGACGTCACCGGACCAGTCCACGGGCACATCGGGGTCGACGTAGTCGAAGACCTCGGGCTCCATGACGTAGATTCCGGTGTTCACGGTGTCCGAGAAGACCTGGCCCCAGGTCGGCTTCTCCAGGAAGCGTTCGACCTTGCCCTCTTCGTCGACGATGGTGATGCCGAATTCAAGGGGGTTGGGCACCCGCGTCAGACACACGGTGACGAGCGAGCCCTTTTCCTTGTGGAAATTGATCAGGTCGGTGAGGTCGAAGTCGGTCAGGGCGTCACCGGAGATAACGAGGAAGGCGTCGTCCTTCAGCGCTTCCTCGGCGTTCTTGACGCTTCCGGCGGTACCGAGTGGCTTCTCCTCGTTGGCATAGGTGAGCTCCATCCCGAGCTCTTCGCCGTCACCGAAGTAGTTCTTGACCAGTGAGGCCAGGAACTGAACGGTGACGACGGTCTCGTTGAGCCCATGCCTTTTGAGCAACCGAAGCACATGCTCCATGATCGGCCGGTTGGCCACCGGCAGGAGCGGCTTGGGCATGCTCGAGGTCATGGGACGAAGGCGTGTACCTTCGCCTCCAGCCATCACGACGGCCTTCATGTCGGAAGCGTCCTCCTCTGAGAGATGACGGTTCAGCCGACTTCACCCGTCCAGGGTCCCGCACTTTTGCAGCGCGGGCCATCCGGCCACCGGGGCCGCACAATCTGTGAGTTCAATCGGCTGCGGAGTCCGCACGTACCAAGCGGCGGACCTGCACCATGTAGAGAACACCTGCCCACCAGTACAGGGTTGTACCCCACCCAGCGAACGCCCATCCGAAAACTGCGGCGAGTGACGCGATCCATCCGCTTCCGTCACTGAGCAGAAGCAGCGGGAAGGCGTACATGAGGTTGAAGGTGGCGGCCTTGCCCAGGAAGTTCACCTGCGGCGGCGGATAGCCGTGCCGCCGGAGAACGCCCACCATCACCAGCAGGACCGCTTCCCGGGCCAGCAGTACAAGGGTCAACCAGAGCGGGAGAATTTCGCGCCAGGTGAGTCCGACCAGCGTCGACAGGATGTAGAGGCGGTCGGCGGCCGGGTCCAGGAGCCGGCCGAGGCTGCTGATCTGGTTCCAGCGCCGTGCGAGCTTTCCGTCCAGGTAGTCGCTGACCCCGCTGAGGGCCAGCACCAACAGCGCCCAGCCGTCACTCTGCGGGCCGCCGAACTCGGGCCGCAGGATGAGCCACAGGAAGACGGGCACGCCGACCAGGCGCGCCATGCTGAGGATGTTCGGGATGGTGAAGACCCGGTCGGTCTGCACGCGGGTCTCCTGGACCTCCACGCGGGGGCCTCCTGGGGTGAACGAGCCGATGATGCCCACTGACCTTACCTCAACGCAAAAAAGCTCTGGCTCTCGGGCTGCGTGCCCAAGAGCCAGAGCTCTAAAAGGAATTCGGCGGCGTCCTACTCTCCCACAGGGTCCCCCCTGCAGTACCATCGGCGCTGTAAGGCTTAGCTTCCGGGTTCGAAATGTAACCGGGCGTTTC
>NZ_JBITFE010000015.1:174548-181884 GCF_044455745.1 Streptomyces sp. NPDC051136 | reverse complement strand
CCGGCCCCCCCCCGCCGCCCCCCCCGCGCCCCCCCGGGGGGCCCCCCCGCGGCCCCCCCCCCCCCACGACGAAGCCCCGGCCGTGGAGACGGCCGGGGCTTCGTTCGGTGTGGACGATACTGGGATTGAACCAGTGACCTCTTCCGTGTCAGGGAAGCGCTCTCCCGCTGAGCTAATCGTCCGGGATGGTGCGAGTGCTGCGTGCGCGATACTGGGATTGAACCAGTGACCTCTTCCGTGTCAGGGAAGCGCTCTCCCGCTGAGCTAATCGCGCGGGGATCCGTACGGATCGGTGATCCTTGCGGATCAGTGGACGATACTGGGATTGAACCAGTGACCTCTTCCGTGTCAGGGAAGCGCTCTCCCGCTGAGCTAATCGTCCTTGGAGGTGGAGACGGGATTTGAACCCGTGTAGACGGCTTTGCAGGCCGTTGCCTCGCCTCTCGGCCACTCCACCAGGAGTGTAGGAGGCCCGGGAGGCCCCCTGTCCTGCGAGCGGACGACGAGGCTCGAACTCGCGACCTCAACCTTGGCAAGGTTGCGCTCTACCAACTGAGCTACGTCCGCCTGTCGGTTCGGTCCGCTTGCGCGGCCCGGCGACGTGATGAACTCTAGCGGATTCCGGAGCCAGTACAAAAACGCGTTTGTGCAGCGTGCTGCGGTGCGTCCACCCACGGGCCTGGTCAGGGCACCCGGAAGGGCACGTTCGGGTCATGCCGGGGCCACCGGCCTAGACTCGGCAGTGTGCCCGACCTCCCTCCTCTCGCCCGCTTCGGCGGCCGGCTCGCCACCGGTCTCCTCGACGTCACGAGCGATCCCGCCGCCCTCGACTCCGAGGGGTTCTGGGCCGTCTGCGCGGACTTCGAGGGGCGCCTGACCTGCGCACGCTTCGCGGACGTACGGACCGAGCCGGTGCCCGCGCCGCTGCCGGGCGCCTGGCGCGGACCGGCCGCCGGCGACTGGACGTCGTCGCTCGACCGCGCGGCGTACACGGCGGCCGTGCGGCGCATCCGCGAGCACATAGCCGCCGGCGAGGTCTACCAGGCCAACCTCTGCCGGGTGCTGTCGGCGCCGATCGGCCCCGGCGCCGACGTCGACGCGCTCACCGCCCTGCTCGCCCGCGGCAACCCGGCGCCGTACGCCGGGACGATGCGGCTGCCCGGGCACGGCGTCGAGATCGCCACCGCGTCGCCCGAGCTGTTCCTGCGCCGGGACGGCCGGACGGTCGAGTCCGGGCCGATCAAGGGCACCGGGCGGACCGAGGCCGACCTGCTGGAGAAGGACTACGCCGAGAACGTCATGATCGTGGACCTGGTCCGCAACGACCTGGGGCAGGTCGCCGCCACGGGCACGGTCACGGTGCCCGACCTGTGCGTCGTGGAGAAGCACCCCGGCCTCGTCCACCTGGTGTCCACGGTGCGCGGCGAACTGTCCGCGGAGGCCGGCTGGCCGCAGCTGCTCGACGCCGCCTTCCCGCCCGGCTCCGTCACCGGCGCCCCCAAGTCCAGCGCCCTGCGGATCATCGACGCGCTGGAGACCGCGCCCCGGGGCCCGTACTGCGGAGGCGTCGGCTGGGTCGACGCCGACCGGGGGACCGCCGAGCTGGCCGTCGGCATCCGTACCTTCTGGATCGAGCGGTCCGCCGGCGGCGGTGCCGGGCGGCTGTGCTTCGGCACCGGCGCCGGCATCACCTGGGGCTCCGACCCGGAGGGCGAGTGGCGGGAGACCGAACTCAAGGCGTCCCGGCTGCTCGCGGTAGCGTCGGGGGTGTACGAGGCGAACGAGAGTGGAGAGGCGCTGGCGACGTGAAGATCTGGCTCGACGGCGGGTTGCAGGACATCGGGTCCGCCCGCGTCTCCGTCCTCGACCACGGGCTGACCGTGGGCGACGGCATCTTCGAGACGGTGAAGGCGGTGGACGGCAGGCCGTTCGCGCTGACCCGGCACCTGGACCGGCTGACCCGCTCGGCCCGCGGCCTCGGCCTGCCCGACCCCGACCTTGACGAGGTGCGCCGCGCTTGCGCCGCCGTCATCGAGGCCAACCCGATGCCGCTCGGCCGGCTGCGCATCACCTACACCGGCGGCCACGGCCCCCTCGGCTCCGACCGCGGCGAGAGCGGCCCGACCCTCGTCGTCGCCCTCGGCGAGACCGGCCGCCGCCCCGACTCCACCGCCGTGATCACCGTGCCGTGGACCCGCAACGAACGCGGCGCGCTCACCGGCCTGAAGACCACCTCGTACGCGGAGAACGTGGTCGCCCTCGCCCGGGCCCGCGAACGGGGCGCCACCGAGGCCCTGTTCGGCAACACGGTGGGACAGCTCTGCGAGGGCACCGGGTCGAACGTCTTCGTCGTCCTGGACGGCGAGATCCACACCCCGCCGGTCGCCTCCGGCTGCCTCGCCGGCATCACCCGCGCCCTGGCCGTCGAGTGGACCGGCGCCCGCGAGACCGACCTCCCGCTGGACGTCCTGGACCGCGCCGACGAGGTGTTCCTGACCTCCACGCTGCGCGACGTACAGGCCGTGCACCGCGTCGACGACCGTGAACTGCCGAACGCCCCCGGGCCGGTCACCGCCAAGGCCATGCGCGTCTTCGAGGAGCGGTCCGGGGACGACCTGGATCCGTGACCGACCCGCGAAGCCGCCGATATTCGGCTGCCCTGCGCCCGCCCGGTGGGTAGAACTGCCGTGATGACAACGACCCTGCGGCCGACCGAGCCGCTCCAGCGCGCCGCCGACGGGACCCGTTCGCGCCACTACCAGGTGTGTGTGAACAGCCGCCCCGTCGGCGTACTGCACCTCGGCACCTCACGCGACCTCGGTCCTTCGGTGGCCGTGATCCGCAAGCTGCGCGTCGACGGCCCGGACCGCCGGCGCGGCCGGGGCACCGTGGCCGCGCTCGCCGCGGAGGAGGTGGCACGCGGCTGGGGCTGCCGGCTGATCGAGGCACCCGTCGACGCGGACGCCGAGGCGGGCACGCGGCTCGCGGAGGCACTCGGATACGTCCTGCGCAACCGCACCATGGCCAAGCCGCTCGGCGGGACCCCGCCCGCCCTGCCCGCGGGCAGCCGGGCCCGGCCCATGACACCGGACGAATTCACCGCGTGGCAGGCGTACGAGGCCGAGCAGTACGCCCGTACCTGGATGGAGCGGGGCGTGCCCGAGGAGGACGCCCGCGCGAAGGCCCGCCGCGATCACGAGGTGCTGCTGCCCCAGGGGGCGGACACCGAGAACATGCTGTTCAGCGTGTTGGAGCAGGAGGGCGAGCGGGTCGGGATCCTGTGGCTGGCGCTGCGCGAGGACCGGGCCTTCGTCTTCGACGTCGAGGCCGACGCGGCCCACCGGGGCCGGGGGCACGGCCGCACCCTGATGCTGCTGGCCGAGGCTCAGGCGATCGCCGCCGGCCACTCGCTGATCGGCCTCAACGTCTTCGCCGGGAACACCGCGGCCGAACGGCTCTACGAGTCGCTCGGCTACCGCACCACGCGGTACAGCTACGGCAAGCCGCTGCTCTGACGGCGGGCGGCCGTGTCCGGCCGCCCGTCCCGTCCTCAGCCCTGCCGCTCGGCGAGCAACCGGTCGGCGATCTCCTCGACGCGCTCGCGCAGCCCTTCCTGGCTCTTGCCGCCGTCGAGGCGCTCGCCGCCGATCACGTACGTCGGGGTGCCGGTCACGCCGATCGCCTTGCCCTCGGCCTGGTCGGCGTCGACGATCAGGATGTGCCGGCCGTCGATCAGCGCCGTGTCGAACTCCTCCGCGTCCAGGCCCAGTTCCCGGGCCATCTCGATGAGGAAGGGCTCCCCCTCGCGGTCCAGCTCCGCGACGCGCCCCAGGACGGCCTCGGCGTACGGCCAGCCCTTGCCCTGGGCGACGGCCTCCTCGGCGGCCTGCGCGGCGGCGAAGGCGTGCTTGTGCTTCTCCAGCGGGAAGTGCCGCAGCCGCACCTCCAGCCGGTCGCCGTAGCGGGCGCGCAGGGCACGGAGGTCGTCCAGGGCGGTACGGCAGTCCGGGCACTGGAGCTCGCACCAGACGTCGAGGACGGGCGCGGCGGGACGGTCGGGGGAGGAGTCGCTCATGCCCCCATCCTCCCAGCCCGCGGCGCGCCGCCCCAACCGGCGCCGTACGCCGCCCACCGGCACCTGCGGAGGAGCCGACCCCGAGATCTCCCTGATCTCGGCCTCCCGGCATGGCCCCGTGCCGGGCGGACGGTGCAGGATGGAAGGGACGAAGTACTCATGCCCGACCGAGCCAAGCCTGGAGGACCGGATGATTGCCGAGACCGTCTGCTCCGCGGTGTCCGCGGCGGGCCTGGGCATCGCGGCGGTCACCGCGTACCGCAGGCGTTTCCTCACCGCCGCCCGGATCGCCGCCTACTCGCTGGTCCCCGTCGGCCTGGTGATGACGGGGGTCGTCGAGTGGCTGGCCGACACGGCCTTCAGCCCGGTCGCCTGGGCGGGCTTCGGAGTGCTCGGCGTGGCCTGGGTGCTCTTCATGACCACCCGTGCCGTGGAGCGCCGCCGCGGCGGCACCCGCAAGGAACGCAAGGAGGCCCGGGCCGCGGCACGACGCGACGCGGTGGCGCCGGGAGCCTCCGCGCCCTCCCTCGGCTCGGGCTCCCGTCCCGCCGCCGAGCCCGCACCGAGGCCCGCGAAGGCGTCCCGGGGCGGTGACGACGACTTCAGCGACATCGAGGCCATCCTCAAGAAGCACGGGATCTGAGGACCGGCGCCCGCACGCGACGGCCGCGGGCTGAGCGGGCTGAAACGACACAGCGGTCCGAGGCCGACAGTGCGCGCTCCGGAATGATCACGATGTGACCGGACCTTGCGACATTCAACGAACTCCCGGTCGTTACGAGCGTGTTGATCGCGTGGACCCCGCCGCCTGCGTCATCATCGCGGCGAGATGCCGGACACCACTCAGCTGGACTCCCAGCTGGACACGAGACAGAGCGACACCGCGCGGCAGCAGGACCCACCACGCGGCTGCCTCTTCGCCCTTTCCCAGCCACCGCTCATGATCTTCCTTGCGGTGATCGGGTGCCTGCTGCTCATGGCTTCGTTGCACGATCTGCTGTTGCTGTGAGCCGTACCCGCGCTCCCCGGCGTCACCCGCCGGGGGCCGCGTCGCCGTCCGAGCACCCCCACCCGTCCCGGGCCTCCGCCGAGCGCGTCAGCCCGCCGCCTCCTTGCGCCGGGCCCGGTAGGCGGCCACGTGCAGGCGGTTTCCGCAGGTGCGGCTGTCGCAGTAGCGCCGCGAGCGGTTCCGGGACAGGTCGACGAAGGCGCGCCGGCAGTCGGGGGCCTCGCACCGCCGCAGCCGCTCCTGCTCCCCGGCGACCACGAAGAACGCCAGGGCCATCCCGCAGTCCGCGGTGAGGTGGTCCGCCACGGAGGCACCGGGCGCGAAGTAGTGGATGTGCCAGTCGTAGCCGTCGTGGTCGGTGAGCCGGGGCGTGGTGCCGGCGGCCGCGACCAGGTCGTTGATCAGGCCCGCGGCCGTCCGGGCGTCGGGGGCGGCGAAGACCGCCGCGAACCGTCCGCGGACCCGGCGGACCGCCGAGAGGTCGACTTCCGAGAGCACGCCGACGTCGCTGATCTCGTGCGTTCCCACGAATTCCTGGAGGGCCGGGACGTCCGGCAGCCCGTCCGGAGCCGATTCGTCCTCCGGCACGGTGTTCACCAGATCCACCACGGTGTCGAGGGCGCACCGGGTGTCGTGGGTGATCAGCACGTTTCGCTCCCTGGCCTGGTGGTCGGGCGGGCGCCCGCCGATGCTGGCCGATGGTAGTGGCTCGCGCGGTGGGGGATCCGGCCGCGATCCCGCCCCGGCCGTCGGTCGCCCCCTACAACGGCGGCCGGCCCGTCTTCGTTCCCGCCGCCCCTCACGCGACGGCGCGGCCCCCAAGCGCACCGGCGCCGCCCCCGCGGTGATCCGCGGCGGCGACGCCGGTGTGTGCCCTATGCGGTTGTCCTGGCCCGTGCCGTCACCCCGAGTCGACGGCGACGGGCGGCTTGGCGTGAGGCCCCGCCCTAGCTTTCCGCCAGGATGTGCGAGAGCTCCTGATCGAGGTCGAAGTGCCGGTGTTCCGTGCCGGGGGGCACGGCGGCGTCTGTGCGCTTCAGGAAGGACTCCAGGGCCCGCGCCGGGGCCTCGAGCAGTGCTTCGCCCTCCGGGGAGCTGAGAGCGATGCACACGACGCCCTGGCCGTGACTGCGGGACGGCCAGACACGGACGTCGCCGGTCCCGGTCGGTCGGTGAAGACCTTCGGCGAGGAGGTCGCGGGCGAACACCCACTCGACGGTCTCCTCGGCTCCGGTGTGGAAGGTGGCGTGCACGGCGTAGGGGTCGGCCGTGTCGTACCGCAGGCCTGCGGGGACAGGCAGGGAGGACTCGCTCGACACAACGAGGCGCAGGTGCAGCTCGCAGCTGACCGTGGTGTTCATAAGCGCCAGGGCCTTTCGCTCAGTGTGCGCTCGGGGATTCGCACGTCGGCGAAATCGACATGCCACCTACGGTGCCGTTGTAAACCCCTCTGAGTGTTTTGCGTGTGTTTAGGTAACTCTTCCGGCCGAGTGGCCGTTCGGGTCCTGCACCCATTCCGGTGACAGGTTTCGCTCCGGTAGTGTTTGGCCGTATGAACACGGGGAGTAACAAGCGCGGCGAGGCAGCCGTGGCCGAGGACCGTTCGGGGACGGACGAGGCCGCGGCCGAGCGGGCGCTCGGTTCGCGGGCGCCGGAATTCATCAAGGCGCGCCGTGCGCTGCACGTGAGCTGGCAGGTCGGCGTCTTCGTCGTCGGCCTGGCGGTCGTGGTGGCCGGCATCATCATGCTGCCGCTGCCGGGACCCGGCTGGGTCGTGATCTTCGGCGGCATGGCGATCTGGGCGACCGAGTTCGTCTGGGCCCAGCTGGTGCTGCGCTGGACCAAGCGCAAGGTCACCGAGGCGGCGCAGCGTGCCCTCGATCCGCGGGTGCGGCGCCGGAACATCATCCTGACCTCGATCGGCGTGGTGATCATCGCCGTGCTGGCCGGGGTCTACCTGTGGAAGTTCGGTCTCCAGATGCCCTGGAAGATCAAGGACCAGTGATCGCCCGCGGGGGTGCGCCGTCGCCGCCCCCGCTGGTCACGGGCGCCTGTGACATGGGGTAATGTTCTTCCTGCGTCCGGGCGATTAGCTCAGTGGGAGAGCGCTTCGTTCACACCGAAGAGGTCACTGGTTCGAACCCAGTATCGCCCACCGGATCATCAGGCGGGGGGGGGGGGGGGGGGGGGGGGGGGGGCGGGGCGCGGGGGGGGGGGGCGCGGGGGGGGGGGGGCGCCGCCCGGCCCGCCCG
>NZ_JBITFE010000015.1:0-174538 GCF_044455745.1 Streptomyces sp. NPDC051136 | reverse complement strand
GGGTGGGGGGGGGGGTGGGGGTGGCGTGGCGGTTGCGCGTTTCCCCCCCCCCCACCACCCCCCCCCCCCCCCCCCCCCCCCCCCCCCCCCCCCCCCCCCCCCCCCCCCCGCCTGCGTGTGCGCTTGCCCCGGGTGCGGCGCCCGTGCCCGTGCCGCCCGCTCGTGCGGTGCTCATCGGCGCCGCCCGGGTGCGCGCTGTCGTACCGGTGTGCCGCCCGCGTGCGGGGCGCGCGGGATGCGGGTGGATTCCGTTTCCGTCCGCCTTCACCCAACCGTGACCTTCCGCGCCGCCCCCGCCGGTGCGCTCGGGCGCGTTCGGCCCGTCGGTCGCGCCGCGCGGACCTGGGTGTTCTCCCCGCCGCCGGCGATGGCCCGCCGGGCCGGCTCCGTAGTCCTCGCCGCCCGCCGCCGTTGAATTCCTGTCCGAATCATTGACGCGCCCCCGGGGCCTCCGTACCTTGTGCCAGCAAGCGCTTACTTGAAACGATTCATGAGGCGGACGCGGCGTCGCGGGAGGCTCGTATGCAGCAGGGCGTAAATGCGGAACGGCAGACCGGGAGGCGGACGATCCTCAAGGCGGCCGGGGCCTCGCTGGCCGTCGCGGGACTGGGGGCCACGGCTACCGCGTGCGGCGGCGGCAGCGGCTCCGGGGACGGAACGGTGACGATCCGTTACTCCTGGTGGGGCGCCGAGGACCGGGCGGAACGCATCAACAAGACCATCGCGCTCTTCGAGAAGAAGTACCCGAAGATCAAGGTGAAGACCGACTTCCAGCCGTACACCGACTTCTGGAAGAAGTTCAACACCCAGGCGTCCGGGGGGAATCCGCCGGACGTCTTCCAGAATGCCATCGGATTTCTCCGCAAATACGATGCCAAGAACGTCCTGCTCGATCTCGGGAAGCAGGTCGAGGCGGGAAACCTCTCCATGGACGGATTCCGCGCGGGCCTGGAGAAGTTCGGCGAGATCGACGGCAAACTCCTGGGCGTTCCCGTCGGTTCCAATTCGATGGCCCTGGTCATCGACAAGCACGTCTACACCCGGGCCGGAATCAAGCCCGAACAGGGCTGGACCTGGGACGACTTCGACGCGGCGATGACGAGGGTCCGCGACCGGGCCGGCCGGGCCGGCGACAGCGGGATGTACGGCGTCATGTACCTCTACGACCTGTACCTGCGTCAGCACGGCAAGGCCTTCTTCACCGAGGACGGACTCGGCTTCACCGAGGCCGACCTGACCGCCTGGTGGACCAAGGCGGAGAAGGACGTGAAGTCCGGCCTCTTCGCCGACCCCAAGAAGGTCGCCCAGATCAAGCCCAAGTCGGCGCTCTCCGCGGAGCTGGCCGGCAGCGAGTTCACCTGGGACAACTTCACCGTCCGCTACACCTCCGAGGGCAAGAGCGAGTACGGGATCGCGCCGATCCCGACCACGGACGGCAAGCGGACCGGACAGTACCTCGGCTCGCTGATGCTCAGCGCCTACAAGCGCACCCAGCACCCCAGGGAAGCAGCGCAGTTCATCGACTTCATGGTCCACGACCCCGAGGTCGCCAAGATCATGGGATACGACCGCGGTGTCCCCACCACGCAGGCCCAGTACGACGCCTACCGGCCGACCGACCCGGTCAACAAGGCCATCGCCGCCTACGAGGAGTCGCTCGTCGAGGCCGGAGTCCTGGAGCGGATCACCCCGCACCCGAACGGTGCCGACATCTGCGAGGCCGCCTTCCTGCGCATCGCCGAGGAGATGGCACTCGGCTCGCGGTCCGTCGAGGAGGCCGTCGGGCAGTTCTTCACCGAGTCGAAGACGGCTCTCGCCGGCTGATGGGAAGCGCCGTGACACACGCCCCCGCGACGGAGGGCCCGGCGGTCTCCGAGCCGCGGCACGGTCCGGTGAAGTCCCCGCGCCGCACCGGCCCGAAGCGGCACGGCCGCCGGGAGAACCTGGCCGGATACCTCTTCATGTCCCCCTGGATCGCCGGATTCCTGCTGCTGACGGCGGGACCGATGGCCGCCTCGCTCTACTTCGCGTTCACCGACTACAACCTGTTCGACGCCCCCCGGTGGATCGGCCTGGACAACTTCTCCGAGATGTTCGGCGACCCCCGCTGGCGCCACTCGGTCCGCGTCACCCTGTGGTACGTCGTGGTCGGCACGCCGATCAAGCTGATCGCGGCGCTCGGCGTCGCCCTGCTGCTGGCCCAGAAGCGGCGCGGGCAGGCCTTCTACCGGGCCGCCTTCTACGCACCGTCCCTGATCGGCGCGAGCGTGTCGGTCGCCATCGTCTGGAAGGCGATCTTCTCGGACGACGCCGTCGTCGACCGCACCCAGCAGCTCTTCGGGATCGACGCCGGCGGCTGGACCGGCGACCCGGAGCTGATCATCTACAGTCTGGTGGCGCTGACCGTCTGGCAGTTCGGCGCCCCGATGGTCATCTTCCTGGCCGGTCTCAAACAGGTGCCGCGCGAGCTGTACGAGGCGGCCGACGTGGACGGGGCGGGAAAGCCGCGGCAGTTCTGGAACATCACCCTGCCGATGATCTCCCCGGTCCTCTTCTTCAACGTCCTGCTGGAGACCATCCACTCCTTCCAGATCTTCAGCTCGGCCTACATCGTGGGCGGCGGCGCCGGGGGCAACGCCTGCGGTCCCGCCGACGGCACGATGGTCTACACCTGCTACCTGTACGTCCAGGGCTTCGAGAACAGCCGCATGGGCCTGGCCTCCGCCATGGCGTGGATGCTCCTGATCGCGGTCGCCCTGGTCACCGCGGTGCTGTTCTGGTCCCAGAAGCGCTGGGTGCACTACGAGGAGGGCGGCCGATGAGCGCGCAGGCCACCGACGTCACACCGGCCGGCGAGGCCGACCGTCCCCGCTCCGCCCGTCCCCGCCCCGGCCGGGCGCCCGCACCGCGGCGCGGGCTGCCCGGGTCGCTGGCCTGGCACATCGGGTCGCTGGCGATCCTCGCCGTGATCCTCTACCCGGTGCTCTGGGTGATCGGCGGCTCCTTCAAGGAGAGCGGCGACATCGTCGGCAGCCTGGACCTCTTCCCGGGCGACCCGATCACGTCCAACTACACGAGCCTCGCCGACGGCATCGCGGACATCTCCATCTCGACGTTCTTCGTCAACTCCCTCGTCCTCGCCGTCGGATCCGTGATCGGGATCGTGGTCTCCTGCTCGCTGACCGCGTACGCCTTCGCGAAGATCAGGTTCGCCGGCCGCAACCTGCTGTTCACCCTCATGATCGGCACGTTGCTGCTGCCGTACCACGTGCTGCTGATCCCGCAGTACGTGCTGTTCCGCAACCTGGACATGATCAACACGTACACCCCGCTCCTGCTGGGGAAGTACCTGGCCACCGAGGCGTTCTTCGTCTTCCTGATGGTGCAGTTCATGCGCAACCTGCCCAGGGAACTGGACGAGGCCGCCCGGCTGGACGGCTGCGGACACTTCCGCATCTACTGGTCGATCGTGCTCCCGCTGAGCCGGCCGGCGCTGATCACCAGCGCGATCTTCACCTTCATCAACTCCTGGAACGACTTCATGGGCCCGTTGATCTACCTCAACGAGCCCGGCAAGTACACGATCTCCCTCGGCCTGAAGATGTTCGTGGACCAGGAGGGCCTGGCGAACTACGGCGGCATGATCGCCATGTCGCTCGTCGCCCTGCTGCCGGTCCTCGCCTTCTTCCTGGCCTTCCAGCGCTACCTGATCGACGGCATGGCGACGTCCGGCCTGAAGGGCTGAGGGGACTCCGATGACCGAAGCGCGTGTGAAGGCCCGTACGCAGCCGGGGGAGTCCCGGTTCGCCCAGGGATTCGCCCTGTTCGCCGAATGCCTGCTCACCGGCGTGTGGATCGCGGTGGCGGCGCTGCCGTTGGTCACCTACCCCGCCGCCTTCGCGGCCGGGTCCCGGCATCTCCGGCGCCGGCTGGCCCACGAGAGCGGCGGATGGCGGGAGTTCGTCGCCGACTTCCGGGCGGCGGTGCGCCGCGGGTGGCTCGTCGGGGTGGCCGACTGGGCCGCGTCGGCGGTCGTCTGGGTGGACGTACGGGCCGTCCGGGACGGTCTGCCCGGCGGACAGGCGGTCGGCGCCGTCGGCGTCCTCGCCCTGATCGGCGCGGCCGTCGCGGGACTGCGCGCCGCGGCGGACTGGCGCCCCGGCGCCTCCTGGCGGTCGCTGCTCGCCCGGGCGGGCCGGCGCACCGTGCTCGACCCCGCCGGTTCCTTCCTCCTCGTCGGCGGGCTGGCCGTCGTGGTCTGCTCCGCCTGGTTCAGCGCTCCGCTGGCCGTCGCCGTCCTGGGCGCCGTCGCCGCGGCGGCCGTCGCGGTGGAGGAACGCCACCGGCGCCGCTGACCCGGCACCCCCCACGGGGGCGGTCGAGTGCGCCGCGCCGGCCGCCCCTTCGCAACGAGGCCGCTGCTTCCGTCGCCCCTCTATCTGTCATGCCCTTGACACCTTGAACATCCGCACGGAAAGGAAAGGCCATGTCCCCCATCCCCCGCAGGTCCCTCCTCAAGGCCGCCGCCGTGGCCGGCGCCGCCGCCCAGTTCAGCTGGGCGCTGGGCACCAGGAACGCGCAGGCCGCGCCCGCCGCCGCCCCGGTCGCCGACGACGGCCCCGTCACCCTGGCCTGGCTGGAGGAGGGTGGCCTCGGCGCCGCCCCCGGCTCCACCGTCGGCGTCCCCTGGCCCAGGGGCACCTTCCGGGAGGACCAGACGTTCTCCGTCACGGACGCGGACGGCAAGGCGGTACCCGTACAGTCCTGGCCGCTCGCCCAGTGGCCCGACGGCTCCCTCAAGTGGACCGCCCACGCCGTCGGCTCGGGCAGCGGCAAGCTCACCCTGGCCGCCGGCACCCCCGCCGCCCCCGCGAAGAAGGTCACCGTCGACCGGCGCGGCGGCACCATCGACATATCGACCGGCGTCATCACCGCGAGAATCGGCACGTCCGGATCCACCCTGGTCAAGTCGGTCACCCGGGGCGCCACCGAGATCGCGAAGAACGGCCGCCTGGTCCTGCTGCGCCAGCCGGAGATCGAGGACGGCGACCAGGGCGCGGTGACGTACGAGCGCTTCGACGGAACCGTCGACGAGGTGACGGTCGAGCAGGAGGGCCCGGTCCGCGCCGTCGTCCGCGTCGACGGCAGGCACCGCAAGGGCCACCGCGGCCGGCTCCCCTTCTCCGTCCGTCTCTACTTCTACGCGGGCGCCGACTCGTTCCGCATGGTGCACACCGTCACCTTCGACGGGAAGCAGGAACCCGGCAGGGCGAGCGGCGACTTCGTCCGCGGCCTCGGCGTCCGCTTCACCGTCCCGATGCGCGACGAGTCCTACGACCGCCACATCCGCCTCGGCGGCGAGGGCACCGGCCTGCTCCGGGAAGCCGTCAAGGGCATCACCGGACTGCGCCGCGACCCCGGGGCGGCCGTCCAGGCGGCACAGTTCGCCGGCGAGAGGCTGCCCGACCCCGCCACCTGGGACCAGCGGGTCACCACCCGTCTGCCGTACATCCCCGAGTGGGGCGACTACACCCTCTCCCAGCTCTCCGCCGACGGCTTCACCCTGCGCAAGCGCACCAAGAAGGGACACGGCTGGATCGGCGCCGGCGGTGGCCGGCGTGCCTCCGGCTTCGGGTACGTCGGCGGCGCGAGCGGCGGCCTCTCCTTCGGCCTGCGCGACTTCTGGGAGAAGTACCCCGCCCAGCTCGACATCCGCGGCGCCCACACCGACGAGGCCGAGGTCACCCTCTGGCTCTGGTCGCCCGAGGCCCAGCCCATGGACCTGCGCTTCTACCACGACGGCATGGGCCAGGACACCTTCCCCGAGCAGATCGAGGGCCTCAACATCACCTACGAGGACTACGAGCCCGGTTTCGGCACCCCCTACGGCATCGCCCGCACCTCGGAACTGCTGTTCTGGGCCAACGCCGCCACCCCGAGCGCCGAGGCGCTCGCCGACCAGATCGGGGCGGTGCGCGTACTGCCCCAACTGGCCGCCCCGCCCGAGCAGCTCATCAAGGCCGGCGTCTTCGGCCCCGGCCTCTACGCCCGGCCCGACCGCTCCACCCCCGCCAAGGCCAAGATCGAGGACCACCTCGACTTCCTCTTCACCTACTACAAGGACCAGGTGGAGCAACGCCGTTGGTACGGCTTCTGGGACTACGGCGACATCATGCACACCTACGACACCGCCCGGCACGTCTGGCGCTACGACGTCGGGGGCTACGCCTGGGACAACTCCGAGCTCTCCCCGGACCTCTGGCTCTGGTACGCCTACCTGCGTTCCGGCCGTGCCGACATCTTCCGCTTCGCCGAGGCCATGACCCGGCACACCGGTGAGGTCGACGTCTACCACCTCGGCGCATGGGCCGGACTCGGCACCCGGCACGGCGTCCAGCACTACGCCGACAGCGCCAAGCAGCAACGCATCGCCAACACCACCTACCGGCGCTTCTACTACTTCCTCACCGCAGACGAACGCGTCGGCGACCTCATGCACGCCAACGTCGACTCCGACGAGACCTTCCTCGCCCTCGACCCGCTCCGCAAGGTCCGCACCGAGCCCTACACCCCGGACCGCAACGCCCTGTCGGTCGGGTTCGGCACCGACTGGAGCGGTCTGGTCTCGGCGTGGCTCACCGAGTGGGAACGCAGGGGCCCCCAGTGGGAGAAGGCCCGGGACCGCGTCCTGTCCACCATGGAGACCATCGCCGCCCAGCCCAACGGCTTCGTCCAGGGCAGCGGCCTGTACGACCTGGACACCGGGAAGTTCGCGGTCGCCGACGCGCCGAAGGTCGAGGTCTCCCACCTTTCGGCCGTCTTCGGTCTGAACGAACTGTGCGCCGAACTGATCGACCTCGTCGACATGCCGAAGTTCGAGGAGGCGTATTACGACTACTGCCGCTACTTCAACGCGAGCAAGGCGGAACAGGCGGAGCGCTACGGCTCGGACTTCGGCAGCCTCATCCTCTTCCAGGGCCATTCCCGCCTCGACGCGTACGCGGCGGTGCGGACCGGCGACGACAAGCTCGCCGCGCGCGCGTGGCAGAAGTTCTACGACTCCGACGGCTACAAGGAGTCGGCCCCCTGGAAGACGGAGCCTCTGAGCGGCCCCGTCGCCCTGGTCCCGGGCAGCGAGGCCGGCTGGGTGTCCACCAACGACACCGCGCTCTACGGTCTCGCCGCCATCGAGAACCTCGCGCTCCTGGGGGACAGGATGCCGTAGCCCGCGCTGATCGGCGCGGACGCGGGCACACTGCTCGGGTGGACTGGAACCATTACCGCTTCCGCAGCCGGTGGACCCTGCCCGCGCCGGCCCCCGCCGTCTACCGGGAGCTGGAACGGATCGAGGACTATCCGCTCTGGTGGCGCCAGGTGCGCGAGGTCACCCGGCTCGACGACACCAGCGGTGTGCTCCGGGTGCGCTCACTGCTCCCGTACGACCTGACGACGGTCCTGCGGGAGGGGCGGCGTGATCCGGCGGCTGGGGTCCTGGAGGTCGCGATGAGCGGCGACCTGGAGGGCTGGGCGCGCTGGACGGTCGCCCCTCGCGGCTCCGGCACCCTCGTGCGCTACGACCAGGAGGTCGTCGTGCGCAAGCCGCTGCTGCGCCGCCTGGCCGTGCCGGGACGGCCCGTGTTCCGGGCCAACCACCGCGTCATGATGCGGGCCGGGCGGCGGGGCCTGGCCGCGCACCTGGCGGGCGGCCGGCAAGCGGTTTGAAGGAAGCGTGCCGGGACCTGTATGGTTCAGTGCGTTCCCGGGCGATTAGCTCAGTGGGAGAGCGCTTCGTTCACACCGAAGAGGTCACTGGTTCGAACCCAGTATCGCCCACGCTCGCGACAGCGACGTGGTCCGCACCATACGCGGACCACGTCGCTTCGTCGTTTCCGCGCGGCTTCGCCGCGCGTCGTGGGGGCTCGGCCAGCCACACCCCCGTCCCGGCGTCGACGCGGGCCGGGGACGGAGGGTCACGCCGCCGCCGGCAGGTCCGGTCGCAGCGGCCAGGCCGGATCCACCGCCTCCTCGGTGCCGTTGAGCGCGAACCACGCCTGAAGCCCCCGTGCCTGACCCGCGTGCCACACCGCCTGCAGGGCGTGCAGCTCGGCGGGGGAGAGGCGCTCCAGCCGCGCCTGGAAGCGCCGTCCCACCGCCCGGACGACCTCCAGCGCCGCCTGGGCGTCGGCCGCCGCGTCGTGCGCGCCGGTCAGCTCCACGCCGTAGTGCGCGCACAGGTCGGTGAGGGTGCGTCGGCCCTTGCGGTAGCGGTCCAGGTGCTTGTCCAGCACGCGGGGGTCCAGCACGTGCAGCGACGTCCGGTCCAGCCAGCGGCCGAGCGACGAGGCGCGGTGCCGGCGCAACTCCCGGTCCAGCAGGGTGAGGTCGAACGGCGCGTTCATCACCACGAGCGGACGCCCGGCGCGGGCCTGCTCGGTCAGCGCCTCCGCTATCTCGTACATCACCGGCGCCGGCCACCGCCCGTGGCGCTGCACGTGCTCCTCGGTCAGCCCGTGCACCGCCGTCGCCGCCTCGGGCACCGGCACACCCGGATTCACCAGCCACCGGGTCACCCGCGGCCGCAGCCCCGGCGCGTCCTGGACGACGAGGGCCGCCGACACGATCCGGTCGGTCTCGATGTCCACACCCGTGGTCTCCGTGTCGAAGGCCGCCAGCGGCCCCTCGAACCAGCTCGTCATAGGGCACTCAACTCCTCGTCCGAGCGCGGCAGCTGACGCGCCGTCCCTTGTCCCGGTTCGGTGATACCCGGGCTGTTTGCGACGTACGCCGGAAGGACACAACAGGAGTACGGGTCTTTGCAGTTCACAGACCCGCAGCCGGGATTCACCAGTTCTGGAAGGCTGTTGGTCATGGCCATCGCGCAGCCCGAACGGGGCGGGCTGCTGCCGGAGCGCACCGCGCCCTCACGCGGCTCTCTCGCCACCACCGCCTGCATGGAGACCTTGCAGGTCGGCTACCTCCACGCGGTCGCCGCCGCGGCGGGCTGCTCGCTCTCCCAGCCCTTCCCGGACAACGGCATCGACTGGCACGTCAGCCACAGCGCCCCGGGGCACACCGTCGACGACGAGGTCACCATCAAGGTGCAGCTCAAGGCGACGTACCAGCTCGCGCCGAACCCGCCCGGCCCGTTCTTCTCCTTCACCCTCGACAACGACCACCTGGCGAAACTCGCCCGCACCCCGGTGTCGGTGCACAAGATCCTGGTCGTGATGATCGTCCCCCGGTCCCGGGACCAGTGGCTGCGCGCCGGCCACGACCGGCTCGACCTCAGGCACTGCTGCTACTGGACCAACCTCGCCGGACATCCGGTCACCGGACGGCGGCGCACCACCGTGCGGATACCGACCGCGCGGATCTTCGACGACCGGGCGCTGTGCGAGATCATGACGCGGGTCGGGACGGGAGGAACACCATGACGCACCCCCCGGCCGGCGAGCCCCCGGGCTCCGGCGGACCGGCACGGCCCACCGAACCCCTGCGCTCCGTACGGCCGTACCGGGCCGACGTCCGCGACGACACCGCCCGGGACGGCCGCCCGCCCGAGCCGGGCTCGGTCGACCCGGCCGTGCTGACCGCCCTGCTCCACCGGCACGGCTGGCGGCGGCGAGGCGGAGCCCCGGGCCGCTACGGCCGCTGGACCCCGCCCGACCCGGCCGCCGGCGGCACCAGTCTGCTGGTGCCCGTCAGCCGCGCCTTCCCCGACAGCGACGACCTGCTCGCCGAGGCGCTGCTCGCGCTCTCCCGCACCGGCACGCCCGCGGCCCGCGAGATCCTGCTCTCCCTCGCCGTCCCCAGCGACGAGGTCCGCTGGGAACGCGACACCCCGACGGGGCCCGGCGGCACCGCGTCCTGGACCGCGGAGGAGCAGCTGCGCTCCGCCGCCCGCCGGATGCTGCTCGCCGGCGCACTCGCCACACGCGCGCGTGCGGGCTACTACGGCGCCCGGCACCGGCGCGCCGCCGGCGCGGCCCTGGAGCACGTCCTGGTGGGCCCCGTCCCCGGCGGCCGTCGCCTCACCGCCTTCCTGCCGGTCGGCAACGCCCGCCCCCTGGCCGTACGCCTCCACCAGGCCCTGTACGCGGCTCGTGAGGCCGTCGACTACCGGCGGGCCACCGGCGGCATGGAGGCCTTCGACTCGGCCGTCGCCGTGGGCGTCAGCCACGAGCTGACCGAGGCGCTCGTCGCCCTGGTCAGGGGCAGCCAGGGAGCCAGGATCGCGGTCCGCTGGGCACCGGCCGCGGGGGTCCCCGAGGGCTGCGGCGCCCTGGCCGAACCCGTCGAGTTCTCGCCCGGCGACCTGCCCGCCCTGCGCGAGGCCGCCGCCCGCTACCTGCGCGCGGAGCCCTCCGTCCCGGTGCGGATCACCGGCGCCGTCGTCCGCATGCGCCGGCCCGGACCACGCGGCCCGGGCACCGTCCGGCTGCGGGTGCTGGCCGGGGCCGAGGTGCCGCACGTGCGCGTCGCGCTGGACGAGGAGGCCTACCGGATCGCCGGCCACGCCCACCTCGTCGGGCTGCCGGTGCGGGTGCTGGGGCGGCTGGAGAGCCGGGGCGGGTTCCGACGGCTCACCGGCGCCTGCGAGATCACTCCCGTCCAGGTCGACGACGCGGAGCGGGACCGGCTGCTGAAGGCCGTCCAGGAACACGTGGAGGTCGCGGCCCTCTTCGAGGAGGCCTGCGGCGACGGAGGGGAGTGCCGGGACTGATTTCGCGGTGGGCGGGCCCGGGTCGGTACGATCGCCCTCATGCGTGCGCTCGGGTATGGCGCCGCGGCCCCACTTCAGTCAGGAGAGACCGGTGTCAGACGTCCGTGTGATCATCCAGCGGGATTCCGAGCGGGAAGAACGCGTGGTGACGACGGGCACTACGGCCGCCGAGCTCTTCGCCGGCCAGCGCTCGATCATCGCGGCGCGCGTGGCCGGTGACCTCAAGGACCTCGCCTACGAGGTCAAGGACGGCGAGACCGTCGAGGGTGTCGAGATCTCCTCCGAGGACGGTCTGAACATCCTGCGCCACTCCACCGCGCACGTCATGGCGCAGGCCGTGCAGGAGCTGTTCCCCGAGGCCAAGCTGGGCATCGGCCCGCCCGTCAAGGACGGCTTCTACTACGACTTCGACGTCGAGAAGCCCTTCCACCCCGATGACCTCAAGGCCATCGAGAAGAAGATGCAGGAGATCCAGAAGCGCGGGCAGCGGTTCTCCCGCCGCGTGGTCACCGACGAGGCCGCCCGCGAGGAGCTGGCCGACGAGCCGTACAAGCTGGAGCTGATCGGCCTCAAGGGCTCCGCGTCCAGCGACGACGGCGCGGACGTCGAGGTCGGCGCCGGCGAGCTGACGATCTACGACAACCTGGACGCCAAGACCGGCGAGCTGTGCTGGAAGGACCTCTGCCGTGGTCCCCACCTGCCCAGCACCCGCGCCATCCCGGCGTTCAAGCTGATGCGCAACGCCGCGGCCTACTGGCGCGGCAGCGAGAAGAACCCGATGCTCCAGCGCATCTACGGCACCGCCTGGCCCACCAAGGACGAGCTGAAGGCCCACCTGGAGTTCCTCGCCGAGGCCGAGAAGCGCGACCACCGCAAGCTCGGCAGCGAGCTGGACCTGTTCTCCATCCCGGAGCAGATCGGCTCCGGCCTCGCCGTCTTCCACCCCAAGGGCGGCATCATCCGCCGGGTGATGGAGGACTACTCGCGGCGCCGCCACGAGGAGGAGGGCTACGAGTTCGTCTACACCCCGCACGCGACGAAGGGGAAGCTCTTCGAGACCTCGGGCCACCTGGACTGGTACGCCGACGGCATGTACCCGCCCATGCAGCTCGACGAGGGCGTGGACTACTACCTCAAGCCCATGAACTGCCCGATGCACAACCTGATCTTCGACGCGCGCGGCCGCTCCTACCGTGAGCTGCCGCTGCGCCTGTTCGAGTTCGGCACCGTGTACCGGTACGAGAAGTCGGGCGTCGTGCACGGCCTGACCCGCGCCCGCGGCTTCACCCAGGACGACGCGCACATCTACTGCACCCGCGAGCAGATGTCGGAGGAGCTCGACAAGACGCTCACCTTCGTCCTGAACCTGCTGCGCGACTACGGCCTGAACGACTTCTACCTCGAGCTGTCCACCAAGGACCCGGAGAAGTTCGTCGGCTCGGACGAGGCGTGGGAGGAGGCCACCGAGACGCTGCGCCAGGTCGCCGAGAAGCAGAACCTGGAGCTCGTGGCGGACCCGGGCGGCGCCGCCTTCTACGGCCCGAAGATCTCCGTCCAGGCCAAGGACGCCATCGGCCGCACCTGGCAGATGTCGACGATCCAGCTCGACTTCAACCT
The DNA here is from genome assembly GCF_044455745.1 of Streptomyces sp. NPDC051136. Taxonomy (NCBI): domain Bacteria; kingdom Bacillati; phylum Actinomycetota; class Actinomycetes; order Kitasatosporales; family Streptomycetaceae; genus Streptomyces; species Streptomyces sp. NPDC051136. The sequence goes on along the minus strand of NZ_JBITFE010000015.1, from coordinate 162,198 downwards.
GCCCGAGCGCTTCGAGCTGGAGTACACCGGCGCGGACGGCGGCAAGACCCGCCCGGTCATGATCCACCGCGCGCTGTTCGGCTCCATCGAGCGGTTCTTCGCGGTGCTCCTGGAGCACTACGCGGGCGCGTTCCCGGCCTGGCTGGCGCCCGTCCAGGCGGTCGGCATCCCGATCGGCGACGCGCACGTCGAGTACCTGGAGAAGTTCGCCGTCGCCGCCAGGAAGCAGGGGCTGCGCGTCGAGGTCGACTCCTCCTCCGACCGGATGCAGAAGAAGATCCGCAACGCCCAGAAGCAGAAGGTGCCCTTCATGGTCATCGCGGGCGACGAGGACATGGCCAACGGCGCGGTCTCCTTCCGCTACCGCGACGGCTCCCAGGAGAACGGCATCCCGCTCGACGAGGCCATCGCCAAGATCGCGAAGGTCGTCGAGGACCGGGTGCAGGTCTGACCGTCCGGTTCGACAGCGTGGGACGGGCCCCCGGGCGGATTGCGGGGGCCTTTCCCTGTCCCCGGGGGCGACGCCATATGCTGCACGCATGACGAGTGAGCCGGAGCAGCAGCTGGGAGTCGGGACGCAGGACGCGTTCCAGCGTCTGTGGACGCCCCACCGGATGGCCTACATCCAGGGCGAGAACAAGCCGAGCGGCCCCGGTGCCGACGACGGCTGCCCCTTCTGCTCGATCCCGGCCAAGTCCGACGAGGACGGTCTGATCGTCCGGCGCGGCGAGCACGTGTACGCGGTGCTCAACCTGTACCCGTACAACGGCGGCCACCTGATGACGGTGCCGTACCGCCACGTCGCCGACTACACCGAGCTGAACGCCGTGGAGACCGCGGAGCTGGCCGAGCTGACCAAGCAGGCGATGACGGCGCTGCGCACCGCGTCCGGCGCCCACGGCTTCAACATCGGCATGAACCAGGGCGCGGTGGCGGGCGCGGGCATCGCCGCCCACCTCCACCAGCACCTCGTCCCCCGCTGGGGCGGCGACACGAACTTCATGCCGGTGGTGGGCCACACGAAGGTGCTCCCGCAGCTGCTCGGTGACACCCGCAAGATGCTGGCGGAGGCCTGGCCCTCCGCCTAGTACGCGGCCGCGTACCGGCGAGGCGCCCTAAGCGTTGTAGAGGTCCGCCTTCCCCGGCGTGGGATCCTGCACGGCCGTGCTGAGGAACGACGACCGCGTGCCGAACTTCTCCGTGTCCACGCCGTTCTCGTCCAGCACCCGGATCGCCGCCGAGTGCACCACCCGCAGCACCGGCGCCGCCGCGCGCAGGGCGTCGTCGGCCATGAACCGGTGCCGCCACGGCTGGTCCGCCCAGGCGTGCCGCAGGCCGAACGGCTCCGGCAGCGTGATCGTGCCGCCGAGCCAGTTCAGCAGCGGGGGATACCAGGTGAGCGGCGCGCGCACGGCGAGCCGCACCACCTCGTTCGCGGTGACCAGCGGGAGCATCACCTTGCGGGTCTCCCACGGCTTGAACGACTTGGCGACCTCCTTGGACGGCGCCTCCGGCTTGGTGGTGAACAGCGGGTTCACCGGGCCGAGGGCGTGTCCGGTCACCTCGATGCGCAGCGTCTCGTGCAGCACGGTCACCGTGATCAGCATGGTGATGACCAGCTGGCCGTCCCACAGCGTCCACTGGACGCCCAGGTAGTGCCGGTCGCCCGCGCCGAACTGCTGCTTGTTGCAGATCTCCTGTATCGCGTGCGACTTGACCTGGTACGCCTCGACGTCCGTGCCCTCCGGACGGGACACCGCCTTGGCGTTCTCCCCGATCGGCGTGACGACCCAGTGCCGTATGGAGGGCTTGGTGAAACCGCCGGTGTTCAGCGGGCCGCGCTCCAGCATGCGCAGCTGGTCGTGGACGGCCTTCACGACGTCCCAGCTGCGGAAGGGGTGGATCTCCCGGTCCGGGTCGGCCGGCGCCAGGTTCTCGGCGAGCTGCCAGCTGCCCCAGCGGGTGCCCATGCCGAGTATGCCCTTGGGACCGGCGTAGAAGACGGAGTTGGACTGCTGCTCGGCGCCGAGCCTGGCCAGGGACTGGCGCAGCTGCTCGGCCGCGGTCTCGCCCGGGTTGCTGGGCACCGCCTCCGGAACCTTGGCGCCCACGCCGCTGCCCGACAGCAGTCCGTCCCAGCGCTCGCGCAGGTCTCGCGCGGTGCCCTCGCAGATCCGCTTGGCCCAAAACCAGCCCACCACCGGCATGACGACCGTCGCGCGCCCGTACCAGGCCCAGAAACCGGAGAAGGGCATCTTGACGAGGAAGAGCACGGCCAGCGCGGCGATCGCCAACAGCACCGCGGTGCCCAGCGCCCCGGCCTGCTTGTTCTCCGCCTTGGAGACGGTGGTGCGGATCTGGAAGCCGAGCAGCCACACCAGCGCGCCGGGCAGGAAGAGCAGCCCGCACACCACGCTGACCATGGTCAGCCGGTTGTCACGGTTCTTGCGGATGCCGTTGGCCGCGAGGCAGTGCTCGACCACGACCTGCGGCTCGGCGCCGAAGGACTGGATGAGGGGCTTGCGGTCGCCGCCCAGCATGCGGTCGGCCACCGCGCGGGAGAACGCCTCGCCGAGGTTGGGCCGGAACACCGTGGCCCAGGACCGGCCGGTGTTGACGGTCGTTTGGTGCCACTCGTTGTCGGCCTTCTTGATCTCCTCCATCGGGCTGTCCCGGTAGGCGGCCGAGGCCAGCGCGAAGGTGGCCGTCTGGCCGCCGTCGTCCGTGCGCGGCACCTGCGGTCCGAAGAAGTCCGCGTACCCGCCGTCAACGGTCATTCCCGCCCCCTGATCGCCACCACTGTCGCTCCTGCGGCCTTCCCGACTTCCCTGCCCCGCACACCTGTTGATCTGGTCATCAGCGTATCCGCCGGCACCGGCACGCGTCACGGGACGCCCGAAGGCGCCCCCCGTGCGCGCGGATCGGCCGCCGGACGCGCCGTCGCACGCCGGGGTGGCGGACACCGGCCCGGGGCAGCGGCCTCCTGCGGCGGACCCCGCACCGCAGGACCCGGCCTCGCTACGAGGCCGCCCTCACCTCCTCGCGCAGCCGGTCGGCGACCTGCGCCGGCATCGGTTCGTGCCGTGCGTAACGGCGGTCGAAGCGCGCCGTGCCGTGCGAGAGGGAGCGCAGGTCCACGGCGTACCGGCCGATCTCGATCTCGGGCACCTCGGCCCTGATCAGGGTCCGGCCACCGCTGGTCTGCTCGGTGCCCAGCACCTTGCCGCGCCGTCCGGACAGGTCGCTCATCACCGCGCCCACGTAGTCGTCGCCGACCAGCACGCTCACCTCGGCGACCGGCTCCAGCAGGTGGATCTTCGCCTCCGTCGCGGCCTCCCGCAGTGCCAGCGCGCCCGCCGTCTGGAACGCGGCGTCGGAGGAGTCCACCGAGTGCGCCTTGCCGTCGAGCAGCGTCACCCGCACGTCGATCAGCGGGTGGCCCGCGGCGACGCCCTTGGCCGCCTGGGCGCGTACGCCCTTCTCGACGGACGGGACGAACTGCCTGGGCACCGCGCCGCCGACGACCTTGTCCACGAACTCGATGCCCGAGCCGCCCGGCAGCGGCTCCACCTCGATCTCGCAGACGGCGTACTGCCCGTGCCCGCCGGACTGCTTGACGTGCCGTCCCCGCCCGGCCGCCCGGCCGCCGAACGTCTCGCGCAGCGGAACCCGGTGGGGGACCACGTCGACCTGGACGCCGTAGCGGCTGCGCAGCCGTTCCAGCGCCACGTCGGCGTGCGCCTCGCCCAGGCACCACAGGACCACCTGGTGGGTGTCCTGGTTGTGCTCCAGGCGCATCGTCGGGTCCTCGGCCACCAGCCGCGCCAGCCCCTGGGACAGCTTGTCCTCGTCGGGTCTGCTGTGCGCCTCGATGGCGAGCGGCAGCAGCGGGTCCGGCATCTCCCAGGGGGCCATCAGCAGCGGGTCGTCCTTGGCCGAGAGGGTGTCCCCGGTCTCCGCGCGGGTCAGCTTGGCCACGCAGGCCAGGTCGCCCGCGATCACGTGCGAGACCGGCCGCTGCTGCTTGCCGAACGGCGTGGACAGGGCACCGATCCGCTCGTCCACGTCGTGGTCCTCGTGGCCCCGGTCGGTCAGCCCGTGCCCGGACACGTGCACCGTCTGGTCGGCGCGCAGGGTGCCGGAGAAGACGCGGACCATCGAGATGCGGCCCACGTACGGGTCGGAGGACGTCTTGACGACCTCCGCGACCAGCGACTCCTCCGGGTCGCACATCCGCAGCTCGCGCCCGGCGCCCTCCAGGGTGGTGACCCGGGGTGCCGCGCGCTCCAGGGGCGTCGGGAAACCGCGCGTGATCAGCTCCAGGAGCTCGACGGTGCCCAGACCCTGCCGGGCGCCCTCGGCGGCCGGGGCGGCGGCCAGCACGGGGAAGAACACCCCGCGCGCCACGGCCCGCTCCAGATCCTCGATCAGCGTCCTGACGTCGACCTGCTCGCCGCCGAGGTAGCGCTCCATGAGGGTCTCGTCCTCGCTCTCCGAGATGATCCCCTCGATCAGCAGGGAGCGGGCCTCGTCGAGCTGCGGCAGATCCGCCTCCCCCGGCTCCGAGGCCACACGCTCCCCCGAGGCGTAGTCGAACAGCTTGCGCGACAGCAGTCCGACGAGCCCCGTCACGGGCGCGTGCCCGTCGGGGGCGGCCGGTCCGTGCAGCGGCAGGTACAGCGGCAGTACGGCGTCGGGGTCGTCGCCGCCGAACGCCTCCGCGCAGATCCGCGTCGTCTCCTCGAAGTCCGCGCGGGCGGCCTCCAGGTGCGTGATCACGATGGCGCGCGGCATCCCGACCGCGGCGCACTCCTCCCAGACCATGCGGGTCGAGCCGTCCACCCCGTCGGAGGCCGAGACGACGAAGAGGGCCGCGTCCGCCGCACGCAGACCGGCCCTCAGCTCACCGACGAAGTCGGCGTACCCGGGAGTGTCCAGGAGGTTGATCTTGATGCCGTCCCATTCGACCGGCACCAGGGAGAGCTGTACGGAGCGCTGCTGGCGGTGCTCCATGTCGTCGTAGTCCGAGACGCAGCCGCCGTCCTCCACGCGGCCCGCCCGGTTCACCGCCCCCGCCGTCAGCGCGAGGGCCTCCACCAGAGTCGTCTTGCCCGATCCGGAGTGGCCGACCAGCACCACGTTCCGTACGGAGGTGGGATGGTCGGCCGCCGTCGCCCTGCCGGCGGCTCCGGGGTGGGTGTGTGCCTTGTCGCCCATGTCCTTGCCTCCCGTGCACGGTGAGGTCGCTGTGGGCGCGGACACGCGGGACCGCGTGCACTGGCGGCTCCGGCGACGCCCGCGGTCCTTCGAGCTTTCCACTCCCTTCACGCCGCGTCCATACGAAGGAGCCGATCCCGCCGCCCCGCCGGCCGCCGGGCGACGGCTCCGGGTGCCCGGCCACCGACCACGCGCGCGCGTGACTACGATGGGCCAGCCGGTGGCCAGCAAGGGTCGCGGCGCCACACCGACCGTCGGGAAGGCCATGCTGAACAAGTACGCGCGTGCATTTTTTACGCGTGTCCTCACACCGTTCGCCGCGTTTCTCATCCGCCGGGGCGTCAGCCCCGACACGGTCACGCTCCTCGGCACCGCCGGTGTGGTCGCGGGTGCGCTGGTCTTCTACCCCATGGGTGAGTTCTTCTGGGGCACGGTCGTGATCACGCTCTTCGTCTTCTCCGACCTCGTCGACGGCAACATGGCCCGCCAGCTCGGCCGTTCCAGCCGCTGGGGCGCCTTCCTGGACTCCACCCTCGACCGGGTCGCCGACGGCGCGATCTTCGGCGGACTCGCCCTCTGGTACGCGGGGTCGGGCGACGACAACATCCTGTGCGCGGTGTCGATCTTCTGCCTGGCCAGCGGTCAGGTCGTGTCCTACACCAAGGCGCGCGGCGAGGCGATCGGCCTGCCGGTGGCCGTGAACGGACTGGTCGAGCGCGCCGAGCGCCTCGTCATCTCGCTGGTCGCCGCGGGCTTCGCCGGACTGCACAAGTTCGGCGTCCCCGGCATCCAGTACCTGCTGCCGGTCGCCCTGTGGATCGTCGCCGTCGGCAGCCTCGTCACGCTGGTCCAGCGTGTCGTCACGGTCCGCCGGGAGGCCGCCGAGGCCGACGCCGCCGCACAGGAGAACCAGGGCACCGAGGCGGCGAAGTGAGCGCTCGGGACCGCCTCGCCGACGGTCTGTACGGTGCCGGCTGGGGCACCGTGAAGAAGCTTCCCGAGCCCGCCGCGGTGCGGCTCGGCCGAACCGTCGCCGACCTCGCCTGGAAGCAGCGCGGCGCGGGTGTGCGCCGCCTGGAGGCCAACTACGCGCGCGTGGTGCCCGACGCGGGCCCCGAGCGGCTCGCCGCCCTCTCGCGCGCGGGCATGCGCTCGTACCTGCGCTACTGGATGGAGTCGTTCCGGCTCCCCGCGTGGAGCACCGAGCGGATCAGGAGCGGCTTCACGCCCGAGGACCTGCACCACCTCACCGAGGGCATGGCGGCGGGCAAGGGCGTGGTGCTCGCCCTGCCGCACCTGGCCAACTGGGACCTCGCCGGTGCCTGGGTCACCACGGAGCTGGGCATCCCGTTCACCACGGTCGCCGAGCGCCTCAAGCCGGAGACGCTGTACGACCGTTTCGTCGCCTACCGGGAGGGCCTCGGCATGGAGGTCCTGCCGCACAGCGGCGGCGCCGCCTTCGGCACGCTGGCCCGGCGGCTGCGCGACGGCGGCCTGGTCTGCCTGGTCGCCGACCGCGACCTGTCCGCCTCCGGCGTCGAGGTCGACTTCTTCGGCGAGACGGCCCGGATGCCGGCCGGCCCTGCCCTGCTCGCCCAGCAGACGGGCGCGCGGCTGCTGCCGGTGACGCTCTGGTACGACGACTCGCCCGTGATGCGGGGCCGGGTGCATCCGCCGGTCGAGGTGCCCGCGTCAGGCACCCGGGCCGAGAAGACGTCCGTCATGACACAGGCGCTGGCCGACGCCTTCGCCACGGGCATCGCCGACCACCCGGAGGACTGGCACATGCTGCAGCGCTTGTGGCTGAAGGACCTCGACCCCGCCAAGGCACCCGGGGCACCGGGAGCGGACCCGGCGCCGGGAGCGGCCGAGGGGCGGGGCGGCGCGTCGTGAGGATCGGCATCGTCTGCCCGTACTCCTGGGACGTGCCGGGCGGCGTCCAGTTCCACATCCGCGACCTCGCCGAGTACTTCGTCCGGCTCGGCCACGAGGTGTCCGTCCTGGCCCCCGCCGACGACGACACCCCGCTGCCCCCGTACGTCGTCTCCGCCGGCCGCGCGGTGCCGGTGCCGTACAACGGCTCGGTGGCCCGGCTGAACTTCGGCTTCCTGTCGGCGGCCCGGGTGCGGCGCTGGCTGCACGACGGCGGCTTCGACGTCATCCACATCCACGAGCCGACCTCGCCCTCGCTCGGTCTGCTGACCTGCTGGGCGGCGCAGGGCCCGATCGTGGCCACCTTCCACACCTCCAACCCGCGTTCCCGCGCGATGATCGCCGCGTACGCGATCCTCCAGGCCGCCCTGGAGAAGATCAGCGCCCGGATCGCCGTGAGCGAGTACGCCCGCCGCACGCTCGTCGAGCACCTGGGCGGCGACGCGGTCGTCATCCCCAACGGCGTCGACGTCGACTTCTTCGCCGACGCGGAGCCCAAGTCCGAGTGGCAGGGCGACACCATCGGCTTCATCGGGCGCATCGACGAGCCCCGCAAGGGCCTCCCGGTGCTCATGCGGGCCCTGCCGAAGATCCTCGCGGCCCGCCCGCAGACCCGGCTGCTCGTCGCGGGCCGCGGTGACGAGGAGGAGGCCGTGGAACGCCTGCCCAGGGAACTGCGCTCCCGCGTCGAGTTCCTCGGCATGATCAGCGACGAGGACAAGGCCCGTTTCCTGCGCAGCGTCGACCTGTACGTGGCACCCAACACCGGCGGCGAGAGCTTCGGCATCATCCTGGTCGAGGCCATGTCGGCCGGTGCCCCCGTCCTCGCCTCCGACCTGGACGCCTTCGCCCAGGTCCTCGACCAGGGCGCGGCCGGCGAACTCTTCCCCAACGAGGACGCCGACGCCCTGGCCGACGCGGCGGTGCGCCTGCTGGCCGACCCGGAGCGGCGCACCGCGCTGCGGGAGCGGGGCAGCGCCCACGTACGGCGCTTCGACTGGTCCACGGTCGGCGCGGACATCCTGTCGGTCTACGAGACGGTCACCGCGGGAGCGGCGGCGGTGGCGGCGGACGACCGGGCGACGGGCCTGCGGGCGCGCTTCGGCCTGGCGAGGGACTGACCGCGGGGCGCCCGCCACGGGTGGTCGCCCCCGGTGGGGAGGACCCACCGCCGGGTGACCGTCACCGGCGTCGGGCGGCCGGCCCGCGGCGGCGAGGGACCGGCCGCCGGGGTGCCCGCCTTGGGTGTGCGGGGTGGCCGGTCCGCGCTGGTGCGGGGCCGGCCGCCCGGGTGCCTGTCACGGGTGTGGGTGGCCGGTCGGCGGGGCGGCCTGTCACGGGTCTGGGGTGGCCGGCCGCCGGGGTGCCCGCCTTGGGTGCGCGGGGTGGCCGGTCCGTGGCGGTGGCGACAGGCGGACCGCCTGGGCGTCCGCCACGGGCGTGGAGCAGCCGGCCCGCCCTGAGCAGCCGGCCGGTGTCGTGCCGACCGGCGGGGACGTGCCCCCGCACGCCGGGGCCCACCGCCGGACGCGGGTCCGCCGACGGGAGGGCAGGCGGCGGGCCCGGCCCGTCGGAGCCGTACGCGGCGCACCGGCTCCGTCCGGCCCACCGATAGGGTTGCCGCCCGTGACCGCAACCCTCATCTGGATCCTGGTCGTCCTCGTCGCCGTCGGCCTGTACCTCAGCTGGACGGCCGGCCGCCTGGACCGGCTGCACGCCCGGATCGACGCCGCCCGCGCCGCCCTGGACGCACAGCTGCTGCGCAGGGCGTCCGTGGCCCAGGAACTCGCCACCTCCGGCGTGCTCGACCCCGCCGCCTCCATGGTCCTCTACGAGGCCGCGCACGCCGCCCGGCAGGCCGAGGAGGAGCTGCGGGAGGTCGCCGAGAGCGAGCTGAGCCAGGCCCTGCGCGCCGTGTTCGCCGACGCCCAGCAGGTGGACGCGCTGCGCGAGGCGCCCGGGGGAGAGGCGGCGGCCCACGAGCTGGCCGAGGCCGTGCGCCGGGTGCCGATGGCCCGGCGTTTCCACAACGACGCGGTGGGAGCCGCCCGCAGGCTGCGCGAGCACCGCAAGGTGCGCTGGTTCCGCCTCGCCGGGCACGCACCCTTCCCGCTGGCCTTCGAGATGGACGACGAGTCGCCGGCCGCCCTGGTCGAGCGGGCGGCGTAGCCCCTGCCGTCGGCGCCCGCGGCGAAAACGATCCACCGCCTTCCCATTGGCCCTTGCTGTGGCCTGCTCGCCTCGCGTTTCCTCGTTGCTGCAGAAACCCCCTTCCCCTCAGCGAGGTACCCGTGTCCAGCACGCTCCCCGAAAACCAGACCCCCGAGACCGGCACCGCCCGCGTGAAGCGCGGCATGGCCGAGCAGCTCAAGGGTGGCGTCATCATGGACGTCGTCACGCCGGAGCAGGCGAAGATCGCCGAAGACGCGGGCGCCGTCGCCGTCATGGCCCTGGAGCGCGTCCCGGCCGACATCCGCAAGGACGGCGGTGTGGCCCGGATGTCCGACCCGGACATGATCGAGGGCATCATCAACGCGGTCTCCATCCCCGTGATGGCCAAGTCCCGCATCGGCCACTTCGTGGAGGCCCAGGTCCTGCAGTCCCTCGGCGTCGACTACATCGACGAGTCCGAGGTCCTCACCCCGGCCGACGAGGTCAACCACAGCGACAAGTTCGCCTTCACCACCCCCTTCGTGTGCGGCGCGACCAACCTGGGCGAGGCCCTGCGCCGGATCGCCGAGGGCGCGGCCATGATCCGCTCCAAGGGCGAGGCCGGTACCGGCAACGTCGTGGAGGCCGTCCGTCACCTGCGCCAGATCAAGAACGAGATCGCCCGGCTGCGCGGCTACGACAACAACGAGCTGTACGCCGCCGCCAAGGACCTGCGCGCCCCGTACGAGCTGGTCAAGGAGGTCTCCGAGCTGGGCAAGCTGCCGGTGGTCCTCTTCTCCGCCGGTGGTGTCGCCACCCCGGCCGACGCCGCGCTCATGCGCCAGCTGGGCGCCGAGGGCGTCTTCGTCGGCTCCGGCATCTTCAAGTCCGGCGATCCCGCCAAGCGCGCCGCCGCCATCGTGAAGGCCACCACCTTCTACGACGACCCGAAGATCATCGCGGACGCGTCCCGCAACCTGGGCGAGGCCATGGTCGGCATCAACTGCGACACCCTCCCCGAGGCCGAGCGCTACGCCAACCGCGGCTGGTAGGACACCGAACCCATGAGCGACACCCCCGTCATCGGCGTCCTGGCCCTCCAGGGCGACGTACGGGAGCACCTCGTCGCCCTGGCCGTGGCCGACGCCGTGGCCAGGCCGGTGAGGCGCCCCGAAGAACTCGCCGAGGTGGACGGCCTGGTCATCCCCGGCGGCGAGTCCACGACGATCTCCAAGCTCGCCGTCCTCTTCGGCGTGATGGAGCCCCTGCGCGCCCGTGTGCGGGACGGCATGCCCGTGTACGGCACCTGCGCCGGCATGATCATGCTGGCCGACAAGATCCTCGACCCGCGCTCGGGGCAGGAGACGGTCGGCGGTATCGACATGATCGTGCGCCGCAACGCCTTCGGGCGGCAGAACGAGTCCTTCGAAGCCGCCGTCGGCATCAAGGGCGTCGAGGGCGATCCCGTGGAGGGCGTCTTCATCCGCGCGCCCTGGGTCGAGTCCGTGGGCGCCGCCGCCGAGGTGCTCGCCGAGCACGACGGCCACATCGTCGCCGTCCGCCAGGGCAACGCGCTGGCCACCTCGTTCCACCCGGAACTGACCGGCGACCACCGCGTGCACGCGCTCTTCGCCGACATGGTGCGCGCGAACCGGGCGGCTCGGTCCTTGTAGGATTCCTGCGTTCGTTGCAGGAGATGGGTTACGCGAAGGAGACAGGCAGATGTCCGGCCACTCTAAATGGGCTACGACGAAGCACAAGAAGGCCGTGATCGACGCCAAGCGCGGCAAGCTCTTCGCGAAGCTGATCAAGAACATCGAGGTCGCGGCGCGCATGGGCGGCGTCGACGTCGAGGGCAACCCGACGCTGTACGACGCCATCCAGAAGGCGAAGAAGCAGTCGGTCCCGAACAAGAACATCGACTCCGCGGTCAAGCGCGGCGGCGGCCTGGAGGCCGGCGGCGCCGACTACGAGACGATCATGTACGAGGGTTACGGTCCCAACGGGGTCGCGGTGCTCATCGAGTGCCTCACCGACAACCGCAACCGCGCCGCCTCCGACGTCCGCGTCGCCATGACCCGCAACGGCGGCTCCATGGCCGACCCGGGCTCGGTGTCGTACCTGTTCAACCGCAAGGGCGTCGTGATCGTGCCCAAGGGCGAACTGTCCGAGGACGACGTCCTCGGCGCCGTCCTCGACGCGGGGGCGGAGGAGGTCAACGACCTCGGCGAGTCCTTCGAGGTGCTCAGCGAGGCGACCGACCTGGTCGCGGTCCGCACCGCGCTCCAGGAGGCCGGCATCGACTACGAGTCGGCCGACGCCAACTTCGTCCCGACCATGCAGATCGAGCTGGACGAGGAAGGCGCGCGGAAGATCTTCCGGCTCATCGACGCCCTGGAGGACAGCGACGACGTGCAGAACGTCTTCGCCAACTTCGACGTGAGCGACGAGGTCATGGAGAAGGTCGACGCCTGACGCGTCCCCTCTCAGCGGGCCGACGGGGACACACCCCGTCGGCCCGTCGTCTTGTCAGTGGCACCCGATAGCCTGCACAAACAGGTGATCGACGAGAGGGGGCGGCGTGCGCGTACTGGGGGTGGACCCCGGGCTGACCCGTTGCGGGGTCGGTGTCGTGGAAGGCGTCGCGGGCCGGCCGCTCACCATGATCGGCGTCGGCGTCGTCCGCACGCCAGCGGACGCCGACCTCGGCCACCGTCTCGTCGCCGTCGAGCAGGGCATCGAGCAATGGCTGGACGAGCACCGGCCGGAGTTCGTCGCCGTGGAGCGCGTCTTCAGCCAGCACAACGTCCGTACGGTCATGGGCACCGCCCAGGCCAGCGCCGTCGCCATCCTGTGCGCGTCCCGCCGCGGCATCCCCGTCGCCCTGCACACACCCAGTGAAGTCAAGGCGGCCGTCACCGGCAGCGGGCGCGCCGACAAGGCGCAGGTCGGCGCCATGGTCACCCGCCTGCTGCGGCTCGCAGCCCCGCCCAGACCGGCCGACGCCGCCGACGCCCTCGCCCTCGCCATCTGCCACATCTGGCGCGCCCCCGCGCAGAACCGGCTCCAGCAGGCGGCGGCCCTCCACGCCGCCCGGAGCCCGCGCCGCCCGCAGACCGCCCACCCCCCGAAAGGCCGCCCCGCATGATCGCCTTCGTCAGCGGCACCGTCGCCGCCCTCGCCCCCGACGCCGCGGTGGTCGAGGTCGGTGGCGTCGGCATGGCCGTGCAGTGCACGCCCGACACGCTCTCCACCCTGCGGCTCGGCAAGCCCGCCAAGCTCGCCACCTCCCTCGTGGTCCGCGAGGACTCGCTCACGCTCTACGGCTTCGCCGACGACGACGAACGCCAGGTCTTCGAGCTGCTCCAGACCGCCAGCGGCGTCGGTCCCCGCCTCGCCCAGGCGATGCTCGCCGTGCACCGGCCCGACGCCCTGCGCAGAGCCGTCTCCACCGGCGACGAGAAGGCCCTCACCGCCGTCCCCGGCATCGGCAAGAAGGGCGCGCAGAAGCTGCTCCTGGAACTGAAGGACCGCCTCGGCGAGCCGGTCGGCGCGCCCGCCGTCGGCGCTCCGGTCAGCTCCGGCTGGCGCGACCAGCTGCACGCAGCCCTGATCGGCCTCGGGTACGCGACCCGCGAGGCCGACGAGGCCGTCGCCGCCGTGGCGCCGCAGGCGGAAGCCGCCGGAGGGACGCCACAGGTGGGCGCGCTGCTGAAGGCCGCCCTGCAGACGCTGAACCGCGCCCGCTGACCACGCCCGCCACCACCGACCGGTGCGCCACGGCAAGGAGAACGAAGTGAACTGGGACGACACGACCGACGCGGAAGCCGCCGCCGAGCGGCTGGTGGGCGCTGTCGCCGACGGCGAGGACCAGGCCGTGGAGGCCGCGCTGCGCCCCAAGGACCTGGGCGAGTTCATCGGCCAGGAGAAGGTCCGCGAGCAGCTCGATCTGGTGCTGCGGGCCGCACGCGCGCGCGGCGCGACCGCCGACCACGTGCTTCTCTCCGGCGCCCCGGGCCTCGGCAAGACCACCCTTTCGATGATCATCGCGGCCGAGATGGAAGCCCCCATCCGCATCACCTCGGGGCCCGCCATCCAGCACGCCGGCGACCTCGCCGCGATCCTCTCCTCCCTCCAGGAGGGCGAGGTGCTCTTCCTCGACGAGATCCACCGCATGTCGCGGCCCGCCGAGGAGATGCTCTACATGGCGATGGAGGACTTCCGCGTCGACGTCGTCGTCGGCAAGGGCCCCGGCGCCACCGCCATCCCCCTGGAGCTGCCCCCCTTCACCCTGGTCGGCGCCACCACGCGCGCGGGACTCCTGCCGCCCCCGCTGCGCGACCGCTTCGGCTTCACCGCCCACATGGAGTTCTACGGACCGGCCGAGCTGGAACGGGTGATCCACCGCTCCGCGGGCCTGCTCGACGTCGAGATCGACACCACCGGCGCCGCCGAGATCGCCGGCCGCTCCCGCGGCACCCCCCGCATCGCCAACCGCCTGCTGCGCCGGGTCCGCGACTACGCCCAGGTCAAGGCCGACGGTCTGATCACCCAGGAGATCGCAGCGGCCGCCCTCGCGGTCTACGAGGTCGACGCCCGGGGCCTGGACCGGCTCGACCGGGGAGTGCTGGAGGCCCTCCTGAAGCTGTTCGGCGGCGGGCCGGTCGGCCTGTCCACGCTCGCCGTCGCCGTGGGGGAGGAGCGTGAGACAGTGGAAGAGGTCGCCGAACCCTTCCTCGTACGGGAGGGTCTGCTCGCCCGCACCCCACGCGGGCGGGTGGCCACTCCGGCCGCTTGGGCACACCTCGGCCTCACCCCGCCGCGTCCACAGAGTTCAGGAAACGGACAACAGGACTTGTTCGGGGCGTGACGACCCGGTCACGAGGGGCACATTCGCCGGAGCAGGAACCCCGGTGCCATGCTGAGCGTTGTTCCATGCGCGCGGACTCGCTTAGACTCCGCCGATGCCGCCCTAGTCGGCGGCGTACACACCCCCAACCCAGGCCGCTCACCATCGCGGTCGTGTGAAGGAAGTACCGACCCGTGAGTCTCGTGACCCTCCTCCCGTTCATCGTGCTCATCGGGGCCATGTTCCTGATGACGCGGTCGGCGAAGAAGAAGCAGCAGCAGGCCGCCTCCATGCGGAACGAGATGCAGCCCGGAACCGGTGTCCGCACCATCGGGGGCATGTACGCCACGGTCAAGGAGGTCAACGACGACACGGTCCTCCTCGACGCCGGCCCGGGTGTGGAGCTGCTCTTCGCCAAGAACGCCATCGGCGCCGTCCTCTCCGACGACGAGTACAACCGCATCGTCCACGGCATCGAGTACGACCTGAAGTCCGACGCGGACGTCGTCCCCGACGACGCCTCCTCCCTCACCGGGACCGACGCCCCCGCCGACGCCTCCTCCGACGACAAGTCCGTCGACCTCGGCAAGAAGGCCGAAGAGCCGGCCGGCGAGACGGCCGACGAGCCGACGGTCGACGCCGCGCCCGCCGAGGCGAAGACGGACGAGCAGGCGAAGAAGTCCGACGGCGGTTCCGAGGCGAAGTAAGCCGTGCCCGGGGTGCGCGGGACAGGGTCCCGCGCACCCCGCGTGACGCGCGGCTCGCACGGATCCGGACACCATGTGATGGCCGCCGGTGACGCCTTCTGGGCGCGAAGCGGCCCGAGAGGGAGTACACCAAGGTGGTAGCACCTAAAAAGGGAAAGAATGCGAGCGCTCAGAGTAAGCCCGGGCGCTCGCTGGCCCTGATCCTGATCGCCATCGTGGCGCTCACCGGAGGCATGTTCGCCTCCGGGCACACGACTCCGCGTCTCGGTATCGACCTGGCGGGCGGCACGAGCATCACACTCCGGGCCGTGCCGGAGGCGGGCCAGGAGTCCGCGATCAACAAGACCAACATGGACACCGCGGTTGACATCATGAACAACCGTGTCAATGGTCTGGGTGTTTCCGAGGCCGAGGTCCAGACCCAGGGCGACCGGAACATCATCGTCAACATCCCCAAGGGGACGAACTCGAAGGAAGCCCGGGAGCAGGTCGGCACCACCGCCAAGCTGTACTTCCGTCCGGTCCTGGCCACCGAGCTCTCCGGTGCCGACGCGACCGGCAGCCCCTCACCGAGCGAGACCGGCGGCGCCTCGGACAAGGCCACCGACAAGGCCACCGACAAGGCCACCGACAAGGCCACCGACAAGGCGACGGACAAGGCCACGGACGGTGACAAGGCGACCGACGGCGACAAGGCCACCGACGGCGACACGCCGAGCAGCGGCACCCCGTCCGACGCCGCGTCGGCCAGCGCCACCACGCAGGGCCGCGCCGCCAGCGACGCCCTGAAGGCCGACCCGACCCCGTCCGCCAAGAGCTCCGACGGCGCCTCCCCGTCGCCGAGCGCCAGCGCCTCCGGCGACGACGCCACCGCCAAGCTGCAGCAGCAGTACGCGGCCCTGGACTGCACCGACAAGGGCGCCCGTGCCAAGGCCGGCAAGGGTGCCAAGCCGGCCGACTCGACGGTGGCCTGCGGCCAGAACTCGCAGGGCCAGTGGCAGAAGTACATCCTCGGCCCCGCGGCGGTCGACGGCACCGAGGTCGACAAGGCCGACGCCGTCTACAACACGCAGACCGCGGCCGGCTGGACCGTGACGATGAAGTTCACGGACAAGGGCAGCAAGAAGTTCGCCGACATCACCGGCAAGCTGGCGCAGAACCAGTCCCCGCAGAACCAGTTCGCCATCGTCCTGGACAACGAGGTCGTCTCCGACCCGTACGTCAGCCAGGCGCTCACCGGCGGCAACGCGGAGATCTCCGGCAGCTTCGACCAGGAGGAGGCCCAGAGCCTCGCCAACATGCTGTCCTACGGCGCGCTGCCGCTGACCTTCAAGGAGGACAGCGTCACCACCGTCACCGCCGCGCTCGGCGGTGAGCAGCTCAAGGCCGGTCTGATCGCGGGCGCGATCGGTCTCGCCCTGGTCGTCCTCTACCTGCTGTTCTACTACCGCGGACTCTCGTTCATCGCCGTCTGCTCGCTGCTCGTCTCGGCCGGCCTCACCTACGTGATCATGGCGCTGCTCGGCCCGACCATCGGCTTCGCGCTGAACCTGCCGGCGGTGTGCGGTGCCATCGTCGCGATCGGCATCACGGCGGACTCGTTCATCGTGTACTTCGAACGCGTCCGCGACGAGATCAGGGAGGGCCGCACGCTGCGTCCCGCCGTCGAGCGGGCCTGGCCGCGCGCCCGGCGCACCATCCTGGTCTCCGACTTCGTGTCCTTCCTCGCCGCCGCGGTGCTCTTCATCGTCACCGTCGGCAAGGTGCAGGGCTTCGCGTTCACGCTCGGTCTGACGACCCTGCTCGACGTGGTGGTGGTGTTCCTCTTCACCAAGCCGCTGCTGACGCTGATGGCCCGGCGCAAGTTCTTCGCCAGCGGCCACAAGTGGTCGGGCCTCGACCCCAAGGCCCTGGGCGCCAAGCCCCCGCTGCGCCGCACCCGCCGTCCGTCCCGCCCCGCCGGCCCTGTCGACCCGAAGGAGGCGTGAGAGATGTCGAAGCTCGGCACGCTCGGCGCCCGACTGCACCACGGTGAGGTCGGCTACGACTTCGTCAAGAACCGCAAGATCTGGTACGGCATCTCGATCCTCATCACCATCACGGCCATCGTCGGCCTGGCGGTGCGCGGCCTGCACATGGGCATCGAGTTCCAGGGCGGCGCGGTCTTCACCACTCCGAAGAACATGAGCGCCTCGGTCTCCCAGACCGAGACCTGGGCGGAGGAGGCCTCCGGGCACGACGCGATCGTCCAGAAGCTCGGCGACGGCAGCCTGCGCATCCAGATCGCGGGCACCGACACCGGGCAGTCGGACCAGATCAAGGACGAACTCTCCAAGGACCTGGACGTCCCGGCGGAGAAGATCAACGCCGACCTGGTCGGTCCCAGCTGGGGCGACCAGATCGCGAACAAGGCATGGCAGGGCCTCGGGATCTTCATGGTCCTCGTGGTGATCTACCTGGCGATCGCGTTCGAGTGGCGGATGGCACTGGCCGCCTTCGTCGCGCTGATCCACGACATCACCATCACGGTGGGCATCTACGCCCTCGTCGGCTTCGAGGTCACCCCGGGCACCGTGATCGGTCTGCTGACGATCCTCGGTTACTCGCTCTACGACACGGTCGTCGTCTTCGACAGCCTCAAGGAGCAGACGCGGGACATCACCAAGCAGACCCGCTGGACCTACGCGGAGATCGCCAACCGGTCGATCAACAGCACCCTGGTCCGCTCCATCAACACCACGGTGGTCGCCCTGCTGCCGGTGGGCGGCCTGCTGTTCATCGGCGGCGGTGTCCTCGGCGCCGGCATGCTCAACGACATCTCGCTGTCGCTGTTCGTCGGTCTCGCCGCGGGCGCCTACTCGTCGATCTTCATCGCCACGCCGCTCGTCGCCGACCTCAAGGAGGCCGAGCCGCAGATGAAGGCCCTCAAGAAGCGGGTCCTCGCCAAGCGGGCCCAGACGGCGGCCAAGGGCGAGCAGGCACCGGACGCCGAGGCGGAGACGCCGTACGCGGACGACGAGCCCGACGACGCGGCGCCGGCGGTCGTCGGCCCGCGGAACCAGCCCGCGTCCCGCGGCCGGGGACGCGGCCGGCCCTCGGGGAAGCGCCGATGACCGGAACCACCGGCCTCACGGAGCTGCTCCTGAGCCGCATCAGGGACGTGGCCGACCACCCGGAGCCGGGCGTGGTGTTCAAGGACATCACCCCGCTCCTGGCGGACCCGGCGGCGTTCGCCGCGCTGACCGACGCGCTCGCCGAGGTCGCCGGGCGCACCGGTGCCACCAAGGTCGTCGGCCTGGAGGCCCGCGGCTTCATCCTCGGCGCCCCGGTGGCCCTGCGGGCCGGCCTCGGCTTCATCCCCGTACGCAAGGCGGGCAAGCTCCCCGGAGCCACCCTCAGCCAGGCGTACGACCTGGAGTACGGCTCCGCCGAGATCGAGGTGCACGCCGAGGACCTGAGCGCGGGCGACCGCGTGCTGGTCGTCGACGACGTCCTGGCCACCGGCGGCACGGCCGAGGCCTCGCTGGAGCTGATCCGGCGGGCCGGGGCCGAGATCGCGGGCGTCGCCGTCCTGATGGAGCTGGGGTTCCTGGGCGGGCGCGCCCGGCTGGAGCCGGCCCTGTCCGGGGCGCCGCTGACGGCGCTGCTCACGGTCTGAGCCACCCGCACCGCACCCTGGGGCGGGCCCGGAGGAATCCGGCGCCCGCCCCAGGCGTTGCAGGAGTCGACGGCCCTCACACCGGCCTGAAGGCGATCCTGGGACACAGGATCGCTACCATGGGGTATCCGGAGCCTGACCGGGGGACCCGGATCGCGCACGAGGAGTCCTCTTGCCAGACGAGGCCCAGCCACTGACCGCCGCAAAGCCCGAGTCCGCCTCGGCGTCCGCGGCGAAGCCCGCGCCGAGCGCGCCCCAGGCGAAGAACGACACGCGTGGGCCGATCCAGCACGCCGCGTCCGCGCCGGTCGACAAGCCGGCCGAGCAGCAGCCGCGCCCCAAGACGCTCCCGTCCGAGCGCCCGCAGAACGCGCCCGTGGTCCGTGCCCCCGCCGGGCAGCCCGCCCGCTCCGGCTCCTCCAACCGCGTCCGCGCCCGTCTCGCCCGGCTCGGCGTGCAGCGCGCCAACCCCTACAACCCGGTCCTGGAGCCGCTGCTGCGCATAGTGCGCGGCAACGACCCGAAGATCGAGACGGCGACCCTGCGCCAGATCGAGCGCGCCTACCAGGTCGCAGAGCGCTGGCACCGGGGCCAGAAGCGCAAGAGCGGCGACCCGTACATCACGCACCCGCTCGCCGTCACCACCATCCTCGCCGAGCTGGGCATGGACCCGGCCACGCTGATGGCGGGACTGCTGCACGACACCGTCGAGGACACCGAGTACGGCCTGGAGGACCTGCGCCGCGACTTCGGCGACGTGGTCACCCTGCTCGTCGACGGCGTCACCAAGCTCGACAAGGTCAAGTTCGGCGAGGCCGCGCAGGCCGAGACGGTCCGCAAGATGGTCGTCGCCATGGCCAAGGACCCGCGCGTCCTGGTCATCAAGCTCGCCGACCGCCTGCACAACATGCGCACCATGCGCTATCTCAAGCGCGAGAAGCAGGAGAAGAAGGCGCGCGAGACCCTGGAGATCTACGCGCCGCTCGCCCACCGCCTGGGCATGAACACCATCAAGTGGGAGCTGGAGGACCTCGCCTTCGCGATCCTCTACCCCAAGATGTACGACGAGATCGTCCGCCTGGTCGCCGAGCGCGCCCCCAAGCGCGACGAGTACCTCGCCGTCGTCACCGACGAGGTCCAGCAGGACCTGCGCTCGGCCCGCATCAAGGCGACCGTCACCGGCCGTCCCAAGCACTACTACAGCGTCTACCAGAAGATGATCGTCCGCGGCCGGGACTTCGCGGAGATCTACGACCTGGTGGGCATCCGCGTCCTGGTGGACACCGTCCGAGACTGCTATGCGGCGCTCGGCACGGTCCACGCCCGCTGGAACCCGGTTCCGGGGCGGTTCAAGGACTACATCGCGATGCCCAAGTTCAACATGTACCAGTCGCTGCACACGACGGTCATAGGGCCCGGGGGCAAGCCGGTCGAGCTGCAGATCCGCACCTTCGACATGCACCGCCGCGCGGAGTACGGCATCGCCGCGCACTGGAAGTACAAGCAGGAGGCCGTCGCCGGTGCCTCCAAGGTGCGCACCGACGCACCCAAGGCGTCCGGCAAGAGCAAGGACGACCACCTCAACGACATGGCGTGGCTGCGCCAGCTGCTCGACTGGCAGAAGGAGACGGAGGACCCCGGCGAGTTCCTGGAGTCCCTGCGCTTCGACCTGTCCCGCAACGAGGTCTTCGTCTTCACCCCCAAGGGCGACGTCATAGCGCTCCCCGCCGGGGCCACCCCGGTGGACTTCGCCTACGCCGTCCACACCGAGGTCGGTCACCGGACCATAGGGGCACGGGTCAACGGGCGTCTGGTCCCGCTGGAGTCCACCCTGGACAACGGCGACCTGGTGGAGGTCTTCACCTCCAAGGCGGCCGGCGCGGGCCCCTCCCGCGACTGGCTCGGCTTCGTGAAGTCGCCGCGCGCCCGCAACAAGATCCGCGCCTGGTTCTCCAAGGAGCGCCGGGACGAGGCGATCGAGCAGGGCAAGGACGCCATCGTCCGGGCCATGCGCAAGCAGAACCTGCCGATCCAGCGCATCCTGACCGGGGACTCCCTGGTCACGCTCGCGCACGAGATGCGCTACTCGGACATCTCCGCGCTGTACGCCGCGATCGGCGAGGGCCATGTGTCCGCGCAGAACATCGTGCAGAAGCTGGTGCAGGCGCTCGGTGGCGAGGAGGCGGCCACCGAGGAGATCGACGAGTCGGTCCCGCCGGCCCACGGCCGCGGCCGCAAGCGCCGGACCAGCGCCGACCCCGGCGTCGTCGTCAAGGGCGTCGAGGACGTGTGGGTCAAGCTGGCCCGCTGTTGCACGCCCGTCCCCGGCGACCCGATCATCGGCTTCGTCACCCGCGGCAGCGGCGTCTCCGTCCACCGCAGCGACTGCGTGAACGTGGACTCGCTGTCCCGGGAGCCCGAGCGCATCCTCGAGGTCGAGTGGGCGCCCACCCAGTCCTCCGTCTTCCTGGTCGCCATCCAGGTCGAGGCGCTGGACCGCTCCCGGCTGCTGTCGGACGTCACGCGCGTGCTGTCCGACCAGCACGTCAACATCCTCTCGGCGGCCGTGCAGACCTCCCGCGACCGCGTGGCCACCTCCCGGTTCACCTTCGAGATGGGCGACCCGAAGCACCTCGGGCACGTCCTGAAGGCCGTACGCGGCGTCGAGGGCGTCTACGACGTGTACCGGGTGACCTCGGCGCGCAGGCCGTCGTAGCGGCCCGCACAGGCACACACACGAGAGGGGCTCCCGTACGACGTGTACGGGAGCCCCTCTCGTGTCGGTCCGCGAGCGTCAGCCGCCGAACTCGTGCAGGCCCTTGAGCGCCTGGTCCAGCAGCGCCTGGCGGCCCTCCAGCTCACGGGCGAGCTTGTCGGCCTTGGCGTCGTTGCCCTGGCTGCGCGCCTGCTCGATCTGGGAGCGCAGCTTGTCCACGGCGGCCTGGAGCTGGCCGGTCAGACCCTCGGCACGTGCGCGTGCCTCCGGGTTGGTCCGGCGCCACTCGGCCTCCTCGGCCTCCTGGAGAGCCCGCTCGACCGCGTGCATCCGCCCCTCGACCTTCGGCCGGGCGTCGCGCGGCACGTGGCCGACGGCCTCCCAGCGCTCGTTGACCGAGCGGAACGCGGCACGGGCCGCCTTGAGGTCGGTGACCGGGACGAGCTTCTCGGCCTCCTCGGCCAGCTCCTCCTTGAGCTTCAGGTTCTCCGTCTGCTCGGCGTCCCGCTCGGCGAAGACCGAGCTGCGGGCGGCGAAGAACACGTCCTGGGCGCCGCGGAAGCGGTTCCACAGGTCGTCCTCGTGCTCGCGCTGGGCGCGGCCCGCGGCCTTCCACTCGGACATCAGGTCGCGGTAGCGCGCGGCCGTCGGTCCCCAGTCGGTCGAGCTCGACAGTGCCTCGGCCTCCGAGACCAGACGCTCCTTGGTCCGGCGGGCCTCCTCGCGCTGCGCGTCGAGCTGCGCGAAGTGCTGCTTGCGGCGCTTGGAGAACGCCGAGCGGGCGTGCGAGAAGCGGTGCCACAGCTCGTCGTCGGACTTGCGGTCCAGGCGCGGCAGCCCCTTCCAGGTGTCGACCAGGGACCGCAGCCGCTCGCCGGCCGCCCGCCACTGGTCCGAGCGCGCCAGCTCCTCGGCCTCGGCGACCAGGGCCTCCTTGGCGCCCCGCGCCTCGTCGGACTGCTTGGCCCGCTGCGCCTTGCGCTCCTCGCGCCGCGTCTCCACGAGCGCGACGAGCTTGTCCAGACGGGCCCGCAGGGCCTCCAGGTCACCGACCGCGTGGTGCGCGTCCACCTGCTCGCGCAGATGGTCGACGGCGGTCTGGGCGTCCTTGGCCGACAGGTCGGTGGTCTTCACCCGCTTCTCGAGGAGGCCGATCTCCACAACCAGGCCTTCGTACTTGCGCTCGAAGTAGGCCAGTGCCTCCTCGGGGGAGCCTGCCTGCCAGGATCCGACGACCTGCTCGCCGTCGGCCGTACGCACGTACACGGTCCCCGTCTCGTCGACGCGGCCCCACGGGTCGCTGCTCACAGCGCCTCCTCCACATGATGCCTGCGGAGGGCTTCGCCGCCCCCGGGCATCGTCCACAGTTTCGTCACGGCCAACATAGGCGACCGGCGGGCGGCCTGTCCGCATCCCGCACGACCGAACTTCCGCTGATGAGGGTCAGGATTTCGTGACCGTCGCCTTGTCGATCACGACCGTCGCGTTGGGCGCGGTGTTGCCGGTCGTGGGGTCCGCGGCCTGGGCCCCCGCGGAGGCGATCTTCTTCAGTACCGCCATGCCTCCCTCGGACACCGTGCCGAACGGCGTGTAGCTCGGGGGCAGCTGGCTGTCCTGGTACACCAGGAAGAACTGGCTGCCGCCGGAGCCGGGCTGGCCGGTGTTGGCCATCGCCACCGTGCCCGCCGGGTACACGTTGTCCTTCAGGCTCTTGTCCTTCAGGTTCTCGTCCGGGATGTTGTAGCCGGGACCGCCGTTGCCCTGGGCCGTGGGGTCGCCGCACTGGAGCACGTAGATGCCCTCGGTGGTGAGCCGGTGGCACTTGGTGTGGTCGAAGTAGCCCTTCCCGGCGAGGAAGTCGAACGAGTTGACGGTGTGCGGCGCCGCCTTCGCCTTCAGCGCGATGTCTATGTCACCGCACGTGGTCGCCAGTTTCATCGTGTACTTCGCCGACTCGTCGACGGTCATCGCAGGTTCCTTCTTCCAGGTCTGCGTCTTGACCTTGCCGTCGGCCGGCTTCTCGCACGGGTCCGGCGCCTTGCTCGGCGCCGAGGCGCTCGGCGTGGCCTCCGCGCCCGCGTTCGTCTTGCTGTCGTCGTCGTCCCCCAGGACCACGCCGGTCGTGTACAGCGCGACGCTGCCGATCAGGATCACGCCGAGCACGGACGCGATCGCGGCGTTGCGCATGCGCGCCTTGCGTCGTGCGGAGGTACGTCGCTGCTGCTGCCGCAAGAACTTCTCCCGGGCGAGCTGACGCCGCCGCTGCTCCTGGGTGACCACCGGGTTCTCTCCTCATGCGTCTTCGTGTGCCGACCGGTACGCGTGGGTGCGATGAGCCGACCGTGGGCGTGTAGCCCCGTACCGTATATGGGTTCGCTGAGGAATCGGCACCGCCGGTAGGCTCTGACCATGGGCGCGATCCGTTCGCAAGCCCACCCGTACCGACCCAAACGAAGGACGATCGTGCTCATTGCCGGGTTCCCCGCCGGGGCCTGGGGGACGAACTGTTATCTCGTCGCCCCGGCCGCCGGAGAGGAGTGCGTGATCATCGACCCGGGCCACCAGGCGGCCCCCGGAGTCGAGGACGCGATCCGCAGACATCGGCTCAAGCCCGTCGCCGTCGTCCTCACCCACGGCCACATCGACCACGTGGCCTCGGTCGTCCCGGTGTGCGGTGCCCACGACGTGCCGGCCTGGATCCACCCCGAGGACCGCTACATGATGAGCGACCCGGAGAAGGGGATCGGCCGCACCATCGGCATGCCGCTCATGGGCGAGCTGACCGTCGGGGAGCCGGACGACGTCAAGGAGCTGACCGACGGCGCGCGGCTGGAGCTGGCGGGCCTGAACCTGTCGGTCGCGCACGCACCGGGCCATACCAAGGGGTCGGTGACCTTCGGCCTGCCCGAGGCGGCGGACGTCCCGCCGGTCATGTTCTCGGGCGACCTGCTGTTCGCCGGCTCCATCGGACGCACCGACTTCCCCGGTGGCTCCATGGACGACATGCTCGAGTCCCTGGCACGCGTGTGCCTGCCGCTCGACGACTCGACCGTGGTGCTGTCCGGACACGGCCCCCAGACGACCATCGGCCAGGAGCGCGCCACCAACCCGTACCTGCGGCAGGTGGCATCCGGCCAGGGAGCCCCCGGGGCTCCCCGACGAGGAATGTGACGAGACCTTCCGTGAGCACCTTCAAGGCCCCCAAGGGCACGTACGACCTGCTGCCGCCCGACTCCGCCAAGTTCCTGGCGGTCCGCGAGGCGATCGCCGCCCCGCTGCGCAACTCCGGCTACGGCTACATCGAGACGCCCGGTTTCGAGAACGTCGAGCTGTTCGCGCGCGGTGTCGGTGAGTCCACCGACATCGTGACCAAGGAGATGTACGTCTTCGAGACCAAGGGCGGCGACCGCCTCGCCCTGCGCCCGGAGACCACCGCCCCGGTGCTGCGCGCGGTCCTCGAGGCCAACCTGCACAAGGCGGGCAACCTGCCGGTGAAGGTCTGGTACTCGGGCTCGCAGTACCGCTACGAGCGCCCCCAGAAGGGCCGTTACCGGCACTTCTCCCAGGTCGGCGCCGAGGCGATCGGTGCCGAGGACCCGGCCCTGGACGCCGAACTGATCATCCTGGCCGACCAGTCGTACCGCGCGCTCGGCCTGCAGAACTTCCGCATCCTGCTCAACTCCCTGGGCGACCAGGAGTGCCGTCCCGTCTACCGGGCCGCGCTGCAGGAGTTCCTGCGCGGGCTCGACCTGGACGAGGAGACCCTGCGCCGCGCCGAGATCAACCCGCTGCGGGTCCTGGACGACAAGCGCCCGGACGTGCAGAGGCAGCTCACCGGCGCCCCGCTGCTGCGCGACTACCTGTGCGACGCCTG
Organism: Streptomyces sp. NPDC051136; assembly: GCF_044455745.1. Lineage (NCBI taxonomy): Bacteria > Bacillati > Actinomycetota > Actinomycetes > Kitasatosporales > Streptomycetaceae > Streptomyces > Streptomyces sp. NPDC051136. Next base: position 137,094 of record NZ_JBITFE010000015.1, on the reverse strand, counting down.
CAAGGCGTACCACGAGGAGGTCCGCGAGCTGATCACGGCGGCCGGTGTGGTCTTCGAGGACGACCCGAAGCTGGTGCGCGGCCTGGACTACTACACGCGCACGACGTTCGAGTTCGTCCACGACGGTCTCGGCTCCCAGTCCGCGGTGGGCGGCGGCGGCCGCTACGACGGCCTGTCGGAGATGATCGGCGGCCCCTCCCTCCCCTCGGTCGGCTGGGCCCTCGGCGTCGACCGCACCGTCCTCGCCCTGGAGGCGGAGGGCATCGAGCTGGACATCCCGTCGGCCACCTCCGTCTTCGCCGTGCCGCTCGGCGAGGAGGCCCGCCGGATCCTGTTCGCCAAGGTCACCGAGCTGCGCAAGAACGGCGTCGCCGCCGACTTCTCCTACGGCGGCAAGGGCCTGAAGGCCGCGATGAAGGCGGCCAACCGCTCCGGCGCCCGCTACGCCCTGGTCCTCGGCGAGCGCGACCTCGCCGAAGGCGTCGTCCAGCTCAAGGACATGGAGTCCGGCGAGCAGACCGCGATCGGCGTCAACGAGATCGTGGCCGAGCTGGAGTCGCGGCGCGGCTAGCGGTCCCGGACGCCTCCGGGGGCACGCGTTCTCGTTCGCGTGTGCCCCTGGGGAACGGACGATGGCCGGAAGGCAGCGCTCCGGGGTGATCACCGATCCGTTCATATGTTCATCGAACGGTGCCCCTACAGGGTCGTGCGGCACAATGGCCCCTGCCCGAAGCAGGTCCGACCCTCCAGTGACGGAATCGGCGTGATGAGCAAGACGACAGTGAAGGACGTCTCCACCGTGGACGAGTCCGCGCCGGACCCCCGGGCCCGCACCTCGCGCACCGAAGGCGGCAGCCGGGCCCTCGCGCTGCTGCTGGTGATCACGGGCGCGGCCGGCCTGCTCGCCGCGTGGGTCATCACGATCGACAAGCAGAAGCTGCTCGAGGCCAAGATCGCCGGGACCACCTTCACACCCGGCTGCAGCCTCAACCCCGTCGTCTCCTGCGGCAGCGTCATGGAGAGCGACCAGGCCTCCGTCTTCGGCTTCCCGAACCCGATGCTCGGCCTCGCCGCCTACGCCGTCGTCGTCTGCGTCGGCATGAGCCTGCTCGCCCGCGCCACGTTCCCGCGCTGGTACTGGCTCACCTTCAACGCGGGCTGCCTGTTCGGCGTCGGCTTCGTGTCCTGGCTCCAGTTCCAGTCCCTGTACCGGATCAACGCGCTGTGCCTGTGGTGCTGCCTGGCCTGGGTCGCCACCATCCTGATGTTCTGGTACGTGACGTCCTTCAACGTCCGCAAGGGCTTCCTGCCCGCGCCGGGCTGGCTGCGCGGCTTCTTCGGCGAGTTCACCTGGGTCCTGCCGGTGCTGCACATCGGCATCATCGGCATGATGATCCTCACCCGCTGGTGGGACTTCTGGACCAGCTGACCGGTCCGGCGGGAGGGCGGGCCCACCGGGCCCGCCGCGTTGTCGGTGCGGTCCTTTAGGGTTCAAGGCGTGGAGCCCGATCTGTTCACCGCCGCAGCCGAAGAACGCCAGGAGAAGGACCCGACCGGCAGCCCCCTCGCCGTGCGGATGCGCCCCCGCACCCTCGACGAGGTCGTCGGCCAGCAGCACCTGCTCAAGCCCGGATCCCCCCTGCGCCGCCTGGTCGGCGAGGGCGCCTCCGGCCCGGCGGGGCCGTCCTCGGTCATCCTCTGGGGCCCGCCGGGCACCGGCAAGACCACGCTGGCGTACGTCGTGTCCAAGGCCACCAACAAGCGGTTCGTGGAACTGTCGGCGATCACCGCGGGCGTCAAGGAGGTCCGCGCGGTCATCGACGGCGCCCGCCGCGCGGTCGGCGGGTACGGCAAGGAGACCGTCCTCTTCCTCGACGAGATCCACCGCTTCAGCAAGGCCCAGCAGGACTCCCTGCTCCCCGCCGTCGAGAACCGCTGGGTCACCCTGGTCGCCGCCACCACCGAGAACCCGTACTTCTCGGTGATCTCCCCGCTGCTCTCCCGCTCCCTCCTGCTCACCCTCGAACCCCTCACCGACGACGACGTGCGCGGCCTGCTCCGCCGCGCCCTCACCGACGAGCGGGGACTGGGCGGCGCCGTGGCGCTCCCCGATGACACCGAGGCGCACCTGCTGCGCATCGCGGGCGGCGACGCCCGCCGTGCGCTGACCGCGCTGGAGGCCGCCGCCGGGGCCGCCCTCGACAAGGGCGAGGCGGAGATCGGCCTGACCACGCTGGAGGAGACGGTCGACCGGGCGGCGGTGAAGTACGACCGCGACGGCGACCAGCACTACGACGTCGCCAGCGCCCTGATCAAGTCCATCCGCGGCTCCGACGTCGACGCGGCCCTGCACTACCTGGCCCGGATGATCGAGGCCGGCGAGGACCCCCGCTTCATCGCCCGGCGCCTGATGATCTCCGCCAGCGAGGACATCGGCCTGGCCGATCCGCAGGCGCTGCAGATCGCCGTCGCCGCCGCCCAGGCCGTCGCCATGATCGGCTTCCCGGAGGCCGCCCTCACCCTCAGCCACGCCACCATCGCCCTGGCGCTGGCCCCCAAGTCCAACGCCGCGACCACCGCCATCGGCGCCGCACTGGAGGACGTGCGCAAGGGGCACGCCGGACCGGTCCCCGCGCACCTGCGCGACAGCCACTACAAGGGCGCCGGCAAGCTCGGACACGGGCAGGGGTACGTGTACCCGCACGACCTGCCCGAGGGCATCGCCGCCCAGCAGTACGCTCCGGACGAGCTGAAGGACCGCACCTACTACACGCCGACCCGGCACGGCGCCGAGGCCCGGTACGCGGACGCGGTGGAGTGGACCCGCGGGCACCTCGGTCGCAAGCCCACCTGAGCAGCCTGTAGAATCGCCCGGAGTGCCGAGTCCCGTGCAGTCAGAACGGGACAACCGGCCGGAACCCCCAGCGGGTTCCAGGAGCGTCGCGCACCGTCGATCGGTGTCGCGGGCAGCCCACCACCACCCGGGGTTCCGGACAGGTCGGTGGGCCACTCGCGTGCTGCACGTATGTGCCCAGACCAGGGGAGCGGCTGCCCGGCAGGTCCACACGGACCCGGCGGGTTTCCCCGGCTGCGGATTGCGACCTCCCACAACCCTGACAAGCCGGAACTAGGAAAGAGACACAGTGGCGAACCAGTCCCGCCCCAAGGTCAAGAAGTCGCGTGCCCTCGGCATCGCGCTGACCCCGAAGGCCGTCAAGTACTTCGAGGCCCGCCCCTACCCGCCGGGCGAGCACGGCCGCGGCCGCAAGCAGAACTCGGACTACAAGGTCCGTCTGCTCGAGAAGCAGCGTCTGCGCGCGCAGTACGACCTCAGCGAGCGCCAGCTCGTCCGCGCCTACGAGCGTGCCTCCAAGACCAACATGAAGACCGGCGAGGCCCTGGTCATCGAGCTCGAGCGCCGTCTCGACGCGCTGGTCCTGCGTTCGGGCATCGCCCGCACGATCTACCAGGCCCGCCAGATGGTCGTCCACGGCCACATCCAGGTCAACGGCCAGAAGGTCGACAAGCCGTCCTTCCGCGTCCGCCCGGACGACGTGGTGCAGGTGCGCGAGCGCTCCAAGGAGAAGACGCTCTTCACCATCGCCCGCGAGGGTGGCTTCGCCCCCGACGGCGAGACCCCGCGCTACCTCCAGGTGAACCTCAAGGCCCTGGCGTTCCGCCTGGACCGCGAGCCGAACCGCAAGGAGATCCCGGTGATCTGCGACGAGCAGCTCGTCGTCGAGTACTACGCCCGCTGATCCCAGCCCCGGCGCAGTACCAGCGGTACCTCAGCCCGCCGTCTCCCCGCCCTTCCGGGTGGGCGAGGCGGCGGGCTTCGCCGTGCGGGAGCCCGCCGCCGTCCGCCGCCCGTCCGCCGAGCGCGGCGCCGGCAGCGAGGCCGGTGCCCCGGGCCGCCGCAGCGCCCGCGCCACCGCCTCCCGGCGGCCCAGCCGCGCCCCGTGCCGTGCGCACTGCTCGTACCGCTCGTCGCCCAGCTGTTCCCGGGCCGTCGCCTCGCACAGCTCGTGCGGCGCGTTGTAGTGCGCCGAGCCGAACAGCGGCAGCCCCACCGACGGCCACATCCGCCCCGCCGCACCCTGCAGCACCGCCGCCTCCGCCGCGTCGCCCTCCGCCACCGTGACCAGGGCCAGCAGCTCCACCGCCAGCACCGAGCCCAGCTGGTCGCGGAAGCGGTGCGCACCGCCCAGGCAGTCGGCCAGCAGCTCGCGGGCACGCACCGGGTTCCCTTCGCTCCACGCCGCGTAGGCGAGGACGTACAGGGCGTAGCCGCGGGCCCAGCGCTCGCCGTGGTCCTCGCAGACCTGGCGCACGTCCTCGCACAGGCGCACCGCGTCCGGCAGATCGCCCTGGAACGCCCGCGTCATCGCCAGCTCCACCTGGCCCATCAGGACGTTGCTGTTCAGTTCGCCGATCTCCTGGTAGCGGCGCAGCGCGGAGCGCAGCAGCGTCTCCGCGCGCGGCATGTCGTCCGTCACCAGCGCCAGACAGCCGGTGCGGTGCTCCGCGTACGCCACCGCCGTGGGGTTCGCCGAGCGCTCCGCCTCCCGGCGGCACTCCTGGAGCGCGGCCAGCGCGGGCACCGTGTCGCCCTGGAGGATCGCCACGTACGCCAGCACCCACAGCGCCTTCAGCCGCGGCTGGTCGCCCGCAGTCGGCTCCGCGTCCAGCCGCACCGCCTGCTCCAGCCAGTGCCGCCCCTCCGACAGCCGTCCGCAGCCGACCCAGTGGAACCACAGGGAGCCCGCCAGATACTGGCCCAGGTGCGCGTCGTCCGGCTCGGTCAGACAGTGCTCCAGGGCGCTGCGCAGATTCGGCAGCTCCGCGTCCACGCGCGCGGCGACCTCGCCCTGGCGCGGCGAGAACCACTCCAGCTCGCACCAGGTGGCCAGGCCCACATACCAGTCCCGGTGCCGCCGCCGCAGCCGGTCCGCGTCCCCCGCGGCCTCCAGCCAGTCGGCGCCGTACGCCCGCACCGTGTCGAGCATCCGGAAGCGCACCCCGGCCGGGGACTCCTCGCGGGTCAGCACGGACTGGGCGAGCAGCGCGGAGAGGACGTCGAGCACCTCGTCGGCCGGCAGCCCCTCACCGCTGCACACGTACTCGGCCGCCTCCAGGTCGAACGGCCCGGCGAACACCGACAGCCGCGCCCACAGCAGCCGCTCCGGCGGCGTGCACAGCTCATGACTCCAGCCGATCGCCGTGCGCAGCGTCCGGTGCCGGGGCAACGCGGTGCGGTCCCCGCCCGTCAGCAGCCGGAACCTGTCGTCGAGCCGGTGCAGCACCTGCCCCGGGGACAGCGCGCCCAGGCGCCCCGCCGCCAGCTCGATCGCCAGCGGGATCCCGTCCAGGCGGCGGCACAGCTCGCGCGCCTCCCGCTGGTCCGCGTCCGGATCGGCGGCGTCGTGGCCGCAGGTGACGCTGCGCTGCCCGGCCCGCACCGCCAGCAGCTCCACCGCCTCCTCCGTGCCCAGCGGAGCCAGCGGGACCAGCCGTTCCCCGGCCACGCCCAGCGGCCTGCGCCCCACCGCCAGCACCCTGAGCCCGGGGGCACGGCCCAGCAGCTCGGTCACCAGGGCCGCGCAGGCGTCCACCAGGTGCTCGACCCCGTCCAGGAGCAACAGCAGTTCCCGCTCGGCCAGGTGCGCGAGCAGCGTCTCGCGCGGCAGCCGGGTCGTGTGGTCGGTCAGGCCCAGCGCCTCGACCACCGCATAGTCGACGAACTCCTCGTCGCGCACCGGCGCCAGCTGCACCCGCCACACCCCGTCCCGGGGCGAGCGGCGCCCGGCCGCCCGCGCCGCCAGCCGGGACTTGCCGACGCCTCCGGGCCCGGTGACGGTCACCAGGCGTGCCGCGTCCAGCGCCCGGGCCAGCCCCGCGAGTTCCGTCGCTCTCCCCACGAAGGCGTCGAGCTCCAGCGGTAGGTTGCCGTGCGGAACGCCGTCGCGCCGAAGGTCTCGCATGGAACACGGAGCGTACTGAACCGTATTCACTCCGTACAATCCCTTCGGGCAACTCGGCCGCCCCGCGCCGCGCGGGACGCGGAACGGGGTACGGAGCCCCGCGCCCGGCGCGATAGGCTCGGTGCACGACTTTCCCGATGTTGAGGCACGTCTTTCAGGGAGCGGGTGCACACAGTGTCCGGTGGCGAGGTGGCCGGGATCCTGGTGGCCGTCTTCTGGGCGATCCTGGTCTCCTTCCTCGCCGTCGCACTGGCGAGGCTGGCCCAGACGCTCAGGACGACCACCAAACTCGTGGCGGACGTGACCGACCAGGCCGTCCCGCTGCTGGCCGACGCCTCCGCGGCGGTGCGCAGCGCACAGACCCAGATCGACCGGGTCGACGCGATCGCCTCCGACGTCCAGGAGGTCACCTCGAACGCCTCCGCGCTGTCCACCACCGTGGCCTCCACCTTCGGCGGCCCGCTGGTGAAGGTGGCGGCGTTCGGGTACGGCGTGCGGCGGGCACTCGGCGGTCGCAAGGATGACGTGTCCGTCCCGGCCGCCCAGGCGCGGCGCACCGTGATCGTGGGCCGTACGCTGCCGGCCGCGCGGCGGACGAAGCGGAAGAAGGGCTGACCGAGCGATGTTCCGCCGTACGTTCTGGTTCGGCACCGGCATGGCCGCCGGTGTCTGGGCCACCACCAAGGTCAACCGGAAGCTCAAGCAGCTCACCCCGGACAGCCTCGCCGCCACCGCGGCGAACAAGGCGCTCGACGTGGGCGCGAGGGTCAAGGAGCGCGCGGTGGGTTTCGCACTCGACGTCCGCGACAACATGGCCCAGCGGGAGGCCGAACTGGACGACGCGCTGGGCCTGAACGCCCCCGTCGACCGGGAACTCCCCGCGCCCCGGCGCCACCACGCCATCGAGAACCGCAACAGCGACAACCCGAAGTACGTCGTCGACGACAGGACGACGCACTCGCACAACCGGAATGAGGACCACTGATGGAGTCGGCCGAGATTCGTCGCCGCTGGTTGAGCTTCTTCGAGGAGCGCGGTCACACCGTCGTCCCTTCGGCGTCGCTCATCGCGGACGACCCGACTCTGCTCCTCGTCCCGGCCGGCATGGTGCCCTTCAAGCCCTACTTCCTGGGTGAGGTCAAGCCGCCCTTCGACCGTGCCACCAGCGTCCAGAAGTGCGTGCGCACGCCGGACATCGAAGAGGTCGGCAAGACCACCAGGCACGGCACGTTCTTCCAGATGTGCGGCAACTTCTCCTTCGGCGACTACTTCAAGGAAGGCGCCATCAAGTACGCCTGGGAGCTGCTCACCAGCCCCCAGGACAAGGGCGGTTACGGCCTCGACCCCGAGCGGCTGTGGATCACCGTCTACCAGGACGACGACGAGGCCGAGCGCATCTGGCACGACGTCGTGGGCGTTCCCTCCGAGCGCATCCAGCGCCTCGGCAAGAAGGACAACTACTGGTCCATGGGCGTCCCCGGCCCCTGCGGCCCCTGCTCCGAGATCAACTACGACCGCGGCCCCGAGTTCGGCGTCGAGGGCGGCCCCGCCGTCAACGACGAGCGGTACGTGGAGATCTGGAACCTCGTCTTCATGCAGTACGAGCGGGGCGAGGGCATCGGCAAGGAGGAGTTCGAGATCCTCGGCGAGCTGCCGAGCAAGAACATCGACACCGGCCTCGGCCTGGAACGCCTCGCCATGATTCTGCAGGGCGTGCAGAACATGTACGAGATCGACACCTCCATGGCCGTCATCAGGAAGGCCACCGAACTGACCGGCGTGGCCTACGGCGACGCCCAGGCCTCGGACGTCTCGCTGCGTGTGGTCACCGACCACATGCGCACCTCCGTGATGCTCATCGGCGACGGCGTCACCCCCGGCAACGAGGGCCGCGGCTACGTGCTGCGCCGCATCATGCGCCGTGCCATCCGCAACATGCGCCTGCTCGGCGCCACCGGTCCGGTCGTCAAGGACCTGATCGACGTCGTGATCGGCATGATGGGGCAGCAGTACCCCGAGCTGGTCACCGACCGCGAGCGGATCGAGAAGGTCGCCCTCGCCGAGGAGAACGCGTTCCTCAAGACGCTGAAGGCCGGCACCAACATCCTGGACACCGCGGTCACCGACACCAAGGCCGCCGGTGGCACCGTCCTCGCCGGCGACAAGGCGTTCCTGCTCCACGACACCTGGGGCTTCCCGATCGACCTCACCCTGGAGATGGCCGCCGAGCAGGGGCTCTCCGTGGACGAGGACGGCTTCCGCCGCCTGATGAAGGAGCAGCGGGAGCGCGCCAAGGCCGATGCCCAGGCCAAGAAGACCGGTCACGCCGGCGCCGGCGCCTACCGGGAGATCGCCGACAAGGCGGGTGCCACCGACTTCGTCGGCTACACCGACACCGAGAGCGAGTCCACGATCGTCGGCATCCTCGTCGACGGCACCTCCTCGCCGGCCGCCACCGAGGGCGACGAGGTCGAGATCGTCCTGGACCGCACCCCGTTCTACGCCGAGGGCGGCGGCCAGATCGGCGACACGGGCCGGATCAAGGTCGACACCGGCGCCGTCATCGAGATCCGCGACTGCCAGAAGCCGGTCCCGGGCGTGTACGTGCACAAGGGCGTCGTCCAGGTTGGCGAGGTCACCGTCGGGGCCAAGGCCCAGGCGTCCATCGACGACCGCCGCCGCAAGGCCATCGCCCGCGCCCACTCGGCCACCCACCTCACCCACCAGGCGCTGCGCGACGCCCTCGGTCCGACGGCCGCGCAGGCCGGGTCCGAGAACCAGCCCGGCCGTTTCCGGTTCGACTTCGGTTCGCCGTCCGCCGTGCCGACGGCCGTCATGACCGACGTCGAGCAGAAGATCAACGCGGTGCTCGCCCGCGACCTCGACGTGCGCGCCGACGTCATGGGCATCGACGAGGCCAAGAAGCAGGGCGCCATCGCCGAGTTCGGCGAGAAGTACGGCGAGCGCGTGCGCGTCGTCACCATCGGCGACTTCTCCAAGGAGCTGTGCGGCGGCACCCACGTGCACAACACCGCCCAGCTCGGCCTGGTCAAGCTGCTCGGCGAGTCGTCCATCGGCTCCGGTGTGCGCCGCATCGAGGCGCTGGTCGGCGTCGACGCCTACAACTTCCTCGCCCGTGAGCACACGGTCGTCGCCCAGCTCCAGGAGCTGATCAAGGGCCGTCCGGAGGAGCTGCCGGAGAAGGTCTCGGCGATGCTCGGCAAGCTCAAGGACGCCGAGAAGGAGATCGAGAAGTTCCGCGCCGAGAAGGTCCTCCAGGCCGCCGGCGGTCTCGCCGACTCGGCCAAGGACGTGCGCGGCGTCGCCCTGGTGACCGGGCAGGTGCCGGACGGCACCACCGCCGACGACCTGCGCAAGCTGGTCCTCGACGTGCGCGGCCGCATCCAGGGCGGCCGGGCCGCGGTCGTGGCCCTGTTCACCACGGTGAACGGCAAGCCCCTCACGGTCATCGCCACCAACGAGGCCGCTCGCGAGCGCGGCCTCAAGGCCGGTGACCTGGTGCGCGCCGCCGCCAAGACCCTCGGCGGCGGCGGTGGCGGCAAGCCGGACGTCGCCCAGGGCGGCGGCCAGAACCCGGCCGCCGTCGGCGACGCGGTCGACGCCGTCGAGCGCCTCGTGGCGGACACCGCCAAGTGAGCACGCCCGAGAACGACCCGGCGGACGGCCCGGTGATGCGCCGCGGCCGCCGCCTGGCCGTCGACGTCGGCGACGCCCGCATCGGGGTCGCGTCCTGCGACCCCGACGGGATCCTCGCCACCCCGGTGGAGACGGTTCCCGGACGCGACGTCCCCGCGGCGCACCGGCGCCTTCGGCAGCTGGTCGAGGAGTACGAGCCGATCGAGATCGTCGTCGGCCTGCCCCGCTCCCTCAAGGGGGGCGAGGGTCCGGCCGCGGTCAAGGTCAGGAGCTTCGCGCAGGAGCTGGCGCGCGGTGTCGCACCGGTCCCCGTCCGGCTCGTCGACGAGCGGATGACGACGGTCACCGCCAGTCAGGGGCTGCGCGCCTCGGGAGTGAGGTCCAAGAAGGGCCGGTCCGTCATCGACCAGGCCGCCGCTGTGATCATCCTCCAGCAGGCACTCGAATCCGAACGGGTGTCAGGGGGGCCACCCGGCGAGGGCGTCGAAGTGGTCATCTGATCGCGATACGGTAACGTTCCGCGCGATGCGGAGGCATTCGAACAGCCACCGCACAGCAAGAGGCGGAACGGAAGCAGGCCCTTCGGCACAGGCCGCGCCCCCCGTCGCCTCGCGGCTCTAGGGGATCGATGACTGAGTATGGCCGGGGCCCAGGCTCCGAACCGTGGCATCCGGAGGACCCGTTGTACGGGGACGGCGGATGGGGCGCGCAGCAGGCCCACGCCGGTCAGCAGTCCCCCTACGACGGCCGGCCGCAGCAGTATCCCGAGCAGCAGGCGCAGCAGGGCTACGGCGACTGGAGCGACGGCCAGTCGCCGTACGGCGGCGGGCAGCCCCAGTACGACCAGTACGGTCACCAGAACTCCGAGCCGCAGTACGACCAGCAGTACGGACAGCAGTACGACCAGCCGCACGGTCAGCAGCACGGACAGCAGCAGTACGCCCCCCAGACGCAGCCGCAGCAGGGCTACGACGGCTGGGGCGGCGGCGCGCAGCCCCAGGCGCATTACCTGGCCGACCCGTCCGACCCCTACGGACAGCAGGCCGGCGGCTACGGCGCCGAGCAGCCCGACTTCTACGGCACTCCCGAGGCGTACCCGCCGCCGGAGCCGCCCACCCGCAGGCGCGCCGAGCCCGAGCCGCAGCGCACCGACTGGGACCCGGGACCCGACGAGGGGGAGCACGCCTTCTTCGCCGGTGCGGACGACGACGACGCGGCGGACGCGGGCCGCGACGGTCGCCAGGAGCGCAGGAGCCGCGGCGGCGGCAAGCCCAAGAAGCGCCGCAGCGGATGCGCCTGCCTGGTGGTCTGCCTGGTGCTCGGCGGCGGCGTGGCGGGGGTCGGATATTTCGGCTACCAGTTCTACCAGGATCGTTTCGGCTCGGCCCCGGACTACGCGGGCGGTGGCAACGGCGAACAGGTGACCGTCACCATCCCCAAGGGTGCCGGCGGCTCCACGATCGGCCAGGAACTCAAGCGGCAGGGCGTGGTGAAGAGCGTCGACGCCTTCATCGCCGCCCAGCAGAGCAACCCCCGCGGCAAGAGCATCCAGGACGGCGTGTACACGCTGCAGAAGGAGATGTCGGCCGAGAGCGCGGTCGAACTCCTGCTCAGCCCCAAGAGCCGCAGCAACCTGATCATCGCCGAGGGCAAGCGCAACGCCGCCGTCTACGAGCTCATCGACAAGCGCCTCGGGGTGAAGGCGGGCACCACCGCCGACGTCGCCAAGTCCGAGTACAAGAGCCTCGGGCTGCCCGAGTGGGCGCTGAACCACAAGGGCGTCAAGGATCCCCTGGAGGGCTTCCTCTACCCGTCCAGCTACTCGGCGGCCAAGGGGCAGAAGCCCGAGGACGTGCTCAAGCAGATGGTGGCACGTGCCAACGAGCAGTACGAGAAGATCGGTCTGGAGGGGAAGGCGGAAGGGCTCGGCCTCAAGGGCCCGTGGGAGCTGCTCACCGCCGCGAGCCTGGTGCAGGCGGAGGGCAAGACCCACGACGACTTCCGCAAGATGGCCGAGGTCATCTACAACCGGCTCAAGGAGTCCAACACCGAGACGAACCAGAAGCTCCAGTTCGACTCGACGTTCAACTACCTGATGGGCCAGAGCAAGATCCACATCAGCGAGTCCGAGATCAACAGCAACATGGACCCGTACAACACCTACACCAACCGTGGACTGCCGCCCGGCCCGATCGGCAACCCCGGCGACGAGGCCCTTCAGGCGGCGCTCGACCCCACGCAGGACGGCTGGATCTACTTCGTGGCCACCGACGGCGTGGACAAGACCGAGTTCGCCAAGACCCACGACGAGTTCCTGAAGCTGAAGGACAAGTTCGATGCCAGTTCCGGCGACTGACCGGTGCCGGGCCGCCGTGCTCGGCTCCCCGATCGCCCACTCCCTCTCTCCGGTGCTGCACCGCGCCGCCTACGCGGAGCTGGGCCTCGCCCAGTGGACGTACGACCGCTTCGACGTCGACGAGGCGGCGCTGCCCGGCTTCTTCCGGGAACTGGGTCCCGAGTGGGCCGGGCTGTCGCTGACCATGCCGCTCAAGCGCGCGGTGATCCCGCTGCTCGACTCGATCAGCGAGACGGCCGCCTCCGTGGACGCGGTGAACACCGTCGTCCTCGCCGAGGACGGCCGCAGGACCGGCGACAACACCGACATCCCCGGCATCGTCGCCGCCCTGCGCGAACACGGCGTCGAGAAGGCCGAGACCGCCGCGGTCCTCGGCGCCGGCGCCACCGCCTCCTCCGCGCTGGCCGCGCTGGCCCGGATCTGCACCGGCGAGATCACCGTCTACGTGCGCAGCGCGGCACGCGCCGCCGAGATGCGGGGCTGGGCGCAGCGGCTCGACGTCGACGTGCGCCTCGCGGACTGGGCCGACGCCGCGCAGGCGCTGCACGCGCCCCTGGTCGTGGCCACCACCCCGGCCGGCGCCACCGACGCCCTGGCCGCCGCCGTCCCCGAGCGGCCGGCCACCCTGTTCGACGTGCTCTACGACCCCTGGCCCACCGCGCTCGCCGCCCGCTGGTCGGCGTACGGCGGTGCCGTCGTCAGCGGCCTCGACCTGCTGCTCCACCAGGCGGTGCTCCAGGTGGAGCGGATGACCGGCCGGGCCCCCGCCCCGCTGGCCGCGATGCGAAAAGCGGGGGAGCGCGCGCTCGCCGATCGCTAAGATCCCTCCGGTTCCGCAGGGGGCGGGACGGGAGGGGAAGACGAACCATGGACACAGGGACCGCGGGCGTACCGCTGGCCTCGGCCAAGAGCCAGATCTTCGAGGCCGTACTGGGTTTCCTGCCCGACTGGGTGCAGATCACGGTGCTCGCCCTGATCGTGCTCGCCGTCGTCGCGAGCTGGGTGGTCAAGGCGCGGCGCGGGATCGCCCGGCGGCGTGCCCGCCGCGCCGGGCAGGCGCTGCCGGGGGCGGCGCCGCACGGCCAGGGCACCGGCGCCGGCGATCCGGGCCCCTACGCCCCGCAGCAGCCGCCGCGGCCGGCCCGGAGCGGCGCCGACTTCCTCGGCCCCTACGCCCCGGACCGGCGGCAGGAGAGCGGTGCGGACTTCCTCGGGTCGTACGCTCCCGCGCAGCAGCGGGGCAACCCGCCCGCCTGACACCGTCGGAGCCGGCCGCCCGTCCGTCAGATGGACCGGCGGCCGGTCCCGGCAGCCGGACGTGGGAGGATCGAAGGCGGCGGGCCGGGGCCGCGCACCCGGCCGGACCGTCGCGCACGCGGAGAAGGCGCGTACGCGGGGCAATACCGGGGCGCGAGCACTGAGGAGCACCGTTGAGCAGGTTGCGCTGGCTGACCGCGGGGGAGTCCCACGGTCCCGCACTCGTGGCGACGCTGGAGGGACTGCCCGCCGGCGTGCCGATCACCACCGACATGGTGGCGGACCACCTGGCGAGGCGGCGGCTCGGCTACGGTCGCGGCGCGCGGATGAAGTTCGAGCGTGACGAGGTCACCTTCCTCGGTGGCGTCCGGCACGGCCTGACCATGGGTTCCCCGGTCGCCGTCATGGTCGGCAACACGGAGTGGCCCAAGTGGGAGCAGGTCATGGCCGCCGACCCGGTGGACCCGGAGGTGCTGGCCGGCCTCGCGCGCAACGCCCCGCTGACCCGGCCGCGACCCGGCCACGCTGACCTCGCCGGGATGCAGAAGTACGGCTTCGACGAGGCCCGCCCGGTCCTGGAGCGCGCCTCGGCCCGTGAGACGGCCGCCCGCGTCGCGCTGGGCGCGGTGGCCCGGTCGTACCTGAAGGAGACGACCGGCGTCGAGATCGTCAGCCACGTCGTCGAGCTGGCCTCGGCGAAGGCGCCGCTCGGCGTGTACCCGACGCCGGACGACGTCGAGCGGCTGGACGCCGACCCCGTGCGCTGCCTGGACGCCGACGCCTCGGAGGCGATGGTCGCCGAGATCGACCAGGCCCACAAGGACGGCGACACCCTCGGCGGTGTCGTCGAGATCCTCGCGTACGGCGTGCCCGTGGGCCTCGGTTCCCACGTCCACTGGGACCGCAAGCTCGACGCGCGACTCGCCGGCGCCCTCATGGGCATCCAGGCGATCAAGGGCGTCGAGATCGGTGACGGCTTCGAGCTGGCCCGGGTGCCCGGCTCGCAGGCCCACGACGAGATCGTGAGCACGCCCGACGGCATCCGCCGTGTCTCCGGCCGCTCCGGCGGCACCGAGGGCGGCCTCACCACCGGTGAGCTGCTGCGGGTGCGCGCCGCGATGAAGCCGATCGCGACCGTGCCGCGCGCCCTCAAGACCGTGGACGTGACCACCGGCGAGGCCGCGCAGGCGCACCACCAGCGCTCCGACGTCTCCGCGGTGCCGGCCGCCGGGATCGTCGCCGAGGCCATGGTGGCCCTGGTCCTCGCCGACGCGGTGGCGGAGAAGTTCGGCGGCGACAGCGTCGCCGAGACCCGCCGCAACGTGCGCTCCTACCTCGACAACCTGGCCATCCGATGAGCGCACCGGTGATCGTCCTGGTCGGGCCGATGGGCGTGGGCAAGTCCACCGTCGGGCAGCTGCTCGCCGAGCGGCTGGGTACCGGCTACCGGGACACGGACGAGGACATCGTCGCCGCCCAGGGGCGGACCATCGCCGAGATCTTCGTGGACGAGGGCGAGGCCGTCTTCCGGGCCCTGGAGAAGGAGGCGGTGCGCACCGCGCTCGCCCGGCACGACGGCGTCCTCGCCCTCGGCGGCGGCGCGGTCCTGGACGCGGACACGCGTGCGCTGCTCGCCGGACAGCGGGTCGTCTACCTCTCGATGGACGTGGAGGAGGCGGTCAGGCGCACCGGCCTGAACGTGGCCCGTCCGCTGCTGGCGGTCAACCCGCGCAAGCAGTGGCGCGAACTGATGGAGGCCCGCCGGCACCTCTACGAGGAGGTCGCCACGGCCGTCGTGGCCACCGACGGCCGCACGCCGGAGGAAGTGGCCGAAGCCGCCCTGGACGCAGTGGAGTGGAAAGAAGCATGAGCGAGGAAGTCACCCGGATCCCCATCGGCGGCAGCGCCGGGTCCGACCCCTACGAGGTCCTGGTCGGCCGGCAGCTCCTCGGTGAGCTGGGCGGCCTGATCGGCAGCAGGGCGAAGCGGGTCGCGGTGATCCACCCCGAGGCGCTCGCCGAGACCGGTGACGCGCTGCGCGCCGACCTCGCCGAGCAGGGCTACGAGGCGATCGCCATCCAGGTGCCCAACGCCGAGGAGGCCAAGACCGCCGAGGTCGCCGCGTACTGCTGGAAGGCGCTCGGCCAGTCCGGGTTCACGCGGACCGACGTCGTCGTCGGGGTCGGCGGCGGGGCCAGCACCGACCTGGCCGGGTTCGTGGCCGCGACCTGGCTGCGCGGGGTGCGCTGGATCGCCGTCCCCACCACCGTGCTGGCCATGGTGGACGCGGCCGTCGGCGGCAAGACCGGCATCAACACCGCCGAGGGCAAGAACCTCGTCGGCTCCTTCCATCCGCCGGCCGGCGTCCTGTGCGACCTGGCCGCCCTGGACTCCCTCCCGGTCAACGACTACGTCTCGGGCCTGGCCGAGGTCATCAAGGCCGGCTTCATCGCCGACCCGGTGATCCTCGACCTGATCGAGTCCGACCCGCAGGCCGCGCGCACCCCGGCCGGACCGCACACCGCCGAGCTGATCGTGCGCTCCATCAAGGTCAAGGCCGAGGTCGTCTCCTCCGACCTGAAGGAAGCGGGCCTCAGGGAGATCCTCAACTACGGCCACACCCTCGGCCACGCCATCGAGAAGAACGAGCGGTACAAGTGGCGGCACGGCGCCGCCGTCTCCGTCGGCATGCACTTCGCCGCCGAACTGGGCCGCCTGGCCGGCCGGCTGGACGACGCCACCGCCGACCGCCACCGCAGCATCCTGGAAGCCGTCGGGCTGCCGCTGCACTACCGCTACGACCAGTGGCCCAAGCTCGTCGAGAACATGAAGGTCGACAAGAAGTCGCGCGGCGACCTGTTGCGCTTCATCGTCCTGGACGGCCTCGCCAAGCCCACCGTCCTGGAGGGCCCCGACCCGGCCGTCCTCCTCGCCGCCTACGGCGAGGTGGGCGAGTAGTACCCGGCTGGGCCCTTCCGCCCGATTCGCGCTGCCGGACGGGCACTTCGGGCCGCCCCCGGCCGTTCACCAAACGACGGCCGGGGGCGGTACCGTTCGGTAGCAGGACGGCGGGCCCCCTCCCGCCGCCAGCGCCCATCGCCTGCACGAGACGGAGTGGCACCGGATGCAACACCCAGTGGGTTCTCCGCTGCCGCCGCCCCACCAGACGGGGCACGGACCGGCCCTCGGCTGGTCCCCGGCCGCACACCACCCCGGCCCGCCCCAAGGGCCCGCCCCCGTACCGCCTCCCGCGCCCGGCCACCCCATGGCGCCGCGGCAGGCCCCGGCCCCGCACCCGGGGGCCGTTCCGGGTCCGCACCCGGGACCCGTTCCCGGCCCGCACCAGTCGGCCCCCGCGCCCGGGCACCGCCAGCCGGCCCCCGCGCCGCCCCCGCCGGACTCCACCGGCCACCTCTCGCTGCCGCCCGGCGGTCCGGTGGCCGTGCCCAGCGTGCCGCCCGCCACGGCCGCCGCGCCCGACCCCACCACGACCACGCTCGCGGTGCTGCTCATCGGCCCCGCGGGCGCGGGCAAGACCAGCGTGGCCAAGTACTGGGCGGAGCACCGCCGGGTCCCCACCGCGCACATCAGCCTCGACGACGTCCGTGAGTGGGTCCGCTCCGGCTTCGCCGACCCCCAGACCGGGTGGAACGAGCACTCGGAGGCGCAGTACCGCCTCGCCCGTCGCACCTGCGGCTTCTCCGCGCGCAACTTCCTGGCCAACGGGATCTCCTGCATCCTCGACGACGCGGTCTTCCCGGACCGCCCGGTCGTCGGCCTCGGCGGCTGGAAGCGGCACGTGGGCCCCGGTCTGCTGCCGGTCGTCCTGCTGCCGGGCCTGGACATCGTCCTGGAGCGCAACGCCGAGCGCAGCGGCAACCGGCGCCTCACCGACGAGGAGGTCGCCCGCATCCACGGCCGCATGGCGGGCTGGTACGGCTCCGGCCTCCCCATCATCGACAACTCCCAACTCGACGTCCCGGAAACCGCCCAGCTCCTCGACGAGGTCCTCTCCCGCTCGATGGCCAGCCCCCCGAACTGGTAGACACCGGTAGGGGGCAGCGCCCCCGAAGGGGCGGGACTGCATCGACATGCGGCTCCGCCGCGGGGGCGCGACCAGCCCCCACCGACGGTCGGCCGCCACACGACAGGAAGCGCCACCCCGCACCCCGCATCCCTCGCCCCCGCCCACTCGGCCCACCCAAGCGGCGCCCCCACCGGCGGAGCCATACGCTCGGCTCATGTCAGAGGTCTACGCGGCCCGCCGGACGCGCCTACGGGAACGCTGCAACGCGGGCGGCAGCGCGGCGGCGCTCGTCTCCCGCCCCGCCAACGTGCGCTATCTCGCGGGTGCCGCCCCGCACGGCGCCGTACTGCTGCTCGGCAGGACCGAGGACCTGCTGGTCTGCTCGGGCCCCCCGGACGACCGGCCCACGCAGGGCCGTCCCGACGAGACGCTGCCGGTACGGACACTGCCGGGACCGGGCGGTGATCCGGCCGTCACGGCCACCGGACTCGCCGCGGAACAGGGCGCCGAGTCCCTCGCCACGGAGGACCACCACCTCACCGTGGTCCGGCACCGGTCCATGGGCTCGGTCGCGCCCCGGCTGCGTCTGACCGACCTCGGACAGGCCGTCGAGCAGCTCCGGGTGGTCAAGGACGAGGAGGAGATCTCCTGCCTGCGCATCGGCGCCGAGATCGCCGACCAGGCCCTCGGCGAACTGCTGGAATCCATCCTGGTCGGCCGTACCGAACGGCACCTCGCCCTGGAGCTGGAGCGCCGCCTCGTCGACCACGGCGCCGACGGCCCCGCCTTCCCCACCTCCGTGGGCACCGGCCCCAACTCGGGACGCCGGGGCCACCGGCCCACCGACCGGCGGGTGGAGGAGGGCGACTTCCTCTCCGTGTGCCTGGGCGCGACGTACCGCGGCTACCGCTGCGAGATCGGCCGCACGTTCGTGATCGGCACCTCGCCGGCCGACTGGCAGATCGAGCTGTACGACCTCGTCTTCTCCGCCCAGCGGGCCGGGCGTGAGGCCCTCGTACCCGGTGCCGCCTGCCGTGATGTGGACCGCGCCGCCCGCCAGGCACTGGACTCCGCGGGGTACGCGGAGAACCTTCCGGCCCTCACCGGTCACGGGGTCGGACTCGAAATCGACGAGGACCCGCAACTGGCCCCCGCGGCCATGGGTAAACTGGACGCTTGTGTGCCGGTCACCGTCGAACCGGGGGTCCACCTCCCGGGCCGGGGCGGGGTCCGGATCGATGACACGCTCGTCGTGCGCCCCGAGGCGGACGGCGGACCCGAGCTACTCACCATCACGACCAAGGAGCTGCTCGCGCTCTAGCCTCGCGCTGTGCGTACGCTCCCGGGTCGTCCACGTCAGTCCAGTCCAGGAGATTCCGCAACCGTGGCTTCCACGAACGACCTCAAGAACGGCCTGGTGCTCAAGCTCGAAGGCGGCCAGCTCTGGTCCGTCGTCGAGTTCCAGCACGTCAAGCCCGGCAAGGGCCCGGCCTTCGTGCGCACCAAGCTGAAGAACGTGCTTTCCGGCAAGGTGGTCGACAAGACCTTCAACGCCGGCGTCAAGGTCGAGACGGCCACTGTCGACAAGCGTGACATGCAGTTCTCCTACATGGACGGCGACTACTTCGTCTTCATGGACATGGAGACGTACGACCAGCTGATGATCGACCGCAAGGTCGTCGGCGACGCCGCCAACTTCCTCATCGAGGGCTTCGAGGCCACCGTCGCGCAGCACGAGGGCGAGGTCCTCTTCGTCGAGCTGCCTGCCGCCGTCGAGCTGACCATCCAGGAGACCGAGCCGGGCGTCCAGGGCGACCGCTCCACGGGCGGCACCAAGCCGGCCACGCTGGAGACCGGTCACCAGATCAACGTCCCGCTCTTCATCACCACCGGTGAGAAGATCAAGGTCGACACCCGCGACAGCAGCTACCTCGGCCGGGTGAACAGCTAACCGTGGCTGCTCGCAACACGGCCCGCAAGCGCGCCTTCCAGATCCTCTTCGAGGGCGATCAGCGCGGCGCCGACGTCCTGACGGTGCTCGCCGACTGGGTCCGGCACTCCCGGTCCGACACCCGGCAGCCGCCGGTGAGCGAGTACACGATGGAGCTGGTCGAGGGCTACGCCGAGCGCGCCGCGCGCATCGACGAGCTGATCGCGCAGTACTCCGTCGACTGGACGCTCGACCGCATGCCGGTCGTCGACCGCAACATCCTGCGCCTGGGCGCGTACGAGCTGATCTGGGTCGACGCGACCCCGGACGCCGTCGTCCTGGACGAGATGGTGCAGTTGGCGAAGGAGTTCTCCACGGACGACTCGCCCGCGTTCGTCAACGGCCTGCTGGGCCGGCTGAAGGACCTGAAGCCCTCACTGCGCCGCGAGTAGCTCCGCAGGGCTTGCGGAGAGACGCGGCGCCGTAGGGGTGCGGTGGGGGAGCGGCTGCGGGTCGTCCGTGGCTGGTCGCGCCCACGCGGCGGTAGCCGCAAGATCGGCACAGCACCGCGCCCCTCACGGGGCGCCGCACCTACGCATCAAAAACCGCCGGGGGGGGGGGGGGCCCCCCCCCCCCCCCCCCCCCCCCCCCCCCCCCCCGGCGGCACGTTTCTGCTGAGGCGGCAGAGGCTCAGAGCTCCTCGTGGGAGGCCACCGCGCGGCGTGCGTCCGCGTCCAGCACGCCCCAGCTGATCAGCTGCTCGGTGAGGACGGAGGGCGACTGGTCGTAAATGACGGCGAGCGTGCGCAGGTCGTCCTGGCGGATCGAGAGCACCTTGCCGTTGTAGTCACCGCGCTGCGACTGGATCGTGGCCGCGTACCGCTGGAGCGGGCCGGCCTTCTCGGCGGGCACGGTGGCCAGCCGCTCCAGGTCCAGGACCAGCTTCGGCGGCGGCTCGGCGGCTCCGCCCGGAGTGGTGCCCGGCAGCAGCTCCTGTACGGGGACGCCGTAGAAATCCGCCAGCTCGGCGAGGCGCTGCACGGTCACGGCACGGTCGCCGCGCTCGTACGAACCGACCACCACGGCCTTCCAGCGGCCCTGGGACTTCTCCTCGACACCGTGGAGGGAAAGGCCCTGCTGGGTGCGGATGGCCCGGAGCTTGGCCCCGAGCTGTTTGGCGTATTCGCTGGACATATGGCTCCCCGGACAAGGTGTCGACGCGGCAGGCTCTGATGTCGGCCGCGCGGCTGGTAACTCACTGTGAGGTTACGCAGCGTTACTCTCCTGCGTCAAGCCGAATGGTCCGCACCGACGCTTCCGTGGTATTCGCTCTCCGTTGCTCCGAACGGGTGGCCGCGGTGCGGCGAAAGAGTGACGCGGGAGTGTCAGGGGGGTCGCCGACCCGGTCCTGTGGGCCTGGTAGCGTAGGTGGCGCATATCCGACGTCCTTTAAGGTCCGTCCCGTGAGGCGGAGAAGGGGGTCCGTTTCGTATGGACAAGCAACAAGGCAAGCAGCAGGACAGGCTCGGCGGCGCGCAGAGCGACGGGCAGTCGGGCACGCAGTCCGAGGCCCGGCCCGTGCTGGAAGGACCCGACATCGCGCGGGTGCTGACCCGTATCGCCCACGAGATCGTCGAACGCGCCAAGGGCGCCGACGACGTGGTGCTCCTCGGCATTCCGACCCGCGGCGTCTTCCTCGCCCGGCGGCTCGCCGACAAGCTGGAGCAGATCACCGAGCGCAAGATGCCGGTCGGCTCGCTCGACATCACCATGTACCGCGACGACCTGCGCATGCACCCCCCGCGCGCCCTGGCCCGCACCGAGATCCCCGGTGACGGCATCGACGGCCGCCTCGTCGTCCTCGTCGACGACGTGCTCTTCTCCGGCCGCACCATCCGCGCCGCCCTCGACGCGCTCAACGACATCGGCCGCCCGCGCGCGGTGCAGCTCGCCGTCCTCGTCGACCGGGGCCACCGCGAGCTGCCCATCCGCGCCGACTACGTCGGCAAGAACCTCCCCACGTCGCTGCGGGAAGCGGTCAAGGTCCAGCTCGCCGAGGAGGACGGTCGCGACACCGTGCTGCTCGGCGTCAAGCCGGACGCCCCGGGCGCCCACCCGTAACACCCCGCGTACGCGCCCACCCGTGCCGTACGCCCGCTCGGCGCGCCCCCGCACGCGCCCGGGCGCCCGAATTATCCCGCTCTTCCGCATGACTCGCCTACGGAGCCTGACAGATGCAGCGTCATCTCATCTCGGCCGCCGACCTCACCCGCGACGACGCCGTCCTGATCCTCGACACCGCCGAGGAGATGGCCCGGGTCGCGGACCGGCCGATCAAGAAACTGCCCACCCTGCGCGGCCGTACCGTCGTCAACCTCTTCTTCGAGGACTCCACCCGGACCCGGATCTCCTTCGAGGCCGCCGAGAAGCGGCTGTCGGCGGACGTCATCAACTTCACCGCCAAGGGCTCCAGCGTCTCCAAGGGCGAGTCGCTCAAGGACACCGCGCAGACGCTGGAGGCCATGGGCGTCGACGCCGTCGTCATCCGGCACGGCGCCTCCGGCGCGCCCTACCGCCTGGCCACCTCCGGGTGGATCGACGCCCACGTCATCAACGCGGGCGACGGCACCCACCAGCACCCCACCCAGGCCCTGCTGGACGCCTTCACCATGCGCCGGCGCCTGGTCGGCCCCGACGCCGGGCTCGGCAAGGACCTCGACGGCCGCCGCGTCACCCTGGTCGGCGACATCCTGCACAGCCGCGTGGCCCGTTCCAACGTCGACCTGCTGCACACCCTCGGCGCCGAGGTCACCCTGGTCGCGCCGCCCACCCTGCTGCCGGTCGGCGTCGAGACCTGGCCCTGCGAGGTCTCCTACGACCTCGACTCGACACTGACCAAGTCCGACGCGGTGATGCTGCTGCGCGTGCAGCGCGAGCGCATGAACGCCGCGTTCTTCCCGACCGAGCGCGAGTACTCCCGCCGCTACGGCCTCGACGGCGACCGCATGGCCAAGATGCCCGACCACGCCATCGTGATGCACCCCGGCCCGATGGTCCGCGGCATGGAGATCACCGCCGAGGTCGCCGACTCCGGCCGCTGCACCGTCGTCGAGCAGGTCACCAACGGCGTCTCCGTCCGGATGGCCGTCCTCTACCTGCTGCTCGGCGGCGCCGAGCCCGCCGTGACCCACGCCCGCCCCACCGAGGAGAAGTAAGACGATGAGCAAGACCCTGATCCGCGGTGCGAAGGTGCTCGGCGGCGAGCCGCAGGACGTCCTGATCGACGGCACCGTCGTCGAGGCGGTCGGCCGGGGCCTGTCCGCCGAGGGCGCCGAGGTGATCGAGGCCGGCGGCAAGGTGCTGCTGCCCGGCCTGGTCGACCTCCACACCCACCTGCGCGAGCCCGGCCGCGAGGACTCCGAGACCGTCCTCACCGGCACCCGCGCCGCGGCGAGCGGCGGCTACACCAACGTGTTCGCCATGGCCAACACCTTTCCGGTCGCCGACACGGCCGGCGTCGTCGAGCAGGTCTGGCGGCTCGGCCAGGAGTCCGGCTACTGCGACGTGCAGCCCATCGGCGCCGTCACCGTCGGCCTGGAGGGGGCCAAGCTCGCCGAGCTGGGCGCCATGCACGAGTCCGCGGCCGGCGTCACCGTCTTCTCCGACGACGGCAAGTGCGTCCACGACGCCGTGATCATGCGGCGCGCCCTGGAGTACGTGAAGGCCTTCGGCGGCGTCGTCGCCCAGCACGCCCAGGAGCCCCGGCTCACCGAGGGCGCCCAGATGAACGAGGGTGTCGTCTCCGCCGAGCTGGGCCTGGGCGGCTGGCCCGCCGTCGCCGAGGAGTCGATCATCGCCCGGGACGTGCTGCTCGCCGAGCACGTCGGCTCCCGCGTCCACATCTGCCACCTGTCGACCGCCGGCAGCGTCGAGATCGTCCGCTGGGCCAAGTCCCGCGGCATCGACGTCACCGCCGAGGTCACCCCGCACCACCTGCTCCTCACCGACGAGCTGGTCCGGTCGTACGACCCGGTCTACAAGGTCAACCCGCCGCTGCGCACCGAGCGCGACGTCATGGCGCTGCGTGAGGCGCTCGCCGACGGCACGATCGACATCGTCGCCACCGACCACGCCCCGCACCCGCACGAGGACAAGGACTGCGAGTGGGCCGCCGCCGCCATGGGCATGGTCGGCCTGGAGACCGCGCTGTCGGTCGTGCAGGAGACCATGGTGGACACGGGCCTGCTGGACTGGGCCGGCGTCGCCGACCGGATGTCCGTCAAGCCCGCGCAGATCGGACAGGCCACCGGACACGGCCGTCCCGTCTCGGCTGGTGAGCCCGCCAACCTCACCCTCGTCGACACGGCATACCGTGGCCGGGTGGACCCCGCGGGCTTCGCCTCGCGCAGCCGCAACACCCCCTACGAGGGTCGTGAGCTGCCGGGCCGTGTGACGCACACGTGGCTGCGGGGCAGGGCCACGCTCGTCGACGGGAAGCTCACGTGACATCTGTAGCACCGGTAATCCTGCTGGCCGCCGAGAAGGAATCGGCGGAAGTGACCGACTGGGCCGCCCGCGTCGGCTGGGTCGTCGGCCTCGGCCTGTTCGTCGCGCTCGTCTACTGGCTGATGCGCGAGGGCTGGAAGTGGCGCGGCACGCTCCAGAGCGACCTGCCGGACCTCCCCACCGCGCCGGACACGCCCGGCCGGGCCAGACTGACGATGAGCGGCCGCTACCACGGCTCCACCACCGCCGGACAGTGGCTCGACCGCATCGTGGCGCACGGCCTGGGCACCCGCAGCCGGGTCGAGCTCACACTGACGGACGCGGGACTGGACGTGGTGCGCCCCGGCGCCGCCGACTTCTTCGTCCCCGTGGCGGCGCTGCGCGAGGCCCGGCTCGACAAGGGCATCGCCGGCAAGGTCCTCACCGAGGGCGGCCTGCTGGTCGTCACCTGGGCCCACGGCGACAAGCTGATCGACTCCGGCTTCCGCTCCGACCACGCGGCCGAGCACAGCGAGTGGGTCGACACCCTGAACGACATGATCTACAACAAGACGGAAACGGAAGGCGCACGATGACGACCTCCACCAGGGGAGCCCACCGGACTCCCGCCGTACTCGTCCTGGAGGACGGCCGGATCTTCCGCGGCCGAGCCTACGGGGCCGTGGGGGCCACGTTCGGCGAAGCCGTGTTCTCCACCGGCATGACCGGCTACCAGGAGACCCTCACCGACCCGTCGTACCACCGCCAGGTCGTCGTCATGACCGCCCCGCACATCGGGAACACCGGCATCAACGACGAGGACATGGAGTCCAAGAAGATCTGGGTCTCCGGCTACGTGGTGCGCGACCCCGCGCGCGTGCCCTCCAACTGGCGTTCGACGCGCACCCTCGACGAGGAGCTGGCCGCCCAGGGCGTCGTCGGCATCTCCGGCATCGACACCCGCGCCCTCACCCGCCACCTGCGCGAGCGCGGCGCCATGCGCGTCGGCATCTTCTCCGGCAACGCGCTGCCCGACGAGGGCACCATGCTCGCCGAGGTCCGCCAGGCCCCCGAGATGAGCGGCGCCGACCTCTCCGCCGAGGTCGCCACCACCGAGGCGTACGTCGTCCCGGCGATCGGGGACAAGAAGTTCACCGTCGCCGCCGTCGACCTCGGCATCAAGGGCATGACCCCGCACCGCATGGCCGAACGCGGCATCGAGGTGCACGTCCTGCCCGCCACGGCCACCGTCGAGGACGTCTACGCCGTCGAGCCGGACGGCGTGTTCTTCTCCAACGGCCCCGGCGACCCCTCCACCGCCGACCACCCGGTCTCGGTCATGCGGGGCGTCCTGGAGCGCGGCACCCCGCTCTTCGGCATCTGCTTCGGCAACCAGATCCTGGGCCGCGCGCTCGGCTTCGGCACCTTCAAGCTGAAGTACGGCCACCGCGGCATCAACCAGCCGGTGCAGGACCGCACGACCGGGAAGGTCGAGGTCACCGCGCACAACCACGGATTCGCCGTCGACGCCCCGCTCGACCAGGTCTCCGACACCCCCTACGGCCGTGCCGAGGTCTCCCACGTCTGCCTCAACGACAACGTGGTGGAGGGGCTCCAGCTCCTCGACCGGCCGGCTTTCAGCGTCCAGTACCACCCCGAAGCGGCAGCGGGCCCGCACGACGCCGCCTACCTGTTCGACCGCTTCGTGAACCTCATGGAGGGCCAGCGTGCCTAAGCGCACCGATATCCAGTCCGTCCTGGTCATCGGCTCCGGCCCGATCGTCATCGGCCAGGCCGCCGAGTTCGACTACTCCGGCACCCAGGCGTGCCGGGTGCTCAAGGCCGAGGGCCTGCGCGTCGTCCTGGTGAACTCCAACCCGGCGACGATCATGACCGACCCGGAGATCGCCGACGCCACCTACGTCGAGCCGATCACCCCCGAGTTCGTCGAGAAGATCATCGCCAAGGAGCGGCCCGACGCCCTGCTGCCCACCCTGGGCGGCCAGACGGCCCTCAACACCGCCATCTCCCTGCACGGCAACGGCGTCCTGGAGAAGTACGGCGTCGAGCTGATCGGCGCCAACGTCGAGGCCATCAACAAGGGCGAGGACCGCGACCTGTTCAAGGAGGTCGTCGAGGAGGTCCGCAAGAAGACCGGCCACGGCGAGTCCGCGCGCTCCTACATCTGCCACTCCATGGACGACGTCCTCAAGGGCGTCGACGCGCTCGGCGGCTACCCCGTCGTCGTCCGCCCCTCCTTCACCATGGGCGGCGCCGGCTCCGGCTTCGCCCACGACGAGGAGGAGCTGCGCCGCATCGCCGGACAGGGCCTCACCCTCTCGCCGACCACCGAGGTGCTCCTGGAGGAGTCCATCCTCGGCTGGAAGGAGTACGAGCTGGAGCTGATGCGCGACAAGAACGACAACGTCGTGGTCGTCTGCTCCATCGAGAACTTCGACCCCATGGGCGTGCACACCGGCGACTCGATCACGGTGGCGCCCGCGATGACGCTGACCGACCGCGAGTACCAGGTGCTGCGCGACGTCGGCATCGCGATCATCCGCGAGGTCGGCGTCGACACCGGCGGCTGCAACATCCAGTTCGCGGTGAACCCCGAGGACGGCCGCGTCATCGTCATCGAGATGAACCCGCGCGTGTCGCGCTCCTCGGCACTGGCGTCCAAGGCGACCGGCTTCCCCATCGCCAAGATCGCCGCCAAGCTGGCCGTCGGCTACACCCTCGACGAGATCCCGAACGACATCACGCGCGAGACCCCGGCCTCCTTCGAGCCGACCCTCGACTACGTGGTCGTGAAGGCTCCGCGGTTCGCCTTCGAGAAGTTCCCGAGCGCCGACTCCACGCTGACCACGACCATGAAGTCGGTCGGCGAGGCCATGGCCATCGGCCGCAACTTCACCGAGGCCTTCCAGAAGGCGCTGCGCTCGCTGGAGAAGAAGGGCAGCCAGTTCACCTTCGTCGGCGAGACGGGCGACAAGGACGAGCTGCTGCGCGAGGCCGTGCGGCCCACCGACGGCCGCGTCAACACCGTCATGCAGGCCATCCGCGCGGGCGCCACCCCGCAGGAGGTCTTCGACGCCACGAAGATCGACCCCTGGTTCGTCGACCAGCTCTTCCTCATCAAGGAGATCGCCGACGAGATCGCCGGGAGCCGTGAGCTGACCGCCGACCTGCTCGCCGAGGCCAAGCGGCACGGCTTCTCCGACCAGCAGATCGCCGAGATCAGCGGCCTGGGCGAGGACGTGGTCCGCCAGGTGCGGCACGCGCTCGGCGTCCGCCCGGTCTACAAGACGGTCGACACCTGCGCCGCCGAGTTCGCCGCGAAGACGCCGTACTTCTACTCCTCCTACGACGAGGAGACCGAGGTCGCGCCGCGCGAGAAGCCCGCGGTGATCATCCTGGGCTCCGGCCCGAACCGCATCGGCCAGGGCATCGAGTTCGACTACTCCTGCGTCCACGCCTCCTTCGCGCTGTCCGACGCCGGGTACGAGACCGTGATGGTCAACTGCAACCCGGAGACCGTCTCCACCGACTACGACACCTCCGACCGGCTCTACTTCGAGCCGCTCACCCTGGAGGACGTCCTGGAGATCGTCCACGCCGAGCAGCAGGCCGGACCGGTCGCGGGCGTCGTCGTCCAGCTCGGCGGGCAGACCCCGCTCGGCCTGTCGCAGGCGCTGAAGGACAACGGCGTGCCGATCGTCGGCACCTCCCCGGAGGCCATCCACGCCGCCGAGGACCGCGGTGCCTTCGGACGCGTGCTCGCCGAGGCGGGCCTGCCCGCCCCCAAGCACGGCACCGCCACCACCTTCGGCGAGGCCAAGGCCATCGCCGACGAGATCGGCTACCCGGTCCTGGTGCGGCCCTCCTACGTCCTGGGCGGCCGCGGCATGGAGATCGTCTACGACGAGACCCGCCTCGAGGCGTACATCGCCGAGTCGACCGAGATCAGCCCGTCCCGGCCGGTGCTGGTCGACCGCTTCCTCGACGACGCGATCGAGATCGACGTGGACGCCCTGTACGACGGCGAGGAGCTCTACCTCGGCGGCGTCATGGAGCACATCGAGGAGGCCGGCATCCACTCCGGCGACTCGGCGTGCGCGCTGCCCCCGATCACGCTCGGCGGCTTCGACATCAAGCGACTGCGCGCCTCCACCGAGGGCATCGCCAAGGGCGTCGGCGTGCGCGGCCTGATCAACATCCAGTTCGCGCTGGCCGGGGACATCCTCTACGTCCTGGAGGCCAACCCGCGCGCCTCGCGCACCGTCCCCTTCACCTCGAAGGCGACCGCGGTGCCGCTGGCCAAGGCCGCCGCCCGCATCTCGCTGGGCGCGACCGTCGCCGAGCTGCGCGCCGAGGGCCTGCTCCCGGCCGACGGCGACGGCGGCACCCTGCCCCTGGACGCGCCGATCTCCGTCAAGGAGGCCGTCATGCCGTGGTCCCGCTTCCGGGACATCCAGGGCCGCGGCGTCGACACGGTCCTCGGCCCGGAGATGCGCTCCACCGGCGAGGTCATGGGCATCGACTCCGTCTTCGGCACGGCCTACGCCAAGTCGCAGGCGGGCGCCTACGGGCCGCTGCCGACCAAGGGACGGGCGTTCATCTCGGTGGCCAACCGGGACAAGCGCTCGATGATCTTCCCGGCGCGCGAGCTGGTCGCCCACGGCTTCGAGCTGATGGCCACCTCCGGCACCGCCGAGGTCCTCAAGCGCAACGGCATCAACGCCACGGTGGTGCGCAAGCAGTCCGAGGGCACCGGCCCGAACGGCGAGAAGACCATCGTCCAGCTGATCCACGACGGCGAGGTCGACCTCATCGTCAACACCCCGTACGGCACCGGCGGCCGCCTCGACGGCTACGACATCCGTACGGCGGCCGTGGCCCGCTCCGTGCCCTGCCTGACCACGGTCCAGGCGCTGGCGGCGGCGGTGCAGGGCATCGACGCCCTCAACCACGGCGACGTGGGAGTGCGCTCGCTCCAGGAACACGCCGAATTCCTGACCGCGGCCCGCGACTAGCGGCCGTGAAGAGGGGGACACCGGAAACGGTGTCCCCCTCTTCATGAGCCCCGAGCACCACAGAGGCTTCCCGAGGGACACATGTACAAGATCTTCTTCAAGCTCGTCTTCTCCCGCATGGATCCGGAGGCGGCCCACCACCTCGCCTTCCGCTGGATCCGCCTGGCCGTCCGCGTCCCCGTGCTGCGCACCTTCGTCGCCGCCGCGCTCGCACCCCGCCACAAGGAGCTGCGCACCGAGGCCCTGGGCCTGCGCATGCACGGCCCCTTCGGCCTCGCCGCGGGCTTCGACAAGAACGCCGTCGCGATCGACGGCATGGCGATGCTCGGCTTCGACCACGTCGAGATCGGCACGGTCACCGGGGAGCCGCAGCCCGGCAACCCCAGGAAGCGGCTGTTCCGCCTGGTGGCCGACCGGGCGCTGATCAACCGCATGGGCTTCAACAACGACGGCTCGCTGGCCGTGGCGGCGCGTCTGGCCTCCCGCAAGCCCGTCCTCCGCACCGTCGTCGGCGTCAACATCGGCAAGACGAAGGTCGTACCGGAGGAGGAGGCCGTCGGCGACTACGTGAAGTCCGCCGAGCGCCTGGCCCCGCACGCCGACTACCTGGTCGTCAACGTCTCCTCGCCCAACACGCCCGGCCTGCGCAACCTCCAGGCCACCGAGGCGCTGCGTCCGCTGCTCAGCGCGGTCCGCGAGGCCGCCGACCGCGCGGTGACCGCCCGCCGGGTCCCCCTGCTGGTCAAGATCGCCCCCGACCTTGCCGACGAGGACGTGGACGCGGTTGCCGACCTGGCCGTGGAGCTGGGCCTGGACGGCATCATCGCCACCAACACCACCATCGCGCGCGAGGGACTCGGCCTGACCTCCTCTCCCGCCCTCGTGGGGGAGACCGGCGGACTGTCCGGCGCGCCCCTCAAGGCGCGGTCCCTGGAGGTGCTGCGGCGCCTCTACGCGCGCGTGGGCGACCGCATCACCCTGGTGGGCGTCGGCGGCGTCGAGACCGCCGAGGACGCCTGGCAGCGCATCCTGGCCGGCGCCACGCTGGTCCAGGGCTACAGCGCGTTCATCTACGAGGGGCCCTTCTGGGGCCGTGCGATCCACAAGGGGCTCGCCGCGCGCCTGCGGCAGAGCCCGTACGCCACCCTCGCCGACGCGGTCGGCGCCGACGTGAGGAAACCCCGATGACCAGCATCACGGTGCTCGAGCCCTTCGGTGCCCGGCTGCGCCGCGCGATGGACGAGCGCGGTCCCCTGTGCGTCGGCATCGACCCGCACGCCTCCCTGCTCGCCGAGTGGGGCCTGAACGACGACGTGGCCGGTCTCGAGCGCTTCAGCCGCACCGTCGTGGAGGCGGTGGCCGACCGGGTGGCCGTGCTCAAGCCGCAGAGCGCCTTCTTCGAGCGGTTCGGCTCGCGCGGCGTCGCCGTGCTGGAGAAGGCGGTGGAGGAGGCTCGGGCGGCCGGTGCGCTGGTCGTGATGGACGCCAAGCGCGGCGACATCGGCTCGACCATGGCCGCGTACGCCGAGTCGTTCCTGCGCAAGGACGCCCCGCTGTTCTCGGACGCCCTGACCGTCTCCCCGTACCTCGGCTACGGCTCCCTGAAGCCCGCCGTCGACCTGGCGCGCGAGAGCGGTGCGGGCCTGTTCGTGCTGGCGCTGACCTCCAACCCGGAGGGCGGCGAGGTCCAGCACGCGGTGCGGGACGGCGGACGGAACGTCGGCGCGACGATGCTGGCCCACCTGGCCGCCGAGAACGCGGGGGAGGAGCCGCTGGGCTCCTTCGGCGCGGTGGTCGGTGCCACGCTCGGGGACCTGTCCGCGTACGACCTGGCCATCAACGGTCCGCTGCTGGCCCCCGGCATCGGTGCCCAGGGCGCCACGCCCGCGGACCTGCCGCGCGTGTTCGGGGCCGCGGCGGGCAACGTGGTGCCGAGCGCCAGCCGGGGTGTGCTTCGTCACGGTCCCGATGTGGGCGCTTTGCGGAGGGCCGCCGACCGTTTCGCGGCGGAGATCCGGACCGCGGTCACGACGCCCTGACTCTGGATACATCCTCAAATCAGAGGGAGTATGTCCTAAATGTCTGGCCTGACGGAGGCTGACCAGGACTTTTCCGCTGTTCTCGCTGACTCTGGCGGACTTGACCGCTAGTCTCCGTCGAGAGTCAACGGGCAAGCGTGTTGCTCGCGGCTCACCAGGTGAGGGGCGACTAGGTTCCTCACCGGTCCGTATCCGACAGTTCGACATCCGAGGTGACGTAGGCGTGGCTCTTCCGCCCCTTACCCCTGAACAGCGCGCAGCCGCGCTCGAAAAGGCCGCCGCGGCTCGCCGGGAGCGGGCCGAGGTCAAGAATCGACTCAAGCACTCCGGCGCCTCCCTCCACGAGGTCATCAAGCAGGGTCAGGAGAACGACGTCATCGGCAAGATGAAGGTCTCCGCCCTTCTCGAGTCCCTGCCGGGCGTGGGCAAAGTCCGCGCCAAGCAGATCATGGAGCGACTGGGCATCTCCGAGAGCCGTCGCGTGCGCGGTCTCGGGTCCAACCAGATCGCGTCCCTGGAGCGAGAGTTCGGCAGCACCGGCAGCTGAGTCCGGACCACTCCGGGATTGCTGGAATAATCGCCGTATGGCTGCAACACCCCGGGGGACGTCCCCCGTACCCCCGGACGCACGTCCGCGGCTGACCGTGCTCTCCGGCCCCTCCGGGGTCGGCAAGAGCACGGTCGTCGCCCATATGCGCAAGGCGCATCCCGAGGTATGGCTGTCGGTCTCCGCGACGACGCGCAAGCCCCGCCCCGGAGAGCAGCACGGTGTCCACTACTTCTTCGTCAGCGACGAGGAGATGGACAAGCTGATCGCCAACGGTGAGCTGCTGGAGTGGGCCGAGTTCGCCGGCAACCGCTACGGCACGCCGCGCACGGCGGTGCTGGAGCGCCTGGAGGCCGGTGAGCCGGTCCTCCTGGAGATCGACCTCCAGGGAGCACGGCAGGTCCGCGCCTCCATGCCCGAATCCCGCCTCGTGTTCCTGGCCCCGCCCTCCTGGGACGAGCTGGTGCGCAGGCTCACCGGCCGGGGCACCGAACCGCCGGAGGTCATCGAGCGCCGCCTCGCCGCGGCCAGGGTGGAGCTGGCGGCCGAGCCGGAGTTCGACCAGACGCTGGTGAACACCTCCGTCGAGGACGTGGCGCGCGAGCTGCTAGCCTTGACGAACGTCGTGTGATCGTCACTGTTCGTCCTGCGATCGTCCCGACTGAATCTTTCCCATCCATCGGAAGGTAGAGCGTGTCCTCTTCCATCTCCGCGCCCGAGGGCATCATCAACCCGCCGATCGACGAGCTCCTCGAGGCCACGGACTCGAAGTACAGCCTCGTGATCTACGCGGCCAAGCGGGCCCGCCAGATCAACGCGTACTACTCGCAGCTCGGTGAGGGCCTCCTCGAGTACGTCGGTCCGCTCGTCGACACCCACGTCCACGAGAAGCCGCTCTCGATCGCCCTGCGCGAGATCAACGCGGGGCTGCTGACCTCCGAGGCCATCGAGGGCCCGGCGCAGTAACACCAGCAGCATCGGCGGTAGTATCTTCAGCCTTACGCTGACTTATCCACAGGCCCGGCAGCCCGACTGTCGGGCCTGTGGTGTGTGATGGGACGTGCGCGCACTCCGAGCGCGTCATCCGAGCCGGGGAGAGACGGTGGACAAGCCCAAGGTCGTTCTGGGGGTCAGCGGCGGCATCGCCGCGTACAAGGCCTGTGAGCTGCTGCGCAGACTCACCGAGTCCGGGCACGAGGTCCGCGTCGTCCCCACCGCGTCCGCGCTGCACTTCGTGGGCGCCGCCACCTGGTCCGCCCTGTCCGGCAACCCCGTGTCGACGGAGGTCTGGGCCGACGTCCACGAGGTCCCGCACGTCCGGATCGGCCAGCACGCCGACCTGGTCGTCGTCGCCCCGGCCACCGCCGACATGCTCGCCAAGGCGGCTCACGGCCTGGCCGACGACCTGCTCACCAACACCCTGCTCACGGCCCGCTGCCCGGTCGTCTTCGCCCCGGCGATGCACACCGAGATGTGGGAACACCCGGCCACCCAGGAGAACGTGGCGACGCTCCGCCGCCGCGGCGCCGTCGTGATCGAACCGGCCGTCGGCCGCCTCACCGGCGTCGACACCGGCAAGGGCCGGCTGCCCGACCCGGGCGAGATCTTCGAGGTCTGCCGCCGGGTCCTCGCCCGCGGGGTGCGCGAGCCCGACCTCACCGGGCGGCACGTCGTCGTCAGCGCCGGCGGCACCCGGGAGCCCCTGGACCCGGTCCGCTTCCTCGGCAACCGCTCCTCCGGCAAGCAGGGCTACGCCCTCGCCCGCACCGCTGCCGCCCGCGGCGCCCGCGTCACGCTGGTCGCGGCGAACGCGGCCATGCCCGACCCGGCCGGTGTGGACGTGGTGCGGGTCGGCACGGCGGTGGAGCTGCGCGAGGCGATGCTGCGCGCCGCGGCGGACGCCGACGCCGTCGTCATGGCCGCGGCGGTGGCCGACTTCCGGCCGGCGACGTACGCCACCGGGAAGATCAAGAAGCAGGACGGCCAGGAGCCCGCGCCGATCGCCCTGGTGCGTAATCCGGACATCCTCGCGGAGATCTCCGGGACCCGGGCCCGCTCCGGACAGGTGATCGTCGGCTTCGCCGCCGAGACCGACGACGTCCTGGCCAACGGACGGGCCAAGCTGAAACGGAAGGGCTGCGACCTCCTCGTGGTGAACGAGGTGGGGGAGCGCAAGACCTTCGGTTCCGAGGAGAACGAGGCGGTGGTCCTGGGCGCCGACGGCAGCGAGACGCCGGTCGCCCACGGCCCGAAGGAAGCTCTGGCCGACACCGTCTGGGATCTCGTCGTCCGCCGTCTGGAGTGAATGACCCATTCGCTCGAAGACGCTCCGAAGACGGCGCATTCCAGCGTGGCGCCCCTGGCCAAGGGGGCTTCCTTCTGGGCAGAATGCCCGTGCCGCAGGTCACAGCCCTCCCGAGAGCTGAGACAGGTGGGCCCGCGGCAGAGTGCGACCGATAAACTGTTCTCGGACGTCGCCGGGTGCAGCTCCCCGTGCCGTCCACAAATGATCAGCCAGCAGCCGCTGCAACCCCAGGGAGCGTTGTGTCCCGTCGCCTGTTCACCTCGGAGTCCGTGACCGAAGGTCACCCCGACAAGATCGCTGACCAGATCAGCGACACGATTCTCGACGCGCTTCTGCGTGAGGACCCGACCTCTCGGGTCGCCGTCGAAACCCTGATCACCACCGGTCTGGTGCACGTGGCCGGTGAGGTCACCACCAAGGCCTACGCGGACATCGCCAACCTGGTCCGCGGAAAGATCCTGGAGATCGGCTACGACTCCTCCAAGAAGGGCTTCGACGGCGCCTCCTGCGGCGTCTCGGTCTCCATCGGCGCGCAGTCCCCGGACATCGCGCAGGGTGTCGACACGGCGTACGAGAACCGGGTCGAGGGCGACGAGGACGAGCTGGACCGTCAGGGCGCCGGCGACCAGGGCCTGATGTTCGGCTACGCGTCCGACGAGACGCCGACGCTGATGCCGCTGCCGGTCTTCCTGGCGCACCGCCTGTCCAAGCGCCTGTCCGAGGTCCGCAAGAACGGCACCATCCCCTACCTGCGCCCGGACGGCAAGACCCAGGTCACCATCGAGTACGACGGTGACAAGGCGGTCCGCCTGGACACGGTCGTCGTCTCCTCGCAGCACGCGAGCGACATCGACCTGGAGTCGCTGCTGGCACCGGACATCAAGGAGTTCGTCGTCGAGCCGGAGCTGAGGGCGCTCCTGGAGGACGGCATCAAGATCGACACGGAGAACTACCGCCTCCTGGTCAACCCGACCGGTCGCTTCGAGATCGGCGGTCCGATGGGCGACGCCGGCCTGACCGGCCGCAAGATCATCATCGACACGTACGGCGGCATGGCCCGCCACGGCGGCGGCGCCTTCTCCGGCAAGGACCCGTCGAAGGTCGACCGCTCCGCGGCGTACGCGATGCGCTGGGTCGCCAAGAACGTCGTGGCCGCCGGCCTCGCCGCCCGCTGCGAGGTCCAGGTCGCCTACGCGATCGGCAAGGCCGAGCCGGTCGGTCTGTTCGTGGAGACCTTCGGCACCGCCAAGGTCGACGCCGAGAAGATCGAGAAGGCGATCGACGAGGTCTTCGACCTGCGCCCGGCCGCCATCATCCGCGACCTCGACCTGCTCCGCCCGATCTACGCCCAGACCGCGGCGTACGGTCACTTCGGCCGTGAGCTGCCCGACTTCACCTGGGAGCGCACGGACCGCGTGGACGCGCTGCGCGAGGCCGCGGGCCTGTAGGCACGACTCCGGGCGCCGGCGCGCCCGACGGCACATGAAGAGGCCCGGTGCCCCCGACGGGGGCACCGGGCCTCTTGGCACGCTCAGGACCCCGTCGGCGCTGTCAGTGGTCTTTGCGAGAATGCAGGCGATGAGCAGCGAGGACGGACCGGAGCAGGGCGGCGCGCAGGACGCGCCGCCCGAGCAGCTCGCGCTCATCCGGGAGACCGTGCGCGCGGCGAAGACCCCGCGGGCGAAGCCGCGCACCTGGCGCGGCGCCGCGCTCGCCAAGGAGCTGCCGGTCGCCCGGGTCCTCGTCGACAAGGGCGTGCTCCACCTCGACCGGTACTTCGACTACGCCGTGCCCGAGGAGCTGGACGCGGAGGCCCGGCCCGGCGTGCGGGTGCGGGTGCGCTTCGGGGCCGGACGGCACCGGGTGCGGGACGGTCGGCGCGAGGGCGGCGGGCTCATCGACGGCTTCCTGGTCGAGCGGCTCGCCGAGTCCGACTACGCGGGGCCCCTGGCCGCCCTGGCCCAGGTCGTCTCGCCCGAGCGGATCCTCGACGAGGAGCTGCTCGGCCTCGTCCGCGCGGTCGCCGACCGGTACGCGGGCAGCGTCGCCGACGTCCTCCAGCTCGCCGTACCCCCGCGCAACGCGCGCGCCGAGAAGCGGGCCTCGCCCGAACCGCTGCCCGCGCCCCCCGCGCCCGAGCCGGGGACGTGGGCGCGTTACGAGCAGGGGCCCGCGTTCGTGGCGGCGCTCGCGGCGGGCGGCGCGCCGCGCGCGGTGTGGAACGCGTTGCCGGGCCCGCAGTGGGCGCAGGAGCTGGCCCGGGCCGTGGCGGCGACGCTGGCCTCAGGCCGGGGCGCCCTGGCCGTCCTGCCGGACGGGCGGGCCGTGGCCCGTGCCGACGCCGCGCTCACCGCCCTCCTCGGCGAGGGCCGGCACGCGGTGCTCACCGCCGACGCCGGCCCCGAGAAGCGGTACGCGCAGTGGCTCGCGGTGCGCCGCGGTGCCGTACGGGCCGTGATCGGGACCAGGGCCGCCATGTTCGCGCCGGTGCGGGACCTCGGCCTGGTCGCCCTGTGGGACGACGGCGACGACAGCCACAGCGAGCCGCACGCCCCGCAGCCGCACGCGCGCGAGGTGCTGCTGCTGCGGGCCGCCCAGGACCGGTGCGCCTTCCTGCTGGGCGGCTTGAGCTGCACCGTGGAGGCGGCCCAGCTCGTGGAGACCGGCTGGGCCCGGCCCCTGGTCGCGGCGCGCGAGCAGGTACGGGCCGCCGCGCCCCTGGTGCGGACCGTCGGGGACCAGGACCTGGCCCGGGACGAGGCCGCCCGCGCCGCGCGCCTGCCGACCCTCGCCTGGCAGGCCGTCAGGGACGGGCTGCGGCACGGGCCGGTGCTCGTCCAGGTGCCCCGGCGCGGTTACGTGCCCCGGATGGCCTGCGCGGCGTGCCGGACACCCGCGCGGTGCCGGCACTGCTCGGGCCCGCTGGAGGGGCAGGAGTCGTCCTCCGCCCTGCGGTGCGGTTGGTGCGGGCGCGAGGAGGCCGCCTGGCACTGCCCGGAGTGCGGGGCGTTCCGGCTGCGCGCGCAGGTCGTGGGCGCCCGCCGCACCGCGGAGGAGCTGGGGCGAGCCTTCCCGGCCGTGCCGGTGCGCACGTCCGGGCGCGAGCACGTGCTGGACACCGTGTCCGAGGCTCCCGCGCTGGTCGTGAGCACCCCGGGCGCCGAACCGGTCGCCGAGGGCGGTTACGCGGCGGCGTTGCTGCTCGACGGGTGGGCGATGCTCGGCCGGCCCGATCTGCGTGCCGGTGAGGACGCGCTGCGCCGCTGGCTGGCCGCCGCCGCCCTGGTGCGCCCGCAGAGCGCCGGGGGCACCGTCGTCGCGGTGGCCGAGCCGACGCTGCGGCCGGTGCAGGCGCTGGTGCGCTGGGACCCGGTCGGACACGCGCTGCGGGAGCTGGCCGAACGGGCCGAGCTGGGTTTTCCGCCGGTGTCGCGGATGGCGGCCGTGTCCGGGCCACCGGAAGCGGTGACCGGCTTCCTGGGCGCCGTCGAGCTGCCCACCGAGGCGGAGGTGCTCGGTCCGGTGCCCTTGCCCGTCACGGCGGCGGGACGGCCGCGCCGGGTGGGGGCGCCGCCCCCCGGCGAGCACTGGGAGCGGGCACTGATTCGGGTCCCGCCGGGCCGCGGGGCCGCGCTCGCCGGTGCGCTGAAGGCCGCCCAGGCGGCGCGGACGGCCCGGGGGAGTGACACGGCGGTGTGGGTGCGGATCGATCCGCCCGACATCGGCTGAGGGGTGATCCGGCTCGCGTCGGTCGGGGGAGGGCCTTCCGGCGTGGAGCGGTTGGGGGCCGTGCCGGTTCTCGCCGGCTGTGGCCGATCCGGTTTGCACCGGCTTCGGGGCCGTGCCGGTTTCCGCCGGCTGGACTGCGCCGGTTTGCACCGGCTGGTGGTGATGGGGCTTGTCAGGCCGGGGGCAGGGGAGCATCGGTTGGCGGTAATCCGGCTTGTCCCGGCTGGGGGCGAGTTCGCATGGGCCGACGTTTCGGCTTGGGCGGGTGTACGTGCCGCGGCCCTCCGTCTCCCGGGTGGGGGAGGGCGGAGGGCCGGTGTGGAGGTCGCGGCTCGGCCGGTGCGGGGCAGCCGGTGGGACCGCTGTCGCTCGGCCGGTGCGGGGCAGCCGGTGGGAGGCGGACGCTGCGCGTCGGTCGGTGCGGGTCAGCCGTTGCGCGGGCTGGGGAAGGCGGTCGGACGGACCTCGTCGCGCAGGGCCGGGCTGCCGGACGTGGGCTGGGTCGGCATGGAGCGGGCCGCCGGGACCGTGGGCACCGGGGGGAGGGCGGCGCCCACGTTGACCGGACGGCCGCCGGTCGGCTCCGGAGCGTGCTCGGGGGCCTCGGCGGCGGGCGCCGTCTGGGCCGCGGCGCGGCGGGAGCCGTAGCGGCGGTGCACCGCCTGCTTGGTGACGCCGAGCGCGGAGCCCACCGCGTCCCACGAGAAGCCGAGCGAACGGTCGAAGTCCACGGCGGCCGTGACCAGGGTCTCGACACTGTCCCGCAGCTCCTGGGCGAGGCGGACGGTCGGGGCGGGGGCGCGTCCGTACACGACGAAGCCCGTGGAGGGTCCGGGGCGGCGCGGACGGTAGACGTTGCCCAGCTGGGCGGTGAGGGTGCGCAGTGCGTCCACCTGCCGGCGGACCCGCTCGATGTCCCGCACCAGCAAGTGCAGGCTGGCCCGAGCCTGGGCGTCGTGGGTTGCGTGGTCGGCCATGAACAAGCCTCTCGAACCGGCGTTGAAGGAATCGGGCCGCGCGACGGCCCGGTGTGTCAACTCTTCCTTGACCAACGTGCGGGTGCGGACTTGGTCACGGGGCGGGGGCGTGGGGGTTTGTTCGTGCGCCCCCTCGGTCCGCGGTCCCGGAGGGTCTCCCACCCGCGCACCACCTGAACGCCGTCGGTCGCGGCGTGAGCGTCCGCCGTCGGGGTGCCGCGCCGTCGGCGGCCCTTCGTCGGTTGACGGCTCGTAGACTGGTGCGTCGCCCGCAAAGTCCCCGCCCGAGAGGCCCGTCCCACCCATGAAGCTCGTCTTCGCCGGTACCCCCGAGGTCGCCGTTCCCGCCCTGGACGCCCTGATCGCCTCCGGGCGCCACGAGGTGGCCGCCGTCGTCACGCGGCCCGACGCTCCGGCCGGGCGCGGGCGCCGGCTGGTCGCCTCGCCCGTGGCCGAGCGGGCCGAGGAGGCGGGCATCGAGGTGCTCAAGCCCGCGAAGCCGCGCGATGCGGACTTCCTGGAGCGGCTGCGCGAGATCGCGCCCGACTGCTGCCCCGTCGTCGCCTACGGCGCCCTGCTGCCCCGCGTCGCCCTGGACGTGCCCGCCCGCGGCTGGGTCAACCTGCACTTCTCGCTGCTGCCCGCCTGGCGCGGCGCGGCTCCCGTGCAGCACTCGCTGATGGCCGGTGACGAGATCACCGGTGCGTCCACCTTCCTGATCGAGGAGGGCCTGGACTCCGGCCCCGTGTACGGGACGGTCACCGAGACCGTCCGCCCCACCGACACCAGCGGTGACCTGCTGACCCGGCTGGCCTTCGCCGGCGCCGGTCTGCTCGCGGCCACCATGGACGGCATCGAGGACGGCAGCCTGAAGGCCGTGCCGCAGCCGGACGAGGGCGTCACCCTCGCCCCGAAGATCACCGTCGAGGACGCCCGGATCGACTGGGCCGCCCCGGCGCTGCGGGTGGACCGGGTGGTGCGCGGCTGCACCCCGGCCCCCGGCGCCTGGACCACCTTCCGGGGCGAGCGCCTCAAGCTCGTGCAGGCCGTCCCGCTGCCCGACCGCACCGACCTCGCGCCCGGGCAGCTCGCCGCGGCCAAGAACAACGTGTACGTCGGCACCGGCTCGCACGCCGTCGAGCTGCTGTGGGTGCAGGCGCAGGGCAAGAAGCCGATGCGGGCCGCGGACTGGGCGCGCGGCGTGCGGATCACCGAGGGCGAGCTGCTCGGCGGCTGACCCGCGCCCCCACCGCACCGTTCACCGGCCCGGCGTACGCTGGTGAGCGCACTTCACCTCATACCCGGAGCACCTTTTTCGTGAGCGAGCAGCCCCGCCGTCCCCGCAAGCCCGGCAAGCCGTACCGCAGGCCCCAGAAGGACCCCGTCCGCATCCTCGCCTTCGAGGCGCTCAGGGCCGTCGACGAGCGGGACGCGTACGCCAACCTGGTCCTGCCGCCGCTGCTGCGCAAGGCGCGGGAGAAGGAGGGGCCGGAGAAGTTCGACACCCGGGACGCGGCGCTCGCGACCGAGCTGGTCTACGGGACGCTGCGCCGGCAGGGGACGTACGACGCGATCATCGCGGACTGCGTGGACCGCCCGCTGCGCGAGGTCGACCCGCCGGTGCTCGACGTGCTCAGCCTGGGCGTGCACCAGCTGCTCGGGACGCGGATCCCCAGTCACGCCGCCGTCTCCGCCTCCGTGGAGCTGGCGCGGGTCGTGCTCGGCGACGGGCGGGCCAAGTTCGTCAACGCCGTCCTGCGCAAGGTGGCCCGGGACGATCTCGACGGCTGGCTCCAGCGGGTCGCCCCGCCCTACGACGAGGACCCCGAGGACCACCTGGCCGTCGTGCACTCGCACCCGCGCTGGGTCGTCTCCGCGCTGTGGGACTCGCTGGGCGGCGGCCGATCCGGCATCGAGGACCTGCTGGCCGCCGACAACGAACGCCCCGAGGTCACGCTGGTCGCGCGGCCGGGCCGGGCCACCCGCGAGGAACTGCTCGGTGAGGAGGCCGCGCTGCCGGGACGCTGGTCGCCGTACGCCGTGCGGCTGAGCGAGGGCGGCGAGCCCGGTGCGGTCGAGGCCGTGCGGGAGGGCCGCGCCGGCGTCCAGGACGAGGGCAGCCAGCTGGTCGCCCTGGCTCTGGCCAACGCCCCTCTGGACGGGCCGGACCGGCGCTGGCTGGACGGGTGCGCGGGCCCCGGGGGCAAGGCCGCGCTCCTCGCCGCGCTCGCCGCCGAGCGGGGCGCCTTCCTGCTGGCCTCCGAGAAGCAGCCGCACCGCGCCGGTCTCGTGGCCAGGGCGCTGGACGGCAACCCGGGGCCGTACCAGGTCATCGCCGCCGACGGGACCCGCCCGGCGTGGCGGCCCGGGAGCTTCGACCGCGTCCTGGTCGACGTGCCGTGCACCGGCCTGGGCGCCCTGCGACGCCGTCCCGAGGCGCGCTGGCGGCGCCGCCCCGAGGACCTGGAGGGCTTCGCCCCGCTCCAGCGCGGGCTGCTGCGCGGGGCCCTGGAGGCCGTACGGGTCGGGGGCGTCGTCGCCTACGCGACCTGCTCGCCGCACCTCGCCGAGACCCGCGCCGTCGTCGCGGACGTCCTCAAGCAGCATCCCGGCACCGAGCTGCTCGACGCGCGACCGCTGCTGCCCGGCGTTCCCGACCTGGGCGACGGCCCCGACGTCCAGCTCTGGCCGCACCTGCACGGCACGGACGCCATGTTCCTGGCACTGGTGCGCCGGACCTCGTGACCGGCCGCGTCCACCGGATCGACGCCGGCCTCGGGGCCGGCGTCCCGTATCGAGCGGGCCTCGCGTATCGAGCGGGCCGCGCTCGTCGAACGGGCGTCCCATATCGAGCGGGCCTCGCACCTCGAACTGGCTCCGCTCCTCGAACAGGCTCCGCTCATCGAACGGGCCCCGCTCCTCGAAGCGGCTTCGGCCCCGAAGCGGCTTCGGCCCTCTCACCGGCTCGAGCCCTCGGCACGTCCGGCGTCCGTCCTCGGCACGTCTAGCGTCTGTTCACCTTCACCCGCTCGCCTCCCGTCAGCTCCGGCTTGAGGTCCACCTGGACCTGATGGGTGGTCTGGTGGTCGACCGAGCCGCCCAGTTCGGCCGTCACCACGCCGATGCGGACGCCGCCCCGGCCGCTGCCGGCCCGGTGGACCTGCACGGTGAAGGTCAGGCTCACGTTCTCCACGGCGAAACCGAGGTCCCGGCCCTCCGCGTCGGCGCGTGCCTCCTCCAGTTCGCCGCGTATCCGGCCGATCACCTCGGCCAGCCCCACGAAACCCGGTTCGTTCGTCAACTCGCCTCCGTACAGAGCTGGTTCACTCTTGCCGCAGCAGTATGCGACAGGAGCACACGCCCGTATAGTTCGCATATGGCTGCTGGCGGGGGAGATCCGGCCGCCTCGCCCATGAAGACGCCGAGTTGGGCGGTGCGGATCCGGGGAGCGGACGGGGAGATCGCGGGTGCCGGCATCCTGCTGACCCCCGACCAGGTGCTCACCTGCGCGCACGTCGTGGACCGGGCCGAGACCCGGATCACCGCCGAGTTCGTCGGCGCGGCCGATCACAGCGTGCCCGCGGTGCCCGCCCGGGTGGACGCGACCGCCTACGTGCCGGAGACGCGGGACGCCGACGGCGACCCCAGCGGAGACGTGGCGCTGCTGCGGCTGGAGCGGCCCCGGCCGACGGAGGAGACGGTACGGCTGCACCGGCTGTCGGCGCGCAACCGCGACGTGCGCATGTACGGCTTTCCCTACGCCCACAACGGCGGCATCTGGTTCCGCTGCACCGTCGTCGGCGGCTGCGGGCGCGACGGGCAGGTGCAGCTGAGCCCGGTCAGCCCCGGCGAGCTGGCCAGCCCCGGGTGCAGCGGCGCGGGCGTCGCCGACGACCGGACCGGCGAGGTCATCGGCATGGTGCTCAGCGGTCAGCTGGACCAGCACGGCAACCGGTTCTCCTTCATGAGTCCCGCCGAGACCATCGCCCGGCACCTGCCCGGGCTCAAGCCGTACATCGTGGGACCCGCGGCCGTCGACGAGCGGCTGCTGCCCGCCGACGACGACGGCTCCCAGGACCTGCTCGACGAGCCCTTCGCCCAGCGCCTCGCCGCCTGGCTGCGCGACGACGGGAGCCAGGTGAAGATCAGCGTCGTCGATCCCGGGGACGCCGCACGCGAGGCCACGCTGCGCCGCGCCATCACCCTCGCCGACCGCGAGTTACGCACCGCGGTCTCGATCGACCGCGCGTCCCTCGACCCGCCCGGCACCGTGCCGTCGGCCGGCGGCCACGACCTCGCCGTGGAGGCGAGCGGGACGACCGCCGCCGAGATCGCCGAGCGGATCGCCGAACGCATGGGCCTGTGGCTGCACCCGGAGAACCCGCCGCTCGACCGCATCCGGGCCTCGAAGGCCACCCTCAACCTGGTCGTCGTCGGCGTCGACGAGGCGGCCGACCCGCTGCCCCTGCTGGACCTCCTGGACGTGCTGCGCGCCGGCGGCAGCCGTCTGCTGCTGGTGTTCCGTACCGCAGGCGACTGCCACCGCCTGGCCTGCGACACACTGCTCACCCGGCCCGCGCGGGAGCGCCGCGCCCGGCTCGTGGAGCGGCTGCGGGAGATCACCGGACCGCTCGCCGAGGACCTGCACGAACGCCTCGCCGCCGTGGTCCCGCACGGAATGCGCCCGCTCGACTCGCAGCTGGTGGCCGCGCACGCCGCCCTCGCCGACCTGCTCCGCACCGACGACGACCGGGAGGGCGAGCACCGGGAATCCGGCCCGGACTCCGGACAGGCCGCCGCCCTCGACCGGTACGAACGGCTGGCCGACCGGGTGGCGGGCCGCCTGGCGACCGGTGTCGCGGAACTCGACGGACTCCGCGACCGGCGGGACGAACTCGCCGGACGCCTGCGCGGCTACCAGGTCCTGCACCAGCACTCGCTGCGGGGCGAGGAGGACCCCGCGGTGGACGACCTCTACCTCCGGGCCCACGCGCTGCTCCGGGCGCGACCCTGCGACGTGCGGGCGGCGGAATCGGCGGTGGACGCCTACACCCGGCGCGTGGACGACCACCGGGAAGGGGACGCGCGATGACGGCGGGAACACCCGGGTCCGCCCCGCGACCGCACCGGGGGGTCTCGGCATGAGCGGGAGAGCCTGCGACAGAGCCGACTGCCGCGGCGGCAGCGTCATGGTCACCGGGTTCTGCGACACCTGCTTCCGCCGCCCCCTCACCCCCGATTCCCCTCCGGCGCCGCCGGCCCCCGGCCCGGACGACCCGGCGGCCCCGGTGGAGCCCCCGCGGGGCCCGGCCGCCCCGGCCGCCGGTGAACTGGACCGCGACGGGCTCCTGGTGCTGCCGGCCCTGCCCTCCCCGGACCCCGCCGAGGCCGCCGACACCGTCGCCCGGCCCCCGACCGGCGGCCGGCGCTGCGGCGTCGACAACTGC
This sequence comes from Streptomyces sp. NPDC051136, assembly GCF_044455745.1. Taxonomy (NCBI): domain Bacteria; kingdom Bacillati; phylum Actinomycetota; class Actinomycetes; order Kitasatosporales; family Streptomycetaceae; genus Streptomyces; species Streptomyces sp. NPDC051136. The sequence continues at coordinate 93,321 of NZ_JBITFE010000015.1, read as the reverse complement.
GTCGGCACCATCGGCGTCTCCTACGACGGCGGTCCCGCTCCCGACCACGGGTTCTGCCCGCAGTGCGGTACGGAGTACTCGTTCCGGCCGAAACTGCGTCCCGGCGACCGGGTCGGCGGACACTACGAGGTGCTCGGTTACCTCGCGGTCGGCGGCCACGGCTGGGTCTACCTGGCCGAGGACACCCGGGTGCCCGGACTGCACGTCGTCCTCAAGGGGCTGATCAACACCGGTGACGCCGTGGCCCGCCGGGCGGCGGTCGAGGAGCGCCGCTCGCTCAGCACGCTCCACCACCGAGACATCGTCCGCATCGTCACCCACGTCCAGCACCGGGCGCCCGGCGACGCCGAACCGACCGGCTACATCGTGATGGAGTACGTCGGCGGCCGCTCCCTCGCCTGGATCCGCTTCGCCCCCGAGGAGGAGCTGGCGCGGCTCTTCGGCGCGGGCGGCTTCGCGTTCGGGCACGTCATCACGTACGGCTGCAAGATCCTCGGCGCGCTGGAGTACCTGCACGACCGGGGCCTGCTCTACTGCGACATGAAGCCCGAGAACGTCATCCACTACGGGCGTGAGATCAAGGTCATCGACCTGGGCGCCATCCGCCGGATCGACGACCACTCCTCCGGGCTCGTCCACACCCACGGCTACGCCCCGCCCAGGAGCGAACGCGACCGGCGCGGCCTCGACGTCGACAGCGACCTCTACACCGTCGGCCGGACCCTGAAGGTGCTCGCCGAACGGGCCACCCGCCCCGCCGGACTGGCCGCCCGCTCCTTCGAGGCACTGATCCGCCGGGCCACCCACCCCGAGCCGGCCGCCCGGTTCCGTTCCGCCGCCGAGATGTCCCGCCAGCTGTGGGAAGTGCTGCGCGAGGACCAGGCGCTCGGCGGACGGGAGCCGTACCCCGAGCGCTCCACGCGGTTCGAGCCCACCGCGGCGGTCTTCGGCGCCGCGCTCGGCACGGTCCCGGCGCTCCAGTGGTGGACGCGACGCCCCGGCACCGGGGCACCGGAGCTGCCGGCCGGTGCCCCCGAGCCCCGGGCCACGGCCCGCGCGCTGCCGGTCCCGCTGCCGGACGCGTCGGACCCGGCGGCCGTACTGCTCGGCGGGCTCGCCGCGGACACCCCCGACCGCATCGCCGCACGCGCGGAGGGCGACCGGGCACTGCGCACCGTGGAGACGGCGCTGTGGCTGTGCCGCGCCTACCTGGACGCCCACAACCACGCGCGGGCCGAGGAGTGGGTGGCCCGGGCCAAGGGATGGAGCGGCGACTACGACTGGCGGATCTTCTGGCACCGGGGCCTGGTTCACCTCACGCGCGGCGCCGTCGACAAGGCGGAGGACGAGTTCGCCGCCACCTACGCGGCGCTGCCCGGCGAGGCGGCGCCCAAGCTGGCGCTCGGGTACTGCGCCGAGTACCTGGCCGAGCGGCTGCGGGAGCCGGACACCGGTGAGCCCGCCGAGCCGCGGGCGGAACGCGCGCGGGCCCGTGAGACGCAGGCCGAGGAGTTCTACGAGGCCGTCCTGCGGCGCGACCCCACCCAGGGCAGCGCCGCCTTCGGGCTGGCCCGGGTCCGGCTGCGCCGCGGCGGCCGCCGCCGGGCCGTGGAGGTGCTGGACGAGGTGCCGACCACCTCACGGCACTACGACGCCGCGCGCGTCGCCGCGGTGCGGGTCCTGGCGGGCCGGCTTCCCGGCGCGCCCGGGCCGCTCGCCGACGAGCTGCACGAGGCCGCGGAGCGGCTCGCGGGGCTGCACCTGGACGGCAGCGGGTCCTGGGACCGGCTGGTGACCGAGCTGCGCGAACACGCGCTCGCCTGCCGCCCGCCCGGCGGCTGGGGGAGCGGCTTCCCCGCCGGGGAGCTGTTCGGGCCGCAGGACACCGAGGAGGCGCTGCGCAGGCTGCTGTCCGGGTCGCTCAGGCGCCTTGCCGACCAGGCGGGCAGCGCCGCCGAGCGCGGTGATCTGCTGGACACCGCCTACGCGGTCCTCCCGGCCCCGGCCGGGCTGCGCGACCTGGTACGGGGGTGGCGGCGTACGGCGTGAGCGGGTGACGGCGCGGGACCGGTACCGTCCGCCCGGCGGGGGCGGGACCACGGCGACGTGGGCGAGGCGGCGGCGACGCGGGCGGCATCGCGACGACATGGGCGACGCGGACGGAACCGCGACGACGCCGGGAACGGCAGCGGCGACGCGGGCGACGAGGGCAAGGCGGGCGAGGCAGGCGACTACGTGGACGAGGGGGCACGGACATCGTGGCGACAGGAACGTCCCGAGCGGGCGAGACGGCCGGGCAGGTGACCGCCGGGCTGGAGATCAGCCAGTGGAAGTACCTGTCCGGCGAGGCGGACGACCCGCAGATGCACGCCATCCTCAGCGTGCGCGTGGACGGCACCGGGAGCGCCGGCGGCCCGGGTGGCCCGGTGCTCGCTCAGGTGCTGGTGATGGACTGCTCCAGCTCGATGACCTGGCCGGTGGAGAAGCTGCACGCGGCCCAGCAGGCGGCGGTCGCGGCGATCCGCAAGCTGCCCGACGGCACCCCGTTCGCGGTGGTCCGGGGCAGCGAGGAGGCGACCGTGGTCTACCCGGACACCCCGCGCATGGCCCGCGCCTCCGCGTACACCCGCTCCCGGGCGGAGCGGGCCGTGCGCGGGACGGTCGCGGGCGGCGGAACCTGCATCGGCGCCTGGCTGGACCTGAGCCGCCGGCTGTTGGCGGAACAGGACGCGCCCATCGGGCACGTCCTGCTGCTCACCGACGGCAAGAACCAGCACGACGAGCACATGCCGCTGGTCCGGGTCCTGGAGGAGTGCGCGGGCCGGTTCGTCTGCGACGCCTGGGGCATCGGCGACGGCTGGGACGCCCGGGAACTGCTGGGCATCACCCGCCGGCTGCACGGCAGCGCCTCCTCGGTGCGTGCGGAGGCGGCGCTGCCGGGGGAGTACGAGCAGCTGATGAACCGGCTGCTCACCAAGACCGTCCCCGAGCTGGTGATCTCCGTGACGGCGATGCCCGGATGCACGGTGCGCTACCTCAAACAGGTCTTCCCGGCCGAGGCCGAGCTGAGCGCCGAGGAGGGCACCGGCCGGTTCGTCACCCGGGCCTGGGGCGACGAGGTGCGCCGCTACCAGCTGTGCCTGGCGGCGGACCCGGCCGGCCGCCCCCGCCGGGAGGACCTCCAGCTCGCCGTGGTCGCCGTCGAGGTGCCCGGCGGTGACGCGGTCCGGCTGCCGCAGCCCCGGGCCTGCCTGGTGCACTGGACCGACGATCCGGCCCTGTCCCGGTACACCGACGCCCAGGTCGAGCACTTCGAGCAGCACCAGCGGCTCGGCGAGGCCGTCGCCGCCGCCACCGACGCCCACCGCCGGGGACAGCACGACCTGGCCGAGCGGCACCTTGGCCGGGCCGTACGGCTCGCCCATGCCATGGGCGCCGAGGAGCAGCTGGCCCGGCTGGCCCGGCTGGTGCGGATCGAGGACGCGCAGGGCGGCCGGGTCGCCCTGCGCCCCGACGTGGCGGCCGTCGACTTCCAGCACCTGATCACCGCGAGCAGCCACAGCACCTACGGCCCCGCCCCCGGCACCGGCACGGCGGGCGCCGCCCCGGGCGTCGCTCCGGGCGACGGGGCCACCGTGCGCTGCCCCGCCTGCTCGCACAAGGCTCCGGCGGGCGCCCGGTTCTGCCCGTCGTGCGGCCACCGCTTCGAGGCACGGCCGTGAGCACCACCGGCGCGGACCTGGTCCGCCGGCTCAGACTGCTGCTGGCCCTGACGACCGCGACCACCCTCGCGCTGTTCTTCGCCTACCGGGGCGTGCACGACGACACCGTGCCGCTGTCCACCGCGAGCACCCCCGGCATCCGCGCCGTCGACACCGCGCAGAGCGCGCTGCGCCAGGCGAACGACATCGTCCGCCGGGCCGGCGCCGAGGGCGACACCAGTGGCGAGTTCCTCACCCAGGTCTCCGTCGCCCAGCAGAGCCTCGCCCTGGCCGCCTCGGAGAACGTCACCGGCCTCGCGGGCCGCCACGACGTCCAGACCGTCACCGGGCTGATAGCCGTCTACTCGGGCTGGGTGGAGCGCCGGGGCCGCGAGCCGGAGGGCTCACCGCTGCGCGGCGCCTACCTCCACTACGCCGAGAAGGTCCTCGGTCCGCGGGCCGAGGCGGGCACCGAGGGCGACATCATGAGCCGCCTCGACGCCCTGCGCGCCGGACAGCTGGCCGAGGCCCGGCGGCAGGCCGCCTTCCCCTGGCAGCTGTGGCTGGGCTGGAGCACGGTCGCGGTGCTGTACGCGGCGCTGTGCGGGGCGCTGCTGGAGACCCAGCGGTTCCTGCGGCGCCGCTTCCGGCGGGCCGTGCAGCTGCGGTTGCTGGCCGCCACCGCCCTCTGCGCCGTCGCCGTGCCGGTGCTGGCCTGGCAGACCCTCTCGGCCCACCGCGCGATGACCGACTCCGTCGCCGGGATGCGGGTGCCGCCGACCGTCCCGGCCGCCATCCCCGAGGCGGCCGACGAGGTCCGGGGCGCGCTCGCCGACGCCGGGTTCTGGGCCTCCCTGTCCGACTGGATACTGCTGGGAGGAACCGTGGTGGTGGCCCTGACGCTGTGGGGACTGTGGCCGCGGATCGCCGAGTACCGGTTCCGGGGGCGGCGATGAACCGCCCCGGCGCCCGCACGCTGGGCGTCCTGTGCGTGTGCCTGGTCCTGCTCGGCGCCGGCGTGTACGCGGGGGTGCGCTGGGCGCGCGACTGGGAGGGCTCCGTCACCCTGCTCGCCAACTGGAGCGGCACGGAACGCGAGCAGTTCGAGGAGCACGTCGTCGAGCCGTTCGAGGAGAAGTACCGGATCGACGTGGTCTACCAGGGCAGCTCCGCCCTCAGCCAGGTGCTGGCCGCCGACATGGCGGCCGGCGACCCGCCCGACGTGGCGGTGCTGCCCGGGCCCGGCGAACTGCTCGCGTACGCCGTCGACGGCCGGCTGCACCCGCTGGACGGCCTCTTCGACACCGGGGAGTACGACCGCTTCTGGGCTCCCGAGGTGACCGTGCCCGGGCAGGGCGCCCACACCTACTGGCTGCCCGTGAAGACCGGCCTGAAGAGCATGGTCTGGTACGCCGGCCAGGCGCCGACCGCGCAGTCGGCCGGCCCGCCCGCCCGCTGGTGCGCCGGCCTGGAGTCCGGGGCGACCTCCGGCTGGCCCGGCACCGACTGGGTGGAGGACATCCTGCTCCAGCAGGCCGGACCGGGGGTGTACGCGGACTGGGCCAACGGCAGGCTGCCGTGGACCGACGACGCCGTGCGCAAGGCCTGGACGACCTGGGCCGGCCTGGTGGGCGCGGGCGACGCCGCCCGGGCCGAGCAGGTGCTGACCACCGCCTTCGACGCCGACTGCGCGGCGGGCCGCCTGGAGCACCAGGGTTCGTTCCGGGCCGGGCACTGGCGGGAGGAGAGCGGCGACTACGTCCACTTCTCCGAGGTGGTACCGGAGGCCGGTGCGGACGCCGGCGCCTGGGAGGTCTCCGGCGACCTCGCGGCCGTACTCGATCCGACCCCGGAGGCGGAGCGGCTGATCCGCTACCTCGCCGACCCGGACACCGCGCTGCCGGAGTACACGGCGAACAGGGCGGCCGCCGCGGACACCGAGCAGGACGCCACGGAACGGGAGATCGGAACCCTCCTGCGCGAACCCGGCCGCACCCGGTGCTGGGACGCCTCCGATGCCATGCCCCGCGCCACCCGTGACGCCTTCCACCAGGCGGTCCTGCGCCACTTCGCCGACCCGTCCGACCTGGAGAGCCGCCTGAGGGAACTCGAAGCGCTCCGCAGACCGCAGAACCTGCCGGTGTGCAGCACCGGCTGAGAGGCGCCAGGGAGGGGCGCGGGGCTGTGACACCGTGCGGCTCCGCCGCGCGGGCGCGGGCAACCGGCACCGGGCCCGCGGCGGGCGCACGACCCCGTCCGTCCCGGACCCGTCCCACCCACCCCCGGCGGGCATGGGAGGCTTGCCCCATGGCCGCGCAGATCAACCCCAGCATCCTGTCCGCCGACTTCGCCCGCCTCGCGGACGAGGCCAAGGCGGTCGAGGGAGCCGACTGGCTCCACGTCGACGTCATGGACAACCACTTCGTTCCGAACCTCACACTCGGCGTGCCGGTGGTCGAGTCGCTGGCCCGCGCGACCGACACGCCGCTGGACTGCCACCTCATGATCGAGGCCCCCGACCGCTGGGCGCCGCAGTACGTCGAGGCGGGCGCCGGCTCCGTCACCTTCCACGCCGAGGCGGCCGCCGCGCCGGTGCGGCTGGCCCGCGAGATCCGGGCCAAGGGCGCCCGCGCGTCCATGGCGCTCAAGCCCGCGACGCCGATCGAGCCCTACGAGGACCTGCTCCCCGAACTCGACATGCTGCTGATCATGACGGTTGAACCGGGCTTCGGCGGGCAGGCGTTCCTCGACATCATGCTGCCGAAGATCCGCCGCACCCGTGAGCTGATCAAGAAGCACGGTCTGGAGCTGTGGCTCCAGGTCGACGGCGGTGTCTCGGCGTCCACGATCGAGCGGTGCGCGGACGCAGGCGCCGACGTCTTCGTCGCGGGTTCCGCCGTGTACGGGGCGTCCGACCCGGCCGAGGCGGTACGTGCACTGCGCACGCAGGCGGACGCGGCCACCGCCGGGGCATCCTGGTCCTGCGACCACTGAGGAACAGAAAGTGAACGGCTCCCATCAGGGCTGATCAACAGCGCCGAATCTGCAAGGATGAACGGCGTATCCAGAGTGTGAACAGCAGTGAGGAGATCGCCGTGTCGGGTATGTCGGCGGGCCGTTCAGCCATGCGGATGGGACCCGCTGAGCTGGTCCAGGCGGCGGCCATGGCCCGCCGCTTCTACCTCGAGGGCAAGTCCAAGATCCAGATCGCGGAGGAGTTCGGCGTCAGCCGCTTCAAGGTGGCCAGGGTTCTCGAGACCGCCCTCGAACGGGACCTTGTACGCATCGAGATCCGGGTGCCCGCCGAGCTGGACGCGGAGCGCTCGGACGCCCTGCGGGCCCGCTACGGGCTCAGACACGCCGTCGTGGTGGAGTCCCCGGCCGACGCCGAGGAGACACCCGACCCGGAGAACCTGGGCGAGGTGGCCGCCGACCTGCTCGGCGAGCTGGTCAACGAGGGCGACGTGCTGGGCCTGGCCTGGGGCCGCTCCACCATCCACATGGCGGCGGCGCTCGACCGGCTGCCGCCCTGCACCGTGGTCCAGCTGACCGGCGTGTACGACGCCGGCACCGCCGAGCGCGGCTCGGTGGAGGCCGTGCGCCGGGCCGCCCAGGTGTCGGGCGGCGACGCCCACCCCATCTACGCGCCGATGCTGCTGCCGGACGCCGCCACCGCGCAGGCGCTGCGGCACCAGACCGGGATCGCCCGGGCCTTCGAGTACTTCGACAAGGTCACGGTCGCCTGCGTCTCCATCGGCTCCTGGGAGCCGGGCATCTCGACGGTGCACGACATGCTCAGCGACGAGGAGCGCGCGCACTACGCCTCGCTCGGGGTCGCCGCCGAGATGTCCGCGCACCTCTTCGACGCCGAGGGCCGCCGGGTCGGGCGGGACCTGGGGGAGCGGTGCATCACGGTCAAGGCCGACCAGCTGCGCCGCATCCCCGAGGTGGTGGCGATCGCGGGCGGGCAGCGCAAGGCGGCGGCCATCGACGCGGTGCTGCGCTCCGGACTCGTCACCAGCCTCGTGACGGACACGTCGGCCGCGGACTACCTGATGACGGCGGGATCGGCACCGAAGTCGACGCTGAACCGGGCCGACCCGGACGGAATCTGACCACCCGGCAGAACGCGACGCGCAGCAGGAGGGAAGCGGGATGACCGAGGACCCCGCGGGACGGCTCGTGGTCACGCTGGACCTCGGCGGGGTCACGGACAAGGCGGGCCTGATGGACCGCTGCGCCCGTGACCTGTCGCTGCCCGACTGGTTCGGCCGCAACTGGGACGCGCTCGCCGACTCCCTGGCCGATCCCTCCGTCTGGCCCGAGGGCGCGGCGGACCGGGGGCTGGTCCTCGTGGTGGAGGGCTGGCGCTCGTACGCCGAGGCACAGCCGCAGGAGTGGGCCGTGGCCGAGGAGGTCTTCGCCGAGGCCACCGACCGCGGTCCGGGGCTCTTCGTGACCCTGGGCCCTGGAGGAACCTCCAAGGAGGTCGCTGACCAGCCTGGATGATCTGCCCGGGGATTATCGGCCACCCGTCATGGGAGAATGAAGTACGTGCTCTTTCCCCCTGGCTGACCTGTCCGGGGGCCACCTCTGATCGACTGGGATGTGCAGCACGTGCGTTTCCTGAATGACATCCAGCCCTCGTACGACCTGACGTACGACGACGTGTTCATGGTGCCGAGCCGCTCCGCCGTGGGCTCCCGGCAGGGCGTGGACCTCGCCTCCCCGGACGGCACCGGCACCACGATCCCGCTGGTCGTCGCCAACATGACCGCCATCGCGGGCCGCCGGATGGCCGAGACGGTGGCCCGGCGCGGCGGCCTCGTGGTCATCCCGCAGGACATCCCGATCGAGGTCGTCACCGAGGTCGTCTCCTGGGTGAAGAGCCGCCACCACGTCCTGGACACCCCGATCGTGCTGGCCCCGCACCAGACGGTGGCCGACGCGCTGGCCCTGCTGCCCAAGCGCGCCCACAACGCGGGCGTCGTCGTGGACGGGGACCACAAGCCGGTCGGCGTGGTCACCGACACCGACCTGACCGGCGTCGACCGCTTCACCCAGCTCGAGGAGGTCATGTCCAAGGACCTGATCCTCATCGACGCGGACCTGGACCCGCGCGAGGCCTTCAACACCCTCGACGCCGCCAACCGCCGTTACGCGCCCGCCGTGGACAAGGACGGCCGCCTCGCCGGCATCCTCACCCGCAAGGGCGCCCTGCGCGCCACGCTGTACACCCCGGCGGTCGACGCGAACGGCAGGCTCCGCGTCGCCGCCGCCGTCGGCATCAACGGCGACGTGGCCGGCAAGGCCAAGCAGCTGCTCGACGCGGGCGTGGACACCCTCGTCATCGACACCGCGCACGGCCACCAGGAGTCGATGATCAGCGCGGTCAGGGTCGTGCGCGCGCTGGACCCGCGGGTCCCGATCGTCGCCGGCAACATCGTCTCCGCCGAGGGCGTGCGGGACCTGATCGAGGCGGGCGCCAACATCGTCAAGGTCGGTGTGGGCCCCGGCGCCATGTGCACCACGCGCATGATGACCGGCGTGGGCCGGCCGCAGTTCTCCGCCGTCCTGGAGTGCGCCGCCGAGGCGAAGAAGTACGGCAAGCACGTCTGGGCCGACGGCGGTGTCCGCCACCCGCGCGACGTGGCGATGGCGCTGGCGGCCGGGGCGTCCAACGTGATGGTCGGCTCCTGGTTCGCCGGGACCTACGAGTCCCCGGGCGACCTCCAGCACGACGCGAACGGCCGCGCCTACAAGGAGTCCTTCGGCATGGCCTCCGCGCGCGCGGTGCGCAACCGCACCTCGGAGGAGTCCGCGTACGACCGGGCCCGCAAGGCGCTGTTCGAGGAGGGCATCTCCACCTCCCGGATGTTCCTCGACCCGGCCCGCCCCGGCGTCGAGGACCTGATCGACTCGATCATCGCGGGCGTCCGCTCGTCCTGCACCTACGCCGGTGCGGGCTCCCTGGAGGAGTTCGCCGAGAAGGCCATCGTCGGCGTCCAGAGCGCCGCCGGCTACGCCGAGGGCAAGCCGCTGCACGCCAGCTGGAGCTGATCCCCGCCGGGGCCGACACCCCCGTCAGGCGTGCTTGACGTCACGTGCGCCTGACGGGACGCTGCGGCCATGACGACTCCACAGAGCATCGAGCCGGAGCACACCCTGCTGACCGCCGTGGCCCGTCTCGACGAACTGCGCGCCCGGGAGTCCCTCGCCGGTTTCGGCAGCGACGACGAGGCCCTGGACCGTCCCCAGCTCCTCGAATCGCTCGCACTGAGCGAGGTGGTCGCCCGCAAGGCCGCCCATGGACGTCAGCTGACCGTCCGCGCCGCCCGCGAGGCCGGCGCCTCCTGGTCGCAGATCGGGGCCGCCCTCGGCACCAGCAAGCAGGCCGCCTGGGAGGCGCACACGCGCTGGATCGACGCCCAGGAGGCCGCCCGCGGCCGGCCCGGCCAGATCGGCTTCGACCCCGCCGACGCGGCCGAGGCACGCGCCGCGGCAGGCGAACCGGACGACCACTGACCGGCGTCCGCCGGACGAGCAGGGGTGGGGCCGACATTCCCGGGACGCGTGCCTGCGTGGCCGGTGTCCGCTGGGCGGGTGTCTGCGTGGCCGGTGTCCGCTGGGCGGGTGTCTGCGTGGCCGGTGTCCGCCGGGCGGGTGCCAGCGGGTTGGCGTTCAGCGGCCCCCGCCTCCGGCACCGGCTTCGCCGTACCGCGGCCCGCCGGCTGCGGTACGGCCTGATCCCGTCTGCGGCGGCCGGTGTTCGCCGTACAAGGGCCTGCGGGACCGCCCCAGCCGGACCGCCGCCTGCCGGGCCCACCGGCACGGACTGATCCCGTCTGCGGCCGGCGCTCGTCGGACGCGTGCCTGTGGGGCCCGTTGCCCGCCGGGCGGCCGAGTGGGCCGGCGTTCAGCGGAGCCCCGACTGCGGGACCGCCTCCGCCGGATCACCGTCTGCCGGCTGCGGTACAGCCCGGCCCCGTCCGTGCGACCCGTGTCCGTCGGACCGCCGCCCGCCGGCTGCGGCACGGCCGCCGCCCCGCCCGCTCCTCCCGGCGGGTCGCCCGTGCAGGGCGTGCGGGGCGTCGGCCCCGGGCGTCGTACCGGTGCTGACCAGGTCCGATCCGCCGTCCACGGGCGTCCGCGCAACGCCGCGCGCCCCTCGCGCAACGAACACCCGCGCCGCCCCGTCGAACGCAACGATCGTGCTCACACGCGCAAGGTTGCTGCATTACCGAGGCACCTCCCCGCTCGTAGGGTTCTGCGCTGTACGTGGCGTGGCGGGGACCCCGCTCGGTGGGTTCCCGTTCTGCACGAGCGCGCCCGCCGGTCCCCGCCGCTCCCCAGGCCCGCCGAGAGCCCGCCCGCTCACCCCGGCGGCGCCCCCGGCAGCGACAAAGGAGTCAACGCGTGCTCGACCAAGGCGCACCCCCGCACCACGACGCATCGGCCACCCCACCGTCCCCGGGCCTGGCCACGCGCCTCATGCGCCGCAAGCCCGTGGAACGCCTGGTCGCCGAGGGCGGCCAGGGCGAGGGCGGCAGCCTCCGCCGCTCCCTCGGCCTCTGGCAGCTCACCATGATCAGCATCGGCGCCACCCTGGGCACCGGCATCTTCGTCGTCCTCGGCGAGGCCGTTCCCAAGGCCGGACCCGCCGTCACGCTCTCCTTCGTCATCGCCGGACTCACCGCGCTCTTCTCGGCCCTGTCCTACGCCGAGCTGGCCGGCACCATCCCGGTCGCCGGGTCCTCGTACTCGTACGCCTACGCCACCATGGGCGAGCTGGTCGCCTGGATCTGCGGCTGGTGCCTCGTCCTGGAGTACGGCGTCTCCGTGGCCGCCGTCGCCGTGGGCTGGGGCGAGTACCTGAACGAGCTGCTCGACGGCACCATCGGCGTGACCCTCCCCGCGGCCCTGTCGGCGCCGCCCGGCGACGGCGGCATCTTCAACCTGCCCGCGCTGATCGTGGTCCTGCTGGCGATGACCTTCCTGCTCGGCGGCGCACGCGAGTCCGCCCGCGCCAACACCATCATGGTCGTCGTCAAGATCGCGGCGCTGGTGCTGTTCTGCGCGATCGGCGTGCAGGGCTTCCGCTCCGGCAACTACGAGCACTTCATGCCGCTCGGCATGGCCGGGGTCAGCGCGGCCGGCGCGACGCTCTTCTTCTCCTACATCGGCTTCGACGCCGCCTCCACCGCGGGCGAGGAGGCGAAGAACGCCCAGCGCGACCTGCCCCGCGCGATCATGCTGTCCCTGATCATCGTCACGGTGCTGTACGTCCTCGTCGCCGCCGTCGCCGTCGGCGCCCGGCCCTGGCGGACCTTCACCGACTCCGAGGCCTCCCTCGCCCAGATCATGAGCGACGTCACCGGCCAGAGCTTCTGGGGCACCCTGCTGGCCTTCTGCGCCGTCGTGGCCATCGCCAGCGTCGTCCTGACCGTCCTCTACGGGCAGACCCGCGTCCTGTTCGCCATGTCCCGCGACGGACTGGTGCCCAAGGTGTTCTCCAAGGTCCACCCGAAGACCGGCGCGCCCCGCGCCAACACGCTGATCGTCTCGCTGTTCTGCGGCGTCCTGGCCGCCGCGATCCCCCTCGGGCAGCTCGCCGACGCCACCAGCATCGGCACCCTCTTCGCCTTCGCCCTGGTCAACATCGCCGTCGTGGTGCTGCGCCGGACCCGTCCCGACATGCGCCGCACCTTCCGGGTGCCGCTGTCGCCGGTGCTGCCCGCCCTCGGCTTCGGCCTCTGCGTCTGGATGATGGGCAGCCTGTCCACCGTCACCTGGGTGGTCTTCGGTGTCTGGATGGGCGGCGGCCTCGTGTTCTACTTCCTGTACGGCCACCGCCGCTCCCGACTCGCCACGCCGGACCCGTCCGAGGTCCGGGCGCACCAGAAGTGAAGTGAACGACCCGCAGTGCTGAACGATCTCGACGAACGCATCGTGCACGCCCTCGCCGAGGACGCCCGCCGCTCCTACGCGGACATCGGGCAGTCGGTCGGCCTGTCCGCGCCCGCCGTGAAACGGCGCGTGGACCGGCTGCGCGCCACCGGGGCCATCACCGGCTTCACCGTACGGGTCGACCCCGCCGCGCTCGGCTGGGAGACCGAGGGGTTCGTCGAGATCTTCTGCCGCCGCAACACCTCGCCGGAGACCATCCAGCGGGGCCTGGAGCGCTACCAGGAGGTCGTGGCCGCGTCCACCGTCACCGGGGACGCCGACGCGGTCGCCCAGGTCTTCGCCTCCGACATGCGGCACTTCGAGCGGGTCCTTGAGCGCATCGCCGGAGAGCCGTTCGTGGAGCGGACCAAGTCCGTGCTGGTGCTCTCGCCGCTGCTGCGGCGCTTCTCGTCGGGCTCACCCGCCTAAACCGATGGCCGGCGCCCCGGGTGCCGTCTAGCATCGGTGCCATGACCTGGCGACATTGATCCTCCCGTAGCGCCTCCTCCCGAGGGCCGCCCCGGACGCCGTGCATCCGGTGTCCGATCCGCCCCCTCGGGAAGGCCTCATGTCCGTCACACCTCCGCCCTCGCCCTCGTCCGAGCGTGCCCACCAGCCCGCCGGTGTCCGCCGCCTCGTGCGCACGCTGTACGCCTCCGCGTTCTGCGACGAGTTCGTCCTGCTCTACCCGGTGTACGCGCTGCTGTTCAGCGACACCGGTCTGTCCGTCTGGCAGACGACCTCGCTGTTCGCCCTGTGGTCGCTGACCGGCGTGCTGCTCGAGGTGCCCTCCGGCGCCTGGGCCGACGCCGTGTCCCGGCGGCTGCTGCTGATCCTCGGCCCGCTGCTCACCGCCGCCGGCTTCGCCCTGTGGGTGCTCGTGCCCTCCTACGGCGCCTTCGCGCTCGGCTTCGTGCTGTGGGGCGCCGGCGGCGCGCTCGGCTCGGGCGCCCTGGAGGCCCTCGTCTACGACGAGCTGGAACGCGCCGGCGCGGCCGACCGTTACGCCCGCGTCATGGGCCGCGCCCGGGCCATCGGCATTGCCGCGACCATGTCCGCCATGGGCCTGGCCGGCCCGGTGTTCGCCTGGGGCGGCTACGACGCGGTGGGCGCGGCGAGCGTGCTGGCCTGTCTGGCCGGGGCGGTGGTGGCGACCCGGTTCACCGAGCACCGCACACCCTCCGGCGGCGGCGAGCGCTGGTCCGCGGCCCTGCGCGCGGGACTCGCCGAGGCCCGCGCCGACCGCTCCGTGCGCGGCGCACTGCTCCTCGTGCCGGCCGTGACCGCGGTGTGGGGCGCGCTGGACGAGTACACGCCGCTGCTGGCCCGCGACACGGGCGTGGCATCGGAGACGGTGCCCTGGCTGCTGCTGATGATCTGGGCCGGCGCCACGGCAGGCAGCCTGCTGGCCGGTCCCGCGGAACGCCTGACCGGCAACGGCTTCGCCGCGCTGCTCGCCGGTTCCGCGCTCGCTCTGGCCGTGGGCGGCCTGGCCGGCACACCGGTCGCCCTGGTCCTGGTCGCGGTCGCCTTCGGCGGCTTCCAGCTGGCGACCGTGCTGGCCGACGCCCGCCTCCAGCAGCGCATCGACGACTCGGGGCGGGCGACCCTCACCTCGGTCGCGGGCCTCGGCAGCGAGCTGGGCAACCTCGCCACCTACGCCGCCTACGCGACGGCGGCCACGGCGTGGGGCCACGGCACCGCCTTCGCGCTGTCCGCGGTGCCGTACCTGCTGACGGCGCTGCTGCTGACGGGCGCGGCCCGGACCGCGGCGCCGGCCGTGGCGGACCGGCGCCGACGTCGCCGGTCCGCCTCCTGATCCCCGGCGTCACAGGGTGGCGCCGGGGGGGGGGGGGACCGGTGACCGGAGGGAGAGCGGCTCGCCGTCCGCGAGGCGCGCAACGAACAGCCGTCAGGCGCCGGGCGGACGCAACGATCCGCTCACCGGCGCGCAACAGGTCCGTCTTGTCCGGCCGAGTCCGCCGACCGTACCGTCTATCTGGCCCCCCGACCCCCCTCCCCCCGGCGAGGAACCCCGCATGCGCACCGCCCTGCTCCAGAGCTCCGGCCGCCCCGGCTCCACCGCCGAGAACCTCAAGGTCCTCGACGAGGCCGCGGGCCGCGCCGCCGCCGCGGGCGCCGCGCTGCTCGTCACCTCCGAGCTGTTCCTGACGGGCTACGCCATCGGCGACGACGTCGCCGTCCTCGCCGAGCCCGCCGACGGCGACGCGGCCGACGCCGTCGCGGAGATCGCCGGGCGCCACGGTCTCGCCGTCGCCTACGGCTATCCGGAGCGGGACGGCGAGCGCGTCTTCAACAGCGTCCAGCTGATCTCCGCCGACGGCACCCGCCTGGTCAACCACCGCAAGACCCACCTCTTCGGCTGCTTCGAGCGGGACCACTTCACCCCGGGCGACCGGCCCGTCGCGCAGGCCGAGCTGAACGGCCTCACCGTCGGCCTGATGATCTGCTACGACGTCGAGTTCCCGGAGAACGTGCGCGCCCACGCCCTGGCCGGCACCGACCTGCTGCTCGTCCCGACCGCGCAGATGCACCCGTTCCAGTTCGTCGCCGAGTCCGTCGTCCCGGTGCGGGCCTTCGAGAACCAGATGTACGTCGCGTACGTCAACCGCGTCGGCCCGGAGGGCGAGTTCGAGTTCGTCGGCCTCTCCTGCCTCGCGGGGCCCGACGGCGTCGCCCGCGGCAGGGCGGGGCGCGCCGAGGAACTGGTCCTCGCCGACGCCGACCCGGCCTTCCTCGCCGCGTCCCGCGAGGCCAACCCGTACCTGAAGGACCGCCGTCCCGGTCTCTACGGGTCCCTCGTCTGAACACCCACCACCACCCCCGTACCACCCGCGCAAGGAGTCCGTACCCCATGACGTCCACCGTGCCCAACGCGATCGAGCACGCAGACGAGCAGCAGCCGCCGATCACCATGTTCGGGCCGGACTTCCCGTACGCGTACGACGACTTCCTCGCCCACCCGGCCGGACTCGGCCAGATACCGGCCACCGAACACGGCACCGAGGTCGCCGTCGTCGGCGGCGGCCTGTCCGGCATCGTGGCGGCCTACGAGCTGATGAAGATGGGTCTCAAGCCCGTCGTCTACGAGGCCGACCGGATCGGCGGCCGCCTGCGCACCGTCGGCTTCGACGGCTGCGACCCTTCGCTGACCGCCGAGATGGGCGCGATGCGCTTCCCGCCGTCCTCCACCGCCCTCCAGCACTACATCGACCTGGTGGGCCTCGAAACCCGGGCCTTCCCCAACCCGCTGGCCGAGGCGACGCCGTCGACCGTCGTCGACCTGAAGGGCGAGTCGCACTACGCCGAGACGCTCGACGACCTGCCGCAGGTCTACCGGGACGTGGCCGAGGCCTGGGCCAAGTGCCTCGAAGAGGGCGCCGACTTCTCCGACATGAACCGCGCCCTGCGCGAGCGCGACGTCCCCCGCATCCGGGAGATCTGGGCCGAGCTGGTCGAGAAGCTCGACAACCAGACCTTCTACGGCTTCCTGTGCGACTCCGAGGCCTTCAAGTCCTTCCGGCACCGCGAGATCTTCGGCCAGGTCGGCTTCGGCACCGGCGGCTGGGACACCGACTTCCCCAACTCCATCCTGGAGATCCTCCGCGTCGTCTACACCGAGGCCGACGACCACCACCGCGGCATCGTCGGCGGCTCCCAGCAGCTGCCGCTCCGGCTCTGGGAGCGCGAACCGGAGAAGATCGTCCACTGGCCCCACGGCACCTCGCTCAGCTCCCTGCACCCGGGCGGCGCACCCCGCCCGGCCGTGACCCGGCTGAACCGCACCGCCGGCAACCGCATCACGGTGACCGATGCCGACGGCGACATCCGCACCTACCGGGCGGCGATCTTCACCGCCCAGTCCTGGATGCTGCTCTCGAAGATCGCCTGCGACGACTCGCTCTTCCCGATCGACCACTGGACCGCGATCGAGCGGACCCACTACATGGAGTCCTCCAAGCTCTTCGTACCGGTGGACCGGCCGTTCTGGCTGGACAAGGACGAGGACACCGGGCGGGACGTGATGTCGATGACGCTCACCGACCGGATGACCCGCGGCACGTACCTGCTCGACGACGGTCCCGACAAGCCCGCCGTCATCTGCCTCTCCTACACCTGGTGCGACGACAGCCTGAAGTGGCTGCCGCTGTCCGCGAACGAGCGGATGGAGGTCATGCTGAAGTCGCTCGGCGAGATCTACCCGAAGGTCGACATCAGGAAGCACGTCATCGGCAACCCGGTGACGGTCTCCTGGGAGAACGAGCCCTACTTCATGGGCGCTTTCAAGGCCAACCTGCCCGGCCACTACCGCTACCAGCGGCGCCTGTTCACGCACTTCATGCAGGAGGAACTGCCCGAGGACAAGCGGGGCATCTTCCTGGCCGGCGACGACATCTCCTGGACGGCCGGCTGGGCCGAGGGCGCCGTCCAGACCGCGCTGAACGCGGTCTGGGGCGTCATGCACCACTTCGGCGGCGAGACCGACGCCACCAACCCCGGCCCCGGCGACCTGTACGAGCAGATCGCGCCGGTGGAACTCCCCGAGGACTAGGGAAACCGGGAGGAGCAGGGGTGCCGGCCGTGGCGGTCTAGATCCCGGCCGCCCTCGCCTTCTCGTACACCCGGGCGGCGACGTCCTTGAGTTCCTCGGCGTCGCGCGTGCCGCTCTGCAGGTCCACGAGGATCTCGTCCAGGCCGATCTCGGCGTGCGCGGCGAGGTCCTCGACGATCTGGTCGACGCCGCCCTGGAAGGGCCGCCGGTCGGAGCCCTCGTGGTTCGCCGCGCTGTACCGGGCGTTGACCCGCAGCACCGTCCGGATCGGTTCCGTGCGGCCGCGCTCGGCGGCCAGCTCCCGCAGTTGCCGCCACTGCTCGGCGACTGCCTCGGTGCCGACGCCGGTCGGCAGCCAGCCGTCGGCGTGGTCGACCAGGCGGCGCCGGGCCCGGCCGCTGCCGCCCGCCGCCAGCAGGATCGGGATCGGCCGGGCCGGTTTGGGGCCGACCACGGCGGACGCGATCTTCGTGACCTCGCCGTCGTACACCACCGGGTCGGGACCCCACACCGCGCGGCACACCCCGATCAGCTCGTCCAGGGCGGCGCCGCGCTCGGCGAACGGCCGCACGGACGCCGCCGCGTACTCGTCGTGCGACCAGCCGGTGCCGAAGCCCGCCACCACCCGGCCGCCGCTCGCCGCGTCCAGCGACGCCAGGGCCTTGGCCAGCTGGAAGGGGACGTGCAGCGGGGCGACCAGCACGCTGGTCCCCAGCCGGGCCCGTTCGGTGGCCGCGGCGGCGAGGGCGAGGGTGACCAGCGGCTCGGCCACGTTCCGGTACGTGTCCGGCCAGGGCAGGCCCTCGATGCCGTACAGGCCCTGGGTGGCGGGTTCGGGGAACAGGGCGCGCTCGAACACCCACAGGCTGTCGTAACCCGTCCGTTCCGCCGCGCGGGCCACGTCGGGGACGTCCTTGCCGAGGTCGTACTGCCGCATCTGGGGGAGGCCGAGTCCGAGCCGGGTCGTCATGCCGGTGCTCCTTCGCAGTCGGGTGCGATGTTGCCCATGGGTCCAACCGGTTTCAACGTACAGCGATCGCCGGGGCGTCGGGGGGCACGCCCGGCGGGAACCGGCCGGATCAGTCCGGCAGCGGAGTGAGCAGCATGCGGCCCGCGAAGCCCACGGCGGCGTCCAGCCGTTCGGTGAACTCCCCGGCGACGTCCGGGAGCCGGCGCAGCGCCCACAGTGCGCGGGCCGTCGCCCAGGTGGCCTCGCGGGCTCGCTCGAGACTCCAGGAGCCGAGCAGGTGGGTCAGCGGGTCGGCGATCTGGAGGAGGTCGGGACCGGGCATCAGCTCGTCGCGGATGCGCTCCTCCAGCGAGACGAGGAGGTCGCCCACGCGGTCGAACTCGTCCTCCAGGTCGCGCGGTTCGCACCCGAGCGCACGACAGGTGTCCACCACGGCCAGCGCGAGGTCGTGGCCGACGTGCGCGTTGATGCCCGCCAGCGCGAACTGCAGCGGCCGTACCCCGGGGTGGCGGCGGAACTGGAACAGCGGGCGCCAGCACGCGGGCGGACGGCGGTCCTCCTCCGCCGCGTCCACGGCGGCCAGATAGCGCTCCGCGAACCGCACGTCCAGCGCGCTCGCCGCTCCCGCGTCCGCGAACCGGCCGCCGTCGATGTGCCGGTCCACGGCCTCCGTGACGGCCAGGTAGACGCGGTTGAAGACCGCCAGGCCGTCGCGGGCCGGCAGCGCCGTGTCGAGGGCGCGCATCCGGGACAGGACGCTGTCCACCGTCACGGTGGCCGTCGGGACTTGCTCGCAGTGCGCCATGGCGGCAGCGTCGCAGCTTTCGGGTGACCGGAGCGCCGGCGGGCCCGGGGCTTCCCCGGAACGGGGGAACGCGCCCGCCGCGCGGGGGGAGGGCACCGACCGCGTTCACCCCTCGTACGCCTACGACCCGGCGCGTCGAGCCCCGCCGTCGTCACCGTCGTCGCTCCCGTTCTTCACGTCGTACGACGACGTGCCCTCGTCGAGCAGCGGCTGCTGCGTCTTGAGGTGGGCCGGGGCGAAGGCGCGCAGCGCGTGGTAGCCGGTGATGACGACCAGGGTGCCGAGCGCGATGCCGCTGAGCGAGAAGGTGTCGGTGAACTCCATGCTGACGTTGCCGACGCCGATGATGATGCCCGCGGCGGCCGGGACCAGGTTCAGCGGGTTGCGCATGTCCACCTTGGCGTTGATCCAGATCTGCGCGCCGAGCAGCCCGATCATGCCGTAGAGGATGACGGTGATGCCGCCGAGCACGCCGCCCGGGATCGCGGCCACGACCGCGCCGAACTTGGGGCAGAGGCCGAACAGCAGGGCGAAGCCCGCCGCGGCCCAGTAGGCGGCCGTCGAGTAGACCCGGGTGGCGGCCATCACGCCGATGTTCTCGGAGTAGGTGGTGTTGGGCGGGCCGCCGACCGCGGTGGAGAGCACGGAGCCGATGCCGTCGGCGGAGATGGCCGTGCCGAGCCGGTCGTCGAGGTTGTCGCCGGTCATCTCGCCGACCGCCTTGACGTGCCCGGCGTTCTCCGCGATCAGGGCGATGACGACCGGCAGGGCGACCAGGATCGCCGACCACTCGAAGCTCGGCCCGTGGAAGGCCGGCAGCCCGATCCAGTCGGCCTGCCCCACGGCGGAGAAGTCCAGCCGCCAGTGGTCGGTGAGCTTGCCGCTGCCGTCCACCGAGTGGATCTTCCCGAAGATCCGGTCGAGCGCCCAGGACAGGACGTACCCGAAGACCAGCCCCAGGAAGATCGCGATCCGGGACCAGAAGCCGCGCAGGCACACCACGGCCAGACCGGTGAACAGCATCACCAGCAGCGCCGTCCACTGGTCCTGGGGCCAGTAGGTGGACGCGGTGACCGGGGCCAGGTTGAAGCCGATCAGCATCACCACCGCGCCGGTGACGACCGGCGGCATGGCGGCGTGGATGATCCGCGCCCCGAACCGCTGCACGGCGAGCCCCACCAGGAACAGCGCGACCCCGACCACCAGGACCGCGCCGGTCACCGTGGCGCTGGTGCCGCCCTGCGCCCGGATCACGGCGGCGACACCGACGAAGGAGAGCGAGCAGCCCAGGTAGCTGGGCACCCGGCCGCGGGTGGCGAGCAGGAAGATGACGGTCGCCACGCCCGACATCATGATCGCGAGGTTGGGGTCGAGGCCCATCAGGACCGGGGCCACGAAGGACGCCCCGAACATGGCCACCACGTGCTGGGCGCCGAGCCCGGCCGTGCGGGGCCACGAGAGCCGTTCGTCGGGGCGGACCACCGCTCCGGGGGCGGGTACCTTTCCGTCCCCGTGCAGCTTCCAGCGCACGCCGAGGTCCATGGTGAGGTTTCGCTTTCTCTGTACGTGAGGTCTGTCCGGACCATTGTCAGGGGTACCCGGCGTGCTCACGTCCCGCGCCCCCCGCTGACCAGCACCTTCCCCCGGGTTCCTGGTGAGCGTCCGCTTAGGATGAGGGAGAACCGCTGTACGTGAGCATCGCCGAGCACCGCCAGGAGTCCCGCCCGTGACCGCCGAAGCCCCCACCGCCCCCGCCCTGTCCTACGGGCGGCTCGTCCCCGTCACCGTCCACTTCGACGACCTCGACGCGCTCGGGCTGCTGCACAACGCGCGCTACCCCGTCATGGTCGAGCGCGCCTGGACCGAGCTGTGGGCCGGGCACGGCGTCCGCTTCGAGGGCGACTGGGCGGCGGCCGGCGACGCCTGCAACGCGGTCAGGGAACTGACGATCAGCTACGAGGCGCCGGTCACGAGGCCCGGCGGGTACGCCGTCCACCTGTGGCTGGACCGGCTGGGCACCACCGGCCTGACCTACGGCTTCCGGTTCTGCTCGGCGGACGGCGCCACCACCTACGCCCACGGCACCCGGGTGCTGGTCCGGCTGGACTCCGGGACGCTGCGCCCGGCGCCGTGGAGCGAGACGTTCAGGACTGCCGGCCGGGCACTTCTGCGGCCGACGGACTGATCGTCGGCCGGTTGCGGTCCCCGGACCGCAGCACCCGCGCGAACGCCACCAGGCAGCAGGCCAGCACGGTCACCAGACCGAACGACACCACCAGGCTGGTCGCCTGGGCCAGGCCGCCGATCGCGCTCGGCGCGACCAGTCCCGAGGTGTACGTGATGGTGGCGACGCCCGCGATGGCCAGGCTCGGGTTGGAGCCCGCCCGGCCCGCCGCGGCGAAGCACAGCGGCACGACCACGGCGATGCCGAGACCCATCAGCGCGAAGCCGGTCATCGCCACCGCCGGGTGGCCGCCGACCACGACGAGCAGCCCGCCCAGGGTGGCCAGCACACCGCTCACCCGGACGGTCCGCACCGCGCCGAACCGGTCCACCACCTTGTCACCGACGAGCCGGGCCACCGCCATCGTGAGCGTGAAGCCCGTCGTGCACGCCGCCGCGAGACCGGCCGAGGTCTCCAGCTCGTCGCGCAGGTAGACCGCCGACCAGTCCAGGCTGGCACCCTCCGCGAACACCGCGCAGAAGCCGACCGCGCCGATGAGCAGCGCCGACCTGGGCGGCAGCGCGAAGCGCGGCGGCGGGTCCTCGTCCTCGGCGGGCTGGAGGTCCAGGACCCAGGCGCAGGCGACCAGGCCCGTCACGGTCAGCACCGCGGCCGCCAGAAGGTGGTGCGTCCGGGCGTCCGCGCCCAGATGGGCCGCGAGCGTACCGGCCGCCGAACCGATCAGTGCTCCGGTGCTCCACATGCCGTGCAGTCCGGACATGATCGACTTGTCGAGCCGGTTCTCGATCTCGACCCCGAGCGCGTTCATGGCCACGTCCGACATGCCCGCCGAGGCGCCGTAGACGAACAGCGCGAGGCACAGGGTGAGCAGGTTCGGCGCGAGGGAGGGCAGCACCAGCGCCAGCGTCCACAGGGCCAGCAGGCCGCGCAGGGCGGTCCGGGCGCCGAAGCGGTGGCTGACGCTCCCGGCCAGCGGCATGGCGAGGGAGGCGCCGAGCGCCGGGAAGGCCAGTGCCAGTCCCAACTGGCCCGCACTCACCCCGGCGTGGTCCTGGATCCACGGCACCCGGGTCGCGAAGGAGCCGGTGACGGCGCCGTGCACGGCGAACACGGCCGCCACCGCGTACCGGGCGCGCTTCACCTCGCCTCGTCCGTACAGCCCTGTGCTCATGGTCCACCCCTCCGTGTCTCCGGCGCGCCGCGGTGTGGCAGCGCGGGGCGTAAACTATCAGGGAGCCTGCCTGATAGATAGTGGATTACCGGCGTGCGCCTCCACGCCACCGATCTGGAAGGATCCCGGCATGCCCGCATCCCCGAGCACCGCCCGGGCCATCAACGACCGGCTCGCCCTCCATCTGCTCCAGCAGGAGGGCCCGTTGACGGCAGGCCAGTTGAAGCAGCTGACCGGCCTGTCCCGGCCCACCGTCGCCGACCTCGTCGAACGCCTCACCGTCTCCGGGCTGATCGAGGTGGCGGGGGAGTCCGGCGAGCAGCGCCGCGGGCCCAACGCCAAGCTGTACGGCATCGTCGCCGAGCGCGCCTACCTCGCCGCCCTCGACGTGCGCACCGAAGGGGTCGCCGTGCTCGTCTCCGACCTGCTCGGCCGGGTGCTGGCCGAGGCGTCCGGACCGATCGACGACCACACCGGCACCGGTCCCGCCGTGGAGCAGGCGGTGAGCCTGGTCGAGCGGGCGGCGAAGGAGGCGGGCGCCGACCGGCTGCACACCGTCGGCATCGGTGCCCCCGGCCTGATCGACCCGGCCGGCGGTGAACTCCGCGACTCCATGGGCCTGCCCGAGTGGCACCGGCGCCTGATGACCGCGCTCCAGGAGAAGTTCCCCGAGGCGCGCGTGGGCGTGGAGAACGAGACCAACCTCGCCGCCCTCGCCGAGCAGCGTGACGGAGCCGCCCGGGACCGGGACACCTTCGTCCTGCTGTGGCTCGGTCTCGGCATCGGCGCCGCCGTCGTCCTGGACGGCACCCTGCGCCGGGGGGTCTCCGGAGGCGCGGGCGAGATCGGCTTCATGCCGGTGCCGGGTACCGCGGGCCTGCCCTCCGCGACCGACTGCGACGGCGGCTTCCACTCCGTGGCGGGCGCGGCGGCGGTGACCGCGCTCGCCGCGGAGCACGGGGTGACGGCACGGCCCACCGGTGCCGAGCCGCACGCCGCCGGGCTGGTCCGCGAGGCGGTGCGGCGCTCGTCCGCCGGGGCGGACCCGGCCGCCGAGCGCTTTCTCGACGCGCTCGCCGACCGCGTCGTCCTCGGCGCCGCCGCCGTCGTCTCCGTCCTGGACCCGGGCTGCCTGGTCCTCGCGGGCGAGGTCGGCCGGGCCGGCGCCGACGCCCTCGCCGACCGCGTCCAGCGTCGCCTCACCCGGATGTCCCCGCTGGCCACGGAGGTACGGCCGAGCACCCTGGGCGGCGGCGCGGTCCTGCGCGGCGCCCTGCTCACGGCCCGGGACCGCGCCCAGGACGACCTCTTCGGCGCGCCGGAGCGATAGCCCGCCGAGCCGGGAGAGGGCTCACGCGGGAGGCCGGCCGGTGCCCGCGGGACCCCGCTCCCGGAACGCCGCGCCGTCCGCCGCCGGGCACACCAGCACCGCCGGGAGCGGCACCGTCGCCGCTCCCGGCAGGGCCCGGAAGTCCGCGGCGCTCGCCGACGGCGGCTCCGGTGCCGGGCAGTGAAGAGGAGGCGGAAGGCGGAGGATACGAGGTGGGCGGCCGGCGCCGTCAGCACCAGGCGGCGCTCCATCGTCGCCGCCGCCGCGCACAGCATCACGGCGAGCGCGAGGGACGCGCCGCCAAGTCCCGGGGCAGACGCTCGTTGCCGGGCGGCAGGTGCGACATCCAGGGGCACGGGTGCCCGGGCGCGGGGTGCCCGCCCGCACGGAACGCGGGGTACGCCTCGCCCGCGAGCGGCACGTCGACCACGACCCGCCGGTGTTCCGTCGCGCTCGGACAGGCGCGGGCCGGCTGAGCGAAGCCGCGCACCCCGGGGCCGCCCAGGTCAGGCACCCGCCCGGCGGACCGTCCGGCACCCGTGGCGTGCGACGACGGCCGGGCGGGCGGATGTGGGGAGACCCGGCGGCGGGCAAGGGCCTTCGTCACCGCCGCCGGGCCCGTTCGGGTGGGGTCAGCAGGCGCCGAGGTCCTGCCAGACACCCCATTCACCGGTGGTCCCGGGCTTCTCGCCCTGCGTCCACCACTTGGACTTCCACGTGTGCCCCTGGTGGGACACGGTGCTGCCACCGCCGTACGAGGCGGCCGCGTCCCAGGCCGGGGCGGCGCACTGCCCGGTGCCGCCCGTCGGACTGGGACTCGGCTCCGGCGACCCGGTGCCCGTGGGCGTCGGGGTCGGCGTCTGCGTCCCCGGTGTCACCACGGTCGTGCCCCGGGCGAGGTCGCCGGCCAGGGCGTACGGCTTGCCGCCGATCGTCACCGTCCAGTTCGACGGGGTCGACACCGGCAGGTAGTAGTTGAATGCCAGGTCGACGGTCGCGCCCGGTGCCAGCGACTGCCAGGCCGGAAGCTTCAGCGACACCCGGTGGAAGTCGCCCTTCAGACCGCCCACGTTGCCGCCCGTGTGGCCGCTGCTGATCACCTTGGTGCCGAAACCGGACTGGTCGGAGGCGTTCCCCGGGGCCGAGGTCCCGTAGTCGAACTGGAACTCCGTGCCGCCCGGCAGCGCGGTCCCGGTGTTGTTCTTGATCCGCAGCTTGGGCGTGATCGGGTAGTTGGAGTCGCCCAGCTTGAAGTCCGTGAACTCCACGCCCACGTCCACGGCCTCCGCCGGCAGGTCCGCGCCGGACTTGCGCGCACCGTACGGCGCGGCCGACCTGAACGTGTCGTACATCAGCGAGGTGAGGGTGTCGCCCGCCTCGTACTGGCCCTTGGCGGCGTTCCAGCCGTAGTCGCCGGCCAGTTCCCAGATCATCGCGCCGCCGATGCCGCGGTCCACCACGTAGTCGGCCTTGGCCCCGACCGACTGCTCGTCCTCCGTGGAGAGGAACACCTTCTTCTCGGCGTTCCACAGCCAGGGCGCGACCAGCGTCGCGTCGTACTTGCGGGCGTACGTGCCCGTCAGCTTCGTGTCCGCCGGGAAGCCGTAGTCGGTGACGTAGTCGCCGACGATGCCCTTCTCCAGGTTCTTGGCGTGCCACATCGGGTTGGAGCCCGCCGGGGACTCCTTGCCGCCGGTGTCGAGGTCGTGCCAGAGGTTGTCGATGCCGACGGCGCCGTCACCGCACTTGGCCAGGCCGGAGCCCGCCGGACAGGAGGAGGCGGACGCCTTGCCCCACAGCCCGTCGGTTCCGCCCTGGACGTTCTTGTGGCCGCGGGTGTAGTACGGCAGGCCGATGTTGATGCGGCCGGCCGGCATGGAGCCGCGGAAGTAGTGGTAGGCCCAGTCGGTGTTGAGGTAGCCGACGCCGCCGTACTGGGCGCTGCCGTAGACGCCCGCGGCGGCCAGCTCGGCGTCCTTGCCGTCGTCGAAGAGCGACGCGTTCGGGCCGACGTACTCGTTCCAGGCGCCGTGCAGGTCGTACGACATGATGTTGACGTAGTCCAGGTACTTCTGGACCTGGAAGGTCTCCATGCCGCGCAGCAGGTACCCGGAGGACGGCGCGGCCACGGAGAGGAGGTAGTGCCTGCCGTCGGCGGCGCCCGCGCGGTCGAGCTTCTCGCGCAGCGTCTTCATCAGCGCCGCGTAGCCCTTGACCAGTCCGGCCCGGCGGCCGTTCGCGAAGGACCAGTCGAGCGGGTTGCCCGCGTCCTTCATCGTGGTCGGATACTCGTAGTCGATGTCGACGCCGTTGAAGCCGTACTTGCGGACGAAGTCGACCGCCGAGTCCGCGAAGGTGTCGATGCCGGTCTGGTTGACCGAGCCGTCGGCCTTGGTGGCCATCGAGTAGAAGCCGCCCGAGTCCACGCGTGAGCCGTCGTCCGCGAAGTAGCCGCCCGTCTCGGCCCAGCCGCCCACCGAGATCATCGTCTTGACGTCCGGGTGCTGCTTCTTGAACTTGTTGAGCAGGTTGAAGTGACCCTTGTAGGGGAGGGACGGGTCCATCTCGGCGCCCGCGACGCCGGGCCAGGTCATGCCGGTCGCCGCGTTCCGCTCGCCGTCCGAGCCCACGGAGAGCCGGTTGCCGCCGTCGACGTGCGCGAAGGCGTAGTTGATGTGGGTGATCTTGTCCCACGGGATGTCCGAGGCGAGGTAGGCCGGCTTGCCGTCCTTGCCCGTGCGCCAGCCGGTGAAGTAGCCGATCACCCGGCGCGGATGATCGGCGCCCATCTTCTCCCGGCCCGCCGAGTCGTAGACCGAGCAGTAGGGGACGTCCGTGCCGGGGGTCCGGTAGAGCCCGTCGGGTCGACAGGACTCCTGGTCGGCGGCTTGCGACGCGGTGGCCGGGAGACCGGCGAGCAGCAGGCCGGCCACGGCGGCGACCGCCGCGAACAGGGCCGGACCCGCTCTGTGGCGGGATCTGGAGCGTGACGGGGAAGGCACAGTCGGTTCCTCTCCACGGAAGTTGCGCAGACCCTAGAGAGGACTAGACCAGTGAGTCAATAGGTATGGACCAATCTCAAGACGTCGGCGTGTCCGCTCGGTTGGGCCGCCGTGGCGCGCCCCGACCGCCGGGATCCGGACGTCCTGTGAGCCACCCCACACGCACTGTCCGTATGGGAGGGGATCAGTCGTGGCACACTGGCCCTGTACCAGAAGCAGCGCACTCCGGGGTCGGTGAAAGTCCGAACCGGCGGTTACAGTCCGCGACCCGGTCGCCTCCAGCGGCCGGTTGACCAGGTGAAATTCCTGGACCGACGGTTAAAGTCCGGATGGGAGGCAGTGCGCGGCGGGCGAGCACACGTGCGCGCCGCCGATCTCTGGGGCGCGTCCGTCACGGGCGGGCCCCGTCCGGCGTCGTCGCTCCCGGTGTTCCCGCTCGTCCCTTCTGTCGTTCGTCGACAGCCCCGGAGTCCGTGCCCGAAGAGGCAGGAGGACCCGGGAAGTGTTCACCGGAATCGTCGAAGAGCTGGGCGAGATCACCGCCGTCGAGACCCTCGACGACGCCTGTCGCTTCCGCCTGCGAGGCCCCGCGGTCACCGAAGGGGCCCGGCACGGGGACTCCATCGCCGTCAACGGCGTCTGCCTCACGGTCGTCGACCACGAGGGCGACGAGTTCACCGCCGACGTGATGGCCGAGACCCTGAACCGCTCCAGCCTCGGCGTCCTCGCCGTCGGCTCCCGCGTCAACCTGGAGCGCCCCACCGCCGTCGGCGCCCGGCTCGGCGGCCACATCGTGCAGGGACACGTCGACGGCACCGGTGAGATCCTGGAGCGCAAGCCCTCCGAGCACTGGGAGATCGTGAAGATCTCCCTGCCCGCCGGCCTCGCCCGCTACGTCGTGGAGAAGGGCTCCATCACCGTCGACGGCATCAGCCTCACCGTCGTCGACGCGGGCCCGGACTTCTTCACCGTCAGCCTCATTCCCACCACCCTCGCCCTGACCACGCTCGGCATCAAGCAGAGCGGCGACCCGGTCAACCTCGAGGTCGACATCATCGCCAAGTACGTCGAGCGGCTGCTCGGCACGCAGGGGGGCACCCGGTGAACTGGCTCAACTCCGAGGCGTTCACGCTCTTCGACCAGCACATCAAGTGGTCGGACATGATCGGCAACGTGATCGGCCTGCTCGGCCTCGCGCTCGGCTGGCGGCGCTCGATCTGGACCTGGCCCGTGCAGTTCGTCTCCGGGCTCGTCCTCTTCGCGGCCTTCGCCACCGCCCACCTCTCCGGCAGCGCCGGCAAGCAGATCGTCGTCATGGTCGTCGCCGCCTGGGGCTTCTGGCAGTGGAACCGCGGCCGGCGGCGGACACAGGACGGCTCCGTCGCCGTACGGTTCGCCACCTGGCGCGAACGCGGCGCGCTGGTCGCCGCCGCCGCCGTCGGCACCCTCACGGTCGGCGCCCTGTTCACCGCCTACCCCACCCTCTCCTGGGACCCCTGGCCGGACGCGTACATCTTCGTCGGCACCGTCGTCGCCATGTACGCCCAGGCCCGCGGCATGGTCGAGTTCTGGTTCGCCTGGCTGCTGGTCGACCTCGTCGGCGTCCCGCTGAACTTCGCCAACGGCTTCGCCTTCTCCGGCTTCGTCTACGTCCTCTACGGCGCGCTCGTCCTGTGGGGCCTGCGCGACTGGTGGCTGCGCTCGCGCAACGCGGCCCGCCCCCTCCCGGAAGGAGCGCCCGCATGAGCACGGCACCCATCCTCTACAGCCCCGACGGCCCCGAGGACCTGGTCCTCGACCCCGTCGAGCGCGCCGTCGCCGACATCGCGGCCGGCCGTCCGGTCGTGGTCGTCGACGACGAGAACCGCGAGAACGAGGGGGACCTCGTCATCGCCGCCGAGAAGGCGACCGAGGAGATCGTCGCCTTCATGATGAGCGAGTGCCGCGGACTGATCTGCGCCCCCATGGAGGGCGCGGAACTGGACCGGCTCCGGCTTCCGCAGATGGTCGACGACAACACCGAGTCGATGAAGACCGCCTTCACCGTCTCCGTGGACGCCACCGCCGCGCACGGCGTCAGCACCGGCATCTCCGCCTCCGACCGCGCCACCACCCTCCGGCTCCTCGCGGGCGGCACCGCCGAGCCCACCGACCTGGTCCGGCCCGGCCACATCTTCCCGCTGCGCGCCCGCCCCGGCGGCGTGCTCGTCCGCAACGGCCACACCGAGGCCGCCGTCGACCTCGCCCGCCTCGCCGGACTGCGTCCGGCCGGTGCCATCGTCGAGATCGCCGGCGAGGACGGGCGCATGCTGCGGCTGCCCGAGCTGATCCCGTTCGCCCGCAAGCACGGCCTGACGATCATCTCCATCGAGGACCTCATCGCCTACCGGCGCAGCGAGGAGCCCACCGTCCGCCGCGAGGCCGAGGTCCACCTGCCCACCCGGCACGGCGAGTTCACGGCGTACGGCTACCGCTCCACCGTCGACGGCGTCGAGCACATCGCCCTCGTGCACGGCGACCTCGGCGACGGACGGGACATCCTGGTCCGCGTCCACTCCGAGTGCCTCACCGGCGACGTCTTCGGCTCCCAGCGCTGCGACTGCGGCCCCCAGCTCGACGCCTCCCTGGACCGCATCCAGGCCGAGGGCCGGGGCGTGGTCGTCTACCTGCGCGGCCACGAGGGACGCGGCATCGGCCTGATGTCCAAGCTGCGCGCCTACGAACTCCAGGAGCGCGGCCGCGACACCCTCGACGCCAACCTGGAACTCGGCCTGCCCGCCGACGCCCGCGACTACGGCGCGGGTGCCCAGGTCCTCGCGGACCTCGGGGTGCGCTCCGTCCGCCTGATGACGAACAACCCGGACAAGAGCGAGGCCCTCGAACGGCACGGCATCGAGGTCACCGGCCGCGAGCCCATGCCCGTCCAGGCCGGCGAGCACAACCTCCGCTACCTGCGCACCAAGCGGGACCGGATGGGGCACGACCTGCCCTGGCTGGACACGACCCCCGTGTCCACCTGCGGCAACCAGTAAGCAGTAAGCAGTAAGCAAAGCGATACGAGGAGACACGTGAGCGGCAAGGGTGCACCGGAACTGTCCGTACGCAACGTCGGGGACCTCAGGGTCGCCGTGATCGCGTCACTGTGGCACGACAAGGTGATGGACGGACTGGTGGACGGCGCCCTGCGCGCCCTGCACGAGCTGGGGATCGACGAGCCGACCCTGCTCAGGGTCCCCGGCAGCTTCGAGCTCCCGGTGGTCGCCAAGGTCCTCGCGGGCCGCGGCTACGACGCGATCGTCGCCCTCGGCGTCGTCATCCGCGGCGGCACCCCCCACTTCGACTACGTGTGCCAGGGCGTGACCCAGGGCCTCGTCCAGGTCTCCGTCGAGACCGGCGTCCCCGTCGGCTTCGGCGTCCTCACCTGCGACACCGAGGAGCAGGCCCTGGACCGGGCCGGCATCGAGGGCTCCCGCGAGGACAAGGGGCACGAGGCGGTGACCGCGGCCGTCGCCACGGCGGCCACGCTCCGCTCAGTATCCGAACCGTGGCGCTAGGCCGTCCGGCACACGCGTAAGGTGGGGGCCATCATGTCCAAGAAGACGTTCGAGGAGCTGTTCACCGAGCTCCAGCACAAGGCAGCCCACGGCGACCCCGCCACCTCCCGCACCGCCGAGCTGGTCGACAAGGGCGTCCACGCCATCGGCAAGAAGGTCGTCGAGGAGGCCGCGGAGGTCTGGATGGCCGCCGAGCACGAGGGCAAGGACGCCGCCGCCGAGGAGATCTCCCAGCTGCTGTACCACGTCCAGGTCATGATGGTCGCCCGCGGCATCTCCCTGGACGACGTCTACGCCCACCTGTAAGTCACCGCACCCCCTTTCCCCACCTCTTACGCAAAGGAAGCCGACCTCATGCTGCGCATCGCCGTCCCCAACAAGGGTTCCCTGTCAGGCCCCGCGGGGGAGATGCTGCATGAGGCCGGCTACCAGCAGCGCCGCGAGTCCAAGGAACTGCGCATCGTCGACCCGGTCAACGAGGTCGAGTTCTTCTACCTCCGCCCCCGTGACATCGCGATCTACGTCTCCTCCGGCAAGCTCGACATCGGCATCACCGGTCGCGACCTGCTGGTCGACTCCGGCGCCCGCGCCGAGGAGATCCTCCCGCTCGGCTTCGCCCGCTCCACCTTCCGCTTCGCCGGCAAGCCCGGCACCGCGGACGGCATCGACGACCTCAAGGGCCGCACCGTCGCCACGTCCTACGAGGGCATCGTCGCCGCCCACCTGGCCGACCGGGGCGTGGACGCCTCCGTCGTCCACCTGGACGGCGCCGTCGAGACCGCCATCGAGCTGGGCGTCGCCGAGGTCATCGCGGACGTCGTCGAGACCGGCACCTCCCTGCGCAACGCGGGCCTGGAGGTCTTCGGCGAGCCCATCATGCAGTCCGAGGCCATCGTGATCCGCCGCTCGGACGCGGAGCCCGACGAGACCACCGAGCCGAAGGTCCAGCAGTTCCTGCGTCGCCTCCAGGGCGTCCTGGTGGCCCGCACCTACGTGATGATGGACTACGACTGCCGGGTGGAGCAGCTGGAGAAGGCCGTCGCGCTCACCCCCGGCCTGGAGTCCCCGACCGTGTCCCCGCTGCACAACGAGGGCTGGGTCGCCGTCCGCGCGATGGTCCCCGCCAAGGAGGCGCAGCGGATCATGGACGACCTGTACGAGATCGGCGCCCGGGCCATCCTGACCACGGCCATCCACGCCTGCCGGCTCTGACGCCCGCCGGACCGGAGCACGACCGGAGCCCCACCATGCCCGACACCACGCCGGACGACCTGCCGGCCCTGCCCGTCACCTTCCGTCCGGGCCGCACCCGTGCCGTCCTGACCGTCCTCGCGGCCGTCACCCTCGTGACCGTCACGGCGCTCGGGATGCTGCTGCGCGGCCTCGGACCCGGGGAGCGGCTCAGCTTCGTGCTGACCGCCCTCGTCCTGGCCGGCGTCCTGCTCCTGCTGGCCCGGCCCCGCGTCGTCGCCGACGAGTCGGGCGTCACGGTGGTCAACCTGACCGCCAGGCGTCACCTCGACTGGCCGGAGATCCTCCGGGTCAACCTCCGCCAGGGCGACCCCTGGGTCTTCCTCGACCTCAGCGACGGCACCAGCCTGCCCGCGCTCGGCATCCAGCCGGGCATCGCCAAGCAGCGCGCCCTCGCCGACGCACGTGCCCTGCGCGACCTCGTGGAGGCCCGTTCCGGTGCCCGCCCCGAGGCCCCGCGTGACTGACGCGGCAGCGCCGACCCTGCCGCGGGCACCCTTTTCCTGATTAATCTGGAACGAGGACGCGGCCGTCGCGTCCTCGCCCCGTCGCTCCGCCCGGTGCGCGGGGTTCCTGCTACCCGAGGAGTGACTCCCTCCGGCGATGGACGGATCGTCCTGCAGTACCTGCGTCGCCCCCTGCTGTGACATCCCACAGGCGGCGGCATCATGACCACCCCCCTGCTGCTCCTGGCAGCCGCGCTCCTGCTGATCCTCGCCAACGGCTTCTTCGTCGCGGCCGAGTTCGGCCTGGTGACCGTCGAGAGGCCCGACGCCGAACAGGCCGCCGCGACCGGTGACCGGCGCGCCCAGCGGGTCGTCGAGTCCCTCAAGGAGCTGTCCTTCCAGCTCTCCGGCACCCAGCTCGGGATCACCATCACCTCCCTCGTCGTCGGCATGCTCGCCGAACCGGCGCTCGCCCAACTGCTCGACGGCCCGTTCACGGCGGCCGGCGTCCCCGAAGGCGCCGTCTCCGGTGTCTCGGTCGTCGTCGGCATGCTGCTGGCCTCCGCGGTGCAGATGGTCATCGGCGAGCTGGTGCCCAAGAACTGGGCGGTGTCCAAGCCGCTCCAGGTCGCGCGCTTCGTCGCAGGCCCGCAGCACGCCTTCGCCCGCCTCTTCCACCCGGTGATCGCCGCGCTCAACACGGTGGCCAACCGGCTGGTCCGCACGCTGGGCGTCGAACCCGCCGAGGAACTGGCCTCCGCCCGCACCCCGGGCGAACTGGTCTCCCTGGCCCGGCACTCCGCCCGGGCCGGCGCCCTGGAGCAGAACACCGCCGACCTCTTCGTCCGGACCCTGTCGCTCGGCGACCTGACCGCCCAGCACGTCATGACCCCCCGCGTGAAGGTCAGCGCGCTGCACTCCTCGGCCACCGCCGAGGACGTCGTCAACCTGACCCGCGCCACCGGCCTGTCCCGCTTCCCCGTCTACCGCGAGAAGATCGACGAGATCGTCGGCATGGTCCACCTCAAGGACGCCCTCGCGGTCCCGGTGCACGACCGGCTGCGCACCCCCGCCGGCCGGATCGCCCGCCCCGCGCTGCTCGTCCCCGAAACCCTGCCCGTACGGCCGCTGCTCACCCGCCTGCGCAGCGAGCAGCCCATCGCGGTCGTGGTCGACGAGTACGGCGGTACGGCCGGCGTCGTCACCCTGGAGGACATCGTCGAGGAGCTCGTCGGCGAGGTCCGCGACGAGCACGACGGACTGGACGCACCCGAACTCGCCCCCGCGCCGCCCGACGAAGGCCGGCCCGCCTGGGACGTCGACGGCAGCTGCCGCGTCGACGCCCTGCGCCGCATCGGTCTTGAGGCGCCCGAGGGCCCGTACGAGACCGTGGCCGGCCTCGTCGCCGACCTGCTCGGCCGCATCCCGGCCGTCGGCGACCGCGCGGAGCTGCCCGGCTGGCGGCTCTCGGTCCGTCAGGTCGGCCACTACCGCGCCGAACGCATACGACTGGTGCGCACCGCGCCGGTCTCCGTCCTGGAGGCGGCCCGATGAGTGTGCTGCAACTCCTCTTCGCCGCCCTGCTCGTGCTCGCCAACGGCTTCTTCGTCGGCGCCGAGTTCGCCCTCGTCTCCGTGCGCCGCAGCCAGATCGAACCGCTCGGCACCGCTCGCGCCCGACAGGTGCTGTACGGCCTGGAACGGCTGCCGCAGATGATGGCCGCCGCCCAGTTCGGCATCACCGTCTGCTCGCTGACCCTCGGCGCGGTCGCCGAACCGACCGTCGCCCACCTGCTGGAGCCGGTCTTCGAGTGGATCCACCTGCCGCACGGCATGATCCATCCGCTCGGCTACGTCATCGCACTGGCCGCCGTGGTCTTCTGCCATCTGGTCATCGGCGAGATGGTCCCGAAGAACCTCGCGATGGCCGCGCCCGAGAAGGCCGCGCTGTGGCTCAGTCCGGGACTGGTCGCCTTCGCCCGCCTGTGCCGGCCGATCACCGTCGCGCTCGGCGCCTGCGCCCAGGGCGTCCTGCGGCTCTTCCGGGTCGAGCCCAAGGACGAGGTCGAGGCCGTCTTCACCAGCGAGCAGCTCAACCGCCTGGTGGAGGACGCCGGCCAGGCCGGACTGCTCGACCCGGAGGAGCAGGAACGCCTGGAGGACGCCCTGGAACTGGGCTCCCGCCCGGTGACCGACGTACTGCTCGGCCGGGAGTCCCTGGTCACGGTCAGCCCTTCGGTCACCCCAGGCGAGATCGTGGCGCTCACCGCCCGCACCGGGTACTCGCGCTTCCCGATCGCCGCGGAACAGGGCGCCTTCATGGGCTACCTGCACGTCAAGGACGTCCTCGACCTGGAGGAGTCCGACCGTGCCGTCCCGCAGCACCTGTGGCGCCCGATGACCACGCTCCGCCCGGAACTCCCGCTGGACGACGCCCTCACCGTCATGCGCCGGGCGGCCACCCACCTGGCCCAGGTCGCGGACGCGTCGGGCAGGGTGCTGGGTCTGGTCGCCCTGGAGGACGTACTGGAACTCCTGGTCGGCGAGGTGAACGACCCGGCCCACCGCGAGGTGACGTTGGCGACGTAGCAGCGAGCGGTGGTGCCCCCGCCGCCACTGCGGGCAGTCGTGTGCCGCTGGGATGGCACGGTGGGCGCTGGGGTGCCCCCCTCCGGGGCACCCCGCCACGCCGGGCTGCGTCCCGTCCTCCCTGGGCACCGAGGCTCGGCCCTACACGGCCGACGGTCCCCCCGGTCCCCGCCCCGACAGCACCTCCCCGTACGCCTGCATCAGATCCGGCAACCGCAACGTCGCCAGATCGTCCCTGCTCAGCGCCCCCGGATACACCGACAACCGCAGATCCCGGTACGCGCAGCTCTTCTCGTACAGCGTCCGCAGGAACCGCCCGTTCCCCAGCTCGTCGATCCACCCCTGGTCCACCACGTGCCCGGCGATCGACCGCAGCTCGTCCAGCGCCTCCTCGTCCCAGGCGTCCCCGTTCTCCGCCGCGAGCACCTCCCCGATCGAGGTCAGCTCCAACGGCCGGTACGAGGGGAAGTCCACCCGCGTCGTGAAGCGCGAGGACAGGCCGGGGTTCGCACCCAGCAGCCGGTCCATGCCCTCCGGATAACCGGCCAGGATCACCACCAGGTGGTCCCGGTTGTCCTCGGCCCGCTTCAGCAGCACCTGCAGCGCCTCGTCGCCGTACGCGTCACCCTTGCCGTACCCCGAGTTGGACAGCGAGTACGCCTCGTCGACGAAGAGGACACCGCCGAGCGCCGAGTCGATCAGCTCGTTCGCCTTCACGGCGGTCTGGCCCAGGTACTCGCCGACCAGGTCGGCCCGCTGGGCCTCCACCAGGTGGTCGCCGCCGAGCAGTCCGAGCGCGTAGAAGACGCGGCCCAGGATGCGGGCCACGGTGGTCTTGCCGGTGCCGGAGGGGCCGGAGAAGACGAAGTGACGTTTGGGCGGCTGCACGGGCAGCCCCTGGCCGGCCCGCAGCCGCGCCATGTTCAGCTGCGCGGACAGCGCCTTGACCTGCCGCTTCACCGGTTCGAGGCCCACCATCCGCTCCAGCTCGGAGAGCGCCTCCTCCAGCAGTTCGGGGTCGGTCGGCCCGGTGGGCAGGGACGGATCGGGGCCGCCCGCCTTCTCACGCACCGACGGTCCGCCGAGCGGAGGCAGCGGGGCCGACAGCGGGGGATCGGGCATCGAGAGCTTGACGCCGCGCTCCTCGACGCCGAACAGGGGGTCGAGTCCGTCCAGGGCGTCCACCCCCGCGCCGGTCTGCGCGAGCGCCGCCAGATCGGCCGGATCGTCGTAGTCGTCGCCCTCGGCGATCGCCGCCAGCCGGGCCGAGGTGTCCATGAAGGCCGGGTCGACGCGGTGCACCGCCCGGTACAGCGGGAGCGCGGCGGCGCTGCGTCCGGTGCCTTCGTGGGCCCGCGCCAGCCAGTAGCGCAGCTCCTTGCGCTGGGGCTGCTCGCTGCGGCACCGCATCAGGGCTGCCGAAAGCAAGGGTTCGGCCTGCCCGTACATCTCCAGGCGGACCCGGGCCATGCCGCTGAACAGGCCCGCCTCGATGCCCAGTAAGGGATCGCCGAGCAGGGGGTCGGTGTGCCGGACGAGCTGTTCCCAGTCCTTGACGAGGTAGGCGCGGCAGGCGTGCAGGAAGCGGACCTGGGCGTCGGAGTCCACCGGCGGCAGTCCGGCCAGGGCCCGGTCCAGCTCCGGGACGTGCCGGCCGTCCAGCCAGTGCGAGGCGTGCGCCAGCAGCAGGTCACGCGGGTTCTCCAGCACCGGCTGCACCCACCAGCCCAGCCAGTACCAGGAGTTGAGCGTGCGGCGATGACGCCCTCGCTGCTCGCCGAAGCGGTCGCGGTTGCGGAACATTCGCAGGAGCGCGTTCGTGGTGTCGACGCGCAGGGCGTGCAGTCCCAGCCAGCCGTCGGCCATCGTGGGATCGATCCGCACCGCCGTCCGGAACTCCTCCTCCGCCTGCGGGTAGGCCCCCATCGTGTAGGCGTCCACCCCGCGCAGCCAGGCGAGTTCGGCCGGGGCCTGTGGGCCCTGCGTGCCGAAGTCCATCACGTCCCCCACCTACCGTGCCCCCGTCGGTAAGCCGCCGAGCCGTCGCCCGTCGGCCGCCTCGGTCAACGGCTCCACCGCGGACCGGAGTTGCAGGTGCGCGCGGCAATCTCCCACAGGTCGCACCGAGGGCATCGTACCCGCGGCGGTCTTTCCTCCGAAGGGTGCGGGAGGGGTCGTTCCGCGAGGTGGGAGCGGGTGAGGCGACCGGTCGCATGGTGACCGAGGGTGAGCATCCGGCGTCGGGGAGGAGCCGGAAATCGGGCTCAGGGCAGAACGAAGCCCCCGGTCACGGGGGAACAACCGGGGGCTTCGCGTCTGTCGGCGGCCTCGAACTGCCGCACATCCAGAACGTAAGACCTGTACGGCCCCTGGGTCAAGCGAAGTTGGGGCACGTCGGCGGGTCGCCCGGATGTGATCTTCACGAGTTCAGCACATTGCGGAGGGGTCGTCACTCTGAGTGAGAAAGTGGGCTCCGGTGACCGTTCCCGCGGGTCCCGGCAGCACCTCGTACCCCCGTTCGCGCTGTCGCACCAGAAGATGCGCGAAGGGGCGCGAGGGGTCCTCGGCGAAG
Source organism: Streptomyces sp. NPDC051136 (assembly GCF_044455745.1). NCBI lineage: Bacteria > Bacillati > Actinomycetota > Actinomycetes > Kitasatosporales > Streptomycetaceae > Streptomyces > Streptomyces sp. NPDC051136. The sequence continues at coordinate 56,227 of NZ_JBITFE010000015.1, read as the reverse complement.
TGCCGGCGCTCGGCCGGGATCCACCCGTCCCAGAACGCCCGCTGCCGTGCCCCGTCGCGCGCCCGTCCGCGCGCCCACGCCTCTTCCCGCGGCAACTCCATCCACAGCAGCCCGGCCAGGTGCGGCCGCAGTGCCTCGCGGCCCGCGCCGACGCCTTCCACCAGGATCACGGGGGCGGGCGGCAGGGGGCGCGGCGCGCCGAAACGCCGGGTCTGCCAGTCGTAGGGGGTGTAGAGCGCGGTCTCGCCGCGACGCAGGGGATCGATCACCTGGTCGAGCAGTCGCCCGGTCCAGCCGAACAGCTCGTCGTGGCTGGCGATGTCGTCGAGGTGCAGCACCGGCGCCCCGTCCAGGCGGGCCGCGAGCCGCCCGGCGAACGTGGACTTCCCGGACCCGGCGTGGCCGTCGACGCCGATCAGGCGGACGGGTCCGCAGGAGGGGGGAAGCCGGCGGAGCCGGGTTGCTAGGTCGAGGATGGCGGATCCTGTGGGGCGGGAGGGGGACGGACGCGTTCCCCGCACTCTAACCGCCACCACCCGCGCGCCCTCCGGGACCGGCCCCGGCCTCGGCTCGCGCCCCGGCTCCTGCCTAGACCTCGGCCCGTGCTTCGGCTCCCGCCCTGGACTCGGCTCCCGCATCGGCCCGTGCGTCGGCTCGCGCCCTGGACTCGGCTCCTGCCCGGACCTCGGCCCCTGCCTCGGTTCCGCCGTCCGGGCCCGCTGCCCGCCCCACCACTGGTCGACACCAATATTGGTCGCGTGGCGTGCGTGGAAGTGCTGGCAGGAGCGGGCACCGGCGGCCATAGTTGGCGCACGACCGTGCAACGACGGACCCGCCCGACCCGGACACCTGGGGGTCTCCCGCTCATGAGCAGAGTCGAACAGCCGTCCCGCAGAGCCCTCCTCGCCGCAGCCGTCGCCGCGGCCGCCGTGGCGGGCGGCGCCGTCCCGGCCGCCGCCCGCGCCACGCCCACCGGGGGCACCGGCGACGGCACCGCGGACCCCGACCGGGCCGCCGCCCGGCGACCGGTCGACTACCACGCCTGGACCACGTTCCAGGACTGGCGGCACGGAACCGCGCGGGGGACCCGTCCCGTCGCGGGCGCCCGCCCCGGCGTGGCGATCGGCACCCCGGCGGGCACCGCCGACTACACCGACCCGCACACCGGCACCACCGCCGCCTGGGAGTACGCGACCTGGACCTCACCCGTCCACCGGCTCGCCGTACCCGCCACGGAGGTGATCGCCTCCTGGAACGCGCACACCCCGACCGGGACCTGGATCGAGGTCGAGCTGAAGGGCACCTACTCCGACGGCACGGACACGCCCTGGTACGTGATGGGCCGCTGGACGGCCGGCGACGGCGACCAGGACATCAGGCGCACCTCGGTCGACGACCAGAGCGACGGCCGGAGCAGCATCTGGACCGACACCTTCTCGATCGACGACACCTCCACCGGCCTGCGCCTGACTTCCTACCGGCTCCGGCTCACCCTGCGCCGCCGCCCCGGCACGCGCACCACGCCCACCGTCTGGCGGCTCGGCGCGATGGCCTCCGACATCCCCGACCGCTTCACCGTGCCGGCCTCCGTCCCGCGCCACGCCGGGGAACTGCGCGTCCCGCGCTACTCGCAGGAGATCCACAAGGGCCAGTACCCCGAGTACGACAACGGCGGCGAGGCCTGGTGCAGCCCCACCTCCTCGCAGATGATCGTCGAGTACTGGGGCGGGCGCCTCACCGCCGAGCAACTCGCCTGGGTCGATCCCTCCTACGCCGACCCGCAGGTCTGCCACGCCGCCCGGTACACGTACGACAACCAGTACGCGGGCTGCGGCAACTGGCCCTTCAACGCCGCCTACGCCGCCACCTTCGAGGGCATCCAGGGCGTGGTCACCCGCCTCGGCTCCCTCACCGACCTGGAGACGCTGATCGCGGCCGGTATCCCCGCCATAACGTCCCAGTCCTTCCTGGAGGAGGAGCTGACCGGGTCGGGTTACGGCACCTCGGGCCACCTGATGACCGTGATCGGCTTCACCGCCGACGGCGACGTGATCGCCAACGACCCGGCCTCGGACGACGACGAGGCCGTGCGCCGCGTCTACAAGCGGCGCGAGTGGGAGAACATCTGGCTCCGGACGAAGCGGTACAACGCCAGTGGCAAGGTCGTCTCCGGCACCGGCGGCGTCTGCTACCTGTACTTCCCCGCCCACCCCAGTGCCCGCCAGCGCAAGGCCCTCGCGGCGGTGGGGGTGCGCTGACCGGCCCCGCTGTGACCAAGCTCTCGGCCGCAAAAGCCGCTCACGGTGGCAAGGTGGACACCGTGAGCGGGGGGACTCCGCCCAGCCGACCCCGAGATCAGCGAGAAGCCATGACCGCACACACCGCAACCGCCGCCCGCGTCCGTACCGGCGGCCCCAAGGACGAGGGCCCGCAGATCCTCGAGCACGTCATGGGCTGGACCCTCGTCGTGGTGGTCGCGATGCTCGTGGTCCAGCTGGGCCTTCTGTGACGTGACCCGCGGGTCTTCTCCGCTGTGCTCCACGGGCCTTGTCCGGCGTGATCCGCGTGTGACCTGTCCCACGGTGCGACCTGCCATACTGCGGGTGTCCGGCCGCCCGTAGGAGACCAGGGTCGAATTTGAATATCAGTCAACAAGGTGCCGAGGTCCGACCCCGGGCGCGCGGCACCGAGCGCTCGCTGGCGCGCCGCGCCGAACTCATCGCCATCGGGCGGAGGTTGTTCGCCGACACGTCCTACGACGCGCTCTCGATGGACGACATCGCCCGCCAGGCGCATGTCGCCAAGGGGCTGATCTACTACTACTTCGAGTCCAAGCGGGGCTACTACCTGGCGATCATCCAGGACTCCGTCACCGGCCTGGTCACCACCGCGGCACGCGGCACCGAACTGCCGCAGGTGGACCGCGTCCAGCGCACCATCGACGGCTATCTGCGCTACGCCGAGCACAACCAGGCCGCCTACCGCACGATCGTCAGCGGCGGCGTCGGCTTCGACACCGAGGTGCACGCCATCCGCGACGGGGTGCGCGAGGCGATCGTCCACACCATCGCCGAAGGGGCCTACGGGCGCTCCGACGTCGGCCCGCTGGCCCGCATGGGCCTGCTCGCCTGGGTGTGCGGCGTCGAGGGCGCCACGCTGGACTGGATCGGCCGCCCCGAACTGCCCCGCGAGACCATGCGCGAGCTGCTGGTGAAGTCGCTCGGCGGCACGCTGCGCGCCATCGAGGAACTGGACCCCGCCTGCCCGGCCCCGGACCCCGCCCGCCGGGACGACGCCTGACGGGGCCGGCCGTGACGGAGGGGCGGAGACCGAGCCGGTCTCCGCCCCTCCGCCCCCGTGCGGGCCGGGTGGCTCAGTCGATCGCCTTGATCAGCTCACCGTTCGCGGTGTCGCCGCTCAGCTCCCAGAAGAAGGTGCCGCCCAGACCCTGCTCGTTCTTGTACGACATCTTCGTGGCGATGGTCTGCGGGGTGTCGTAACTCCACCAGTCGTCGCCGCACTTGGCGTACGCGGTCCCGCCCACCGTGCCGGTCGCCGGGCAGCTGCTCCTCAGCACCTTGTAGTCCTCGATGCCGTTCTCGTACGTGCCCTTCGCCGGGCCGGTCGCGGTCCCGCCCGGTTCCGACTGGGTGACGCCGGTCCAGCCGCGGCCGTAGAACCCGATGCCGAGCAGGAGCTTCGAGGACGGGATGCCGAGCCCCTTGAGCTTCGCGATCGTCGCCGAGGTGTGGAAGCCCTCCTTCGGGATGCCGGAGTACGAGGTCAGCGGCGAGTGCGGGGCGGTGGGGCCGGTGGCGTCCCAGGCGCCGAAGAAGTCGTACGTCATCGGGTTGTACCAGTCGACGTACTGGGCGGCGCCCGCGTAGTCCGCCGCGTCGATCTTGCCGCCGGACGTGGCGTCGGCCGTGATGGCCGCGGTGACCAGGTAATCCTGGCCGAACTTGGCGCGCAGGGCGCCCATCAGCTTCGGGAAGGCGTCCCGCCCGCTGGTGTCGCAGCTCAGGCCGCAGGCGTTCGGGTACTCCCAGTCGATGTCGATGCCGTCGAAGACGTCGGCCCACTTGGAGTTCTCGACCAGGTCGTAGCAGGACTGCGCGAACGCCTCCGGGTTCTGCGCGGCCTGCGCGAAGCCGCCGGACCAGGTCCAGCCGCCGAACGACCAGAGGATCTTCAGGTCCGGGTGCTTCTTCTTCAGCTCGAGCAGCTGGTTGAAGTTGCCGCGCAGCGGCTGGTCCCAGGTGTCGGCCGTGCCGTCCACGGAATCGGCAGCGGTGTAGGCCCGGTCGGTCGCCGCGTAGGCGTCACCCATGGCGCACTTGCCGCCGGTGACGTTGCCGAACGAGTAGTTGATGTGGGTGAGTTCGTTCGCCGAGCCCGACGACTCGATGTTCTTGACGTGGTAGTTGCGGTCGTAGACGCCCCATTCGGTGAAGTAGCCGACGACCTTGGAGCCGGCCGCGGCCTGCGCGGCGGGAGCCCCGGCCCGATCGGTGGAGGCCGCGGCGGTGGCCGTCGCGGGACCGGCGCCGGCCAGCAGGCCGGCGCCGAGGGCGGCGGTGCACAGGGCGGAGAGCAGCGCCCGGACGGGGCGGACGCGAGGGAGGTGCGGGACGTGCATCGGGTGTCTCCTCGTGGGGGGAAGAGGGAACGCGCGCCGATTGGCATGAACGCGGTAACGCGTTCGGGTCGTCACCGTAGGAGGACTAGACCAGTGTGGTCAATGGTTCGGACCATCTCGCTCCGTCCGGGGCCCGAATCGCGACTCCGCGGGGCCGGCGTCGGCCATTCTCCGAATTCTTGGAGTAAGCGGTCGTTAACTGGTGACTCCGTGCCTCCGATCGGGCATACTCACAGCGCACAGCCGCTGGTCAGCAGCTTCCGCGACCCGGGAGTGCGAGCATCGGCCAGGCCGAACGACCCGGCGGAGCCGCCTCCACCCAAGGCGCACGCCCGCCGATGTGCCCGACAGGGAGGAGAGCGTCGCCATGCCCGACCGCGCCCCGCAGCCGGTGGACCGGCAACTGCCCACGGACGAGGCACGGGACCTGATCTCGCTCGTCCGCGACATCGCGCAGCGTGAGATCGTCCCGAGCGCGGCCGAGGAGGAGGACGCCGGACGCTTCCCGCGCGAGGTCTTCACCCTCCTGTCCGACTCCGGCCTGCTCGGCCTGCCGTACGACGCCGAGTTCGGCGGCGGCGAGCAGCCGTACGAGGTCTACCTGCAGGTCCTGGAGGAGCTGGCCGCGGCCCGGCTCACCGTCGGACTCGGCGTCAGTGTCCACTCGCTCGCCTCCTACGCCCTGGCCGCCTACGGCACCAAGGAGCAGCAGGCGGAGCACCTGCCCGCGATGCTCGGCGGCGGTCTGCTGGGCGCCTACTGCCTCTCCGAACCCGCCTCCGGCTCCGACGCCGCCTCGCTGCGCACCAAGGCCGTGCGCGACGGCGACGACTGGGTCATCACCGGCACCAAGGCGTGGATCACGCACGGCGGCATCGCCGACTTCTGCACCGTCATGGCGCGCACGGGCCCGGACGGCGCCCGCGGCATCACCGCGTTCCTGGTGCCCGGTGACGCCGAGGGGCTGAGCGCCGCGGTGCCGGAGAAGAAGATGGGGCTCAAGGGCTCGCCCACCGCCCAGGTCCACCTCGACGGCGTGCGGGTGCCCGACGCCCGGCGGATCGGCGACGAGGGGCAGGGCTTCGCGATCGCCCTGTCCGCGCTCGACTCCGGCCGGCTCGGAATCGCCGCCTGCGCCATCGGCGTGGCGCAGGCGGCGCTGGACGAAGCGGTCTCCTACGCGGCCGAGCGGCGCCAGTTCGGCAAGCCGATCGCCGACTTCCAGGGGCTGCGCTTCATGCTCGCCGACATGGCGACGCAGATCGAGGCCGGCCGGGCGCTGTACCTGGCGGCCGCCCGGCTGCGCGACGCGGGCCTGCCGTTCGCCAAGCAGGCCGCCATGGCCAAGCTGCACTGCACCGACACGGCGATGCGGGTCACCACCGACGCCGTGCAGGTGCTCGGCGGGTACGGCTACACCGCCGACTTCCCGGCCGAGCGGTACATGCGCGAGGCCAAGGTGCTGCAGATCGTCGAGGGCACCAACCAGATTCAGCGGATGGTCATCGCACGTCACCTCGCGGGTCCCGAGGAGCGGTGACGTCCGCGGTGACCCGGAAATCGGCGGTGACCCGGAAGTCGCCGGTGGTGAACGCGTCACCCGTGGCGAAGAAGTCGCCCAGTCCGCGCGGGGGTTCCGCGAGCCTGACCCACTCCGGGTCGTGGCGCCCCGGCAGGGTGCGGCCGCCGTCGGCCCAGGTCCGCATCAGCTCACGGTAGATCGGCGGGTCCGGGATCTGCGGGGCCGGAGGAACCGGCCCCGCAGGCACCGGTACGAACACGCGGCGGCGACTCCCGGTCGCCGAGTACGTGGGGGTCATGCCCGGGCAACGCGGGGAAGCGCGGACAGGTCACCGGTGGGCGCAATCGAGCGTGCGTTCACAGGTGTCCCCGGGCAAGTGCCCGTTGCCGACCGCGGTCTGACGCCCCGTCGGAGTGCTCCCGGAGTCACCCGTACGGCCCCCGTCCTCCGTCGGCGGGGGCGGGCAGCGCACGCCGACCCGCGCCACGGCGGTCTGCGAGCCGTGGCGCCGGTGGGATCACGGGTGGGGTGGGCGAGCCCCGTAGCGGGCCGCCCGGGGGCCTCAGGCCGCTTCGCGCCGCATCGTCGGCACCCGCATCGGGCGCGAGCCCGGGCCGCCGACGTGGGAGAAGGGCTGGGTCCGCCAGTCCAGGCCCCGGGGGAGCGTCAACAGCAGCGCGGTGTCCTGCTCGTGGGGCCGGAACGACTCGTCCGCCGGACGCGCCTCGGTGGCCCTGCGGCCGGTGCCGGCGCAGACCGTGAGCCCGAACGGGTTCCACGGCGAAGCGCACAGCGCGTGCTCCGGCAGCTTCTCCTCGTCCGCGAGAAGCGCGATGGGCTGCGCGCAGTCCGGGCAGATGACCCGGTACATCTCGAAGGTGTCGTAGGCGTCGAACTCCTCGTCGTCGAAGGCGTCGGGTTCGACGCCCTCCGATACGGGCTCGACGACGGGCTGCTGCCGCTTGGACGCGGTACGACCAGGGCTCTTAAGACTCTGCATGGGATCTCCCCCTCGGGCTGGGCCGTGACGGCACTGCGGCCTCGACCACAGCAAGCACTTCCCGTCCCCCCTCCGGGGTAATCACGGGAACATTACGGAGAACGTTCAACCAGTGTGGTCTTCGTCACATGCCTGTCGCAGATGCCCCGTGCGGCGGATTTGTCCCCGCCCGGCCGCCGTCCGACCTCCCGTCACATCACGAACAGGGCATGACCCGTACTGCTCAGGTATCCGAGGAGATCAAGCGCACTGTAGGTTCTTGCGCCATGGAGGAGCTGGACCGACAGATCGTGCAGCTGCTCGTCAAGGACGGGCGGATGAGCTACACCGACCTGGGCAAGGCCACGGGCCTGTCCACGTCGGCCGTGCACCAGCGGGTGCGACGGCTGGAACAGCGCGGCGTCGTGCGCGGCTACGCCGCGGTCGTCGACCCCGAGGCCGTCGGGCTGCCGATGACCGCCTTCATCTCGGTGAAACCGTTCGATCCCAGCGCCCCCGACGACATCGCGGACCGCCTCGCCGGAGTCCCCGAGATCGAGGCCTGCCACAGCGTCGCGGGCGACGAGAACTACATCCTCAAGGTCCGGGTGGCCACCCCGCACGAGCTGGAGGAACTGCTCGCGCGGGTCCGTTCGCTCGCGGGTGTGTCGACCCGTACCACCGTGGTCCTCTCCACCCCCTACGAGTCCCGGCCGCCGCGGATCTGACCGGCGCCCGCCCGGCGACGGCCGGCGGAGCGCCGGATCCGGCATGCCGTGCGGCCGCCCCGGCTGCGGGGCGGACCCCGCGAGGGGCGAGACTGGTGTCCATGAGCGAGTCCACCACCCCGTCCACGACCGTCCTGCTGCGCCGCGGCGAGGTCCACAGTCCCGCCGACCCGTTCGCGACGGCCATGGTCGTCGAGCGCGGCCAGGTCGCCTGGGTCGGCTCCGAGGGCGCCGCGGACGCCTTCGCGGACGGGGTCGACGAGGTGGTCGACCTGGACGGCGCCCTCGTCACGCCGGCGTTCACCGACGCACACGTGCACACCACCGCCACGGGTCTCGCCCTCACCGGCCTCGACCTGTCCGGCGCCCCCGACCGCGCGGCGGCCCTCACCCTGGTGCGGGACTTCGCCGCCGCCCGGCCGGACGACCGGGTCCTCCTCGGCCACGGCTGGGACGCCGCCCGCTGGCCGGACGGGCAGCCTCCGACGCGCGCCGAGCTGGATGCCGCGACCGGCGGCCGACCCCTCTACCTCAGCCGGATCGACGTCCACTCGGCCGTCGTCACCACCGCCCTGCTCGACCTGGCACCCGGTGTCCCGGTCTGCGGCGACGGCCCGCTCACCGGCGACGCCCACCACGCGGTACGCGCCGCCGCCCTCGGAGCCGTCACCCCCGCGCAGCGGGCCGGGGCCCAGCGCGCCGCCCTCGCGCACGCCGCCTCCCTCGGCATCGGAACCGTTCACGAATGCGCAGGCCCGGAGATCTCCTCCGAGGACGACCTCACCGGCCTGCTGCGCCTGTCGGCCGGGGAGCCGGGGCCGAGGGTGATCGGCTACTGGGCCGAACAGGACGTCGACAAGGCGCGGGAGCTGGGCGCCGTCGGAGCCGCCGGTGACCTCTTCGTCGACGGCTCGCTCGGCTCGCACACCGCCTGCCTGCACCAGCCCTACGCCGACGCCGGCCACACCGGAACCGTGCACCTGGACGACGCCGCCGTCGCGGCCCACGTCGTCGCCTGCACCGAGGCGGGCCTCCAAGCGGGCTTCCATGCCATCGGCGACGCCGCCGTGACCGCCGTGGTGCAGGGGGTGCGCGCCGCCGCCGACAAGATCGGCCTCGCCCGCGTCCGCGCCGCCCGCCACCGGATCGAGCACGCCGAGATGCTCACCCCGGAGACCGTCGCCGCCTTCGCCGAGCTGGGGCTGACCGCTTCCGTCCAGCCCGCCTTCGACGCGCTCTGGGGCGGCGAGGACGGCATGTACGCCCGGCGTCTGGGCGCCGGGCGGGCCCGCACTCTCAACCCCTACGCCGCCCTGCTGCGCGCGGGCGTCCCGCTCGCCTTCGGCTCCGACAGCCCGGTCACGCCCCTCGACCCGTGGGGCACCGTCCGGGCCGCCGCGTTCCACCGCACGCCGGAGCACCGCGTCTCCGTGCGGGCCGCGTTCACGGCGCACACGCGCGGCGGCTGGCGGGCGATCGGCCGCGACGACGCGGGCGTCCTGGTACCGGGGGTGCCCGCGGACTACGCCGTGTGGCGTACCGGCGAGCTCGTGGTCCAGGCGCCGGACGACCGGGTGGCACGCTGGTCGACCGACCCGCGCTCCGGCACCCCCGGCCTGCCCGACCTCACCCCCGGCCGGGACCTGCCCGTCTGTCTGCGGACCGTGGTGGGCGGCCGGACCGTCTTCGTACGGCCGGGCGAGTGATCTCCGCCGCCGACGGGGCGATGATCTTCGCGCGGTCGCGACCTGCGGCTCCTCCGCGCTGACCTGCGCATTGAGGGCAAAGGCGCAGGTCGAACGACTGTTGACAGGCGACGGCTGGGGGCCGGTAGGTTCGGCCGGGTCCACCACCGGACGCCCGACCGGGGAACCTTCCGCATGCGCGTCGTGGCGCCGCTGAGTCAGGGACGGTGTGCCGCACCGGGGCACCGCCACTGGGAGCCAGGCTCAGCGCCCGCACCGCGGCGAGGGAACGTTCCGGCCGGTCGGGAGGTGTGACCCGGGTGGGGCCCGGGCGCTCAGTAGACAACGGCTCAGGTCGACCCGCAGCCGGCGGGTCCCGGGCCGGCCCGAAGGGCGCCGGGCCCCCATCCGTCGCACAACGGCCCGAAACGGCCATCCCTACCCCGCTCCTGGGAAAACGACACCACCGTACGGCCGTCCTGACACGTCGGCGCAGGCCGCGGCGATTATGGTGGTCCTCTGTGTACGGACACGAAGGGGCAGTGGTGAACGACGGCGACGGGACGCCCGCGGCTGCGGGGCGTGAGAGGCGGTTCGGCCCCCTGGGTACGGCCTTGGTGATCATCCCGACCTACAACGAGGCGGAGAACATCAAGGCGATCGTCACGCGCGTGCGCGAGGCAGTCCCCGAAGCACACGTGCTCGTGGCCGACGACAACAGCCCCGACGGCACCGGCAAGCTCGCCGACGAGCTGGCGGCGGCGGACGACCACGTCCAGGTCATGCACCGCAAGGGCAAGGAGGGACTGGGGGCCGCCTACCTCGCGGGCTTCCGCTGGGGCCTGGAGCACGACTACGGCGTGCTGATCGAGATGGACGCCGACGGCTCCCACCAGCCCGAGGAACTGCCCCGGCTGCTGACCGCCCTCAAGGGCGCCGACCTGGTGCTCGGCTCCCGCTGGGTGCCCGGCGGCCGGGTGGTGAACTGGCCGAAGTCCCGTGAGTTCATCTCGCGCGGCGGCAGCATGTACTCGCGCATCGCGCTCGACCTGCCGCTGCGCGACATCACCGGCGGCTACCGCGCCTTCCGCCGCGAGACCCTGGAGGGGCTCGGCCTCGACGAGGTCTCCTCGCAGGGCTACTGCTTCCAGGTCGACCTCGCCCGCCGGGCGATCAAGGCCGGCTACCACGTCGTCGAGGTGCCGATCACGTTCGTCGAGCGCGAGCTCGGTGACTCCAAGATGAGCCGCGACATCGTGGTGGAGGCCCTGTGGCGGGTCACCACGTGGGGCGTGGGGGAGAGGGTCGGCAAGGTCCTGGGCCGTGACCGGCGGTCCGCGACGGCGCCCGGCGGGCAGGACACGGCGGGCGACGACCCGGCGAAGCCGGCGCATCCGACCGATCCGACGAAGGTGTCCGGCGGCAACGCCTGATCGTCCCCCTTATGCCGCGCTGAGCCGGGGCCAGGCACACTGGAAGCATGACGACTGGCGCCCAGACCCCCAGGTCCCCCGCCCGGCCACCGCGCTCCCGGCTGCGCACCTTCCTGCCGCTCGGCGTCGCCGCGTGGCTGGTCCTGGAGATCTGGCTGCTGACCGTGGTCGCGGGGGCGTCCAGCGGTTTCGTGGTCTTCCTGCTCCTGGTCGCCGGCGTGGTCCTGGGCTCCGTGGTCATCAAGGCGGCGGGCCGCCGGGCCTTCCGCAACCTCACGGAGACGATCAACCAGCAGCAGTCGGGCATGCCCCCCGGGACCCCCCGCCCGAACAGCGAGGGCAACGGCCTGATGATGCTGGCCGGGCTGCTCCTGATCCTGCCCGGCCTGGTCTCGGACGCGCTCGGCCTGCTCCTGCTGCTGCCCCCGGTGCAGAAGGCCGTCAGCCGCTACGCCCAGCGGACGGTGGAGCGCAAGCTCCGCGACGCCGCCCCGGGCGGCCTGGGCGACGCCTTCCGTCAGGCCCGGATGCACCGCCCGGACGGCAAGGTCGTCCAGGGCGAGGTCGTGCGGGACGAGCCGGACGACGCCCCGCAGGAACCCCGTCCTCCGCTGACGCGCTGACCGCTGAGCGTCCTCGGCTGACGCGCTGACCGCTGAGCCCCGGCCGCGTCCGGTCCCGGCCGCGTCCGGTCCCGGCGAGGCCCGGCTCGGAGTGCGCCGGGGCGCAGGTCTCGCCGGGCGCGGGACACGACAAAACCGCGGGTGCCGTACATGAAGATCATGTACGGCACCCGCGGTTGTTCGGTTGTGTCGCCTACGGTTTCCCGCTATGCACTCTTGCGGCTGTCTCGCGGATGGACCGCGATGTTCATCGCGCCGGAGCGCAGAACGGCCAGCCGCTCCTCGAGGACCTCTTCGAGTTCCTCGCGGGTGCGGCGCTCCATCAGCATGTCCCAGTGCGTACGCGCGGGCTTGGCCTTCTTCTCCTCAGGGCCGTCGCCGTCGACCAGGAGTGCCTGGGCCCCGCAGACCTTGCACTCCCACTCCGGCGGGATCTCCGCCTCGACCGAGAAGGGCATCTCGAACCGGTGCCCCTTCTCACATGCGTACTCCACGGCCTGGCGCGGGGCCAAGTCGATGCCGCGGTCCGTCTCGTAGCTGGTCACCACGAGGCGCGTGCCGCGAAGAGCTCGCTCACTCATGAATCGTGCCTCCCGGGCTTGTCGCCCACAGGACAGGTGTCGCTGTCGTCGTCATCCGGTCAACGTCCGGGCGGCGGTAAAGATTCCCGTCCCGACTCCCGATCCGGGCCCTGCGTCGCCGTCGCAGCCGCAGCCTTGCAACCAGTGCAGTACCCGCCGACGTCCGGTTTGTCACCTCTGCTGGCAGATGTGACATAGCGATTCGGCACCTTTGACGCGCAGTAACGGTACGCCTGGCAGGCCAAACGCGTACACTACAGCCCTTTCGCGCCGAGCGCTAAATCCTTTCGGGTATCGGATTGCCCGCGTCGCCGATCGCCCGGCGCACCGGGACCCGCGCGAGCAGTGCGAACCCGATGACGAAGAAGGCCACCAGCGAGATGATCGCGTCGCGGTAGCTCCCGGTCAGCTGGTACGTGAGCCCGAAGAGCAGCGGCCCGAGCCAGCTCATCCCGCGGTCGCTCAGCTCGTACGCCGAGAAGTACTCGGCCTCCTTGCCCGGCGGGACCAGGTGGGAGAACAGGGAGCGGGACAGCGCCTGGCTGCCGCCCAGGACGAGCCCGATCCCGGCGGCCAGCACGAAGAACCAGGCCGGCGCACCGGCCGGCAGGAAGTACCCGGCCCCGAGGGTCACCGTCCAGGCGACCAGCGACCCGAGGATCGTGCGCTTGGCCCCGTACCTCCGGGCCAGCCGGCCCAGCGCCAGGGCGCCCACCACCGCCAGTACCTGGACCAGCAGCACCGCCACGATCAGCGTGGACTGCCCGAGATCCAGCTCTTCGGAGCCGTAGACGGAAGCCTGTGAGATCACCGTCTGGATGCCGTCGTTGTAGACCAGGTACGCCAGCAGGAAGGCCAGCGTCAACGGGCGCCGGCGCATGTCGCGCACGGTCGCCGCGAGCTGCCGGAACCCGGGCAGCGCCGCCTCCCGGGCCACCGCGCGGCGGTCCCGCAGCCGCCGCAGCGGGACGAGCGCGAACGCCCCCCACCACAGCCCCGCCGACGCCAGGCAGATGCGGACCGCCGCGCTCTCGCTCAGCCCGAAGGAGTCGTGGCCGGTGTAGAGGACCAGGTTGACGATCAGGACCAGGGCCCCCGCGGCGTAGCCGAAGGCCCAGCCGCGGGAGGAGACCGCGTCGCGTTCCTCGGGCGGGGCGATCTGGGGCAGGTAGGAGTTGTAGAGCATCATCGCGACCGACTGCGCCGCGTTGGCGACGACCAGGAGCACGCCGCCCAGCAGGTAGCGGTCGCCGTCGAGGAAGAACATCGCGGTCGTGGCCGCGGCGCCGGTGTACGCGGCGGCGGCCAGCAGCGGCTTCTTGCGCCCCGAGCGGTCCGCCGCGGCGCCCACCAGGGGCATCACGAGCACCGCCACGATCACCGAAAGGGACACCGAGTACGCGAAGAAGGACCCGGCGCGCACCGGTATGCCCAGCGGGTGGACGTAGCCGTCCGCGTCCGCCGCCGACTCGGCCACCGAGGTCAGGTAGGGCCCCAGGAACACGGTGAGCACGCTCGTCGAGTAGACCGAGCACGCCCAGTCGTAGAAGTACCAGCCGCGCTGCTCGCGCCGCCGTTCGGCCACCGGGTCGGCCCCGTCGGCCGCGCCCGTCCGCAGGGTGTCGGTGCCCACCCGTGCCCTCGCTTCCCCGTGAACGCGCACCGTCCCCGGGGCGCGGTCCGGGTCTCAGACCCAGACGCCGCGGTCCTCCATGACCTTGCGCAGTGTGTCGATGTGATCGGTCATGATGCCATCCACCCCCAGATCCAGGAGCCGGTGCATACGGTCCGGATCGTTCACGGTCCACACGTGCACCTGCAGTCCGCGCGCATGGGCGGCGCGCACGAAGCGGTGGTCCACCACCGGTATGCCCGACTGCGCCTCGGGAACCTGCGCGGCCACCGCCGGGCGGCGCGGCGCGGCCGGCACGCCCCAGGAGCGCAGCCGCAGACCGAGGACGCCCCGGATGCCGTACGAGGTGGCCAGGCGAGGGCCCGCGAGCCGCTGCGCGCGGACCACGCGGGCCTCGGAGAACGAGCCGACGCAGATCCGGTCCCAGGCGTCCCGCCGGGCGATCAGCTCCAGGAGGGGCCGCAGCGCGGGCTCCGCCTTCACGTCGATGTTCCAGCGCACCCCGGGAAAGGTCTCCAGGAGCTGCTCGAACAGCGGTACCGGTTCTTCCCCCGCCACGCGCGCGTGGCGCACGTCTTCCCACGGCAGGTCGGCGATCCGTCCCGCCCCGTCCGTCACCCGGTCCAGGGTCGCGTCGTGGAAGGCGACGAGCCTCGCGTCGCGGGTGGCGTGCACGTCCGTCTCGATGTACCGGTAGCCCGCCTCGACCGCCCGGCGGAACTGCCGCAGCGTGTTCTCCAGGCCGTCCGCGGCCCCGCCCCGGTGGGCGAAGGCGATCGGGCCGGGATGGTCGAGGTACGGGTGGCGTATCGGGGTGGTCACCGACGCAGTATGGCGTGCTGCGGCCGACCGGCGGCAACCACCGTGCTGCCGTCCGGTGTCGGCGGGACGGCGAACACCCGGAGGAACACCTGGGCGAGCGGGCCGATCGACACGGCGTAGAGCAGGGTGCCGAGGCCGACGGTGCCGCCGAGGGCGAAGCCCGTCACGACGACGGTGATCTCGACGGCGGTCCGCACCAGGCGTACCGACAGTCCCGTGCGCCGGTTCAGCCCCGTCATCAGGCCGTCCCGCGGCCCCGGTCCGAAGCGCGCCGCGATGTACAGCCCGGTCGCGGCCCCGTTCAGGACGATGCCAGCGACCATGGCCGCGATCCGCAGCGTCCAGCCCTGGGCGTCCGGGACGACGCTCAGCGTGGCGTCCATCGCGGCGCCGATCACGAGCACGTTGGAGACGGTGCCGAGGCCCGGCCGCTGGCGCAGCGGGATCCACAGCAGCAGGACCGCCGCGCCGACAAGGGTGAGCACCACGCCCATCGACAGCCCGGTGTGCTCCGCGAGGCCCTGGTGCAGCACGTTCCACGGCTCCAGACCCAGCCCGGACCTGACCAGCAGCGCGGAGCTGGCGCCGTACAGCGCGAGGCCGCCGTAGAGCTGGATCAGCCGCCGAGCGAGTGGCCCGGACGACGCGGGCCGCCTGGACTGCCTGGACTGCCTGGACAAGAGGTGCCCCCTGAGTGGTGGTAGTGGCCTGCCACATGACACCCTGTGGCTTGAGAAGGAGAGTCAACCATGGCCAATTCGGGGAAGGTGGACTGATTTCCATGGCGCAGTGGACCTCGGCGGTGGGGGCGGGTCAGCTCGCGCGGCTGCTCGGCTCCCAGCATGACCGCCCGGCCGGACCCGGTACCCGCCGCCCGCCCGCCTACCGCGCGCTCGCCGACGGCATCCGGCTGCTCGTGCTGGAGGGCCGGGTGCCGGTCGCCGCCCGGCTGCCCGCCGAGCGTGAACTCGCCCTCGCCCTGACCGTCAGCCGGACCACCGTCGCCGCCGCCTACGAGGCGCTGCGTGCCGAGGGCTTCCTGGAGTCCCGGCGCGGCGCGGGCAGCTGGACCGCGGTCCCGGCCGGCAACCCGCTGCCGGCCCGCGGACTCGAGCCGCTGCCGCCCGAGGCTCTCGGCTCGGTGATCGACCTGGGCTGCGCGGCACTGCCCGCGCCGGAGCCCTGGCTCACCCGTGCGGTTCAGGGCGCCCTGGAGGAGCTGCCGCCGTACGCGCACACCCACGGTGACTACCCGGCGGGGCTGCCCGCGCTGCGCGCGATGATCGCCGAGCGCTACACCGCGCGGGGCATCCCGACCATGCCCGAGCAGATCATGGTGACCACGGGGGCGATGGGCGCGATCGACGCCATCTGCCACCTCTTCGGGGGCCGCGGCGAGCGCATCGCCGTGGAGTCCCCGTCCTACGCCAACATCCTCCAGCTGATGCGCGAGGCCGGCGCCCGGCTGGTGCCCGTCGCGATGGCCGAGGGGCTCACCGGCTGGGACGTGGACCGCTGGCGCCAGGTGCTGCGCGACGCCGCGCCTCGCATCGCGTACGTCGTCGCCGACTTCCACAACCCCACCGGCGCGCTCGCCGACGACGACCAGCGACGGCGCCTGGTGGACGCCGCCCGCTCGGCGGGGACGGTGCTCGTGGCCGACGAGACGATGAGCGAGCTGTGGCTGGAGGACGACGTCGAGATGCCGCGTCCCGTGTGCGCCTTCGACCCGGCCGGCTCCACCGTCGTGACCGTCGGCTCCGCGAGCAAGGCCTTCTGGGCCGGGATGCGCATCGGCTGGGTCCGGGCGGCGCCCGACGTGATCCGCAGCCTGGTCGCCGCGCGCGCCTACGCCGACCTGGGGACACCGGTGCTGGAGCAGCTCGCCGTGCACTGGCTGTTCAGCACCGGCGGCTGGGAGCAGGCCGTGACCGTGCGCCGCGAACAGGCCCGGCAGAACCGGGACGAGCTGGTGGCGGCGGTACGGCGGGAGCTGCCCGGCTGGGAGTTCGAGGTGCCCCGGGGCGGGCTCACCCTGTGGGTGCGGACCGGGGGGCTGTCGGGCTCCCGGCTCGCCGAGGCGGGGGAGCGGGTGGGCGTCCGCGTTCCGTCCGGGCCGCGCTTCGGGGTCGACGGTGCCTTCGAGGGGTATGTCCGGCTGCCGTTCACGGTCGGCGGGGCGGTGGCCGAGGAGGCGGCCGTACGACTGGCCGCGGCGGCCCGGCTGGTGGAGAACGGGGGCGCCGGGAGCGGCGAGGCGCCACGGACGTTCGTGGCCTGATTCGCGGCGGTCCTGCGTCGGAACGGGGCGTCGGCCACCGTCAGGGGCGGCGGGGCAGAGGCGGATGCGACAGGCCCGCCTGCGCCCCGCCTCTGCCCCGTCTTCCCGCGGTCCCCGGCGGGCCCGAACGAGCCCCGGTGACCCTCGGTGCCGTGGTGGGTCGCGCCGTGGGCAGGGCGCGGACCGCGGGCGCAGCGGGACGAGGGGCGAGGGGCGAGGGGCGAGGGGCCGGGGGGTGAGCGGTCGCCCGCGTCGCCCCGGCCGGCGTGTCAGGCGGTCTCCGCGGCGACCGCTTCGGCGGGCACCGTCTCGGCGGGGGCCGAATCAGCGGAGGCCGGCTCGGCCGGCGTCCCGGCCGTCGTCTTCTCCACCGGCACCGGGGCCTGCTCCGGTGCCGTCGCGTTTCCCTCTGACTCGCCCGGGGACTTCGGGTCCGGCTCGTCCCGCTTCTCCATGGAGACCGACTTCGACTCGGCCTCCGCTTCCCTCTCCGCCTGGGCCTCCGGAGGGAGGGGCGCCTTCTCCCCGTCCGCCGGTGTCGTGCGCGGGGGGAGCAGATCGAGCACCGCCTGCCGGTGCGCGTCGCTCGTCGCGTCGTCGTAGGGGTCAGGGGTGGCCGGGACCTGGAGGCGGTGCACCGGCCCCGTGCCCAGCCTGGCGTATCCCCGGCCGGGCGGGACCTGGTCGAGGGGAGTGGTGTGCGGCGGAGCGCCCAGTACGGTCGCCAGCTCGTCCGCCGTGGCCGGACCGAGCACGACCCGCGCGCGCGTGTGCTGGCGTACCGCGTCGGTGAGGCCGTCGAGGGCGTCCAGCTGGTCGGCGACGACCACCGTCACGTTCGCGGCGCGGCCGTGCCGCAGCGGGATCTGGAGGAGGGTCTGGGGGTCCCGGCGCCCGTCCGTCCCGGCGAGGTGCGCGAACGCGGTCGGACGGTCCACGAAGACCCACAGCGGGCGCCGGGTGTCGTCCGGTGCCGCCAGCCCCTGCTGACGGGCCCGGTTGACGGAGACCAGCCGCCGTTCCGTCTCGGTGGCGGCCCACTCCAGGCTGGTCAGCGCGCCGGTGAGGCCGCACTCCACGGCCAGCACGCCGTCCCGGCCGACCAGGCAGGCGTACTCCCCGGTGCCGCCGCCGTCCACGATCAGCAGGTCGCCGTGGTGCAGTGCCTGCAGGGCGACCGAGCGCAGCAGGGTGGACGTGCCGGTGCCGGGCTGTCCCAGGACCAGCAGATGGGGTTCGGTCGAGCGGATGCCGGTGCGCCAGACGACCGGCGGTACGTCCCGCTGCTCCACGCCGTGGGTGAGCGGGAGCGTGCGCTGGACCCCGGTCGGGTCGGTGAAGCCGAGGACGGTCTCGCCGGGCGCCGTCACGAACCGCTGGGCGACGATGTCCGTGGGCAGCGCCGCCAGCACGTCGACGGAGAGGTGGTTGGCCTCCTCGTCCCACGTGAAGCGGTACTCCCGGCCCCGGCCGGCCTTGGCGGCGAGCAGGTGCTCGATGCGGGCCCGGGACGCGGCCTCCCCGTCGGTGAAGTAGGCGGGATAGTGGATCACCAGGTGGGTGAAGCGCCCGCCGTCGTCGAACTCGTACGCCGGGAACGCCCTGTCCCAGCCGCCGCCGTGGGCGTACAGGGGGTCGGGGTCCTCGGCGATCGAGAAGTACGGCACCAGCGCCTCGTAGAGCGACTGCAGGCGCCGGGTCTGGGAGTCGTCGGGACCCTCGGGCGCGGGCGGTGTGCGGTCCCTGCCCTGCCAGGCTGCCGCCGCCATCAGGGCGATGACGGCGAGCAGCGGTCCGTACGGTACGAGCGCCACGACCAGGACCACCGAGGCCACCAGGAAGAGCAGCGCGCCGCGCCGGTCCTTGGGGGTCTCGGCGAATCTGCGCCGCGCGGCCGCGGCCAGCCGGCGCAGACCGCGGCCGATCGTGATCAGCGGCTGGAGGACGTCGGTGGCACTGTCGGCCGCCGTCCGGGCCAGCTCCCGGCTCCGGGCGAGCTGTGCGCCGCCGTTGCTCAGAATGCGGGGGAGGGGCCGCCGGGCCACAGGTGCCTCCTGGAGGTGCGTACGTACGGATGTCGGGCAGGGAGAGCGGGCCGTCAGAACTTGATGCCGCCGAGGAGGCCCGCCAGGCTCTCGCCGCCCGCCTTGATGCTCGGCGCGATGGCGGTGCTCGCGAGGTAGAAGCCGAACAGCACGGCCACCAGCAGGTGCGAGGCCTTGAGGCCGTCCTTGCGGAAGAAGATGAAGACGACGATGCCGAGCAGGACGACGCCTGAGATCGAGAGGATCATGTGAGTTCTCCTGGTTCACGGGGACAGTCACCATGAGTACTTCCAGGCTCACAGCATGTATCCATACGATAAAAGGTGCAAATGGGCGAAATTCGCCGGAATTACCCCGGGTGGCGGAGGAGTCCTTGGTCCGCTCGGGTGTCCCGCAAGCCAGTACCCTGGCGATTCGCCGAATGTTCGCAGTGAGAGGTGGTCCGGCCGATGAGTGAAGCCCCCGACCCCGAGGTCGTGGAGCTGGCGACCAAGATCTTCGATCTGGCCCGGCAGGGGCGGACCGAGGAACTGGTGGCGTACGTGGACGCCGGTGTGCCGGCCGACCTCACCAACGACCGCGGTGACTCCCTCGTCATGCTCGCCGCCTACCACGGCCACCACGACGCGGTGCGCGCACTGCTCGCGCGTGGCGCCGACGCCGACCGTGTCAACGACCGGGGGCAGACCCCGCTCGCCGGAGCCGCCTTCAAGGGTGAGACGGAAGTGACCAGGGCGCTTCTGGAGGCCGGAGCGGACCCGGCGGCGGGCACCCCGTCGGCCGTCGACACGGCGCGCATGTTCGCCCGGACGGACCTGCTGGAGCTGTTCGGCACCCAGTGAGGGGACGGCGGGCAGGACCGGGTCCGGTCTCGCTCCATACGTCCTGACCAGGAAGAACACACAAAACGGGGGAGGCGGTACAGGGCCGCCGAAATTTCGGTCGCGGCAGGTGTGACCGCCGGGCCATCATGACGACGTGGTTCACGGACGTGATGGCTGGGCAGGTGTTGCCGCACCGCGCGGGCCGTGACACGGCCCGCAAGGGCCACCGACGAGAGGCAGAGGAACATGGTCTTCAGCAAGCAAGAGACGGCGGGCGCTCCGACGTGTTGGCGCACGGCCAGGTAACGCGTGCTCCCCGGTTGCGTCGACGCTTGATGTGAGGCTGTTTCCCATGTTCGATCCGGTCATAGCGCCCAGCGGTACGCTGCTCGGCCTGCTTCAGCGGGGTCGCGGCGACGGCACGCTGCACGCGCTCACCGCTCCGCGCGCCGAAGCGCTCGCGGCGCTGAACCACTGTGTGCTCCACGACCCCCGCCACGACTGGCAGGTCGAGAACCGCTCCCTCTACTACGCCCGCCTCTACCTCGACCTGAACGGCGAGCTGGACGCCATCGAGGCCCACCTCTTCGACCCCGAGGACGTCCTGGACGCCGACGAGTCGCGCACCGGGCTGGCCTTGGCGGTCCTCGGCCACCTCGCCTCCTACGGCAGGCCGGACGCGCTCCGGCTGCTGCGCCGGTACGCCGCCCACGGCGTCAACTGGGCGTGGGCCCTGGACGAGCTGGCGCTGCGGGACGACGACGCGGGCCTGCGCGCCCTCGCCGCACCCGTCCTGGCCCGCTTCCCGCACGACGCCGAGGGCGACGCCGAGCTGGCCGTCGCCGTGCGGGACGCCTTCGAACCCCGGCCCTGGCGCCTGTGGGCCGACGATCCCCGCGAACCGATCGCCGCGCGCGTGCGTGCCGCCCAGGAGGCGGGCTGCTTCGACCGCTGGCAGCGCCAGATGAACTCCACCGGTCCGCGCCCCGGCTGGAGCGTGCGCGCCGTCTTCGAGTGGGCCGAGCAGGGCGTGGAGCGCGGCACCCCGCTGCACGTGCCGGCCGCCCGGTGCCTCGCGGCCGTCGCCGCCCCCGAGGACCGCCCCGAGATCGTCGAGGCCGCGCGGTCCGGCACCGAGGGCGCTCGCTGCACGGCCCTGCGCCATCTCGCCGACAGCAACGATCCGGACGTCCTCGATCTGATCGAGGGTGCCGTGGCCACGGGCTCCGCCCCGGTCGTGGAGGCCGCCGTCGCCGCCTACGAACGGATGCGCGGTCTCGCCGCCGTGGACCGGGCGCGCGGCTGGGTGCACCGGCCCGACGCCCTGGGCGCCGCCGCCGGACGGGTACTGGCCTGCCGGGGCGCCGCCCAGGACCGCGACCTCGTCCTCGCCGCACTGCGGGAGGCGGTACGGGGCGAGGGCCCCGACGCGCCGACGCTGTGGACCCTGGTGGACGGCACCGGACGGCTCGGCATCGCCTGCGCCGCGCCCGTGCTGCGTCACATCTACCGCGAGACCGCCTCCTCCCACCTGCGGGGCCGGGCCGCCCGCGCGCTGGCCGCCACCGACCCGACCTTCGCGGCGGGCTTCGCCATCGAGTGCCTGTGGGACTGCGAGGAGTCCACCCGCGAAGTCGCCGCCCGCCACGCCGAGACCGGTGACAACCGGGTCGTCGAACGGCTGCGCCGACTCGCCGCGGATCCGGCCGAGGAGGACGAGGTCCAGACGGCGGTACGCAGCCGCTTCGGGCCGGACGCACCCGCGAAGTGAGCACTGGCGGTGCCGAGCTGCCGGGTGCCGGTGAGTGCGGCGCGGCGGTGCGGGCGGCCCGTCCCGCCGCACCCGCGGGCGGGCGGGGTCGGCTCCGGCCGGACGTGCCGTCGTACGACGGCGGCGACGGGACAGGACCGGCGAGGACACGACGCGCGGTGCGGAGCGGCCGGAGGCGTCCGCTCCGGTGACGGGGCCCGTGGGGGCCGCGGCCCGTGCTGCGGTGTCCGGCGTCCGGCGTCCGGTGCGCGGCGCACGGCTTACGGTGTCCGGTGCGCGGCGCACGGCTTACGGCGTCCGGTGCGCGGCGCACGGCTTACGGCGTCCGTCTACGGTGTCCGGCATGCGGCGCCCGGCGCCCGGCGCACCGCGACCGGCCCACCGCGCCCGGGTTTCCGAGTCCGGCGCACCGCGCCCGGGTTTCCGGCTCGCAGCGTCCGGTCTGCCGCGTCCGGCATACGGGCCTTGGGCCGGATCCGCGTTCAGAGCGATCGCGGTCCTCTCCCAGGCGCGCCCGGGCTGTCGCCGCCGCTGAGGCCCCGCATCCGCCTCGTGGCATCCCGGTCAGGCCACGCGGTACTGCTCGTCACGGACGTCGGTGAGGAACATCTGCCCCGGCGCATGGGTCAGCGCGAAGGGCGGACGCGACGCCATGACGGCCGCCTGCGGAGTCACGCCGCAGGCCCAGAACACCGGGATGTCGTCAGGCTCGCGGGCCACCGCGTCGCCGAAGTCGGGCCGGTCCAGGTCGCCGATGCCGAGCGCCGAAGGGTCTCCGCAGTGCACCGGACCGCCGTGCACCGCGGGCAGCAGGCTGCTCTCGCGGATCGCCGCCGACAGGTGCGCGGGCGGCACCGGACGCATCGACACCACCATCGGACCCCGCAGCCGCCCGGCCGGACGGCACCGGCGGGAGGTGAGGTACATGGGGACGTTGCGGCCCTGCTCGACGTGCCGGATCGGGACGCCGGCCGCCGCCAGCGCCCACTCGAAGGTGAAGCTGCAACCGATCAGGAACGTCACCAGGTCGTTCCGCCAGTACTCGCGCACGTCCGTCGGCTCGTCCACCAGTACGCCGTCCCGCCACACCCGATAGCGCGGCAGATCGGTCCGCAGGTCGGCGCCGTCGGCGAGCACGGTCGTCCAGGACCCGGCGTCCGTGACGTCGAGCACCGGGCACGGCTGCGGGTTGCGGGTGCAGAACAGCAGCATGTCGTACGCCCAGTCGGCGGGCACCGCGATCAGGTTGGCCTGGGTGTGGCCGGCCGCGATCCCGGCGGTGGGGCCGGCCAGTCCCCGTCGGAAGCGGGAGCGGGCCGCCTTCGGGCTCCACGCGTGCGCGTGCTCGTCGACGAGGGCGAGCGGCCGGTCCCCGGTCGCGGGGTGCGGGTGGTTCATGCCAGTTCCCTTCCGCGCGTCTCCGGCAGCCCCAGCAGGGCGAGGGCCGCGATGCCGTAGCCGATGGCGCCGAAGACCAGCGCGCCGCCCACGCCCCAGCTGTCGGCGAGGAAGCCGACCGTGGTGGGGAAGACGGCGCCCACGGCGCGACCGGTGTTGTACGTGAAGCCCTGGCCCGCGCCGCGTACCGCCGTCGGGTACAGCTCGCTCAGGTACGAACCGAAGCCGCTGAAGATGGCCGACATGCAGAAGCCGAGCGGGAAACCCAGCACCAGGAGCAGGGTGTCGGCGCCGCTCGGGATGTTCGCGTACGCCAGGATGCAGACCGCCGACAGCAGCGCGAAGAGCCAGATGTTGCGCCTGCGGCCCAGCACGTCGGTGAGATGGCCGCCGGTGAGGTAGCCGATGAAGGCACCCGAGATGAGGAACGTCAGGTAGCCGCCGGTGCCGACGACCGACAGGTCGCGCTCGTCCTTCAGGTACGTCGGCACCCACGTGGCGAGGGTGTAGTAGCCGCCCTGCACACCGGTGGAGAGCAGGCTCGCGAAGAGCGTGACGCGCAGCAGGCCCGGAGAGGCCGCCGTGCCCGGCTTGAAGATCGCCGCGAACGACCCCCTGCCCGCACCCTTCTCGCGGACCTCGGCGGCCCTGGGCGCGTCGTGGACGCTGCGCCGCACCCAGACCACGAGCAGCGCCGGGAGCGCGCCCGTCCAGAACATGATCCGCCAGGCCAGGTCGTCGCCGGCCAGCGAGAACACCAGCGTGTACACGAGCACCGCGAGCGCCCAGCCCACGGCCCAGGAGCTCTGGACCGCGCCGAGCGTGCGCCCCCGGTGCCTGGCACTCGCGTACTCGGCGACGAGGACGGCACCGACCGCCCACTCGCCGCCGAAACCGAGACCCTGAAGGGCGCGGAAGACCAGCAGCGTCTCGTAGTTGGGCGCGAAACCGCAGGCCACCGTGAACACGGCGTAGGTGATCACGGTGAGCAGCAGCGCTCTGACCCGGCCGACGCGGTCCGCCAGCACACCCGCGAGCGCGCCGCCGACCGCCGAGACGACCAGCGTGACCGTGGTGAGCAGTCCGGTCTGACCACTGTCCAGACCGAAGTACGCGGCCAGCGCGACCATGGTCAGCGGCAGCGTGAAGTAGTCGTACGAATCGAGGGCGTACCCGCCGAACGCGCCGCCGAAGGCACGGCGGCCCCGCGGGCCGAGGGCGCGCAGCCAGCCGAACGGGCCCTCCTCCGGGGGGTGTTCGGCCGTACCGAGGGAACGGGTGCCGGCGGGCGGGGCCGGAGGCGGAGGGGGAGTGCTCATGGTGCACCTCGCAGAGGGGAGGACGGAGGGTGCTGGTCGAGCGGTACGTGTTGGCACCGTAGGGGATCGTTCAACGATCCCTCAATACCCCTGTTGTTTCGTTCTGGCATCTGCGATTGAATTCCGGGCATGGCAGAGCAGTTGACGGGACTGGCCGACGACCGCGCGCTTCTCGGGCGCACCAGCACCGCGGAGCGGGTCTCGGACATCCTCAGGAGCCGGATCGCCGACGGTTACTTCCCGCCCGGCACCCGGCTGTCCGAGGACAGCATCGGCGGCGCCCTCGGTGTGTCCCGCAACACCCTGCGCGAGTCGTTCCGGCTGCTCACGCACGAACGCCTGCTCGTCCACGAGCTCAACCGGGGCGTCTTCGTCAGGGTCCTGACCGTCGAGGACGTCGAGGACATCTACCGCACCCGCTCCCTCGTCGAGTGCGCCGTGGTCCGCGGTCTCGGCGAACCGCCCTACGCCCTCGACGGGCTCGCCGAGGCCGTCGAGGACGGGCGCGCGGCGGCCCGCGAAAGTGACTGGAAAGGCGTGGGTACGGCCAACATCCACTTCCACCGGGAGCTGGTCGCCCTCGCCGGCAGCGAACGCACCGACGAGCTGATGCGCAGCGTCTTCGCCGAACTGCGCCTCGCCTTCCACGTCGTGGACGACCCGCGGCGCCTGCACGAGCCGTACATCGCCCGGAACGCGGAGCTCCTCGACACCCTGCGGAGCGGCGAGCGGGAGACGGCGGCGCGGCTGCTCGCGGTCTACCTCGAGAACTCCCTCAAACGTGTCGTCGACGTCTACCTGCGCCGGGTCGGGGACGACGGGTAGGCGGCAGGCGCACGGCGGCCGGCCCCGGGCCGCCCGGGGCACATCTGCGTCGTTTGGGCCGATGTCAGACCGAGGACCTAGTCTGTGCACCGTGACTTCGCCTGCATCGACGGACAGCGTTCCGCCCCAGCTCAGCGCGGGGCCGCGCCCCGCCCCGGGCCCGGCCGCCGACGAGGGGCTGGCGCGGCGGCTGCGTGCCCTCGCCTGCACGGCACCGCTGCACGACCTCGACGCGCGCAAGGCCAACCTGGCCGGCGAGTACTCGGTGTACGGCATGGCGGAGGTCGCCCTCGCCGCCATCGACCTGGTCACGCTGAACATGGACTTCGACACGGGCGCCGACCACGACCAGATAGTGGCCAGGCTGATCCCGCGCGTCGCCGCCCAGGCCCCGCACCGCCCCGCCGCCGAGCACGAGCGGGTGGCCCGCTGGGTCCTGGAGAACCTGATCAACGTCGGAAGCGTCGACCGCGGCTTCCGCGCGGTGTACGGCACCTTCGGGGCGGACGGCACCTACGTCCGCCGGGACTACGACTTCAAGCTGCTCGAAGAGGTCCCGGGACCCGGCGGCACCGTCTACCTGCGGACCACCGACGAAGCGGTCAACGTCCTCGTCGGCGCCCTGGACACCGACGTCACCAGCGCCCAGATCGCCGCCGAGGTCAAGCTGGAGGTGCTGATCAGCCGCGGCCGCCTCGCCGACGCGCAGCTCGCCGCCGAACAGGCCAGGTACCGGACCGTGCAGTACTCCGAGACCCTGCGCAGGGCCCTGGACGCCACCCGGCGCAACGTCCGGGCGGTGGACTGGCTCAGTGCCGTGCCCGACATGATCGCCGAGGCCCTGGACCACGTCGCCGACCGGTACCGGCACGAGAACGCGATCCTCACCAACATCCGCAAGGCCCGCGACGAGACCGAGGGCGCCGAGCACAAGCGCCGTGCCGCCGAGCTGGTCGACATCGTCAAGGACTGCATCCGCCGTCACACCCAGCTCCAGTCCCGCCTCCTGGAGGCCGGCCCGCTCTTCCGCGCCGAGCAGGACCGGCAGGCCTTCGCCGCCCCTCTCGCCACCTCCGGCCTGGACCTGTACGGCCACCTCGTCGCGCCCGTCCTGCCCCTGCCCGCGGAGCAGGCCCTCCGGGTCACCGACGCCTTCTTCGCCCGCGGCACCGGGCTGCGCACACCCGTCTCCGTCCGGGTCGGCGACCTCGTCGACATACTCCTGACCCCGCCGGTGGAACGCGAGCACCTGGGCGCCGAGATGCCGGAACCCGACCTGATCGCCACCCCGGACGACAGCCGCTTCAGCGAGGAGCAGCTCGCCGCGGCCATGGAACTGCTCGACCTGCCGCACGACGCCCCACGCCGGCTGTCGGGGCTGCTGGCCGACGCCCGCGCCCGCGACGCCGAACTGCCGTACCTCGTGGCCCTGCTCGCCGTCCACGCGGCCAGCCCGCCGGTGGGCACCGCCTACCGCCAGGGCGAGCCGAAGCTCCTGTTCGCCGTGGACGACGGCACCGAGCTGGACGACCCCGAGTTCGGCGGCGCCGACCTCATCGTCGGCACGGCGCTGCTGGACGCGGCGGGCATGGCGGCGGACCGGAAGGAGGCGGCATGACGACCGGCCCGCACCGTCCCGGCCGCCGCCCCGCTCACCACCGCCGCCCCGCTCACCACCGCCGCACCCAGTACCGCAGCACCGAGCCCCAGCACAGCGAGGAGTACCGACCGTGACCGAGCACGTCGACCGGAGCGAACCGGAGGCGGGTGCCGCGCCGGCCACCGCCGCCGTCACGCCCGCCGACGCCGCCGACGCGGCGCGGCTCGTCTCCTTCGGTCTCCAGCCCAAGCTGCTGCCCGCCCGCGACCAGGAGTACGCCGACCTGCTGCGGCGCTACCGCGAGGACCCGCCCTTCGCGCGGCTCGCCGACGCCGTGGCGGCCGGCCTCGGCCTGATCGTCCTGGAGGTGTCCCCGCGCGCGGGGATGGCCGTGGCCGCCGCCGAGGACTCGGTGTTCGCCGTCCGCATGGGCGACTACGCGCGTCGCGCCGCCACCGACTCCGGCGACCGCTTCCTGCACGGCCTCGCCCACCTCGCCGTGGCCGCCATGGCCTACCCGCGCCCCGAGGACCTCGCCGACGACGGCTACATCGGCCGCGTCACGGTCAACGGCGTGGACGCGTTCGTCCGCCAGGCCTGCCGGAGGCTGGAGGAGCGGGCGGAGGAGCAGGGCGAGAACACCGACCCGGCCACCGACGCCCCGGGTCTCGAGGCCGCCTGGCGGATCTGGGTGAGGCGCAGCGCGACCGGCGCCACCAAGGACGCGCGCAGACTCCCCGGGTCCACCACCGGCATCGTCGGCAAGGCCGCCGCGTTCCTCACCGAGTCCGGTTTCCTCCAGCGCACCGGCGACGACCACGGAGGCACCTACCGGACGACGGCCCGCTACCAGCTCCAGGTGCGCGACATGGCGGGCAGCGCCGCGCTGGCCGAGCTCCTCGATCTGGGCGTCGTCCCGGTCACCGACGGCACCGCGACACTGCTGCCCGCCGAGGAGACGGACGATCTGGACCTCGTCGCCGACGCGGGTCTGCCCTTCCACTCCTCCTGACCACCCGGCCCTCCCGCCGCACCGCCCGCCCGCACCGCCCGACCGTCCCCGACGTCCGAAGACTTACGAGAGTCCGCCATGTACGAGCTGTCCCGGGTCCGCCTCTACTCCATCGGGCCCGCCGGTGCGCGCTACGCCGACACCGTGCTTGACCTGCGCGGTGTGGGCGAGCCCGTGCCCGACCCCGCGCCGACGCAGGCGGAGTTCTTCGAGGAGGAGCCCGTCGGCCCGCCGCGCAGGCCCGCGCCCGCCGGTGTGCTCTTCCTGGAGAACGGCGGCGGCAAGTCCGTGCTCCTCAAACTGATCTTCTCGGTGATGCTGCCTGGCCACCGCAACACCCTGGGCGGCGCCAGCTCCGGCGTGCTGCGCAAGTTCCTGCTCGCCGACGACTGCGGCCACGTGGCGCTGGAGTGGCAGCACGTGCAGACCGGCGAGTGCGTCGTCGTCGGCAAGGTCAGCGAGTGGCGCGGACGGCAGGTCTCCGGCGACCCGCGGAAGTTCGCCGAGGCCTGGTACTCCTTCCGGCCGGGCCCCGGCCTGACCCTGGACAACCTGCCGGTCGCCGAGGCGACCGCCGTGCGCCCGCCCGTCGAGGGCGCCTCCGGCGCGCAGGGCAGGCGGCGCACCATGAAGGGCTTCCGGGACGCGATCACCGAGGCCGGCAAGGCCTATCCGCACCTGGAGGTGCACTGGGAGGAGATCCACGACCGCTGGAACGAGCACCTCGGTGACCTCGGACTCGACCCCGAACTCTTCCGCTACCAGCGCGAGATGAACGCCGACGAGGGCGAGGCGGCCGGACTCTTCGCGGTCAAGAAGGACTCCGACTTCACGGACCTGCTGCTGCGGGCCGTCACCGACACCCGCGACACCGACGGACTCGCCGACCTGGTCGGCGGCTTCGGCAACAAGCTCGGCCGGCGCGCCGAGCTGATCGCCGAACGCGACTTCACCGCGGGGTCCGTCGATCTCCTCGGCCGGATCGTCGAGGCCACCGGGACCCGCACCCGCGCGCGGGACATCCACGGCGCCGCCGAACGCCGTACCAGGAACCTGGCCCGGCGGCTCACCGCCCGCGGCGCCAGGGAGCGGGTCCGGGCGGGCGACCTCGCCCAGCGGGTCACGGCCGCCGCGTACGCCGTCACCCACGCCGAGTCCGCCCGGGACCGCAGCGGGCTCGTCGCCGCCGAACTCGCCTACCGGCACGCGTCCCTGGCCCTGGCGGGCGCCGAGAAGTCCGCCGCCGCGCAGAAGCGCGAACTGGCCGACGCGCGCACCCTGCACTCCGCCTGGCAGGCCGCCGAGGCCGTTCTGCGCCACCGCGCCGCCGCCGACCGCGTCACTCGCGTGTCCGCCGCCATCCAGGAGGCCGAGCGCGACGCCGCTCCCGCGCTGGCGGCCCGCGCCGAAGCCGCCGTGGCGCTCGTCCGCGCCCTGCACGCGGCGGCAGGAAAGGCCGAGCACCACGCCAACGAGGAGGAGGCGAGGTCCGCCACCCTCCAGGAGGTCAGCGACGCCGCCCACCGCGACTCCACCAACGCCGCCACCGAGGCCCAGCGGGCCCGCAGCGAGGCAGGGCACCTGCGCCAGCGCCTCACCGAGGTCGAGCAGGAGACCGCCGAGGCCGTCCGGGCCGGCTGGCTGGACGACAGCGCACCCGACGCCGACCCGGCCCGCGCCGCCCTCGCCGCCAGCGACGCGGAGAAGACGACCGTCGCCGCGTGGGACACCGCCCGCGAGGCGGCCCGCCGGGCGACCGAGCACGCCCGTGAGGCCGCGGCCGCGGAGAGCCGCGCCGAACTGACCGCGGCCCGTGCCGCCGACGCCGCCACCGCGGCCGAGCGCGCCCACGAGAGCGAGCGGCGCACCGCCGAGGCACTGGCCGCGGAAGAACGGCTCGCCGAGCTGCTGGGCCTGGCCGCCGGGACCCGTCCGGGCATCCCCCAGCCCCGCCGGGACGCGGACCACGACGAGAAGGCCGCCGCTCCCGTGGCGTCGGACGGCACGCTGACCCCCGAGGAACTCGACCGTTTCGCCGACGAGCTGCGCGAACTGCTCGACGGCACCGTCTCCTCGGCCGAACGCCAGCTGTTCGACCTGCGCACCGCCGCGGCCGACGACTCCCGCATCCTCGGCGCACTCGGCGACGGGGGACTGCTGCCGCCGGGCCCGGACGTGCTGGCCACGGTCGAGTTCCTCGGCGAGCACGGCATCCCCGCCCTGCCCGGCTGGCGCTACCTCGCCCAGGCCGTGGACCCCGCCGACCACGCGCGCGTGCTGTCCGCCCGCCCCGAGCTGGTCGACGGCGTCATCATCACCGACCCCGACTCGCACACCCGCGCCCGCGAGGTCCTCGGCGAGGCGGCCCTGCTGCCGCGCTCCGCCGTCGCCGTCGGCACCGCCGCCGCCCTCCTCGCCCCGGCCCCGGCCGCCGAGGCGGCGGGCACCGGCGACGTCTTCCTCGTACCGCCGAACCCGGCCATGCACGACGAGCAGGCCGCCGACGAGGAGCGGCACGCGCTGCGGGCGCGGGCGGGGGAGCGCGACGAGGAGATCCGCGCCCTCGCGGCACGCCTCGGCAAGGACCGCGAGCTGGCGGCCCGGCTCGCCTCCTGGCGCACCGGCTGCCCGACCGGGCGCCTCGCGGAACTGGCCCGGGCCGCAGCGGAGGCCCGCGCCTTCGCCGAGGAGGCCGAGGCCGAGCTGACCGAGGCGCGTACCGTGCGGGCGGAAGCCGACGAGAGCGCCGCCGAGGCCGTCCACCTGCGCGACGAGCGGCAGGAGGCCGCGCAGAAGGCCCGCCGCGCCGCCGACGCCCTCGCCGGACTCGCCTTCCGGCTGCGCGAACGCGCCGGCTGGCAGGTCCGGCTGCGTGAACTGGCCGACGAGGGCGCCGAGTCCGAGGCCCGCGCCCAGGCCTGCCTGGAGCGCGCCCGCGCCGCCGACGAGGACCGGCGTGCCGCCCAGCGCGCCGCCGACGACGCCCGCCGCACCGCCCGCGCCCTGCGCGCCGAGCGCTCCGAGATCGCCGGCGCCCCCGACGACGTACCGGAGAACGCGCCCGGGGACGGCGCGGAGGCGGCGGGGACGAAGGCGTCCCTGCCCGATCTCCGCGAGGCCTACCGCGCCGCGTCGCAGGTGTACGAGAAGGTCGGCGTCGGCGCCGACCTGCGCGCCGAGCAGGCCCGCGCGGAGAGCGACGAGAGCAGCGCCCGCGCGGAACTGGACCGGCTCAGCAACAAGGTCCGCACCCGCGCCGGACAGCTCCTCCAGTCGCCCGACGGCTCCGACGGACCCTCCCGGCAGGCCGCCGCCGCCCGCGCCGAAGAGCTGGTGCAGCTCCTGGAGACCCGCATGTCCAGCGCGAGCGAGCAGCTCGGCCGGCTGCGCGGCGAGGCCGAGCGGCACGCGCCCGAGGACGGCGACACCCACACCGACCTCCCCGAGGAACTCCAGCCGCGCGACGCCGAGCACGCCCAGACCCTGCTGCGCACGGCGACCGCCGAACTCACCGCCCGCACCGAGGCACTGGCCCGGGCCCGGGAGGCCCACGCCGAACTGCTCGACGCGCACCGCGCCGCCGAGGACGCGGCCGGTGGCTTCGACGAGGTCGCCGCCATGCTCCGCGACCTGCTGCGCGAGCACGCGCCCGACGAGGAGCAGGAGGAACCCGAGCCCTACGAGGGCGGCCTGGAGGAAGCCCGCAGGGCGGCCGCGGAGGCCCGCCGTTCGCTGCGCGGCTGCGCCGCCGACCTGTCCGCCGCCGAGTCGGCCGTCCGCGAGGCCAGCGACGTCCTCGTCCGGCACGCCAACTCCACCCGCTACGAGCAGGTCCGCACCCCCGCCCGCCAGCAGATCCGCGAACTGCCCGCCGCCGCACTGCCCGAACACGCCGCCAAGTGGGCGGACGCCTTCGCGCCCCGGCTGCGCGTCCTCACCGACGAGCTGTCCCAGCTGGAACGCAACCGCGACTCGATCGTGGACCGGCTGCGCGGCCTGGTCGAGTCCGCCCTCGCCACCCTCCGCTCCGCCCAGCGGCTCTCCCGGCTGCCGGAGGGCCTCGGCGAGTGGTCCGGGCAGGAATTCCTGCGCATCCGCTTCGAGGAGCCCGACCAGGCCACGCTCACCGAGCGCCTCGGCGAGGTGGTCGACGAGGCCACCCGCGCCGCCGTCAAGAAGAACTCCGACCTGCGCCGCGACGGCATGTCCCTGCTGCTGCGCGGAGTCGGCGCCGCCCTCCAGCCCAAGGGCGTCGCCGTGGAGATCCTCAAGCCCGACGCCGTACTGCGCGCCGAACGCGTCCCCGTGGGCCAGATGGGCGACGTGTTCTCCGGCGGCCAGCTGCTCACCGCCGCCATCGCCCTGTACTGCACGATGGCCGCGCTGCGCAGCAACGACCGGGGCCGCGACCGGCACCGGCACGCGGGCACCCTGTTCCTCGACAACCCCATCGGCCGCGCCAACGCCACCTACCTGCTGGAGCTCCAGCGCGCCGTCTCCGACGCGCTCGGCGTCCAGCTCCTGTACACCACCGGCCTGTTCGACACGACCGCGCTGGCCGAGTTCCCGCTGGTCATCCGGCTGCGCAACGACGCCGACCTCAGGGCTGGACTGAAGTACATCAGCGTGGAGGAGCACCTGCGGCCCGGCCTGCCCCAGCCGACGCCGGCCGCCGAGGGGGACGGTGACGCGGTGCACAGCGAGATCACGGCGACCCGTATGTACAGGCGGCCCGCCCAGGCACCCGCGTAATCCCGCGCGCCCCGACCGGTGTGGAGCCGGTGTGAAAACGAGGTGGAGGCGATGTCGGTGCTTCCCCTTATGCTGCTCCGGATTGATCAAGCAGCACCTGGGGAGGGCGCGCGACATGCTCGGCAAGCTGTTCGGCAAGGCGGGGGAGACGGCGGGGCGGAGACCGGCGGCGGATCCGCACGCCCTGCCGGCCCAGCGCGCACGGCGCAACGGGACCTATCCCCTGCGCGCCCTCGGGGACACCCGGGTGCTGACCCTGGTGGAAGCGGCCGACGCGGGGGACTGGGACGGGGTGAAGACGGCGCTGGCCCCGTTCGACCTGGGCCGGGACCACCAGGTGCTCGACCAGCTGGCCGATCTGGACGGTGTGCAGGACTGGATCGGCCGGGCCGTCGAGGAGGACGCGGAGCACCGGGCGACGGCCCTGCTGATATCCGGGGCGCGTCACGTCGCCTGGGGCTGGGAGGCACGTACCACCGGGCGGGCCGCGAACGTCACGCGGGAGCAGTGGCGGGTCTTCCACGAGCGGCTGGAAACCGCCGACGAACACCTGTTGCGGGCCGCCGAGCTGCGACCCGACTGGATCACCCCGTGGCGCCGCCTCCTCACCTCCGCCCGCGGCACGTCCCTGGGAGACGACGTCAAACGGGCCCGTCGTGAGGCCGCCCTGCGCCGCGATCCGCTGGACCTGGAGACCCACATCCAGTGGGTCTCCCAGCTGCAGCCCCGCTGGGGCGGCCGGCCCGGGCAGGCCATGACGTACGCGCGCAAGGTTTTCACCCGTGCGCCCGAGGGGCACCGCCTCGGCTGCGTGGTGGCGATGGCCCACATCGAGGACTGGGTGGAGTCGGACAGCCCGAGCTGCCTCGACCTGCCGTACATCCAGGCCGAGTTGCGCGACGCGGCCAAGCACAGCATCCTCCATCCCGCCTACGAGCGGCGCCCCGGCTGGCAGCAGGACTTCAACGTGTTCGCCATGGCTCTGAGCCTGGCCTCGGAGGGCGTCGTCGCCCCGCGCGTCTTCCACGAGCTGGACGGCGCCTACACGCCGTGGCCCTGGACGTACATGGCGCAGCCGGAGAAGGCCTACGCCCGCTTCCGGCGCCACGCCTGAGCCACCACCGGGCCGGCGCTCCACCGCCCGCCCCGCACCCCGCCGCTCACCCGGCCCCCGCCCTCGTTCACGCCACCCCCGGGACCGCACGATGACTTCGTCCGACACCTCCTCGCATCCGGCCGGCGCCGACCGCACCTTCCAAGTGGACCTGCGCGGCCTCGTCGACCTCCTCTCCCACCACCTCTACTCCAGCCCTCGCGTCTACCTCCGCGAACTCCTGCAGAACGCGGTGGACGCGCTGACCGCCCGCCACCGCCTCGAACCGGCCGCCCCCGCCGGCGCCTTCGGCATCCGCCTGTACGCCGACGGCTCGGTCGTCCGGGTCGAGGACGACGGCGTCGGACTCACCGAGGCCGACGTGCACACCTTCCTCGCCACGATCGGCCGCAGCAGCAAGCGCGCCGAGCAGGTCGCGGAGCAGCGCGCCGACTTCATCGGCCAGTTCGGCATCGGACTGCTCTCCTGCTTCCTGGTCGCTGACGAGATCCACGTCCTGAGCCGCTCCGCCCGCACCCCCGACGCGCCCGCCGTGGAGTGGCGCGGACGCGGTGACGGCAGCTACACCGTCCGTACCCTGCGCGCCTCCGCACGCCCCCGGCCCGGCACCACGGTCACGCTGACCCCGCGCGCCGACGCCGGTGAGTGGACCCGGCCCGCGCAGGTGCACGCGCTGGCCCGGCACTTCGGCTCCCTGCTGCGTCACCCGGTGACCTTCGACGACGGCACGCACGGCACGGACGGACCGGGCGGCGCGCCCGTCAACCCCGAGCCCGCCCCCTGGACGCGTACGTACCCCACCCCGGGCGCCCGTTCCCGTGCGCTGGCCGCGTACGGCCAGGAGGTCCTCGGGTTCACGCCGCTGGACACCATCGAACTCGACCTGCCGGCCGTCGGCCTCAAGGGCATCGCGTGCGTGCTGCCGGAGGCGGTGCCCGCCGGGCGGCGCCACGGCCACCGCGTCCACGTCAAGGGCATGCTGCTGTCCGAGCAGGCCGAGGAGATCCTGCCCGAGTGGGCGTTCTTCGTGCGGTGCGTCGTCGACGCCGAGAGCCTGCGCCCGACGGCGTCCCGCGAGTCCCTGTACGAGGACGACACCCTGGCCGCCGTCCGCGACGCCCTCGCCGAGCGGCTGCGTGCCTGGATCGCCCGCGCCGCCGCCAGCGACCCGGACCTGCTCGCCCGCTTCCTCCAGGCCCACCACCTGGCCGTGAAGTCGCTCGCCGTGCACGACGACGAGATCCTGCGGATGCTGCTGCCCTGGCTGCCGTTCGAGACCACCGACGGCCACACCACCCTCGACGAGTTCGCCCGCACCCACCGCACCGTGCTCGTCACGTCCAGCGTGGAGGAGTTCCGGCAGGTCGCCTCCATCGCATCCGCCGCCGGGCTCGGCGTCGTCAACGGCGGCTACACGTACGACCGCGAACTGGTCCACCGGCTGCCCGAGATCAAGCCCGAGGCGAGCGTCGCCGACCTGGACCCGGCGACCCTGACCGCGCACCTCGACCCCGTCGACCGCGAGACGGAGCTGGCCGCCGCGGCCTACCTCGCCCGCGCCCGGGACGCCCTCGCCGTCTTCGACTGCGACGTGGCGCTGCGCACCTTCCAGCCCGCCTCCGCCCCCGCCCTCCTCGTCGACAGCCGCGAGGCCCGGCACGAGCGCACCCGCTCCCAGCTCGCCCGCGAGCAGGAGGGCGGCCTGTGGGGCGACATCCTCGGCGCCCTGCGCCAGGAGGCCCCGCGGGCCCAGCTGATCCTCAACCAGCTGAACCCGCTGGTCCGCACCGCCGTCGCCATCGACGAACCCGAACTGGCCCGCACCAGCGCCGAAGCCCTCTACGGCCAGGCCGCGCTGCTGTCCCGGCGTCCGCTCAGACCCGCCGAGTCGAGCCTCATCAACCGCTCCTTCCTCGACCTCCTCGCCCACGCCCTCCGCAAGGACAGCTGACGATGCCCACCGCACCCCACGCCCAGAGCACGGACGAGCTGTACGAGGCCCTCCGCGCCAACGACCGGCTGCCCTACGGCCGGACCCGCACCGTCACCGCCGAGGAACTCGTCGACGTCGCCGAACAGTTCGAGGAGCCCGTCCCGCTCGTCCACGCGCTGCTCGAACTGCAGGAGGCGTACACCTACGGCTCCGAGCCCCGTAAGTCGCCCGTCGTCTTCGCCCGCCTGCTCACCCTCTTCGACGAGCAGCCCGACGTCTTCGACGAGCGCCTGCGGCACACGCTCTTCTGGCGGTTCAAGTGGGTGGCCAACGCCCTGCGCGCCCTGCCCGAGATACCGCTGGCCAGCCTGCGCCGGTGGATGACCGAGATGCGCGAGCGGTACGAGAAGGCCGGCCTCGGCCTCCAGCCCTACTACGGGCAGATGTACCAGCTCGCCGCCCACGTCGGCGAGGACACCGCCCCCGCCTACGAGTTGTGGGCGGCGCGCACCCGCACCCGGCTCAGCGACTGCGAGGCGTGCGAGACCTGCGAACGCGCCCTGTACCGGCTCGCGGCGGGCGACGACGAGCGGGCGCTCGACGTCTGGGAGCCCGTCCTGGCAGGAAAGGAGTCGTGCCAGGAGGAACCGGCTCGCTCCGTCTCGTACGCGCTGCTGCCCCTGGTGCGCACCGGTCGCGTCGACCGGGCCCGCGAACTGCACCTGGCCGGCTACCGCGGCTGCCGACGCAACCCCGGCATGGCCGGTGAGGTCGGCCGGCACCTGGAGTTCTGCGCGCTGACCGGCAACGAGGCCCGCGGCCTCGAACTGCTCGCCGAGAACCGGAACCTGTTCGAGGAGCTCGACTCCCCGCTCTCCCTGCTCGACTTCCTCACCGGCGTGGAGGTTCTCCTCCAGCGGGTCGAGGCCCTCGGCCACGGCGCACTGCCCGCCGCCGGCTACCCGGGCCGTACCTGGACGGTGGCCGCCCTGCGCGCCGAGGTACGGGGTCGCGCCGACGACTTCGCCTCCCGCTTCGACGTCCGCAACGGGACCACCGCCCACGGCGACCGCCGCCGGGCCCGCCTCGACCGCGCCCCGCTCCTGGACGCGCTGGAACTGACCCTGCGCCCCCGTGCCCTGGAAGACGTGGCTCCGGCCGTGCCGGTCGCCGCTCCCGCCGCCCCCGCGGCCGTCGCCGTACCCGAGTCACTGGCCGAACTCGTCACCAGGGCGCGGGCGCTGCACGAGCAAGGCCACCCGGACGCGGCGGCCTGCTGGGCGGAACTGCGCACCCGGGTCACCGCCCGTGACTACACGCACCCCGACGACCCGGCCGTGGGTCCGCTCGCGCGGCTGCGCGCCGACCTGCTCGCCGAGGAGGGGAGCCGGGCGGGAGAGAGGGACGACTTCGCGGAGGCGGCCGACCTCCACGAGGAGGCGGCGGGCTTGTACGACGACGCCGGAGCCCCCGGCCACGCGGCACTCGCCCGGGCGTGCGCCCTGCTCGCCACGGCCGAGGCCGCGGGAACGGCCCGGGCGGGTGCCTCGGCCGAGGACGCGGTGGACGCCTCTGCCGAGGCGGCGGCGGAGACGAAGGCCGCCGCGCTGACCGCCGCGCACGCGGCCATGGTCCGCCTGCACGAGAGGACGCCCGGTCTCACCCCGCACCAGGAGGCCCGTCTGCTGCGGCTGCGGGCGACCGCGCTCGGCCTGCGCCTGCAAACCTCGGGCCGCGAGGAGCACGTGGCGCCGGTGCTCGCCGAGGTCGACCTGCTGCACGCCTTCGCCACCCGGCACGACATCGACGGGCAGGTCTCCGGCGCCCTGCTGCTGCGGGCCAGCACGCATGCGATCTCCGGCGACCTGTCCACCGCCCTCGCCCGGACCGACGCGCTCCTCGACCGGTTGACGGCGCACGGACCCGCCTGGCACCTGCCCCGCGCGCTGGGACTGCGCGGAAAACTGCACCTCGGCCTGCGGGACGCGTCGGCCGCGCACGCGGACCTCGGCGAGGCGCTGCGGCTGGCCGCCGACTGGCCCGCCGATGCCATGGACACCGCTCGCCTCCACAGCGATCTCGCCGAAACCTGCGTGCATCTGGGCCGCCCCGACGAGGCCCTGCGCCATCTGACCCGCTCGGCCGAGCTGAGCCTCCGCGGCGGCAGCCGGTTCGACGCCTACTGCACCTACAGCAACGCCGCCCGGCTCAGCCTGGACCTCGGCCGTGTCGAGGACTGCATCGCCCTGCTCGACTCCGTGCTGGCCGAACCGGACGTCACCGCGGGGGAGCTGGACGACCGGTTGACCGCCCAGCTGCGCCTGACCCGCGCTCGCGCGCTGCACGCGGGGGACGATCTCAAGGCCGCCACGACCGAGCTCGTCGCCCTCGCGGCCGAGTCGGCGGGCTGGGACGACGACCCCGGGAGCCATGCCATGATCGCCGCGGAGACGGCCGTACTGCTCGCCGAGTCGGGCGAGTTCGGCCGGGCCCGCGAGGCGGCCGACCAGGCGCTCGCCGCCCATGCCCGCGATCCTCGCCATGAGGCGCTCAGCAACTGCCTGCGCGAACTGGCCCGCCTCCAGGCCCAGCGGCAGGGGCCCGACGGACTGCCCGACGCCCTCG
This sequence comes from Streptomyces sp. NPDC051136, assembly GCF_044455745.1. Lineage (NCBI taxonomy): Bacteria > Bacillati > Actinomycetota > Actinomycetes > Kitasatosporales > Streptomycetaceae > Streptomyces > Streptomyces sp. NPDC051136. The sequence continues at coordinate 18,083 of NZ_JBITFE010000015.1, read as the reverse complement.
CCTTCCTCGCCGACGCGGGCCGCGTCGCCGACGGCGCCCGCTCCGCGGGGTACGAGGCCCACGGCCGGCCGCTGGACTCCGCGCTCGCCTACGAGTACGGGCGGGTCAACGCCTACGCGGGCGCGTACGAGGACGCTCTGAGCGCGCTGGAGCAGGCTCTGGCCCTGATCGGCGAGCCGGGCCCGGACGGCGAGCGCGCCGGCGAGTGGGCCGAGTGCGTCCGGCTCGCGGGCGCGGTGGAGGGTCTCTACCTGGAGCGACCCGCTCCCGCGCTCACCCGCCTGGACGCGGCGGCCTCCCGGCTGATCGCCCTGGGTCACACCGAGGTCGCCGAGCCGCTGACGTCCTTGGCGGCCCGGCTGCGCGACGAGGAGTAACACGCGCCGTCGCGAGCCCCCGGAGCCCAGCGGGGCTTCCGGGGGCTCCGGGACCTGTCAGGATCCCCGGGGCTCCCACGGCACGCGGGACTGCCGGAACGTCCTCCGGGAGCCCCGAACAGCCCCGCGTGTCACACCGGGCAGCCGCCGAACCCCCGCTCGGTCGCGGACGCCGCTGTCGTCGCCGTCGGCTCAGGGGTGCGACAGCTGTCCCGTGCGGCCGCCCCGTCGGCCTATCCGCTCCTGGCCCCGCTCGGCGGCCCGGGTCTGCCGCCTCGCCCGGCGACGCTCGCGGCGCATGGCCCGGGCGGTGCTGCTCGGCGCCGACACCACCCCGTGCCGCTGGTTCCACACCTGCCGGGTCACCCACACGTCCAGCACGCCCCAGGTGGCCACCACCGTGCCCGCGACGCTCGCGAGCACCATCGGGAACGCCAGCCAGGACTGGGCCATCGTGCACAGGAAGGCCACCATCGCCGAGATGAGCGTCACGGCGACGACGAGCACCGCCCGCACGGCCGCCGTCCGCACCGGATCCGGCAACCGGGGACGCCGCGCCGGCTCCTCGCGCCACAACGGCCGGTGTTCCGGCTGTCCTTCACGCGCCCGTCCGTCCGGCCCGGCCACCGGAATGCCGCGGCCCGGTGCCTCGGGTGCCCCCGAGGCCACCGGTGCGCCCACCCCGGTCGTGCCACCGTCCGGCGCCCCGCGCCGCTCCGCCGTGCCCATCAACATGTCACTCCCCACCGCCAGCAGACAGCTCGTCCGTGTCACCCGACACGGCTCCCCTCTGGCTGCCCGGCTTGCGCCGCTTCACGCCACCCGGAGACGGGTTGCGGCTCCTGTGGCCGATTCCGCCTCCATTTCCCGTAGTGAAGGACGAACGACGGGTCCCCGAGATTCCCGAAAAGCCCGCGCAGTCGAAGAATTTCGGCCAATCCGCCCGTCACGCCGGACGAACCGTCCAGCCCCGGCGAGCCGATCACGGGAGGCAATCTCCCGTAATGACCGGACAACTGACCATCGCTGGTCCCCGGTGCGGAGGTTCGGCCTCCGGATAGGTCTTCGAGTTACCTGTGCGTCAGTAGTAGGCTCGCGCCGTTTGTTGACGCACATGTGTACCCCCCGTCGGTGGGGGTCGAGCTGGGGGAGGCCATGCGCTTTCGCGGGAAGTCGATCCGCCGGAAGATCGTGGCGCTGCTTCTCGTGCCGCTGGTGTCCCTGACCGTGATCTGGGCCTTCGCCACGGTACTGACGGGACGCGAGGCGGCACAGCTGTTCAGCGCCTCCACCGTCGTCGAGAAGATCGGCTACCCGGTCGAGGACACCGTCCGCGTGCTCCAGCAGGAGCGCAGGCAGACCCTCGTCCACCTCGCCGACCCGCGTGCCTCCGACGGACTCGCCGCCCTGGAGCGCAGCCGCACCGCCACGGACGAGGCCGTCGCCGAGATCCGCCGCAACGCGGCCGACGCCGACGTACGGGACGACCTCGGCGGGGCCGCACAGGAACGGCTCACCGCCGTACTGGACGCCTTCGACAGCATCGGCTCCCTGCGCCGCAGCGTCGAGGACGGCACCGTCGACCGCGCGCAGGCCCTCGGCCTCTACAACCGTCTGGTGGACCCCTGCCACGATCTCCTCGCCAACCTCGACGTCGTCGACGACGTGGGCCTGGACAAGCAGTACCGGGCGCTGGTCAACGTCTCCCGCGCGCGTGAACTGCTCTCCCGCGAGGACGCCCTCCTCGGCTCCGCCCTGGTCACCGGGGGCCTCACCCGCACCGAGACCCGGGACGTCTCCGACCTGGTCGCCCAGCGCACCATGATGTACGACATCAACCTGCCGCTGCTGCCCGCCACCGAACGCGGCCGCTACCAGCGTTTCTGGAAGAACGCGGCCTCCGCACCGCTGCGCGTCGCCGAACAGGCCGCCGTCTCCACCGCGAGCGGGATGCCGCGCGGTGTCACCGCCAAGAGCTGGGACACCGCCGCCGGGAGCGTCCTGGAGGAACTCGCCGACCTCGACGACCAGGCCGCCGACCGCTACCAGGAGCGTGTCGACCCGGTCGCCACCAACACCATCGCCAAGGCCGTCATCGCCGGAGCGCTCGGCCTGATCGCCCTGCTCTACTCGCTCTTCCTGTCCGTACGCGTCGGCCGTTCCCTCATCCGCGACCTCAAGCAGCTGCGCCTGGAGGCCCACGAAGCCTCCGGAGTCCGCCTGCCCAGCGTGATGCGCCGCCTCTCGGCGGGCGAGGAGGTCGACGTCGAGACCGAGGTGCCGCGCCTGGAGTACGACAGGAACGAGATGGGCGAGGTCGGCCAGGCCCTCAACACGCTCCAGCGGGCCGCCGTGGAAGCCGCCGTCAAGCAGGCCGAACTCCGCGCGGGTGTCTCCGAGGTCTTCGTCAACCTCGCCCGCCGCAGCCAGGTGCTCCTGCACAAGCAGCTCACCCTGCTCGACACCATGGAGCGCAGGACCGAGGACACCGAGGAACTCGCGGACCTGTTCCGGCTGGACCACCTGACCACCCGCATGCGCCGGCACGCCGAGGGACTGGTCATCCTCTCCGGCGCCGCACCCTCCCGGCAGTGGCGCAAGCCCGTCCAGCTCATGGACGTGGTCCGCGCCGCCGTCGCGGAGGTCGAGGACTACGAGCGCATCGAGGTCCGCAGGCTGCCGCGCGTCGCCGTCACCGGACCCGCGGTCGCCGACCTGACCCACCTGGTGGCCGAACTCCTGGAGAACGCCACGGTGTTCTCGCCCCCGCACACCGCGGTCCAGGTGCTCGGCGAGCGCGTCGCCAACGGCTTCACCCTGGAGATCCACGACCGCGGCCTCGGCATGGCCGCCGACGCCCTCCTCGACGCCAACCTCCGGCTGGCCGAGACACCCGAGTTCGAGCTGTCCGACACCGACCGGCTCGGCCTGTTCGTCGTCAGCCGGCTCGCCCAGCGGCAGAACGTCCGGGTGTCCCTGCAGCCCTCCCCGTACGGCGGCACCACCGCGGTCGTCTTCGTCCCCGACGCCCTCCTCACCGACGACGCCCCGGACACCAACGGCGTCGGTTTCCGCCTCGACCGTCCTCAGCACGTCAAAGACAAGGAGCGCGAGGAGAGCCGCCGTTCCGGCCTCTCGCACGTGCCCGCCCGGCTCCAGGACCGGCCGACCGCGCTGCTGGACGGCCCCGTCGAGCTGGAGGCGCCCGTGGACCTGGACGCCCTCGACGGCCTGCCCGGAGCGCTGGACGACCAGGACAGCGAGCGCGGCGGCCTGTTCCGCCCGCGCCGCTCACTGACCGCGGCCGACGACGACCCGGCGGCCCACCGCGGTGGACGGCGACGCCCCGAGACCCGGCCCGAGGGCGAACCGGCCGAGGACGGGACCGCGGAGAACGCGCCGGTCGCGCTGCCGCGCCGCCGTACCCCCAAGCTGGTCAGCTCGCACGGACGCCCGGTCCCCGAACGGCCCGCCCGCGGCGACGCCGACGAGCCGCGCACGACGGGCACCGACCGGCCGGAGCACCCGGCCGCCGCCCCGCCGCGGGCGGACGAACTGCCCGCCCTGCCCGCCCGCCGCCGAGGAGACCGCACCGGGGAGCGCGGGGAAGGCCGTGCGGATGCGGACGGCCCCCGTCCCGGCCGTGACGGCGGCGGCGTGCCCCCTGAGAGCGGGGTTGCGCAGGCCCCCGGCGCCGGGACCGGCGCGCTGCCCCGGCGCGTACGCCAGGCCAACCTGGCCCCTCAGCTCAGGCAGAGTCCCGAACCCTCCGCCGAGGACCGCTCCGACCCGGCCGACCGCGACGCCGACGAGGTCCGCAGCCGTATGGCCTCGCTCCAGCGCGGCTGGCAGCGCGGCCGCAAGGAGAACGCCGCGGGTGACGACCCACCCGGCGGCACAGCACCATCAGCACCACGAGGAACGACAAAGGGGGACGGTCGATGACCGCACCGAAGGCGACCGGCCACACCGCGACCAAGTCCGGCGAGCTGAACTGGCTCCTCGACGACCTGGTGGACCGCGTCGCGAGCATCCGCAAGGCCGTCGTGCTGTCCGGCGACGGTCTGGCGACGGGCGTATCCAAGGACCTGACCAGGGAGGACAGCGAGCACCTGGCCGCCGTGGCGTCCGGGTTCCACAGCCTCGCCAAGGGCGTGGGCCGGCACTTCGAGGCGGGCAGCGTCCGGCAGACCGTCGTCGAACTCGACGACGCCTTCCTGTTCGTCACCGCCGCGGGGGACGGGAGTTGCCTGGCCGTCCTGTCCGACGCCGACTCGGACGTCGGCCAGGTCGCCTACGAGATGACCCTCCTGGTCAAGCGGGTCGGCGTGCACCTGGGCACCGCTCCGCGCACCGAACTGCCCTCGGACGGGTAAGTGGGATGACATGAGCGCAGACGGTCAGGGAAGCAACCACTGGTTCGACGACGAGGCCGGGCCCGTCGTCCGTCCGTACGCCATGACGCGCGGCCGCACCACCAGCGCGGCCCAGCACCGCCTCGACCTGATCGCGGTGGTCGTCACGGAACCCCACGCGGACGATCCGGAGGCGGACGTCACCCTCTCCCCGGAGCACGTGGACATCGTCGGCCTGTGCCGCGACACCCCGCAGTCGGTCGCCGAACTCGCCGCCGAACTCGACCTGCCCGTCGGGGTCGTGCGGGTCCTGGTCGGCGACCTCGTGGACGGGGAACTCGTGCACGTCAACCGGCCCGTGCCCCCGGCCGAACTGCCGGACGAGAACATACTGCGCGACGTGATCAGCGGATTGAGGGCACTGTGAACCGGCCCCCGCGCACGTCGGGCGGCACGTTAAGGAGAAGAGATCGATGATCTTCGGGCGTTCTCAGCGCGGCAAGCCGCCGGTCGAGCCCGTCACGCTGAAGATCCTGGTGGCCGGCGGCTTCGGCGTGGGCAAGACCACCCTCGTCGGCGCGGTCAGCGAGATCAGGCCGCTGCGCACGGAGGAACTGCTCACCGAGGCCGGCCGGCCCGTCGACGACGTCAGCGGGGTGGAGGGCAAGCACACCACCACGGTGGCCATGGACTTCGGGCGGATCACCCTGCGCGAGGACCTGGTGCTGTACCTCTTCGGCACGCCCGGCCAGGAGCGGTTCTGGTTCATGTGGGACGAGCTCTCCGAGGGCGCGCTGGGCGCAGTCGTCCTGGCCGACACCCGGCGCCTGGAGGACTGCTTCGCCGCCGTCGACTACTTCGAACGGCGGTCCATCCCGTTCGTCGTCGGCGTCAACTGCTTCGAGGGATCGGCGCGCTACCCGACCGAGACCGTCCGCCAGGCCCTCGACCTGGACGAGGACGTGCCCCTGGTGCTCTGCGACGCCCGGGACCGGGAGTCCGTCAAGGAGGTCCTGATCGGCGTCGTCCAGCACGCCATGTCCCAGGCCGCGGACCGGCGCCGGGCCGTCACGACCTGAGACTCCGCCCGTCCGATCCTCCGCACCGCCCCTGCGCCGGTCGCGACACCGCCCCTGCGCCGGTCGCGACACCGCCTCTGCGCCGGTCGCGACACCGCCCGGTGCTCACCGGCGTGCCCGCGCCGGCCGGCTGACCGGCCGGCCGTCCTGGTCCGGCCCGGCGTCCCGCTCCGGGGCCGGCGCCCGGCGTCTCGCTCGGGAGGCCGCTCCCGGCGTCTCGGGCACCGGGCCCCCGTCAGGGACTCGGTGCACGGGGCGTCCGGCTCCAGGACGGGCAGCCCGGCTCCTGCCCGCACCGGCGGCGCGCCCTCGCTCACCCGGTCGGTGCCGCCGTCCGTGCCGAGCCGCGCCGCACCTCGTGCCCCGGGACCTCCGCCCGGCCCAGCACCCAACTCGTCCCGCGCAGCGCCTTGGCGGCCCTCTTGAGCGGCGCCAGACGGGCCGCCGCCCGCCGGTGGTCCGGCACGCTCCCCGGCACGCACAGGACCGTCGCGAGAGACAGCGTCACGGGCCGCCCCCCGGCCGACCACGGAACGTCCAGCACCGCGGCGGCCAGCGGATCCACCCCGTCCGGATCGGTGAGCAGCAGGAAGTCGTCACCACCGATGTGCCCCACGCGGGTCTCCCCGGCCGCCGTGCGCAGCAGCGTCTGCCCGACCGCCCGGATCAGCTCGTCGCCCGCGGCGAACCCGGCCCCGTCGTTGACCTGCTTGAACTGGTCCACGTCGAGCCAGCTCAACGTGAACGCCCGCCCGTCCGCGATCCGCCGGTCCACCTCGTCCGTGATCGCGTCCGAACCCGGCAGCCGCGTCAGCGGATTGAGTCCCACCGCCTCCTCCACCCTGCTCTCCGCCAGTGCCCGCACCAGGTCGGCGAGGCGTACGACGCCCACACACCGCCCGCGGGCGTCCACCACCGCCACGTCGTCCGACGTACGGCTCGCAGCACCGACGGCCACCACGTCCAGCACCTCCCAGGCCGTGGCGTCGACCCCCACCGTCCGCGGCGGGTCGCCGAGCTTCGCGGCGGGCCGGTCGGCGTACAGGGCGTGCCCGTAGCGGCCCGACATCGACAGCAGGAAGCGGGAGCGGTGCACCGAGCGCACCGGAACCCCGTCCCGGTCCACGAGCAGCACCCCGGACACGTCCGGCGCCCCGGTCAGCAGCGCCCGCACCCGCCCCGCAGACGCCGTCGCCGGCAACAGCGCCGCCGGCCGCACGAACTGCCGTACCGACGGCCCCGACCGCGCCGCCGACGCCGGGCCAGGCGAGCCGGACGGCACGTACACGTCCGCCGCGGGCAGCCGTGCGGGCGGTGCGAACAGCGCGCCCTGGGCCAACTGGGCCCCGGCCGACCGTGCGACGGCGTACTGCGCCTCCGTCTCCACGCCTTCGACGGCCAGCAGCGCTCCCGAGCCGTCGCACAGCACCCGCATCGCCCGCACGGCCGCGGGCCGCGCCAGCAGCGACGCGTCGAGCTTCACCAGCTCCGGTGCCAGATCCGTCAGCAGCCGCAACGGCGCGTCCCCGTCCCCGACCCCGTCCGCGCAGATCCGGAACCCCTGCTCCCGCAAGGCGGCCACCGCCTCCAGCAGGGCCCGCCGCGGCACATGGGCGTACGGCGGACAGACGTCCAGCGTCACCTCCCAGGGCAGCCGGCCCGCCTCGCGCACGGCGTCGTGCAGCGGCTGGAGGCCGCCGAGGTCGGCGAGGGTACCCGCGAACACGTTGACGTGCAGCGGCAGCAGCGTCTCCCGGCGCACCGCCGCGCGCAGCGCGGACACCGTGAGCAGACCGTCGAGTTCCGGGTCGCGCCGGGCCTCGGCCAGCACGTCACCGGCCTCCGGGCGGGCCAGTATCTCCAGCGCCGCGACTCCTCCGGTCATCAGGTTGACCACCGGTTGGAAGGCGAAGCGGAGAGTGTCCGTCCAGGAGCGCACGGGAGCAGGATGGCGCGACCGGCTACCGCCCGGGGCCAGTTCACGCGACGTTCACGCACCGTTCCGGGTCGCTCACCCGGCGTACCGGTGGCGCGCCCGCCGGGCCGGCCCCTTCCCCCGCGGCGCCCGACCCTGATAGATGCAGGGGACATGACACGACTCTCCACCGCCCTCCGCGGTCTGGTCACCTCCTTCGCCGCCCTGCTCGCCGTCACGGCCGTCCCGGCCGACGCGCAGGCACGGCCCGAGCCGCGGGCCCCGGAGGACTTCGTGGCGCTGAGAAGCGTCGATCCGACGATCATCGAGGAGATGCGCTACGTCACCGCGCACAACTTCGTCGGCGAGCGGGTCGACGGCTACCGGCAGCCCCTGTGCATCCTCACCCGCCCCGCCGCCGAGGCCCTGCACCTCGCCCAGACCCGGCTGCTGCGCAAGGGCTACTCCCTCAAGGTGTACGACTGCTACCGCCCCCAGCGTGCCGTCGACCACTTCGTGCGCTGGGCGGAGGACCTCGACGACCAGAAGATGAAGGCCGAGTTCTACCCGGAGGTCGACAAGACCCGCCTCTTCGCCGACGGTTACATCGCGGAGAAATCCGGCCACAGCCGGGGCTCCACCATGGACCTCACCCTCGTACGGCTCCCGGCCCGGCCCACCCGCCCGTACCACCCCGGGCAGCCCCTGGTCCCGTGCTTCGCTGCGCAGGACGAGCGCTTCCCCGACAACTCCGTCGACATGGGCACCGGTTACGACTGCTTCGACACGCGCTCGCACACCCTCGACCCCCGCGTCCAGGGCGCCCAGCGCACCAACCGGCTGCTGCTCAAGGACACCCTGGAGGCCGTCGGGCTGGTCAACCTCCCCGAGGAATGGTGGCACTTCACCTACAAGCCGGAGCCCCACCCGGACACCTACTTCGACTTCCCGGTCTCGGCCAGGTCGCTCGCCGGCCGCCGCTGACCGGCCTGCCGGAGCCGCCCCCTCCGCGATCGGATACAGTCCGCCGCGTGTCCGAAACTGAAACCTCCGTTCCCAACTCCGCGCCCGACTCCCACTGTTCGCGCTGCGGATCGCCCTACGGAGAGGGCGTCTCCGGCTGGCCCCGCACCTGCCCCGCGTGCGGCACCGTGGCCTACCGCAACCCACTGCCGGTCGCGGTGGCCCTCCAGCCCGTGTACGACACGCAGGGCACCGCCCTGGTCGTCATCACCCGCACCGTCACCCCCGCACGCGGAGGAGTCGCCCTGCCCGGCGGCTACATCGACGACCGGGAGGACTGGCGGCAGGCCGTCGTCCGCGAGCTGAAGGAGGAGACGGGCATCGACGCGGCGAGCCGCGACGTCCGGCTCGCCGACGCCATGAGCTCGCCCGACGGCCACCTGCTGCTCTTCGGGCTGCTGCCCGAACGTCCGGCCGAGGGCCTGCCGCCCTCCGCCGCCACGGACGAGACCGAGGGCTGGCACCTGCTGCGCGGGGCGCAGGAGCTCGCCTTCCCGCTCCACACCCTGGCGGTACGGGGCTTCTTCGAGGGCCGCTACATCTGAGCCGGGCGCTCCGCGAGCCCGCGGACGCGGACAGGGCAGGACGGCTCACCCGGACCGTCCTCGCCCTCCCGCCGCACGACCACCCGGTGTCCCTCCCAGCGGGACACGTACCGTTCGATCTCCGGTTCCACCCAGCCGTCGCCCGCGTCCGGTACGACCAGCCCGCCGCCGGTCCGCCCCCGCGCGGGCGCCCACACCTCCAGCTCCGGCGCACCGTCAGCCCCGCGCACCGGGACCACGGATCCCGCTCGCGCGAACACCGGAATCCGCCCCGGAGGGGCTTCGGCCAGCACCTGCGCCGGCCCCTCGTAGGCCCGTTCCGTCGCCACGTCGTACCAGCGCCCCCGCGGCAGCCGCACCTCCCGCCGGTCCGACCCGGGCCGGAGCACCGGCGCCACCAGCAGGCAGTCGCCCAGCAGGAAGGCGTCCTCGCAGTCCCGCAACGCCCGGTCCTCCGGCGACTGCCACCACACCGGACGCGCGTACGGGGCCCCCGTACGCCGGGCCAGGTGCGCCAGCGTCACGAAGTACGGCAGCAGCCGGCGCCGCTCGGCGAGCGTCACGCGCGCGTACCCGAGGACCTCGGCCCCGAACCCCCACGGCTCCCCGAGTCCGGCCCGGGGACCGGCGTGGGTCCGCAGCAGCGGCAGGTAGGCGGCCAGTTGGAGCCACCGCAGATACAGCTCGGGCGGCACATCCCCCTCGGCCCCGCCCACGTCGGGCCCCGAACACGGCACTCCGCACAGCCCGAGGCCCAGCACCTGGGCCAGCGAAGCCCGCAACCCCGCCCAGCCCGACACCACGTCACCGGACCAGACACCGCCGTAGCGCTGCAGTCCTGCCCACCCGGCACGGGCGAGGACGAACGGCCGCTCGTCCGGCGACAGCGCCCGCAGCCCCTCGTACCCGGCCCGCGCCATGCACAAGGCGTAGACGTTGTGCGCCTCCCTGTGGTCGCCGCCCCGGCCCTCCAGCGCGTGCCGTGCCGAGCGCGGCAGCGTCGGCTCCCCGAAGGCCGCGAACGACGTGGGCGCGTCCAGATCGTGCCAGACCCCGGCGAACCCCTGCCCCAGCCGCTCGTCGTAGAGGCCGCCCCACCACTCGCGCACCCGCGCGCGCGTCAGGTCGGGGAAGACCACGTCCCCCGACCGCCCCGCACCCCGGACCACCGAGCCGACGGCGTCCCGCACGAACACGTCCGCGCGCATGCCGTCGTCGTACACGGCGCTGCCGGGCGCCGCCGCGACCGCCGGCTCGACGGCCGACACCAGCCGGACGCCCTCCCGGCGCAACTCCTCGGCGAGCACGGCCAGCTTCGGGAACCGCTCCTCGTCCACCGTGAACCCCCGGCCGGCATCGGCGTGGCCACTCCCCAGATGCACCGCGTCCAACGGCAGATCGCGCTCCTGATGACCGGCCACGACCCGCCGCAGCTCCTGCTCGTCGCCGCAACCCGACCGCGCGACATGGTGCCCGAGCGCCCACGACGGCGGCAGCGCGGGCGCACCGGTCAGCGACGCCCAGGTCAGCAGCGCACGCGCGGGGGTGCCCACCGTCACCCAGCACCGCAGCGGCCCCCCGTCCATCCGCAGCACACTCCGCCCCGGCCGGTCGTGCCCCGAACCCGCTCCCTCCTCACCCTCCCGCAGCACCACCGTGCCGTCCCACGTGCTGTCGTGGAAGACCAGATGCGTCCCCGCGTCCGCCACCACCATCTGCACCGGCATCGTCACGGACGCCACATTCTCACCCGCGGCGCCGGGCCGTCCCGGACCGGAGTTCCACAGCCGGTACGTACCGTCGCGCAGCCGGGGACCGGAAGAACGCCCGCCGAGCCCGAAGAACCGCGCGTCGGCGGCCACCTCCGACCGCTGCGTCCAGCGGGCCGGACCCCCCTGCACCGGCTCCCACCAGCGAGGCGGCAGCTCACGGCGCAGCACCACACCCCCCGGTGTACGGACCTCGACCGCGCCGTGCCGGGACACGGCCACCGTCGCGCGCTCCGCCACCACCCGCCAGCCACCGTCCTTGTCCGGCTCCAGCACCGCACGCGGATCCGGCTCGGGACAGCGCCCCGCCAACGCGTACGAAGGCTCCGGCCCAGCCCCGTCCCAGCCCCAGAAGACGGCGCCGTTGACCGCGACGAGTACACAGAGCTCCGAGCGGCCGAACCGGACGACCCCGCCCCCCGGTCCGGGCTCCACCTCACACATCGGCCCCGGCACCCGTGCCCGCTCCGCACCCCGGGGAGGCAGCGCGGCGGCATCGGCACGCTGTCTGCGCCACGCCACCCGCACCGTACGCAACCCCCGCGCCACCCCGGCGGAACCGACCGTCTTCATCGAACGCACCAGGTCACGACCGTCCATGCTGCTCACCCTGCCATCCACGACCGCACACCCGGGCCTCGTTCAACTGCCGTTCACCCGGGACCGGAGCAGATCTTCATGTCACCGGACCATGCGGGGCGCGCCCTGGTGCGGAAGTCGATCACATGGCATCGTCCCTGTCAGCCGCGTCACGCGCACACCCCAGCCCGTGCGCGCAGGACGCACACGACGCGCACAGTCCGGGAGCCGCCCCATGCCGACCGAGAACCCGCAGCCGCTCTGGCAGCCGGATGCACCACGCATCGCCCAGGCCCGCATCACCGCATTCCAGACCTGGGCGGCGCAGCACCACGGAGCCCCCGCCGACGGCGGATACGCCGCGCTGCACCGCTGGTCCGTCGACGAGCTGGACACCTTCTGGAAAGCCGTCACGGAATGGTTCGACGTCCGCTTCTCGACCCCCTACGCGCGCGTGCTGGGCGACCGGACGATGCCCGGGGCCCAGTGGTTCCCCGGCGCCACGCTGAACTACGCCGAACACGCCCTGCGCGCCGCCGCCACCCACGCGGACGAACCCGCGCTGCTGTACGTCGACGAGACCCACGAACCGGCCGCCGTCACCTGGACCGAGCTGCGCCGCCAGGTCGGCTCGCTCGCCGCCGAACTGCGCGCCCTCGGCGTACGCCCCGGCGACCGCGTCAGCGGCTACCTGCCCAACATCCCCCAGGCCGTCGTCGCCCTCCTCGCCACCGCGGCCGTGGGCGGCGTCTGGACCTCCTGCGCGCCCGACTTCGGCGCCCGCAGTGTCCTGGACCGCTTCCAGCAGGTCGAACCCGTCGTCCTGTTCACCGTCGACGGCTACCGCTACGGGGGCAAGGAACACGATCGCCGCGACACCGTCGCGGAGCTGCGCAGGGAACTGCCCACCCTGCGCGCGGTGATCCACATCCCGCTCCTCGGCACCGAGGCCCCGGACGGCGCCCTGGAGTGGCAGGCTCTGACCTCGGCCGACACAGAGCCGGTGTTCGAGCAGGTGCCCTTCGACCACCCCCTGTGGGTGCTCTACTCCTCCGGCACCACCGGTCTGCCCAAGGCCATCGTCCAGTCCCAGGGCGGCATCCTCGTCGAGCACCTCAAACAGCTCGGCCTGCACTGCGACCTCGGCCCCGGCGACCGCTTCTTCTGGTACACCTCGACCGGCTGGATGATGTGGAACTTCCTCGTCTCCGGCCTGCTCACCGGCACCACGATCGTCCTCTACGACGGCAGCCCGGGCTTCCCCGCCACGGACGCCCAGTGGCGCATCGCGGAACGCACCGGCGCCACCCTCTTCGGCACCTCCGCCGCCTACGTCATGGCCTGCCGCAAGGCCGACGTCCACCCGGCACGCGATCTGGACCTCTCGGCGATCCAGTGCGTCGCCACCACCGGCTCCCCGCTCCCGCCCGACGGCTTCCGCTGGCTCCACGACGAGTTCGCCGCGAGCGGCGCCGACCTGTGGATCGCCTCCGTCAGCGGCGGCACCGACGTGTGCTCCTGCTTCGCGGGCGCGGTCCCCACCCTCCCGGTCCACATCGGCGAACTGCAGGCCCCCGGCCTCGGCACGGACCTCCAGTCCTGGGACCCCGACGGCACCCCCCTCACCGACGAGGTCGGCGAGCTGGTCGTCACCAACCCCATGCCGTCCATGCCGATCCGCTTCTGGAACGACCCCGACGGCAGCCGCTACCACGACAGCTACTTCGACACCTACCCCGGCGTCTGGCGGCACGGCGACTGGATCACCCTCACCTCCCGCGGCTCCGTCGTCATCCACGGCCGCTCCGACTCCACCCTCAACCGGCAGGGCGTCCGCATGGGCTCCGCCGACATCTACGAAGCCGTCGAGCGGCTCCCCGAGATCAGGGAATCCCTCGTCATCGGCATCGAACAGCCCGACGGCGGCTACTGGATGCCCCTCTTCGTGCACCTGGCACCCGGAGCCACCCTCGACGACGCCCTGCTGGACCGCATCAGGCAGACCATCCGCGCCCAGCTCTCCCCACGTCACGTGCCCGACGAAGTCATCGAGGTGCCCGGCATCCCGCACACCCTCACCGGCAAGCGCATCGAGGTCCCGGTCAAGCGACTCCTCCAGGGCACCCCGCTCGACAAGGCCGTCAACCCCGGCTCCATCGACAACCTCGACCTGCTCCACTTCTACGAGGACCTCGCCCGCGAACGCGCCTGACCAGGACACCGACGAGCCGGCCGCCCCCACCGGCGGCCGGCTCCCCGCGCCCGCCCGACGCCGTTGTCAGTGCCGACGATTACTGTGAGTGAGCATTGATCGACCGTGCACAGGGGGAAACATGGCGCACACCGACCGCACCGACCACACCCAGCGACGCGTCCTGCGCCGCGAGATCGCGGGCACCATCGGCCTGCTCACCGACGAACACGACTTCCGCGCCATGCGGCGCTACCGCAGCTTCACCTTCCACGACCACGCCGCCTACCTCCGCCAGGTGGAAGCCGTGCTCAGGACACGCGCGGCCCAGGGCACCCACACCACGCTCGCGCTCTTCGACCCCGAGGAGTACGCCGCGTTCTGCACGGCGGCGGGCCTCGACGCCGACGCCCCCGCCAGCCGCGCCAGGTTCACCGCCGAGCTCGCCGCCCACGGCCCCACCGTGCCGTACGAGGGCCAGTCCCTCGCCGACCTGCTGCCGGCGCTCGTCGACGAAGCCGTCCGCCAGGCCACCTGGGAGTACACGTCGAGCCTGCTCGCCCGCCTCGGCAGCTGCTCCACATGCGGCGAGGACCTGGGCCGGGCCGCCTTCAGCCGGGCCACCCGCCTCCTGCGCCGCGTCCTGGAAACGGCACCCCCGGGCAGTCGACACCTGGTCTGCAGCGTCTCGGGCCACCCGGAGGACACGCTGGTCTCCGCCCTCCTCGTCGATCAGGAGATCGACGGCGCCCCGCACATCGACGAGGCCGAGGCCCTGGAGTTCACCAGCGTCCTCGCGCTCGGCCTGGCGACCCACAGCCCCGGCGGACTCGTCATGCGCGTCAGCCCACCGGGCGGCCCGGACCGCATCCACGGCTGGCGCCTGCGGGGCTACGGGCTCGAACCACTCACCGCGGCCGAGGTCTTCGACGCCTACTGCACCGACATCGAGTCCGGCGACCTCATCTCCCCGGAATCCAACGTCGACTACTGCGCCCCGCCCGACCTGGGAGAAGACCGCCTGCCACCGGGCCACCACCACTGAACGCGGGCGGGGCGCCCCACCCGGAGGTGGAGCGCCCCGCACCACAGTCAGCGCGGCAGCCGCCGCCGGCCGCTACTCGCCCGACAGGACCGCCTGCGCGGCGTTCCGTGCCTCCTCGGCACTGTCCGCCGCCCGGGCCGCGGCCGCGGCCCGCTCGCACTGCGCCAACGTGAACTTCGCCAGCGTCGCCCGCACGTAGGGCAGCGACGCCGCACCCATGGACAGGGAGGTGACACCGAGACCGGTCAGCACGCACGCGAGCAGCGGGTCGGACGCGGCCTCGCCGCAGACGCCGCAGCTCTTGCCCTCGGCCTTCGCCGCCTCGGCCGACAGCGCGACCAGGTCGAGCAGCGCCGGCTGCCACGGGTCCTGCAGCCGGGAGACCGCACCCACCTGACGGTCGGCGGCGAAGGTGTACTGCGCGAGGTCGTTCGTCCCCAGCGACAGGAACTCGACCTCCTGCAGGACCGAACGGGCTCGCAGCGCGGCGGACGGAATCTCCACCATCGCGCCGAACTTCGCGCGCAGCCCGGCCTCGCGGCAGGCGTCCGCGAACGCCTTGGCGTCGGCCCGGTCCGCCACCATCGGCGCCATGACCTCGAGGTAGACCGGCAGCCCCTCCGCAGCCTTGGCCAGCGCCGTCAGCTGCGTCCGCAGCACGTCCGGGTGGTCGAGCAGCGTCCTCAGGCCCCGCACGCCCAGCGCCGGGTTCGGCTCGTCGCCCGGCGTGAGGAAGTCCAGCGGCTTGTCGGCACCGGCGTCCAGCACCCGCACCACGACCCGGCCCTCCGGGAACGCCTCCAGCACCTGGCGGTAGGCGGTGACCTGCTTCTCCTCGGAGGGAGCGTTCTCGCTGTCGTCGAGGAAGAGGAACTCGGTCCGGAACAGACCGACACCCTCAGCGCCGGCCTCGACGGCCGCGGGCACATCGGCGGGACCACCGATGTTCGCCAGCAACGGCACCTTGTGACCGTCCGAGGTCGCACCCGGACCCGTCGACGCGGCCAGCGCGGCCTTCCGCTCGGCCGCCTCGGCCGTCAGCCGCGCCTTCTTCTCCTCGCCGGGATTCACGAAGATCTCACCGGTGCTGCCGTCGACGGCGACGACGGTCCCCTCGGGAAGCTCGCCTGCTCCCGGCAGTGCCACCACGGCGGGCACACCGAGCGCCCGCGCGAGGATCGCGCTGTGACTGGTCGGCCCACCCTCCTCGGTGACGAACCCCAGGACGAGCGTCGGGTCGAGCAGCGCGGTGTCGGCCGGCGCGAGATCCCGCGCGATCAGCACGTACGGCTCGTCGCTGTCCGGAACCCCGGGCATGGGCACCCCGAGCAGACGGGCGACGATACGATTCCGCACGTCGTCGAGGTCCGCCACCCGGCCGGCCAGGTACTCACCGGCACCGGCCAGCAGGGCCCGGTACGCGGCGAAGGCGTCGTACACGGCACGCTCGGCCGTGCTCCCCACGGTGATCCGCCGCTCGACGTCGGCCATCAGCTCCGGGTCCTGGGCCATCATGGCCTGGGCCTCGAGCACGGCCTGGGCCTCGCCCCCCGCCAGATTGCCGCGCGCCATCAGATCGGCCGCCACAGCTTCCACGGCCTTGCGGGCGCGCCCCTGCTCGCGCTCCGCCTCCTCGGCCGGGATCTGCTTCGCCGGCGGCTCCAGAACCGCCGTCCCCATGTGCCGAACCTCGCCGATCGCCACACCGTGGCTCACGCCGACGCCTCGCAGCGTTGTCTCCATCTCACCCGTCCCGATAATGCGGCGGGTCCCGCCGCCGCGGTGGTTGTCCTGCCAGCCGTCGATGCCGTCCCTCCGCCCGGGGAGGGACGGCACGGACGTCACTTCCAGAGGAAGAGGCTCTCGCCGGCCTTCACGTCCCCGTCCTCGCGGAGATCGGAGAGCGCCTCGGCCGTGGCCTCCAGGGCCACGATCGGGCAGATCGGCGACTTGCCCGCGGCCTCGACCGCGGCCGGGTCCCAGCGCACCACGCCCTGACCGCGCGTGACGGTGTCGCCCTTGTTCACCAGCAGCTCGAAACCCTCGCCGTTGAGCTGCACGGTGTCGATGCCGAGGTGGGTCAGCACGCCGTGCCCGCTCTCGTCGACGACGACGAAGGCGTGCGGGTGCAGAGACACAATGACGCCGTCGACGGGGGCGACCGCCTCGGAGGGCTCCCGCACGGGGTCGATGGCGGTGCCCGGGCCGACCATGGCCCCGGAGAAGACGGGATCGGGCACAGCGGCCAGGCCGATGGCGCGTCCTGCGAGCGGGGACGAGACGGTGGTCATGGGAAGCCTCCCAGGGCGGAGATCTGTACGAGCCGTCACTGCTTGTCCCGGACGGCACACTGAGCAGCAGGGTATGTCATAGGAAGTACCGGTTCCGCATGAGTCTTCCGATTAGAGGTCTAGACCACACTCGCCACGGATTTGCACCCGTTCCGTGGCCCCGTGTACAGTCGTTACTCCTGCCTGAGGCTGAGCGATGCGTTCAAGGCGTCCTCGTCCGGGCAGTACCCAACCGAGTCAGATCCTATCGCTGGATCGCCTTCTGCATGCCCGCAGGACGGTGGTCAGAAGCACCGGGAAAGCCTGATAGTGTTGGAAACACCGAAGGGAAGCGCCCGGAGGAAAGCCCGAGAGAATTCTCCGGGTGAGTACAAAGGAAGCGTCCGTTCCTTGAGAACTCAACAGCGTGCCAAAAGTCAACGCCAGATATGTTGATACCCCGTCTCTCCCATTCGGGAGGACGAGGTTCCTTTGAAGAAACACACAGCGAGGACGCTGTGAACGGTCGGATCATTCCTCCGACTGTTCCGCTCTCGTGGTGTCACCCGATTACGGGTAAACATTCACGGAGAGTTTGATCCTGGCTCAGGACGAACGCTGGCGGCGTGCTTAACACATGCAAGTCGAACGATGAACCACTTCGGTGGGGATTAGTGGCGAACGGGTGAGTAACACGTGGGCAATCTGCCCTGCACTCTGGGACAAGCCCTGGAAACGGGGTCTAATACCGGATACTGACCCTCGCAGGCATCTGCGAGGTTCGAAAGCTCCGGCGGTGCAGGATGAGCCCGCGGCCTATCAGCTTGTTGGTGAGGTAATGGCTCACCAAGGCGACGACGGGTAGCCGGCCTGAGAGGGCGACCGGCCACACTGGGACTGAGACACGGCCCAGACTCCTACGGGAGGCAGCAGTG
>NZ_JBITFE010000014.1:0-190602 GCF_044455745.1 Streptomyces sp. NPDC051136 | reverse complement strand
CCGTGGGGCTGCTCGGGGGTGCCCTCGGAGCGGGGGAAGAACTCGTACCAGGCGCCGTACAGGGCGCGTTCGCGCTCCACCAGCAGCGGCAGCGGTTCGGAGGAGGTGACCAGGTCCCGCAGCGGATGCCGGGCCAGCACCGCGTCCACCTCAGGCGTCAGCGCCGCCGCCAGCCGGGTGGCCACCGGCAGCGTGTCGTCGAGCAGCGCCGTCGCGGCGGCCAGCACGACGGCCCGCCCGGCGTCCCCCGGCACCCCCGCGGCGGCCCGCCGGTACAGCTCGGCCCCCTCCTCGAGCACCAGGCCGGTGTCGATGCCGGCCGGAACCTTGATGCGCGCCAGGTGGCGCCAGGTGGCGACGGGGTCGCTCCACGCCTCCACCCGGTAGGTCCACTCGCCCGGTGCGCCCGGGGTGACCTCGGCGCCCCAGCGGTCGCTGCCCGGGGCCAGTTCCCGCATCGGCGTCCAGGGACCCGGCCGGCCCTCGGGGTCCTTCAGCACGACGTTGGCGGCCACCGCGTCGTGTCCCTCCCGGAACACGGTGGCGGTGACCTCGAACGTCTCTCCCGCCACCGCCTTCGCCGGGCGCCTGCCGTTCTCCACCACCGGGTGGACGTCCCGGACCGGGATCCGTCCGATCCCCACGGTCGCACTCATCCGCATCTCACCTCCGCCGTGCTCGGGGCCGGGCGCGGGCCCGGCCTGTTGGTTGGGCCGATCGGGTCAGGCCGCACCCGAGGGGGCCTTCTGGCCCGACGGCGCGAGCCGCTCCGTCCGCTCCTGCGCGTGGGCGACCAGATGGGTCCGCAGATACCTTTCGGCGGCGTCCGCGGCCTCGCGGGCGCACCGCTTCCCCATCAGCACGCAGAGCGTGTAGCCGGAGTCCTCGAAGGTGGTCCGGACCGTGACGTCCGTGGGGGACGCCAGCATCGAACGTTCCCAGGCGCGGTAATGCCGCAGCTGCCGGGCGACTTCGCTCTTCGCGGGGAGCAGCATGGCCGGTCACCTTCCGGACGGTCCGGTGGTACGGACGAGGGCGTGGTGGACGTGCGGGTGCCGAACGAGCGGGTTCAGGACGATCGCGTCGCGCACGATCGAGTTCTCACACATGGTGCACGGATGGTGACGCGCCGTCTTGTTGGATCTTCAACTTCTTTCATCCGGCTCCCCGCCCCCGGATTCCGGCCCCGAGTCGCTCGTGTTGCACGAATGGACTACTGCTCCCACTCTGGAGTGACTCAGAAGCGATCGGTGCTCACGCTTCGTGATCGGGGAGCCCGTCCCCCAAGGGACGGGAGGAGCGAGAGCCTTCGCGGTGAGGAGCCACGACGATGAAGACCGCAGTGCCCTGCTACTACCACCTCGACGTGGAAGTGAGCCCGGAACGGGTCGGACAGGTCAGGCGCATCCTGGCCGCTCACCTCCGGTTCTGGAACCTGGAGAACCTCGTCGAACCCGTCTGCTCGGGCGCCGAGATGCTGCTGCTGGCGATCGACGAGCACGCGAGCGACAAGAACACGTCGATCGAGATGTGGTGGAACCGCCAGCACCTCATCACGGCCGTGGCGGGCAACGACCACGCGCTCCGTCCCGACCAGGACCTGCGCACCTGTCTGCAGCACCTCGCCGCCAACAGTGACGGCTGGGGCTGCTGCGCCACCGACACCGGGGCGAAGGTCATCTGGTTCTCACGCCGCGCCCGGGCCGGCGAACGAGTGCCGCTGGTGGCGAGGGAGCCCGAGCCGATCACCCAGGAGGGGTTGGACGTGCCGCGCGAGATCATGCCAGTGGCCCAGGTGGCCGGTTGGGCACGTACGGGCAACGGCGTTCTGGAGGACGCCCGGTGACCCGCGCCAGGCCGAACTGGAAGGGGTCGCCCGTGTGGAGCGGGCACCCCTATCCGCTGGGAGCGTCGTACGACGGACAGGGCACCAACTTCGCCCTGTTCAGCGAGGTCGCCGAACGGGTCGACCTCGTGCTGGTCGACGACGACGGTAATCACAGCGCCATCCCGCTGCCCGACGTGGACGGCTTCGTCTGGCACTGCTACCTGCCCGGCGTCGGCCCGGGACAGCGCTACGGCTACCGGGTCCACGGTCCGTGGGCCCCGGCCGTCGGCCACCGCTGCAACCCGGCGAAGCTGCTCCTCGACCCGTACACCCGGGCCGTGGACGGGCTGGTGGACAACCACGCCTCCCTCTTCGAGCGGGCCAGGGGCAAGCCCGACCCGGGCGACAGTGCCGGGCACACCATGCTCGGCGTGGTCACCGACCCCTTCTTCGACTGGGGCGACGACCGCCCGCCCAGGCGCCCGTACTCCGAGAGCGTCATCTACGAGGCACACGTCCGCGGACTCAGCCGCACCCACCCGGACGTGCCGGACGAACTGCGCGGCACCTACGCGGGCCTCGCGCACCCGGCGGTGGTGGAGCACCTGACGTCCCTCGGCGTGACCGCCGTGGAACTCATGCCGGTGCACCAGTTCGTCCACGACGGCGTGCTCCTGGACCGGGGGCTGTCCAACTACTGGGGCTACAACACCATCGGCTTCTTCGCGCCCCACAACGGCTACGCCGCCCTGGGCACCCGCGGCCAGCAGGTGAGCGAGTTCAAGTCGATGGTCAAGACCCTGCACGAGGCCGGCCTCGAAGTGATCCTCGACGTGGTCTACAACCACACCGCCGAGGGCAACGAGAGGGGCCCCACGCTCTCCTTCCGCGGCATCGACAACGCCTCGTACTACCGCCTGGTGGACGGCGACTGGCAGCACTACTACGACACCACCGGCACCGGCAACAGCCTGCTGATGCGCCATCCGTACGTGCTCCAGCTCATCATGGACTCGCTGCGGTACTGGGTCACCGAGATGCACGTCGACGGCTTCCGCTTCGACCTCGCGGCCACCCTGGCCCGGCAGTTCCACGAGGTGGACCGGCTGTCGGCGTTCTTCGACCTCATCCAGCAGGATCCGGTGATCAGCCGCGTGAAGCTGATCGCCGAGCCCTGGGACGTGGGCGAGGGCGGCTACCAGGTCGGCAACTTCCCCCAGCTGTGGTCGGAGTGGAACGGCAAGTACCGGGACGCCGTACGGGACTTCTGGCGCGCCGAGGAACACACGCTCGGCGAGTTCGCCTCCCGGCTGACCGGCTCGTCCGACCTGTACCAGCACAGCCGGCGCCGCCCCCGGGCGAGCGTCAACTTCGTCACCGCGCACGACGGTTTCACGCTGCGCGACCTCGTCTCGTACAACGACAAGCACAACGAGGCCAACGGTGAGGACAACCGGGACGGCGAGAGCCACAACCGGTCCTGGAACTGCGGAGCCGAGGGCGACACGAAGGACCCGGCCGTCCGGGAGCTGCGCGGCCGGCAGCAGCGCAACTTCCTGGCCACGCTCCTGCTCTCCCAGGGCATCCCGATGATCTGCCACGGCGACGAACTGGGCCGTACCCAGCGCGGCAACAACAACGCCTACTGCCAGGACAACGAGATCTCCTGGATCGACTGGCGGCTCGGCGGCGAGCAGCGCGCACTGCTGGACTTCGCCCGCCGCCTCATTGCGCTGCGCGCCGACCACCCCGTGCTGCGCCGGCGTCGCTTCTTCCGCGGCGAGACCGTCACCCACGCGGACCAGCCGCTGCCCGACCTGATGTGGCTGCGGCCCGACGCGCGGGAGATGACCGACGACGACTGGCAGCGCTCGGACGCGCACACCGTGGGTGTCTTCCTCAACGGCGACGCCATCGCCGAACCCGACGCGCAGGGCCGTCCGGTGGTCGACGACTCCTTCCTGCTGCTGTTCAACAGCCACTGGGAGCCGGCCGACTTCCGGCTGCCCGCCGCCGCCTACGGGGAGCGCTGGACCACCCTGATCGACACCGCCGACCCGGAGGGCGTCCCCGACGAGGCGGAGTACAAGGCGGGCACCCGGCTCACCGTCGGACAGCGCAGCCTGGTGCTGCTCTCCCGGCCGTCCCGCAGCGGCCGGTGAGCCCGTGAGGTCAGGTGCCGAGGCGGCGCGCGGTCACCGTGAACTGCGCGCCGTCGGCGTCCCGCAGCACCGCCTCGTCCGCGCCCTCGGAGAGCACGCTGCCACCGTGCCGCTCCGCGGTGCGGGCGCAGGACGCGACGTCCTCGACCGCGAAGTGCACCTGCCAGTGCGGCCGCAGGGAGGGGTCCGGGGCCGCTCCC
The DNA here is from genome assembly GCF_044455745.1 of Streptomyces sp. NPDC051136. Classification (NCBI taxonomy): domain Bacteria; kingdom Bacillati; phylum Actinomycetota; class Actinomycetes; order Kitasatosporales; family Streptomycetaceae; genus Streptomyces; species Streptomyces sp. NPDC051136. The sequence goes on along the minus strand of NZ_JBITFE010000014.1, from coordinate 186,412 downwards.
AGGGCCCCCGACTCGATGCGGGCCACGACCTGGCCCTCCTGGCGCAGGACCACCTCGTCCCCCTCGTACCGGACCTCGCAGCAGCCCTGACCGGACGCCCAGTCGAAGATCTCGCCGTAGAAGATGGCCGCGTCGAAGGCGTCACGGGTGTGCAGCCGGATGAAGGCGGGACGCTTGGTGCGCCACGCGTCCCAGTCCGAGAAGAGCTCGCCCTCCCAGATCCCGAACGTCGCGCCGTCGCGGTCGGCGAGCAGCGCCGCCCGTCCGGGCGGCAGGGAGATCGGCCCGACCGCGGCGGTGCCGCCGCGCTCCTGAGCCCGCGACGCGGCCTCGTCCGCGCTGCGCACGGCGAAGTACGGCGTCCAGGCCACCGCCATCTGCCACATGGCGGCGACGGCGGCGATCCCGGCCACCGGGACCCCGTCGGCCAGGGCGATGCGGAACGGCTCGCCCAGCCGGGCGGGCCGCCACCGCCAGCCCAGCACGGCGGAGTAGAACTCCTCGGTGGCCTCCAGGTCACGGCTGGTGAGACTCACCCAGCAAGGGGCCCCGTACACGTTGTGCGTGGACAGCAGGTCCTCCGGGTGGGTGGTGGAGGTGATGTCGTGGTTCATGGCAGTCGCGTCCTGGTCTCGTCCACCGGCAGTCACCGGCTCCACACCAGTGTCCGGCCGGGAGTGCGGCGGGCGCCTGGCGAGTACCCCGCACGGGGCGCCGAAACGGTGGCGCGAGGGCCCCGGACGGCGCAGTGGCGCGCGACGGCGCGCCCGGTGAGGACGGAGACCCGGAGGTGACCATGCCCCCCACCGACGCGGCACCGGGCCCCGCCCCGGATTCGGATGCCGGCACGGACCAGGTCTTCCGGTTGCAGGAGGAGGTCCGGCAGCTCAAGGAGGCGGTGGTCTCGCACGCCGTCGTCGACCAGGCGATCGGCGTGGTCATCGCCCTCGGCGGGGTGACGCCGGACGAGGGGTGGATCGTTCTGAAGGAGGTTTCCCAGCATACGAACATCAAACTCCGCAATGTGGCGGAAACGATACTCATCTGGGGGCGCACCGGAGTGATGCCGCCCGGAATCCGGGCCGCCCTGGACGCGCGCCTGCGGCGGCCCGGGCTCAGCGGGCCTCCGTCAGGATCTCCTCGCGTATCCGGTCGAAGCAGCCGGTGAGCAGCCTGGAGACGTGCATCTGGGAGATGCCGAGCTGCTGGGCGATGCGGCTCTGCGTCATCCCGCCGAAGAAGCGCAGGTACAGGATGGTGCGCTCGCGCTCGGGCAGTGCCTCCAGACAGGGCCGCACGGCCACCCGGTCCACGACCGCGTCGAAGGCGGGATCGGGGCCGCCCAGCGCGTCACCGAGGGCGTACCCGTCGGTGCCGGGCATCTCCGCCTCCAGCGACAGGGCGGAGAAGCACTCCAGGGCCTCCATGCCGGTCCGCACCTCGGCCGTGGTCAGCTGTGCGTGCTCGGCGATCTCCTCGACGGTCGGGCCTCGCCCCGGCGTGGTCTGGGCCAGTTCCTTCGCCGCTCTGCGGACCCGGTTGCGCAGGTCCTGGATCCGGCGTGGCACGTGCAGGGTCCACATGTGGTCGCGGAAGTGCCGTTTGATCTCGCCGGTCACGGTCGGCACGGCGTACGCCTCGAAGGCGTGGCCGCGCCCCGGGTCGTAGTGGTCGACGGCCTTGACCAGGCCGAGGGCCGCCACCTGGTAGAGGTCCTCCAGGTTCTCGCCGCGGCCCCGGAAGCGGACCGCGATCCGCTCCGCCATGGGCAGCCACACCCGGATCAGGTCGTCCCGCAGCGCCTTGCGTTCCGGCCCTTCGGGCAGCCGGGCGAGCCGGTCGAACGCCGCGGCCGTGTCGGGGGCGTCGTCGTGCGGGTGGGGCTTGGTTCTGCCGGCGACACGCATCACGCGCACCTCCCTCAGCAGGGGTGCTGGCAAGTCCTCGTATATATGGATACTGAGCGCGAATGCCCCGGACGGCCACTCGAACGGCTGCGTACCGGTGACCGGTGCGTAGCCCCGTAGCGGGACGTGATGTGCGGCACGCTCCGGGTGACCGTGCAGGCCCGGCGCCGGCGGATCGTCCCTGGGCAGCGCTTGATCACCGATCAAAAGGGGCGAAGCCCCTGGCCACAGCGCATTCCGCTCATTTGACAGTGCGATCGGCGCACAGATAGGAAGCAGCGTCGAGAGGTCGAGAGGGGCACCGTGTACGAGCCGAACGTGGTCGGGGACTGGCAGGAGTACGACGAGCACACCGGCCTTCGGGTCCGCGTCCACGGTCTCGAGCAGGCCGAGCCGCCGCGCGGACGTGACGACGCCGCCGAGTCACTGACGTACTTCCGGCTCCGCGTGACCGTCGAGAACCGGGGCGGGCGGCACCTCGGCATCCACCTCGAGGACGGCCAGATCGACGTGCGGATCGGCGCCGACGGGGAGAGCGCCTTCCTCGACTGGCGCAATTCCCAGTTCATCGAGGGCTTCGACGTCTATCCGCTGCGCCGGGCCACCGCGGTGCTCTACGCGGCCGGCCCGGAGGCGAGCCTCGGCCAGGTCGACGTCCAGGTGCAGCTGCGGGTGGACGAGGAGTGGGCCGACCGCCGGCTGTGGAGCGGCGCCCTCGGGCTGCCCGACGGCTTCGGCGCGGCCCCGTGCGGCACGGTGCGGGAGGAGGGCCTCGCGCACCAGGTGAGCGCCTTCCTGCGGGGCCAGTCGGAGGAGGGCCCCGCCTGACCTGCCCGGCGGCCGTGTGCCGGGCCCGCCGGTCCGGTCAGTGCGCGATGCCGTCGATGATCTCCCGGGCGCCCTGCCGCAGCAGGGCCACCGCGACCGAGGTGCCGAGGGTGGCCGGGTCGAGCCGGCCCGCCCACTCGTGGGCGTTCAGGCGGACCTTGCCGTCCGGGGTGAACACGCAAGCCCGCAGCGAGAGTTCACCGCTGCGGTCCACGTGGGCGTGCCCGGCGATCGGGCTGTTGCAGTGCCCCTGCAGCACGTGCAGGAACATCCGCTCCGCCGTCGCCTCCCGGTGCGTCGCGGGGTGGCCGAGGCCGCTCACCGCGTCGATCAGCGCGCTGTCGCCCTCCCGGCACTGCAGAGCGAGGATGCCCGCGCCGATCGGCGGCATCATCGTCTCGGGGGAGAGGACCTCGCTGATCACGTCGGCGCGGCCGATGCGTTCCAGGCCGGAGACGGCCAGCAGCAGCGCGTCCGCCTCGCCCGCGGCGAGCTTCGCCAGCCGCCGGTTGGCGTTGCCGCGGAAGGGCACGCACCGAAGGTGCGGGTGGGTGGCGGCCAGCTGGGCGACCCGGCGCACCGACGACGTGCCGACGCGCGTCCCGTCGGGCAGCTCGTCCAGGGTGAGCCCGCCCGGGTGGACGAGCGCGTCCCGCACGTCGTCCCGCTTCAGGAAGGCGGCGAACACCGTGCCGGCGGGCAGCGGCCGGTCGGCGGGCACGTCCTTGACGCAGTGCACCGCGAGGTCGGCCTCGCCGGACAGCAGCGCGGCGTCGACCTCCTTGGTGAACGCGCCCTTGCCGTCCACCTGGGAGAGGTCGCCGAGCCACTTGTCGCCGGTGGTCTTCACCGGTACGACCTCGGTGCGCACGCCGGGGTGCAGGGCCGCCAACTCGGCGCGGACGCGCTCGACCTGGGCCAGCGCCATGGGGGAGTCGCGGGAGACGATGCGGATCAGTTCGGGGGCGGACATGCGGACACGATAGTGCGCGCGGGGGTGCTCGTGGGGCACGGTTCGCCCGGCCGGCCCACCCGCCGCCTCAGGCGTTCGGGTCGAAGGGGACCCCGGCGGGTTTGGCGGCGGCCAGGTGGGAGGCGAAGCTGCCGTCCTTGAGGCCGAAGTGGGCGCTGCCGAAGTCGTAGGAGCTCAACTTCTCGCGCAGGCCCGCCGGATAGCCGTTCCAGCCCACCAGAGCCGGGTACTGCCAGGTGCCCCGGTGGTTCTCCGGCGGCTCGTCGCCCGAGGTCGCCGGGCGGAAGCAGTGGGTGCTGATGCCGTCCTTGTGGTAGACGATCTTCGGGTGGGTGCCGTCGAAGCGGAGGGCCGACCGCTCGTACACGCTGAACGAGCCGTGGTTGGACGTCGACACGTACTGCACGGCGCCGTCCCGCACCCACACCACCACGTGCTCCCAGTCGTGCCGGTGGCCGCCGAGGCTCGTGCCGGGCAGCGCCTGGTCCTTCTCGAAATAGAGGCCGTACATGTACGCGCACCAGCCGTGGTCGCACTTGGCGCGCGCGTAGCCGTTGGTGTTGTCCAGGTCGGAGGCGTCGCGGCAGTTGCCGTTCAGCGCGCCGGTCGGGTTCAGCCCGCCGTTGACGGCTCCGTCGGCGCCGATGGCCGGTGTGGGATAGCAGCCGTCGGTGTCGTAGTCGTAGGCGGGCTGGTACGTCCGCTCCAGGCTGTCGGCGTTGCCGGGCAGCCCCGGCGGCGGAGCGGCGAAGGCGGTGGCGGGGAAGGCGACGACGAGGGCGAGGGCACCGAGCGGTACGGTGAGCCATCTCCTGCGGGGCTGTGCGGCGGTACGCGACGGCATCGCGTCCTCCTCGGACAGGGGCAGCCCAACGGCTGTGGGGGGAAGAGGAGTTCAGGTTGCCGTCTTTTCCCTCCGGTGCCAAGGGCGCACCGGCGTCACCGCGGTGAAGGGCAGCCCGACACCTGATGGGCCGTCACGGGTTCACGCCAGGTCGTCCGGAAGGTCGGCGGCCGACTCCTCGGGCGCCAGGTCGGGGCGGAGCCTGAGCCAGGACGGCTGGCGCAGCATGCCCTCCCGGGTGCGGGTGCTGTAGCGGACCTCGCCGACCAGCCGGGGGACGACCCAGCGCGCGCCGGGCACCGACGGCACCGGGTCGAAGGGGCAGACGTCCGTCGCGGCGGCCGCCAGCAGCGCGGCCAGCTCCGTGCGCTCGCCCTCGCTCCAGCCGGTGCCGACCCCACCCACGTAACGCAGCCGGCCCGCGGCGCGCTGACCGACCAGGACGGCACCGGGCAGTCCGCCGAGCCGCCCCCTGCCGGGAAGCCAGCCGCCGACCACGACGTCCTCGCTGCGCATGTTGCGGATCTTGACCCAGGCCCGGGAGCGGACGCCGGGCTCGTAGACCGAGTCCAGCCGCTTGCACACCAGCCCCTCCAGGCCGTGCTCGCGGGTGGCCCGCAGGGCCTGTTCGCCGTGGCCGACCAGCGCGGCCGGGGTCGACCACGAGGATCCGTTCAGGCCGAGGTCCGTCAGCCGCTCGCGGCGGCCGGTGTAGGGCAGGCGCAGCAGGGAGCGGTCCGCCAGGTGGAGCGCGTCGAACAGCACCAGGTGCACGGGGACCTTCGCCGCCCGGTGCGCCGCCCGGCCCGGGTCGTGCGCGAGGCCCATCCGGGACTGGAGCAACTGGAAGTCGGCACGCCCCTGTTCGTCCAGGGCCAGCACCTCGCCGTCCAGGACGGCGGGGGTGCCGCCGAGCGCGGTGGCGAGCGGCGACAGCTCGGGGTAGGCGGCGGTGATGTCCGCTCCGGAGCGGGCGCGCAGCAGGACGCTTCCGTCGCCGGGCAGGTAGACCACGACGCGCTGGCCGTCCTGCTTGGTCTCGTAGGCCCAGCGGGCGTCCTGCCCGGCGGCCGGCAGGGCGCCGGGGGTGGCGAGCATCGGAGGGATCAGCGGCAGCTCCACGGGTCAGTTCTCGACGGGCCCGGAGGCCGTCACGCGCGTTGCCCGTCAGGTTCGCCTGAACGGCGCCGGTCCCGGGGCGGGGCCGGCGCCGTCGCGGTCAGTGCGCGGAGGCGGTCTTCGTCGCGACACCGTCGGTCGCGGCCGGTCCCGTCACCGGGACAGCGGGGCGGTGCCGGGGGACGAAGGACGCGATGGCGAAGGCCAGCAGGGCCGCGCCGGCGCCGATGGCCATGACCACCTTGAACGCGTTCTCCGACGGCAGGGCGAAGCCGCCGAGGTCGACCGTCATCTGGGCCAGGATCACGCCGGCGATGGCGCTGGCGACCGAGGTGCCCAGGGACCGCATCAGGGTGTTGAGGCTGTTGGCGGCGGCCGTCTCGCTCGGCGGCACCGCGCCCATGATCAGCGACGGCATGGCGCCGTAGGCGAAGCCGATGCCCGCGCTGATGACGCAGGAGACCAGTACCAGGTGCCAGACCTCGGACATCAGCACGATGTTCAGGCCGTAGCCGGCCGCGACGATCAGGGCGCCGATCATCAGTGTCACCTTCGGGCCCCTGGCCTTGGAGACCTTCGCGGAGACCGGGGCGAACGCCATCATCACCAGACCGGACGGCGCCATCACCAGCCCCGTGGTCAGCAGGGAGCGGCCGAGTCCGTAACCGGTGGCCTCGGGCAACTGCAGCAGCTGCGGAAGCACCAGGGACATCGCGAACATGGAGAAGCCGATGGCGATGGACGCCAGGTTGGTGAACAGCACCTGACGCCGGGCGGTGGTGCGCAGGTCGACCAGCGGTGCCGGGGTGTGCAGCTCCCACCAGCCCCACACCAGCAGGATCACCACGGCCGCGGCGAACAGTCCGAGCACGGTGCCCGAGGACCAGCCCCAGTCGCCGCCCTTGGAGATGGCGAGGAGCAGGCTCGCGAGTCCGGCGGCCATGCCGATGCCGCCGGGCAGGTCGAAGCGGCCGCCGGTGCGCACCGCTGATTCGGGCACCAGCGCGAGGACCAGCACCAGGGAGACCGCGCCGAGCGCGCCGGAGAGCCAGAACAGCATGTGCCAGTCGAGCTTGTCCGCTATCAGCGCGGCGGCGGGCAGCCCGAGCGCGCCGCCGACCCCGAGGGAGGCGCTCATCACGGCGGTGGCGCCGGCCAGCCGCTCGGCGGGCAGCTCGTCGCGCATGATGCTGATGCCGAGCGGGATCACGGCGGCGGACAGGCCCTGCAGGGCGCGGCCGACGACCATCGGGACCAGCGCGTCGCTCAGCCCGCAGACCGCCGAGCCGCTGATCAGCAGCACCAGGCTGAGCAGCAGCATCCGCCGCTTGCCGAACATGTCGCCGAGCCTTCCGACGACCGGCGTGGCCACGGCGGAGGCGAGCAGCGTGGCGGTCACCGCCCAGGCCGCGTCCGAGGCCGACGCGTCCAGGAGCTCGGGCAGCTCCGGGATGATCGGGATGACCAGGGTCTGCATCAGCGCGACGACGATCCCGGCCAGGGCCAGTACCGCCACCACGGCGTTCGGCCGCGGAGCGGCGGGAGAAGCGGACATGGAGGAGCCTTTCGGACGAGGACGAGCCATGACAGCGATGACGAGCGAGGAGTGGGTCGACGGACCGGAGGGTCGGAGGGCCGAAGCAACTTTAAGTCAGTCGCTTGAAGTATCGTACGGGGTGTGGCGGGCGTCAGCGCGCCCGGGCCGGGCGGCGTCCCGGCGCCGCCGCCCCGTAGGCTCTCGTGAGAACGCGCCGTACGACGGCGGACCTGCGGCGACTCGAGGGACTGGTCGGCGCGGGCGGTGAGGAAAAGTCCCGGCGCGGTGGTGATCATGGCGGGCAGGGCGGTCCGGAGCGAACAGGCCGGCGCGACCCGGCAGCTGATCCTGGTCACCGCCGAGCGGCTGTTCGCCGAGCACGGGGTGTACGCGGTCTCCAACCGCCAGGTGAGCGAGGCCGCCGGGCAGGGCAACAACGCGGCGGTCGGCTACCACTTCGGTACGAAGGCGGATCTCGTCCGCGCCATCGCGCAGCGCCACTCGGACCGGGTCGAGGAGCTGCGCGCCCGGCAGCTCGCCGTCCTGGGCGACTCGTCGGACCTGCGCGACTGGGTGGACTGCCTGGTCCGTCCCCAGTTCGACCACCTGGCGGCGCTGGGCAGTCCCACCTGGTACGCGCGGTTCTGCGCCCAGGTCATGACCGACCCGGCGCTGCGGCAGATCATGACGGAGCAGTCCCGGGCCTCGGTCTCCCTGCGGGCCATCATCGAGGGCCGCAACCGGTGCATGCCCGCGCTCCCGGACGAGGTCCGCGCGGAGCGGGGCGACATGGCCCGCCACCTCATCGTGCACACGGCGGAGGAGCGGGAGCGGGCCCTGGCCGAGAGGCGTCCCACCCCGCGCGCCAGCTGGCAGGACGCGGCCGACGGCCTCGTCGACGCGATCGTCGGCATGTGGCTGGCGCCCGTCACCTCCCGGGGCGGGAAGTGACGGGCGCCGGGTGAGGCCTTGCGCGTGCTCGCCGACGACCTGTCCGCCACGACCGCCGTCCACCGCTGCCGCCGGTCCGCCGACGGCGTCCATCGAGGTCTCCCGTCGCGCGCTCGGTTCCGCGCCGGCATCCGCAACGCCCGGGGCGGGCCGGGCGCCCACCGTTCCTTACCGTCGAGTAATATCCCGCGGCAGGCCCCCCGAGGAGGAACCGTGCCACGGTCCGAACGCTCACCCCTGCTGCTCGCCGGCCTGCTGGCCACCGCGGGCGTCGCCCATTTCGCCCGGCCCCGCCCGTTCGACGCCACCGTCCCGCGCTCCCTGCCGGGCACGCCCCGGGCGTGGACGTACGCCAGTGGCGCCGCCGAACTCGCGCTGGCCGCCGGGCTCGCCCTGCCGCGTACCCGCAAGGCCGCCGCGCTGAGTGCCGCCACCTTCTTCGTCGGAGTGTTCCCCGCCAACGTCAAGATGGCCTGGGACTGGCGGCACCGCCCCACCCCGCAGAAGGCCGCCGCCCTCGGACGGCTGCCGGTGCAGGTGCCGCTCGTGCTGTGGGCCCGCGCCGTCGCCCAGGGCACCGGGGGCCGGTCGTGAGCGCGCTCCCCGCCGTCGGCGACACCGTCGAGGACTTCACGCTGCCGGACGAGACCGGCACCCCGCGCCGCCTGTCCGACCTGCTCGCCGACGGCCCCGTCGTCCTGTTCTTCTACCCGGCGGCCCTCACCACCGGATGCACGGCGGAGGCCTGTCACTTCCGCGACCTGGCCGCCGAGTTCGCCGCGGTCGGCGCCCGGCCCGTCGGCGTCAGCGGCGACCCCGTGGAACGCCAGCAGGAGTTCGCCGGGCGCCACAGCCTGGGCATGCCGCTGCTGTCCGACGCCGACGGCAGGGTCCGGGAGCGGTTCGGGGTGAAGCGCGGCTTCAGCCTGGCCCCCACCAAGCGCGTGACCTTCGTCATCGGCCAGGGGCGCACCCTGCTGGAGGTCGTCCGCAGCGAACTGAGGATGAGCACGCACGCCGACCGCGCCCTGGCCGCGCTCCGCGCCCACCGGGGGTGACGGGGCCACCCGCGCCACGTCCCGGTTGATACCGCATCGCCCTGGGATGATCCTGGACGGCATGGAGGATTCCTCCGCCGCGATGATCGTCGACGCCCGCGGACTGGTGACGGGGTGGAGCGACGGCGCGCGGCGGCTCACCGGATACCCGGCCGAGGAGGTCGTGGGGCGCCCCGCGCGCGACCTGCTCGCGCGGGACGCGCCCACCGGCCTCCTGTCCGGCACCGGCCCCTCCGGCACCGTCCTGGTCCGCCACCGGGACGGCCGCGCGGTGAGCCTGCGGCTGCGGGTCCGTCCGCTGCTGGGCGCCGACGGCGCACCGCGGGGTTGCGCGGTGACCGCCGAGGCGCCCGGCGGGCCGACGGCCGCCCTCGTCGACGACGCCGTACGGCAGGCCCCCTTGTCGATGTCCGTCCTCGACCCCGACCTGCGCTTCGTACATGTCAACGAGGCCTCGTGCCGGATGCTGGGCAGATCCGCGGCGGAACTGATCGGCCGCGGCCTGCCCGACACGCTGGCGGACTTCGAGGGCGACGCACAGACCTTCCTGCACCATCTGCGGGTCGTCGCCGACCGGGGGCGGCCCGTTCAGTACGAAAGCTACTCGCCCGCGCCCACCGGCACCCGCCCGCACGCCTGGACCGTGGAGATCTGGCCGGTCCACGACACCTCCGGCGCGCTCACCGCCATCGCCATGGCCGCGATGGAAAGCACCGAACAGCACCGGGCGCGCGAGCGGCTGGACCTGCTGAACGCGGCAGCCGAGGTCGGCACCACCCTCGACGTCGTCCGCACCGCCGAGGAACTGGTCGGGCTCCTCGTGCCGCGGTTCGCCGGCTTCGCCGCGGTCGACCTGCTCGACTGGGTCCTCGGCACCGACGAACCCCACGCCACGCCACCCGAGCACGCCGCCCTGCGCCGGGCGGCCCACGGCTCCGCCACCGAGGGCTTCCCCATCCCCGCCGTGCGCCTCGGCGGCCCCGAGGTCCACCCGTCCGACAGCCCGCCCGCCCGGGCCATGCAGGAGGGCCGCGCCGTCCTGAGCGGTCCCGGCGACCCGGAGTTCGACCGGTGGATGCGCACCCGCGACACCGCGGCCCCGCACAACCGCCCCTTCCGCGAAGCCGTCAGCTCGGTCCTGGCCGTGCCCCTGCGGGCCCGCGGCACCACCCTGGGCGTCGCCCTGGCCGTCCGGACCGCGCCGCGGGAGCCGTACGCCACGGAGGACGCCGTCCTGGCCGAGGAACTGGTCGCCCGGGCCGCCGTGTCCATCGACAACGCCCGTCGCTTCGCGCGCGAACGCTCCACCGCTCTGGCGATCCAGCGCAGCCTGCTTCCCAAGGACCTGCCCGGACAGGCCGCGGTCGAGGTGGCCCACCGCTACCTCCCCTCCGCGTCCGCGGCGGGCATCGGCGGCGACTGGTTCGACGTGATCCCGCTCTCCGGCACCCGCGTCGCCCTCGTCGTCGGCGACGTCGTGGGCCACGGCATCCCGTCCACGGCGACCATGGGCCGGCTGTGCACGGCCGTACGCACCCTCGCCGACGTCGACCTGCCCCCCGACGAGCTCCTGACCCACCTCGACGACCTCGTCACCCACCTCGCGGCCGTCGGCGGCGACAGCGGCGACGCGGAGATCGCGGAGCTGGGCGCCACCTGCCTCTACGCCGTGTACGACCCCGTCTCCCGGCGTCTGGCCCTGGCGGCGGCCGGCCACCCCGCGCCCGTCCTCCTTCTGCCCGACGGCACCACCCGAAGCGTCACCATGGCCGCCGGGCCACCGCTCGGGGTGGGCGGTCTGCCCTTCGAGGCGACGGAGCTGGAACTGCCGGAGGGCTCCGTCGTCGCCCTCTACACCGACGGACTGGTCGAGGACCGCGACCGCGACGTCGACCACTCCACCGCGGAACTGTGCCGGGCGCTGACCGCGCCCGCCAGCTCGCTCGACGCGCTGTGCGACGGGGTGCTCAAGGCCGTGCTGCCGGAGGAGCCGGGCGACGACGTGGCGCTGCTGCTGGCCCGCACCCGGGCGCTGGGCGAGGACCGGGTGCGCACCTGGGACGTCCACCCGGACCCCGTCGGCGTGGCGGCCGCCAGGCGGTCCGTCGGCGAGCAGCTCACCGAGTGGGGGCTGGACGACGCGGCCTTCGTGACCGAACTCGTCGTCAGCGAGCTGGTCACCAACGCCATCCGGTACGGCGAGCCGCCCATCCAGTTGCGCCTCATCCGCCACACCGCCCTCATCTGCGAAGTGTCCGACGCCAGCTCCACCTCGCCCCACCTGCGCCGCGCCCACGCCTACGACGAGGGCGGGCGGGGGCTGCTCCTGGTCGCCCAGCTCACCCAGCGCTGGGGCAGCCGCCAGACGGACACCGGCAAGACGATCTGGGCCGAGCAGCCCCTGCCCGCACAGTGAACCGCCCGCGCGAATCCGTGCGGCCCGGCGCGGACCGTCTACTGCCCGCCCTCCTGCGCGGCCACCCGGGCCAGCGTGCGGCCGGTGCGCGCGGACCGCGCCCGCCGCGGGTCCGGGGTGCCGCGCCCCCCTGCGCCGCCGGCCGTCTTCACCAGCAGCCACGCCGCGTCCTCACCGGAACCGGCGTCCGAGCCGCCCCGGAACCGGGTCAGCGCGTACTCGCCGCGCAGCTTCGCACCGTGCAGCCGGAACCGGGCGTGTCCGCGCGCGAGCGACTCGGCGAAGTCGACCGGACGGCCCCGGCGGTCGTGGCTCAGCGGCTCGTAGGTGCCGTGGTCCCACACGATGACCGTGCCGCCCCCGTACTCACCCGCCGGGATCACCCCCTCGAACTCCTCGTACTCCAGCGGGTGGTCCTCCGTCGGCACCGCGAGCCGCTTGTCGCTCGGATCCGCCGACGGCCCCTTCGGCACCGACCAGGACCTGAGCACGTCGGCCACCTGGAGGCGGAAGTCGAAGTGCAGGGTGCTCGCGTCGTGGATCTGCACGACGAACCGGGGTGCCCCGCCTTCGCCGGGCGCCCCGTCGCCGGCGGGCTCACCGGTCCGGCCGAAGTCCCGTTTGCCGTGGTACTCCCGCAGTACGCCGTCCTCGCCGCCCACCTGCCGCTCCTTCCCGGGAGATCCCGATCAGTGCCGGTTCGGGCCGGGTACCCCGCTCAGAACTCCTCGTGCACGTCCGGGTCGCCGCCGATCCGGCGGTGGGCGCGGTCCGCCACCGCACGCATCTGCCCGGCGTCCAGTTCGAAGCCGAACACGTCCAGGTTCGCCCGCTGCCGCGCCGGGTCGGCGGACTTCGGGATCGGTACCGCGCCCAGCTGGGTGTGCCAGCGCAGGACCGCCTGGGCGGGCGTCACACCGTGTGCCGCGGCGACCGCGGCGACGGCGGGATCGTCCAGCAGGTCACTGCCCCGCCCCAGCGGGCTCCAGCTCTCGGTGCGGATGCCCTTGCGCTCGTGGTAGGCGCGCAGTTCGTCCTGCGGGAACAGGGGGTGCAGCTCGATCTGGTTGACCGACGGCAGGACGCCCGTCTCCTTCTCCAGCCGCTCGATGTGCTCCGCCGTGAAGTTGGAGACGCCCACCGATCGCACGAGGCCCTCCTCGCGCAGCTTGACCATGGCCTTCCAGGAGTCGACGTACCTGTCCACGCGCGGCAGCGGCCAGTGGATCAGGTACAGGTCGACGTACTCGAGTCCGAGCCGGGCGCGGGACTCCTCGAAGGAGGCGAGCGTCTCCTCGTAGCCGTGGTGCCGGCCGGGCAGCTTGGTCGTCACGACGACCTCCTCGCGGGGGAGCCCAGCGGCGGCGATCCCGCGGCCGACGCCGGTCTCGTTGCGGTAGTTCGCCGCCGTGTCGATCAGGCGGTACCCCGCCCGCAGGGCCTCGCTCACCCCCCGCTCGGCCTCGTCGTCGGTCATCGGCCAGGTGCCCAGGCCCAGGGCGGGGAGCGTGGTGCCGTCGTTGAGCGTGTACGCCGGGATGCTGATCACCGTGGGACCTTTCCTCGACTGTGCGCGGCGGTGTGCCGCCCGGTCCAGCGTCGCCCACCCGGGGACCCGTGATCAACCGGACGGCGTGGCGGAGGGTCTGCCACGATCTCCGCATGACGACGCAGAGCGCGAAGGACACGGCGAAGGGCCCGACGCAGGACAGCGCGAAGGGCACGGCGACGGACGCGGCGGCGGAGCGCGCGGCGGCCCGGGCGGCGGGAATCGAGGTTCTCCCCGCCGCCGGGCACATCGGCGCCGAGATCCACGGCGTCGACCTCGCGGCCGGACTCGGCGCCGCACAGGTCGCGGCGGTGCGGGCGGCCGTACTGCGCTGGAAGGTGGTGTTCTTCCGCGACCAGCGCCTCGACCACGCCGGACACGTCGCGTTCGCCCGCCTCTTCGGCGATCCGGTCGTGCTGCCCCGGCGCGGCAAGGCCTCCCCGGCCGGCCACCCGGAGATCGAGACCACCGCCGACCGGCTGGAGCTGGGCGGGCGGTTCGGAATGGAGCACGAGGAGTGGCTGCGGCGCCGGCGCCACACGCTGCTGCGCGGCTGGCACTGCGACCACGGCGCCCGCGTCGATCCGCCGGCCTTCACGATCCTGCGCGCCGAGACCGTCCCGCCCTACGGCGGTGACACCACCTGGGCGAACCTCGCCGCCGCCTACGCCGGACTGTCCGCCCCGCTGCGCGCCTTCGCCGACACCCTGCGCGCCGAACACCGCCTGGGCGTCGGCTACCAGCCCCGGCCCGGCGACGACGCCTACGTCCGGCACCTCCTCGACCACCAGACCGCGACCGTGCATCCGCTCGTCCGCGTCCACCCGGAGACGGGGGAGCGGGTGCTGTTCGTCAACGGCTACTACGTCGAACAGATCACCGGGCTCTCCCGCCCGGAGAGCGCGGCGATCCTCGGACTCCTGACCGAGCAGGCCACCCGCCCCGAGTACACCGTCCGCTTCCGCTGGGAGCCGGGCAGCGTCGCCTTCTGGGACAACCGCGCCACCATCCACCTCGCCCCGGGCGACCACGCCCACCTCGACCACCCGCGCACCATGCACCGCGTGATGCTCACCGGCGACGTACCGGTCGGAGTCGACGGCACCCCCTCCGAGCCGCTGCTGGGCAGCGAGGCCGGCCGATGGTGAGCGCGGACGGCAGCCGGCGCCGCGTCACCCGAGCGGGATCGTCACCTCGTCCTCGACCGGCGGGTCCACCTCCTGCGCCCGGTTGCCGGTGGCCGCGTAACAGCGCAGCCGCACCGCCTGCGGCGTCACGTCCAGGCGCAGGAAGCACTTGAAGAAGGGCGGACTGTACGTCGCCGAACCCGGCGAGAACAGCTGCGTGTAGATCTTGCGCACGGGCAGCCGGAACCGCTTGCGGCGATCGGGCCGCCGCGCGGTACCGAGCAGTCCGGCGACGATCCGGGTGCGCCGGGTGACCCGTGCGCCGTCACCCGGCGGGCGGCCGGTGCGGATGCCGAGGCGCTCGGCGATCACGGCCGTCGCCTCGGCCTCCGTCAGGGTGAAGAAGCGGCGCATCCGCAGGCGCCGGCCGTACAGGGCGCTGTAGAAGGCGAGGGAGTCGCCGCGCAGCGGATAGGAGCGGAAGTCGTCCTCGGTGACACCGGCCACCGAGACGCGCGGGATGGTGTGGGTGGCGTGCATGAACGCGCCGCCGCCGCCCGCCACGACGTACTGGACGGTCCGGCCGTCCACGTCGACCGGGTAGCGCTGGTAGTTGTGGATGTCGCCGCCGATCGCCGCGACGTAGTGGTGCGCGGGATCGCGCACGACGTCGTCGACCGTGCCGCCGCCCTCGACAGGGCACGGGTGGTGCTCGCCGTCCACGTACAGGGGCGATCCGGTGATCAGGATCTTCGGACGGTCGCCCGCCGACACCTCGCGCAGCCAGGCGCCCTGCTCGGCGTCGACCGTGCCGAGCAGCCCGGTGTCGATGCCGACGATCCGCACCGGACCGGCGTCGACGGCCCAGTACGGTCCGGGCTGGACGGACTGCTGGGCGGGCGCCGGGCGCAGCTCGCGCGCCTCGTCGAGGTGCCGTCCGTCGTCCGGGCGCGGCCGGTGCCACAGCAGGGACCGCAGCCGGGCCCCGGTGAACGGGCGCGGCGCCGGCTCCGGCGGCAGGGGCGGGGCGTCGCCGCAGAAGACACGCATGAACCCGGCGAGGTCCTCGTACCAGTCGTGGTTGCCCGGTACCGCGTACACGGGGGCCGGGTAATCGCCGTAGGGGCGGAAGAACTTGGGGCCGTAGTCGTCGGCGCTGCCCACCGGGTAGATCACGTCGCTCGCCAGGACCGCGAACCGGGTGTCCCCGCCCGCCTTCAACAGCCCGGGCACGACGGCGTACTGGGGCTCGTCGCCCTCGCCCGTGTCGCCGATGACCAGGAAGGAGAACCGGTCGGGGTCGTCCCGCCTGATCACCTTGTCGGCCGGTGCCCCGGCCGCCGCCCGCTGCGCCACCCAGCGGGAGCGGGTGCGGCCCGTGGGGTCCCCGAACCAGGAGGCCAGCACGCCGTTGCGGGCGGCCCACAGGGTTCCGGGGTTCAGCCAGGACAGCTTCTCGGTGCGCTGCGGCATCAGCGCCCGGTAGGCGCCGGGCTCGGCGGAGCCCCAGCCGGCGCCTTCGGCGGAATCACGTGAGGAGTTGGACACCCGGGCACGGTAACAACGTCCACCCGGGGGGCCGGACGAGGGATCGCTCGCCAAGTCCCGCCCCCGCCGGGCCGTTTCGCGTCGTCCGGGTCAGAACGTCCGCTTCAGGAGGTCGAACACGGCCTCCCAGTGGCGTTCCGTCGCCCTCTCGTCGTACGCGGCGGTGTCGGCCTGGGTGTAGCCGTGGCGCGCCCCCGTGTAGACCTCGCAGCGGTGGGGCACGCCCGCCGCGGCAAGCGCCGCCTCCAGCCGCTCCTGCTGCTCGGGCGGCATGCCCGGGTCGTGGTCCGCGTGGGCGAAGTACGCCTCGGCGGTGAGGTTCTCGGCCACCAGGTGCGGACTGTGCGGGCCCTCCGTCGCCAGGTTCCCGCCGTGGAACCCGGCCACCGCGGCGACCCGGTCCGGACGGGTGCCGGCGGTGCGCAGGGCGAGCCCGGCGCCCATGCAGTAGCCGATGAGCGCGACCGGGCCTCGGGCCGCCTCCGGAGCCCGGGCCAGCCACTCCAGGTACGCGTCCGCGTCCCGCACCGCCCGGTCGGGGGTGAGCGACTTCATGATCGGACCGAGCCGCTGGAAGATGTCCGGACGTGCCTGCGGGTCGATGAACCCGGGCAGTTCCACGACGGGTGCCCGCCCGCTGCGGTAGAAGACGTTGGGCACCAGGACGGTGTACCCGGCGCCGGCCAGCCGGTCGGCCATCGCCCGCAGCCGGGGCCGCAGCCCGAAGGCGTCCATGTACAGCAGGACCGCGGGGTGCGGCCCCCCGTCGGCGGGGTGGGTCAGATAGGCGTCGGCGGTACCGTCGTCGGTGGGGATGTCGACGTCGGTCCCCTGTACTGCGCTCATCGCGGGGTCGTGCCCTTCTCTCGGTCTCTCGGATCTGGGTGGCGGCCCGCTACTCGAACCGCGTCGTGTCGCCCGCGCCCCGCCGCACGATCTCCGCCTCGCCGTCGGAGAAGTCGACGACCGTGGTCGGCTCGGTGCCGCAGTCCCCGGAGTCGACGACCGCGTCCAGCACGTGGTCGAGCCGGTCCTTGATCTCCCAGCCCTGCGTCATCGGCTCCTCCTCGTCGGGCAGCAACAGCGTGCTGGACAGCAGCGGTTCACCGAGTTCGGTCAGCAGGGCCTGGGTGACGACGTGGTCGGGGATGCGCACGCCCACGGTCTTCTTCTTCGGATGCTGAAGCATGCGCGGCACCTCCCTCGTCGCCGGCAGGATGAAGGTGTAGCTGCCGGGCGTCGACGCCTTGATCGCCCGGAACACGTCGTTGTCGATCTGCACGAACTGGCCGAGCTGCGCGAAGTCCTGGCAGACGAGGGTGAAGTGGTGCCGGTTGTCCAGGCGGCGGATCGACCGGATGCGGTCGATCCCGTCGCGGCTGCCCAGCCGGCAGCCCAGTGCGTAGCAGGAGTCCGTCGGATATGCGATCAGCGCGCCGGAGCGGACGCTGTCGGCGACCTGGGCGATGCTGCGCGGCTGGGGGTTGTCGGGGTGCACGTCGAAGTACTTCGCCATTCACCGAGCTTATGCCCGCGCGCCCGCCCCGTCTGACAGGCCCCGCGCGCCCGCCCCGTCCGACAGGCCCGGTGCTCCCGCCCCCACGGCCGGCGCGGAGCCGGGCGCGAGGCCATGAGGTAACGTCCCCGGCCTGGGCCGGATACGAGGCGAGGCGAGGAGAAGGCCGACGTGGCGGGCCGACAGGACACGGGACGGCAGCGGATCTCCGGGGCCGGCGAGCACGCGGAATGGGCGCGGGAGCTGCTCGGGCACCTGCGACCGGGCGGACGCGACCCGGACCGGGTCGTGGCCTGGCTCGCCGCCACCGCCCACGCGAGCGTCTCGTTGCAGGACGGCGGCGGCCGGCTGCTGGCCGGCACCCGCGTCCCGCTGGACGAGGGCCTGGTCGCCGACGTCACCTCCGGCCGGATCGCCTCCGCCGCCCTGGAGGACCGGGGGCGCCACCTGCGGCTCGTCCGTGTCGAGCGGTCCCGCCCGGCACAGGCCGCCGTCCTCGTGGTGGCCCGCGGGGCGCCCTTCGACCGGCGTGTCTCCGACATCGTCACGCACGCCGCCCAGGTGGTGGAGCTGTTGCTGGCCGGCCACGAGTCGGCCGCGGCCGGGCACCGGCTGCGGCGGGCCACGTCCGACCTGCGCCTGGCCATCCTGCAGTTGCTGATGGTCGAGGACACCGTCTCCGCCCGCCGGGTGGCCGCCGGTCTCTGGCCCGGTCTCCTCGACACCGACACGGCCTGCGTCTACGTCGTGGAGAGCGGCCCCGCCGAGCGGGACCGTCTCGCCGAGGAGTGCCTGGCGGCGACGGGGAAGGAGGCGCTGGTCGTGCGGTGCCCGGCGGTGGACGGACACGTGATCGTCCTCGCGCCGCGCGACACGGCCGGGCGGGAACTGCGCTCACTGGTCGGCCGCCGCCCCGGCGTGTTCCTCGGCGGCAGCACGCGTCAGGGGCTCGCCCGCACCGCGGCGGCCTACGGCCAGGCCGTCAGCGCCCTCGCGGTGGCCCGGTTCCGCCCTCAGCAGGCGGCCCTGTACGCCGAGCGGACCCGCCCCGAGCGGCTGATGGTCCCGGCGGAGCTGCACGACTGGACGGCCGGCGTGCTGAGCCCGCTCGACACCCTGGCGCACCACACCCGCGCCGAACTGCTCGCCACCACCCGGCTCGGCCTGGAGTTCACCGCCGTCAACGCGGCGAAGATCCTCGGCGTCAGCCGCAACACGGTCCGCGCCCGTATGGACCGGGTCGAGTCGCTGCTGCGCACGGACTTCGACGACCTGACCGCCCGGGCCGCCGTCCACCTCGCCCTGAACGCCCACGTCGGGCTCGCCGAGATCCCGCCCGGCGCCGGCACCGGCGCACGGACCGGGGCGGCCCGGCTCACCGACCTGCTGTCCGGGCCCGCGCTGCGTACCTGGGCCGCCGGCCTGCTCGGCCGCCTCGACCCGGACGGCCGGGACCTGCGCCGCACCCTGCGCACCTGGATCGCCGCCGGCGGCAACGCCGAACGCGCCGCACACCGGCTCGGCATGCACGCGCAGACCGTCCGCGAGCACGTCCGCAGCGCCGAGCCGGTCCTCGAACGGCAGCTGCTGGCCGCCGGGAGCGACCTGTACGAGGTCGTCCTCGCCCACCTGGCGGCCGGTGACCTCGACCCGCCGCCCCTGTACGGGACGAAACCGGGCCATCCGGACTCACCTGTGCACGAGTGAGTCCGGACGGCCCGGCAGCGGGCACCGGCACTGTTCACAACGGCGGAGCCGTCCACGTAGGTTCGGCGGAACGGGGGCACGACCGGAACGGGGGACCGGTCGCGCCCCCGGTGCCGCTCAGCCGTGGGGGAGGATCACCGCACGGCCGTTGACCTTGCCCTCGTGCAGCCGCTCGTAGGCGAGCGGGGCGTCGTCCAGCGAGTACGTCTCGGTGTGCACCGACACGGCGCCGGAGCGGGCCAGGTTCAGCACCTCGATCAGCTCGCTGCGGCTGCCCCAGTACGGCGCGTTGACCGACACCTCGAACGGCAGCATGCCGAACCCGACGGGCAGCGAGCCGCCCCCGATGCCGACCAGCGTGACGTCGCCCTCGACGGCGGCGACGGCTCCGGCGGTCCGCACGGTGGGCGCCACGCCGACGAAGTCGAACACGGCCTCGGCGCCGAGACCGCCGGTGATCTCACGCACGGCGTCCGCCGCCCCCGCGTCCGACAGCACCGCCTCGTGCGCGCCCACCGCACGGGCCAGACGCAGCTTCTCCTCGCTGACGTCCAGCGCGACGACCCGGGCGGACGTCAGGGCGCGCAGCAGCTGGATGGCGACGTGGCCGAGACCGCCGGTGCCGATGACCACCGCGGTCGAACCGGGGACCAGCTTGGGCAGCGACCGCTTGATCGCGTGGTACGGGGTCAGCCCGGCGTCCGTGAGCGGCACCGCCGCGACCGGGTCGAGCCCGTCCAGCGGGACCAGGTGGCGCGGGTCGTCGATCAGCAGGTACTCGGCCATGGAACCCGGACGGCCGAGTCCCGGCGGCCGGATGCCCAGCTCGTCGGCGCGCAGGCAGTAGTTCTCCTTGCCCTCCGCGCACTTGGCGCAGGTGCCGCAGCCCCAGGGCCCGTACACGGCGACCGCGTCGCCCTCGGCCAGTCCGCTCACCCCGGCGCCGAGCGCGGCCACAGTGCCGACGCCCTCGTGACCGAGGGTGAGCGGCAGCTCGTACGGGAAGCCCTCGGCGGGCCAGCTCATCACCGCGATGTCGGAGTGGCAGACGCCGGCCGCGGTCACCTTCAGCAGCACCTGGCCGGGGCCGGGCTCCGGGTCGGGGACCGTGACGACCTCGGGCGGGGCGCCGATGGTGCGGTACTGCAGTGCCTTCATGTTCGGACTCCTTCGTTCTCCCCCCTGGCGGGTGACCGGTGTCAGACGGCCGTGTAGGCGCCGTCGACCAGGTGGTAGCTGCCGGCGACGAAGGACGCGCGGTCCGACAGCAGGAAGGCGATCAGCTCGGCGACCTCCTCGGAGCGCCCGAGGCGGCCGGCCGGGTGCAGGGCGACCAGGCCGTTGTAGGCGGCCTCGTCCATGGTCTTCAGCAGCGGGGTGTCGATGAAGCCGGGACCGACGGCGTTGATCCGGACGCCCTGGGCGGCGTACTCGGCGGCGGCCGCCTTGGTCAGCCCGACCACGCCGTGCTTGGCGGCGACGTAGGCGGGCGAGCCCGCGAAGCCGACCGAGCCGAGGATGGAGGCGACGTTCACGATCGAGCCGCCGCGGCCCGCGGCCAGCATGGCGGGCAGCTCGAAGCGCATCGAGTAGAAGACGCCGTCGAGGTTGGTGCGCACCACCCGCTGGTAGGCGTCCACGTCGTACTCGCCGGTCGGGGCGCTGGGGCCGCCGATGCCGGCGTTGTTCACCGCGAGGTCCAGTCCGCCGTAGGTGTCGACGGTGAACCGGACCGCGGCCTCGACCGACTCCGGGCGGGTCACGTCCAGCTCGACGGCGGCGGCGCGCACGCCCTGTGCCGTGAGGTCGGCGACGGCCTTTTCGGCGCCCTCGGCGTTGAAGTCGGCGACGACGACGTTCGCGCCGCCGGAGCCGAGCCGGCGGGCGGTGGCGAGGCCGATGCCGGAGGCGGCACCGGTGACGAGGGCGGTGCGCCCGGCGAACTCGGCGGCGGGCGTGGTGCCGGTGGCGGGGGTGGTGTCGGTGGTGCTCATGGTGCTGTTCTCACTCTTCGATGGTGCCGGCGGGGGTCGCGGCCGCGGCCTCCGTGATCAGGGCGTCGTAGGCCTGCTCCACCAGGGCGGCGAGGTCTGCGGCTCCCGAGTCCCCCTCTCCGCCGCGCGCCCACAGGCGCAGGGCGGCGATCAGAACCCCGGCGGCGGCGTCGACGACGGCGGCCGGGCGCACGTCCCGGGCCGTCTCGTCGATCCCCAGCCGGGCGGCGACGATGCGGATCGACTCCTCCTGGGCGTCGACCCGGATGCGCTGGTAGGCGGCGAACAGCTCGGGCTCGGTGCCGGCCAGGGCCAGCAGGCGGCGCATCCGGGGACGCACGTGCCAGGCCGGGTCCTCCCGGTCGGCCAGCCAGTCCCGCACGGCCCTGCGGTAGGCGAGCAGCGGCGGCTCCCCGGCGGGGCGGGCCCGCAGCAGCGCGTTGATCCGGTCGCCGTCCCGGCGGACGAAGTCGAGCGCCGCGTCCTCCTTGCCGGCGAAGTGCCGGCTGAACGTGCGGCGCGTGACGTCCGCCCGCTCGGCGATCTCCTCCACGGTGGTCGCCGCCGGCCCGCGCTCCAGGATCAGGTCGCAGGCGGCGGTGGCCAGCGCGTCGCGGGTCTGCCGCGCCTTGCGCTGCCGCCGGTCCTCGGTGGGGGAGGGCTTCGTCGCCGTCATGCCTCCGAGCGTACACCCGAAAATGTCCCACTGGGACACATGACCCGATGGGACATCAGTCGCCCGGACTCCCGCTGCTCACCCCGCCTGCCGCAGGGCCGAGCGGGCCGCCGCGGCGGCCTGCTCGGCGTAGCCGCGCCCGAACAGCACGGCGTGCACCAGCAGCGGGAAGAGCTGGTGCACACCGACGCGGTCCGGCCAGCCGTCCGCGAGCGGTGCCACCTCCTGGTAGCCCGCCAGGATCCGGCCCAGGTGCGGACAGCCGAAGAGGCGCAGCATCGCCAGGTCGCTCTCCGGGTGCCCGCCGTGCGCCGCCGGGTCGATCAGGTGGACCTCACCGTCGGCGCCCCACAGCACGTTGCCGTTCCACAGGTCCCCGTGCAGCCGGGCCGGCGGCCGCGCGGGCCCCGCCAGCTCCGGCAGCCGCTCGCAGACCCGCTCGACGTCGGCGGCCTCGGCCGTCCGGACGGTGCCCTCGTCGACCGCGCGGCGCAGATACGGCAGCACGCGGTGCGCGGCGTACCAGCTGGGCCAGTCGTCCCCCGGGGCGTTGCGCATCGGGGCGAGCCCGATGTACGCCTCCTCGGGTCCGCCGGGCGGCGCGGCGCCGAACGCCGGTGCCCCGGCGGCATGCAGCCCGGCCAGATCCCGGCCGAACCGCACCGCCGCCCCGGCGCTCGCCGGCCCCTGCGCCACCCGGTCGGTGACCAGTGCGCGCTCGTCCACGCCGTGCACCGCCGGGATCCGGACCGTCCCGGCGTCCGCGAGCCAGCGCAGCCCCGCGGCCTCGGCCCGGGCCGCACCCGGGGCTTCCTGGAACTTGACGACGACCGTGCGGCCGTCGTCGAGCGCGACTTCGGTGAGCGCCCCGGAGAGCGGACGCTCACCGGTCACCGCCCGGCCGGTGAACCGGGCCGCGACGGAGGAGGGCGAGCTGGTGGGAGTCATGTCCACGAGCCTAGGACGCTGCCGCGGCCGGGCCGGGAGCCCACCGCGGCCGGGTCGGGTCCCGTCACGGCAGGGTCGGGTCCCCGCCGCGCCGGTGGGTGCGCTGCCGTGCCCGGCTGCCGCCGACCCGGTGAAAAGCGCCGGGTGCGCCGATCGGAGAGCCCGGGGGCGGGGGAGCAATGGGACTATGACCAGTTCAGCGTTCCATCGCACCATCACCCTGCCCGCCCCCGTGTGCCGGCAGGCCGCACAGCACCTGGAGCAAGCGGTGCACAAGGCCATCGACGGTGCCGCCACGCCGTGGCGCGCCTTCCGCGGCGCCGACGGCGACGACTTCGCCTTCTCCGTCCCGGTCGTCGAGCAGGCCGCGGGCTGTCTGCTGGTACTGGCCGCCGAGAGCGCCCAGAGCCTGCGGCCCTCCGCGCTGCGCGCCCTGATCACCGTCGCCCTGCACCTGCGGGACGCGGCCGAGGCCGTCCGCCGGCCGGCCGCTCCCAGCGTGGCCTGGTGAAGGCGCCCCCGGCACGGTCCGGGGACCGGAGCGCCGGGTGCCGATGAGGTGAACCGTCAGGTGCCGACGAGGTGAACCGCCCCCCACAGGGCGACGGTCGACGCGGCGAGCGTGGTCGGCACGGTGAGCAGCCCCAGCAGGGTGAAGCGGCCCAGCTCCACCTCGATGCCGTGCCGGTGCAGGATGCGCCGCCAGAGCAGGGTCGCCAGCGAACCGACGTAGGTCAGGTTGGGTCCGAGGTTCACCCCGATCAGCACGGCGAGGACCTGGGCCGGGCCGGCGGGCGCGGCCAGCGGGAGCAGGGCCAGTACCGCCGGCAGGTTGTTGACCAGGTTGGCCAGCAGCGCGGCGACCGCCGCCACCGCGAGCAGCGCCGGCAGCGACTCCCCGTCCGGCAGCAGCCGCCCCAGCCGCGTGGCCGGGCCGCCCGCCACCACCGCCTGCACCACGACGCCGAGGGCGAGTACGAACAGGCAGAACAGCGGAGCGGCGGCGCCCACCATCTCCCGGGGCGTGACATGGCGCCGGGCCAGCGCCCGCACCCCGAGCACCAGCACACCGCCGAGCGCCGCCCAGGCGGGCTCCACCCCGGCCGGCGAGGCCACCGCGAACCCGGCCAGGGTGAGGGCGACGACGACGACGGTGAACCGCGGCACGGCCGGCGGGGGCGGCGTGGCCGGCACGGTCGGCCCGGACCCGGGGACACCGCCCGGCGCCTTCGGTGCCGCCGGGCCGACCCGCGCCGGAGCGACGGGCACAGGGGCGAGGGGCGCGGGATCGGCCAGGTCCGCGCGGAAGAACCGGCGGAACACGGCGTACTCGACGGCGATCGCGGCCAGCCAGGGCAGCGCCATCAACGCGGCGAACCGGGTGAAGGACAGCCCGCTCGCCGTGAACGCCAGCAGGTTGGTCAGGTTGGAGACCGGCAGGAGCAGCGAGGCGGAGTTCGCCAGGTGCGCCGTCGCGTACACGTGCGGGCGGGCCCGGGCGCCGGCCCGGGACGCGGTGGCGAGGACCACGGGCGTGAGCAGGACGGCGGTGGCGTCCAGACTGAGCACGGCCGTCACCGCGCAGGCCACGGCGAACACCCCGGTCAGCAGCCGCCGCGGACTCCCGCCGCACCGACGGGCCACGGCCGCGCCGACCGCCTCGAACAGGCCCTCCTTCGCGCACAGGTAGGCCAGCATCAGGACCAGCGCGAGGAAGACGACGACCGGCAGCAGCGTACGGGTCTGCTCCCACGCCTCGCGCGGGGTGACCGCGCCGAGGGCGACGACCAGCGCGGCGGCGGGCACGGCGGCGACGGCCTCCGGCAGCCCCCGGGGACGCAGTACGGCGAAGGCCAGGACACCCAGCAGCAGGGCGACGGGGACGGCCTCGGAGAGGACGGTGGTACTCAGGACTTCTCCTCCACACCGGAGAGCCGGGCGGGGCCCGGTGATCGGCGAACGGGGTACAGGGTCGCACTCCGGACGGGACGACGTGCGCAGGGCGGGATGTGGCCGAGGCCACGCCGTGGGCGAGAGCCGGGCCATGTTCCGCGCGGTGCGCCGCGGGCTACCGTCTGCACGGACCCGTGTTCCCCACGACGAGCAGTTCGGACGGCCCGCCAGTGCACACAGATCTCTCCCCCGTCATCGCGGCGACCGCACAGTGGCTCACCCGCGCCTACCCGGCGTCCGGGGGCGCGCTGGCGGACGCCCTGTGCGAGGTGCAGGCCCGGCAGGCCGTCACGGTCGCGGCCCGGCTGCGCTATCCCACCCCGATGGACGTGGCGCTGCTCGGCGTCGCGGGCCCCGGCGGGGCCGCACGGCTCGACTGGATCACCGGCGCCGACGGCGCGGCCTTCGCCGACCCCGACGCGGACGCCTGGCGGACCTGGGTGGACGAGGTCGTCGCCAGCTGGGCCGCCTGCCTGCTGACCGAGCCCGCGCTCGCCGGTCCCGCCGTCGCCGCCCTGGCCGACGGCGGTCCCCCGGCCGGAACGCCGGTGGAGTTCCGGCGCCTGCTGGCACCCGACGAGTCCGACCGCCGGGCGGCGGCCCTGCTGCGCCATCCGGACCTCGTCGCCCCCGTCGCCGCCCTGCACCACGCCCAGCTCCTGGCCCGCCTGGACCCGGGCCAGGCCCTCGTCGCCTGACGGGCGACGGGCGGCAGTCGGCGTCCGGCAGGCATGGGGCGGCAGTCGGCGTCCGGTAGGCATGGGGCGGCAGACGGCTGTCGGCTGTCGCTGTGCGCAGGCAGCCGGCGGCAATCGCCGGCGGCTCCGTGCGGGTGTGTGCGGGCGGCCGACGGCAGGCGTCGGGCGGCAGGCCCAGGAGGCCGGGGGCGATGCCCGGCGTCGGGCGCTGGGCCCGGAAGGCCGGGGCGATGCCCGGCGCCGCCCGGCGTGGGCCTCAGGCAGCCGTCTCCAGGTGCGCCACCGGGGACACCCGCGGCACCCTCGTCCCGCGCTCGCGCAGCAGGTGGCCCGCACCGATCGTGCCGGCGATGATCAGCCCGCCCGCGATCAGGGCGCCGCGGGCGCCGGCCAGCTCCATCAGGAGGCCCAGCGCGGGCGGCCCGCCCAGGCCCCAGACGGTGCCGATGCTGCCCCACACCCCGAGGACCCGGCCCCGCAGGTGGGCGGGCGGGTCGGTCTGGAGCACGGCCGTGCCCGCGGTGTCGGAGACGGACTCCACGACGGCCATCGGCAGCACCATCACCAGCAGGACGGCCAGCGACGGCGACATGCCCGCCACCACCTGGAGCAGCCCGCCCGCCGCCGCCAGCGCCCCCACCACCCGCACGGAGGGGCGGCGCAGCCGGGCGCCCAGGACGGCGCCGACGATGCCGCCGGCCGCCAGCACCGTGGACACCGTGCCGAACGACCCCGCGCCGCCCGCGAGCGGCCCGGTGACCAGCACGGCCAGGGTCAGCTGGTAGTTGCGCCCGAAGACCGCGCTCACCCCGGTGACACCGGCCAGCGCCAGCAGCCGGGGGCGGCGCACGAAGAACGCCAGCCCCTCGCGCACGCTCATGGTGTCCGGCGGACCGTCCTCCTTGACCGTCCCGGTCTGCCCGGCGGAACCGCGCGCCGGGCGCAGGAAGGGGATGACCGCGGCCACGAACAGGAACGACAGCCCGTTGGCCGCGTACGCGGCGGCCGTGCCGAGGAAACCGACCGTCACACCGGCCAGCGCGGCGCCCGTGAGCCGGCCGGCCTGGTGCACCAGCGCCCCCACCCCGATCGCCGAGGGCACGTCCTCGCGCGGGACGAGGTCGTTGCCGAGCAGGGAACACGCCGGGCCGTCGACGGTGGCGACGACACCGGTGACGGCGGCCAGCACCATGAGCGTGGTCAGGTCGAGGCGGTCCAGCGCCACCATGACCGCGGTCACGAACGCGACCGCGCCGAGCAGCGCCTGGCTGACCGCGGCGGTCAGTCTGCGCGGCCAGCGGTCGACGGCCGCACCGCCGAACACGCTGATCAACAGCGCGGGCGCGGCCTGCACGGACATGGACAGACCGGTCGCCGCGGCGGACCCGGTGATCTGCAGGACCAGCAGGTTCTGCACGGTCAGCTGCATCCACGTACCGGCGTTCGACACGAAGTTCGCGACCGACCACCAGCGCATGCTGCGGTACCGCAGGGAACGCCACGGCGAGCGGGACGCGGACCCGGACGGCGCGGCGGGGGAGGACGGCGGGGCAGGGGCGGAGGAAGAAGACACAGGGGCGCCACTCGAAGGCGGGTCGGGGACCCGGAAGGAAAACGGACGGGAACGAGTAGGCCGGCTGCGCTGCGCGACCGTTCCACTGGGCCGGAAACGGCGCCGACCATCGTGACAGAAGGCGTCGGCGAGTCGTCACCGGTCCGCGCCCCGCCCGCCGCCCGGCCGGGTCAAGGGCCGCCGGGCGAGCCCCACTTGACGGGCCGAGTGGATTTGAACACAGTACGTGATCACGGCGCCGGGTACCTGCCGCCCGTCCGTCGGCCGTGACCGTAATCACGGTGCGTGACGCCGTCGGCGGACACCGGCGCATGCGGTCGCCCCGGCGGGGCACCCGGGGCAGGCTCTTCGGCTCTCCGTGAGCGCGCCGGGCGCACCGCCGAGGCGCGCGCCGGTACTCCGGTCGCGCCCCGCCGAGGGAGAAAGGTCGTCCTCATGATGCCGACGGCGGCGTTCAGCCCACCGGGGGAGTCCCGGGCGCCCTGGGGCCGTGTCCTGGTGACCGGCGGCGCCGGATTCCTCGGCTCCCACCTGTGCACCCGGCTGCTCGACGCGGGCGCGGGCGTCGACTGCCTGGACAACCTCTCCACCGGCCGTGCGGAGAAGGTGGCCCACCTGGCGGGGCGTCCCGGCTTCCGGTTCCTGGAGGGAGACGTCTCGGATCCCGGCTGCGCCGACGCCCTCACCGGCCCCTACGACCTGGTCCTGCACCTCGCGGGCCCGGCGTCCCCGGCCGCCCGGCCGGAGCGGCCCGTGGAGGTGCTCGAAGCGGGCGGCCTGGGCACCCGTACCGCGCTGAACGTCGCCGACCGGGACGGCGCCCGGTTCCTGCTCGCCTCCTCCGCGCCGGTGTGCTCCGACGCCCATGCCGGCTTCCCGGACGACGCCGACCCGCTACGTCCCCACCGCGCCCGCGCCGAGGCCACCCGGTTCGCCGAGGCGCTGGTCGCCGCGCACGCGGAGGCCCACGGATCGAACGCCGGGATCGTCCGGCTGTTCTCCGGATACGGACCCGGCATGCGGACGGACGGCGCGAACACCCCGGCCGCCGCCATCGTGCAGGCCCTGGCCGGGCGGCCGGTCACCGTCGTCGGCGACGGCAGCCGGACCCGCCCCCTGTGCTACGTCGACGACATGGTCGACGGCGTCCTGCTGGTCGCGGCCGGCCGCTCGGTGCGGCCGGTGGACATCGGCGGCGACGAGGAGCCCACGGACGCGGAGATCGCCCGGCTGGTGATCGAGCTGACCGGCTCCGACTCGCCGCTGGCCTTCGTCGAGGATCCCGGGCACGGGCACGCCGAGCCCCGGCCGGTCACCGGCTTCGCCCGTGAGATCTTCGGCTGGCTGCCCGGGGTGAGCTGGCAGGACGGGCTGGAACGCACCGTCGCCGCCCTGCGCGGACGGCCCGACCCGGTCCCCGAGGCGACCGACGGGGCCGCGCGGAAGGGGACGGGGGAGTGGTGGGCGTGACGTGAGAGCGTGGCCGCCCGGCACAGACGCGTGAGGGGGCCCTTCGCCGTGGCGAAGGGCCCCCTCACGCGTGGCGGCGGTGGCCGCTCAGCCGGACTTGCCCCGGCCCGACATCGCGTCCCGCACCCGGTCGACCATGCCCGCGCCGGGGGCGAGCAGCTTGTTCATCGGCGGCTTGTCCGGGGCGGCGGGGTGCGGCCGGGTGGGCGCCGTCTTCTTCGCCTGCCGGACCTTGTCGCCCAACTGGTCCAGGGCGTCCGCGGGACACGCCTCGCGGAGCCTCGGGAACAGGTTGCCCTCCTCGTCGGCGACGTGCTCACGGATCTCGCTCATCAGCTTGCCGATCAACCGGTCGAACTCGGCGTCGTCCGCCGCGCATCCCTCCAGGTCCTTCATGATCTGCTCGGCGCCGGCGTGGTCCTCCAGCTCCTTGTCGGCGAGGGCGTCCCCGTTCGCCACGTGCTCGCGGACGGCCGGGTACAGATACGCCTCCTCCGCCACCGAGTGCCGGATCAGCTCGATCGTGGCCTGATCGGCGTACAGCTTGCGGTCCTTGTGACCGGGCGGCAGTGCCTCGATCTTGCCGAAGAGCTCCTCGACCTCGCGGTGATCGGTCGTCAGCTCGTCGATGACGTTTCCTCCGTGTCCCATGTTCCACCTCCAGCGAAGTCGTGGCGGTTGCGGGACCGACCCGCCACGGGCGTACGGACCACCGGGTCCCCGGGGACGCCGCGGGCTAACGCGCCTTTCAGCTCCCGAGCTTGGCCCGCACACCGCCCGCCCGGGACGCCGGTCCGGCTGTGGCGCGGACCGTGCGCTGCACCAGGTGGGCGTCGCGCCGCAGACCCCGGGCGGCGTGCCGTCCGCGCCACAGCCACGAGGGCGCGCCGCCCGTGTCGTCGGCCGCGATCAGCAGGCCGCCCATCATGGACAGGTTCTTCAGGAAGTGGATGCGCTGCTGGGCGCGGTCGGACGCGTCCTCCGCCTCCCAGAACCGGTGCGCCGCCAGCGTGGTGGGGACCAGCGTCGCCGCGAGGGCCAGCGCGGCCACCCGCGGACACCGGCCGAGGCCGAGCATGAGGCCGCCCACCACGTGCACGGCGCCGTTGAGCCGTACGAGTTGCTCGGTGCTGTCCGGCAGCACCGACACGCGGTCGGTCACCGGCCGCACGACCGGCTCGGCCGCCGGTGCCACGTCCTGCGGCCTGCGCAGCGACTGCAGGCCGCCCGCGACGAACATCGAGGCGAGCATCGGCCGGCCGGCCAGACGCAGAAGACTCATGACGCTCTCTCGCTCTCTCCGAGGGGGTGCGACGGGATCACCAGCGGGGTGGTGCCCCTCTGGGATCATCTGGTGCCCCGGCCGGGCGCCGCCATTCGGCGCGCGGGGCGCACCGGTACGGTCCGGCACCCCGCCGGGCGGGGAGAACGCAGGTCACAGACTGGTGAGGATCTGCGGCGACAAGTTCTTGATCATGGTGTTGGTCCAGCGCATCTGGCGCAGCGTCCGCGGGTGACAGGAGGAGACGAGCGCCAGCAGCCGGCCGTCCCTGTAGGCCTGGGCCGCCTGGGCGAGCATCTCCCAGTGCAAGGAGTTCTCCGCCGCCGCGAGGTGCAGCTCCCGCAGGTCCCGAAGGAGGAGCAGTCCGGGCTCCGGCCGGTGCGCGACCGCCTCGGAGGCCCTCTCGCGCAGCGTCGCCAGGACACCGGCGGCGGCCGGGTCCCGAGCCTCCCCCAGCTCCACGCCGTGCTCCGCGCCGGTCTCGGCGAGCCGCCGCACGTGCTCGCGGGACCAGCGGGCCAGGTCGGTGGCGACGTGGTGGACCTCGTGCTCGGCGCGGTGCCGCTCGGCGACGGTCACCAGGTCGTGCGCCAGGTGCCGTTCGCCGCGGTGCAGCGTGCGCAGGGTCAGGGTGATGCCGTTCACCGGGTGCCTCCCTCGTCGCCGTGCGGAAACGGGGCGGGCTCCTGCCGTACCGTGCGGGCCGCGGCTCCGCCCGCGGTGGGCGGGGCCGCGCCGGCGGCGGCCGGTGCCGACGCGGTCGTCGTGGGGGCGGGGGAGGGCCGGCCGTCCGAGCGCTCGACGAGGGTGAGCGCGGCCGTCGCCGTCTTGAACAGCGGCTGTTTGGAGGCCGGGTCCCAGTCGGTGATGGTCGTCTCGTTGGCGGCCCGCCCCGGCGTGTCCGCACCGGGACCCGAGCCGCCGTCGGTGTCCCAGTAGCCGTAGTGGAAGGGCACGAACAGCAGCCCGGTCCGGATGCCGGTCACCCGCAGCCGCCCGCGCAGCGCGCCGCGCCTGCCGGCGACCTCCACCAGGTCGCCCTCG
The DNA here is from genome assembly GCF_044455745.1 of Streptomyces sp. NPDC051136. Classification (NCBI taxonomy): domain Bacteria; kingdom Bacillati; phylum Actinomycetota; class Actinomycetes; order Kitasatosporales; family Streptomycetaceae; genus Streptomyces; species Streptomyces sp. NPDC051136. The sequence continues at coordinate 155,694 of NZ_JBITFE010000014.1, read as the reverse complement.
CCGAGACCGAGCCGCTCCGCGTCGCCGGTGGAGATCTCCACCCACACGTCCGGAGCGGCGTCGTTGAGCTGCGGCGCCCGGCCGGTCTTCGTACGGGTGTGGAAGTGGTAGAGCGTCCGGCCCGTCGTGAGCTGGAACGGGTACTCCTCGTCGGGCTCCTCGTGCGGCGGCAGGTAGGCCGCGGCCTTCAGCATCGCCCTGCCGTCCGGGTTCAGTGAGCGGTACTCCACGACCTCCTGCGACGCCCCGGTCTCCAGGTCCTTGCCGTAGCTCTCGCACAGGTCCGGGTGGGCCCAGCTGATGCCGTCGGTGTAGAGCCGGGTGGTGCCCTCGGGGGCCCGCTCGTCGCAGGGCCACTGGATGCCGCCGGTGCCGCGCAGCCCGGCGTAGGACAGGCCCGTGTAGTCGCAGGGGCGGCCCGCGCTGCACCGCTTCCACGCCTCGAACGCCGACTCGGGACCGTCCCAGGTGATCAGCGGGCCGCCGTCCTTGTCCCGGAAGTCCATGCGCCGGGCGTAGTCCAGGAAGATGTCCAGGTCGGGCCTGGCCTCGCCGGGCGGTTCGACGGCCTTGTCGGACAGGTGCACCGTGCGGTCCGCGTTGGTGAGCGTGCCGGTCTTCTCGCCCCAGGTGGCGGCGGGCAGCACCACGTCGGCCAGCTGCGCGGTCTCCGTCAGGTACAGGTCCTGTACGACCGTGAAGAGCCGCTCCTGCGCCAGGACCGAGCGGATGCGGCCCAGTTCGGGCATCGAGACGGCCGGGTTGGTGCCGCTGATCCACAGCATCCGCAGCGAGCCCTGCTCGGCGTAACGGAAGATCTGCATCGCGTGGGTCGGCGGCGCGAAGTGCGGAATGGTCTCCGGCTCGACGTTCCACACCTCGGCGAGGTCGGCGACGTGGGAGTCGTTCTGCCAGTTGCGGAAGCCCGGCAGGTCGCCGTCGGCGCCGCACTCACGGGTGTTCTGGGCGGTGGGCTGGCCGTTCATCTGGAGGAGGCCGGCGCCGGGCCGGCCCAGCATGCCGCGGATCAGGTGCAGGTTGTTGACCTGGACGGCGGCGGCGGTGGCCTGGTGGGACTGGTAGACGCCCTGGAGGACGGTGGAGACCAACGCCTCGGTGGTGCCGACGAGTTCGGCGGCCTCCTCGATCCGGGCGGCGGGGACGTCGCAGATGTCCGCCGCCCACTTCGGCGTGCAGTCGGCGACCCGGGCGGCCAGTTCGTCGAACCCGACGGTGTGCGCGGCGACGAAGCCGTGGTCGACCCGGTCGTGCCGGATCGTCTCGTGCAGCAGCGCGTTGAGCAGGGCGACATTGGTGCCGCCGCGCGGCGCGAGGTGGACGGCGGCGTGTGCGGCGACGCGGGTGGGGCGCGGGTCGACGCACAGCAGGCGCGGCGGGTCGGCCCCCTCGAAGCGGTCGAGGATCCGCATCCACTGCACGGGCTGGGTCTCGGCGAGGTTGTGACCGAACAGCGCGATCACGTCGGCGTGGTCGAAGTCGTCGTAGCTGCCGGGCTGTCCGTCGCAGCCGAAGGTCTCCTTCAGCGCCTCCGCCGCCGTCGCCGTGCACAGCCGCGTGTTGCCGTCCAGGTGGTTGGTGCCGATGCCGGCCCGGGCCAGGACCGCCAGCGTGTAGTACTCCTCCAGGAACAGCTGACCGGAGGTGTAGAAGCCGATCGAGCCGGGCCCCCGCTCGTCCAGCAGGGCGCGCGAGCGGGCGGTCACCAGGTTCATCGCGGTGTCCCAGTCGGTCTCCACCAGCCGGCCCTCGCGCCGGACCAGCGGCCGGGTCAGCCGGTCACGGGAGGCGTTCGCCTGCCAGCCGAACAGGTCCTTCGGGCCGAGCCTGCCGCGGTTGACCCGGTCCACGTCCCGGCCCCGGACGCCCACCATGCGGCCGTCGGCCACCGCGATGTCCATCGCGTCGCCGTCGGAGTGCAGGATCGACGCGGACTGCACCCACCGCTGCACCGCACCGGGCTCCACCCCGTCCGCGAGGAACGTGTCCACCCGGGCCGGCCAGGTCTCGTGCCGCCCGTAGGGCACCCGGGGGCCCCACGGGCGCGCGATCCGGTCCGTCGCATCCTCCATCGCCGGCCTCCCGCCAACCTCCGCCGCACTGCCGGCCGCCGGGTACCCGGTCCAGCGCGATGCAGGCCGACCGGTTGTGGGAGCGCTCCCAAGCGGGCAGGATGGCGGGGTGACCGCGACTGCCTCCGTACGCCCCTACCGCCCGTCCGACGCCCCGGCCCTCGACGACATCTGCATCCGGACCGCGCACAACGGCCGCGACAGCAGGCCCGTGTACGCCGACCCCGCGATCCTCCCGGCCATCTTCGCCGCGCCCTACGTCCACCTGGACCCCGGCCTGGCCTTCGTGCTGGACGACGGGGAGGGCCGTGCCGTCGGCTACGTCCTCGGCACGGCGGACACCGCGCGCTTCGCCGAGGAGTTCCGGGCGAAGTGGCTGCCCCGGGTCGCGGACCGCCACCCGGCGCCCCAGGGACCGCCCGGCACCCCGGACGAGATCATGGCGGGACTGCTGCACGACCCCGAGCGCATGGTCGTCCCCGAACTGGCCGCGTACCCGGCCCACCTGCACATCGACCTGCTGCCCGAGTGGCAGGGGCAGGGCCACGGCCGGGCCCTGATGCGGGAGTTCTGGCGCGCTCTGCGGGAGCGCGGGGTACCGGCCGTCCACCTGGTCATGGCGACGGCCAACACCCCGGCCAGGGCCTTCTACGACCGGCTGGGCTTCCACGAGGTCGCGGCGGCCGGACTCGACCCCGCCGACGTCACCTGCCTGGGCCGTACGACGCAGGAGACGGCACCGGACCTGCGGACGGACCGTCAGTCCGCGCCCAGCTGATAGACGTTGAAGGCCCGGCGGATGACCGGCTGCGCGACGTTGCGCACCCGGACCCCGCCGGCCGTCATCCCGTGCTCCGAGCCCAGGTGCGCGTGGCCGTGGACGGCCAGGTCGGCGCCGGCCGTGTCGATTGCCTCCGCCAGCAGATAGCTGCCGAGGAACGGATGGATCTCCGGTGGCTCCCCGGCCAGCGTGTCGGCGACGGGGGAGAAGTGGGTCAGCGCCACCCGGGCCGCGCAGTCCTTCTCGCCCAGTTCCTTGAGCGCGGCGTGCAGACTGTCCGCCGAGCGGCGGGTGGTGCGGACGAACTCCTTCATCACCGGCTCACCGAACTCGCCCGCGCTGCGCCCGACGAAGCCGCCGCCGAACCCCTTGGTCCCCGCGATCCCCAGCCGGCCGCCGGCGCACTCCACGACGGTTCCCTCGCCCTCCAGCACGGTCACGCCGGCGTCCCGCAGGATGTCGGTGACTTTCTCGGGCTGCTCGTCGTGGTGGTCGTGGTTGCCGAGCACCGCCACCACCGGGACCGGCAGGTCGCGTACCTCCCGGGCCACCACCCGTGCCTCCTCGGGCGTGCCGTGACGGGTGAGATCCCCCGCCAGCAGCAGCAGGTCGGCACAGTCGGGCAGGGTGTCGAACGCGGGCCGCAGCAGGCCTTCGCTGTCGGGGCCCATGTGGATGTCTCCGACGGCGGCGACGCGGATCATCACAGCTCCTCGGCATGGTCGGGGCGGGTGGTCTCCGCCACCACGAGGTCGGTGTGCACGGTCAGCCCCGCCAGCTCCTCACGGGCGAGACGCAGCACGGCATCGCGGCACTGCGCGGACGGCACGGTGCCCGTGAGCGCGACCGACCCGGCCCTCAGCTCGGCGCGCACGCCCAGCTCCCCGAGTTCCTCGGCGGCGAGCCGCTCCTGAAGGTGGGCCACACGGTATGCGGCGTTCTGGGAGCTCCCGGTGCTCTCGGTGCTTCCGGCGTGCTCGGCGTGCCCGGCGTCGTCGCGGTCCCCGGCCGCGGAGGCGGGGCCGCTCGCCGCGGGGCCCTGGTGTCCGACGGGGTCGCTCATGGCTGCTCCTCCTTCGGGGCGGTGACCGGTGAACCGGACGGCGGGACGATCTCCAGCCGTTCGAGGATGAAGAAGAACGCGGCGGGCATCGGCTCCTCGCCGCACTCCCGGCGCAGCGTCTCCCAGTCGATCTTCTCGCGCAGGGTGCGGGCGATCGGCAGCACCGCCCCGAAGTCGCAGTGGTGCTCCGAGAAGGCCGCCAGCAGACCGCGCAGCAGATCGGTCGGCGACAGGACCGGCATGAGCACCGAGTCGACCGACAGGTCCTGGGCCCGGGCCAACAGCTCCGTCGTGACGGGATCGTGCGCCATCTCGAAGATGAGGTCCACTTGCTGACCGAGGCAGTCCGCCTTGAGCAGCCAGTCCTCGGGCGGCGTATAGACCACCAGCCCCGCTTCGCGCAAGGTCGCGGCGACGGCGTCCGCGTCCTCGGGCCTGATGCAGAAGTCGACGTCGTGCTGGAGGTTCTGCGTGCCGCCGTGTGCGTACACGGCGACGCTCCCCGCCAGCGCGAACGGGTGCTCCGCCTTCTTGAGGATCGAGCCGACCTGCTTGGCCGCCTGGAGGATCGCCTGGTTGCGGTCGAGCGGGAGATCCTCGTGCGGCGCCGCGTGCCGGGGGACGGACCCGGCCTCCCCGGCGGCCGGGCGCAGCTCGGAGACGCCGGTGCGCCTGCCGGGAGCGTGGTCGTCGGCGGGCTGCGTCATCGTTGTCCCCTTCCGGATGTCGCCATCGGCGGACCGGAACGGACCGGCCCTCCCCTTGCCCCTCCGGGTACCCGGCGCCGTACCGCCGACACCGTGACCCGTGGCGGGGTGGGGCGCGCGGGGACGGGCACCCGGCCCGCATGAGCGACAAGCGGATGCCACAGCAGACCGATTCCGCCGACCGCCGGACCGTTGAACGGCTGGTGGCGGCATTTCTCGAGGAGACCGAACGGCACGAGCCCGCAGCCGCGGGCGAGGCCCGCGAGGGCTGGGAGCGCGGCGCGCTGTCCGAACGGGCCGCCCAGGACCTCGCCACCTGGGTCACCGCCAGGGTCACGGACACCGGCTTCACCGAGGACGAGGGACCGTACGTGGAGGGCCCGGTCCGGATCACACCGGCCGACAAGGACACCGTGCACGCATGGCTGCGCGCACAGGGGCACGCCGTGTGAGAGCCGCGGGAGGTGACCGGTACGCGGGCGAGCCCCGTCGGGCGGGAGCCCGGCGCCGCCCCGCCGGGCTCCCGTCACGGCCGGCCCTCCGGTCGTCAGCCGGGGTGCGGGCGTGTCCCGGCGTCGGAGGGCGGCTGCCACTCGAACATGAGCAGCGTCGCGTCGTCCCGCAGCCGGTCCTCCTGGGTGGCCAGGATCGAGTGGATCAGCCGGCGCAACGACTCCGGGGCCGGTTCTCCGCCCGCCGTCGCCCGGATGACGTAGTCGGCGAAACGTTCGAGCCCCAGCAGCTTGGTCTCCCGGGTGCGGGCCTCCACGACCCCGTCGGTGTACATAAGCACCCGGTCCCCGGGCTCCAGGGCGATCTCGTGCGTCCGCCGCTCCTGTGCGGTGAGCAGGGACGGCATGCCCATGGGCGGGTCGGTGTCGCGCTCCATCGCATCGATGATCAACCGCTCGTCCCGGATCAGGATGGGCGCCGGATGACCGCAGTTGACCCAGTGCAGCAGCCCCGTGACCAGGTCGAGCTGCGCGACGACCGCCGTGCAGAACTTGTCCGGCAGCCAGTTCGACAGCGCCTCGTCCACGCTCCGCACGAGTTCGGGCAGCGGCAGGCCGGTGCGCCGGGCGTTGCGGCAGGCCGCCAGCGCCACGGTGCTGGTGAGTCCGGACGCCAGGTCGTGGCCCATGGCGTCCAGAACCGCCACGTGCAGTGTCGTGTCGGTGAGCGCGTGGTCGAAGGCGTCGCCGCCGATCTCGTAGGCGGGTTCCAGCACGGCCGTCGACACCACGGTGCCGTCGCCGATGGTGCGCGGGGGCAGCAGGGCGCGGAGCATCTCGGCCGGCAGCTGCATGCGCTCGGTGCGGGTGCGCCGGACGAAGGAGTCCTCGTAGGCCCGCTTGGAGGTGATCATCATGGCCAGCAGCGAAGCCAGCGCACGGCCGCGGGTCAGCGAGGACGCGGTGAGGGCCGTCTCGTCGACGGCCAGTACGCCGAGCCGCTCGGCTCCGTCGAGCAGCGGGAACCATGCGGTGATACCGCCGCCCGTCCTGGACTCCTCCACCCGGAGCGACTGCGTGCGGTACGCCCAACCCGCCAGGGATCCGTCGACCGGGAGCGCCGGTGCCACGGCCGTCTGGGGGACGAGGTAACGCTGCTGGATGTCGACGAGGTAGACGACGGCCTGCCGAAGCCCCAGCGCCTTGGCGGAACGTACCGTGGCGGTGCGCAGGTCCTGGGTGAGGTGGGCCGGATCGGCGAGGAACCGCCGCAGCGCCGCGTCGTCCGGGTCCGACGTGGACACCTCGTCTCCTCTCGTCGGGAGCCCGCCGCGGCGGGGACGATGCCCAGCAGTCTGGCATCGCGCCCCCCGCTCCGCCCGTCGAGGCGGCCGCCCGCGCGGTGCTTCGGTCCTACGGGAAGGGGCACGCGTCACCCTGTACGCCCCCGAGCGCCGAGGAGTGGTGCCGCATGACCGAGTACGAGCGTTCCCGCACCATGCACGCCCCGCCCGAGCGGGTCTTCGACCACGCCGCGGACGTGGGGCGACTGGACACCTGGCTGCCCCGCGACCTGCACGTGGAACCGGAGGAGCCGCCCGCCGTCACCGTGCACGAGGACCGTACCGACCAGGACACCTCGGCCCTGCTGAGCGCCCGGCCCGAGCAGATGCGGATCGAATGGGGCACGCGCGAGCAGGGCAGTTACGCCGGCTGGCTGCAGGTCGCCGGACTCGACGGCGGGACCAGCGAGGTCACGGTGCACCTTTCGTTCCTCGACGACAGCCACGACCCCGGAGGGCAGGCGGTCGCCGAAGCACTCGACGGCAGCCTGCGGCGGCTGGAGGAGCAGGTGCGCACGCACACGCGCTGAGGGGGAGTCACCGTTACCGACCCGCTGTCCGAGCGTGAGGGGGGAGAGGCGGGCGGTTCTTCCGCGACGGGACCGTGCTGCGCCGGCCGCGTCCCGGCCCGCCCGCATCCCGGCCCGCCCCGTCCCGGCCCGCCCGCATCCCGGCCCGCCCCGTTCCCGGCCCGCCCGCGCCGCGGCTTCGTCGTCACCGGCGTACGCGCGACCTGACGACACGTCACGCGCACCCGTGCAGAGCCGGTTGGCTGATCGTTTGCAGCCGTCCGGGTGGGCGGCCGCCCCGGTCGGACGAGGCGGCCGTCACCCGAATGGACCCCGCTCAGTACTGGTGACGGTCCAACCGGTGTCTCCTGGAGGGTGTCAGCGGCGTCCAGGCTGGGAGGCCGATCATGTACGAAATGTGCGTGGGCCCGGAGAAGGCGGGCGGAGCGTTGGTGTGGCACGTGTTGGCCAAACAGGCCGCGGCCACACTGTGCGGACAGCAGCTCCGCGAACGTATGGAGGCATCCGACGGTGAACGGGCGCGTCACTGCCCGGACTGCATGGCTTCCTTCGAGAAGTTGATGGCAACCACACCGTGCTGACCGACCGTCCGCAGCCGTCCGCCCCGTCGCCCCGCGCGGCGGGGCGGACGGCGTGTCCGGGGAGGCGGGAGCGCCGGCCGGGACCGGGGTCACGGACCTGGGCCGCTCCGGTGATCTTTCGCCGGGCGGGGTGCCGCAGCCGTTCCCGGCGATGCCGCAGCCGATTGACTGGTGCGACGGCCGCCACGGCGCTCCGCGCACACCGTCGGCGAACCCGCTCCGGTCCTCCTGCCCCGCCCTCGTGAGGAGTAGCACATGCCGCAGACCGGCGACCCGGCCCCGGCAGGTGCCTTCCCGCGGCTGGACTGGGTGGACGACATGCTGGCGCCCGCCCTGCGGTCCGCGGTCGAGTCGCTGCCGGCCGAGGAAAGCCTCGTCGCCCGGTATCACCGGGGCTGGTGCGAGGCCGACGGGGCGCCCCGCGCGGCCGCGTCCGGCGGCGGCAAGGCCGTACGCCCGGCTCTCGCGCTGCTGTCGGCTGCGGCCGTCGGGGCGGACCCCTCGGACGCGGTACCCGCCGCCGTCGCGGTGGAGTTGGTGCACGACTTCACCCTCCTGCACGACGACGTCATCGACGGCGACGTGCTGCGCCGCCACCGGCCCGCCGCATGGTCGCTGTTCGGGACCCCCGCCGCCGTCCTGACCGGGGACGCGCTGCTGGCGGCGGCTTTGCGCGTGCTGTCCCAGGTGCCGGCGGGCCGGTCCGAGACGGCCGTGCGGGAACTCGTGGGCACTCTCCTGGAACTGGTGGAGGGACAGAGCCGCGACGTCGCCTTCGAGAAGGCGCACGAGGTGTCGGTCGCGGACTACCTGGCCATGGCCGCGGGCAAGACCGGCTCCCTGATCGGCTGCGCCTGCGCACTGGGCGGCGTGCTGGCCGGTGCGGACGCCGTCCGGGTGGGCGGACTCCGGGAGTTCGGCCGGAGCCTCGGCGTGGCCTTCCAGTGCACGGACGACATCCTCGGCATCTGGGGCCGCAGCGCGCGCAGCGGCAAGCCGGTCGGCGCCGACCTCGCCGCGCGCAAGAAGTCCCTGCCGGTGGTGGCGGCCCTGGCCGCCCGGGGCCCGGCCGCCGAGCGGCTGCGCGAGCTGTACCGCACACCGCACCGGCCGGGGGCGACCGACGTGGACCTGGCCCGCCGCCTCGTGGAGCAGGCGGGCGGCCGGCAGGCGGCCGAGGACGAAGCACGCCGCCACCTGGCGGCCGCGTTGCGGTCCCTGACCCAGGCCCGGCCGACCGCCGACGCCTACCGCCGGCTTCACGACATCGCCAGGGCGATGACCCGCCGTCAATCCTGAACGGGCCCTCCCGGCCGCGGCTCCGCTGAACCGGCCCGACCCGTCGTCACGGAAGAACCGCCGCGGTGGCGGCGGACCCACTCGCGGGGCCGGCCCGCGACCGGTGCCCAGCCTGAAGGGCGAACCAGCCCGTATCTGGGCCGACTCGCGGGACCCCCGCCCCACGGAGATCGGCGAGCCTGGCCCGGCTGGACCGGCGAGGGCCTGATGACCACTCCGTTGGCGCAGTGTCATGGCGGGGGACCGGGGAATTCGCCGGACAAGCTCCGCGCGCGTCGTCCTCCCGCGCCCGGGGCGGCGGCAGGAGGCGCCGCGGCCGGTATCCCCGAGTCGGTCGCGGCGCCTCCTTCTCGCTCGGCCGGCCGCCCCGCGCGGGCGGCCGATGGGTGTCGGCCGCCCGGCCATTTGGGTGTCGTCCCCGATGGCCGTGCGGGGGCCCGGCGTGTGACCGTGGAGCGACGCCCAGCCCCGGGGGCTCTTCGGGGGCCGGGGGACGTTCCGGGCAAGCCTGTTCCGCCCGTTGGCGGGCGTTGCCGCGCGGCCGGAGATCCGGGCGTGCCGTGCGCACCCGCGGTGCCGGCGGCCGACCACCGGGCGGCGTGCCGCCGTGGAGACGGTCCGGGCAGGAGCGCTCGACGTCCGGGCTCGTGTCCGTACGCCGGTGTCCCGCTCCTCCCGGAGGGGCGTCATGCCACGGCGTCACGGGCGGTCCACGACGGTTCGACCTGACGACGCACGACCGACCTGGCCATGCCCGACCAACCGCGCCATGCCCGACCGACCGCGCCATGCCCGACCGACCGCGCCATGCCCGACTGACCGCGCCATGCCCGACCGGAGAAGAACGGCCGACGACCACGGCAGACGACGCAGCACCGACGACTCATGACCGAGGCGACTCACGGCAGACGACGCACGACCGAAACGACTCGCGACAGACGACGCACGACCGACGAAGGAGCATGCGCATCCATCCCCGTCAACTGAAGCCCTCCCGTCCCTCCGCGCGCTCGAAGGCGGTGACCCGTGGGACACGCTGACACGCTGCTCGCCATGGGCGGCGCCTTCGTGGCCGCCGCGTTCCTCGCCCGCCTCGGCGGCAGGATCGGACTGCCGACGATCCCCTTGTTCATGCTCGCCGGCATCCTGCTCGGCCCCCACACACCGGGCTTCGTCCTGGTCGAGGACGCGCACGACTTCGAGATGCTCTCCGCGCTCGGACTGGTGCTGCTGCTCTTCTACCTGGGTCTCGAGTTCCACCTGGACGACCTCAGGAGCGGCGGCAAACGCCTGCTCAGCGCCGGGGGCATCTACCTGCTCCTGAACGTCGGTGCCGGGCTCGGCTTCGGGTTCGTCCTCGGGTGGGGCGTGCGCGAGGCGCTGGTGCTGGCGGGCGTGCTCGGTATCTCCTCGTCCGCCATCGTCACCAAGATCCTCATCGACCTGGGCCGCATCGGCCGCCCGGAGACCCGGCTCATCCTCGGCGTCATCGTCGTGGAGGACATCTTCCTCGCGCTCTACCTGGCCGCCCTGCAACCGGTCGTCGCGGGTGCGCACGGCACGGCCGACACGCTCCTGCAGGCCGGCAAGGCCTTCGGCTTCCTGCTGGTGCTGGCCGCCGCGGCCCGCTACGGCACTCGCCTCGTGGGCCGGCTGATCGACACGCGGGACAACGAACTGCTCGTCATCAGCTTCCTCGGGGCCGCGGTGCTCGTCGCCGGGGTCTCCGAAGTCCTCGGCGTCGCCGACGCGATCGGCGCCTTCATGGTCGGTCTGATCCTCGCCGGCACCCCCTCGGGGCCGCGGATCCGCGAACTGGTGCATCCGCTGCGCGACGCCTTCGCGGCCATCTTCTTCTTCGCCTTCGGACTCGCCATCGACCCCGGCGACCTCGCCTCCGTCGCCGGTCCGGTCGCCGCCGCGGCGGCACTGACCGTCGTCATGAACGTCGTCGCCGGGCTGTGCGTGGCCCGGGTGTACCGCTACGGCAGCCAACCGGCCGCCGAGATCGCCACCACCCTGGTCGCGCGCGGGGAGTTCGCGCTGATCCTGGCCGCCATGGCCGCCGGCGCCGGACTCGACGCGCGGCTCGCCCCCTTCATCGCCGGATACGTGCTCGTCCTCGCCGTCCTCGGACCCGTCGTCGCCGGACGCGCCCACCTGCTCGCCGGTGCGCTCCGGGCCGTGGGCCGACTGCTGCCGGGCGGGACGGAACGGGACGCGGCGGCGGGCGGCGGGACCGGCGCGGAGCCGCAGTCGGGGAGCCGGCCGGTGCCGGTACCCGCCCGGGCCTCCTCTTCGTCCGGGGCGTCGTCCTCCGCTGCGGAGGGCGCGGAGCAGGAGGGCTAGCCGGGAGCGGAGGGCGCGGGTGACGACGCCGCGGGTGGCCGGTCCTCGCCCCCGGGCACCACGGCACCGCGTGACCCGGTGGGACAATCTGCCCACAGGGCTGTTGTCCGGCGTCGTGGCCGGAGCGCCCGGGACCGGAAGGAGCCGTCAGCATGATCGAGTGGGTGCCCCTGGGCAGCGGTGCCAGACCCGTTCCCAGGCCGGTCGCGGCTCCCCTGGTGTGGGCGGGAGCGTTCGGCGGCGCCCTGCTCCTGGTCGCGCTCCTCAACGGCACCGTGGGCTCGGGGCGTCCGGGATTCGCCCTGGTCGCGCTCTCCCTGCTGGCGGCCCTGCTCGGACTGTGCGCCCGGTTCACGGCCGCGCCGGGGACGGCCGTCCTGTGCTGGCTGTCCCTCAACGGCTTCGCCGTACCGCCGGCCGGCACGCTCACGTGGACCGGCCGCCGGGACGCGTTGTGGCTGGCCTGCCTGCTCGCCGCGGCCCTCGTCGGTACGGCACTGGCCCGCCTCGTGCACGCGCGGGCCGCCTATCGACGGCTGACCACGGCGACGGGCCCCGACGCGCCGGAGCCGGGGACCGGCCCCGGCATCTTCTGAGCCCGCCCGGGCGCGTGGCCGTCGGGGGGACCGGAGCGCCGGTGGCCTGGCGGCGGTGACGGGCGCCGGTGGCCGGGGAAGGCCGGACGGGAGACCGGCCCGCCCTCCCCGGCACGGTCCGTCAGGCCGTGTGCAGGGTCAGGCCGTAGCGGTTGAGGATCTCGTTGACCGGCTGGAACCAGGTCTCCCCGCCGCCGGAGCAGTTGCCCCAGCCGCCCGAGGTGACGCCCTGCGCCTGGTCACCGCTGATGAAGGAACCGCCGGAGTCGCCGCCCTCCGCGCACACACTGGTCTTGGTCAGCTGGTGCACCACCGCGCCGTCGCTGTAGTTGACCGTCTCGTTGTGCGCGAGCACGGTGCCGCAGTGCCAGTGCGTGGTGGACCCGGAGCGGCAGATCGAGGCGCCCACGGGGGCCACGTTCGAGCCGCGTACGAGCTGGTCGGAGACCGTGCCCCAGCCGAGTACGACCGGCACCGTCCACCAGCCGCTGCCCACGCTGACCCACGCGTAGTCGTTGTCGGGGAACGAGGAGCCCTGGAACGTCCCGATGTACGAGCCGTCCCAGCCGCTCACCCCGGCGCCCGCCCGGCCGCAGTGACCGGCGGTGACGAATCCGCCGTGCACCGAGAAGCCGATGGAGCAGCGGACGTTGCCGGTGTAGTAGGGGTCGCCGCCGACGGTGCCCGCGGCGAAGGTCCGCGGAGCGGACGGCACCGTGCTCACCGTGACCGGCCCGGCCCGGCGGGCCTCCTCCAGGAAGCCGCGGACATCGTTGTCAGCGCGCCGGCCCGCGACCACGTCGACGACCACGGCGTTGGCGCGCTGGTCGACGTGCCAACTGGCGACGCCGGAGGGGGCGTCGAGGCGGTCGACACGTGCCTTGGCGGCGTCCAGTCGCCGCGCGCTGTGCCGGACGGTGCGCACCTCGGCGCCGGTGGCGCGGACCGCGCGCACCGTCGAGGACGCGGCGTCCGAGGTGACGGCCACGGTCAGTCTTCCGGTGCCGGCGTCGAACCAGGAGCCGCCGAAGTCCTCTCCTGCGGCCCGGCGTGCCGCGGGTTCCAGGTCGGTGGCCTCGCGTTCGGCCGCCAGCCGGTCCTCGGCCTCGGCCCGGGTGAGACCGAAGTCGTGCCGCATGGCGTCCAGGAGGCCGGTGGAGGCCGGCTGCTCGCCGGAGGGGGAGGCGGTGGGGGCGTCGGCCGCCGAGGCCGGCAGCGTGCCGACCGCGCTGAGGCTGCCGAGCACGAGGAGTCCGGCCAGGCCGAGGTGCCTGAGTCTGCTGCGTCTCACGGAGTTGCCCTTCGTCGTTCCAGCAAGGTGGGGGTGGAACAGATGGCATGGCGCAACCGCGGGTTGAGAGCGCTCTCATCGGGTCGCTCCGAGCTTAACCAGCGGTTGTCATCAGGTCCATGCCAATGCAGGGCCTTTCCGGGGCGCCCCTTCTCCGGCTCCGCTCGCGCCCCCGGGGAGTCCGCCTCGCTTGCCGGCGGCTCCGCGCCGCTCCCGCCCCGCTCCCGGCGACCTGCCCCGCTCCCGCCGACCCCACTGTTCCCCAGCGGCCCCACCCTGTTCGCCGGCGGCCCCGCTTCCGTTGGTTGACCCGCCTCGGACGGGGCACTCAGGCTGCGTTCTCGCAATGACGGCCCCATGACGGCCACTGGACGTGGGAGGCACACGTGGCGGTTCGGCACAGGCTGATCCAGGCGACCCCCGAGGCCGTCTGGGACGTCCTCGCGGACGGAGACCTGTACGTGGAATGGGTGGTGGGGCCCTCGGAGGTCACTCCCAAGAGCGGGACGTGGCCACAGGTCGGCGCGACGATCGCGTACGAGGTGCGGCTCGGTCCTCTGCGGCTGAACAACGAGACGGTGGTCAGGCACTGCGTGGAGGGCTCCGAACTGGAGCTGGAGGCGAAGGCGGGCGCGCTCGGCACGGCCCGCATCTCCATCGAACTGCGTCCCTGGGGCGAGCAGTGCCTGGTGATCGTGGACGAGCACCCGCTGCGCGGGCCCGGCGGCCTGGTGCACAACGTCGGGGTCGAGGCGCTGATCCAGATCCGGCACCGCGCCATGCTCGCCAGGCTCGCGAAGCTCTGCGAGTCCGAGGCCCGGTCGCAGCCCGGCGACCGGAGCCGTCCCGACCCGTCCGGCGCGCCGGGCTCCGTGACCCACCGGCCGGGAGCCGGCCGTGCCTGACGCCGTCGTGGTCGGAGCCGGACCCAACGGCCTGGTCGCGGCCAACCTCCTGGCCGACGCCGGCTGGAGCGTGACGGTCCTCGAGGAGCAGCCCGAGCCGGGCGGCGCGGTGCGCCACGACGACGAGGTCGCCCCCGGGTTCGTCAACGACCTGTTCAGCTCCTTCTACCCGCTCGCCGCCGCCTCCCCGATCCTGCGCGGACTGCGGTTGCAGGACCACGGGCTGCGCTGGGCCCACGCGCCCCACGTGCTGGCCCACCCGCTGACCGACGGCACCTGTGCCGTCCTCGACCGCGACGTCGCCGCCACCGCCGCCTCCCTCGACACCTTCGCGCCCGGGGACGGCGCCGCCTGGGAGGGACTGCACGAGGTGTGGGACCGCTACCGGGCCGACATCGTGGACGCCCTGTTCACCCCGTTCCCACCGGTGCGGGCCGGAGCGCGACTCGCCCTGCGGCTGCGCGGCGCGGGAGGTCTCAGGCTCGCCCGCACCCTGGTCCTGCCGGTGCGCCGCATGGGCGAGGAGGAGTTCCGCGGCGAGGGCGGCAAACTGATCCTGGCGGGCAACGCCCTGCACGCCGACCTCGCCCCCGAGGCGGCCGGCAGCGGCGGCTTCGGCTGGCTGATGTCGATGCTCGGACAGACCTACGGCTTCCCCGTGCCCGTCGGCGGCGCCGGAGCCCTCACCGAAGCCCTGGTCCACCGGTTGCGCGCCCGGGGCGGCACCCTGCACTGCGGACGGCGAGTCGAACAGGTCCTGGTCCGCGACCGGCGCGCGGTCGGTGTGCGCACCGCCGACGGCGAGACGGTCGCCGCCCGACGCGCCGTCCTCGCGGACGTCTCCGTGCCCGCCCTCTACGGCCGGCTCGTCGCCCCGGACGACCTGCCGGACCAGGTCCGCACCGACCTGCGGCGCTTCCAGTGGGACTTCGCCACGTTCAAGGTCGACTGGGCGCTGGACGGGCCGGTGCCCTGGCGGTGCGAGGAAGCGGCACGGGCCGGCACCGTGCACCTCGCCGACGGCCTGGACGAACTGACCCGGTTCGCCGCCCAGATCGCGATGCGGCAGGTCCCCGACCGCCCCTTCTCGCTGTTCGGCCAGATGACCACCACGGACCCGACGCGCTCACCGAGCGGCACCGAGTCCGCGTGGGCCTACACCCACGTGCCCCACGACATCCGCGCCGACGCCGGCGACGAGGGCATCACCGGCAGCTGGGACACCAGGGAACAGGAACTGATGGCCGACCGGGTGGAACGCCAGGTGGAACGGTTCGCGCCCGGCTTCCGCACGCTGATCCGGGCCCGCCGGGTGCTCGCCCCGCCGACGCTCCAGGCCATGGACGCCAACCTGGAGGGCGGGGCCATCAACGGCGGCACCACCGCCATGCACCAGCAACTCTTCTTCCGGCCCGTGCCCGGCACCGGACGGCCGGAGACACCGGTGAGCGGTCTCTTCCTCGCCTCCGCGGGCGCCCACCCGGGAGGCGGCGTGCACGGCGCGCCAGGCGCCAACGCCGCGCGAGCCGCCCTGCGTCAGCACCGGTTCGCGGGGCTCGCCCGGGTGCAGCGGGTCCTGACCCGGCGGGACCGGGCCGGCGACCGCAGGTGAACGCCGGTGCCCGTGCGGCGGACCTCCGGGCAACCCTGACAGACCCCCGAGCAATCCCGAGCAACCCCCGGTAGTCCTGGGCAACTTCGAGGAAAGGGCCGAGCGGTGACGGACAGCCCCCTCCAGAATCGTGTCGTCGTGGTGACCGGCGCCGCGCGCGGACTCGGTGCCGCCCTGGCCCGCGCCTGCGCCCGCCGCGGCGCCCGGATCGCGCTGCTCGGCCTCGAGAAGCCGCACCTGGACGCCCTCGCGGCGGACCTGCCGGTCCCCGCGCTCGCCGTCGAGACCGACGTCACCGACCCCGCCGCGCTGGCCGAAGCGGCCGCCGAGACGCGCCGTCGCCTGGGCAAGCCCTCGGTCGTCGTGGCCAACGCGGGCATCGCCCACGGCGGACCGTTCGCCACCTCGGACCCCGCCGAGTGGAGCCGGGTCGTCGACGTGAACCTGACCGGCAGCGCCCACACCGCGCGGGCCTTCCTGCCGGACCTCATCGACACCGCGGGCTACCACCTGCAGATCGCGTCGCTGGCCTCGCTCGGCGCCGCCCCCATGATGAGCGCCTACTGCGCCTCCAAGGCGGGTGTGGAGGGCTTCACCCACTCGCTGCGCGCCGAAGTGGCCCACCATGGCGTCGCCGTGGGCATCGCCTACCTCAACTGGATCGACACCGACATGATCCGCGACGCCGACCGGTACCCGGTCCTGCGGGAACTGCGCGGCCACATGCCACCCCCGGCCCGCCGCACCTTCCCCGCGGACGACGTCGCCGCCCGTCTGGTCCGCGCCGTGGAGCGCCGCCGTACCGCCGTGTACGTGCCGGGGTGGCTGCGCCTGGTCCAGGTGGGCCGCACGGCGCTGCCGCCCGTGGTCGCACGGCTGTCCCGTCACGAGCTGCCCCGGCTCGAGGCCAGGGAGCCCCTGGGCCACACCGGCCCGCTCGGCGCGGGCGGGCTGGCCGATCGTGCGGCGGGCCAGGGGGAGTAGCCGCCGGAAACCTCGCGGGGCGACCGGGCACGCCGGGAAGTGCCGGGTCGCTTCGCAGCCGACGCGGCCGGGTACGCGTGCCGCCTACCCGACGCCGGGGGCCGAAGCACCGCCGGACCCCCCGGACCCCCGGTCCACCACCGCGGGCTCCGTTCCGGCCCGTGTCCCCGGTCCTGATGCCGTTTCCGTTTCCGCCCGCGTCCCCGGTCCTGATGCCGTTTCCGTTTCCACCCGCGTCCCCGGTCCTGATGCCCTTTCCGTTTCCACCCGCCTCCCCGGTCCTGATCCCGTCTCCGTCACCGTCTCCGTCGTCGTCCTCGGCGCCGCCCCGTCCGCTTCCGCGTCGGCGCGCCGGCAGACGAAGGTGTGGGTGAGGCCCGTCTGCCAGCCCGGCAGCGGCAGGACACGGACCCCCGCGAACCCGGCCCGCCCCAGCCGCGCCGCGAACGCCGGAGCCGTGTCGAACGCCGCGACACTGCGCCACAGGTGCCGGTACAGGTCCCGGTCGCCCGTCGCCGTCCCCAGCGGCAGGATGACCCCCCGGCACACCGCGTCCCACATCAGCCGGTCGGCGCGGCGGCCGCCGAGTGCGTACTCGTGCACCGCCAGCCGGCCGGCGGGGGCGAGCAGCCCGTGCACCGTGCGCAGGACGGTGTCGGGGTCGGTCAGGTTGCGGAAGAGGTAGGCGGCGAGGACCGCGTCGAAGGGGCCGTGGGCCTCGGTCCGCTCCAGCTCCTCGGCCGGCGCGTGCACGAAGCGCACCCGTGCCGGCCAGTGCTTGGCGCGAGCCCGCTCCAGCATGCCGGCCGAGGCGTCCACTCCGACGATCTCGGCGGCGGGGAAAGCCGCGGCCAGGGCGGCCGTCGAGGCTCCCGTGCCGCAGCCGAGGTCGAGCACCCGGCTTCCGGCGCCGCCGTCCGCGAGGCCCAGCCGGCCGGCGGAGCGGCGCAACTGGGAGTGATATCCGGGGTTCAGCGCGACGAGGCGGTCGTAGTGGCCCGCCCCGCGGTCGAAGGCGTCGGTCAGCGCGGCATCGCGCAGCAAGGGCATCGAGGCTCCCGGACGGTCGGTTCTCGGCGGACGGCGGTTCAGCGGACGGGCAGGTGCCGGCGCCGCAGCCACGGCAGTTCGGCCGCCGTACGCAGCATCGGCAGGACGGGGACGCGCAGGCCGAGCGCGAGGTCCTCGGACAGCCCCGAGCGGCCGTCGAGGAAGCGCAGCAGCCGTGCGGCGGGCACGCGGTCGAACAGTTGGAAGAAGAGGTCGGGCCCGTCGACCCGGCCGGTGTCCAGGGCGCGCAGCAGCACCGCGTCCATCAGCCGGGCGCGGGCCGGATGCGGGGGCGGCGGCACCGGGCGGCGGCCGGCGCGCACCGCACGCGCGACGGCCTCGGACTGCCGTTGCACGGCCGCGAAGGTGTAGCCGGTGGACGCCCGGGTGGCCCCGCCCGCCACGCCGATCCGGAAGACGCGGTCGCTGCCCGCGGCCCGCCGCTCGAAGACGGCGTCGGTCATCGGGATGACGC
This sequence comes from Streptomyces sp. NPDC051136, assembly GCF_044455745.1. Lineage (NCBI taxonomy): Bacteria > Bacillati > Actinomycetota > Actinomycetes > Kitasatosporales > Streptomycetaceae > Streptomyces > Streptomyces sp. NPDC051136. The sequence goes on along the minus strand of NZ_JBITFE010000014.1, from coordinate 137,586 downwards.
CCTGTTCGGTGGACAGCACCTCCAGCGCACCGGTGCGCAGCACGCGGCGCGTGTAGTCGTCCAGGGCGCGGTCGTACGCCTCGGTCGACAGGGGCGCCGGGCCGAACTCGGTGTACTCGACCAGCGCGGTGTGCCGCCCCGTCGGCAGCACGTAGCCGAACGACAGGCCCCGCCGCGGCTGCGCGGTGCGGAAGTCCATCAGGTCGACCACCTCCGGGTCGAAGACCGGCCGCTCGGTACGGACGAACCAGCCGCGGAAGTGCTGGAGCAGACGGGTGCGGGCGGCCGGCAACCGGTCGGGCGGGCGCGAGTCGAAGACCCAGCGGGCTCTCAGATCCGTCCGGGAGCCCGTCGCGTCCGTGGCCGCCACCCGCACGGTGCCGTCCGGCAGGCCGGTCACTCCGTCGACGGTGGCCTCGACGCGCCGCAGCCCCGGACGGCCCTTCAGGTCCCGCTCCACCAGCGCCTCGAAGTCGTCGGAGCGGATCATCTTGTAGCGGGCGGGCGCGATGTGCCGACGGACGACCGCACCGTCCCGGCCGTGCACCCGCAGCCACTCCCACGTCGCGGTCGTCGCCCGGTCGAAGCGCCCGGGCCCGGCCTCCCAGAAGCACCAGGTGCGGCGCGGGGGCCGCAGCGGTCCCGGCGGCGGGTCGACCAGGACCACGGAGGGTGCCGCCGCGTGCGGCGCCGGTGCGGGGAGCCGGTGGGCCAGGGAGAGACCCGCCGCCCCGGCACCGACGACCACGATGTCCGCGTCGAGCACGCCGCCTCCTAGCCGTCCGTCCGCCCCGCCGGTTCGCTCCGGTCCGGCGGAGTATTCCGTCCGGTGCCGTCCGTGGGCGTGAACGGCACGCTGAACACCGTGGTACGGGTACCCGCCCGGCGAGCGATACCACCGGGCGGGTGACTGCCGGACGGATCCGGCCCCGGTGGCGTCGCGCCGGAGGCGAAGGGGGGAAGGCATGACGCCCGACCACACGAGAGGATCCGCGATGCGCCCCAGCACGGCCGAGAACGGCAACCACCGGCCGGACGGACCGCCCGCGGTCCGGGGCGCGCGATGACGCGGACGCCGACCGGGCGCACCGACCACGTCGTGGTGGCCGGGGCCCGGGAGTGCCTGGTGACACCCGCCGACCGGACCGCGCAGGGGCATGCCGCCGGTACCCCGTTCCCGGTCGCCCACCCCTTCGCGCGGACCGGCCCCTTCCGTCCGCGCAGCCCGGTGCGCGGCACCGGCGACGCGGTCCTCGCGGGCTGCGGAACCACCCCGGGCGTCGGCGTGCCGACCGTCCCGGTCTCCGGGGCACCGGCCGCCGCCCGCGTCACCGGCGCACCGGCCCGCACCGGGGCGGCGAAGGGCGGGCGGCGATGACCGGGCGCGAACTGGACGCCGCCGGCATCACCGATCCGGAGCTGCGGGCCGCCTACGCCCGGTGCCGGCTCCTCAACGCCCGCCACGGGCGCACCTACTTCCTGGCCACCCGCCTCCTGCCCGCCGGCCGCAGGCCGGCCGTGCACGCCCTGTACGGGTTCGCGCGGTGGGCCGACGACATCGTCGACGACACGGGGTCCGCCGCCACGCCCGCCGAGCGCGCCGCCGCACTCGCCCGCCTCGACCGGCTCCTGCGGCGGGCGCTCACCGGCGGCCGGCCCGCCGACGAGCCCGTGGTCGTCGCCCTGGCCGACACGGCCGCCCGGTACGCCATCGAACCGGGGCACTTCACCGACTTCATGGCCTCCATGCGCGCCGACCTCACGGTCACCGACTACGCCACCTACGCCGACCTGCGCACCTACATGCACGGCTCGGCCGCCGTCATCGGCCTCCAGATGCTCCCGGTGCTCGGCACCGTGACCGCCCGCGCCGTGGCCGCCCCGCACGCCGCCGCCCTGGGGGTCGCCTTCCAGCTGACCAACTTCCTGCGGGACGTCGGCGAGGACCTGGACCGCGGCCGGATCTACCTCCCCGCCGACCTGCTCGCCGCGCACGGCGTCCACCGGGACCTGCTGCTGTGGAGCAGGCGCACCGGCCGCCGCGACGCGCGCATCACCGCCGCGCTGCGGACCGCCGAGGACCTCACCCGGGGCGTCTACCGCGAGGCGGAGCCCGGACTCGCCATGCTCGACCCCGTCGCACGGCCCTGCATCCGCGCCGCCTTCCTGCTCTACCGGAACATCCTCGACACCGTCGCGGACGGCGGGTACGCGGTCCTGCACCATCGCGCGGTGGTGCCCCGGCGGCGCCGCGCGGCCGTCGCGGCCGACGGGCTGTTCCGCGTGCTCACCGCCCGGCTCGGCGCCCGGCGCGCACCGACGCCGGTGCCCCTCCGCGTCGACGCCCTCGACGTGAGGGAGCCCCGATGAGCCCGGACCCCCGCCCCCGCCGGGGCGCCTTCACTTGCGGCTGCGGCGCCGCGCGGCTCCCTGCCGAGCGGCAGCGGCCGACGTGGCGCGCGGCACGGCCCGCCCTCGCGGCCGCCCCCGAACCGATGCGGGCCGCCGCCTGCCACCTGCGGCGCGACGACCTCGCCCACGCCGAACGCCGCGGGCACCTGCGGGCCCGCGGCCGGTTCCCCGGCTGAACGGAGTGTCACCCCGATGCAGACCTTCCTCCCCCACCCCGGCTTCCGGGACTCGGCCCTGGTGCTGGACCGACGCCGCCTCGGCAAACAGCGCGTGGAGGCACTTCAGGTGCTGCGCGGACTCACCGTGCCCGGCTACGGCTGGCGCCGGCACCCCGCGGTGCGGATGTGGACGGGCTACGAGGAGGCCCTGGTCCGCTACGGCCTGGACGTCTGCCGGGTCTGGCGCGAGGAGGGACACCAGGACAGCTGTGCGGCCTCACTCGTCGCCGGGCTCGCCGAGATCCGTCCGGGGGAACCGGTGCGGGACCAGTCGGAGCTGGCCGCCGCCGGGGAACTGCCGCCCTGGCTCGGCGACGAGGCCTTCCACCGCAGCCACCGCTCGGCCCTGGTCCGCAAGCAACCCGAGGTGTACGCCGAGCTGTTCCCCGGAGTCCCCGACGACCTGCCCTACGTGTGGCCGGACTCGGACCGGGAGCGCGGGGAGCCGGGGGGCGGCACCCCCTAGGGCGGGCAGGGGGAGGGGCGGTGCGGTCAGGTCTGCTGCTCGCCCGCCAGTTCCTTCATGTCGACCGTCTCGTCGGCCGGCGGCTGCTCGGGGGCCACCGTCTCGCCGTACTCGCTGAACGTGACGCTGCCGGGGCTCTCGCCGCCCTCGGTCGTGGTCTTGAGAATGTACGGCTCGCCCTCCGTTGCGACGTAGAGCGTGAGCTTCTCGCCTCCCGCGGCGTCCTTGGTCAGCGCCAGGGCCTCCTCGCCGTTCACGTCCGTCGTGGAGCCGCGCTTCATGCCCTTGCGCTCCGACTCGTCCTCGTCCATGGCGGCGATGAAGCCCTGCTTGTCGCAGACCCCGGCGGTCGTGGCGTCGTTCGCCGGCATCTTCACCCACTTGTCCGTGAGCTTGGGCGCCATCTTCTGCGCCGCGTCGGGCTGCTGCTTCAGGGCCGTCTGCCAGTACTGCTCGTCGCCCCGCAGGTAGAGGGTCGCGTCGGTGTGCCGCACGTCCGCCCGGGTCTCGCCGGCGCCGATGGTGCCCTGGCAGTTCTTCTCCTGGTCGACCGAGACGTCGACGGTGACGGTGCTGCCGTCCTCCGTGCGGGTGTCGCCCTTCACGTGCACGGACTTCGCCTGCCGGGTGGCCTCGACGGCCTTGGCGGCGATGTCGTCGGCGCTCTGCCCCTCGAACGGCTTGCCCTCGTCCTCCGAACCGCCGCCGCAGCCGGCCAGTAAGGAAACACAGACGCTCGCGCTCGCCACTGCGATGGCCACTTTGCTGGTGCGCACCGGAAATCCCTCCCCATGTCGGTTCATTACCGTCAAATCACTTGCTGTACCGATGTGTTGGCATCGGGACTCTCCGACTACCCGCGATGGAGGGATCATGCACGTGATGGAGGATTCGTGACGGGCGGGTGCATGGCGTCCGGCGCGATTGGTCCCCGACGGCGCACCAGAAGTGGACCCCGTGACGAGCCGCCCCGGTCCCTAGCGTCGTGGTCATGAACCGAACCACCTCGCGCGGAGCCCTGCCGGCCGCGCTCGCCTGTGTCCTCGTCGGGGGCTCCTTCACCGCCAACAGCCTGCTGGGTGACTACCCCTACGCGGGCGGCCAGTTCCTGCGCTACGGCCTTGCCTTCCTGCTGCTCGTCCCGCTGGCGGGCCCCGGCGCGACCGCCCGGCTGCGGGCGCTCGGCCCCGGCCACTGGGTCCGCCTGGCGCTGCTCGCGGCCGTGGGCATGGTCGGATTCAACCTCGCCGTCCTCGCCGCGGAACGCACCGCGGAGCCCGCGGTGCCGGGCGTCTTCGTGGGCTGCGCGCCCGTGGTGGTCGCCGTCCTCGTCCCGTTGCTGGAGGGGCGGCGCCCGCAACGCCTCGTCCTGTACGGGGCGCTGTTCGTGGCCGTGGGGGCGTTCACGGTCCAGGGCTGGGGGCGCACCGATGGCGCGGGCATCGCCTTCTCCGTGTGTGCGCTCGCCGGCGAGGTGGGGTTCGCCGTCCTCGCGGTGCCCGTGCTGCGGCCGCTGGGCCCGCGGCTGCTGTCCGCCGTGGTCTGCGGCGTCGCGGCGGCCGAGTCCGCCCTGGCGGGTGTCCTGGCCGACGGGGCCGGGTGGCTGCGCCGGCCGGACGCGGTGGAGGCGGGCGCGCTGCTGTGGCAGGCGGTGGTGGTCACCGTCGTCGGCTTCGTGTGCTGGTACATGGGCATGCAGCGGATCGGGGCCGAGCGCGCCACCCTCTTCTCCGGGCTGATCCCGGTCGCCGCCGCCGGCACCGCACCGCTCGTCGGCACGGGGTCCTACGGGCTCGCCCAGGCCGCGGGCAGCGCCCTGGTCTTCGCCGGGGTCGCCCTCGGGTCGGGCGCCTCGCTCCCGTTCGCGCGCGGACGACGGTCCGCGACGGGGCCTCAGGTGGTCGTCGAGCGGTCTTTGGAGAAGCTGTAGAGGTCCTTCGAGATCGTGATGAGCTCACGCTGCTCCTGCCGGGAGCCGACCATGGGCTGCGAGCCGTTCAGCGGTACCTGGGCGCTCTCGGGCAGGAACCTCACGGTCGCCAGGCCGACGGCACCGGCGACCATCAGGTAGTAGGCGGGCATCAGGTCGTCGCCGGTGAGGCTCACCAGCGCCTCGGTGACCAGCGGCGTGGTGCCGCCGAAGGCCGCGACGGCGAAGTTGAAGCCGATGGCCATGGCGGCGTAGCGCACGGCGGTCGGGAACAGCGCCGGGAGGGTGGCGGCGCTGGGCGCGGCGAAGCAGGCCAGCAGGGTGGACAGCAGCAGCACCCCGAGGACCGGTGCCCACACGCCGTCCGACCTCAGCAGCAGGAACGCCGGGACGGCGAGGACGATCATCGCCGCGGCGCCGACGGCGTACAGGGGGCGGCGGCCGACGTGGTCGCTGAGCCGGCCGAGGAAGGTGATCAGCAGCACGATCCACACCATGCCGATCAGCACCAGCACGTCCGCGAAACCGCTGGAGCGGCCCAGCGTCTCCGTCTGGTACGTCGGCAGATAGCCGGTGACCATGTAGTTGGTGACGTTGTAGAGCAGCACCAGGCCCATGCAGACGAGCAGCGGACGCCAGTGGTCGCGCACGATGGTTCTGAACTCGCTGCCCGCCGACTCCTGGGCCAGCCCCTTCTCGTGCTCGTCGAGCTGCTGCTGGAAGGCGGGGGACTCCTCCAGCTTGAGCCGCATGTACAGGCCGATGACGCCGAGGGGGCCGGCGATCAGGAACGGCAGCCGCCAGCCCCAGGCGAGCATCTGGTCGTCGGTCAGCGACAGGTTCAGGACGGTGACCAGCGCCGAGCCCAGGGCGTAGCCGACGAAGGTGCCGAAGTCGAGCCAGCTGGAGAGGAAGCCGCGCCGCCGGTCGGGTGAGTACTCGGCGACGAAGGTGGTGGCGCCGCCGTACTCGCCGCCGGTGGAGAAGCCCTGGACCATCCGGGCGAGCAGCAGCAGGACCGGGGCGGCGATGCCGATGGTGGCGTAGCTGGGGATCAGGCCGATGGAGAAGGTGCCGAGCGCCATCATGATCATGGTGGTGGCGAGGACCTTCTGCCGGCCGAGGCGGTCCCCGAGCGGGCCGAAGACCAGACCGCCGAGCGGACGGACGACGAAGGCCGCGGCGAAGGTGGCGAACGAGGAGATGACCTGGGCGGCGGGGGAGGCGCCGGGGAAGAAGACCTTCCCGATGGTGGCGGCCAGATAGCTGTAGACGCCGAAGTCGAACCACTCCATGCAGTTGCCGAGCGCCGAGGCCCCGACCGCGCGCTTGAGCAGCGGCCCCTCGACGACCTGGACGTCCTCCTCGCGAAAGGCCCGCTTGGTGCGGCGCAGCCGGCGGGCCAGTTCCTCGCGCACCTGCCGCGGCAGGTGCGCGACCGTGCTCGGCATCCCGGCCCCGTTCCGGGGGCCGGACCCGCCGTCGGGCTTCGCGTCGACCACGCCGCTGCCTTCCTGTCGCTCCGTCACAGTTCGCCTGAGCGAATTCTGTGCCGCAACGCGGGGCGGGCGCATGCCGGAGCCGCTGCCCGGGGGCGGCGTGGATGCCCCGGGCAGCGGTGTCGCGGCAGGGCTCAGGGCTGGGCCGGCATGCTCCAGCAGTTGGAGCCGGCCGGTTTGCCGGCGAGCCGGTCGGTGAGCCAGGAGATGGCGTTGCCCTGATCGGTGAGCAGCGGGGCGAAGTGGTTCAGCAGGCCGCTGCCCACCCCCGGCAGCAGTACGGGGACGTACGTGACCTTCGCGCCCTTGTCGCACCAGTCGACGGCCAGCCGGCGGGCCTGGCCGTGCGGGACCAGGTCGTCGGCGGTGCCCGTGGCGACGCGGACCGGCCCCGCGGGCTTCAGGGCGCCGATGCGCTGCTCGGCCAGGAAGTCCTGGAGCGCGGGCTCGGCCCGGATGACGTCGCTGAGGGACTGCCCGGTCTTCGTCCAGTCCGTGCTGCTGTCGCCGCCGTACCCGAAGAGGGCGTCGCCCACGCACATGGTCGACAGGTCCTTCAGCGCCGCCTCGCCCGCCTCGTTGACGTACCGGTCGGCGATGGGCCGCAGCGCGGGCTCGGTCTGCAGGAAGCCGTTGAGCGACCAGCCCAGCGCCCCCGCCAGGTCGCTGCCGTCGATCGCCTTCGTCACCTCCGTCAGATCGGCGGGCGGTGCGCCGGCGTAGGTGCCGGCCAGGTGGACGTCGGGCGCGTAGGCGGGCTGGAGCTCGGCCGCGGCGGCCGTGGCGCCGCCGCCCTGGCTGTACCCGAACAGGCCCACGCGGGACTCGGGGGTGACGGACGCCGAGTCGAGGGAACGCGCGGCGCGTACGGCGTCCAGCACCGCGTGGGCCCCGTCGACGCGGTTGACGTAGGTGTGCAGCCGGTCGGTGGTGCCGAGGCCGACGTAGTCGGTGACGACGACGGCGACGCCGCGCAGCAGCAGCCGGTAGACCGACAGGTCCTCGTAACCGACGGAGACGGTCTGCCCGTTGAGCCGCAACGGGTGCTCCAGGGCCATCGAGGCGGCGCACTGGTCGCCCTGTCCCATGGTGCCGGGCGCCACGGCGACCAGGGGGCGCGGTCCTTCGCCGTGCCACCTGGCGGCCGGTTCGATGTAGGCGCCGGTCACGGCGACCGCCTCGCCGTTCGCGTCGGTGGACTTGTACATCAGCCGGGTCGCCCGCCCCGGAAGGGGCCCGTCGATACCGGGCAGGCTCAGCGCGAGGGGCAGCGGCTCGCTGCGGACCAGCGTGCCGTCGGCGCCGGGGAGTTCGGAGGGCGGGGTGTAGAAGGCGGGTATCTCGACGCCGCGGGAGGTCGTGGCCGCCGGGTCTCCGGCCGCGGAAGCCGGGACGGCCTGGGCGCCGAGGGCGAGCGCGGCGGCGATCGCCGCGGCGAGCATGCGGGGACGTGGGGGCATGGCGAACCTCCTGGGGAAGGGCCGGATCCGGTCGTCCGCGGCCGTGTGGGGGCCAGGGCCGTGGCCGCGCTGCTCCTGTGGGGCTACCGGACCGTAACCGGGCAGGGGTTACCAGGGGTAGCATCTGTCTCATTACGGTTCAGTAACTTGACGCCGCGTCTAACAAGGGCGCGGGCAGACGCACCCGGCCGCCGCGCCCGGGGACCGGATCGTGAAGGAGCCGGCCTCCCCGGCCGCGGCGGCCGACGGAATCCACGGTGCGAGCCTCAGCCGCTAGCGACGGCTCCGTACCAGCAGGTACAGGAAGTACGGCGTGCCGATGACCGCCGTCATGAGGCCCGCGCCGAGCTGGGCCGGGGCGATGACGGTGCGGCCGAGGAGATCGGCGGCGCACACCAGCGTGGCACCGAGCAGGAGCGCGACCGGTACGACCCGCACGTGCCGGCGGCCCACGAGGGCGCGTGCCGCGTGCGGGGCCACCAGCCCGACGAAACCGATGGTGCCGGCGCAGGCCACCGCGGTGGAGCTGAGCACCACGCTCAGCACCAGGAAGCCGAGGCGCCCCGGAGCCAGCCGCAGGCCGAGCAGGCGCGGTGTGTCCTCGTCCAGCGAGACCAGGTCCAGCTCGGTGCGCCGGGCGAAGGCCACGCCGATGCCGACGAGCAGTGCCAGCGCGACGGGCACGACGTCCGGCATGGTCCGCCCGTAGGTCGAACCCGACAGCCAGGTCAGCGCCTTGGTCGCGTTGAACGGGTCGGTGAGCACGATCAGCAGGCTGATCAGCGCCGCCGTCCCGGAGGCCACGCCGATCCCGACGAGCACCAGCCGGTTCTGCCGGAAACCGCCCCGGGCGGCGAGCCCGAAGACGAGGACGGCGGTGACCGCGGACCCCGCGAACGCGGCTCCCGCCACACCCCACGTCCCGGCGGTCGGCACGGTGGTCACCAGGATGACCGCGCCGAGCGCGCCACCGCCGCTCACGCCGAGGACGTTGGGTTCGGCGAGCGGGTTGCGGGTCACGGCCTGCACGAGGGTGCCGGCCAGGGCGAGCGCCGCGCCCGCCCCCAGCGCCGCGAGGACCCGGGGCACCCGCGTGTCGAGCACGAAGGTGACGGCCCGGCCCGCCCGTCCCTGGGCCCAGTTGACGACGTCCCCGAGCAGCAGCTTGCTGTCACCCACCAGGACGGCGGTGATCACGAGCCCCACCAGGACCACGACCAGGACGGCGACCGTGGTCAGGAACACCGCCCGGCCCGGGATCCGCAGCCGGTCCGGCGCCCCGGCCCCCGAGGTGTCCCGCACCCGCAGCGCCATGGCGACCAGGAACACGGCGCCGACCAGACTCGTGACGACGCCCGTGGGCACGGCCACCGAGCGTTCGGCCGAGACCAGGGACCGCAGCAGCACGTCCGAACCGAGCACCAGCGCCGCGCCGGTGAGCGCCGCCGCGGGCATCGCCGTACGGGAACGGGAGAAGCCGCGGAACCGGCGGCCGAGCGGGCGCACCAGGGCGGGTGCGCACAGGCCGACGAAGCCGATGGGCCCGGCGAGCGTCACCGCGGCGGCGGACAGCAGCGCCGCGAGCACGACCACCGTGACCCGGGTGCCCCGCACCGGGACGCCCAGACCGCGCGCCGCGTCGTCGCCCAGGGCCAGCGCGTCCACCCGGCGGGCCGTCAGCATCAGCCCGGCCAGCCCGATCAGGGCGATCGGCAGCATCTGAAGGACGCCGTCGAAGCCGTTCTGGGCGATGCTGCCCTGGTTCCACGCATAGAGGCCCTTCGTCTGCTCCGGGAAGAGCAGCAGCAGCCCCTCGGTCATGGAGTTGAGGCCCAGCATCAGCGCGGTGCCCGCCAGTACCAGCCGGACGGTGCCCGTGCCGAGCCCGGACAGCCCGAGCACCACGGCCGCCGCCGCGAGGCCGCCCACGAAGGCGACCCCGGAGGAGGCGAGCAGGGGCAGCGACACCCCGGTGGCGCCGGCCAGCCCCAGCGCCAGGTAGGAACCCGCGTTCACCGCGAGGGTGTCGGGGGAGGCGAGCACGTTGCGGCTGACCGCCTGGAGCACGGCACCGGCCGCGCCCAGGACGGCCCCGACCAGGAGCCCCGCGGTCATCCGCGGGAGCCGCGAGGCGACGACGACGGACGCGTCGTCCGGATCGGCCTGCCCGGTCAGGGCCTTGAGGACCTCGGACGGTCCGACGGCGGCGGTGCCCTGGGTGATGTCCACGACGGCGAGCACGGCGACCAGCAGGACGATCCCGGCCGTCACCGCGGCCGCGCCCGACCGGGAGGCGGGGACCGTCGACGGACGGGCCGCGGTGGGTTCGGTTGCGGTGACGGCCATGACCCCGCTACTTCGTCAGGGCGCCGACGACGGCGTCGATGTACGCCTCCATCGACCCGGGGCCACCGAACATCCAGATGCCGTCGTCGAGGCGGTGCACGTCCCCGGCCTTCACGAACGGCAGGGACTTCCACACCGAGTTCTTGGCCAGCTCACCGGTGAAGGGGGTGGCGCTCGGGTCGTCGTCGTTGCCGATGTAGGCGAACTGCGTGTCCTTGGGCAGCGCGGTCAGGCCCTCGACGTCGGTGGTGCCGAGACCGTAGGCCTCGTCGCCCTTCACCGTCCAGGCGTTCTTCAGACCGACCGCCTCGTTGACCTCGCCGATCAGCGAAGTCGCCGTGTAGGGGCGGATCGAGACCTGGTTGGAGGCGACGTAACCGTCGGCGAAGGCGTAGTTTTTGCCCGCCATCCCGGCGTCGGCCAGGGCCTTCTTGCCCTCGGCGACCTTGGTCTCGAAGCCCTCGCGCAGCGACTTCGCCTTGTCTGTGGTGCCGGTCGCCTCGGCGATGAGGTCGACGTTCTCCAGCATCTGGTCGATCTGACCGGTGCCGTCGGCGGAGGTCACCTCGATCACCGGCGCGACCTCGCGCAGCTGCTTCACGGCGGCCGGGGTGAGGTCCGTGGTGGCGACGATGAGATCGGGGGCGAGGGAGGCGACGGTGTCCATGCTCGGCTCACCGCGGGTGCCGATGTCCTTCGGCTCGTTCTTGAGCGGAACGGCGCTGTCCCAGGTCCGGTACCCCTTGACGTCCGCCACGCCCACCGGGTCGACCCCGAGCGAGACGAGGCTCTCGACGACGTTCCACTCGGTGGCGACGACCTTGGTGGCCGGCCCGTCGAGCTTCACCTCGGTGCCCTTGCCGTCCTTGAGCGTGATCGCCTCGGAGGCCTTCTTCTCGGTCTTGTCGGCGGCGGGTTCGGTGGTGCCGCAGGCGGCGAGGGTGAGCGCCGCGGCAGTGGTGGCGGCCGCGGTGAGCAGGAGGCGTCTCATGAGGTGGTGCCGAGCCTTTCGGGGGTTCGTATGTGGTGGCGGCCGATCGCGCGGGTGCGCAGCCGGCCGGTGAGGGGGTCGGTGTCGACGTCGATCCGGATGCCGTACACGGCGGTGAGCCGCTCCGGCGTCAGTACGTCCTCCGGCGGGCCGTCGGCGACGATCCGGCCCGCTTCGAGGAGCGTGATCCGGTCGGCGACGGCGGCGGCCTGGTCGAGGTCGTGCAGGACGACCCCGACGGCGATGCCGTGGTCGTCCGCCAGATCGCGGATCAGGTCGAGCAGTTCGACCTGATAACGCAGGTCGAGGTAGGTCGTGGGTTCGTCCAGGAGCAGTACGCCGGTCTCCTGGGCGAGGCAGCTCGCGAGCCACACCCGCTGCAACTGCCCGCCGGAGAGATGGTCGGCGCCGCGGTCGGCGAGGCCGGCGACGCCGGTGAGGGCGAGGGCCCGGTCGACGGCGGCCGGGCCGTCCGGATCGGGGCGCCCCCAGCGGCCCCGGTACGGATAGCGGCCGAACTCGACGACGTCCCGCACGGTCAGCCCGCCCGGCGTCGGCCGTCCCTGCGTCAGCAGGGCGACGTACCGCGAGAACTCACGGGACGTCAGTGCCAGCCCGTCGGTGGAGCCGTCCAGGCTGAGCGTGGCGCTGCGGGCCCGCTGCAGTCGGGCGACGGTCCGCAGCAGTGTCGACTTCCCGCTGCCGTTGGGGCCCACCAGGACGGTCACTTCGCCGGGCCTGAGCCTGACTCCCGCGTCGTGCACGACATCCACGCCGTCGTACGCGACGGTCACGCCCGTCGCCGACAGCTCATGACCGCGCAGGCGCGGGGTACCGGCTGCGTCTTCAGCTGATCTCACGTAGCGAAGGTTAGCCTAACCTAAAAAGTGCTGGTAGAGACGGGGCTCACACGGTCCCCCCGGCACCCGCCCGATCTCGGCTCATCGGCGGCGCGGATGGTCTCAACTCGCCTGCCACGTCTGCGGTTTCCACAGCCCCGCCCGGTTCAGGGACATCGGGCAGTGGAGGTAGATCTCGTCGATCTCCAGGAGCAGGGCGAGGTCCGGGCGCCTTCCGTCCCGCGCCATGGCGTCGAAGAAGGGCGCGTCGGTGAGGATGCGGGCGCGGCCGTTGACCCGGAGCACCTCCTTGCCACCGGGGACCAGGTACAGCAGCCCGGCGTGCGGATTGTCCAGGATGTTGTGGAAGCTGTCCCCGCGCCGGTTGCCCGCACGGTCCGGCAGGGCGAGGGTGCCGGCGTCGAGGACGTGGGTGAAACCGGGGGTGTCGCCGCGGGGCGAGACGTCGCAGTTTCCGCCGGCGTCGGAGGTCGCCAGGAGGCAGAAGGGCGAGCGGGACAGGATGTCCCGGTCGTCGTCCGTGAGCCGGTCGTGCACCTTGTCGATGACGACGGGCCAGGGTTCGCCCAGCAGCTCGCGCAGCTGCGCGCGGGAGCCGAGCTCGACCCAGCCGTCCTCTGCGGTGTCCGGCCGGTCTCCGGTCGTGTTGATCGTGTGCGGCAAGGCCGGGCTCCCTGAGGTGTGCGCGGAACGGCCGGAAGGAGCACTTCCGGCGGTTGTTGCACACAAAACATTATCTGATCTTAGGTTCGCCTTACCTAAGGTGAGGGGGTCGTCCTCAGAACGCGTACCGGATCCGCAGCCAGGGTGCGTGGGCGGCCACCAGCGCACGGAGCCGCGCGACCGCGTCCGCCTTCACGCCGTTGCGGTAGCGCACGTTCACCGCGCCGTTCTCCGAGCGCTTGGCCTGCTGGATCTCCGGTCGCCACAGCACCTCCTCGGCGCGCGGGTGCCAGCCGAGGTTCACCTCGTGCAGATCCCGGTTGTGCGTCAGCATGATCACTTCGGCGGCCGCCTGCCGCTTGACCCGGTCCGGCAGGACGTCGTCGAGGTGCCGCAGCAGCTCCGCCCAGTCCTCCTCCCAGCCCGGCCGCACGACCACGGGGGAGAGGTTGAAGTGCACCTCGTAGCCGGCGTCCAGGAAGTCGCCGGCGGCGGCGATCCGCTCGGCGACCGGGGAGGTGCGCACGTCCAGCAGCCGGGAGTCGTCCGGCGGCATCAGCGAGAAGCGGATACGGGTGCGGCCGCGCGGGTCCAGGCCCAGCAGGTCGGGGTTGACGAACTTCGTCGCGAAGGAGGCCTTGGCCGTCGGCCACAGCCGGAAGGCGTGCACCAGGTCCGCGGTGTTGTCGCAGATCAGCGCGTCCACCGAGCAGTCGCCGTTCTCCCCGATGTCGTAGACCCAGGCTTCGGCGTCGCACTGGTTCGGTTCGGGCTTGGGCCCCTGCCGGGCGATGTGCCGGCCGAGGTGGGCGATGATCCGGTCGATGTTGGTGAAGACGGTGACGGGATTGGCGTAGCCCTTGCGCCGCGGCACGTAGCAGTAGGCACAGGCCATCGCGCAGCCGTTGGAGCCGCCCGGCGCGATCCAGTCCGCGGAGCGGCCGTTGGGACGGGTGGCCGGCGTCTTGCGCTCGCCCAGCACGAGCGTCTCGCCCTTGACCCGCACCCAGCGCTCGACGTTGCCCTCGTTGCCGTGCAGCCCGGGGATGCCCCAGTGGGAGTCCACCTCGATCACGCGGGCGCCGGGGAACCGGGCGAGGACCTGCCGGCCGCGCGGGGAGGCGGCCGCGGCCGGCTCGGCGTGGATCTCCCGCACCGGCAGCAGCCGGCGGGCGGCGGCGGAGTCCCGGAACATCGGCCCGGCGGCGGGCGTGGCGGGCGGCGGGCCGGGTGCCGCCAGGGCGTCGAGGCCGAACAGGGTGCCGGAGCCGTCGTCGGACGGGGAGGACGGGTCGTGCATGAGGGCTCCGGGAGGACGGCGCTGGGGGTGACCGGGCGGCTCCGCCACGGTCCGGTCCCTCCACTGTACGAAGCGCACCGCACCGTCCGTCGTGTCACGCGGCCCTTCGGGGGCATACGCGGGACACGGCACCGCCCGGTGCCGACGATCCGAAGGGGTGTGCACCGTGCTGGCCATCGTCGCGGCTGTTCTGTTCCTCCTCGCCTGGCTGATCAACGCGGCGGAGGTGTCGACCAACGACGTCTTCACCTCCACCAACATCATGCTCATCGGCCTCACCCTGCTCGCCCTGCACGTCGCCGGGATCGGCAGCGGCTGGGCGGCCCGCGGGCGCCGCCGCTGAGTCCTGCCCCCTCCCGTCCCCGTCAGGGGACGCGCGCGACGCCCGCGTAGATGCCACTCTCCTCCGGCGTGGGCGGCTCCTCGCCCTCGCCGGACCACTCGGTGGCCGTCACCAGGCCGGGCGGCACCATCTCCAGGCCGTCGAAGAACCGGGCGACCTCCGCCCGGGTGCGGAAGCCGAGCCGGATGCCGCCCTTGGCGTACTGGGCGATCACCTGCTCCGCCAGCTCGGGGAAGAGGTCGATCGAGGCGTGCGACAGGACCAGGTGGCTGCCCGGGGGGAGGGTTTCCACCAGTGCGCGCACGATGCCGTGGGCGTCCTCGTCGTCCGGGACGAAGTGCATCAGGGCGATCAGCGACAGGGCGATCGGCCGGTCGAAGTCGAGGACCCCGCGGGCGTGCCGCACGATCTGAGCCGGCTCGCGGACATCGGCCTGGATGTAGTCCGTGGTCCCCTCGGGGCTGCCGGCCAGCAGCGCCTGAGCGTGCCGCAGCACGATCGGGTCGTTGTCGGCGTAGACCACCCTGGCCCGCGGCACCGTCCGCTGGACTATCCGGTGCAGGTTGGGCTCGGTGGGGATGCCCGCGCCGATGTCCAGGAACTGGTCGACGCCCCGCGCGGCGAGGTGCGCCACCGCGCGGTTCATGAAGGCGCGGTTCTGCCGCGCCGCGTCCCGCGCCTGGGGCGGGAGCGTCCCGCCCACCGCCTCGTCGGCCGGGTAGTTGTCCTTGCCGCCCAGCAGCCAGTCGTAGACACGCGCGGGATGGGCCCGGCTCGTGTCGATGGGCGGAGGCGGGGAAGGGTCCGTCGTCATGGCAGGCTCCGTGGTCCGGGAGGTGACGCTGCGCCGCGGTTCCCGATCATCGTACTGCCGTGCCACGCGGCCATGTGCCGTACGGACGGCGGAAGTTGGTGACGGCTCTCCGTTCGCCGGGAGCCACCCCGGAGCGGTCACCGCCGCTCCGGGGCTGCGCGGACGCCGGCTCAGTCGGTGGGTGTACGCAGGACGGCGACTCCCCGGCCCGGCAGGACGACCGCTCCCTCGTCGTCGGCGGCGCCCACCAGGACCTCCCCGGCGGGGCCGGG
This sequence comes from Streptomyces sp. NPDC051136, assembly GCF_044455745.1. Taxonomy (NCBI): domain Bacteria; kingdom Bacillati; phylum Actinomycetota; class Actinomycetes; order Kitasatosporales; family Streptomycetaceae; genus Streptomyces; species Streptomyces sp. NPDC051136. Next base: position 122,012 of record NZ_JBITFE010000014.1, on the reverse strand, counting down.
AACGGTCATCGTGTCGTCCGTCCGGTTGACCAGGAACAGGAACCGTCCGCCCGGGCCGCGGCGCACGGTGGCCTCGACCCTGCCCCGCACCTCGGCGGGCAGTTCGCTCGCCACGCCGGCGGGCGCCAGGAGCCTCGGCAGCAGCGCGGCGAGGCCCTCGGCGCCGAGCCGGGTGGAGACGTAGGCGGCCGAGCCGCGGCCCGCGCCGCGCCGGGTGATCGCCGGGCGGCCCGCCTGCGCACCCGTGCGGTAGCGGGCGAGGACCTCCGCCTCGGGCGCGGTGACGGTGATGCGGTCGGTCCACAGACCGCCGGTGCTGCCGTCGTCCAGCTCCACGCTCCGCCCTGCGGGCAGCGGGCCGAACTCCTCGACGCGGATGCCCAGCAGGTCCCGCAGGGCGCCCGGGTAGCCGCCGAGCCACACGTGGTCGTTCTCGTCGACGACACCGGAGAAGTACGTGGTGACCAGGTGCCCGCCCTGCTCGGCGTAGCGCGTCAGGTCCTTGGCCAGCTCCGCCGTGACCAGGTGCAGCACCGGCGCGATCAGCACCCGGTGACGGCTCAGGTCGGCGCCGGTGGTGACCACGTCGGCGCGGACGCCCAGGGCGAGCAGCGCGGAGTACCAGTCGAGCGCCTCCTGGTGGTAGTCGAGCAGCGAGGTCGGGTGCGAGTCCAGCTCGCTCGCCCACCGGGACTCCCAGTCGAAGAGGATGGCGACCCCGGCCGGCTCCCGCTCGCTGCCGGCGACCGGCGCAAGGGTCTTCAACGTGTCGCCGAGCGCGACGACCGAACGGAACAGGTCGCTGTCCGCCCCGGCGTGCGGGACCATCGCCGAGTGGTACTTCTCGGCGCCGGCCGCCGACTGGCGCCACTGGAAGAAGCAGACCGCGTCCGCGCCGTGCGCCACGTGCGTCAGCGAGTCGCGGGCCATGTCGCCCGGCCGCTTGGCCTGATTGACGGGCTGCCAGTTCACGGCACTCGTGGAGTGCTCCATCAGAAACCACGGACGGCCGCCCGCGATGCCGCTGGTGAGGTTCGCCGAGAACGACAGCTCGTCGCGGGCCTGCGGGTGCGGCACGACGTAGTGGTCGTTGGCGACGAAGTCCACCTCGGCGGCCCAGTCCGCGTAGTTCATGCCCTTGGTGCCCGGCATCACCATGAAGTTGGTGGTGACGGGGACGTCGGGGGTCACCTCCCGCAGGAGGTCCCGCTCCGCGCGCAGGTGGTCCTTGAGCGCGTCCGAGGAGAACCTCTTGAAGTCCAGCTGCTGGGTCGGGTTCGGGTGCGAGGCCGCAAGCCGCGGCGGCAGCACCTCCGCCCAGTCGCCGTAGCGCTGCGACCAGAACGCCGTGCCCCAGGCGTGGTTGAGCGCGTCCGTGGTGCCGTACCGGGCGCGAAGCCAGTCCCGGAACGCACGGGCCGCGTCGTCGGAGTAGTCGTAGACGTTGTGGCAGCCCAGCTCGTTGTTGACGTGCCAGGCGACCAGCGCCGGGTGCCCGGCGTAGCGGGTGGCGAGCTCGCGCACCAGGCGCAGGGCGTGCTCGCGGAAGACCGGTGAGGTCGGGCGCCAGTGCTGGCGTGCTCCCGGCCACAGCGTCTCGCCCCGCTCGGTGACCGGGAGGATCTCGGGGTGCGCGGTGGTCAGCCAGGGCGGCGGGGAGGCGGTCGCGGTCGCCAGGTCGACGCCGACGCCGTACTCGTGCAGCAGGTCCATCACCTCGTCGAGCCAGGCGAAGTCCCAGGTGTCCGGGCCCGGCTGGATGCGGGCCCAGGAGAAGATGCCGAGCGACACGATGGTCACGCCGGCCTCGCGCATCAGCCGTACGTCCTCCTGCCACACCTCCCGGGGCCACTGCTCGGGGTTGTAGTCGGCTCCGTAGGCGAGACGGGGGGCGGGCGCACCGTCCGTCCCGCGGTGCGCGCGGGAGTGGAGGGTGGAGATCATGGCGGTCCTTCCGGTGGGGGCGTGCGCTACTTCTCGACGGTGAAGCCCTGCTCCTCGCCGTACTCGACCGAGGCCTGCTGCCAGGACTCGAGGCCCTCGGCCAGGGTGGTGCCGGAGACGTAGGCCTTGCCGACGGTGTCGTTGAAGACCGAGTTCGCGTAGACCTGGTAGGGCAGGTACGACCAGTCGTCGCGGACCTCGGCGGCGGACTCGGCGAAGATCTTGTTGGCCTTCTGGCCGCCGAAGTACGGGAAGGCGGTGTCCTGGAACTCGGCGGACCGCAGATCCGCCGTGGTCGCCGGGAAGGCGCCGTTCTCCAGCCGGGTCCGCACGCCGTCCCCGGTGTTCGCGTACTCGACGAAGGCGTACGCCAGCGCCTCGTTCCCGCCCAGCTCCGGGAGCGCGAGCGCGCTGCCGCCGTTCTCCGCGCTGACCTTGCCGCCCGCGGTCCACTGCGGCATCGGGGCGACGCGCCAGTCACCGGAGGCCGCCTTCGCGCCGGACTCCAGGTTGGCGGGCATCCAGGCGCCGGTCGCCAGCGTCGCTATGCTGCCGTCGGCGAGGCCCTTGTACCACTCGTCGGTCCAGGCGGGGGCGAAGGCGAGCAGCTTCTCGTCGATGAGCTGCTGCCAGGTGCCGGTGAACGTCCTGGCGCCCCGGTCTGAGAAGTCGATCCCCACCTTGGTGCCGTCGACCGTGTAGGGCCGCGAACCGGCCTGCCACAGCATGCTGGTGGCGAATCCGGCGTCGCCGTTGTCGGCGGTGATGTACGCCTTCGGGTCGGCCTTGTGCAGGTCGCGGGCGGCGTCCAGGTACTCGGCCCAGGTGGTGGGCACCTCGATGCCGTACGTGTCGAAGACCTTCTTGTTGTAGAAGAGCGCCATCGGACCGGAGTCCATCGGCAGCCCGTAGATGCCGTCCGACCCGGCCTTCACGCCGTTCCACGGACCGGGGGAGAACGTGCCCGAGAGCTTGTCGGCGCCGAAGGACTTGAGGTCGGTGAGCTGCTCGGTCAGGGCGAACTGGCCCATCGCGTAGTACTCGACCTGGGCGACGTCCGGGACGCCCTTCTTCGCCGAGACGGCGTTCTGCAGGGCCGTGTACTGGTCCTTGTTGGTACCGGCGTTGACGAGGTTCACCTTGACGCCCGGGTGCGCCCTCTCGAAGCCGGCGGCGACCTGCTTCAGCGTGGGCTCCCACGCCCAGACCGTGATCGTGCCGCCTTCCTCCAGGGCCGCCCGGACGTCCGCCTCGGAGACCGCCTTCCCGCTCGATCCCGCGTCGTCGGAGTCGCCGCAGGCGCTCGCCCCCAGGGCGAGGGCGCAGACGAGGGCCGTACCGCGCAGGAGGCGGCGCGCGTGCGTGGACAGGTGTGTGAGCATGGGCGTGCTTCCACTTCTTCGTGGCCGGAACCGGCACCGTTGCGGGCTGACGAGGACGTAGGTGGTGGGCGGAGCGGGCGGGGTCACTCCTTGACGCTTCCGGCGGCGAGCCCCGACTGCCAGTACTTCTGGAGCAGCAGGAACGCGGCGATCAGCGGCAGGATGGTGATCAGCGAACCGGTGACGACGAGGTGGAACACGGGCTCGCCGCCCGCGGTCGCGGCCTGCTGGTTCCAGCTGTTGAGCCCCAGCGTGAGCGGATACCAGTCGGGGTCCTTGAGCATGACCAGCGGCAGGAAGTAGTTGTTCCAGGTCGCGACCACGGTGAACAGCAGGACGGTGACGATGCCGGGCGCCAGCAGCGGCAGGGCCACCCGGAAGAAGGTGCGCACCTCGCCCGCCCCGTCGATACGGGCGGCCTCCATCAGCTCGGCCGGAATCGCCTCGGTGGCGAACACCCACATCAGATAGAGACCGAACGGCGAGATCAGGGACGGGACGATCACCGCCCAGGGCGTGTCGGTGAGCCCCATCTCGCTGAACATCAGGAAGGTCGGCACCGCCAGCGCCGTCCCCGGCACCGCCACCGCGCCGATGACGACGGCGAAGACGGCACGCCGGCCGGGGAAGCGGAACTTGGCGAGCGCGTAGCCGCCGAGTACCGCCAGGAAGGTCGCGCCGCCCGCGCCGAGCCCCACGTACAGCAGGGTGTTGAGCAGCCAGCGGGTGAAGACGCCGTCGTCGTAGGTGAACGTCTCGCCGATGTTGTCCCACAGCGCGAAGTCGCCGTCGAACCAGAGGCCGAACGAACGGGACAGCCCCTCCTGCGTCTTGGTGGCGCTGAAGACCAGCCAGACCAGCGGCACCAGGCTGTACAGCAGCACCAGCGAGGTGAGCAGGGTCAGCAGCACGCTGCGCCGGGGCCGGTCGGCGGAGTGCCGGCGCCGGGGCGCGCGCAGCCGGGGCGCGGAGCCCGAGGCGCGGGACGGCGCGGGGGCGGAGGGGTCCGGGGCGGTGGTGGCGGCCGGGCTGGTCATCGCTGCTTCACGCTCCCTTGCGCATGCCGCGCAGCTGCACGAGGTAGGCGATGACCATGGTGATCAGGCCCATGACGACGGCGACGGTCGCGGAGTAGTTCTGCTGCCGGCCGTTGAAGGACAGCGCGTACGTGTAGGAGTTCGGCGTGTAGTCCGTGGTGATGGCGTTGCGCGCCAAGGGCTGCAGGATGCTGGGCTCGTTGAAGAGCTGGAAGCTGCCGATGATCGAGAAGATCGTGGCGATCACCAGGGCCCCGCGGATGGCCGGGAGCTTGATCGCGGTGATCACCCGGATCTGTCCTGCTCCGTCGATCTGGGCAGCCTCGTACAACGAGTGCGGGACGACGCGCAGCGCCGCGTAGAAGATCAGCATGTTGTAGCCGGTGAACTCCCAGGTCACGATGTTGCCGATGGAGGCCAGCACCAGATCGGGGGAGAGCGGGTCGGGCAGCGAGACGCCCAGCGCGTCGTCGATGTCGCCGACCAGGCCGAAGCGGGTGCCGTACATGAAGCCCCACATCAGGGTGGCCACCACGGCCGGCACCGCGTACGGCAGGAAGACGGAGATGCGGAAGAAGTCCCGGCCGTACAGGCGTCCGCTGTCCAGGGCCAGGGCCACCAGGAGCGCGATGCCGAGCATGATCGGCACCTGCACGGCGAGGAAGAGCGAGACCCGGCCGAGGGAGGCCCAGAACCGGTCGTCGCTCAGCGCCTCGCCGTAGTTGTCGAGGCCGACGAAGGTGGTTCCGCCGATGAGCCGGTCGCGGAAGAGGCTGAGGTAGAGCGAGTAGGCGATCGGCGCGAGGAAGACCAGGGCGAAGACGGCCACGAAGGGGGCGAGGAAGCCCCACCCGGTCCAGGAACGGCGGTCCCGCCGCACCGGGGGCGGGACCGGCCGCGGCTCGGCGGCGGCCGGCGGTTGCAGCGTCGTCATGTCGTTCCTCGGTCGTCACGTCCCGAAGCGTCTTGGCGCCTCGTCATGTTTACGTAAACATCACGCACCGCGAGCCCGGAAAGCCGGGTGAGTGCTGTTATGTTTACGTAAACATTCGGTGGCGGCATGTCTACACTGCCCCGAGGACGACGGTCAAGGGTCCTTCGGGAGCCGGGGCCCGACAGGTGCGGAGAGGTGGCGGAGGGCAGTGGAGACGGCTGAGGGAGCCGCGGACGCGCGGGACGCGGGCCCGCGGCGCCGGCGCGGCGGCCGGACGCCCACGGCGTCGATGGCGGACGTGGCCCGGCTGGCGGGGGTCTCCTCGCAGACCGTCTCCCGGGTCTCCAACGGCTACGCGGGCGTGACGGAGGAGACCAGGCGGCAGGTGCTGGCGGCCATGAAGGAGCTGGGCTACCGGCCCAACAGCGCGGCCCGGGCCCTCAAGCGCGGCGAGTTCCGCACCATCGGCGTCATCACCTTCTCGCTGGCCACCACGGGCAACGTGCGCACCCTGGAGGCCATCGCCACCTCCGCCGCGAGCGAGGGGTACGCGGTGACGCTGCTGCCCGTCGCCGTCCCCACCCAGGACGAGGTGCGCGGCGCCTTCTCCCGGCTGGAGGAGCTGGCCGTCGACGCGGTCATCGTCATCATGGAGGTCCACCTGCTCGACGCGGGCTCCCTGACCCTGCCGCCGCACGTCCAGGTCGTCGTGGTCGACTCCGACGCGGGCGACCACTACACGGTCGTCGACACCGACCAGGCCGGCGGCTCCCGTACCGCCGTGCGCCACCTGCTGGACCTCGGGCACGACACGGTGTGGCACCTGGCCGGCCCCGAGGGCTCCTTCGCCGCCCAGCGTCGCGCCGACGCCTGGCACGACACCCTCACCGCGGCCGGCCGCACCCCGCCGCCGCTCGTCCGGGGCGACTGGTCGGCCCGGTCCGGCTACCGGGCCGGCCTGGAACTCGCGGCCCGCGCGGAGTGCACCGCAGTCTTCGCGGCCAACGACCAGATGGCCCTCGGCCTGCTGCGCGCCCTGCACGAACACGGACGGCGGGTGCCGGAGGACGTCAGCGTCATCGGCTTCGACGACATCGCCGAGGCCGGCTCCTTCCTGCCCCCGCTGACCACCGTCCACCAGGACTTCGCCGAGGTCGGCCGGCTGTGCGTCCGGGCCGTCCTGCGCACGATGCGCGAGGCCGGCCCGCACCGGGGCACGACCCTGGTGCCGACCCGGCTGGTGACCCGGGCGAGCACCGCGCCGCCCCCGGCGTAGCCGCACGAGAGCGGCCGAAGGGGGCGTACGGCCGGTTTGGGGGCGGCCCGGAGGGTAACCCCACAAGCCGACCGTCGTCCCCCCACGCCTGGGAGAGCCTCATGACCCAAGTTGCCGACTACGTGCTCCAGCGCCTGTCCGAGTGGGGCGTACAGCGGGTCTACGGCTACCCGGGTGACGGCATCAACGGTCTGCTCGGCGCGTTCGACCGGGCGGAGGGCAAACCGGAGTTCATCCAGGCCCGGCACGAGGAGATGGCCGCGTTCATGGCCTGCGGCCACGCCAAGTTCACCGGCGAGGTGGGCTGTTGCATCGCCACGTCCGGCCCCGGCGCGGTGCACCTGCTCAACGGGCTGTACGACGCGAAGCTCGACCACCAGCCCGTGGTGGCGGTGGTCGGACAGCAGAAGCGGCTGTCGCTCGGCACCCATTACCAGCAGGAGATCGCCCTCGACCAGCTCTTCGCGGACGTGTCCGAGTACTGCCAGATGATCGTGCACCCGGGGCAGGCCCGGCACGTCGTCGACCGGGCCTTCAAGACCGCGCTGACCAGCCGGGGCGTCGCCACCATCATCATCCCCAACGACATCCAGGAGGAGGAGGCCCAGCCGTCCCCGCCCAGGGAGCACGGCTCCGTCTTCTCCAGCGTGGGCTGGAGCCGGTCGCGCGTGCTGCCCGACCTCGACGAGCTGCGCAAGGCCGCCGACGTGCTCAACGCGGGCAAGAAGGTCGCCATGCTGGTCGGCCAGGGCGCCGCCGACGCGGAGGCAGAGGTGATCGAGGTCGCCGAACTGCTCGGCGCGGGCGTCGCCAAGGCGCTGCTCGGCCGCGAGGTCCTCCCCGACGACCTGCCGTACGTCACCGGGCCCATCGGTCTGCTGGGCAGCAAGGCCAGCGACAACATGATCAAGGGGTGCGACACCCTGCTCATGGTCGGCAGCAGCTTCCCCTACTCGGAGTGGCTGCCGGAGGAAGGCCAGGCGCGCGGCGTCGAGATCGACATCGACGGCCGCATGATCGGCATCCGCTACCCGATGGACGCGCACGTCGTCGGCGACGCCAGGGAGACCCTGCGTGCCCTCGTCCCGATGCTCCAGCGCAAGGAGGACCGCGGCTGGCGGGAGAAGATCGAGAAGGACGTCCGGGAGTGGCACGACCTGTGCGACCGCTGGGCGGGCGAGCACTTCGGCAAGACCATCAACCCCCAGGCCGTCGCCGCCGAACTGTCGCCGCGGCTGCCGGACGACGTCATCCTGACCGCCGACTCCGGCTCGGGCACCAACTGGTGGGCCCGCCACCTCAAGCTCCGCGACGGCATGCGGGCCTCGCTCTCCGGCACCCTCGCCACGATGGGCCCGGGGACGCCGTACGCCATCGCGGCGCGGTTCGCCTACCCGGACCGGCCGGTGATCGCCTTCGTCGGGGACGGCGCGTTCCAGATGAACGGCATGAACGAGATGATCACCATCAAGCGGTACCTGGACCGCCTGTCCGGCTCGGCCCCGTTCGTCTTCTGCATCTTCAACAACCAGGACCTGAACCAGGTGACCTGGGAGCAGCGGGCCATGTCCGGCGATCCCAAGTACCCCGGGTCCCAGGTCATCCCCGACGTGCCCTACGCCGCCTACGCCGAACTGCTCGGCCTCAAGGGCATCGTCTGCGACGACCCCAAGAAGGTCGGCGCCGCCTGGGACGAGGCGCTCGGCGCGGGCCGGCCCGTGGTCCTGGAGTTCAAGGTGGACGCGGAGATCGCGCCGATCCCGCCGCACATCATGAAGGACCAGGGCAAGAAGGCCGTCAAGGCCGCGCTGCACGACCCGGAGGCCACCGGCATCGCCACCAAGGGCGTACGCCAGAAGCTCACCGAGTACGCCGAGCACCTTCCCGGCCGGGGCAGGAAGTGAGCGGCGCGCGCCACCGCGGGACGAAGGGCACCGAGGTCGTCGTCGTCACCGGCGCGACCGGCGGCGTGGGCCGGGCCGCGGCGCGGGCCTTCGGCGCCCGCGGGGCCGCGGTGGCCCTGCTGGCGCGCGGCGAGCACGCGCTGGAACAGGCCGCCGAGGAGATCCGCCGGGCCGGCGGGCGGGCCCTGCCCCTGGTCGTGGACGTCGCCGACGCGCAGGCCGTGGACGCGGCCGCCGACCGGATCGAGGCCGAGCTGGGCCCCATCGACGTATGGGTGAACGCCGCCTTCTCGACCGTCTTCGCGCCCGTGCAGGAGATCCGGCCCGAGGAGCTGAGGCGGGCCACCGAGGTGACCTACTTCGGGTTCGTGCACGGGACCCAGGCCGCCCTGCGGCGCATGACGCCGCGCGACCGCGGCACCATCGTCCAGGTGGGCTCCGCCCTCGCCGAACGCAGCGTCCCGCTCCAGGCCGTCTACTGCGGCGCCAAGCACGCCATCCAGGGATTCACCGAGTCGCTGCGCTGCGAGCTGCTGCACGACCGCAGCGGGGTGCGGGTGACCATGGTCCAGATGCCCGGGCTCAACACGCCCCAGTTCAGCTGGGTCCTGACCCGGCTGCCGCGCCATCCGCGCCCGGTCGCCCCCGTCTACCAGCCCGAGGTCGCCGCCGAGGCCGTGCTGTACGCGGCCGACCACCCGGAGCGGCGCGTGTACTGGGTCGGCGGCTCCACCGTCGCCACCCTGCTGGGCCAGAAGCTCGCCCCGGGCCTCCTGGACCGCTACCTGGCCCGCACCGGCTACGACGGGCAGCAGACCGACCGGCCCGTCGACCCGGCACGGCCGGTCAACCTCTGGAAGCCGCCGGACGACACCGCCCCGGACGACTACGGCGCGCACGGGATCTTCGACGAAGAAGCCCACTCGCGCAGCCTCCAGTTCTGGCTCTCCCGCCGCCGCAGGCCACTGGCCCTGGCCGCCGCGGTGACCGGGGTGGCCGCCGCAGCGCTCGCGGGCGGCCTGCGCCGGCGCGCCGGCTGACGACCCCGGCCGCACGGCCGGCCGTGCCGCCCCGGGACGGCCGGCCGTGCGCGCGGAGGGCCTGCCTTCATGGGGTCAGTCAGTCCGGCCTGCGGTCGATGTTCCGCGCCCACCAGTGGTGCTCGCAGAACCAGTGCCCGACCATCGCGCCGCCGAAGACGACGAACCCGACCCCGATCAGCCAGGACTCCACCACCAGCACGATGCCGACCGCGCCGTAGCTGAACGCGTTGTCGAGGATGAGCGGCGTGAAGAAGAGGTACGAGAAACCGCGCAGCCCGACCAGGCCCACCACCGTGGCGAGCGCTCCCGGCAGCAGGTCGCGCCAGCGGACCTGGCCGCCGAGCAGGAAGTGCTGACCCCACCAGAAGAACAGGATGCCGCTCGCGGTCGACAGCGCGATCCGCGCCGAACCGTGCAGCGCGGTCCGCGTCTGCACCTCCTGGTAGAGATAGGCGGTCAGCAGGATCACCCAGGTCATCTGGCGCCAGATGCGGTGCCACGGCCCGGAGGGCAGCTCCCAGATGCGCTCGTACCCGTTCTGCACGCTCGCCGCGAAGGACACGCCGAACACGCCGAGCAGGATTCCACCCCACACGCTCGTCGTGCCGACGACCTTGGTCGGTGGGCTGATGATGTCGGTCAGCACGCGCGCCGACCGCCCGGACAGACCCATCCCGTCGGCCAGCCACGAGGCGAAGCCGCCGCGGCCCAGCGGATCGGCCGCGGCCACCACGATCAGCAGCGGGGCCAGGGTGACCAGGGCGAGCGTGGCGAAGCCCATGGCCCGGTGCATCAGCTCCAGGTCCCGGCCGCGCCGGACGAGGGCGGACGCGGCCAGCCAGTCCCACGCACGGTGGAACGGCCGCCACAACCGGTTCACGGGTGCTCCTCGGGCGTCCTTCGATGGCTCGCGACGGGGAACTGAGTGACCCGGCCGGCACCCCGGCAAACGTCGGTGCACCCGGACGGCCCGCCCGGCGGCCCCCACGGGGACTCGCCGGACGGGGGAACGGCCGGTGGCCCCGGCCTCAGGGATCGGAGCGCTGCTGGGCCTCCCGCATGCGCTCGTTGTGCCAGGCGATGCCGGCGCGTATCTGGGACTCCTGGAGGCCCGTCCGGCAGCCGAGCTGGTCCATGGAGAGGGCCTGCGGCCCCGCGGTCAGGACGCGGGTCAGCTTCGCCGCCCACAGCTCCTCGTCCACGAAGGGCCGCTGCGCGTACTCTCCCTTGATCACGTCGAAGTGTTCGTCCGAGCACGTGGTGATGAGCCGGAGCCCGTCGACGTGCTCGTTGACGGCGTGCGCCGCGGAGGAGTCCGGCACGTAGCCGGTCACGGACTCGTTCTCGGGGAAGACCCTGGCGCACAGGTCGCACAGTTCCACGGGGACCGGCTCGGCGGTCCGACGGCCCTTTCTGCCCTTGCGCTTCCACATGGCGACTCCCGGGGGTCGGCGTCCGGAATGCCGGAGTTACCCGCGGGGAGGGAAGCAAACGCCCCGCGGGTGGGAGGCCCGGCCGAAGCCGGTCGCCGTCAGGCCAGCCTGACCGGCAGCTCGAACAGGTCGTTCTGCGTGACCACCGGCTTGTTGCGCAGCTCGGCGACCGGCACCGCCAGGTCCAGGTGCGGGAAACGGGCGTAGAGCGCCGGGAGGGCCACACCGGCCTCCATCCGCGACAGGGCGGCGCCCGGGCACACGTGCGGGCCGTGGCCGAAGGAGATGTGCCGGTTCCCGGAGGTGCGCGTGACGTCGAAGGAGCCCGCCGTCGGACCGTGCGCCGCCTCGTCGCGGCCCAGCGCGCCGTACGACACGATCAGCGCGTCCCCGGCGGGTATCACCTTCTCGCCCACCGGCACGTCCTCGGTGGCGAACCGGATCAGGACGTGCGAGGTCGGCGTCGAGAAGCGCAGCGTCTCCTCGATCACGGCGGACCACTCGGCCTTCCCGGAGAGCACCAGGTCCCGCTGCTCGGGGTGCGCGGACAGGTTGACCACGGCGTTGACGATCAGCGAGATCGTCGTCTCGTGTCCGGCGGCCACCATCAGCTGGAGGGTGGAGACGATCTCCGCGTCGGTGAGGTGGTCGCCGTTCTCGGACGCCTGGATCAGCGCGCTCGTCAGGTCGTCGCCGGGCACGGCACGCTTCGCGGCGACCGTCTCACCCATGACCTGGGCCAGCTCGGTGAGGGTCGCCACGACCTCCTCGGGCGGCGTCTGCGTCGAGAAGAACTTCTCGAACAGCACCTTCAGGCGGGGCAGCCGCGCCTCCTCGATGCCCATCAGGTCGGCGATGACGTACATCGGCAGCGGGTAGGCGAAGGCCGCCTTGAGGTCGACGACGCCGTCCGCGGGCAGCTCGTCGAGGAGCCGGTCGGTCAGCTCGGTGATCCGCCCCCGCATGTGCTCCACCCGGCGCGCCGTGAGCGCCTGCGCCACCAGGGTGCGCAGCCGGCGGTGCTCGGCCCCGTCCACGGTGAGCATCGAGCGGCCCGGGTTGGCCAGTCCGATCAGCGGCCAGTCGGCGGGGATCTCGCCGCGCCGCCAGGCGCCCCACACCTCGATGTCCTTGACCAGCCGCGGGTCCGTCAGGAGCGCCTTGGCCTCCGCGTGGTGCGTGACCGCCCAGACCGGCACGCCGCCCGGCAGCTCCACGGCGGCCAGCGGCCCGGCCGCACGCAGCCGCGCGCCCTCGCCGTCCAGGTCGGTGACGAACGGGTCCAGCGGGATCCGGGCTTCTTCGGTACCGGTCGTCATGCTGACGTGCCTCCCAGGGCAGTGGTCGGGGTGAACCGCACGGGCAACTCGGTCAGCCCCCGCAGCCAGGGCGAGGGGCGACGGGTGAGGGACCCGGCGGGCACCGCCAGGTCGATGTCCGGCAGCCGGTCGAGCACGACCTCGATGCCGGTGCGCGCGATGACCTCGGCGACCTCCTGCGCGGGGAACGGGCAGCGGTGCTCACCGTGCCCGAAGGAGAAGTGCGCGTTGTTGCCGCCGGTGAGCGCGGAGCCGTCGGTGCGCACCTGCGGGTCGGAGTTGGCGCCCTGGAGCCCGAGCAGCACCAGGTCGCCGGCGCGGATGCGGCGCCCGCCGAGCTGCGTGTCCCGCGCGGCCCAGCGGCCGGCCACGTTCTGCGTGGGCGTGTCCTCCCACAGCACCTCGTTCATGGCCTCGGCGACACTGTTGCGGCCGCCGAAGAGGGAGGCGGCGAAGCGGTCGTCGGTCAGCATCAGCCGCAGAGAGTTGCCGATCCAGTCCGCCGTCGGCTGGTGGCCCGCCGCCATCATGACCATCAGGTCCTGGGCGATCTCCTCCTCGGTGAAGCCGCTGTCGTCGGCCAGCATCCGGGAGGCGACGTCGTCGGCGGGCGCCGCCTTCCGTTCGGCCAGCAGCGTCGCCATCGACGTGCCGAGGTGCGTCTGGCCCGCCAGGGCCCGCTCCCTGCCGTCGATCATGTCGTTGAGCGCGGTGACCAGCGCCGGGCCCTGCTCGTCGGAGAAGCCGTACAGGCGGGCCAGCACCCGCACCGGCAGCAGCATGGCGTAGTCGCCGACGAGGTCGGCCTCGCCCTTCGCGCAGAGCCGGTCGACGAGTTCGTCGGCGAACCGCTCGGCGTGGGCGCGCAGCAGGTGCGGGTCGACGGCCTCCAGCGCGTCGCTGATCATCGTGGCGCGCTCGCGGTGCCGCTCCCCGACCGTGTACAGGATCGACGGCTGCTTGCGGCCGATCATCGGCAGCAGCGGCCAGTCGTCGGGGATGTTCTCCCACTGGTTCCACAGGTCCGAGTCCCGGCTGAACAGCACCGGGTCGCCGGTCACCTGGTGCAGCTCGCGGTAGCCGAGCACCAGCCAGGCCGGTACGTCGCCGTCCAGCACCACCGGTGTGACGGCGCCGTGCTCGCGCCTCATCTGCCGGTACAGCAGGGCCGGTTCGGTCTGGAAGCGGGGTCCGCCGAGCGGTACGGCGTCCTGGACGTCGCGGGCGTCGGTGCTCACACGAACTCCTGTCGGGGTGGGGCGGCGTAACGGGTCCGCAGATGTTCGACCAGCGCGATCAGCACCTGCTTGCTGGATTCGCGGGACCTGGCGTCGCAGGACACCAGCGGCACCCGCGGGTCCAGGTCCAGGGCCTCGCGGACCGCCTCGGGCGCATGCTCCGGGCCGCCGAAGTCGTTGCAGGCGACGATGAACGGCGTGCCGTGGTGCTCCAGGCGGTCGATGGCGTACCAGGAGTCGTCGATGCGCCGGGTGTCGACGAGCACGACCGCCCCGAGGGTGCCGGAGAACAGCCGGTCCCACAGGAACCAGAACCGTTCCTGGCCGGGTGCGCCGAACAGGTACAGCACGTTGCGCGCGTCGAGGCTGATGCGGCCGAAGTCGAAGGCGACGGTCGTCGCGGACTTGTCGCTCACCTCGCTGATGTCGTCGACCGCCGCACCGGCCTGCGTCATCGTCTCCTCGGTGTTGAGGGGACGTATCTCGCTGACCGAGCGGACCATGGTCGTCTTGCCGACCCCGAACCCGCCCACGACCACGATCTTCAGGCCGTTGTCTGCGGACGCGCCCAGCGGGATGCGCTCCGGGGCGCTCGCCGGGGTACGGGCGTCAGAGATTGCGGAGTCCAACGAGCACCTGCTCCAGGATGTCGGGGTCGGGGACGGCTGCGGTGTGCGGGTGACGTGCGCTCACCCGGCCGGCGGCGTGCAGGTCGGAGAGCAGGATCTTGGTGATGCTCACCGGGAGCCGGAGTTCGGCGGCGATCTCCACCACCGCCGTGGGGGCCTCGGCCAGCCTCAGGATCGCCGTGTGCTCCGACTGCATGCCGGGGGTCGGTCCGGACTCGGCGACCACAAGGGTGACCAGGTCGAAGGGGTGGTCGGAGCCCGAGCTGCTGCGTCCCTGCGTGACGGTGTACAGGCGGTCGGGCGCGTCGTCCCTGCCGGGGCGGCTCATGACGTGCGCGGCTGCGCGGTGAGGTGTTCGCCGAGCTGTTCGATCAGCTCGCTCATGTTGTGCCCGACGAGTCCGGCGTCCGCGTCCTCCGAGGTGACGACGGCGAGGTGGGCGCCCGCGCCGGCCTCCACGATGAACAGGATGCCGCCGTAGAACTCGGTCATCGCCGAGCGCACGCCGCCGCTGCCGTCGCCGAACTCCACGGAGGCGCCGTGGGACAGCGACTGGATGCCGGCGGCGATGGCGGACAGCTGGTCGGCCTGGTCGACGGAGAGTTCCGGGGTGCGGCACAGCTTGAGTCCGTCACGGGAGAGGACGAGCGCGTGCCGCGCGTCCGGAGTGCGCTCCAGGAGGCCCTCGATGAGCCAGGTGAGCTTCTCGTCGGCGGTGGTCGAGCCGGTCATGAAGTGGTGTCGCCTTCCGGGTGCGCGGGTGAGGGGGACGGGTGGTCGGGGGCCGTCTCGGCCGGTTCGGAGGCGGCGCTGGCGGTGTTCCTGACGGCCTGGCGGAAGCTGCTGAAGCGGGCCGCGCGTGCCTTCGCGTCGTCGGCCGAGGGGGCGGGGCGCGGCTCGGCGGTGCGGGCGGCGGCGCGGGCGCGTTCGGCGGCGGCCAGGGTCCGGCCGCGGCGGCGTTTGGGCAGCTCCCCGGGCGAGGACGGGTCCGGCGCCGGGGTCAGGTCCTGGTCGCCGGTTCCCTGACGGTCCCGGTCGTCGGCCCCGGCAAGGTCCTCTTCCGGTGCCCGGTCCCGGCCGCCGTCGTCGTCCCGGCTCCGGTCCGCCGGGTCTGCCCGGTCCGCCCGGTCCGCGAGGTCGTGGACGGGCGACGGTTCGGGGGCCGTGAACGGGGCCGGTTCGGCGGCGGGCGACGCCGGAATGTCCTGCCGGTCGGCCGGGGCCGCCACCGTCACCGCCGCCGGCGCGTCGGTGACGACGGGGCCGCTCAGGATGTCCTGGGGGACGAGCATCAGGACGCCCGTGCCGCCGCGTGCGGACGGCCGGAAGGAGACCTTCAGCCCGTACTTGGCCGACAGCCGTCCCACGACGGCCAGGCCCAGCCGGGTGCCGGTCAGACCGCCGAGCCCCGCCGTCTCACCGGCCACCGCCTGCTGGGCCCGGCGCAGTTGCACGTCGCCCATCACCAGTCCGCTGTCCTCCACGGACACGATGACCCCGGCCGGCACCTCCTCGACGTAGACGTGGACCTCCGCCGTCGGAGGGGAGAAGTTCGCCGCGTTGTCCAGGAGTTCGGCCAGGGCGTGCATGACGCCCTCGGCGGCGTGCCCGGCGACCGCGGTGTCGCTCGTGGAGTGCACGCGCACCCGCTGGTAGCCGGCGATCCGGCCCATGGCGCCGCGCAGAATGGACTCCATGCCGATCGGCCGCGCCCAACGGCGGCCGGAGCGCGCGCCGGTGAGGACGGCGACGGAGTCGGCGAGCCGCCCCGCCTGCGCGGTGCGGTGGTCGAGGTGGAGCAGGTCGGCGAGGACCTCCTCGTCGCTGTGCCGCTCCTCCATGGCCCGCAGGTCGGCCAGCATGCCGGTGGCCAGGGCCTGCATGCGGCCGGCCGCGTTCGCCGTCGCGGACACGGCGGCGGCACGTTCGGCGGTGGCGCGCTTGAGCCGTGCGTCGAGGCGGGCGGTCTCCTCGGTGAGCCGGGCCACCTCCTGGTCCCGCTCGTACTCCAGACGCGCGCGCTCCTGTGCGAAGCCGTCCGTGAGCCGTTCCCGCTCGCGCGTGAACTCGGCGACCAGGGATCCGCGTTCACGATCGGCCTCGGCGGCGGCGCGGGTCCGTTCGGCGTCCGCCTCCCTCCGGGCTGCCGCCAGCAGCCGGCGCGCGGCCCGCTCCGCGCGGACGGCGTGCACGGCCGCCGTCAGCGCCGCGCAGAGCAGGATCGCCGCGGCGCCGGCGCCCAGGCCGAGCGGAACGCGTACCGAAGGGGGCGCGGCGGCGACGGCGCCGCCGACGACCAGCGCCGACACGACGGCGCACGGCAGGGCCACTGCTACGAGGGCGCGGGGAGGGGGGCGGTCGCCGGGGCGGGCGGGCGCGGTCATCAATCGGGTCCTCGCCAGGCCGCCGGAGCGGCCCTCGTGTCGTCCAACGGGGCGCATGCGAGCAGCGGACTGTCACACGGCACTCAACTGGCGATCACTATACGAGGGTTAGTGATCCGAAAGGAGGAAACTTGTTCATCTTCTTGCTTGTTCTCTCAGGGAAGCCCGCCCCGTTCGCAGACCCGCGCCGCCACGTCGCGCAGTTTGACGTTGTTGTCCTGTGAGTACCGGCGCAGGACGGCGAATGCCTGGTCCTCGGTGAGGCGGTGCCTGCCCATGAGGATGCCCATGGCCTCCCCGATGGTGTGCCGGGTGCCGATGGCCTCCTGCATCTGGGCGTGGGTACGCGCGCTGGAGAAGGCGACCGCCGCGTGGGAGGCCAGCAGCCAGCCGGCCGTCTCGTCGGCCGCCGAGAAGGCGCCGGGCCTGTACGAGTACAGGTCCAGTGCGCCGAGGTCCTCGTCCTCGGTGAACAACAGGAAGCCCATCATGCTGCCGAGGTTCAGCTTGCGCGCCTCGGGGACGTAGCGGGGCCAGCGCTCGGCCTCGTCCCTGAAGTCGGCGATCCGGAACTGCCGCTCCCCGGAGGATGAGCGGGCGGCGTCGAAGCAGGGACCCTCCCCGAGGCGCCCCTGCAGGTCGTCGCTGTCGACGACGACCTGTTCGGTGGGGGCCAGCGACTGCACCTGGCCGCCGCGCAGGATGAGGATGCCGGCGGCGTCGCAGCCCTCCACCAGTTCCGTGGCCGAAGCGGTGATCCTCTCCAGGGTGTCGTCCAGCGATTCCTGGGCCAGCAGATCGCGGGCCAGTGAGGCCATCTGCTCGGCGAACCCGCGCCAGTCGTTCATGCCGGTTCCTCCCTCGGTCCCTGAAGGAGTGCCCCACGGGAGGGCTCTCCCAACAAGGAGGGCCGGCACGATCGGTCTTGTTTCACGTTACATCTAAATGCATAATGCGCTTATGGACAGTGCGTCGCAGGTCCCGGGCCCGGAGCCGGACGACCTGATCATCGCCGTGGAGCAGATGCTCAGGTACGTACGGCAGAGCGCCAGCGCCGGGGGTCTGAGCACCGCCGCCTCCTCGACGCTGGCCAGGCTGAGCCGCGAGGGCCCGCAGCGGCTGACCGAACTGGCCCGGGCCGAGGGCGTCTCCCAGCCGAACATGACCCAGCTCGTCACGCGCCTGGAACGTGCGGGGCTGGCCAGGCGCACCGCCGACGCGACCGACGGCCGCGGCGTGCTCGTGACGGTGACGTCCACCGGCCTGGAGGTCCTGGCCCGGCGGCGCGCGGAGCGTTCCCGGGCCCTGGGCCGGCTCCTGGAGGACATGACCGGGCCGGAGCGGCAGGCCACCAGCACCGCACTGCTCGCCCTGGCCCGGGTCATCCGCAACCGTCAGGACACCTCGGAGGAAGACCGCGCATGAGTGCACCCCGTGGAAAGGCCGCCAGCCCCTTCCGGCAGCCCAAGGCCGTCTGGGCCGTCGCCTTCGCCTGCGTCATCTCGTTCATGGGCATCGGCCTGGTCGATCCGATCCTGCCGGCGCTGGCCGAGAGCCTCGACGCCACCCCCAGCCAGGTCTCCCTGCTGTTCAGCAGCTACCTGATCGTCACCGCCGTCGCCATGCTCTTCGTCGGCTGGGTCTCCAGCCGCATCGGCGCCAAGCGCACCCTGGTCACCGGCCTCGCCGTCATCGTCGTCTTCGCCGCCCTGGCCGGCGCCACCGGCTCCATCAACGGCATCGTCGGCTTCCGGGCCGGCTGGGGGCTGGGCAACGCCCTGTTCATCGCCACCTCGCTGGCGGTCATCGTGGCCTCCGCCAGCGGCGGCTTCAGCGGAGCGATCATCCTCTACGAGACGGCGCTGGGCCTCGGCATCGCCGTCGGGCCGCTGCTCGGCGGCGAACTGGGCGGCATCAGCTGGCGCGGCCCCTTCTTCGGCGTCGCCGCCCTGATGGCCGTGGCCCTGATCGCCACCGTCGCCCTCGTCCCCGACCTGCCGAGGCCCGAGCGGGTCACCTCACCGCTCGCCCCGCTGAAGGCGCTGCGCCACCGCGGCCTGCTCACCATGGGCATCATGGCGCTGCTGTACAACTGGGGCTTCTTCACCATGCTCGGCTACGCGCCGTACCCGATGGAGCTGGAGGCCCACGAACTCGGCCTGGTCTTCACCGCCTGGGGCCTGCTGGTCGCCGCCTTCAGCGTCTTCTTCGCCCCCCGCCTGCAGGCCCGCTACGGCACCGCGCCCGTCCTCTACGCCAACCTGCTCGGCCTCGGGATCGTCATGGCCGTCATAGCCGCCGGGGTCACCGACCCCACGACGGTGATCGTCGCGGTGATCGTCAGCGGCGCCTTCATCGGCATCAACAACACCCTCACCACCCAGGCCGTCATGCTGGTCTCGCCGGTGGAGCGCCCCGTGGCCTCCTCCGCGTACGGCTTCCTGCGCTTCATCGGCGGCGGCCTGGCCCCCTACGTCGCCGGAAAGCTCGCCGACGCCACCGACCTGAGCGTGCCCTTCTACCTCGGCGCCGCCACCTTCCTGCTGGCCATCCCCGTGCTGGCCGGCGGCCACCGGCTGCTGCGCCGGGCCGAGTCGGACACCGGCGAGGAGGAACCCGTGGCCCCGGCCCTGACCCCGGTCGGCGCCCCGGCCGCGACCGGCGTACCGCCCGTGGTGGTGGCCGTCGGCGCCCGCTCCGAGGCGGCCGCCGTCGTGGACGCCGCCGCACGACTGGCCCGCGACACCGCGAGCCCGCTCGAGATCGTCCACGTACGGCAGACCGCCGTCGTCGAGGAACAGGCCGCCGACACCGAGACCGAGGCGGAGGCGACGGCTGCCGTCACCGCACACCTCGACCGGCTCGGCGGCCTCGGCGTCACCGTCACCGGTCAGATCCTCACGGGCGTCGGCGACCACGCCGCCGCGGGCCGCGCCCTGGCCCGGCACGCCACCGAGGTGGGGGCCCGCACGGTCGCGGTCGGCCGCTCCTCGCGCGGCCCGCTGGCCCAGTTCGCCGACGGCAGCTTCACCAGCGCCCTCACTCACGCCGCCACCTGCACCGTCGTCCTCGTCGACCCCGACGAGGAGCCCCGGCCCCTGACGGCGCGTACCCTCACCCGACTGCGGGCCGAGGCACGGTGAGCGCCGCCCGCCGCTGATCAGGCTCCGCCACCGAGGGACCGTCGCAGCCGGTCGGCGGCCTCCGGCGGCTGGACGCGCAGGCCCGGACGCCGGCGGTGCACGGTCAGGTACGTGACCCCGTCGGGCCCGGCGAGCACGGCCCGCGTCGAGCCGTGCGGCAGCCACGTGAGGACTCCCCTGCGCAAGGGATGCTCGCCGTCGGCGCAGTCCAGACGGGCCGCACCGTCGAGGACGAGGAGCAGGACGTCGAGGTCCGGCTCGGTGTGGGTGCCCACCCGGCCGCCGGCCGGGAGGTGGACGACGTTGGCGTCGAGCTGTCGTCCGGGTTCCGCCAGCTTCCACAGGGCGCCGGAGGGCGCGTCGCCGTCCGGCGCGACGAGCCGTGCCGTGTCGCACAGCACGCGGGGGAGGGGAGTGCTTCCTCCCGGGTCGCGCGAGCCGCTGTCTTCCACTGCCATCGGTGCCGCCGTTCCGTGAGCCCGGCCGTGCCGGTGCGCCGCCCCCGTCGAGCGGCTCGCCCGGGGTGCCGCGGGTCCGGTGACGCACCGCACAGGGCCCGTACCCCGGGTAAAGGCGAATCTAGCATGCGCATTTGATAGCTTCCCGGTGTGCGGCTGACGAAGTTCACCGACCTGGCGCTGCGTTCCGTCATGCGCCTGGCGGTCGTGAGAGACGGTGACGAACCGCTGACCACCAGGGAGGTGGCCGAGGTCGTCGGTGTGCCGTACACGCACGCGGCGAAGGCCATCACCCGTCTGCAGCGCCTGGGCGTGGTGGAGGCGCGGCGCGGACGCGGCGGCGGGCTGACCCTGACCGACCTGGGGCGACGCGCCTCGGTGGGCCGGCTGGTGCGGGAGCTGGAGGGTGACGCCGAGGTGGTCGACTGCGAGGGCGGCAACCCGTGCCCGCTGCGCGGGGCCTGCCGGCTGCGGGGTGCCCTGCGCGACGCCCAGGAGGCGTTCTACGCCGCGCTCGACCCCCTCACCGTGACCGATCTGGTGGCCTCACCGACCGGCCCGGTCCTGATCGGCCTGACGGACCGCTCCCCGAGGTGACGGCCGGTGCTCCGGAAGACCGCCGATCCGCGACCCAAAATACGAATCTCACTTACCAATTAATCGCTCAAGGAGTCGCTGTGCTGTCCGAACAGTCCGTTCCCGTGGTCCGAGCCACTCTCCCCGCCGTCGGCGCGGCCATCGGCGACATCGCCGACGTGTTCTACCGCAAGCTGTTCGACGCCCACCCCGAGCTGCTGCGGGACCTGTTCAACCGCGGGAACCAGGCCACCGGCGAGCAGCAGCGGGCCCTGGCGGGGGCCGTCGCCGGGTTCGCCGGCCTGCTGCTGGAAAACCCGGACGAACGGGCCGACGTGCTGCTCTCGCGGATCGCGCACAAGCACGCCTCGCTCGGCATCACCCCCGCCCAGTACGCGGTTGTCCACGAGAACCTCATGGCCGCCGTCGTCGACGTGCTCGGCGACGCCGTCACCCCCGAGGTCGCCCGGGCCTGGGACGAGGTCTACTGGCTGATGGCCGACGCGCTCATCGCCCTGGAGGCCCGGCTCTACGCGGAGACGGACGTGGCGGCCGGAGACGTCTGGCGGTCCATGGAGATCGCCGACCGGGTCGAGGAGGGCACCGGTGCGGTCTCGCTCGCACTGCGGCCGACCGGCGGCCGCCTCCCGGCCCCGTTCCGTCCGGGCCAGTACGTCAGCGTCCGGGTCGATCTGCCCGACGGAGCCCGGCAGATCCGCCAGTACAGCCTGTCCGCCGCGCCCGGCAGGTCCGAGTGGCGCATCACCGTCAAGCGCGTCGGCGGCGACGGCCGGCCCGACGGCGAGGTCTCCTCCTGGCTGCACGCCAACGCCCGCAAAGGCGACGTGCTGACCGTGTCCGCGCCGTTCGGCGACCTGGGCCTCGCGGAGCACGACGGCCCGCTGCTGCTGGCCTCCGCCGGCATCGGCGTCACCCCCGTGCTGGCGATGCTCGAGCACCTCTGCGCCACGGGCGCCGCCCGTCCGGTGACCGTCGTGCACGCCGACCGCAGCCCCGAGCACCACGCCCACCGGCAGGAGCAGCTCGACCTGGTGCGCGCGCTGCCCGACGCCCGCCTCCACCTCTGGTACGAGGAGCCCGGCGACCGGGCACCGCAGGCGTCCACCGGCCGCGCCGACCTGAGCGGCGTGGAACTGCCCGAGGGACTCACGGCCTACCTGTGCGGCCCGGTGCCCTTCATGCGTGCCCTCCGCGGCGACCTGCTGCGCCGCGGGGTGCCCGCCGAGCACATCCACTACGAGGTCTTCGGCCCCGACCTCTGGCTCGCACGGCAGTAGCGCGGCGGAACGGCGGCCGGTGCCCGGCCGCCGGCTCGGAACTCCGGTACGGGCGTTAGGCCGCCGCGGTGAACGCGGTGCTGATCGCGGTGTCGACGCGGGCGTGCACCACCAGGTGCGGACCCGAGGTGTCCGCGTTGGCCTCCAGCAGCCGCCGGACCGGCGCGCTGTGGGTGACCACGGACAGCAGGACGTCGAGTCGCGCGCACCACTGATGGGCCCGGAGGACCGCGCTGACCGCGGCGTGGCCGGTGGCCCGCTCGGTCAGCACGATGACGACGGGGGCCGGCCGGTGGGCGTCGACCAGGTTGGTGATGTGCGTGGTCAGCGTGGCCCGCCCGTCGATTCCCGGGTCCTGGTCCACCGTGATGACCAGGACCCCATGCTCCAGGGTGTGGGACAGCATCGCGGCCTCCGATCCGTCGCCTGGTGGCGAAGTTGTGTTCAGTGAAGGTGCCCGGGCACGGGTCCGCAATGCGCCCCGCGACCGGCCGGCCGGGCGCCGACCGACGGGTCACCGGCGCTGAGTACGATCGTCCGGTCCGCCACCGACCTCGCCGATCGCCGCTGGGAGCCACCGAGCCGTGCCCGCCCTCCTGCCTCCGCCGCGCACCGGGCCCGCCCGCCTGCTCGACCTCGAGCACCTGGTCCGGATGGAGGACGGTCGACGGCTGCACGCCCTGCTGTGGCGTCCCGGGCCGGGCTGGCGGATGGCCAGCAGCGCCGTGCTGGGCGGCGGGCTCGCCGAGCGCGCCTGGGTGCTCAACGCCCAGGTCGCCCACGGCTACCGGCGCACGGACCCCGACCGGCACCTGGCCGGCCTGGCCCGCGCCGCCGGGGCCCGCGGCCCGGGCGTGGGTCTGATGACGGCCGCCGACGTCTCCGCCCACGGCCGTGGGGGGGACGGCGGTGTGGAGGCCGTGGTGACCGCCGGGATCTCGGTACGCGGCTGGGCCGCCGTGCCCGAGGAGGGCGGCGCGGGCGCCGCGCCCCCCGGCACGATCAACATCGTCGCCGCGCTGCCCGTGGCGCTGAGCGACGCCGCCCTGGTCAACGCGGTGATGACGGCGACCGAGGCCAAGGTCCAGGCCTTGGTCGACGCCGGTCTCGACTGCTCCGGCACCCCCACGGACGCGGTGTGCGTCGCCGCCCGGACCCCGCGCGACGGCGCCGAGGCGCACGCCTTCGCGGGCCCTCGCTCCGCGTGGGGCGCCCGGCTCGCCCGGGCCGTCCACCGGGCCGTGGGCGCGTCGCTGCCCGCCCTCCCGTGACGTCCGGGACCGGCTACAGCGAAGTCCTGCGCCGGACCGCCGCCACCCTCAGGGTCAGCGCCACGGCGAGCAGCACCCAGGCGACGGCGCAGTACGCCCACGCCGTCGCCCCGCGGGCCAGGTCGACGGCACTCCACACCGCCCACAGCGCGAGCAGCACGCACAGTGCCGTCCAGGCGGTGTCTGCGAGGCGGACGCGCAACTGCGCGCGCTGTCTCGTGCCCGGCTCCAGATCACCGAGACCGCCGTCGACGGAGGTCATCCGCTCGTCCACGTCCCACTCCTTCGGAAAAGCCGCTGCCAAGTGAACTGCGGGTACCCGGCGGGAGCTTGTGCAAGCGGCGCGGGAGGGACGCACACACGCGTGCGGGCGGCCCGGCCGGGCCGCCCGCACGGTGGTCCGTCGGCGTCAGCGCTGGGCGGACTTCTCCAGCGCCTTGTCGAGCGCCGCCTGGAAGCCGTTGGCCCACAGCTGGTTGACCCGGCTGCGCTCGGTGGAGTTCGGGTAGGGGTTGGTGCAGGACGTGCCGGGGCCGCCGCCCGACATCAGCTCGCTGCACGGCCCGGTGTAGTGGTCGGGCAGACCGAGCACGTGCCCGGTCTCGTGGGCGGTCACCCGGGTCGAGTCGTACTGCTGGTTCTGCCGGTAGTCGAGCAGGATGTAGCCTCTGCCGTGCCCGTCGGTGGAGGCGTACGAGCCGCGCGAGTCGTTGCCCTCGTAGTACGCGAAGTCCGCGCCGGAACTCGACTCCGCGAGCCGCACGTTGGACACCGAGCTGTTCCAGATCTGGGCGGAGCGGGATATCTGCGTACGGAAGCTCGGCGCGTTGGCGGCGCTGTAGTAGACGGTGACGGCGGCGGCGGCCGACGCCGACGGGTTCGCGGCGCGCTTCTTGGCGACCGACTTGACGACCGCCTCGAAGAACGCGCGGTTGGCGGCCGCGTCCTCGCCGGACCCGGCCGAGGGCAGGTAGCCGGACTGGGCGGCCCGGACCGGCTCCTGGGGCGCCGCTGCCGTCGTGGCGGGGCCGGCGCCGAGCACGGCGGCGGTCAGGCCGAGGCCGGCCGCGGCGGACAGCAGGGGGAGGGTGATACGCATCGATGACTCCTTGAAGTGGGGGAGTGGGGAGAAGTCGTCACCGGTGAGTGTGGGGCGCCCATGAGCCCGCTGTGATGATGGCAACAGGTGATAGGGCGGGCCTATCACCCACCCCGAACCGGCCAGTCGTTGCAGCTTTGACCAGAGTGCAGAACTCGCCCTGTTCCGCCGCCTTTTGTTCACCTGGCGCAACCAACTGTTCCGCCTTACGCTCCCTGCATGGAGCTCGAGGTGAGGCACCTACGTGCGCTGTGCGCCATCGCCGACGCCGGCAGCCTGCACCGTGCCGCACGTCAACTGGGCGTCGCTCAGCCCACGTTGAGCACCCAGCTGGTCCGCATCGAACAGGCCCTGGGCGGCCCCCTGTTCGTGCGGGAGCGCACCGGCTGCCACCCCACCCCGCTCGGCCGGACCGTGCTCGGCCGGGCCCGCCCGCTGCTGGCCGACATGAGCGTGCTGGTCCGCGAGGCCCGCGCCGCCGCGGCCGGCGGCGACAGCAGGCTGCGGGTCGGCTCCACGGCCAGCCGGGCCCTGGCCGGCTGGCTGCGCCGGCTCAGACGGCCGGGCCTGGAACCCACCCTGCAGATGGACGTTTCGGCCAACGCGCTGCTGCGCCGGGTCGCCGGCGGCCAGCTCGACGTCGCCTTCGTGCACGAGGTCGAGGGCAGCGCCCTGCACATCCCCGAAGGCCTGCGGCTGCGAGTCCTGGTCGAGCGCGAACCGCAGTTCGTCATGCTGCCCGCCGACCACCCGGCGGCCGTCCGCCCCGTCGTCCGGCTTTCCGACCTGGCCGACGACCGGTGGATGGTGGACCCCACCGTCGACGGCGAGTGGGACGGCGTGCACCGCATGCTGCGCGCCGTCGGCCTCAACCCCCGGGTGCTGCACGGCGACTACCACACCGCCGCCTCCCTGGTCGCCACCGGCGAGGTCGTCACGGTCTGCCAGCCCAGCTCCCTGTCCCGCCCCGACATGGCCGTACGGCGCCTGCACGGCGACCCCCTTGGCGTACGCCTGCTGCTGGCCGCCCGCACCCGGTCCGAGCTGGACGCCGTCTTCCCGGCCCTGGAGGACGCGTACTGGGAGGTCGCCCGCCAGTCCACCGCCTACCGGGAGTGGCTGGAAGGGGGAGGGGTCCGCACGCTGCCCCGCTGTCCCGCGACGGCGACCGGAGCCGGCCGGGTGGAGTTCGTGCGAGCCCGCTGAGGACTCCGCGCGCCGGCCCGTCGATCCGTCCCGGGCTCGGAGGCTCCAGACACCGGCCGATGGAGTGATTGTCGTACCGGATCGGTGTGTCTGCGCGACGGATCGGTTACGGACACCACCATGAGCTCTGCACGACGACTTCCCCCGTTGCGTTCGCTTGCCGTGGTGGGTGCCCTGGGCACCTCGGTGCTGCTGCTCACGGCCTGCACGAACGCCGATACCACCCGTTCCAGCGTCGCGGAGGCGGCTCAGACCGAGTCCCCCTCCCAGACCGCCACCGGTACCAAGTCCCCGTCCCCCACCGGTTCTCCCTCGATGAACGAGGACCAGAGCCAGCGCAAGGAACTTGTCTCGGCGACGAAGGTCACCTGGGACAAGGCTGCCGACACCGCTGTCAAGGAGGTTCCCGAGGGCAAGCTCGTGGACCTCGAACTCAAGCGCACGAAGTCCGACGCCACCGCGTCGCCGACGGGCTCGCCGACCGGCTCGCCGGACATGAGCACGCCGAACCCGGCCCCCAGTGAGGGCGCCCCGGAGTGGGAGGCCAAGGTCGCGCAGACCGACGGCACCCTGCACCGCATCGACATCGACGCGGTCAGCGGCAAGGTCTTCCGCACCATGGTCGACCCGGACCAGGACGCCGACGACAAGACCCAGGTCTCCGACTGGCTGGACAAGGCCAAGCAGACCCCGGCACAGGCGGTCAAGGCGGCCACCGCCAAGGCCAAGGGCACCGTCACCCACGTCGAACTCGGCGACAACGACGACCAGCAGGTCGTCTGGAACGTCGACGTGGTCGACAAGGGCAACTGGAACAAGGCCTCCATCGTCGTGGACGCGGCCAACGGCAAGGTGCTGAGCCAGGACGTCGACACCGACTGACGCGCAGCCCCGGACACCGACGGGAGCAGCGGGCCGCCGCGGCCCACTGCTCCCGTCGCTCATGCCGTCAGGGGGTCACCCGGCCGGTGCGGCCGGTGCCGCGGGCGCGGCCGTCGCCGCGGCCTCGGCCGGCTCCCTCCCGGCGCCGCGAGGCAGTGTCAGGACGGCCAGGAAGCCGAGGACCGCCACCGCGGCGAAGAAGTAGAAGCCCCACGGGTGACCGACCCCGGAGGCGACCAGCGCGCCGGTGATCGACGGCCCGACGATCGAGCCGATCCGGCCGATCCCGGACGCCGAGCCCAGTGCCGTACCGCGCACGGACGCCGGGTAGAAGTGCGTCACGTAGGCGTAGACGAGCACCATGGCCGAGAAGACGAAGACGCCGGTGAAGAAGACCACGACGTTGAGCAGCAGGTCGCTCTCCATCCTGATGCTCAGGCACGCCAGCATGGCCACCGACACCGCGAACCAGACCATCGTGGTGCCCTTGATGCCCCGCCGGTCGGCGACGAACCCGCCGAGGACCAGGCCGACGACACCGCCGATGTTGAGCACCAGCAGCTGGGTCACGGCCGTCGGCACGGGGTAGCCGGCGTCGTTCATCAGCTTCGGCAGCCAGGTGTTGAGACCGTAGACCAGCAGCAGCCCCATGAAGGAGGCGACCCAGATGCCGAGGCCCGCCCGCAGGTACGCCGGCCTCAGCAGCTCGGTGAACGGCACCCGCTGGGCCCCGTCCTGCTTCGCCCGCACGAAGACCTCCGACTCCGGCAGCTTGAACCACTGGACGACGGCGATCACCAGGCCGACGACGCCGAGCAGGTAGAAGAGGATCTCCCAGTCGTCGGTCACCTGCAGCGCCAGCAGCGAGGTGATCACCGCACCGGTGTGGTAGCCGGTCATCGTCAGGGTGCTGGCCCGCGCCCGGCGGCTGGCCGGCATGTGCTCGGCCATCATCGTCAGCGAGACAGGCATGCAGGCGCCCAGACCCAGACCCGCGAGGAGGCGCAGCGCGGCGAACATCGCGACGGAGTTCGCCAGCGGTACCACGATGGTCAGGACCGAGAACAGCACGACCGAGCCGATGAGCAGGCGGCGCCGGCCCAGCCGGTCGGCCAGCGGGCCGACGCAGACCGCGCCGATGGCGACGCCCACCAGCGAGAGCGTCGCGATGGTGGTCGCGTCGCCCGCGGTCATGCCGAGATGGTGGGTCTTCAGCAGGGTGGGGATGATGGCGCCGAGGACGACGAGGTCGTAGCCCTCGAGCAGGACGGTGATCCAGCACAGGATCACCGTCCACGTGCCGCTGGCGGCGGGGCCGGTCTGCGCGGGCGCGCCGGACGTGGTGGAAGCCATGATGACTCTCCCCCCGGGGGACGGGTGTGAGTGAGCGGAGCCGGGACGGCCGGGACGGCCGGAGGTGACCGGTGCGGCGGAGCGGTACGACGGACCGGAGGAATCAGAACGGGTAGTCGGCGATGTCCGGGCGGACCGTGAGCCACTGGGTCTCGGTGAACGCCTCGACGTTGGCCGCGGCCCCGCCGAACCGGGATCCGGTGCCGGACGCCTTGACCCCGCCGAAGGGCGCGTTGGGTTCGTCGCTGACGGTCTGCTCGTTGATGTGGACCTTGCCGGAGTCGATCCGGTCGGCGAGCTTCATCGCCGTGCCGACGTCACCGAGGATGCCGACCGACAGGCCGTACTCGCAGTCGTTGACGATCCGCGCGGCCTCCTCCGTCGTGGCGAAGGAGATGACGGGCGCCACGGGGCCGAAGATCTCCTCGCGCCAGGCCGGCATGTCCGTCGTCAGGCCGGTCAGGACGGTCGCGCGGTAACCCGCACCGTCGATCTCGCCGCCCGCGGCGACCTTCGCGCCCGCCGCGACGCTCTCGGTGACGATGCCGTGCACCCGCTCCAGCTGCCGGCGGTCGATGATCGGCCCCAGTGCCACGTCCTCCCGGGCCGGGTCGCCGACCGGCAGCGCCTGCGCCTTCGCGGCGAGCGCGGCGGTGTACTCCTCCACGAGCGACTCGTGGACGATGTGCCGGCCGGTCGTCATGCAGATCTGTCCCTGGTGCAGGTACGAGCCGAAGGCGCCCGCCGAGGCGGCCTTCGCCACGTCCGCGCCCGGCAGCACGACCAGCGCGTTGTTGCCGCCCAGCTCCAGGTGGGCCCGCTTCAGCAGCCGCCCCGCCTGCTCGCCGATCGCCCGCCCGACCGGCGTGGAACCGGTGAACGAGATGACCCGGACCTCGGGCGCCTCGACGAGCGCCCGGCCGACCGCGCCGTCGCCCGGCAGCAGGTGCAGGACGCCGTCCGGGAGCCCGGCCTCCTCGAAGATCCGGGCGATGACGACACCGCCGCTCACGGCGGTGCGCGGGTCGGGCTTGAGCAGTACGGCGTTGCCGAGCGCCAGCGCGGGAGCCACGGAACGCAGGGCGAGGATGAGCGGGAAGTTGAAGGGCGCGATCACGCTGACGACACCGGCGGGACGGCGCCGGGCGAGCGACCAGCGGGCGTCCTCCGAGGTGAGCACCTCGCCCTGGGGGTGGGTGGGCAGCCCGGCGCACTCGAAGCACTCGCCGATCGCCAGCCCCGCCTCGAACCCCGCCTTGGACCGCACCGAACCGGCCTCGCGCACCAGCCAGTCCTCGATCTCGGCGGCGTGCTCGGTGAACAGCTCGCCCGCGCGTCGCAGCACGGCGGCGCGCCGCTGCGGCGAGGTGGCCGCCCACGCGCGCTGGGCCTCTGCGGCCCGGGTGGCGGCACGGTTCACGTCCCCGGCCGTGGCCAGACCCACCGTGCCGAGCCGCTCGCCGGTGGCGGGCTCGGTCACCGGCTGCCCGGCGGGGGAGTCCCGCCAGCCGTCGCTGGAGAACTTCCCGCCCCAGACGGCGCTGTCCAGGAGTGTCATCGTCTTCCCTCTCGTCGTGGTCTTCGGGCGGATGCGAGTCGTTCAGGAGGGCGTGGTGAGCGCCGTGTCCACCTGGATCAGCCGGGGGCCCTCCGGCTGCTCGGCGAGCGCGGCGCGCAACTGGGCGGCTCCGACGACGTGGTGGGCGCGGACCCCGTACCCCTCCGCGATGCGGGTGAAGTCGAGGCCGGGGATGTCGAGGCCCGGCGCGTCCGGCACACCGAGCAGGCCGCCGAACCAGCGCAGCGCCCCGTAGGTGCCGTTGCGCAGCAGGACGACGGTCAGCGGGACCCGGTGCTGCGCGGCCGTCCACAGGGCGGTGATGCCGTAGTTGGCCGAGCCGTCCCCGATCACGCCGACCACCGGGCGGCCGGGCTGTGCCATCGCGACACCGACCGCGCCGGGCAGGCCGAAACCGAGCCCGCCGGCCGCCGGGAAGTAGTAGGAGCCCTGGCGGCGCAGGTCCATCTGGCGCCACCAGGCGGCGTTGGTCGACGTCGACTCGACGACGTACGCGGTGTCCTCGGGCTGCTCGTCGCGCAGCGCGGCGAAGACCTCCTCCGGGTGCAGGCCCGGCCCCTCCGCGGTGAGCGGCTCGGGCACGGGCCGCAGGGGGGCCGCGGGAGGTCCGGCCGGGCCGAGCGACTCCAGGAGTACGTCGATGACGGCGCCCGGGTCGGCGACCAGCGCCTCGCCCATCGGCGCCCGCGCGGCGGCGGAGGCGTCCTCGGTCACCTGGATCAGGCGGGTGCCCTCGGGCAGGTACCGGCCGGGGAGGTGCTCGTGGTAGCGGAAGACCGGCGCGCCCAGCACCAGCACCAGGTCGTGGCCCTCGAAGGCCTCGCAGACCGGCGCGATCCCGGCGGGCAGCACGCCCCGGAACTGCGGGTGGCGGTTGGGGAACGGCAGCCGGAACTGAGAGGGCGCCGCCCATACCGGGCCGCCCAGCCGCTCGGCCAGCCGCACGGCGTCGTCGAAGCGGTCGGCGGAGTCGATGTCGCCGCCCAGCACGAGCGCGGGACGCCTGGCCGAGGCGACCAGCTCCACCAGCCACCGGCGCTGCTCCTCGCCGGGCACCGAGGCCCGCAGCACCTGCCGGTCGAGCACGGCCAGGGCGTTGTCGTCGGCCTCCGCCGACCAGTCGTCGTACGGCACGGACAGGTACGTCGGACGGCGCTGGAGCCGCGCCTCGAAGACGGCCTGGGCCAGCGCGCGCGGCACGTCCCCGGCGCACGCCGGTTCCGCCGCCCAGCCGACCAGCGGCTTCATCAGGGCCGGGGCGTCGACGCTGGCCAGGTTGGCCTCGGGGCCGATGGCGGGACGCACCTGCTGCCCGGCCACCACCACGAGCGGGGTGCGGGAGGCAACGGCGTTCGTCAGCGCGCCCATCGCGTTGCCCGAACCGGAGGCCGCGTGCAGGTTGACCAGCACCGGCCGGCCGGTCGCCTGGGCGTACCCGTCGGCCATGCCGACGACGGCGCCCTCGTGCAGACCGAGGACGTAACGGAAGCCGTCGGGCAGGCCGGCGAGGAAGGGCAGCTCGTTGGAGCCCGGATTGCCGAAGACGGTGGTGAGCCCCTGGCGCTCCAGGAAGTCGTGGGAGAGGCGACGCACGGATGGCACGAACGCTCCTTTCGAAGTGACGCGGCACACGCTAGGCACCCCGCGACATGCGCACCAATAGATGTTTCGCCACCCCGATATAGAATTCCTCGATATGGGCTCCTTCGATCTCAACCTGGCCCGCGTCTTCGTGCTGCTCTACGAGACCGGCAGCGTCACGGCCACCGCCGAGACGCTCCACGTCACGCAGCCCACCGTCAGCTACAGCCTGGGCAAGCTGCGGCGGCACTTCGACGACGAGCTGTTCCGCCGCAACGGACGCGGACTGACCCCCACCGCCGGCGCGCGGCGGCTGTACCTGCCGCTCCAGCGCGCGCTGGCGGAGATCGACGGGACGGTCCGCCAGGGCGACCTCTTCGACGCCGGCACCATGTCGGGCCGTTTCACCATCGCCCTGTCGGACCTGGGCGAGGCGACCCTGCTGCCCAGGCTCCTGGCCGCGGCGCGCGAGCGGGCGCCGGGGGTGTCGTTCACCGTCCGGCCCTTCGACGTGGAGGACGCCGAGGGGCAGCTGCGCCGCGGCGACCTCGACGTGTTCGTGGCCACCCCGGTGATCACCTCGCACCTCACCGTGCGCATCCCGCTCTTCCGTGAGCGCTACGTCCTCATGGTCGCCGCGGACCACCCGCGCGTGCGGGGCGACGCGGTCACGCCGCAGGACCTGGCGGCGGAGCACCACGCGACCGTGTTCGGCCCGAGCGGACACGTCACGCCCAGGGCCCTGCTGGGCGCACACGGTCTGCTGGAGCGGGTGGCCGTGGACGCCACCCGCTTCTCGATGCTGCCCTACCTGCTGGAGCAGACCGACCTGGTGGCCATCGTCCCCGAGTACGTCGGCGAGGTCTTCACGGCCTCCCATCGGGTGCGGCTGGTGCGGCTGCCGTTCGAGACCGAACCCATCGAGATCGCCCTGTACGCCCGGCACGAGTCCTCGCGCAGCCCGGCGCAGCGCTGGCTCGTGCAGTTCATGGCCGAGGTGCTGGGCGAGCAGGTGAGTCCCGCACAACTGCCGCCGACCGCGGCGGTGACGTGACCGCCGGCACCGTCCGGTGCACACCTTGCGGCCCGTCAGACCCCGTACCGCGCAAGCCTGTTGACGCCCGCGCCCGCAGTCGCCCCAACCGGACGAGGCGACCGTGTTTGCCGACGCGGTGAGGGGCAAAGCGGTGTCCATGAGCGATCCGAACAAGGACACGAACAAGAAGCCGACCGGTACGCGGACCGCCGAGTCCAAGGCACGCGGCGCCGCCCAGAAGGCGACCGCGCCCGCCTCCCGGGCGGGACAGACCGCCGCGGACAAGGCCGGTGACGCCGCGTCGGCAGCCAAGGCCGGCGCCCAGCGCTCCGCCGACGTCGCGAACGGCGCCGTCCAGTCGGCGGCCAAGGGCGTCGCGGCGGGCCGTCAGGCCGTCGTCACCGCCTCGGGTCAGGTCGCGGCCACGGCGAAGACGGCGTGGACGGTCATCGCCCACCGCAAGCTCGTCGCCGCCGGCGTGGGTGCCGGCCTCACCGCCGTGAGCGCCGCGTCGTACGCGGTGGGCCGCCGCGCCGGACGTCAGGCGCACGGGCCCCTCACCCGCCTCACCGGCGGCCGGATCTGACACCGGCCGGAACGCACCGCGCCACTGCGACTGCCGCTGCCCGACAGGGGAAGATGGGACCCGCGAGGAAGTCCCGACCGATGCGGAGGAGTGGGCGCATGCAGCACGACCGAGCCGGACAGCCGGCCGGCCCCGAGGACCTGATCGACGTCGCCCGGCTGGTGACGGCCTACTACGCGCTGCACCCGGACCCGGCGGAGCCGGGGCAGCGCGTGGCCTTCGGAACCTCCGGGCACCGGGGCTCGTCCCTGGTGGCGGCGTTCAACGAGGACCACATCGCCGCCACCAGCCAGGCCATCTGCGAGTACCGCGCCGCACAGGGCACCGACGGCCCCCTCTTCCTGGGCGCCGACACCCACGCCCTGTCCGAGCCGGCCAGGGTCACCGCGCTGGAGGTGTTCGCCGCCAACGACGTGACCGTCCTGGTCGACACCGCGGACGGTTACACGCCCACCCCGGCGGTCTCCCACGCGATCCTCACCCACAACCGGGGACGCACCTCGGGCCTCGCCGACGGCGTGGTCGTCACCCCCTCGCACAACCCGCCCGCCGACGGCGGCTTCAAGTACAACCCGCCGAACGGCGGGCCCGCGGGCTCGGACGCCACCTCCTGGATCCAGGACCGGGCCAACGAGATCATCACGGCGGGCCTGAAGGACGTACGGCGCATCCCCTACGCGCGGGCACTCGCCGCGCCGGGGACCGGCCGCTACGACTTCCTCGACGCCTACGTCCGCGACCTGCCCGGCGTCCTGGACCTGGACGCGATCCGCTCGGCGGGCGTGCGCATCGGCGCGGATCCGCTGGGCGGCGCCTCCGTCGCGTACTGGGGCCGGATCGCCGAACAGCACCGCCTCGACCTGACGGTGGTCAATCCGCTCGCCGACCCGACCTGGCGTTTCATGACGCTGGACTGGGACGGCAAGATCCGCATGGACTGCTCGTCACCGCACGCGATGGCCTCCCTCATCGAGCAGCGCGACCACTTCACCATCGCCACCGGCAACGACGCCGACGCCGACCGGCACGGCATCGTCACCCCCGACGGCGGCCTGATGAACCCCAACCACTACCTCGCCACCGCCATCGCCTACCTCTACGCCCACCGCACCGACTGGCCGGCCGGCACCGGCGTCGGCAAGACGCTGGTCTCCTCCGGGATGATCGACCGGGTCGCCGCCGACCTCGGCCGCCCGCTGGTCGAGGTGCCCGTGGGCTTCAAGTGGTTCGTCGACGGGCTGGTCGACGGCTCCCTCGGTTTCGGCGGCGAGGAGTCCGCCGGGGCGTCGTTCCTGCGCCGGGACGGCTCCGTGTGGACCACCGACAAGGACGGCATCATCCTCGCCCTGCTCGCCTCCGAGATCACCGCCGTCACCGGCAGAACCCCCTCCGAGCACTACGCCGCGCTCACCGCCCGCTTCGGCGAACCGGCCTACGCCCGCATCGACGCCCCCGCCACCCGCGAGGAGAAGGCCCGCCTGGCCAAGCTGTCCCCGGCCCAGGTCACCGCCGACACCCTGGCCGGTGAGCCGGTCACCGCCGTGCTCACCGAGGCACCCGGCAACGGAGCGCCCATCGGCGGCATCAAGGTGACCACCGAGAACGCCTGGTTCGCGGCCCGCCCCTCCGGCACCGAGGACGTCTACAAGATCTACGGCGAGTCGTTCCGCGGCGCGGACCACCTCCGCCAGGTGCAGGAGGAGGCCAAGGCCGTCGTCCTCGGCGCCCTCGGCGGCTGACGCCGTACCGCCGGGACCCGCACGTCGCCCCGGGCCGGTCAGCCGAGGCCGGCCCGGGGGAGCGACACGGTCAGGTCCCGGATCTCGTAGCCGTCGATGGCCTCCTGGAAGGCGACCCGCGGCTCCCCGCTCATCCGGATCCCGTCGAGTGCGAACAGGCGGCTGAGGAACACGTCCGTCTCCAGCAGGGCGATGTGTGCCCCGGGACACCGGTGCGGCCCGTCGCCGAAGGAGAGTCCCGCACCGACCGCCACGGCGCGCTCCGGCCGGACGAGCAGCGGATCGTCGCCCACGGCCCTCGGGTCGGTGTTCGCGTCGTCCAGGAGGATCTCGACGTATTCACCGGGGCGCACTGTCAACGGCCCTTCGGGGCAGAGGAGTTGTACCGACTCCGTGGTCCGCCTGCGCAACCGCCCGATGACGGGCTCCAGCCGCAGCAGTTCCTGGAGGACGGCGAGCCGCCCGGTCTCGTCCGCCGACCGGTAGCGCGCAAGCAGTCCGGCGTCCGTGAACAGGTGCCAGGCGGCCAGGCACACGAACTCGCGAGTGGTGACCATGCCGGCCGCGGCGAACGTCAGGCACTCACCGAGGATCTCGACGTCCGAGCAGCCCTCCGCGAGCAGGTGCGAGATCAGGTCGTCGTGCTCACGGCGGCGGTGCGCCCGGATGGCGGGACGCACGTCCGCCAGGTGGATGCGGAGCCAGTTGGTGTTCTGCCGCACCAGCCAGTACAGGCCCCGGACACTGGTCAGCCCCGGCTCCCCGAACTCCTCCGGGAAGAAGCGCTCCAGCCTGCGGCGGATGCCGGGCCTGCCGTACCGCAGCCCGACGACCTCGCTCACCACCCCGATGGCCAGACCGAAGGCGAGATCGGAGAGCGCGGCCCCGCCCGCCGCCCGCAGGACGCCCAGTTGCTCCTCGGCGATCCGGACCATCGGCTCGCGGTAGTGCTCGTCCACCCGGCGCGGCGTGAAGAAGCGCGCGGTCTGTCTGCGGTGCTCCCGGTGCTCGGGGCCGTCCCGGTAGAGCACGGGCCGGCGGACGCGCGCGGGGAGCTTCTCCACCGTCTCGATGCCCAGACCGGCCTGCACCGTGCCCGGGCCGCGCAGCAGCGCCCTCGCGACGGCGAAATCGCGCACCTGCCAGGTCCCGTCCGCCGCCCGGTCGACCGGGCACGCCGGCCTGCCCCGCCCCCGGTCGGCCTTCCGCGCAGAGACCTGCCCGTCCTGCCCCACGTGGCCACCCCCTGCTCCGGCCGCGCGGCCCCGCAGGCCACCCGGCTCGACGACGTGGTCACCAGGATCGGCCACCCCGCCCGTCGCCGGCCAGCCCGGAACCCGCCGAGCCGGACCTGCCCGGAACCCGCCGAGCCGTACCTGCCCGGAAACCGCCGAGCCGGGCCCACCCGGAAAGGGAGTGCGGTCTTCCCGGCCGCCGTGCGAGGCTCCGCCGGTGGACCGTCAACAGATCTCCCGAATCGCCCATGCCGACCACCCGATCGCAGCCCCGCTCGACGACGACTCGGTACGCCGCCTCCTGGACCGCGCGGTCCCCGGCGACGGCGCCCGTGTCCTCGACCTGGGCTGCGGCGGCGGGGAGTGGCTCCTGCGCGCCCTGGCCGCGCATCCGCGTCTGACGGCCGAGGGCGTCGACCTCTCCGACAGCGCCCTCGACCACGCCCGTGCGGCAGCCGTCCGCCTGGGGGTCGCGGACCGGCTCACCCTGCACCGTCAGGACGCCGCCCGCTTCGCCGCCCCGCACCGTTTCGACCTCGTCCTGTGCGTCGGCTCCACGCACGCCTTCGGCGGCCTGCCCGCCACCCTCGCCGCCGTCCGCGGGCACCTGGCGCCCGGGGGACGCGTACTGGTCGGTGACGGGTTCTGGGAACGCGACCCGTCCCCCGAGGCCGTCGAGATGCTCGGTGACCTGGCCGACCTGCCGACGACCCTCGGCCAGGTCACCGCCGGCGGCTGGACGCCCGTGGGCGGCCACATCAGCACCCGCGGGGAACTCGACGCGTACGAGTGGTCCTGGACCGGGGCACTGGCCGGCTGGGCCCTGGACCACCCCTCCGATCCCGGCCGCGCGCAGGCGCTCCGGGCGGCCGGCGCCCACCGCGACGAGTGGCTGGGGACCTATCGGGACTCCTTCGGCTTCCTCTGTCTGGTCCTGCGCCCGACGGACTCCTGATGGCGCTCCCGGGGGCCGGGCCGGGCGGGTGATGTTTGCCGCTATTGGGGGTAGACGGGCTGGCGTAAACGGTCAAGGCTCAGGAAGAGGGCGGATCGGATGGACGAGGCTGCCCACACGGGGGAGCGGGTGAGCGACGAGCCGGTCAAGGTGTCGGAGGAGTACGAGGGCATCCCGGGTGACATCGCCCGGGGCCGGGAGCTCGCCCGGCGGTTCCTGGCACGGGTGCGGTCGGTGCGGGGCGCCCGGGTGTCCGACCGCGTGGTGGAAGTGGTGCAACTGGTGGTCAGCGAGCTGCTGACGAACGCCTGCAAGTACGCGCCCGGTCCCTCGGTGATCGATCTCGAGCTGGCCGGGGACCGGGTGGAGGTCACCGTCTGGGACAGCGAGCCGGTGCTGCCCGTGCCCGAGGCCACGGACCCGGCCCGGATCGGCCGGCACGGGCTGGAGATCGTCATGGCGGTCTGCCAGAGCTTCGAGGTGCAGAGAGAACCGGTCGGCAAGCGCATGCGAGCGGCGGTGATGCTGGACGACGACCTGAACGGCACGACCGCCCTGACCCACCCGGCCTGACCGGCCGCGGTGCCGCCACCGGCGCCCGAGGGCGACGACCATCGTCGGCCGCCGTTCCCGCCCCGTCGGCCGACGATCAGCCGCCCTCCCGCCCTCCCGCGCTCGGCGCCGCGCCCGGCACCCTGTCCGGTGCGTCCAGCCGCGCGGCATCGTGACGGGGACGTCGGCCGTGGCCGCCCGGTCGCGCACCACCGCCGGCCGACCGGCGGCAGGCCCCGGCGCGAACCGCGGAACCGGCGGTGCGCCGACCGCCCGGTGCGCACCGTGCCGGTGACCCTCGGGAGCGGCCACCGCCGTTCCGAAGAGCCGCAGCTCTCCCGCGCCCGGCGCCCCGGCGTGCGTCCGGTCCGTCCGGCCGCCGCACCGTGCCGTGATGACCCGCGGGGAGGCGGCGTCGGCGCTCTCGGCCGCCCGGCGTCCGAGCCCCGCCGCCGACCGCCGGCAGGGCCCGCCCGCCGCGGCGGCATCGGCGGCGCGGCTGCGGCACGACGCCACCGGTGCGGCTACCGCCCGGCGTCACCCGGCCGGTGGTCCCTGGCTCGCAGCCGGTACACGACGGACCGGCGCAGGGGGCCCTCGGGGATGCCCGGGTCGTCGAAGTCCTCGGACGGGTCGCGGGTCATCCCGAGGCGGTCCATCACCGCACGTGAGCGCAGATTTCCGGCCGCGGTCACCGCGAGCACCTCCGGCAGCTCCAGAGACTCGAAGGCGTACGCGATCACCGCCCGCCCGGCCTCGGTCGCACAGCCCCGCCCCCACGCCGGACGGGCCAGCCGCCAGCCCGCCTCCACACCGGTGAACGGCATGCCGTCCTCCACCGGATCCAGCCCGGCGAACCCGATGAACTCTCCGGTGGCGGCCATCTCCACCGCCCACCAGCCCCAGCCCCGCCGGTCGAGGTCCGCCTGGAACCGGGCCACGGACGCCTCGCTCTGCGCCCGCGTCAGCACGTCGGGGAAGTACGCGCGGACCACCGGGTCGGCGTTCATCGCCGCCCACGGGTCCAGGTCGGACGCCCGCCAGTCGCGGAGCACGAGTCGATCGGTTCGTAGTTCGGGCATCCCGTGAAGGTAGGGGCGACGGACCGGTCGAGGCGACCCGTTTTCGCGCCCCCGCCCGCCTCCCTTCGGCCGAGCGGAGCGATTCGTCCCCGCCCGCCCGGGGAACCTGGCGGGATGGACGGCATCGGAAGGCTGTGAGGGTCGTGACGTCACGTCGGGCGGGCCACCGGGACGGCGGGGAAACAGGGCACGACGGGGCCGGCGACGCACCCCGGCCGGCGGACCCCGGATTCCCCCGCGCCGTCCTGCGCGCCCTGGGCGCAGGCGTCCTCACCCTCGGCCCCACCGCCCGGATCACCTCGGCGAACCCCTGGGCCGAGCAGATGCTGGGCCGGCCGGAACGGGAGATGCTCGGGCGCGACGCGCACGACCTCCTGCACCGCCACGCCGACGGCAGCCCCGTGCCACGCGAACGGTGCGCGCTGCGCAGCCCTCTGCACGGAGTGCCCGCCGAGGAGGGGAGCGACGAGTACTTCCAGCGGGCCGACGGCACCACGGTCCCCATCATCTGGGCGACCACCCCCCTCGTCCGCGACGGGCGGCAGGAAGGGCTGGTGCTCGTCTTCCACGACTTCAGCCTGCACCGCAGCGCCGCCGAGGAGACCGAGGCACGGACCAGCGCCCTGGAGGC
Organism: Streptomyces sp. NPDC051136; assembly: GCF_044455745.1. NCBI lineage: Bacteria > Bacillati > Actinomycetota > Actinomycetes > Kitasatosporales > Streptomycetaceae > Streptomyces > Streptomyces sp. NPDC051136. The sequence continues at coordinate 83,227 of NZ_JBITFE010000014.1, read as the reverse complement.
CCTGACCGCCCAGCTGCACCTGGTCGCCGAGATCTCCACGGTGCTCGTCCCCACCGAGCGCGTCTCCACCACGCTGCGCCGTCTCGTACGGCTGCTGGTACCGGAACTGGGCGAGTGGGCAGCCGTCGACGTGTACCAGGGCCAGTCGGACGTAGTCGAACGGGTGGCCGTGCGCAGCAGCACCCACCCCGAGCCGGCCCGGCTGCTGCGCGGGCCCATGACCTCGCTGCCGGACCAGGCCCGCGCCGCGCTCACCCTGCTCATCCAGGGCGACCGGCCCGTCCCGCTGCGGGCCGAAGAGGTGTGCCGGGACCCGGAACACCCGCTCGTCGCCACCCACCGGGTCCTGTTCGAACGGCTCGGCGGCCACGCGGCCGTCGCCGTTCCCCTGCGCACCCGGCAGCGCTCCTACGGCGTCCTGACCGTGGCGCGCGCCGAAGGCCGCCCCGCGCACACCGAGGCCGAGGTCGCCCTGCTGTCCGACATCGGCCGGCGCGTCGGCCTGGTGCTGGACAACGCCCGGCTCTACCACGAGCAGCAGAACGTCGCCGAGACCATGCAGCGCCAGCTCCTCACCCCCCTGCCGCAGGTCGACCACCTCCGGATGGCCGCCCGCTACTGGCCCGCCGAGAGCGCCATGGAGGTCGGCGGCGACTGGTACGACGCCTTCCTCCTCGGCGACGGCGTCATGGCCCTGGTCATCGGCGACGTCGTCGGGCACGACCTGCAGGCCGCCGCCCACATGGCCGAGGTCCGCAACATGCTGCGCGCCCTCGCCTGGGACCACCAGGAACCTCCCAGTGTGATCATGCGCCGTCTGGACGAAGCCGTGACCAACACCAGCGACGCGCCCATGGCCACCCTGGTCTTCGCCCGCGTCGAGGGCGCGGAGGGCGGCCCCTGGCGGCTGCACTGGGTGAACGCGGGTCACCCGCCTCCCCTGCTGATCACCTCGGACGGCGCCACCCGCTTCCTGGAGGGCGGCCACGGCCCGCTCATCGGCATGAGCGCCACCCTCCGCCTGGGTCTGAGCTGGCCCGACGCGCGCGAGGACCTCCCGCCGGAGAGCATCCTCCTGCTCTACACCGACGGTCTGGTGGAGAGCCGCGACCGCCCGATCGACGTGGGCATGGACCAGCTGCGCCACCACGCCGGCGTACTGGCCCGCCGGCTGGACAGGTGGAGCGCCGACGACTTCTGCGACGAGCTGCTCGCGCGCATCGCGCCCCGGGGGGACGACGTGGCCCTGCTCGCCCTGCGCCTGCCCGGCGCCGGTGTCGGAGGCCCCACGGACACGGCGCCGCCTCCGCCGCCCCAGTCCGGGCACAGCGAGGCCACCCCCGACCGTGCCGCCCCCGGCTCCCGCCGCCAGGAGGCCGAGGTGAAGGACCCGACCCGGGTGGACCCCGAGCCATAGCGTGCCTGGCGGCCTGGCGGCCTGGCGGCCTGGCGGCCTGGCGGCCTGGCGGACCGGCGGACCGGACCGGCGTGCGGGTGACGGGTCGGCGGGCGGGTGACGGACCGCCGGACGGCCCCGACCCCGCCCCGGGCCGCCCAACTCCGTTGCGGATAGGTCCCGTTCAGTGCGGCGGTGCGCAGCGGACCGGCACTCGGACGGACGGGGTGTTCACCCGGCTGAGCGCTTTGAGTGGTGGGAGACGGACGGCTGACTGACGGTGATTCACGTCGGGGCCGGGTTCTCTCAGCTGACGAAGCACCAGCTGCCCGGTCGTGACGGAAGGAATCTCAGATGCGTTCTGCTCGCATGCTTCTGACCACGGCGGCGGCCTCGGCCGTCATCGTCCTCGGTGCCCCCGGCGCCTTCGCCGCGGTCGGTGGCGACTGGGACCACGACGACTCTTCCTACAGCAAGGAGCACGACAACGGAAGCAAGCACGACGAGCCGCGCGGTGGGATGCACACCGGCGGTGGCGCGCTGGCCGCGGTGAGCGAGGGCGACTGGGACCACGAGGACTCCTCCTCGTCGTCGTCCTCCTCCGGCAAGGAGCACGACAAGGGAAGCAAGCACGAGGACCCGCGCGGCGGGATGCACACCGGTGGCGGTGCGCTGGCCGCGGTGAACGAGGGCGACTGGGACGGCGGCGGCCGTGAGTCCAAGGAAGGCGGCTCGCAGACCTACCGCCAGGACGAGGGCGAGGGCTCGCGCGGCGGTGGCGAGCACGAGAAGCCGCACGGCGGTATGCACACCGGTGGCGGCGGGCTGGCCACGCCGACCACGACCGCGGGCGGGCTGGCCGTCCTGGCCGTCGCCGCGACCGGCCTGTACGCCGTCCGACGCAAGAAGTCGGCCGACGGAGTGGCGTAAGCCGTGCCGGGCGCGATAGCAGCCGGGCCGCCACCCAGGAATCGCGGGGCGGCCCGGCTCGCCCGCGCCCACCTGTCCGCCCTGCCGCCGTGCCCCAGTGAGGTCGTCCCAGATGCCAGTCCCCCCCTCCGCCCCCACCCCCGTGCCCCCCGACGACGAGACGACGACCGGTCAGGGGTCCCGCTCCGGCCTCATGGTGCTGTGCGCGGTGGCCCTGCTGATCCTGGCGGTGAGCCTGGTCGGCGGCAACGACACGTCCGCCGACTCCTCCCGGCCCCCGCTGCCCGCACAGCCCGGGACGTCCGCCCCGGCCGGCCCGCGCGCGACCGCCGCCGCCACCGGAGCCGCGTCCGACCCCGCCCTGCCCCGGTCGAGGCCCGTGCGCCTGCTGATCCCGGACATCTCCGTCGACGCCCCCTTCACCGACCTCGCCATCGGCGCCAAGGGGCAGCTCCAGCCGCCGCCGGCCGGCAACACCAACCTCGTCGGCTGGTACGCCAAGGGTGCCTCCCCCGGCGAGAAGGGCACCTCGATCATCGCCGGCCACGTGGACACGAAGACGTCCGCCGCCGTCTTCGCCCGCCTCGACCAGCTGGACGAGGGCGACGAGTTCCAGGTCGTGCGCGCCGACGGACGCAAGGCGACCTTCGAGGTCGACAGCCTGGAGACCTTCGAGAAGGACGACTTCCCCAGCGACCGCGTGTACGGCGACGCCGACCGCCCCGAGGTACGGCTCATCACCTGCGCCGGCGACTACGACCACAAGGCCAAGGACTACACCGACAACCTGGTCGTCTTCGCACACCTCACCTGAGGCACCGCACCCGGGGCCGCGCCCACCGGCCGCCCGCGGTACCGGTCACCCGCGCACCGCACACGAGTCGCGCGCCGTCGGAGCCGGCCACAGGATCGGGGCAAGCCGGCGTCGCATCACCGCGGCCGACGTTCCGTTCCGCCCCCGCGAAGGAGATGTGCGCCAGATGACCACCACGCCCACCCCTGCTTCCGAACCGCTGACGCGACAGCCGTCGCACCAGGTGTCCCAGTCCGTGTTCGACGGCTCCCGCCTGCGGGTCGTCCTGCTGGTCGACGTCTACGACGGAGCCCAGCAGCAGTTCCTCGAGACGTACGAGAACCTGCGCAGCCACGTCGAGTCCGTCCCCGGGCACATCGGCGAGCAGCTGTGCCAGTCCATCGAGAACCCGTCCCAGTGGCTGATCACCAGCGAGTGGGAGAGCGCGCCGCCGTTCCTGAACTGGGTGAGCAGCGAAGAGCACGTGCGGATGGTCAAGCCGCTGCACAGCTGCGTGCGCGACACCAGGTCGCTGCGCTTCCACGTGGTCCGCGAGACCGGACACCCGGAGACCGCCGCCGAACCCGCCAGGGGCGGACTGCAGGCCGCTCCGCGGGTCGGCGACGGCGTCATCCGGCACGCGCTCACCTTCACGGTGAAGCCGGGCAGCGAGGAGGCGGTCGGCAAGATCCTCGCCGACTACGCCTCGCCCGAGCCGCGCGTCGACGACTCCACCCGGCTGTGCCGCACCTCCCTGTTCCTGCACGGCAACCGCGTGGTGCGGGCCATCGAGGTGCGTGGCGACCTGCTCGCCGCCCTGCGGCACGTGGCCGAGCAGCCCGAGGTGCGCGCCGTCGAGGAGGCCATCAACCCGTACCTGGAACAGGACCGGGACCTCGGCGACCCGGAGTCGGCCCGGGTGTTCTACACGCGGGCCGCGCTGCCCGCCGTGCACCACGTGACCTCGGGGGAGGAGAGCGGCACCGCGCAGCGGCACGCGCTGTCGTACCCGGCCCGGCCGGGCTGCGGCATGCGGCTCGCCCAGCTGCTCGCCGAGCACGACGAGGCGGCGGCGGACGACCCGCGCACCCCCGTCCTGTGCAGCACCATCTTCCAGCGCGACGACGTGGTGGTACGGCTGGTCGACGTACGCGGCGACCTCCACGACGGTGACCCGGCGGTGACCCTAGGCATCGAGGACCCCGGCACGGTCTCGGAGCTGACGACCCTCCTGGACGGCTTCACGGACGCCGGTTCCCCGACGGGCGGCGGACTCGTCCGCGCTCTCGAGGGCGCCCGGATGGAGCTGGTCACCGACCGGTGCGCGCCGGACGCCTGAACGTCCTGCACCCACGCCTCGGCCGCCGGACCGCGTGTGAGCGGGTCCGGCGGCCGAGGCACGTACGGGTGAGGGTCAGCTCTTCGGCACGGTGCAGTCGAAGGCGTGCAGGTAGGGGTTGACCGGGCGGATGTCGTCGATGACGAGGCCCGCCTCGGTCAGCCGGCCGACCATGCTGTCGGTGGTGTGCTTGGCACCACCGACGTTGAGGAGCAGCAGCAGGTCCATGGCGGTGCTGAACCGCATCGACGGGGTGTCGTCGACGAGGTTCTCGATGACCACGACCCGGGCCCCCGGCCCGCCCGCCTCCATCACGTTGCGCAGGGCGCGTGCCGTGCTGTCGTCGTCCCACTCCAGGATGTTCTTGATGACGTACACGTCGGCCCGCACGGGGATGGCCTCGCGGCAGTCGCCCGGCACGATGCGCACGCGGTCCGCCAGCGCACCGCCCTCGCGCAGCCGGGGGTCGGCGTTCTCCACCACCCGCGGCAGGTCGAGCAGCGTGCCCTGCATGGCCGGGTACTTCTCCAGCAGGCTGGCCACGACGTGCCCCTGGCCGCCGCCGATGTCGGCGACCGAGGTGCTCGCCGACAGGTCGAGAAGCGCGGCGACGTCCTGGGCCGACTGCCGGCTGGACGTCGTCATCGCACGGTTGAACACCTCGGCGGACTGGGGCGCGTCCTCGTTGAGGTAGGTGAAGAACTCCTTGCCGTACAGGCCCTCGACGACGTTGGAGCCGGTGCGCACCGCCTCGTCGAGCAGGGGCCAGGCGTCCCAGGTCCACGGTTCGGTGCACCACAGGGTGATGTTGCGCAGACTGTGCGGGTCGTCCTCGCGCAGCAGACGGGACATGTCGGTGTGCGCGAACGTGCCGCCCCGCTGCTCGGTGAAGACGCCGTAGCAGGTCAGGGCGCGCAGCAGCCGGCGCAGCGGCTTGGGCTCGGTCTTCACCGCGGCGGCGAGGTCCTCCACGGCCATCGGGGTGTCGCCGAGCGCGTCGGCGACGCCGAGCCGCGCGGCCGCGCGGAGGGCGGCGGCACACGCCGCCCCGAACACGAGCTCCCGCAGCCGCATGGGCGGGGGAGGGGCAGTCTGTGCGGTCGTCATGTGCCGCTGTCCTTCCGTTGTCGGTCCAGGGGTGGTTACGGCCTGCTCAGCACAGGCCCGCGGGCTTGGAGGCGCCGCAGGTGTTGCCGGCGAAGGTGTTGCTCTTCGCGGTGTCGCCGGTCCCGGCGTCGACGAGGTCGGCGGGGGAGTTCGCGCTCAGCCGGTTGCCCTTGACCTCGTTCTTCGCGTTGGCGGTGCCCACCATGCTCGCGGCCAGGACGATGCCGCCCGACATCGACGACGTGCCCGCGTTGCCCTCGACCGTGTTGTCGGCGACCAGGACCTTCTCGACGCCGGTCAGGACGATGCCCGAGCCCTGGAGGGCCTCCAGACGCTCGGTCTTCGGGCAGGACTTGTTGTTGCGCACGACGTGGTTGTCGCGCACCACCATGTCGCCGGCCTTGGGCGTGTTCTCGTCGCCGACGACGAAGACGCCCGCGCAGTTGCCCGCGATGTGGTTGTCCTCGACGGCGAGGTTGCGCAGGCGGCGAACGGTGACGCCGATGCGGTTGCCCTCGAGCCGGTTGTGGGCGACGAGGGTGCCCTCGGTGTCGGCGGCGCCTTCCTCGGCCTTGACGGCGTTGGCGAGGAAGATGCCCGCGTCGCCGTTGTCGCGCGCGGTGTTGCCGCGGATGATGCCGTGCACCGACCGCTCCTGGGCGATGCCCCAGACGCCGTTCTTCACCGCGTTCACGTTGCGGACCGTCAGCCCGTCGGTGGCCATCGAGAAGACCCCGGTCTGGGTGAACCCGGTCACCGTCAGATCGGCCACGGTGACGCCCTTGACGTTCTCGTCCTTCGTGCCGAGCACACAGATGCCGTTGCCGCGCCCGGCACAGGTGTCGGCGGCCGCCTTCGTGGTGCCGGGCTGGACGACCGTGCTGCGGCCCGTGCCCCGAAGGGTGAGGTCCGGAGTGCTCACCGTGACGCTCTCGCGGTAGACGCCGGGGGTGACGAGGACGGTGTCGCCCGAGTGGGCGGCGTCCACCGCCTTCTGGATGGATTCTCCGGGGTGGACCACGTGGGTCAGGGGGACGGAGGACGCCGGAGCCGCTGCGAGCCCCGTTCCGATCATCGCTGCGGTGCACACCAGGTACACGACATGGCAGTTCTTCATATTCCGCAAGGTATGCCGGAAATATTCCCGGACGGCTGGGATGAGCCATCCGACGGCGTGTCATGAACGGGCGCTGAACCGGTAGTTCTTGGGCACAAGGCGTACGTGATCTTCATACCGGCTCCCGGGGAGGAACGACCGACGTGACCGTGCCCGAGCACCCTGTCCGCACCCCACGTGCGGGGCGCCGCTTCGACCTGCGGGCGACCACCGTGACCTTCGGCATCGCCGCCATCGCCCTGGTGCTGTCGGGCTGGGTCGTCCGCATGGCGTTCGACGTGGCGCGGCAACGGCCGGCCTGGGTGTTCGTCCTGGCGGTCGGCGCGGTCACCGCCGTCCTCCTGCGCCGGCGCGCACACAGCCGGAACACCGCAGGACCGGCGGCCTTCCGCACCGCGGACGCCCTGGCGGCGGCCACGGCGACGACGCTGGAGGAGCTGGAGGAGGGGCGGGCGGCCGAACGGGACGAATACGTGCGCGCCGAGGAGACCACGCTGGTCGTCCCCGCCGCTCAGGAGGCCGTCGCGCACGAGGAACTCACCCCCGACGAGTTCGAGGAGGCGATAGCGGACCTGTGCCGGCGCGACGGCTGCGCCGAGGTGGAGGTCGTCGGCGGGGCGGGCGACCTCGGCGCCGACGTGCTGGCGGTGGCTCCCGACGGCCGGCGGATCGTCATCCAGTGCAAGCGCTACAGCGAGGACAACAAGGTCGGCTCGCAGGACCTCCAGCGCTTCGGCGGCACCTGCTACACCGTGCACGAGGCCGACGTGGCGATCCTCGTCACCAGCGCCGGCTTCACCGCACCGGCCGCCGACTACGCCGAACGGTGCGGAATAATCTGCGTGGACGGGGAGCAGCTGCGTGACTGGTGCGAGGCCGGCGGACCGGCGCCCTGGGAACCGCCCGGCCCGGGGCGGGACGGGACGGAGCCCACGGTCGAGCTGTCGTGGTGAGCCGGGCGGCTCGTCGACCCGCGGTCGGCGGGTGGAGCGGGGTTTCGACGCCGCACGGTGGCAACCTGAACGGCATGGGCAAGACCGCACTGATCGTCATCGACATGATCAACACCTATGACCACGAGGACGCCGAGTTCCTGATCCCCGCCGTGGAGGCCGTCCTGCCGAACGTGACCGGCCTGCTGGACCGGGCGAGGCGGCAGGGCGTCCCCGTGATCTACGTCAACGACAACTTCGGCGAGTGGCGCTCGCACCACGGCGAGATCCTCGACAAGGCCCTCGCGGGTCCGCACTCCCGGCTCGTCGAGCCGCTGAAGCCCGACGACTCCTCTCTCTTCGTGGTCAAGGCGCGCCACTCGGTCTTCTTCGAGACCCCGCTGACCTACCTGCTCCACCAGCAGGGCATCGAGCGGCTCGTCATGTGCGGCCAGGTGACCGAGCAGTGCGTGCTCTACTCGGCGCTCGACGCACACATCCGGCATCTGCAGGTGATCGTGCCGCGCGACGCGGTGGCCCACATCCACGCCGACCTGGCGGACGCGGCACTGCGCATGATGGAGCGGAACATGGGCGCCCGGGTGTGCGACAGCGGCGAGTTGTGGACCTGAGCCGCCTGCCGTGAGCGGAACGGATGTGGGGCCGTCAGGTCCGCAGGCTGCGCACGGGCAGCACGACCTGCGCCGCCGTGGAGAGCGTGTCCTCGTGGTTGGCGAAGGCGGCGACCGCCTCCCCGTCGCCGGGCTCGCCCCCGGACCAGGGACGGGTGGCGAAGATCAGGCAGGCGTACCCCCGTGCGTCCACCGCCGCCCGCCACTGCGGGGTGGGGACGAACTGGGCGTTGACGCCGGGCATGGTCAGGGCGGCCGCCCCGGGTACGACGAGCAGGCCTACCGGCAGGGCGGGCAGGACGGTGGCGTCGAGGACGCTGTCGCCGCCCACGGAGAGTCCGGAACGGCTCAGCAGGCCCTCGACGGCGGCCGGGGTCGCCTCGGGGCCGCCTTCTCCGTCGCCGAGGGAGCAGGCGAGGAGGAAGGGGACGTCGCCGTCGGGCGTTTCACGGCTCCAGGACATGATGACGAGCGTGCCGAGGTCGGCGGTGCGCAGGGGGCGGGGGGCAGTGGAGATCGAGGTCACCGCGAAACCGTAAGCGCGCGCGCAGCCGCGCCCGCCCGGCCGTCACCCGACTGGCCGACGCTCTCGCGTTTCTTCACACGAACGAGGCATGCCCGCCCGCCCGTCAGTGCTGCGACAACCGGCCGCGGATGTCGTCGAAGTGCCGATGCACGGCCGTCTCCGCCGCTTCCGCGTCACCCGCGCGCACGGCGTCGACGATCCTGGCGTGCATCCGGGCCAGTTCCTCGCCGTCGGCCGCCGAGCCGATGCCCCTGGCCTGGGTCCGCACCCGGTGGAAGGCGCTCCAGAAGGCGTCGAGCAGCTCGCTGAGCAGGTCGTTGTCCAGCGAGCGGTGCAGCACCCGGTGGAAGGCGCGGTCGGTGCCGGCCGCGATCTCGCCCGTTTCGCGCACTTCCCCGTGCATCGTCTCCACCAGCGCGTCCAGCTCGGCCAGGTCCCCTTCGGGAAGCCGGCCGGCCAGCCGGTGCATGAGCCCCGCCTCCAGTGCCTCGCGCAGTTGCAGCAGTTCCAGCAGGCTGCCCCGGCCCCGGCGGTGCCCGACCACCGTGCGGAACGCCATGGCCTCGGTCATCGGCTCCAGCGACATGGTCCCCACGTAGGTCCCGAAGCCCCGCCGGATCTCGACGATGTGCATGGCCTGGAGGGATTTGAGGGCCTCCCGCAGCGAGTTGCGGCTGACGCCGAAACGCTCCATCAGCTCCGTCTCGGTGGGCAGCGGGTCGCCGGGGCCGAGGCCCTGCTCGACGATCAGCTCCTTGATCTTCTCCTCGGCGTCGGCGGCGACCGAGCGCATGTGACGTCCCCTCTCGACCCTTGACATTCCCTGCGTCGTCATGTGTGACTCTAACAGGACATGGGACATCCTACGTCCCCCGTCACCAGGGCTTCGGCGCGCTGCTGCCCGCCGCCGCCCCGGAACGCACCACCGCGCCACCTGGAGTTGCCGCATGCCCTTGCCCACGCCGCTGCACGGCGTCGTCCCCCCGGTCATCACCCCCCTCACCCCGGCGGGGGAGGTGGACACCGCCTCGGTACGCCGGCTCACCGAGCACCTCGTCGGCGCCGGTGTGCACGGCCTGTTCCTGCTGGGTTCCAGCGGCGAGACCGCCTACCTCACCGACGCCCAGCGGCTGACCGCCCTGGAAGCCGCCGTGGACGCCGCCGCCGGCCGCGTCCCGGTCCTCGCCGGGGTCATCGAGACCACCACGGCCCGCGTCCTGGACCGGGCGGCCGACGCGGTCCGGGCGGGCGCCGACGCGCTCGTGGCCACGGCGCCCTTCTACACCCGCACCCACCCCGTGGAAATCGCCGACCACTTCCGCCGCGTCCGCGAGAGCGCCGGCCTGCCGCTGTTCGCCTACGACATCCCGGTCGCCGTGCACACCAAGCTGCCCCGCGACGTCGTCCTCGGCCTGGCCGGTGACGGCACCCTCGCCGGGCTCAAGGACTCCAGCGGCGACGAGGGGTCCCTGCGCCGACTGCTGGTCGAACTGCGCCGCCGCACCCCCGGTTTCACCGTGCTGACCGGCTCCGAACTCACCGTCGACGGCGCGCTGCTCGCCGGCGCCGACGGCGTCGTGCCCGGCCTCGGCAACGTCGACGCCCGCGGCTACGTACGCCTCTACGAGGCCGCCCGGGCCGGCGACTGGGCCACCGCCCGGGCCGAACAGGACCGGCTCGCCGCCCTGTTCGCCCTCACCGACGCGGGCGACCCCGCCCTGATGGGCGGCAGCTCCAGCGCGCTCGGCGCCTTCAAGGCAGCCGCCCACCTGCTGGGCCTCATCGACTGCCCCGCCACCGCCGCGCCGCAGGTGCCGCTCGACGCCCCGGCCGTGGCCCGCGTCCGTGACCGGCTCGCCGAGGCCGGACTCCTGTGACCCGAGGGCCGGGCCGGTGACCGCCGGCCCGGCCCGGTCCGAGTCCCTGCGCCGCTCCCGCCCCCGACGCGCGTCCTCCCACCCGCACCTAGGATCGTCATGTCATCTGCGCGCACCACCCCGACCTCTCCGCCCTGGTACCGCGAGATCGGCCGGGAGAAGTGGAAGTCCTTCTTCGCCGCCTGGATCGGCTACTTCCTCGACGGCTTCGACTTCGTTCTCATCACCCTGGTACTGACCGAGATCGCCGACGACTTCGCACTGTCGGCCGTCGAGTCGGCCAGCCTCGTCTCCGGAGCCTTCATCACCCGCTGGCTCGGCGGCGCCGTGCTCGGCGCGCTCGGCGACCGCTTCGGCCGCAAGAGCGCCATGGTGGCCAGCATCCTGCTGTACTCGGTCGGTACCTTCGCCTGCGGCTTCGCCTGGGACTACACCAGCCTGTTCACCGCCCGCCTGCTCATCGGCATGGGCATGGCCGGTGAGTACAGCGCCAGCGCCACCTACGTCCTGGAGAGCTGGCCCGCCCGGCTGCGCAACCGCGCCTCCGGGTTCCTCATCTCCGGCTTCTCGCTCGGCGGCGTCCTGGCGGCCGAGGTCTACGAACACGTGGTGCCGGGGCACGGCTGGCGATGGCTGTTCTACATCGGGCTGTTCCCCGTCGTCGTCGCGCTGTGGGTACGCCGGGCGCTGCCCGAGGCCGACGACTGGGAGGCACGGGTGGGGGCGACCGGTGAACGGCCCAGCCCCTTCCGGCCGCTGTTCGCCGGCCCTCGCCGGGCGACGGTCAACACGGTGCTCGCGGTCGTCGCCACGGGCTCGCTGTTCGCGGTGTTCACCCCGCTCGGCGCGGGCGCGGTGCCCGTCCTGTCCGTGCTGGCAGCGGCCTGTCTCGTCGCCTTCGCGGTGCAACTGGGCGGCCGCAAGCGGTGGGTGCTGTTCCTCGCGCTCTGCGCCACCGTGTTCTGCGCCTTCCTCTACAGCTGGCCGGTCCAGGCGCTGCTGCCCACCTACCTCAAGACCGAGCTGGGCTTCACCCCGGGCCAGGTCAGCGACGCGCTCTACTACGCCGGGTTCGGCACGATGGCGGGCTGCATCGTCACCGGTTTCCTCGGCGACCGGTTCGGCACCCGCAGGGCGTACGCCTGCACCCTGCTGGTCGGCGTCGCCTTCGTCTTCCCCGTCTTCGCGATCCGGGACAGCCAACTCCAGCTCGGCGTCCTGCTCTTCCTGATGCTCGCCTGCATGCAGGGCATCTCCGGGCTGCTGCCCAAGTTCATCGCGGGACACTTCCCGACCGAGACCCGGGCCGCGTCCCTGGGCTTCACCTACAACGTGGGTGCGCTGGGCGGTGCCGTCGCCCCGGTGCTCGGGGCCAGGCTGGCGTCGGCCATGTCCCTGGGCCAGTCGCTGGCGGTGCTGACGTTCTCGCTGACCCTCGTGGTGATCGTGCTGATCGGCTTCGACGTCCCGAGCCGGCTCAACCGGCTGGTGGACAAGGACGCAGTCCCGGACTACCTCGCCGCTCAAGCGGCCGTGCCGGACGGGCCGGGACGCGCATGGTCGAGGCCGTGAGAGGGGACGCGGTGGGGTGCGGTTCGTGCTCCGACTGGCCCAAGGAGCGCTGGTCGCCGCGGCGATGAGCGGACACCTGGTGTAACAGTCGTTTCTATGATCTGTAGACGAAATGATCGTCAGGGCGACGTGCGCAGTTCGCGTGGCAGGATCCGCATCGCCGCGGTGACCCTGGTCGCCGCCACCGCCCTGGGCACCGCCGCCACCGCGATGGCCGCTCCGTCAACGCCCCTGCGCACCGACTGGGACGCCATCGCCGCGTGCGAGTCCAGCGGCAACTGGCAGGCGAACACCGGCAACGGCTACTACGGCGGCCTGCAGTTCGCACGGTCCAGCTGGATCGCCGCGGGCGGCCTCAAGTACGCCCCGCGCGCGGACCTCGCGAGCCGCGCCGAGCAGATCGCCGTGGCCGAGCGGCTGGCCCGCATGCAGGGGATGTCCGCATGGGGCTGCGCCTGACCGCGGCCGGACGGGCCCCGTCCGCGCGAGGTCGACCGGGGTGACGCCTGGGTGTGCACGTGCCGCCGGTCCGCGCGTGCGTCCCGTTTCCCCCGGCCGTGGACGGCAGTCCCCGGCCGGGGGAGCCGGGCGGCGGTCCCGGACGGTGCACAGGCCGGTACGCCCGGGGCCGCACTCGCCCCGGCCCGGCGCGGGTCAGGGACCGAGGACGCGGTGTCCCGCGTAGGCGGACCAGCGGCCGTCGCGCCGGGCCACGGTGATGTCCCGGCCGAAGCAGGCCGTCAGCAGGGAGCCGGTCAGGACGTCGTCCACCGCGCCCAGCGACAGGATCCGGCCCTCGCGCAGCAGCAGGGCGTGGCTGACGGCCGGGAACAGCTCCTCCAGATGATGGGTGACCGTCACGGTGGCCAGCTGGGGCCTTCCCCCGGCCAGCTGGTGCATCGCTTCCACGAGGTCCTCGCGGGAGGGCAGGTCCAGAGCGTTGAACGGCTCGTCCAGGAGGAGCAGGGCCGGGTCGGCCATCAGCGCCCGGGCGATCAGGATCCGCGCCCGCTGCCCGCCCGAGCAGACGCCGTACGGCCGGTCGGCCAGCTCCTTGACGCCGAGCTCGGTCAGCAGGTCGCGGGCCCGCAGGCGGACCTCGTCGTCGTACGTGCGCCACAGGGGCTGGACGGTGCCGCTGTGGCCGGTGAGCACGACCGCGTGGGCGGTGAGGTCCTGCGGCACCCGCTGGGCGGAGCCGACGTGTCCGATGCGGGCCCGCAGTTCCCGCACGTCCACCCGGCCGAGCCGGCTGCCGAGGACCTCGACCGTGCCCGTGGTGGGGTGCATCAGGGCGCCGAGCAGCCGCAGCAGTGTGGTTTTCCCCGCGCCGTTGGCCCCGAGCAGCGCCCAGTGCTCGCCCGGCCGGACCGTCCAGTCGACGCCGTCGAGGATCAGCTGGTCCGTGGTGGAGCGGCGCACACTCACGTCCTGGAGCCGGAGCACGGCCGCCGTGTGCTCCGCCACCCGGGGGGTGGCTGTCTGGCCGGTCATGCCCTGACTCCTTCGCGCGCGGGACACCTTTCGAACGGTCACGGGGAACAGTAGATGTACTCGCCATGCGCCTGCCGCGCCGTCCGCTCCCTGGACGACGGGTCCGGCGCCGACGGGCCCTGCGCCCGCCTCCGCGACGACGGAGGCGGGTGCAGGACCGGTGCCGCAGGGGCGGGGCCGGGGGAGTCAGACGCCCGCCACCGACCGGATCCAGGAGCGGTAGGCGGTCACGTTGGTGTACGCGGTGGTGGTCTGCCGGTCGCTGGTGGACGCGACGCCCACCTGGACACCGCCGGCCATCATCGGCCCGCCGGAGTCGCCGCCCGCCGTGATGCCGTCACCGGGGCGGGCACATATCGCCTGACCGTAGTAGGCGTCGTAACAGCCCTGCGTGACGCTCACGTTGGCCACCTTGAGGTACTGGGACTGGCAGTTGATCTCCGAGCCGCAGCGGGAGGTCGCACCCCAGCCGTAGACCTGCACGCTCTGGCCGACCCGTACCGTGCCCGGCTGCCCGAGCTGCGCGTAGCCGGCGGAGACGGAGCGGTCGAGGCGGACCAGGGCGAGGTCGGCCGAAGGGCTGGTGACGGTCTGGACGCCGTTCGCCACCGTGCCGCCGGAGCCCTGGTCGAGGCTGCCGACGCGGAAGGACAGGTTGCCGCCGCTGACGCAGTGCTTGGCGGTGAGGATCCAGGTGGGGGAGATGATGGTCGAGGTGCAGGTCTGGGTGCCGTTCGAGAACAGGCGGGCCGCCCAGGGGGCGTTCTGCGCGTAACCGCCGCCGATGATCGGCTGCGGCCCGCCGTCGCCGGGCCGGGGCTCCGCCGCCGAGGCGGCCGGGGCGAGCGTGAGGGCGGACAGCAGTGCGGCCAGGACGGCGGCCGGCAGCGCGGGGACGGGTCTCGTGGTTCGCAAGGCTCCTCGATTCCGACGGACACGCGCCCGGGCGCGTGCCGATGTGTGGGGGCGCCCACAGCATCCCGGGCACGGCCGCCGGCCGAACAGTCCCGGCTTCGCATAACACGGTGTTATGCCCGAGGACCGGGCAGCCGGGGGGTACGCCACCGTCGGGGCGCTAGCGGAGCAGCAGTTGCACGAGGGCCACGGTGCCGACCGTCACCACCAGTGTCCGCAGGACCGTAGGACTGAAGTGGCGGCCCACCTTGGCGCCGGCGTATCCGCCGAGGCCCGAACCGACCGCGAGGAGGCCGACGGCGGTCCACTCGAGGTCCGCGGCGAAGACGAAGAAGAGCGCGGCGACGGTGTTGACCACGGCGGCGAGGACGTTCTTGACGCCGTTGAGACGTTGCAGGGGTTCGTCCAGCAGCATGCCCATCAGGGACAGGTAGATGATCCCCTGGGCCGCGGTGAAGTAGCCGCCGTAGACACTGGCCAGCGTCAGGCCGGTGAAGAGCAGTGGACCGCCGTCCCGGCGGGGCGAGGCGCCGGTGCGGGCCCGGCGGCGCTGGACCAGCCTGCCGATCTGCGGCTGGAACGCCACCAGCAGCAGGGCGAGCCCCACCAGGACCGGCACGATCGTCTCGAAGGCGTCGGCCGGCAGCGTCAGCAGCAGGGCGGCGCCCGCGAAGCCGCCCACCAGCGCCCCGGAGCCCAGCTTCAGCACGCGCCGGCGCTGGCCCCGCAGCTCCTCGCGGTACCCGACGGCCCCGCTGATGGAGCCGGGGATCAGGCCGAGCGCGTTGGAGACGGTGGCGGTGACCGGTGACAGCCCCGTGGCCAGCAGCACGGGGAAGGTGATCAGGGTGCCCGAGCCGACGACGCTGTTGATGGCGCCGGCCCCGACGCCCGCCGCGAAGACCGCGGCCATGGCCTCCGGCGTCACCCCGTGCCGCCGCGCGCCGGGTGCGCACCCGGCCGGAAGGTGTCTTGTGCATCTGTCACGGGCCGACTGTACCCACGGCCCCCATCCGGGTGTTCGCCGGTCTCAACCGGTCTTGTACAGACACTTCTTGACGGTAATTCACCTGATCATGCGGTGATACGATCACCGCGTTTGTGAGCGGGCGGATGGGTGAAGGACGGCATCCCCGACATGACGGACAGCCCGGGCGCTACTCCCGGTGCGGGCAGTCCACCGGGCCGCCCGCACGGACGGGAATCCGGCAAACCGGCTGTCAGTCGCCTGATAGAGAGTCTTATGACGGAATACACAGGGAACCCCTTGCTCTGGGTCGCCCTCGTCGCCCTCGTCGCCGCCGCCGTGCTCCTCAACCGCCAGCGCAAGGCGGCACGGGCGTTGCGACAGCAGATCCAGGGGCTCAGGGATCATTACACCGAGCTGGAGAGCGATTACGACAAGTCCGTACAGGCCGCCCAGGAGCGGGCCGAGGACGAGACGAAGACGGTGCTGAAGTCCGCCATGCGGACCCTTCAGGGCCTCGCCGCCGAACAGCAGCTGGTGCTCTCCCGGCTGCAGAACAAGTACGGAGACTCGGCCCTCCTCCAGGACCTGCTGGAGATCGACCACACCAACTCGCAGTTCGGCCGGCGGGCCCAGTCCATCGCCGTCCTGTGCGACGGGTGGCTCGGCGGGCGCCGCGACACCGCGTCCGTCTACGACGTGGTGCGCAGCGCCCAGGGGCGCATCCGGCACTTCCGCCGGGTGGACATCCTCTCCCAGGTCGACTTCGGCATCACCAGCCGGGCCGTCGAGCCCGTCGCGCTGGCCCTCGCCGAGCTGCTCGACAACGCCACCAGCTACTCGAGTCCGGACACCGTCGTCGAGATCAACATCCGGACGGTGCCGAAGGGCATCTGCGTGGTGGTCGACGACGCGGGCGTCGGCATGAGCGACGAGGAGCGGGCCCGCGCCGACAAGCTGCTCGCCACCGAGCGTGCCTCGGGGGTGGCGGGGCTCGGCAACCCGCCGCAGTTCGGGTTCGCCGTCATCGGCCTGCTGTGCGAACGATTCGGCTTCGAGGTGTCGGTGGACTCCTCCTCTCCCTACGGAGGTGTACGGGCGGTGGTCCTGCTGCCGCACGAACTGCTCACCGCCATGCCGGAGAAGAGGGCCCCCGCGCCCGCCCCGGCCACCCGCGGGACGGCCCGGCCGGTCCCGGACGCCGGCGGACCGGAGGCCGCGTCGCTCGCCTCCTCCCAGACCGGCGACGGTCTGCCCCGGCGCCGCCGCAAGCGGCCCATGGCCATCGTGCCCGGCAGCGCGTCCGCCCCGCGTGCGGCGGGCCGCTCCGACTCCGAACAGGCGCAGGTCATGGGTGCCTTCCAGCGCGGAACGCAGTCCGGGCGGGTCACCGGCGCGGACAGCCCGGACACCGCCGGCCGGACGAGCGACACACCTGGTGCAAGCAGCGAAGGACATGAGGTCTCGTGAACGACGATCTGTCATGGATGCTCGACAGCGCCCTGGAGATTCCGGGCGCCCTGCACGCCGTCCTGATATCCGCCGACGGCCTGCTGATGGCCCGGACGCAGGACTTCGACAAGGACGACGCCGACCGGGTCGCCGCCGCCATGAGCGGCGTGCAGTCGCTCAGCCGCACCCTCGCCTTCTTCTGTGAGGACCCCGGACATGCGTGGCGGCAGACCCTGGTCGAGTTCGACGGCGGCTGGGTGTTCCTGATCTCCGCCGGTGAGGGCGCCTACCTCGGCGTCTCGGCCTCCCCGGAGGTGGACATGGCGGACATCACCTTCCGCATGCAGCAGCTCGTGGCCCAGCTCGGCAAACGGCTGACCACGCCGCCGCGCGAGAACCTGGGTGCCCGCTCATGACCGGTCACGACGGCCGGCAGCCCGAGGCGCCCGAATTAGTACGGCCGTACGTCATCACCAAGGGTCGCGGTCTGCCCGACGAGGACGACCTCTCCCTGATCACCCTGGTCACCGCGGCCGCCGGGCAGCCGCAGCGCCCGGCCCGGCTGTCCCCCGAGGAGCTGAGCCTGCTCGACCTCTGTTCCGCCGGCTACCTCTCGGTCGCCGAGATCGCCGGCCACACCCACTTCCCGCTGGGCGTCGTGCGGATTCTGCTGGCCTCCCTCATGGAGGGCGGGCACCTCATGACCCGCCCGCCGGTGGCCCGGGCCCGCCTCGCGGACCGAGAGATCCTGGAGGAGGTGCTCAATGGGCTCCGCGCCAAGTTTGGGTGAGCGGCACTACGTACGCGAGGGAGCGACCCAGACGGCGGTCAAGATCCTCGTCGTCGGCCACTTCGCGGTGGGCAAGACCACCCTCATCGGCTCGATCTCCGAGATCGAGCCGCTGACCACCGAGGAGACGATGACGCAGGCCGCCGAGTCGGTCGACGACCTCAAGGGGGTCCGGGGCAAGACCACCACCACGGTCGCCATGGACTTCGGACGCCTGACCATCAGCGACCGCGTCGTGCTCTACCTCTTCGGCACCCCCGGCCAGCAGCGCTTCGTGCAGATGTGGGAGGACATGGCCCGCGGCGCATTGGGCGCCCTGGTGCTGGTCGACCCGGAGCGGCTGGCGGACTCCTTCCCCGTGATCGACCTCATCGAGCACTACGGGCTCGAATACGCCATCGCCGTCAACCACTTCGACGGCACACCGCTGCGCGACGAGCGGGCGCTGCGCGAGGCACTCGACCTGCTCGACGACACCCCGGTCGTCACCTGCGACGCCCGCGACGAGAAGTCCTCGGCCGCCGCACTGACCACCCTCGTCCGCTACTTGCTGGACCGCACCCGCCAGGAGCTGGAGCAGACATGAACGCCCCCGACACCGCCCCGGTGCCGCCGCCCGGCTGCCCGGCCCACGGCTCCGGCGCCCGGGTGCCGCTGCACGGGCCCGAATTCGCCGCCGACCCGCAGGCGTACTACGAGTACCTGCGCCACTACGGGGCCGCGGCCCCCGTCGAACTGGCCCCGGGAGTGGAGGCGACGCTGGTCACGGACTACGCCGCGGCGCTCCAACTGCTGCAGAACTCGGGAACCTTCCGCAAGGACGCGCGCCGCTGGCGAGCCTTCAACGAGGGCAAGGTGAGCCCGGACAGCCCGGTCGCGCCGCTGCTGGCCTACCGGCCCAACTGCATGTTCGCCGACGGCGCCGACCACCTCAGGCTGCGCCAGGCGGTCACCGACAGCATGGCGCGGGTGGACGCCCGGCGGCTGAGCCGCAGCACCGAGCAGATCTCCGGCTACCTCATCTCCCAGTTCGGCGCCCGCGGTTCCGCCGACCTGCTCGGGGACTACGCCAAGCAGCTGCCGCTGTTCGTGTTCAACGAACTCTTCGGCTGCCCCGCGGACATCGGCGACCGGGTGCTGTTCGGCATCTCCGGCATGTTCGACGGCGTCAACGCCGAGAAGGCCACCGCGGTGCTCTTCGAGGCGGTGGGGGAGCTCGTCGCCCTCAAGCGGCGCAAGCCCGGTGACGACGTCACCTCCTGGCTGATGCGGCACGAGGCGGGGCTGGACGACGAGGAGATGGTCCACCAACTCGCCCTGCTCCTGGGTGCGGGGGCCGAACCCCTGCGCAACCTCCTGGGCAACACCCTGCACCGGCTCCTCACCCATGAGCGGTACGCCCGCGAGGGCGGCCTGATCGACGAGGCCCTCGACGACACGCTGTGGGAGAACCCGCCCATGGCCAACTACGCCCCGCACTACCCGGCCTCCGACACCGAACTGGCCGGACAGCAGCTCCAGGCGGGCGACCTGGTCCTGGTGAGCTTCGCCGCCGCCAACACCGGTCCGGCACTGAAGGCGTCCCGCCAGGCCGGGAGCAACCGCGCCCACCTCGCCTGGAGTGCGGGCCCGCATGCCTGCCCGTCGAAGGAACCGGCCCGGCACATCACCGTCACGGCCGTCGAGCACCTGCTCAACGAGCTGCCCGACGTCGAACTGGCCGTGCCCGAGGACAGCCTGACGTGGCGTCCGGGCCCCTTCAACCGGGCGCTGGCCACGCTCCCGGCCCGGTTCACGCCGGTGCGCGCCGCACGGCGTGCCGAGCCGGGGCAGGCATCCGCGGCGGCCGAGCGGGAGAAGGCGCAGACCGCGGCGCGTCCGGCCGAACACAAGGGCATGTGGAGCCAGTTCCTCAACTGGCTCACGCGGTGATCTGCGCAACACCTGCCCAACCCGCCCCTTTCGCATGATGACCGAACGGCACGGGTAGTGAGCAACGCGGTACTCACGTTGCTCACGAGTCAAAGGAGGTGTCGTGGACGACATATCCACGAACGCCGCTTTCCCGGCGCCGAACCCCCCGATACCCGCCCCCCGAGGCGGGTATCGCTTTGTCCGGCTGCGACCGGGGGCGGGCCGGTGACCGCCGCACCGACGGGCCGGGACCCGCGGCGCACCCCGGCGGGCGCGGCCCCGCGGCGCACCCGGACGCTCGGCTCTCTGACCAGCGGTCAGCTGCGAAGACTCGGCGCGGTCGCCGGCCTGTCCCGGGCCGACGCCGAGACCTACGCACAGGTCCTGACCGACTCCCTGGGGCCGGTGGCCGAGCGGCCGCTGAGCCTGCCGCCGCCCACCCGCACCTTCCTCTCCGACGACCACACCCCCGTTGAGTTCTCCCTCTCCTTCCGGCCGGACGCGGCACCCTCGATGCGGGTGCTCGTGGAACCGGGCTGCGGCGCAGACAGCCTGGCTCACAGCGGCCGGGTCGGACTGGAGACGATCCGGGCGATGGCACGGCGCTGGAACTTCGGCACCGACGTCCTCGACGAGCTCGCGGACCTGTTCCTGCCGGCCGCACCGCAGGGGCCCCTGGCCCTGTGGTGCGCCCTGGAGCTCAGGCCCGGCGGCGTTCCCAAGGTCAAGGTCTACCTCAACCCGGCGGCGCATGGGGAGGAACGTTCCGCCACGACGGTGCGCGAGGCCCTGCACCGGCTCGGTCACGGCGGGGCCTTCGACAGCCTGCCCGCGGGCCGCGGCTACCCGTTCCTCGCCCTGGACCTCGGTGACTGGGCGGAGCCCCGGGCGAAGGTCTACGTCCGCCACGACCACCTCACGGCCGGACAGGCCGGGCGGCTGCCCCGCATGGACCCGGGTCCCGGCCCCGCGGCGGTCGAGGGGTTCTTCCGCACCGCCGCGGGCCTGGGCCCCGACGCGACGGGGCTCGACGGGCGCCCCGGCCTGTCCTGCCACTCCTTCACCGAACCCGGCGCCGCGCGGCCGAGCGGATTCACCCTGCACATCCCGGTCAGGGACTACGTCCGGCACGACGGGGAGGCGCTGACACGGGCGTCGAGGGTGCTGCGCCACCACGGCATGGACGCCTCCGTGCTCGACCGCGCCGTGGCCGCCCTCACCGCACGGCGGCCCGAGGACGGAGTGGGCCTGATCGCCTACCTGGCCCTGGCCCATCAGCGCGACCAGCCGCCGCGGGTGACGGCGTACCTCTCCTCGGAGGCGTACGCGGTCCGTCCGCCGGCCGCACGGACGACCCGTCAGCCGCTCGCGGTGTCCTGAACGGGCCGCCCGCACCTGACAGGGCCCCCGGTGCGATCCACCGGGGGCCCTGGGCGCGGACGTGACCTGGCACCGCCGCGGACGCCGGGGCGGCGCCCGGCGGGACGGTCACACCGGCAGCGACTCACGGAACTGGGCCAGGTAGGGGCCCACGTCGACCTGGATCGAGGCGCCCTCGGTCCGGCCGTAGCGCTGGACGATGCCGGCGAGGTAGGTACCGATCTCCTCGCGCATCTCCTGGACCGGGGGCAGGGCGGCGGCGCCGTCGACCAGGCGGGCCACCCACTCCGCCTGCGCCTCCACCAGCCGGGTGATCGCGCCCACGGGGCGCACCAGCCCGACGAAGTACAGCCCGGGCCGCCCGGCCGGGACCACCCGTCGGTACAGCTCGACGGAGCCGTCGGCCGCGACCGGGCAGCCGGCGGGCAGGAACGGGAAGGTCATGTGGAAGCCGGTGCAGTAGACGACCGCGTCGGCCGCCTCGGCGCTGCCGTCCGTGAACACGACCCGGTCCCCGTCGAAGGAGGCGATGGCGGGCTTCGGGATCACCGCCCCGTGCCGGATACGGCTGAGGATCTCGTCCGACAGGGTCGTCGCGGACGAGAAGACCGGGTGGTCGGGCTCGGGCAGGCCGTAGTCCGACAGCCTGCCGCGCGCGACCAGCAGGGCCTGCTCCACCCATCGGCGCCGCTCGGCGAAGGACATCTCGTTCCACCAGGGGGCCTCGGCGATCTCGTCGACCGACATCCCGAAGAGCTGCTTGGGCACGACGTGCAACCCCCGGCGCACCGACAGCAAGGTGCGCTCCGCGTGCCGGGAGAGGTCGGCGGCGATGTCCACCGCCGACGCGCCGAGGCCCACCACGACCGCGCGCCGGCCGGCGAAGTCGCCGCCGTCGCGGTAGTCGAGGGAGTGCAGAATCGTTCCGGTGAACGAGCCGGCGCCGGGCGGCAGAGGATCGGGCAGGGCGGGGTCGGTGTGGTGCCCCGAGGCGACGACCACCTGCTCGAACCGCCGCGCGCTCTCCACGCCGTCCGCGTCCCGGCTGACGACGCTCCACGTGCCGTCCGCGTCCTGCCGGACCGACACCACCTCGGTCCGCAGCTCCACGTGGTCGAGCAGGCCCGCCCACTCGGCGAAGGACCGCAGGTAGGCGGCGACCTGACTGTGCCGGGGATAGAGCGGGTAGGAGGAGGGCATCGGGAAGTCCGCGTACCCCGTCAGCTGCTTGGCGGTGTTCAGGTGCAGGGTCTGATAGCCCGGGCCGCGCTCGCCGGCGCCCGGCTGCCGCCAGATCCCGCCGACGTCGGGTGCCTTCTCCAGGCAGACGAAGGAGATGCCGCGCTCCTTCAGGGCACGGCCCACCGCCAGCCCCGACAGACCTGCACCGATCACACACACACGCACGGGATGTCCCCCCAGGATGTCCTCAGCCTCCCCCGATCACGCACTTCCTGCCCATCCGCGTGTGCGGGCACACCAGTACGACCCGGGAACAGGGGTGTCGGTGATCACGTTTCACGCGCCCCGCTGGTCCCACACCCGGCGGATCTTGCCGAGCGAGCGCTCCAGCGTCTCCGGCTCGACGACCTCCACCTCGACGGTGACGCCCACACCGTCCTTGACGCCCTGTCCGATCGCCCTCGCGGCGGCCGCGCGCTGCTCGGGACCGGCGTCGGGGCGGGCCTCGACGCGTACGGTCATGTGGTCCATGCGGCCGCGCTCGGTGAGCCGGATCTGGAAGTGCGGGGCGACGCCGGGAGTCCGCAGCACGATCTCCTCGACCTGGGTGGGGAAGACGTTCACCCCGCGCAGGATGATCATGTCGTCGCAGCGGCCGGTGACCTTCTGCATCCGGCGGAAGGCGGGACGCGCGGTGCCGGGCAGCAGCCGGGTCAGGTCGCGCGTGCGGTAACGGACGACCGGGAGCGCCTCCTTGGTGAGCGAGGTGAAGACGACCTCCCCTTCCGCTCCCTCCGGCAGCACGGCGTCCGTGAGCGGGTCCACCACCTCGGGGTAGAAGTGGTCCTCCCAGATGTGCAGCCCGTCCTTGGTCTCGACGCACTCCTGTGCCACACCGGGGCCGATCACCTCCGACAGGCCGTAGATGTCGACGGCGTGGATGTCCATGCGCTCCTCGATCTCACGCCGCATCTCCTCGGTCCACGGCTCGGCTCCGAAGATGCCGACCTCCAGGGAGGTGCTGCGCGGATCGACGCCCTGCCGCTCGAACTCGTCGAGCAGGGTGAGCATGTAGGACGGGGTCACCATGATGATCTCGGGCCGGAAGTCCTGGATGATCTGCACCTGGCGTGCGGTCATGCCGCCGGAGGCCGGGATCACCGTGCACCCGGCGCGCTCGGCGCCGTAGTGCGCGCCGAGTCCGCCGGTGAACAGGCCGTAGCCGTACGAGATGTGCACCTTGTGGCCGGGGCGGCCGCCGGCGGCGCGGATCGAACGGGCAATGACGTCCGCCCACATGGACAGGTCGTCGTCCGTGTATCCGACGACGGTGGCGCGGCCGGTGGTGCCGCTGGAGGCGTGCACGCGCCGCACGTCGGACATCGGCACGGCGAACATCCCGAAGGGATAGGTGTCCCGCAGGTCCGCCTTGGTGGTGAAGGGGAACCGGGCCAGGTCCGCGAGGCTGCGGCAGTCCTCGGGCGTGACCCCGGCGGCGTCGAACTTCTTGCGGTACAGCTCCACGTTGTCGTAGGCGTGCCGCAGGGTCGCGCGCAGGCGGTCGAGCTGGAGCTCCTGCAGCTGCTCACGGGTCAGGCGCTCGGCCTCGTCCCGGAGGCCATGGGGGAGGGGCGCGCCCCGCCGGGGTGCCGGGGCCGCCCCGCTCGTCGGCTCGCTGCTGCTCATCGCGACTCCTTCGTCGTCGTGCCCGGCGTCTCGCGCGCCGTGTCGTCCCGCCTGCCGCGGCCCGGTCCGTCCGTCCGCGTGCCGCGGCCGCCCTCGCCGGCCTCGGCGCCGTGACCGCCGCCGGCCCGCACGCTGCGGCTGCGGCCGCGGAACTCCGCGATCAGTTCCTCGCCGCGCCGCACGCTCACGTCGTAGATCCCGCTGCGTCCGTAGCGGGAGCGCTCCTCGGCGCGGGCGACGAGCACGTCGCCCTCGTGCGCGGGGGCGACGAAGACGATGTCGGCGCCGGCCGCGACGGTCACCGGACCGTGGCTGTTGCAGGCGCAGGCGAAGGCGGTGTCGGCCAGCAGGAACAGGAAGCCGCCGTGGGCGATCCGGTGTCCGTTCACCATCGTCGGGGTCACGGTCATGCGGAGCACGGCCGTCCCCTCGCCGTGCTCGACCAGCTCGATGCCCAGCCCTCGGGAGGCCTGGTCCGCGGCGAACATCACCTCCGCCGGGGTCCGCCCAGTGGCCTGTGTCACCCTGCCCACCACCCTGTCTCCCGACCGACCATTCGGTTAGCTCGCGGCTGGGCCACGTTATCCAGCCGTGCCGCGGCGCTGTCAAGAGTGTGACCGGCGGCTCCCGGCTCTTGCCCGGCGCGCGGAAACCGGTCACACTGGTACCGAACGAATGGTCGGTTGGGAAGCTGGTGACGATGACCACGACACACGCCGAGGCCCCGCCCCCGGAGACGCCGGACGGACTCCAGGAGCACTTCGACGCGACGATCGCGCGCGACCAGCGGGTCGAGCCGCGGGACTGGATGCCCGACGGCTACCGCAAGACGCTGATCCGGCAGATCGCGCAGCACGCGCACTCGGAGATCATCGGCATGCAGCCCGAGGGCGAGTGGATCACCCGGGCCCCGTCGCTGCGGCGCAAGGCGATCCTGTTCGCCAAGGTCCAGGACGAGGCCGGGCACGGGCTCTACCTGTACTCGGCGGCCGAGACGCTCGGCGCGGACCGTGACGACCTCACCAAGCGGCTGATCGAGGGACGCCAGAAGTACTCGTCGATCTTCAACTACCCGACCCTCAGCTTCGCCGACGTCGGCGTGATCGGCTGGTTCGTGGACGGCGCCGCGATCTGCAACCAGGTGCCGCTGTGCCGCAGCTCCTACGGGCCCTACGCGCGCGCGATGGTGCGCATCTGCAAGGAGGAGTCCTTCCACCAGCGGCAGGGGTACGAGCTGCTGATGACGATGATGCGCGGCACCGAAGCCCAGCGCGAGATGGTCCAGGACGCGGTGAACCGCTGGTGGTGGCCGTCCCTGATGATGTTCGGCCCGCCCGACGACGCGTCGCCCAACTCGGCGCGCTCCATGGCCTGGAAGATCAAGCGGCACAGCAACGACGAGCTGCGCCGCCGCTTCGTCGACATGACCGTTCCGCAGGCCGAGAAGCTCGGCGTCACCCTGCCCGACCCGGAGCTGCGCCGGAACGAGGAGACGGGTCACCACGACTTCGGCACCCCGGACTGGGACGAGCTGATGCGGGTCATCAAGGGCGACGGCCCGTGCAACGAGCAGCGGACGCAGCGGCGGCGGACCGCACACGAGGAGGGCGCCTGGGTGCGCGAGGCGGCCACCGCCCACGCCGCCAAGCAGGCCGCCCGCGCGCGGAAGGGAGCGGCGGCATGACCCCCGAGCAGTCCGACCAGCGGGGCTGGCCGCTGTACGAGGTGTTCGTGCGCGGCAAGCGCGGCCTCAACCACGTGCACGTCGGCTCGCTGCACGCCGCCGACGACGCCATGGCCCTCACCCACGCCCGTGACCTCTACACCCGGCGCAACGAGGGCGTGAGCATCTGGGTGGTGCGCTCCGAGCACATCGCCGCCTCCACCCGCGACGAGAAGGACCCCTTCTTCGCGCCCAGCGCCGACAAGGTCTACCGCCACCCGACCTTCTACGACATCCCCGACGACGTCCCCCACATCTAGGAGCAGGGCATGAGTGACGACCACGTCTACCTCACCCTGGCCGAGGGGCACGAGGACGACACCCGCTGGGCCTACGGCACCGGCTTCGAGGACCCGCTGCACGGCGTCGACACCACCGTGCCCGAGGGTGTCGACGCCGGTGCGCTGGCCGCGCAGTGCGTCGCGCTCGCCGACGACGCCCTGGTGAGCGCCCAGCGGCTGGCCGAGTGGGTGACCCGGGCGCCGGAGCTGGAGGAGGAGGTGGCGCTGGCCAACATCGGCCTCGACCTCCTCGGCCAGGCCCGTCTGCTGTACTCCCGCGCGGGCCAGGCCGACGGCACCGGCCGCGGCGAGGACGCCTACGCCTACTTCCGCGACGCCGGTGACTTCCGCAACGTCCGCCTGGCCGAGCTGCCGTGCGGGGACTTCGCGTTCGCCGTCGTGCGGCTGCTGGTCCTCTCCAGCTGGCGTCTGGCCCACTTCCGGCGGCTGGAGGCCCACCCGGACCCGGTGCTCTCCGCGGTCGCCGCCAAGGGCGTCAAGGAGCTGACGTACCACCGCCAGTACGCCGCCGAGTGGTGCGTGCGGCTGGGCGACGGCACGCGGGAGTCGCACCGCCGGATGCGCGCCGCGCTCGACGAGGTCGCGCCCTACCTCGGCGAACTGCACACCGCGTACGACGTGCGGGACGAGGTCGCCGAGGACCTGCGCCAGGTCACGGAGGCGGCCGGGCTGACCCTGCCGGTGTACCGCCCGCTGCCCGGCTCGGGACGCGCCGGTGAGCACACCGGCCACCTGGCGCCGCTCCTGGCCGAGTTGCAGAGCGTCGCCCGCGCCCACCCGGAGGCGACATGGTGACCGGCGGCCCCGCACTCCTGGACGCCCACCGGGCCCGGCGCGTCGCCGAGCAGGTGCCCGACCCCGAGCTGCCCATGCTGACCCTCGCCGACCTCGGCGTCCTGCGCGGCGTCGAGGTCGGCGGGGACGGCACCGTGGTCGCGAGCCTGACCCCGACCTACTCGGGCTGTCCGGCCATGGCCGAGATGCGGGCGGACGTCGCCGCGCGGCTGCGGGAGGCGGGGTATCCGCGCGTCGAGATCCGCACCGTCCTGGACCCGCCCTGGACCAGCGACTGGATCACCGAGGCGGGCCGCCGCAAGCTCGCCGAGCACGGCATCGCCCCACCAGGGGCCGCGCCCCGCGGCCCGGTCTCCCTGGTCCTGTCGCCCACCCGGCCCGCGGTGCCCTGCCCCCGCTGCGGTGCGGCGGACACCGAGGAGACCTCCCGCTTCGCCGCCACGTCCTGCAAGGCGCTGTGGCGCTGCCGGGTCTGCCGCGAGCCGTTCGAGTACGTCAAGGAGATCTGATGGCCCCGACCGCCCCCGTCCCGGTGGCCCCGGCGCGCACCCGCCGCCGGCCCGCCTTCCACTCCCTGCGCGTCGCCGCCGTCGAGCGGCTGTGCGCGGACGCCGCGGCCGTGAGCTTCGAGATCCCGGACGAGCTGGCCGAGGAGTTCGCCTTCGCGCCCGGTCAGTCGCTCACCCTGCGGCGCGAGGTGGACGGCCGCGACGAGCGCCGCTCGTACTCGATCTGCGCACCGGCCGGCGCGGTACCGCGCATCGGGGTCCGGGTGGTGCCCGGCGGACTCTTCTCGGCGTGGCTGGTCGGCGAGGTGCGGCCGGGCGACACCGTGGAGGTGATGGCGCCCACCGGCCTGTTCACCCCCGACCTGACCGTCCCCGGCCACCACGTCCTGATCGCCGCCGGATCGGGCATCACCCCGATGGTGTCCATCGCCGAGTCGGTGCTCGCAGCCGACGACCGCTCCCGCGTCACCCTCTTCTACGGCAACCGCCGCACCGACACGGTGATGTTCGCCGACGAGCTGGCCGACCTGAAGGACCTCCACCCGACCCGGTTCCACCTGGCCCACGTGCTCTCGCGCGAGCCCCGGGAGGCCGAGGTGCTCTCCGGCCGCCTGGACGCCGAAAGGCTCTCGGCGCTGGTCGGCTCCCTGGTGGACGTGCCGGCCGCCGACCACTGGTGGCTGTGCGGCCCGCAGGGGATGGTCGCCGACGCACAGCAGGTCCTGACCGGACTCGGCGTCCCGGCCGAGCGCGTCCACCGGGAGCTGTTCTACGCCGACGACGAACCCGTGCGGGAGGTGCGCCACGAGGAGAGCGGCCCGCAGGGGCCCGTCAGCGAGGTCACCGTCGTCCTGGACGGCCGCTCGACGACCGCGCCGGTCCCCCGGGAGCGGTCGGTCCTCGACGGGGCCCAGCAGACCCGCCCCGACCTGCCCTTCGCCTGCAAGGGCGGGGTCTGCGGAACCTGCCGGGCCCTGGTCACCGACGGCAGCGTCGACATGCGCCGCAACTACGCCCTCGAAGCAGCCGAGGTCGACGCGGGCTACGTCCTGACCTGCCAGTCGTACCCGGTCTCCGACAGGCTGACCGTGGACTACGACAGCTGACGGGAGGTCACCCCTGCCCGCTCAGGCGGGATTGTCGCCGTGGGTGAGGGTCTCCCAGGCGACGAAGAGGTTGTCCGTGCCGGAGGGGCGGGTGCGCACGGTGAGCGCCTCGGTGTTGTCCATGGCGAAACCGAGGCGGTTGTGCAGGGCGTTGTAACCGACCTCGGTCACCGGGCCGAGGCCGAGGTGGAGCGCGCCCCCGCACAGCCAGCTCGGCACGCCCGCGCCCTGCTGGTACTTCGCCTGGAAGCCCAGCGCGTGCCGCAGCCGCTCGCCGACGTCGGTGCCGTACAGGTCCTGCCCCTGGATCCGGCTGGTCTCGGCGACGTGCGAGATCGACGCGATGCCGTACCCGGTGTGGGTGAAGTCCCGGCAGGTCTCCTGGGTGAGGCCGGTGACGAAGGTGGACTGGCCCTGCCAGTACTTGACGATCTTGTCCCGGGTGTCGAGGTGCTGGCTCGGCACGGTCTTGGGCAGGTCTCCGTCGGAGTCCAGGTACACGTACGCGGCCGTGCGGGTGCGGAACCTGGCCATGGCCTTGTCGTAGGAGGCCCTGTCCTCCAGGAAGACGGAGATGCCGACGGCGGCCTCCGTCATCGTCAGCTCCCAGTTGCCGTTGGAGTTGGAGCCGTTGATGATCTCCGGCAGGTAGACGTCGCGGAGCATCGCGGCGAAGCGGCCGGAGTTCGTCCAGGTGCCCCCGTACGTGTACTTGATGATCTCCGCGGCCTTGGGCCAGGAGGAGCCGGCCCACCCGGTCTGCAGCGGGGCGTTGCTGTTGGTGTGGTCCCGGAGCACGGCGGACCAGGCGTCCATCAGCTCGATGGACTTGCGGGCGTAGCGCTCGTCGCGGGTGACGTACCAGGCCAGCGCGTTGGTGTAGGCCGCGATCGCGTCCTCGCGCTCGTCGGTGCAGCCGTAGTTCGGGTTGGAGTACGAGCCGCACTCGACCACCGCGCGCGGCTTCGGGACGCGGCCGAGGTCGGCGTACCTGCTGGCCGTCATCTGGTCGAAGGCGCCCTTCCAGGGCTGGGCCCCGGCCTGGACCTTGGCCCGGACGAAGTCGAGCTGGCTTCGGGAGACGGTGACTCCGGGGTGCGTGAAGGCGGCCGGCGCGGCGTCCGCGCGAGGAGTGACCGCACCGGGCCCGGCCAGCAGGGTGCCGACGAGCGCGGCGGTGAGGGTGGCGAGGAGGACGGCGCGGGAGCGGCGGCAACGGCGTGCGGGAGCAGAGGACATGTGGGGGGTCCATCCGTTCGTCTATGTGAACGCTGAGTGTTGTTCTGAACGTTCGACTGGGCGGTGACGATAGGTAGAGACCAATGGGGCGTCAAGAGGTCACGCACGGACCGGGCGATCCTCCGGCCGGCGGACCGCGGCGCGGGCGAACACTATGAACGCAACGGCCGAAGGGGTGGCTCCGGCTCCGCGGGCTTCCTAACATCCCGGCTCGCAGCGCGACTTCGCGCCGGCCGCAGCACAGCACCACGGACAGGAGCCGCACCTTGACCGCACCCCACGCCCCCGCGCACGACCACCGGCCCACCCGCCGCAGGGGCCGCCCGGCGGTGGTGGCCGCCGCGCTCGCCACCGTCCTGCTCGCCACCCTCGGCGGTGTCTCGGCCGCCCCGGCGCGGGCCGCCGGACAGGGCGGGCCGGGACGCCCGGTGCCCGCCGCCTGCCCGTCCGCCCTCGCCGGAAAGGCCACCTGTTACACGGGCCAGGACACCAACGGGGCCCACTACACGATGGCCGTGCCCCACCGGTGGAACGGTTCCCTCGTCGTCCACGCCCACGGCGGCCCCGACCTGGGCGACGCCTCCGACCCGGCGCGCAGCACCGAGGACCTGGAGCGCTGGGCGGTGATGGTCGACCAGGGGTACGCCTGGGCCGCCTCCTCCTACCGGCGCGGTGGCTACGGGGCCCGCATGGCGGCCGCGGACACCGAGAACGTACGCCGCCTGTTCACCGAGCGGTTCGGCCGGCCGGAACACACCTACCTGCACGGCCAGTCCTGGGGCGGGAACGTGGCCGCCAAGGCCGCCGAGACCTACGGCCGGCGTGCGGGCGCCTACGACGGGGTGCTGCTGACGAACGGGGTGCTCGGCGGCGGTTCGCGAGGCTACGACTACCGCGTGGACCTGCGCGTCGTCTACCAGTACTACTGCCACAACCACCCGCGTCCGACCGAGCCGCAGTACCCGCTGTGGCAGGGACTGCGCCCCGGCTCCACCATGACGACCGCGGGCCTGCGCGCCCGCCTCCAGGAATGCACGGGCTACGCCTCCGCCCCGGCCGACCGGACCCCGCCGCAGCAGCGCAACCTCGACGACATCCTCGCCGTCACGGGCATCCCCGAGCGCACCCTGGAGTCACACCTGCGGTTCGCCACCTTCACGTTCCGGGACATCGTGACCGACCGGCTCGGCGGGCGGAACCCGTGGAGCAACCGGGGGGTGCGCTACACGGGCTCGCACGACGACGAGGCGCTCAACGCGGGCGTCGAACGCTTCTCGGCCGACGCCGCCGCACGCCGTGACCTGTCCTGGGACAGCGATCTCACCGGCAAGGTCTCCCTGCCCGTGCTCACCCTGCACGCCATCGACGACCCGACGGCGTTCGTGGAGCACGAGGCGGCCTACCGCGCCACGCTCCGCGGGGCCGGCCGGGACGGGAGCCTCGTCCAGACCTTCACGGCCGAGCACGAGCACAGCTCGCTGAGCGACTCCGAGTACGCCAACTCCCTCGCCGCGCTGGACACCTGGGTGCGCACCGGCCGCCGGCCGAGCCCGCGTTCGATCGCCGCCTCCTGCGCCGCCTTCGACGCGACCTACGGTGCGGGATGCTTCTACGACCCCGGCTTCCGCCCCGGACCGTACGCCTCGCGGGTGCGGCCCCGGCCGGGCGGCCTCGCCTGGCCCGCCATGACGGCCGCGCAGGAGCGGGCCTGGAGCAGGATCGAGGGCGTGGGCATCGCGCCGTAGGCGGCACGGCCCGGTGGAGGGCCGTCGCCTAGCGGCCCTCCGCCTCCGTCAGTACCGCCCGGATCACATGGCGGGCGTTGCCGGCCATCGCGGGGTTTGTCTCCCGGTAGTACGGCAGGGCGATCAGTGCTTGGGAGAGGGTGCGACCCCGGCCGCGCCGCCAGGTCGCCCCGTCCACACCGAGCGCCTCGCGGAAGGTCTCCCGCGCGCCGGGCGGCAGCAGGTTCCACGCCGGGAAGAGGTCGCAGGCCGGATCGCCCACGCCCATGCACCCGAAGTCGATCACCCCGGCCAGCCTGCCGCCGCTCAGCAGCAGGTTGCCCGGCATCAGGTCCGCGTGCAGCCAGCGGGCCCGTCCGTCCCACGCCGGGGCGCCCAGTGCGTCCTGCCACACCTCGGTCAGCGCGTCGCAGTCGGCGCCCTCCTCGGGCAGGTCGCGCAGGACGGCGAGGGCGGCCCGGGTCGGCTCGTCGAGCGTGGCGAGCGGCCCACCGCGGTACGCCTTCGGCGGGTCCGGCAGGGCGACGCTGCGCATCGCCGCCACGAAGGCGGCCAGGTCCGCGGCGAGCGACTCCGGGTCGGTCAGGGCCCCGGCCTCGGGGAGTTCGCCGGGCAGCCACCGGTAGACCGACCAGGGCCACGGGTAGCCCTCGGCCGGCACCCCGGCCCCGAGCACCTCGGGCACGGCGGTGGGCAGCAGGGGTGCCAGCCGGGGCAGCCACTCCCGTTCCGTCGTCACGTCCGCGACCCCGCCCCGGACCAGCGGCAGCCGTACGACCATGGTCTCGCCCAGCCGGTACATCGCGTTGACCGTGCCGCCCGAGGGGAAACGCTCGACCGGCAGCCCCGACCACTGCGGGAACTGCCCGTCGACGAGCCGCCGTACGAGGCGGTCGTCGACGTCTTGGGTGTCACGAGCGGCCTGGCCTGAACTCATGGTCCCCATCCGACCGTTCGGGACGGCCGGCCGTCAAACGCTTACCCGGCCGGCGCTGCCCGACGGCCGGTCTCAGACGCCGAACTCCGAGGGCGGGACGCCGAGCGCGGTGCACGCCTCGCGAATGGCGTGCTGCTCGGACGGCTCGAAAGTGCCGTCGGCACCGGCGACGACCATGCCGGTCTGCACGACCGCGCGTGCCTCCGCGGGCTTCTTGGCGGCCTTGGCGATCACCTGGAGGGCCTCGGCCCTGCCCTGGTCGAAGTTGGCGAGGAGCCAGTCCACGTGCTGGTTGAACCGCTGGCGGAGCTGGTCCGCCGGAAAGTTCTGCAGCACCTCGTTGGAGACGATCAGCTCCTCCACGCGCTGCCGCTCGGAGGGCTCCACCCGGCCGTCCGCGGCGGCGACCAGCGCGCACATGGCCATGCTGGCGTCCCGGTAGGCGCCGCTCTTCAGCTCGTTCTTGGCCGAGGCGAGCTGGGACTTGAACATCCCGATCAGCTGGGCCTTGGAACCGCCCGACGACGAACCGGGCCTGCCGCCGCTCACGGGTCCGTGCGCTCCCTGACCGGATCCGCTCGCTCCGCGAGTGCCCTGGGACTGCTGGAAGGTCTTGGCCTGGTCCTTGATCTTGTCCCACATCGCCACTCGTGCCACCTCGGCTTCTGTCGCTGCGTATCGGTCTGACTCGGTCTTCCCTCGGCCGCGCACCACCGCGGTCACCACGATGAACGCGCCCGGGGACCACAGGGTTCCCGACGGGCAAAGAAAAGGCAAAGCGTCTGGTGGGGAGGGCGTGGAGGGCGTGCCGAGCCTCCGACCCGGGCCGGGCCGCCGCCGTGGGCCCGCGGTCTACCCGTACACGACCCGGTCGAGGAGGCTCTGCAGATACAGGCCGCGTCCGGCGTCCACCGGCGTCGGTGTGCCGCTGCGGACGGCCGTCGCGAAGTCGTGGCGCAGGACGGGCCAGCACTCCTCGTGGTCGAGCCCGGCCGTGTCGTAGACCAGGGGCTCGGCCGCGCCGAAGAGTTCGACGCGGGTCTGCGCGCGGGGGACGGCCACGGAACCGGACAGCGAGGCCTGGCTCACCGCGCCGTTCTCGTGCGCACAGGTCAGTTCCAGCCAGCGGCGTGGGTCGCCGGTGGCGCGGATGTCGGTGACGGGGCCGACGGCGGCGTCCAGCAGGTCGAGCAGATGGGGGCCGAGGTCGAGCAGGGCGCCGTGCTCGAGGCGCCAGCCGGTGGCGAACTCGCCGCCCAGGAAGGCGCCGTGGAGGTAGCAGGAGCGCGCTCCCACCGCCTCGAAGGAGCGGGCCGCTTCGAGGAAGGCCCGGGTGGCCGGGTGGTAGCGCTTGGTCAGGACGAGCTGGGAGACCACACCGGACTCGGCCACCGCGTCGGCCACCCGGCGGGCCGCCGCCAGGTCCGGGCCGAGCGGCTTCTCCAGCAGCAGGGCCCTGCCGCGTTTCGCCGCCGCCGGCGCCAGTTCGGCCTGGACGGCGGGCGGCACGGCGAACGCCACGGCCTCGCAGCGGTCCAGCAACTCCTCGAAGGAGTCGGCGACATGGGTGGCGTAGGGGGCGGCGGTCTCGCGGGCGGCCTCGGTACGGCGGGCCCACACGGCGGCGAGCCGGGTCTCGGGTCCGGCGGCGAGCACCCGGGCGTGCATGGCGCGGGCCCAGGGGCCGGCTCCCACGAGCCCGACCTCGACGGGCCGGTCGGTCCAGGGGGCGGGGACAGCGGTCACGGTGTTCCTGTCTTCGAAGGTCTCCCGGGGCCCGTCGGGGGGCGACGGGCGGCGGTCAGGAGGCGAGGCGTTCCAGCCGGGCGTCGGCGCCGGCGGGGGAGTAGAGGTGCTCCACGACCATGGCGGCGGCCCCGACGAGGCCCGCGTGGTCGCCCAGGCGCGAGGTGACGACCTGGAGGTTGGCGGTCGCGCGGGGCATCGCCCGCTGGTAGACCAGCTCCCGCACGCCGGTGAGGAAGGGCACGCCGGACAGCTCTCCGGCGATCATGAGCACCCCGGGGTTGAGCAGGGTCACCACGGTCACCAGGACCTCGCCCACCCGGCGACCCGCCTCACGTGCCAGCCGGACCGCGTCGGGGTGGCCCTCGTTGAGGAGCCGCCTGACGTCCTGCCCGGACGCGGTGTCCAGACCGAGGGCGGCCAGCTCCTTGGCGATCGCCCGCCCACTGGCGACGGCCGCGAGGCAGCCGTGGGAGCCGCACATGCACAGCGCGTCGGACCGGTCGTGCAGGCGGATGTGCCCGATGTCGCCCGCTCCGCCGTCGATGCCGCGGTAGAGCCGGTCGCCGATGACGACGCCGGCGCCGATGCCGGTGGACACCTTCAGCAGCACGAAGGAGGCGCAGTCACGGTGGTTGGCCTGATGCTCGGCCAGCGCCATCAGGTTGGCGTCGTTGTCCACCAGGACCGGCACGGCCTCGGCGGCCTCGGGCTCCAGGCCGAGACGGGCCGCGTACGCCGTGTGGAGCCGCTCCCGGATGGGGTAGCGGTCCCAGCCGGGCATGATGGGCGGTTCGATCACCCGTCCCGACTCCCAGTCGACCGGGCCGGGCACCGACAGACCGATGCCCGCCACGTGGGACGCCGGGACACCGGCCGCGGCGATCAGGTCGGGGAACCAGTCGGCCAGCCGGTCCAGGACGGGCTCGGGACCCTCGCCGACGTCCATCGGGCCGGTGTGCTCGGCCAGGATGTTGCCGGCCAGGTCGAGCACGGCGGCGCGGGCGTGCCGGGTCTCCAGGTCGAAGGCGATGACCGAGGCGTGGCCCGGGTCGAACACGATCCGGTGGGAGGGACGGCCGCCGGTGGAGGCGCCCGCGGTGGCGCGCAGCCAGCCGGCGCGGTTGAGCAGGTCGAGGCGCTGTCCGACGGTGGACCGGGAGAGCCCGGTCACCTGCTGGAGGTCGGCCCGGGTGTTGGCGCGGCCGCTGCGGATGAGGTGCAGCAGCTCGCCCGCGCTGGCCTGACTCGACGTCATCATGGTGTCCCCCGCAGCTCAGCTCTTGTCGGCGCCGCTGGTCAGCCCCTCGGTGAGCAGGCGTTCGGCGGCGAAGAACAGAAGTACCACGGGGATCGTGAGTACCACGGAACCGGCCATGAGGACGGTCTTGGGCACCTCGATGCCGTTGGACAGCTGGGCCAGGCCCAGGGAGACGGTCCAACTGCCCGGGTCGGCGGCCAGGAACAGCAGCGCGAAGAGGAACTCGTTCCAGGCGATCATGAAGACGTACAGGCCGGTCGCCATCAGCGAGGGCAGGGCCAGCGGCAGGATCACCTTGCGGACGGTCTGCAGCCGGGAGCAGCCGTCGAGCGCCGCCGCCTCCTCGATGGAGGCGGGGATGGTGACGAGGTAGTTCTTCAGCATGTAGATCGACACGGGCACGGTCTGCGCGACGTACACGACGGCGAGGCCGACCAGGCTGGAGGAGAGGCCGAGCTTCGCGAAGATCACGAAGAGCGGGACGGCCAGCAGCGTCGCCGGGAACAGGTAGACCGCCAGGAAGAGGGCGCTGACCTGGCGGTGGCCGAAGAATTTCAGCCGGCTCACCGCGTAGGCGCCGGGCACGGCCGCCACGAGGGTCAGCACCACCGTGCCGAGCGAGACCAGCGCGGAGTTGAGCAGGAACTTCAGGAAGCCCTGGCCGCCGTCGTCGGTGGAGCGCAGCACGTCCCGGTAGGTGGAGAGGGTGAAGTCCTTGGCCGACACCCACAGGGAGCCGGGGTCGAGCAGGAGCGCGTCGATGGGCTTCAACGACAGCAGCACCATGTAGTAGAAGGGCAGCAGGGTGATCACGGCGAGGAACGCGATGACGAACCAGCGTGCGACGCCGAAGAATTTCTCCTCGAACCGTGCCCTGGTCAGGGCCGTCTTGCCGGTCACGCTTCCTCCTGGACCTTGTTGCCGAAGAACTTGAAGTAGAAGCCCAGCAGGATCATCAGCGAGACGGCCAGGACGAGCGCCTGGGCGGCGGCCGCTCCCACGTCGTAGCGGGCGGTGAGGAAGTCGTAGACGCGCACGGCGGCCACGTCGGTGCCGGCGCCGCCGCCGGTGAGCAGGTAGACGTCGTCGAACTTGTTGAACGTCATGATGAAGCGCAGCACGCACAGCAGCGCGATCACCGGCATCAGCTGGGGCAGCAGGACGTGCCGGAACCGCTGGGTGGGCGTGGCGCCGTCGACCAGCGCGGCCTCCTCCAGGGTGTCGGGCACCGCCTGCAGCCGGGCCAGGATGAAGAGGAAGGCGAAGGGGAAGTAGCGCCAGCACTCGAAGACGATGACGGTCAGCAGCGCCAGCGGGACGTCGAAGTGCATCCCCAGCAGGTCGACCTCGTACTCCCGGGTCGACAGGAAGGCGATCGGGTCGTCCCACCCGAACAGCCGCCGGCCCCAGTCGTTGACGACGCCGTACTGCGGGCTGAGCGCGACCTCCCAGACGAAGGCCACGGCCACGACCGGCGCGACGTACGGCAGCAGCATCGCCGCGCGCAGCAGCCCGCGCCCCCTGAACGGCTTGCGCAGGGCGAGCGCGGCGACCAGACCGAGGAGCACGGAGCCGAACGTGGCGCCCGCCGTGTACAGCAGGGTGGTGCCGAGGCTGGACCAGAAGCCGGCCGAGTCGAACACCTGGGAGAAGTTGTCCAGGGACCAGTTGCCGAACAGGCCCATGCCCTGGATGTCGACGAGCCTGGCCTTCTGGAAGGCCAGCAGCACGGTCCAGGCGATGGGCAGCACCACCACGACGAGGACCACGAGGAAGGTGGGGGAGACGAACGCGAGGCCCGCGCGGTTGGCGCGCCGGCTCGCGGTCAGCGGGCGGCGGCCCGGGGAGGCGGACCGGTCCGTGGACGGATCCGCCGACCGGTGGCTGGTGTCCCGGCGCTGCGGCGCGCCGGCGGGGGCTGTGGGCATGAGAGACCTTCGTGACGTGCAGACGGCGGGCGGCTACTGCAAGGACTTCTTCAGGGCGGCGACCTCGTCGTCGGCGTCGCGCGCCGCCTCGGACGGCGAACTCTGACCGCTGGTCATGGCGCCGATGGCCTTCGGCACGGGCAGTTCGCCGTTGGTGGCGCCGACGAGGGCTCCCTCGCCCTGGGTGATGCCCCAGCGGCGCATGTTGCTGACACCGCCGGCGAGCTGGTCGAGCAGGGTCCTGGGGAAGACCTCGTCCAGGGGCTTGCGGGTGTCGACGCCGATGTCGCTGTGCCGCCAGGCGTCCAGATAGCGCTCGGGGTCGGCGGCCGTGCCCTTGCGGACCGGGATCTTGCCCTCGGGGGCCATGCCGAACCAGGACTCGTAGCCCGTGCCCATCATGTACTCGATGAACTCGCGGGACGCCGCCGTCTCGGCCGTCCTGGTGGTCACCCAGGACGTGATCTCGCCGAACTGGGCCGCCTCCTCGGCGTCGGGGCCCTTCATGGCGGTGACGATGCCGCTGTTGTCCGACAGGTACCGCGGGTCCTTCGCGCACTGCGGGCAGCTGGGCAGGGCGTCCCCGCGCAGTCCGGCGAGTTCGTCGAGCAGGAACGAGGACCAGATGACCATGGAGGAGCGGCCCGCGAAGTAGGTCGCGCGGGTGGAGTCCACGGTCTGGGTGCCGGGGGCGCCGTAGGTGCGGGCCAGCCGGTCGTAGGTGCGGAAGGCGGTCTCGCACCGCGGTGACCGGAGGGCGACCTCGTGCCGGGCGTCGACCAGTTGGCAGTCGTTGGCCAGGGCGAGGCTCTCGAAGCTCTGGGAGGTGAAGACGTCGCTGGGGTCGGTCGCCGCCGAGATGCCGTCGTGCCCCTTGGTGGTGAGCGCCTCGGCCGCGGCCAGCGCCTTCGCGTACGTGTCCGGGGCGGGCAGACCCTTCTGCCCGAACTGGTCCTTGCGGTAGACCAGCAGCTGCAGCCAGGCGTCGGAGGGCACTCCGAGGCTGGTGCCGCCGTCGGACGTCAGCTCCAGCGCGTTGGCGTTGAAGGTGTCGCGCCCCAGGCCGTCGACGATCCGCTTCGGGATGTCGGTGTTCAGCAGGCCGTTGGTGTACATCTGCCAGACCTGGCCCATGGGGGCGGCGCCGATGACGTCCGGCAGGGTGCCCGACGCGGCCGCCGACATGATGAGCTGCGGCATCTGGCTCTCGTCGACCCCGACGAGCTTCACCTTGACGCCGCTCTTCTTCTCGAACCCGTCGATGACCTTCTGGGTCGCGGCGGTGCGGTCGGGCAGGTTCTCCTGCGACCAGACCGTGATCTCACGGTCGGGTGTGCCGGGTCCCGTGCTGCTCGCGCAGCCCGAGAGCAACCCGATTCCCAAGGCTGCCGTGACGCCGACCGCGGTCGTCCTCGACCGCAGGGTCCTGATGCGCATTGAGTGTCCTCGTTCCGGCTTACGTCTGCTCGTCACGCATCACAGCATCACTTTTGCGTGTTGACAAGACTTAAGTTGCGGATATTGTCGACGCAACCGCATCAGCAACCCTTCCGGAGCCCCCGTGTCATCCGTGCCGCCCGTGCCGCCCGCTCCATCCACGCCGTCCGCGTCGTCCGTGTCGTCCGTGGAGCGCGTCGTCCAGTTCACCGGCCCTCGCCAGGTGGAGGTCGCCGAGCACAGCAGGACCGAACTGCCGCCCGGCCATCTGCGGGTGCGCACCCGTTACTCGGGCATCTCCGCCGGCACCGAGCTGACCGCCTACCGCGGCACCAATCCCTACCTGACCCGGACCTGGGACCCCGACGCGCGCCTGTTCCGGGACGGAGCGCCCGGCATCGAGTACCCGGTGGCCGGCTGGGGCTACTCCGAGGTCGGCGAGGTCGTCGAGGTCTCCCCGGAACTGACCGGCACCCCGGGCCTGCCGGTCCCCGGCGACCTGGTGTGGGGCATCTGGGGCCACCGCAGCGAGGGCATCGTCCCCGCGGAGCGCATGATCGGCCACACCCTGCCGGCCGGCCTCGAACCGCTCGCCGGCGCGTTCGCCCGGGTCGGTGCCATCGCGTACAACGCCGTCCTGGCCGGCGACATCCACCTCGGCGAGGACGTCGCCGTGTTCGGCCAGGGTGTCATCGGCCTGCTCACCACCCGCCTCGCCCGGCTCAGCGGCGCCCGCGTCACCGCCGTGGACGCCCTCGACGGCCGCCTGGAGACCGCGAAGCGCTACGGCGCCCGGCACACCCTCAACGCCCGTACCGACGCCGTCGCGGAACGCGTCCGCGAGGCCACCGGCGGCCTCGGCGCCGACCTCGCCATCGAGATCAGCGGCGCCTACCCGGCGCTGCACGAGGCGCTGCGCTCGGTCGCGGCCGGCGGCCGGGTGGTGGCCTCCGGCTTCTACCAGGGCGACGGCATCGGCCTGCGTCTGGGCGACGAGTTCCACCACAACCGGGTCCAGCTGATCTGCTCCCAGATCGGCGGCGTCCCGCCCCAGCTGTCCAACCGCTGGAGCGTCGAACGCCTCCAGCGGACCTTCCTGCGCCTGGTCGCCGAGGGCCAGGTGGACGTCGACTCCCTGGTGAGCCACGTCGTCCCCGTCGCCGACGCGGCCGACGCCTACGTACTGCTGGACGAGCGGCCCGCCGAGGCGCTGCAGGTCGTCCTGGAATTCTGAGACGGAGAAGCTGAGGCACCCCATGCTCAAGACCGCTGTCCAGGAACAACTGCTGCCCGGGGACACCCTGCAGGCCAAGTGGGACTTCGCCCTCCAGGCCGGCTACGACGCCATCGAACTGCG
Organism: Streptomyces sp. NPDC051136; assembly: GCF_044455745.1. Lineage (NCBI taxonomy): Bacteria > Bacillati > Actinomycetota > Actinomycetes > Kitasatosporales > Streptomycetaceae > Streptomyces > Streptomyces sp. NPDC051136. The sequence continues at coordinate 43,141 of NZ_JBITFE010000014.1, read as the reverse complement.
CGGCAAGGGCGACTTCCACTTCGCCTCCCGCCGCGAGGAACTGCGGCAGGCCCGCCGGGACGGTGTCGTCATGCCGACCGTCTGCGTCGACATGCTGCACTTCCTCGGCGCCTTCGACGAGGACCTGCGCCGCGACGCCGTCGCCCAGATGAAGTCCCAGCTCACCGTCATCGCCGAGATCGGCGGCGTGGGCGCCCAGACCCCCGCCTCGTACGGCATGTTCTCCCGCCGCCTGCCGCCCTTCGAGCCGCCGCGCACCGAGGAGGAGGACCGTGATGTGCTCCTCGCCGGACTCGCCGAACTCGGCGAGCACGCCCGTAGCGAGGGCGTCACGCTCTTCCTGGAGCCGCTCAACCGTTACGAGGACCACATGGTCAACCGGCTAGACCAGGCCGCCGACCTGATCCGCGCCGTCGGCCTGGACTCCGTGCGCATCGGCATCGACAGCTACCACATGAACATCGAGGAGACCGACCCGGCGGCCGCGATCGTCGCCCACGCCGACGTCATCGGCCACGCCCAGGTCTCCGACTCCAACCGCTTCCAGCCCGGTGCCGGACACCTCGACTGGCCCGCCTGGCTCGGCGCCCTGCACACCGTCGGCTACGACGGCCACCTCGCCCTCGAATGCCGGCTGACCGGTGACCCCGTCCAGGCCGTGCGTTCCGTGCCCGCCTTCCTCAAGAGGTCGGGCGCGTGAGCACCCCCCTGGACCTTCTGGACCGGCCCGCGCCCACCGCGCCCGCGGACCTGACCCTGCGGCGCGGTGCGGCGCGGGTCCTGCTCGACAACTGGACCGGCGCCTCCACCGTCCCCTCGCGCACCCTCTACCCGCACCAGTGGAGCTGGGACTCCGCCTTCGTCGCCATCGGACTGCGCCACCTCTCGGTGCGCCGCGCCCAGCGGGAACTGGAGTCGCTGCTGGCCGCGCAGTGGGCCGACGGACGCGTGCCCCACATCGTCTTCAACCCCGACCTGCCGCACGGCGCCTACTTCCCGAGCCCCGACTTCTGGCAGTCCTCCACGGCGGGCCGGGCCGCGGGCGCACCCCCGTCCACCGAGACCTCCGGCATCGTCCAGCCACCCGTGCACGCCCTGGCCGCCTGGCTCGTCCACCTGGCCGACCCGGCCGAGTCACGGCGCCGCGGCTTCCTGGCCCGCGTCCGGCCGAGGCTCGCCGCCTGGCACGACTACCTGCTGGACCGCCGCGACCTCGGCGGCGGCGGCCTCGCGGCCGTCGTCCACCCGTGGGAACCCGGCATGGACAACAGTCCTTGCTGGGACCGGGCCCTGCGGCGGGTCGAGCCCAGCCCGTCCGGCACGTTCCGGCGCGCCGACCTCGACCACGGCCACCCCGCCGACCGGCCCACCGACCTCGACTACGGCCGCTACGTGCGGCTGGCCACCGAGTACCGGGACGCCGGATACGACGACCGTCTCGGGCGGCACCGCTTCGCCGTGGAGGACCCCGCCTTCAACGCGCTGCTGATCGTGAGCGAACTGGCCCTTGCGGCGATGTCCCGCGAACTGGGCCTGCCCGCGCGCCGGCACACGGAGCGGGCCGCCGGGCTGACCCGGGCGCTGGTGCGCCGGCTGTGGGACCCGGAGGCCGGCCTGTTCCGGGTGCGCGACCTGCACACCGGCACCCTGGTCGACGAAGGGAGCGTCAGCGGGCTGATCCCGCTCGTCGTCCCCGGCCTGCCGCGGGACGTCGTCCGGCGCCTGCACGCCACGCTCACCGGCCCGCGCTTCAGCGCCCCCGCCACGGCCCTGGTCCCGAGCTACGACCTGACCGGCCACGCCTTCCACCCCACCCGGTACTGGCGCGGGCCCGCCTGGTTCAACACCGCCTGGCTGATCGAGCGGGGACTGCGCACCCACGGCCTCGGGCCGGACGCCGCACGGCTGCGCAGCGGCTTCCTCGCCGAGGCCGGACGCTCCGGGTTCGCCGAGTACGTCGACCCCTCCACCGGCGCGGCCTGCGGCACCCGGCACTTCTCCTGGACCGCCGCCCTGACGCTCGACCTGCTGACCGCCGACCCCGACGGTGACGACCTGACCGGTGACGACGGGGCGACACGCGACCTGGCCGGTGACGACCGGGTGGCGCGCGATCTGTCCGGTCACCACCGGTCGGTACCCGACGCGCCCGGCGACGACCGGTCGGCACACGGCCTGACCGGCGACGACCTGACCGGTGACGACCGGTCGGCACACGACCCGAGCGGCCATCACCGCGCGGACCGCGACCGCGCGGACGGCGACCGGAGGGACCACGGCCGGACGGACCGCCGGACGGGCCACGCCCCGCCGGGCCGACGACCCACGCACCACGACACGACGGAGCCCCTGCCATGACCGCGGCCGATTCACGCGTCCAACTGGTGCGCGACGCCACCTTCGTCCGGCTCGCCGCCGACGGCGGGATCAGCGGCGTCCGCGGCTCGGCGCCCGACGGGCTGTTCCGTCAGGACGCCCGGCACCTCAGCCGCTGGCGGCTGACCGTCGACGGCACCGCCCCCACCGCTCTGGTGCCCGCCACCCAGGAGTACGACGACACGGCCGCCTGCGTGCTCACCCCCGAGGGCACCCGCGACCAGCCGCCCGCCTACACGGTCTTCCGCCGCCAGAGCGTCGCTGCGGGCACCCTCACCGAGCACCTGGGCGTGGTCAGCAACCGCCCGGACGCCGTGACCGCCCGGCTCGACCTCACCGTCGACGCCGACTTCGCCGACCTCTTCGAACTGCGCGCCGACGACCGCCACTACGCCAAGCCCGGCGCGCGGTACACGACCCGGGACACCACCGACGGACTGGTCCTCGACTACCGGCGGGCCGACTGGCACGCCCGGACGGAGATCGTCTGCCACCCGGCCCCGGACAGTTCGGCGCCCGCTGCGGAGGAACCCGGTGCCACCGCGCGGACGTTGACCTGGCACCTCCCGCTCGACGCGCACGGCCGCGCCGACCTGCACCTGACCGTCCGGGCCCACCCGCACGGCCGGCCCGGGCCCGCCGCCGCGTCCTCCACCGTGCCCGCCTCCGCGTGGGCCGGCCGCACCGCCGCAGGGGGTGCGCCACGGGCCGGGGCCGTGACGGACGACCTGACCCGCACCTGCGAACGCGGACTCGCCGACATCGACCTGCTGACCGTCCCGGTGCCCGGTGTCGACGGTGAGGACGTACGGGTCCCGGCCGCCGGCATCCCGTGGTTCCTCACCCTGTTCGGCCGCGACTCCCTCCTGACCTCCTTCTTCCTGCTGCCCTACCGGCCCGCGACGGCCGCCGCCGTGCTCAGCGCGCTCGCCGCGACCCAGGGCCGGCGCCACGACCCCTTCAGCGGCGAGCAGCCGGGACGTATCGTCCACGAGACCCGGCACGGCGAACTCGCCCATTTCCGACAGGTCCCCTACGGCCGCTACTACGGTGCCGTCGACGCCACGCCGCTCTTCCTCGTCCTGCTGCACGCCCATCACGAGGCCACCGGCGACCGGTCCGTCGCCGAACGGCTTGAGCAGCACGCCCGTCGCGCCGTCGACTGGATGTTCACCGACGGCGGCCTGGACGAGCACGGTTACCTCGTCTACCAGCCGGACCCGGGCGGGCTGGTCAACCAGAACTGGAAGGACTCCGCGGGCGCCGTCTGCTTCCGCGACGGAACCCAGGCCGAGGGGCCCGTCGCGGTCTGCGAGGCGCAGGGCTACGCCTACGACGCTCTGCTGCGCACGGCCGAACTCGCCGACGGCGTCTGGCGGGACGCGGGGTACGCGCGACGGCTGCGGGAGAGCGCCGCCCGGCTGCGGGACCGCTTCGCGGCCGACTTCTGGATGCCGCGGGCGGACTTCCCCGCCCTCGCCCTGGACGGCGCCGGCCGCCAGGCGGACGCGCTGGCGTCGGACGCCGGGCACCTGCTGTGGTCGGGCATCCTGGATGACGAGCGCGCCCGCCGGGTGGGCCGGCGTCTGCTGGAGCCGGACTTCTTCTCCGGCTGGGCGATCCGGACCCTCGCCGCGGGCCAGCGGCCCTACCACCCGCTGTCGTACCACCGGGGCAGCGCCTGGCCGCACGACAACGCGGTCATCGTCCTGGGCCTGGCCCGGTACGGCCTCGCCCGAGAGGTGCGCACCGTCGCCGAGGGGCTCGTCGCGGCGGCGGCCCACCACGGCCACCGGCTCCCCGAGGTCCTCGCCGGCTACGACCGTTCGGCCACCGCCGCCCCGGTGCCCTATCCGCACTCCTGTTCGCCGCAGGCCTGGGCCGCCGCCACCCCGCTGGCCCTGAGGACCGCTCTGGGCCCCCGGCCGCTCAGTCCCTGACCGCCCGCGGGCCCGCCGCCGCGGCGGCGGTGCTCGCGCGGACGACGAGGCGGGGCTCCACCGACGCCGGCTCCGGCACGGTCTCCGGGGCCGCGATGTAGCGCAGCAGGTGGGAGACGGCGAGTTCGCCCATCCGTGCGAACGGCTGGGCGACCGTGGTCAGCGGCGGTGCGCAGTACTCGGCCAGTTCGATGTCGTCGACACCGACCACGGAGACGTCCTCGGGCACCCGCCGCCCCAGTTCCCGCAGCGCCCGCACCACGCCGAAGGCCATCTCGTCGCTCGCCACGAACACCGCGGTCACGTCCGGGATCCGGCCCAGGACGAGTCCGGCACGGTACCCGGACGCGGGCGACCAGTCGCCCTCCAGGGGCGGTGGCACCGTCCGTCCCGCCGCCTCCAGCGTCGTACGCCAGCCGTCGCGCCTGCTGGCGGCCTCCAGCCACTCGGCCGGGCCCGCCAGGTGCCAGACGGTCTCGTGCCCCAGGTCCAGCAGGTGCCGGGTGGCCAAGGTGGCCGTCAGCGACTGGTCCACCGCCACGACCTCGGTGGCGTCGGTACGGGAGCCGTCGATGGTCAGGGTCGGCGTGGCGCGGGTGAGCTCCTCCAGCCCGGTGCTGCCGTTGATCAGCGGCACCGACAGGATGATCCCCTCGACCCCCTGGTCGGTGAGCCGGGACAGGGCGGACTCGATGGCGAAGGTGTCGAGCGAGGCGGTGGTGGCGGTGCTCACCGCGTACCCGACGCTCTGCGCGGCGCCTTCGATGCCCGACATCAGGGCGGCACGGGAGTAGAAGGTGGTCCGCAGCGTCACCACGCCGATGGTGCGACTGCGCCCGGAGGACAGCATGCGCGCCGCGTTGTTGCGCCGGTAGCCGAGCCGGGCCACCGCGGCCAGGACCTCGGCCCGGGTCTCCTCCCGCACGTTCGGATGCCCGGAGAGCACCCGCGACACCGTCTGCGCCGACACCCCGGCGGCCCGGGCCACGTCCGTCATCCCCGGCGGTCGCTGCCCGCCGCCCTGCTTCGCCATACGCGCCTTCCTCGACGACCTCCCCGCGATGATATCGCTGACATCGGCTATCGCCCGTGACGCCGAGGCTCTGTGGGCCTCTCGGTACCGAGGTGTTGGCATCGATAACATCCTCTGCCATAGTCGAACCCGGCAGCACCGGACTCCGCCGAGAGATCGATAACAAGCGGGCGCCGGTACGGGCACGACCACCGGAGTCCCCGTGACCCTCCCCAGCACCCCGTCCGCGACCTCCGCCGTACGCGCCGCGGCCACCCTGACGTACTCCGGTGGGACGCTGTTGCGGACCGGACGTGCGCACCGCGTCCTGTCCGGCTCGCTGCACTACTTCCGCGTCCACCCCGGCCAGTGGGCCGACCGCCTCGAACGGGTGGCGGCTCTCGGGCTCAACACCGTGGACACCTACGTCCCGTGGAACTTCCACGAGCGGCGCCCCGGCGAGGCCCGCTTCGACGGCTGGCGCGACCTCGCGCGCTTCGCCGGGCTGGCCCAGCGCACCGGCCTCGACGTCATGCTGCGGCCCGGACCCTACATCTGCGCGGAGTGGGACAACGGCGGACTGCCGGCCTGGCTCACCGGCGTCCCCGGCATGCGGCCGCGCACCAGTCACCGGCCGTACCTGGAGGCGGTCGGCCGCTGGTTCGACGTGCTCGTCCCGCGGATCGCGGCCCTCCAGGCCGTGCACGGCGGCCCGGTGGTGGCCGTGCAGATCGAGAACGAGTACGGCAGTTACGGTGACGACCGCGCCTATGTGCGCTGGGTGCGGGACGCCCTGGTGGACCGCGGCGTCACCGAACTCCTCTACACCGCGGACGGACCCACCCCGCTGATGCAGGACGGCGGTACCCTGCCCGGCGAACTGGCGGCCGCGACCCTCGGCTCCCGGCCGGACGAGGCCGCGGCGCTGCTGCGCTCGCGCCGGCCCGACGAGCCCTTCCTGTGTGCGGAGTTCTGGAACGGCTGGTTCGACCACTGGGGCGAGAAGCACCACGTCCGGTCGTCCGACAGCGCCGCCCGGGACGTGGGCGGCATTCTCGGCACGGGTGGTTCGGTCAGCCTCTACATGGCGCACGGCGGCACCAACTTCGGCCTGTGGGCCGGGGCCAACCACGAGGGCGGCAGCTACCTGCCGACCGTCACCAGCTACGACTCCGACGCCCCGGTGGCCGAACACGGCGCGCTCACCCCGAAGTTCCACGCGCTGCGGGAGAAGTTCGCCGCGGCGCTCGGGAACGGGAGCGCGACACGACGGCCGCTGCCCGCCGATCCGCCCCTGCTGCCGCCCCGGACCCTGCCCGTGATCCGGCGGGGGGAACTCGTACCGGCGCTGCGCGCCGCGGCCGAGCCGGTGCACGCCCCCGCGCCGCTCAGCTTCGAGGAACTCGGCCAGTCGGCCGGCCTGGTGCTCTACTCGGCCCGGCCGCTGCTGCCCCGCGGCGAGCACTTGGTGACCGTGACCGGCCTGCACGACCGGGCCCAGGTGTTCGCCGACGGGCTGCCCGTCGCCGTGCTGGACCGCGAGACCTCCTCGTTCTCCCTGACCGGGAAGGGGACGCGGACCAGGCTGGAACTGCTGGTGGAGAACCAGGGGAGGATCAACTACGGGCCGCTGCTGGGCCAGGGCAAAGGCATCCTGGGCGGGGTGCGGGTGGAGCGGCGGCTCGTGCACGGCTGGACCATGCACCGGCTCCCGCTGGACGAGTGGTCGCCCCGCGACCTCGCCCGCGCCGTCTCGGCCGCCCCCGAGGGCGGCGCCGCCGGCTTCGCCACCGCGTCCCTGGACCTCACCGAACCCGCCGACACCTTCCTCGCCCTGCCGGGCTTCGCCAAGGGCTTCGTCTGGGCCAACGACGCCCTGCTCGGGCGCTACTGGGAGGTGGGCCCCCAGACCACGCTGTACCTGCCCGGCCCCTTCCTGCGCCCCGGTACCAACACGCTCACCGTCCTGGAGCTCGAACGGTTCGGCGAGCACCTCGCACTCGTGGACCGGCCCGACCTCGGCCCCACCGAGGAGTACGTCGAGACCTTCGACTGACCGGTCCGCACGGCCCCACCGCGTACCACCCCACCGGCAGCAGCACGAGTTGAGGAGTACCTGTGCCACGGTTGACCGCTCCCGGAAGCAGACTCGCCCTCGTGGCCGTCGCCACGGCACTCGCCCTCGCGGGCGGCGGGTCCCTCGGCGCGCCGCCCGCGTCGGCGTCGGACCCCGAACCCGGCGCCGCCTACACCGTCACCGTCGGCGCGAAGGGGCCCTGGAGCCGCCCGGACGACACACCGGCCGCCCCGTACATCGACAAGGACGGCACCTTCTACTACCAGCAGGCCCACGCGCTGTACGGCGCCGACGACAGCCGCGCGTGGAGCTTCTACACCGGCACCGACTTCGACACCGCCGAACGGTCCGCCGTCAGCGACGCGGCCGACCCGGACGAGCCCAGGGACCGCAACGACGACACCACGTGGCGGTGCAACAACAGTCCGACCGGCAAGGAGTCCACCTTCCCGCCCGCCGGGTCGGGCTACGCGCAGAAGAACTACTGCGACCTGGCCGGTGTGTGGGTCGACCCCGACACCGGCGACTGGTACGGCCTGGTGCACAACGAGTTCACCCCGCAGCCCTTCAGCGACGGCCTGCACTACGACGGGATCGACTACGCGGTCTCGCACGACCGGGGCCGCACCTGGACGATCAGGGACCACGTCATCACGTCGCCGTACAGCACCGAACGCGGTGACACCGCCACGTTCCCCGAGCAGACCTTCCACTACGGCGACGGCGACCCGCGCCTGTTCGCGGACACCGCCTCCGGCTACTTCTACGTCTACTACGGCTCGCGGATCGTGGAGAAGGGCGGCAGCTGGAAGGCGTTCCACGCCCACGTGGCCCGCTCCCCGATGTCCGCGAAGATGGCCCCCGGCTCCTGGCGGAAGTGGTACGACGGAGCCTGGTCCGAACCCGGTGTCGGCGGACGCGAGAGCAACATGGTGCCGGTCGGTCCCGCCGGCGGCACCGGCTACACCCCCGTACAGGACGAGTACGACCCGGCCACCCCGGGCACGGTGAGCGAACAGGTCGCCGCCGGGAGGATGCCCGCCACCTCGCCCCTGTTCGTCATGGACATCACCTACAACGCCCACCTCGGGCTGTACGTGGGCGAGCCCCAGGCGGTCGACCAGAGCGGCGACGCCCCGCAGCGCTTCTACGCCACCGACGACCTCGCCACGCAGAAGTGGTTCCCGATCGGCGACACGGGCGAGCACACCAACGCCTCCTGGTACCGGTGGTTCCTGGACGGCATCAACAAGACCGGCTCGGGCATCGTCGGGAAGCGGTTCCACTCCTACTGCTCGTTCGGGTGCTCGGGCGGCGCTTCGAGCGAGTACGTCGACCTCACGATCGACACGGCCGAGCCCGCCGCCCCGGTCGACGAGGACAGGACCTACCGCATCACCGGAGCGGACGGCCGGTCGCTCGCCCAGGCCTCGCGCCACGGCTCCGCCACCACCTCGGTACGCAGGCCGAACGGCGCGGCACCGGCCGACTGGGTCTTCACCGGGAACGGCGACGGCTCCTACCGCATCGCCAACGCCGCGACCGGCCGGCTGCTCGGCGTCGACTCCTCGGCCACGGCCGGCCGTGCCTGGGGCACCCGGCCCACCGTCACCGCATCCGGCGGCGACGGCCCCTCCGTCGGGCAGCAGTGGTTCGTCATCCCGGGTGCGTCCGCCGACGGCACCGCCACCGGCACGTACCGCCTGGTCAACCGCTACAGCGGCCTGGTGATCGGCATCTCCGGCGACCCCCGTCGGCGCGTCGAGACCACGCCGACCCGCTCCTGGACCGACACCACCGGCAACCGGGTCGGCGGTTCACGCGGCCCCGACGAGCAGACCCTGACCCTCACCCCGTCCGGGACGGTGGACTGACACGAGCGGGCCGGCCCCGGCCACCGGGCAGGCACCGACCCGGCCGACGGGTCGGGGCGGCCCGGGTCCGCGCCCGCCCACGCCTACTGCGGGGCCGGGTGGGCGCGGCCCTGGCCCTGGGCCCCGGCGCGGCGACGGCAGTCCGCGTCGTGCCGTGCGCCCAGAGAGGTCCACCACCGCTCGCAGCAGTCGTCGTGGAGGGGGAGCCGGTCGGCGGAACGGGTGCACTCCGGGCCGTGGTCGGCGCCGTAGGAGCACCGCCAGAACGCGCAGCACGGCTCGGGAACGGCCCCGAGCGGTCCCCCCAGGAGCGGGCGGGCCAGCAGCTCGGCCCGCTGCGCCGAGGCGGCCCGCCGCCGGTGGATGGCGCTCTCACGGGCGGCGCACCAGGCGAACACGGCGGCGGCGTACAGGCCGGGCAGGGCCAGCCACGGGTGGTGTGCGCCCGCGTACACGGCGGCGGCCAGAAGGAGCACGGCGGCGGCACGGCACGCACGGGCGGTGCGCAGGCTCGGCGTCACAGGGAACTCCCGTGGGTCGGCGGGGTGAGGGCCTCGGGTCCTCCGTATGCCCCGGGTTCGCCGACCTACGTCGATTTCGCGTCACGTCCGGCGGAAAATCCTCCGCGATCACCCGGGAGCAGCGCCGCGCGGCCACCGGGAGGACACCCCCTAGTGCCCGTCCTGCGCCAGGTGGCCCAGGGCCGCGCTGCGGCTGGTCGACAGGTGGTGCAGGACCAGCTCCTGGACGCGGTCCACGTCGCGGGCCGCGATGGCCCGGTAGAGGGCGTCGTGTTCCAGGGCGACGGCCATCAGGTCGTCGTGCTGGCCCAGGAGCCAGCGCAGCCGGCTGCGCAGGACCCGCTCCAGCTCGTTCAGCAGCTCGTTGGCGGCCAGGGAGACGACGGTCTCGTGGAAGTCGGCGGCCGCCCGGCGGGCCCGTACCGCGTCGTCGGCACGGGCCGCGTCGAGTTCGGCGTCCACCGTGGCGCGCAGCCGCTCCAGCCCCTCCCGCGTGTGCCGTTGGGCGGCGAGCCGGAAACCCAGGGTCTCCAGGCCCGAGCGGACCTCGTCCAGGTCGGCGATGTCGCTCGTGGTGAACTCCCGCACCACCGCCCAGCTCCGTGGCCGCGGGGTCACCAGCCCTTCCGACACCAGGGCCTTGAGGGCCTCGCGGACGGGGAGCCGGCTCACCCCGAGGGACTCGGCCAGGTCCCGTTCGACCAGGCGGCTGCCGGGGGCACGCACACCGTCGATGATCTCGTCGCGCAACCGCCGCGTGACCCGCTCGGACTCGGGCGTGAAGCCCTCTGACGCAGCCATCGCCGTCCTTCGTCTGTCTTCCCGTTCCCGGTCCGCCGACCGCACCGTGCGGGGCGGCGGTCGGGCGGCCCGTCAGAATACCCCGGCGCCCGGGGACGGTCCGGGCGGGACGGCGGCGGGAACGCGTCAGCCCGCCTGCGGCGGCCAGTTGACGATGCGCTTGGGACGCGGGCGCGCGTAGGTGCGCACCTTGGACGTGGACAGACCCAGCCGGACCAGGGACTCGGCCACCGTCACGGCGGCCGAGACGCCGTCGACCACGGGGACACCGGTCCGCTCCACCACGCGTTCGGCGAGACCGGCCATGCCTCCGCAGCCCAGGCAGATCACCTCGGCCCGGTCGTCCTCGACCGCGCGGGCGGCCTGCTCGGTGATGGCGTCCACGGCGGCCTGTTCGTCCTGCTCCAGTTCCAGTACGGCGAGGCCGCTGGCCCGCACGGACGCGCACCTGGCGCTCAGTCCGGCCACCTCCAGCCGCTCCTCGATGAGCGGGACCGTACGGTCGAGGGTGGTGACGACGGAGTAACGGCGGCCCAGGTACTGCGCGGTGCTCGCCGCGGCCTCGGTGATGTCGACGACGGGCACGTCGAGCAGCTCCTGGAGACCCTCCCGCCCGTGTTCGCCGTAGCCGGCCTGGATCACCGCGTCGAACGGCTCCGGGTGGGCGCGCACCGCCTCCATCACGGCGACGGCGGCGAGGTAGCTCTCGTAGTTGCCCTCGACGGACTCCGCGCCGAAGGCCGGTGTCAGCGGCACGATCTCGGTGCCCGGCGAGGCCGCGCCCGCCGCCTGCTTGCCGATCGCGTCGGTGATGGACTGCGTGGTGTTGACGTTGACCACGAGGATGCGCATGGAGGGGCCTGGGCCTTCTCTTGGTACGGAGTGTCCCGCGACGGCGCGGGAACGGGGGACTGCGGGCTATTCCGCGGCGACGGCGATGGCCTCGCCGTCCACGTCGCGGATCGGCGTCGCACGGTCGGCGACGATCGCGTACAGCGCGGCGGCGAGGATCGCGCCGACGAACCAGGAGAAGCCGGCCGCCGCGTGGAAGAAGGGGACCAGGGCGACGACGACGGCGATCGCGGCGCTCGGGACGAAGGCGGCGACGGCCCGCGGGTTGTAGCCGCGGCGGTAGTGGTACTCGGCGCCCGCGTCCTCGGTGTAGAGGGCCGGCACGTTCACGCGGGCCTTCCGCAGCAGCCAGTAGTCCGCCATGATCACACCGAAGAGCGGACCGAGCAGCGCGCCGAGCCCGCCGAGGAAGTAGTTCACGACGACCGGGCTGTTGTAGAGGTTCCAGGGCGTGATCACCAGGCCCAGGGCCGCGCTCACCAGACCCGCGCGGCGGAAGTCGAGCCGGTGCGGGAAGAGGTTGACCAGGGCGTAGATCGGCGCGACGAAGTTGGCCAGCAGGTTCACCGCCACCGTGAGGGCGATCAGGCACAGCGAGGCGACGGCCAGCAGGAACATGTTGGGGATGGTCCTGACGATGTCCGTCGGACTGGTGATCACGTGCCCGTCGAGGGTGAACTGGGCGCCGCTGAGGACCGCCACGATGACGGCGAAGAAGAGCATGTTCACCGGGATGCCGATCACGTTGCCGCGGACGATCGAGCCGCGGCTGCGCGCGGACCGGGTGAAGTCGCAGAAGTTGAGGACGAACGTTCCGTAGATCACCACCCACAGGGCGGCGGCCTGGAGCACCTGGAGCCACATGGCGCCGCCGGTGAGGGGATCGCCGACGGACACGGAGACCGAGCCGTCGGCCCGCACGAACATCCACACCGCGAGCGCGCACATGGTCAGCAGCGTGGTGGGCGCGGCGAAGGCCATGTACCGGCGGATCATCTGCATCCCGTAACTGACGATGAGCACCTGGAGGGCCCACAGCGCCAGGAAGGTGATCCAGCCGAGCGTCGACTGGCCGAGCAGGGAGTCGGTGTCCAGGGAGGCCAGGGAAGGGAACATGGCCACCAGAAGGGCACTCAGCACGGCGGACGCCAGATAGGTCTGGATACCAAACCAGGCGATGGCCACGGCGCCGCGTACGGCGGCCGGAATCTTCGCCCCCCTGATGCCGAACGCGATGCGGCTCATGACGGGGAACGGGACGCCCGTCTTGTGGCCCATGAATCCGGACAGCGTGAGCAGGAGGAAGAGCAGGACCGAGGCGAGCGCGAAGGCCGCGAGGATGCCCCACACGTTCAGTCCGAGAGCGAACAGCCCGATGGCGAAGGCGTAGTTGCCCAGGCTGTGCACGTCGTTGGCCCAGAGCGTGAAGACGTTGTAGGCGCCCCAGCGGCGCCCTTCCCGCTTCGTCGGGGCGAGGTCGTACGTGTAGAGGCCGGAGCTGGTGGCCGTGTCGCTGGTCTCCGCGGACGAGCGGCGGTCTTCCAGGGCAGTCATACGGGACTCCTGGGATCAGGTGCGGGGATTGGAGGCTTTCACAAAGCGGAAGCGGCTTTCCGGTGAACTGAACGTAGTTTTCGCCAAACCGCACCGTCAAGAGGTCTGCGGCAAATGGAATACCATTTTTGAGTCGCCCGGCAGCCCTGGGGGCGGTGTCCGCCGCGGCCGCCTGCCGTTCCGGCGATGTGAAGATGCCGTGCGGCCGGCCCCGCGTGTCGCTCTCCGGCCGGCCGGCGGCTCGTCAGCCCTGCTCGCGCCCCTCCGTGCTCTCCCGCAGGACGAGCCGGTGCTCCACGACGAGGTCCTGGGGCGCCTGGGCCTGTGACCCGGCGCCGTCCGGTGCCGCCGCCTCCTCGATGCGGTGCTGGAGCAGCCGTACCGCGACCTTGGCCACCGCCGCCTTGTCCGGAGCCACCGTGCTGAGCGTGGGGACGCTGAAGCGTCCGCCCTCCACGTCGTCGAAGCCGATGACGGCGACTTCCTCGGGCACCGGGACGCCGTGCTCGTGCAGGGCCCGCAACGCCCCCAGCGCCAACTGGTCGTTGAGGCAGAGCAGCGCGTCGGGCCGCGGGCCCTCTCGCAGTGCGCGTGACACGGCCCGCGCACCGTCCGGCATCCGGAAGGAGCCGACCGGCAGCAGCATGGCCGGATCGTAGGCGATGCCCGCCTCCGCCAGGGCGGCCCGATAGCCCCGGGTGCGGGCCTGCGCCGTCCCCAGCCCCGAGTCGTCGAGCCCACCGACGGCCAGGATGCTGCGGCGCCCGAGGCCGATCAGATGCCGGGTGGCCTCGCGGGCGGCGCGTTCGTTGTCGATGGCCACATGGTCGGCGCCCTCCTCCAACAGCTCGCCGAGCAGCACCGTGGGCGGGAATCCCGTGCGGTCCCGCAGGTCGTCGGCGGTCAGGGCGAGCGGGCTGAGGATGATGCCGTCCACGAAGGTGGACCCGAACCCGGCCAGCGCCGCCAGCTCGTGGGCGCGGTCCGCCCCGGACTGGTGGATCAGGACCGTCAGGGACCGCTCCTCGGCCTCCCGGATCACATGCCGGGCCAACTCCGCGAAGTACGGTATGTCCAGTTCCGGGACGACGAGCGCGATGATGCCGGTACGGCCCTTGCGCAGGTGACGGCCGGCCAGGTTGACGCGGTAGCCGAGGTGTTCGATGGCCTCGCGCACCACCCGCCGGGTCCGGTCGGAGACGTGGGCGTAGTCGTTGATGACATTGGAGACCGTCTTCTCCGAGACGCCCGCATGACGTGCGACGTCCTTGATCCTGGGCCGTGCCACCGAGACCTCCCTGCCTCTTGCGCGCCGCCCGAGTCTATGTCCCGGCGCGGGGCGGGTCCCGGTGCAGGTCTCGGTGCAGGTCTCCTTCCCCTCGGCTCTTTACAGCCAATGTACATCGATGTAAAAACTAGCCACCGCATGAGCTCCGGCCGTCGAAAGGTCCGCGATGAGTTCCCGTCTGCCTGCCCAGGGGGTGCCGGCCGTGTCCGCTCCGGTCCGCCGCCCCAGTCGCCGCCGGTTGCTGCGCCACGCCGTGGCCGGCGCGGGAGCCCTGCTCGCCGCGGGCCCGCTGTCCGGCTGCGCCTCACCCGCCTCGGCCTCGGGGGCGTCCTCGCTGAGCGTCTGGGACCTGTTCCAGGGCGGCGACGGCATGCTGATGGACGACATGATCGAGGCCGTGTCGAGGGGGGCCGGGGGCGCCAAGGGCTTCGACGTGGACCGGACGATCCTGGACTGGGGGCCCTCGTACTACACCAAGCTCGCCATGTCCGCGGCCGGCGGCCGGGCCTCCGACGTGGCCGCCATGCACCTGTCCCGGCTGGCGGGCTACGCGCCCGGCGGTCTGGTGGACGCCTTCGACCTGGACCTGCTCGCCGAGTTCGGCGTCACGCAAAAGGACTTCACCCCCGCCGTCTGGTCGCGCACCCAGCACGAGGGCACCGTCTACGCGATCCCGCTGGACGTCCACCCCTTCATCGTGTTCTACGACAAGAAGGCCGCCGAGAAGGCCGGACTGCTCGACCCCTCGGGCGAACTGGCCCCGATGGGATCGCCCGAGGCCCTGCTGGAGGCGGGCAGGGCACTCGCCGAGGCGACGGGGGAGGCGGGCATCCTGTTCGGCCACGTCACCGACACGGCACAGAACTGGCGCCTGTTCGCCGGTCTCTACGCCCAGACCGGCGCAGCCTTCGACCTGCCGGACGGCGGCCCCCCGAAGATCGACGTCGACGCCGCCGTACGGGTCGTGACCCTCATGACGCGGCTCTTCGACGGCAGGACCAACCCGAACAACCTGGACTACAACGGCGCGATCGCCGCCTTCACCGACGGCCGCGGCGGCATGACGATGCTCGGCGAGTGGGAGCTGCCGACACTGAAGAAGTCCGGCATCGACCTGGGCGCCGCGCCGTTCCCGCAGGTCTTCGACAAGCCGGCCGTCTACACCGACAGCCACAGCTTCGTCCTCCCGCACCAGGACAGCCCCGACCCGGCCCGGCGCCGCGAGGCCCACCGGTACGTCGCGCAGATCCTCAAACAAAGCCTCACCTGGGCGAGCGCCGGACACATCCCCGCGTACCAGCCCGTCCTCGCCGAACCGGAGTACGCGGCGCTCGACCCGCAGTCCTCCTACGCGGACGCCGCGAAGGTGGCGGTGCTCGACCCGCCCAACTGGTTCGCCGGAGCCGGTTCGAACTTCCAGAACCGCATGTGCCAGCCGCTCCAGTCGGCGCTGCTCGGCAACACCACCCCCGAGAAGGCGGTGCGGCAGATGGTCCGCGAGGCGGACACGCTGCTGCGGCAGCCCAACCCGGTGGCCTGACCAGCGAAAGGAGTGACCGACGTGACCACCACCGCACCCCTCGGCGCCGAGGAACGGACCGGCTCGCCCGCCGTCCCCCCGGCCGGCCGCCGCCCCGCCCCCGCCCGCCTGCGCTCCGGCAACGGGCTCGTGTTCGTCCTGCCGTTCCTGCTCGTGTTCGGCCTCTTCATGGTGTGGCCGATCGTGCAGGGGCTCTGGATGAGCTTCACCGACAGCTCGCTCGCCCTGCGCGACACGGACTTCGTCGGCTTCGACAACTACACCGAGGCGTTCGGCGACCCCGACGTGTGGAGCAGCCTCGGCAACACCGTCTTCTTCACCGTCGTCTCCAGCGTCCCGCTGGTCCTGGTCGCGCTCGCGATGGCCCTGCTGGTGCACAGCGGACTCGCCGGACAGTGGGTGTGGCGCCTGTCGTTCTTCGCCCCCTACCTGCTTCCCGTCACCGTCGTCACCTTGATCTGGACCTGGCTCTACCAGCCGGAGCTGGGCATGGCCAACCAGCTCCTGGACACCCTCGGCATGGAACCGGTCGGATGGCTGTCCGACGAGTCCGTCGCCATGTGGGCCGTCGCCGCCCTCACCGTCTGGTGGACGGTCGGCTTCAACTTCCTGCTCTACCTCGCCGCGCTCCAGTCCCTGCCCACGACCTTCGACGAGGCCGCGGCACTCGACGGGGCCGGCGCCTGGCGCCGCCTGTGGTCCATCACCCTGCCCCAACTGCGCAGGACCACGGGGCTGGTGGCCATGCTCCAGGTCCTCGCCTCCCTCAAGGTCTTCGACCAGATCTACATCCTCACCAAGGGCGGCCCGAACGGCTCCACCCGGCCCGTCCTCGAATACGTCTACGACGTCGGCTTCACCGGCTACCGCCTCGGCTACGCCTCCGCCGTCTCGTACCTCTTCTTCGCCCTGATCGTCGTCGTCTCGCTCGTGCAGCTCCGCCTCTTCCGCCGGGAGGTCTGACCGTGTCAGCAACCGCCACCACCCTCCGCCCCCGGCGGCGTGCACCCCGCGCGGCGGCCGGTTCGCCCCTGCTCCTGGGCCACGGACGGCTGCCCCGCGTCCTGGCCACGACCGCGCTGGTCGTCCTCGCCGTCGTCTGGCTGCTGCCGTTCGTGTGGGCGGTCGTCACCTCCGTGCAGAGCGAGGAGGACGTCAACACCACCGGGCTCTCCCCGTTCAAGGGCGCCTTCACCCTGGACGCCTACCAGCAGATACTGGAACGCGGCAACGTCACCGTCTGGGCCTTCAACAGCTTCCTGATATCCGCCCTGGTCACCCTGATCACCGTCGCGGTCTCCACCCTCGCCGCGTACGGCTTCTCGCGCGGCACGTTCCGCGGCCGCCGAGGGCTCCTCGGCGTCACCGTGGCCGCCATCATGGTCCCGCCGCAGCTGCTCGTCGTGCCGCTGTTCGACCAGATGACCCTGTTCCACCTGGTCGACACCTACGCGGCCGTGATCCTGCCGCAGGTCGTCGCACCGATGATGGTGTTCATCCTCAAGCGGTTCTTCGACGGCATCCCCAAGGAGCTGGAGGAGGCGGCCCGCATCGACGGCGCCTCCGAGTTCCGGGTCTTCCGGTCGGTCGTCCTGCCGCTCTCACGCCCCATCGTGGCCGCGGTGGCGATCTTCGTCTTCATCGGCGCCTGGAACAACTTCATGTGGCCCTTCATCGTCACCAACGACCCCGACCTCATGACCCTCCCGGTGGGCCTGGCCACCGTGAAGGACGCCTACGGCATCCAGTACGCGCAGTCCATGGCCTCCGCCCTGCTGGCCGCGCTGCCGCTGATCGTGGTCTTCCTCCTCTTCCAGCGCCGCATCGTCGACTCCGTCGCCACCACCGGCCTCGGCGGCTCCTGAACCCCCGCACCACAACGCCCGCACAGCTGTACCCGCGGGCCCGGCGCCCGCGCGCCCGGCCCACCGAACGACTGGAGCATGTGTGCCCATTCACTCCGTACCGCGCCCGGAGTACCCGCGACCGCAGTTCGTGCGCCGCGACTGGCTCAACCTGAACGGCGCCTGGCAGTTCGAGACCGACCGGGGGGACAGCGGCCTCGAACGCGGTCTGCTCGACCGCGAGCTGCGGGAGGAGATCCTCGTCCCCTTCCCGCCCGAGTCCGAGCTGTCCGGCATCGGCGACACCGACTTCCTGGAGGCCGTCTGGTACCGGCGGGCCCTCACCCTCCCGGCCGCCTGGGCCGGCCGCCGGGTACTGCTGCACTTCGGCGCCGTGGACCACGACACCACCGTGTGGGCCGACGGCAAGGAGGTGGCCCGGCACCGCGGCGGATTCACCCCCTTCACCGCGGACCTCGGCGACATCGCCGGGGCGGGGGAGGAGGTCGTGATCACCGTGCGGGCCCGCGACCCCAAGTCCGGCCCGCAGGCGCGCGGCAAGCAGGCCGTCAAGTACGCCAACCACGACTGCAACTACACCCGGGTCACCGGCATCTGGCAGACCGTCTGGCTGGAACCCGTCCCCGAGACGCATCTGCGCCGCCCCCGCATCACCCCCGACCTGGCCGGCTCCGCCTTCCACCTCGAACTGCCCCTGTCCGGCAACCGCCCCGGGTACCGGGTACGCGCCGTGCTCGGCGACGCCGAGGGCGAGGTCAGCCGCGCCGAGGCACGCGCCGACCTGGACCTCGCCCCGCGCCTGCACCTGCCGGTGCCGGACGACCGGCGGCGCGAGTGGGGACCGGACGATCCCCACCTGTACGACCTGCGCCTCGATCTTCTCGACGCCGCCGGGCAGGTCGTCGACAGCGCCGAGAGCTACGCCGGGCTGCGCGCCGTGGGAATCCGGGGCAAGGCCGTCCTGCTCAACGGCCGTCCCGTCTTCCAGCGCCTCGTCCTCGACCAGGGCTGGTACCCGGACGGCCTGATGACCGCCCCCACCGACGAGGCCCTGGTCAAGGACATCGAGCTGGCCATGGCCGCCGGGTTCAACGGGGCCCGGCTGCACCAGAAGGTCTTCGAGGAGCGCTTCCTGCACCACGCCGACCGCCTCGGCTACCTGGTCTGGGGCGAGTTCGGCGACTGGGGCTGCGAGACGGGCGGCTCCTCGGGCGACAACCAGAGGCCCGACGCCTCCTATGTCGCGCAGTGGCTGGAGGCACTCGAACGGGACTACTCGCACCCCTCGATCATCGGCTGGTGCCCGCTCAACGAGACCTACCAGAAGCTGCACGACCGCCTCACCCGGCTCGACGACGTCACCCGTGCGATGTTCCTGGCCACCAAGGCCATGGACACCACCCGCCCGGTCGTCGACGCCTCCGGCTACGCCCACCGGGTCGCCGAGACCGACATCTACGACTCCCACCACTACGAGCAGGACCCCGCCGCCTTCCGGCAGTTGATGTCCGGCCTCGCCAAGGACGCGCCCTTCGTCAACACCCACGAGAACGGCACCCCCTACTCGCTGCCCTACCGGGGCCAGCCGTACTTCGTCAGCGAGTTCGGCGGCATCTGGTGGGACCCCGAGGCGGCCGCCGCCCAGTCGGGCGAGGACCGCACCGTCTCCTGGGGCTACGGGGAACGCGTCCGTGACGAGGACGAGTTCCACGAGCGCTTCAGCGGGCTCACCCAAGTCCTGCTGGAGGACCGGAACATGTTCGGCTACTGCTACACCCAGCTGACCGACGTCTTCCAGGAACAGAACGGCATCTACCGCTTCGACCGCGGCGAGAAACTCGACGTGGCCCGCGTCCGCGCCGCCCAGCTGCGCCCCGCGGCCATCGAGCAGCCCGGGGACTAGGGGAGGACCGTTCTTCTCGTTCGAGGAGGCCGCGATCGTTCCCGACATCGTGTGCCTGTCGAAGTCGATAGGGGGGGTACGGGACGCCCATGGCCCTCACACTGTTGCGCCCCGAGTACGACATCTGGAAGCCGGGCGAGCACAACGGGACGTTCCGCGGGTACAACCCTGCCTTCGTGACCGCAACTCGCGCCCTCGAGCTCTACTGGACGGACGCGACCCTGGAAGCCAGGACGGCCGTGCTGGGCGAGCGGGTTCGCCGCGCGCTCACCGAGACCGCTCGGCGGCACGGGCTGCCCGCCCCGCGCGGTCGTGGCCTGGTGTGGGGGCTGCCCTTCGACCGTCCGGGCGCGGCACGGACCGTGTGCGAGGCGGCTTACCGGCGTGGCCTGCTGGTGGAGACGGCCGGCGCCGATGACGAGGTGGCCAGGATCCTTCCCCCGCTGACCGTGGCGGAGGAGGAACTTGACCGGGGTCTCGGCATACTCGACGAGGCCGTGGCGTCGGTGCACCAGGCTCATCCCCTGGCGGCCTGACCGGGCCCGGGCGCTCTCTGCGCCCGGACCGCCAACCAACGGGTCCCGGCCGCAGCGGCGCAGGGACGGACGAGCGGAGAACTGATGTCGGTCGACCTGGCCGGTTTCCTCGGCGTGGTGCTGGTGGCGTACGTGGTGCCCGGCCCGGACTTCCTCGTGGTGGTGCGATCCGCCGCCGAACATCCGTCCAAGGGGCGGGCGGCGGCGCTGGGAGCGCAGGCGGGGCTGTGCGTGCACATGCTGGCGGCAGCCGTCGGACTGTCGGTGGTCGCCACCCGATCGCCCATGGTGTACGACGCGATCAAACTGGCGGGCGCCGCCTACCTGCTCTACCTCGGGGTCCGTGCGGTGCTCGCCGCCCGCCGGGCCGCGCGGGAACGGAAGGCGGACGGCGGGGAGGCCGACCAATCCGACCACTGGTCGCACGATCCGGCCGGGACACCGACCGAGGAGACCGGACGGACCTCTTCCCGCTGGCGGTCCGGCTTCACCCAGGGTCTCCTCACCAACGTCCTCAACCCCAAGGCCGCACTGTTCTTCCTCAGCATCCTGCCGCAGTTCGTCAACGGCGGTGGATCCATGACCCGGCAGATCTTCTTCCTCGGCATCCTGGACATCGTCCTCGGCATCGTCTACTGGTTCGCCCTGGTCGTCGTCGCCGCGCGGCTGCGCTCCCTGCTCGCGCGGCCCAAGATCCGCCACCGCTGGGAACTGACCACCGGCTGGCTCTTCATCGTCATCGGCATCTCGGTCGCCGCCGTGGCCTGAGCCCGAACATCGACCTGGCCGCAACACGACGGAGGCGGAGCCCGCGCAGCAGCGCCGGATCCTCGGTCCGACAGCGGGCCTGCACCGACCCGTACCGCGCACAGAAAAGCACCGGGTCACAAATCCGTGTGGGGTGCACTGGTGTGTGGGCCGCAGGCGGAGCGGCGCCTGCGGCCCGCGCGCGCCCTGGGTCAGAACGGGCGGTCACCCTCGATGGCGACCCGTTCGGCGACCCGCCGTTCGGTCCCGTAGTCGCCCACCGCGTAGTGCTGCGTGGCCCGGTTGTCCCAGAAGGCGACGTCCCCCGGCTGCCAGCGCCAGCGCACCTGGTACTCGGGCACGTGCGCCTGCTGGAACAGGAACCGCAGCAGCCGGTCGCTCTCGTCCCGGTCCATGCCGGTGACGTGCGTGGTGAAGGACGTGTTGACGAACAGCATGCGCCGCCCGGTCTCCGGGTGGGTGCGCACCACGGGGTGTTCCACCGGCGGGAACAGGTCCTGGTACGGAAGCAGCCGCTCGGGACCGTAGAAACGCGCGAAGCCCGGGATGAAGTCGTGGACCGCGCGGGCCCCGTCGACGCGGTCCTTCACCTCCCGCGGCAGGTTGTCGTACGCCGCCGCCATGTCCGCCCACATCGTGTCCCCGCCGAACGGCGGCACCTCGCGCAGCTGGAGCACCGCGCCGAGCGCGGGCCGCTCGCGGAAGGTCACGTCGGTGTGCCAGACGTTCTCGTACGTCGGCGCGGCCCCGGCACCCTTGTCGAACCGGACGACGTCGTCGCGGGAACCGGCGGCGAGCAGCGGATTGGTCTCCAGCGCGCCCCACTGACCGGCGAACTCCCGCTGCTGGTCGGAGGTCAGATGCGCACCGCGGAAGAACAGCACCTTCCACTCCAGCAGCGCGCGGTTCAACTCCTCGCGCAGCGCGGGCGACAGCGGACGGGCGAGGTCGACACCGCGCACCTCGGCACCGATGGTGCGCGCCTGCGGAACGACCTCGAAGCGGGCGTACGGCCGGTCCTCCCACCCCTCGGGCAGCCGGCGCAGGACGC
Source organism: Streptomyces sp. NPDC051136 (assembly GCF_044455745.1). NCBI lineage: Bacteria > Bacillati > Actinomycetota > Actinomycetes > Kitasatosporales > Streptomycetaceae > Streptomyces > Streptomyces sp. NPDC051136. The sequence goes on along the minus strand of NZ_JBITFE010000014.1, from coordinate 21,183 downwards.
GCCGGCCCTCGTGGAGCCCGCCGTCCGGAACGCGTGCTTCGCGCAGGACGGTGGTCGGGCCGACGGCGGTAACGGTCATGGGAGTCCTCCCCTTGAACGACGGTACGCGTGGGATCCGGCCGGGGCGGCGCGGATCGTCACCGCCCGGGGGCCGGGGAAAGAGGTGCTGAACGAGGTGCTACGGGTGCTCCGGGACGTGGGCCGGAGAAGAAGCCGACGGGCCACGGCGCGGCAGGCGCCGGAGGGTCGGTGCGAAGGCGGCCGTCAGAGGCCGGAACGCTCACAACCGGTGCGCTCGGGCACGCGGGGACACTCCGCGATGGTGCCGAACCGGTATGTGGTCATGCCACCGATTGTGTGATCCTCTCCCGCCCGTGTCAACGGGGTCACGGGTGGAGCGGAACGAAGGACCGCAGGTCGTCGCCCTCCGGCTGGACGACCCCGTAACTGCTCTCGGGCACCTTGTTCCACACGCCGGGCAGGTCGCCCAGCGGCTCCGACACGATCAGGCGGCTGTTGTCGGACGCCTCCTTGAGGAAGGGCAGCCCGGGGTGCAGCGCGCGCAGACTCTCCACCCGGCTGCTGTAGTAGAGCGACCGCGACTGGCCCTGGCTGGAGTAGCGGAAGGCCCACAGCCGCCGGCCGTCGGTCACCGCGACCGTCATCTGCAGCGGGAACTCCACGCCGTGCTCGTGCCCGATCTCCTCCACCAGGCCCGCCATCCGGGCCACCGCGGCGGGCGGGTCCTCCTCCAGGCCGAGGGTGAGCGCCAGGTAGAACATCATTTCGGAGTCCGTCGACCCCTCGATGTCGAGGTACAGCAGCGGATCGACGGCCAGGGCGAGGTCCCGGCGCAGCCGGTGGAAGTCGGCGATCGCGCCGTTGTGCATCCACATCCAGCGGCCGTGGCGGAACGGATGGCAGTTGGTCTGCTGCACCGCGCTGCCCGTCGAGGCGCGGATGTGCGCGAAGAACAGGGGAGAGCGCACATGGCTCGCGATCTCCCGCAGATTGCGGTTGCTCCAGGCAGGACCGATCTCCCGGACGATCGCGGGCGTCGTCATCTCCGGCCCGAACCAGCCGACGCCGAACCCGTCCCCGTTCGTCGTCTCCACTCCCATGCGGGCGTGCAGGCTCTGGTCGATGAGAGAGTGCTCCGGCTGGTAGAGCAGGGTCTCCAGGAGGACGGGCGTCCCCGAGTAGGCGAGCCATCGGCACATCGCTGTGTCGCCTCCCTGATCCCTGGAACGTCAGTCGACCGGCCAGGTGTGCACCGGGGCGTTGAGATGCATGTAGTCCATGTACTGCCGGGTCATCCGGCGCAGCGCCTCGTGGCGGCCGGGACGGGCGGTGGCGTCGAGGTGGTGGAACATCTCCTTCTGCCAGACCGCCCCGTTGCGCCCGGTGACGCAGCGTTGCTCGATGATGCCGAGCAGCGGCTCCCGCCAGGCGGAGTCCATGCCCGACAGCTCCAGACCCCGGTGCGCCAGCGGCAGCAACCGGCGCAGGACCAGCTCGGGTACGGTCACCTCGCCCGCTCCGGGCCAATACAGGTGCGCCTCGATGCCGTGCCGGGCGGCGGTGTGCAGATTGTCCTCGGCGACCGAGAACGACATCCGCGACCACACCGGCCGCTCCTCCTCCACCAGGGCCCGGGTGAGCCCGTAGTAGAAGGCGCCGTTGGCGAGCGTGTCGGCGACCGTCGGGCCCGCGGGCAGGACCCGGTTCTCCACCCGGACGTGCGGCTTGTCGTGAGCCACGGCGTAGACGGGCCGGTTCCAGCGGTAGATGGTGCCGTTGTGGAGGGTGAGCTCGCCCAGTTCGGGGATGTCGCCGCGGTCGAGGGTCTCGGCGGGGTCCTGCTCGTCGCACAGGGGCAGCAGCGCCGGGAAGTAGCGGAGGTTCTCCTCGAACAGGTCGAAGACGCTGTTGATCCACCGCTCCCCGAACCACACCCGGGGCCTGACCCCCTGCGCCTTGATCTCCTGCGGCCGGGTGTCGGTGGCCTGCTCGAACAGCGGGATGCGGCTCTCGTGCCACAGCTCCTTGCCGAGCAGGAAGGGCGAGTTGGCCGCGAGAGCGACCTGGACTCCGGCGATGGCCTGGGCGGCGTTCCAGTAGGCGGGGAAATCCTCCGGGGCGACCTGGAGGTGGAACTGCGTGCTGGTGCAGGCCGCTTCGGGCGTGATGGTGTCCGCGTAGGTCCGCAGGCGGTCGACGCCGTCCACCTCGATGTGCAGGTCCTCGCCCCGGGCCGCGAACACCTGGTCGTTGAGCAGCCGGTAGCGCGGGTTCTCCGACAGGGCCGCCTCGCCCACGTCGGACTGACGCAGCGTGGGCAGGGTGCCGACCATGATCAGATGGGCGCCGACCGAGGAGGCCCGGTCCTCGGCGTGGTTCAGGGCGGCGCGGATCTCGGTCTCCCAGGCGTCGGGACCGCCCGCCGTCAGCTGCCGGGGCGGGATGTTGATCTCCAGGTTGAAGCGGCCCAGCTCGGTGGACCAGGCGGGGTCCGCGATCGCTTCGAGCGCGTCGCTGTTGCGCATCGCCGGTTCACCCCGGTCGTCGACCAGGTTCAGCTCGATCTCCAGCCCGACCTGGGGCCGCTCGGTCTCGAACCGTGACTCGCGCAGCATCTGCGCGAAGGCGTCGAGGCACTCCTGCATCTTGATCCGGTACCGGCGGCGGTCCTCGCGGGTGAAGACCAGCGCCGGGACGTCCCGTCCCATCGGTCCTCCCGGGGTTGCCTTCCTCGGACGCTCCTCCACCCCAGCGTCGCACCACTGGGCGGACCCCACCAGACGGAACGGGAACGGGGGCCCGCCGCACCGTGTGCGACGGACCCCCGCGGGTTCAGCCCGCAAAGGGCTGATCAGGTCTTACAGCTTGCCGGACGCGCGCACCGAGATCTTCTTGGAGGTCTTGCCCGCCGGGGAGGAGCCGTAGCCCTCGATCGTGTCGACCACGTCCGTGCCCTCGACGACCTTGCCGAAGACGACGTGCTTGCCGTCCAGCCAGGGGGTGGGCACGGTGGTGATGAAGAACTGCGAGCCGTTGGTGTTCGGACCCGCGTTGGCCATCGAGAGCAGGTACGGCTCGCCGTGCTTCAGCTGGAAGTTCTCGTCCGCGAACTTCTCGCCGTAGATGCTCTTGCCGCCGGTGCCGTTGCCCGCGGTGAAGTCACCGCCCTGGAGCATGAACTGCGGGATCACGCGGTGGAACGGGGAACCCGCGTAGCCGAAGCCGTGCTCGCCGGTGGCCAGCTCGATGAAGTTCTTGGCGGTCTTGGGGGTGACGTCCTCGAAGAGCTCGAAGACGATGCGGCCCGCATCCTGGCCGTCGATGTCGATGTCGAAGTAAACCTTGGAATTGCTCATCGCACCATTGTGACCTGTGACCCCCGGTGATGCCGAACCGGCTGCCCGTTCAGCGTGTGGCGAGCAGCCCGAGGGTGTCGATCACGCGGTTCGAGAAACCCCACTCGTTGTCGTACCAGGCCACCACCTTGACGTGCCGGCCGTCCACCCGGGTCAGCGCCGAGTCGAAGATCGAGGAGGCCGGGTTGCCCGTGATGTCGGAGGAGACCAGCGGGTCCTCCGAGTACTCCAGCACCCCGGCGAGCGGTCCTTCGGCGGCGGCGCGGTAGGCGGCCAGGACGTCCTCGCGCGTCACGTCGCGGGCGACCGTGGTGTTCAGCTCGACGATCGAGCCCACCGGGACCGGCACGCGGATCGAGTCGCCCGACAGCTTGCCGTCGAGGCCCGGCAGCACCAGGCCGATCGCCTTGGCGGCGCCCGTCGTGGTCGGCACGATGTTCACCCCGGCGGCGCGGGCGCGGCGCGCGTCACGGTGCGGCCCGTCCTGGAGGTTCTGCTCCTGCGTGTAGGCGTGCACCGTCGTCATGAAGCCGTGCTCGATGCCGGCCAGCTCGTCGAGGACCGCGGCGAGCGGCGCGAGGGCGTTGGTGGTGCAGGAGGCGTTGGAGACGATCGTGTGCGCCGCCGGGTCGTAGGCGTCCGTGTTCACGCCGTACGCGAGCGTCACGTCGGCGCCGCTGGACGGGGCGCTGACCAGGACCTTGCGGGCGCCCGCGGTGAGGTGGGCGCGGGCGGCGTCGGCGGAGGTGAAGCGGCCGGTCGCCTCCAGCACGATGTCGACGCCCAGCTCGGCCCAGGGCAGCCGGGCCGGCTCGCGCTCGGCGAGCACCTTGATGCGGTGGCCGTCGACGACCAGCGTGTCGCCGTCGACGGTCACCGGGCGGCCGAGCCGGCCCGCCGTGGAGTCGAAGGCGAGCAGGCGGCCCAGGGTGGCGGGCTCCGTGAGGTCGTTGACGGCGACGACTTCGAGCTTCGTGTCGCGCTCCAGCAGCGCACGCAGCACGTTGCGCCCGATGCGGCCGAAACCGTTGATGCCGATGCGAGTCATGAGTGGGGTGTCCCTTCGTTCTCCACCAGGTCCTTCACCACCCAGACTCCCGCGCGCCGGACGCGGGCGGCAGCGGCGTGAGTGCCACGGTTCGCAAGGATCACGCCAGGCCGGCAGGTGCGGTCACTCGCCTTGGGCGAAGGTGCGGCGGTACTCGCTGGGGGTGGTGCCGAGGATGCGCTGGAAGTGCAGCCGCAGGTTCGCGCCGGTGCCGAGACCGACGTCGGCGGCGATCTGCTCGACGCCGCGCTCGGAGCGTTCGAGCAGCTCACGGGCCATGTCGATACGGGCGCGCATGATCCACTGCATCGGGGTGTACCCGGTGTCCTCGACGAAGCGCCGCGAGAGGGTACGTGCCGACACGGCGGCGTGCCGGGCCAGGGCCTGAAGGGTGAGCGGCTCACCGAGCCTGCGCAGTGCCCACTCGCGGGTGGCGGCGAAGCGCTCGCCCAGCGGCTCGGGCACGCTGCGCGGCACGTACTGGGCCTGTCCGCCGCTGCGGTAGGGGGCCGCCACCAGGCGGCGGGCCGCGTGGTTCGACGCGGCGACCCCGAGATCACCGCGCAGGATGTGCAGGCACAGGTCGATGCCGGAGGCGGCGCCCGCGGACGTCAGGACGCTGCCCTCGTCCACGAACAGCACGTTCTCGTCCACCCGTACGTGCGGGTGCTTGGCCGCGAGCGCCCGCGTGTAGTGCCAGTGCGTGGTGGCCCGTCTGCCGTCGAGCAGACCCGTGGCGGCGAGCGCGAACGCCCCGGTGGAGATCGCGGCGAGCCGGGCGCCCCGGTCGTGGGCCGCCGTGAGCGCGTCGATGACCGCGGGCGGCGGATCGTCGACGTCGGGGGACCGGTAGCCGGGGAGGAAGACCACGTCGGCCCAGGCCAGGGCCTCCAGGCCGTGGGCGACGTGGTACGACAGGCCGTCCCCGCCGGTCACCAGGCCGGGTGCGGCGCCGCACACCCGCACCTCGTACGGCATGCTCGCGCGTGTCGTGAACACCTGCGCCGGGATGCCGACGTCGAGGGGTTTCGCGCCTTCGAGCACGAGGACGGCGACGCGGCGCAGGCGGGAGGACGGCACGGGAGAAGGGTACGGCGGGGGAGCGCGGGGTCAGTTCAGGCCGAGGACGTCCATCGTGTGTTCGGCCATGCGCCGCTCGCCGAGGGCGTTGGGGTGCACGGGAACGAGGCTGCGGCCGAACAGGAGCGGTTCGATCCAGCGGGTGCCCGGGGCCTCGCAGGCGTCGTGTCCCTCGGACACCTGGGAGAAGTCCACGTAGGTGGTGCCGGTCTCCTCGGCGGCGCGCCGGACCGCGTCGTTGAGGTGCGCCTGGATGGCCCGCAGGTAGGGGACGTCGCCGGAGGCGAGTGGCAGCTTCACGAAGCAGGACGGATCGGCGGCGGCCGGGGTGATCCACGGGTAGCCGAGGGCCGCCACGCGTGCGTTCGGGGCCTTGGCGCGGACGTCGAGCAGCGCGGCCTTGAGGGCGGGGTAGGTGTTGTTCTCGATCTCGTCGTCGAAGGACGTGCCGTGCTTGTCCTTGCAGGGACTGCCCTTTCCGCCGCTGAGGACACCGGCCGTGCCGCAGGCGGTGATGGCGTTGATGAACGTGCCGTTGTCGTTGCCGCCGATGGTGAGCGTGACCAGGTCGGTGCCGTCGCCGAGCGCGTCCACCTGCGGGGCGACGCCCGGGTACTGGGCCTGGGTGAAGTCGGCGGTCCGGGCGGCTCCGCAGGTGACGTCCTTGAGGCGGGCGCCGGTGGCGGCCGCGACGACGTGGGGGTAGTTGGCCGTCGAGCGCAGACAGAGCAGGTTGGTGGGGTCGACGGGCAGAACGCCCGAGCCGGCGCTGTAACTGTCGCCCAGGGCCACGTAGTCGAGCGCGGCGGGCGTGGCGTGGGCGGTGGCGTCCGTGAGGCCGAGGGCGAGCGTGCCGACGGCGGCGGCTGTCGCGGTCATGACACGGCGAAGGGCGTGCTTCGGCATGTGCTCTCTCTTCTCGAGGAGGGCGGCAGCTGGAGTTACCGGGCGGTTCTACTTTTAAGTAATGTGCAGGGCTGTTGACTCGAAGTCAACGATGTTGACGGAACTTCCCGCGGCCCGACGGAGTGGCCGGAAGAGGCCGTCGACGCGCAGGACGGCCGGCCGACGGCAGCCCTGGGCGGGCCGGGGCTGTTCTAAAGTGACTTCCGCCAGCCGCACGACGGACCTGTGAGGTACTCACCAGCCATGTCGACCGAAACGTTTGAGTTCCAGGTAGAGGCACGTCAGCTGCTCCAGCTGATGATTCACTCCGTCTACTCGAACAAGGATGTCTTCCTGCGCGAGCTCGTCTCCAACGCCTCCGACGCGCTGGACAAGCTGCGCCTCGCCGCCCTGCGCGACGACGTGCCCGGCGCCGACGTGAGCGATCTGCACATCGAGTTGGAGGCCGACAAGGAGGCCCGCACGCTGACCGTGCGGGACAACGGCATCGGCATGTCGTACGACGAGGTCACCCGGCTGATCGGCACGATCGCCAACTCGGGCACCGCCAAGTTCCTCGAAGAGCTGCGCGAGACCAAGGACGCGGCCGGGGCCGACGGGCTCATCGGCCAGTTCGGCGTCGGGTTCTACTCGGGCTTCATGGTCGCGGACGAGGTCACCCTGGTCACCCGGCACGCCGGTGAGACCGAGGGCACCCGCTGGACCTCGCGCGGCGAGGGCACCTACACCCTGGAGCGGATCCCGGAGGCACCGCAGGGCACCGCGGTCACCCTGCACCTCAAGCCGGCCGACTCCGAGAACCAGCTCCACGACTACACCTCCGAGTGGAAGATCAGGGAGATCGTCAAGCGGTACTCGGACTTCATCACCTGGCCGGTCCGCCTGCTGCCGGAGCGGGGCGGGGACGACGCCGCCGAGGCCCGCGAGGCCGAGACGCTCAACTCGATGAAGGCCCTGTGGGCACGCCCGCGTGACGAGGTGTCCGACGACGAGTACCACGAGCTGTACAAGCACATCGCCCACGACTGGCGCGACCCGCTGGAGACGATCCGCCTCCAGGCGGAGGGCACCTTCGAGTACCAGGCCCTGCTCTTCGTGCCCTCGCACGCCCCGCACGACCTGTTCACCCAGGGCTACCGGCGCGGCGTCCAGCTCTACGTGAAGCGCGTCTTCATCATGGACGACTGCGAGGAACTGCTGCCGCCCTACCTCCGCTTCGTCAAGGGCGTCGTCGACGCGCAGGACCTCTCGCTCAACGTCTCGCGCGAGATCCTCCAGCAGGACCGCCACATCCGCATGATCCAGCGCCGCCTGACCAAGAAGGTCCTCTCGACGGTCAAGGACCTCAGGACGTCGGCGCCGGAGCGCTACGCCACGTTCTGGCGCGAGTTCGGCGCGGTGCTCAAGGAAGGCCTGGTGACCGACTCCGAGAACCGGGACGCCCTCCTCGCCGCCTGCTCGTTCGCCTCCACGCACGACGCCGAGGAGCCCACCGCGCTCAAGGGCTACGTGGAGCGGATGAAGGAGGGGCAGAACGACATCTACTACATGACGGGCGAGTCCCGGCAGGCCATCGAGAACTCCCCGCACATGGAGGCGTTCCGGGCCAAGGGCGTCGAGGTCCTCCTGCTCACCGACGCCGTCGACGAGGTCTGGGTCGACGCGGTGGGGGAGTACGAGGGCAAGACGCTGCGCTCGGTGGCCAAGGGCGAGATCGACCTCGCCGGCACCGAGGGCGACAAGAGCGACGCCGAGAAGGAGAAGCAGGGCGAGGAGTACGCCGGGCTGCTCGGCTGGATGACCGAGCACCTGGGCGAGGACGTCAAGGAGGTCCGCCTCTCCTCCCGCCTCACCGTCTCGCCGGCCTGCGTCGTCTCCGACGCGGGTGAGCTGACGCCCGCCCTGGAGAACATGTACCGCGCGATGGGCCAGGAGGTGCCCAGCGCCAAGCGGATCCTCGAGCTCAACCCGGAGCACCAGCTGGTGAAGACCCTGAACCGGGCCTGGACCGACCAGCGGGACCGCGCCGAGCTCACCGAGACCGCCGAACTGCTGCACGCCCTCGCGGTGCTCGCCGAGGGAGGCCGGCCGAAGGAGCCCGCCCGGTTCGTGCAGCTGATGGCGGACCGCCTGGAGCGCACCCTGTAGGCGGATACGGCCGGTCACGGCACGAGGCCCCGCGGCGGCTGCGCCCGGGGCCTCGTCCGTGCACGAGAGGACACGGCCTCGCGGCCCGGGCCCCGTACACGGGAGGACCGGGGCTCCGGGCCTCGCGCCATCCGCATGGCGAGACGGAATGGCATCCGGAGCGCATCACTCCGTATATTCGCACGCATGTATGCATCGGCTCCGCTGCTGTGCCTCGCGCTCTTCGCGAACTCGGCGTGGTGCGTCGACGACGGCCTCTGTCGCCACTGAGCCCCGGGCCGGCCGCGCTCCCCGCGCCGCCGGTCCGCCAGTGTCCGCCGTCCCCGTGCACACCACCCCGGAGATCCTTCCGTGACCACCGCACCCCCCGCCGGGTCGTCCCCGGCCGCGCCGCCGCGCGCGCCCGCCCCGCTGTTCGCTCCCTCGCCGACCTCCTCGGCACGTCCGAAGGCACCGCCCCTGCCTCCGGTGCGGCGCACCCCGCTCGTCGTGTCCGGGCTGCTCGCCGCCGCCCTCACCGCGTACGTGTGGTCCGCGCACGGCGCCGAGCCCGGCGTGCTGCTCCTGCTCGGCCTCGGCCTGGGCGTCGCCCTCTTCCACTCCCGCTTCGGCTTCACCTCAGCCTGGCGGCAGCTGGTCGCCGTCGGCAACGGAACGGGACTGCGGGCACACGCCCTGCTCCTCGGCACCACCGCCACCCTGTTCGCGCTGGTCATCGGCACGGGGACCGGGTTGTTCGGCTCACAGCCCGCGCCGTCCGCCGGACCGATCGGCGTCGGCCTGTTCGCCGGCTCGGCGCTCTTCGCCGTCGGCATGCAGCTCGGCGGCGCCTGCGCCTCGGGCACCCTCTTCGCCGTCGGCTCGGGACAGACGTCGATCGTGCTGACGCTGGGCGGCTTCGTCGCCGGCGCCACGCTGGCCGCCTGGCAGTTCGACCTGTGGAAGGACCTCCCGGCCTGGGAGCCCGTCGTGCTGGCGGACCACATCGGCTGGTTCGGCTCCTGGGGCGTCACCGTCGCCGCGCTGCTCCTGGTGGTACTGGTCAGTCGGCGTGTTCAGGCCCGCCGCAACCCGCCCCCGCTCGGGGCCGTCCCCTCGGCGCGCCGGGCGGCGGTCCGGGCCGTCCGCGGTTCCTGGCCCCTGGCCGCGGGCGCCCTGGCGCTGGCCGTGCTCGGTGCGGGCGTGCTCCTGGTCTCCGGCGGCGCCTGGGGCGTCACCAGCGCCTTCAGCCTGTGGGGCTCGGAGCTGGTGGGCGCGCTCGGCGGTCATCCGGAGAACTGGTCCTGGTGGCAGCGGCCCGGCAACGCCGAGATGCTGTCCGGCTCCGTCCTCGCCGACAAGACCAGCCTCACCGACATCGGCATCATGATCGGCGCAGCCGTCGCCGCCTCGCTCGGCGGTACTTGGGCGCTGCACCGCGGCATCCCCTGGCGCACCGCGCTGGCGGCGGTGCTCGGCGGCATCCTGATGGGCGTCGGCGCCCGACTGGCCGGGGGCTGCAACATCGGCGCCTACCTGGCGGGCATCGCCTCCGGCAGCCTCAGCGGCTGGCTGTGGGGTGCGTTCGCGCTGGCCGGCACCTGGGTGGGCCTCAAACTGCGGCCGCTGTTCGGCCTGGGCAACCCCAAGCCGGGCGACGGCGTCTGCTGACGGGGGACGCCCGTGCGGCACAGGGGTCAGGCCTGTGCCGCACGGGCCGCTAGGGGGTTCGTGCCCCGCGCTCCTCGGCGGCGCCCCGCTCCGTGCGGGTGACCCGGGCGATGGCCTCCACGGTGAGCGCACGGTCGTGCGGCTCACGGGCCAGGGCCCGGTGCAGGGTCAGACCCTCGATGAGGGCGTCGAGCTGGCGGGCCGTGTCCGGGTCGAAGTGCTTCTCCAGGTGGACGCGGCTGCGGCGCATCCACTCGTGGGTCAGCTCCCGGTAGGCGGGCTGCCGCGCGGCGAGCGTGTAGAGCTCCTGGGTCAGCACCAGGTCGCGCCGGCTGTCCTCGGACAGCTCGTGCACGAGGTCGGCCACCGCCTCCCGGGCCTGGTCGCGGTCGGCGGCGGCGCCGAGGTGCGCGTCGAAGATCGCGACGATGTGGTCGGTGAAGCGGCCGAAGGCCTCCCGCAGCACCTGCTCCATACCGCTGAAGTGGTACGTCATCGAGCCGAGCGGCACCCCTGCGCGCTGCGCGATCCTGCGGTGGGAGACGCGTGCGATGCCCTCCTCGGCGATCAGGTCGAGGGTGGCCGCGAGGATGCGCTCCCGCCGCTGCGGATCCGTGTGTCCGGTTGCCATGGGAGCGGACTCACAGGTTCCGCACCGGCCGGGCGGGGTTGCCGACGGCCACGACGTTCGCCGGCACGTCCTTCGTGACGACCGCACCGGCTCCGATCACCGCGTTGTCCCCGATGGTCACGCCGGGCAGGACGATCGAGCCCCCGCCGAGCCAGACGTTGTCGCCGATGACGATGGGGCGGGCCGCCTCCAGCTTGTCCCGGCGAGGACCGGGCTCCAGGGGGTGCGTGGGGGTGAGCAACTGGACGTTCGGCCCGATCTGGCAGTCCTCGCCGATGGTGATGGCCGCGACGTCCAGTGCCGTCAGGTTGTAGTTGACGAAGGTGCGAGCCCCGACGGTGATGTTGCTGCCGTAGTCGACGTACAGCGGCGGCCGTACGTGCGCCTCGGCGCCCAGGGAGCCGAGCAGCTCGTCCAGAAGCGGTCGCGCGGTCTCCGCGTCCTCCGCGTACGCCGCCTGGTAGCGGGCGGCCAGCCGCACGGCCCGCTGCTGCCTGCGGGCGATCTCCGGGTCGTCGGCGACGTACAGGTCGCCCGCCAGCATGCGTTCGAGGTTCGTGCGGGAGTCGCCCGCGAAGTGGTCCGTCGGCATGCGTCCGATCGTACCCCGTCGAGCGTACGAACGTACACTCTCGTCCCGTGCCGCCCGTTCCTCCCGCCCGGCTGCTCGCAGGCGCCGGGCGCAGGAGGGATCGCTTGCGCAGCCGCCGTCACGGGGTTTCGGTGGAAGCGACTCCTCACCGCCCCCTGAAGCAGCTGTCGTGCCGATGCCGATGCCGATGCCGATGTCGATGCCCTCGCCCGGTCCCGCACCCGTGGCCCGTTCGTCGACGCACCGAATCGAAAGGGCTTCGTCGTGCGCCTGCAGCGGTCGGCGCGGCAGCCGCATCGTGAGACGGGGCGGACCGTGGGAATGGCCGGAAGCGGGGCTCCGTTGACACCTGTCATGCCCGACTCTTCCCCACGGTCCACGGCCGGCCGCATGCCGCTGGCCGTCTACATCCTCGGCCTGTCCGTCTTCGCGCTCGGTACCAGCGAGTTCATGCTCTCCGGGCTGCTGCCGCCCATCGCCGACGACATGGACGTGTCGATCCCGCGAGCCGGGCTGCTGATATCGGCCTTCGCGATCGGCATGGTGGTCGGCGCGCCGCTGCTCGCCGTCGCGACCCTGCGCCTGCCGCGCAAGACCACCCTGGTCGCGCTGATCACGGTGTTCGGTCTCGGCCAGGTCGCGGGCGCACTCGCGACGAGCTACGAGGTGCTGTTCGTCTCCCGGGTCGTCAGCGCGCTCGCCTGCGCCGGTTTCTGGGCCGTGGGCGCGGCCGTGGCCATCGCCATGGTGCCGGTGACCGCCCGGGCCCGCGCGATGGCCGTGATGATCGGCGGACTGTCCATCGCCAACGTGCTGGGCGTCCCCGCGGGCGCGTTCCTCGGCGAACACCTGGGCTGGCGGTCCGCGTTCTGGGCCGTGGGCGGCGCGTCCGCCGTCGCGCTCGTCGGCGTGGTGACTCTGATCCCCCGCATTCCGCTGCCCGAGCGGCGGCCCCGGCTGCGGGGCGAGCTGGCCATCTACCGGGACCGTCAGGTCTGGCTGTCCATCGTCGTGACCGCGCTCGCCGCCGGAGGCGTGTTCTGCGCCTTCTCCTATCTCGCGCCGCTGCTCACCGACGTGGCCGGACTGGCGGACGGCTGGGTCCCGACCGTCCTCGCGCTGTTCGGCGTCGGCGCGCTGATCGGGACGACGATCGGCGGCCGGGTCGCCGACGCGCACTTGTTCGGCGTCCTGCTCTCCGGCATCACCGCCTCGACGGTCCTGCTGGCCGCCCTCGCGCTGTTCGCCTCCAGCCCGGCCGCCGTGATCGTCCTGTCGCTGCTGCTCGGCGTCTCCGCGTTCTACACGGCGCCCGCGCTCAACGCCCGCATGTTCAACGTCGCCGGCGCCGCGCCCACCCTCGCCGGTGCCACCACGACCGCCGCGTTCAACCTGGGCAACACCGGCGGCCCGTGGCTCGGCGGCACCGTGATCGACGCGGACTTCGGGTACGCCGCAACCGCCTGGGCGGGCGCCGCGATGACCCTGGTCGCGATCGCCTTCGTCGCCGCATCGCTGCGGCTGCACAGCCGGTCGCGCGTCGTGACGGGGGCGATGGCCACCGAGTCCGCGAGCGTGGACCTGTCCCAGCGGGTGTGATGCCGGCCGGGCGCGGACAACTGCTGGGCGTCCGGGCCGGCTTCGTTTACGATCATCGGCAAGGGGCGGGGTCGTAGCACAGAGGTAGTGCGCCGCGATGCCATCTCGGAGGACGTCGGTTCGAATCCGGTCGCCCCGCCCCCCTTCCCCGAACGCGGCTCCGCCCTCCGGGCCGCGGGCCCGGCGGCGGCCTTGCCGCAGCGGCAGAAAGCAGCGGCCGGCGACGACCACGACCAGGGCCCCGAGAGTGAACCGGCAGATTTCCGGGCCGAGTTCGTCGACGGTCCCGTTCCCGGTGCGCGGGGACACGGCGGCGGCGGGCAGGTGGAGTACGGATCATCTCCCGCAGGACCGGTCGGCGGACCCTTCGGAACCCCGGGACTCGTACCCATGGCGGCCAGAACCTGACCTCTATCCGGAGCAGAGTGGGCGCAGCGGGGCCGACCGGCCCCACGGACGGCCCGCTCCCGCGGACCGCCCCCTCGCTTCCCGCAGCTTCCACGAGGCAAGGAGCCCGCCGTGACCGGCAAAGCCGTGACCCAACCGAACTTCCGTGGTGACGCCCGTGAGGCCCTCACCTTCTCCCCCCGGTGGGCGCCTCTCCTCGGCATGCCGCGGGACCGCTTCGGCGTCACCTCGGTACTCGACGTCGTGAGCGAGTACACCGCGTGAGCGTGCTCGACGCGCGGGCGCTGAACCGGGCGGCACTCGCCCGACAGATGCTGCTCGCCCGCGCCGACCGCCCGGTCCTGGACGTCGTGGCACACCTCGGCGGCCTGCAGGCGCAGGAGCCGCAGGAGCCGTTCGTCGGCCTGTGGTCGCGGCTGCGCGACTTCGCGCCCGGAACGCTCTCGGACCTGCTGACCGGTCGGCGGGTGGTGCGCACCCACCTGATGCGCCGCACCGTCCACCTGGTCACCGCCGACGACATGCTGGCCTGGCGGTCGCGCCATGACGCCATGCTGCGCGGACGCGTCCTCGGCACCTACCGCCGCGAGCTGGCAGGGGTCGACCTCGACGAACTCGCCGCGGCCGGCCGGGCGGTCCTGGCCGACGGCGAACCCCGCTCGATGGGCGAGCTGGCCCGGGCGGTCGCCGGGCGCTGGCCGGACGCGGCACCGCGGGCCTTGGGGGAGATGCTGGTCGCCGCGCTCATCCCCATGGTGCAGCTGCCGCCGCGCGGTCTGTGGCGCACCCGAGCCGGGGTGCGCAACGCCCCGGTCGCGGCCTGGCTGGGCCGCGAGGTCGACCCGCCGGCCCCGCCGGGCACCGATCCGGTCGGCGCGGCGCTGGTGCGGCGCTACCTCGCCGCGTTCGGGCCGGCCGCCTCGGCGGACCTGCGCGCCTGGTGCGGTCTGGCGGGGCTGCCCGCCGCGGTCGCGGCGGTGCGCGGGGAACTGGTCTCCTTCCGCGACGAGCGCGGCCGGGAACTGCTGGACCTGCCCGACGCGCCCCGCCCCGACCCCGGCACTCCCGCGCCGCCGCGGTTCCTGCCGGCGTTCGACAACGCGGTCCTCGGCTACCAGGACCGCGGCCGCGTCATCGACGACGCGCACCGCGGACTGTCGGTCACCGGCGCCCGCCTCGTCCTCGTCGACGGCCGGGTCGGCGCGACCTGGACGGTGGCGGACGGCACGGTGACCGTGACCCCGCTGCGCCGGCTCACCCGGGCGGAGCGCGCCGAGGTCGCGGAGGAGGGGGCGGCCCTGGCGGCCTTCCTCTCCGACGGCGAGGGCGGCCGGGTCCGGGTCGCGGCGGCGCCTTCCTGAGCACGAACGGCCCGGCCGGGCGCCGGGCCCGTTCCGCCTGCTTCCCGTGGCACCGATGCGGTGGCCGGCCCCGAAGAGGAGGTCAGCCTCCCGCGCCCCGGTGACCGCTGCCCGCGGCAACGAAATGCGGCGTACATCCATCTTCGGGAGCTACACCAGAGGGAGAGGGGCCCGAGTCCCCACTACACCCGGCGCAGTACGCCGGTCCAGACCCAGGGTCGGATCAAACGCCGGGAACCCCGGGCGAGCATGGATGTGTACCCCGGTCAGCGCCTCCGCCTTCCCCCCATGTGCCGGGTCTTCGTCCTGCCCGCAACCCGACGGATTGGTCCAAGGTGGCTACGTTTCTCTATCGTCTCGGCCGGAGGGCGTTCCGGCGCCGCGGCCTGGTCGCCCTGCTCTGGGTGGCCATACTCGTGGGCGCCGGCGTCGCGTCGTCCGCCGCGCCCGCCCCGCCCGAAGACTCCTTCTCCATGCCGGGCACCGAGTCCCAGAAGGCATTCGACCTGCTCGACGAGCAGTTCCCGGCCGCCAGCGCGGAGGGTGCCACCGCTCGCGTCGTGATCCGCGCGCCCGAGGGTGGCAAGATCTCCGACCCGGCCGGCAAGGACCAGGTCGAGGGCCTGGTCGCCGACCTGAAGGCAGGCCCGCAGGTCGCCTCGGTGGCCGACCCGTTCAAGGGCAATGCCGTCAGCAAGGACGGCACCACCGCGTACGCGTCCGTGACCTACAAGGTCAACGCGATGGAACTGACCGACGAGGCACGCGACTCGCTCACCGCCGCCACCGACCACGCACGCGAGGGCGGTTACACCGTCGAGACCGGCGGCGACGCGGTCGTGGCCGAGCAGGAGATGGGCGGCACCGCCGAGCTGATCGGCATCGGAGTCGCCGCGGTCGTGCTCCTGCTGACCTTCGGCTCACTGGTCGCGGCCGGCATGCCGCTGCTCTCGGCGATCATCGGGGTGGGCATCGGCATCTCCGCCATCGGGGCGCTCGGCAGCACGCTGGAGCTGTCCGCCACCACCTCCACGCTCGCCATGATGATCGGCCTCGCGGTCGCCATCGACTACGCCCTGTTCATCGTCTCGCGCTACCGGGCCGAGATAGCCGAGGGGCGCGCCCCGGAGGAAGCGGCCGGGCGCGCGGTCGGCACCGCGGGCTCCGCGGTCGTCTTCGCCGGGCTGACCGTCGTGGTGGCCCTGGCCGGGCTCACGATCGTCAACATCCCGATCCTCACCAAGATGGGTCTGGCCGCGGCGGGCACGGTCGGCATCGCCGTACTGATCGCCCTCACCCTCACCCCGGCGCTGCTCGGTTTCGCCGGCAGGAAGGCGCTCAGCCGCCGGGACCGGAAGGCTCCCGCCCGGACCCGGGCATCCTCCGCGAAGCCGCGGCTCGGCACCCGCTGGGCCCGCTTCGTCCTGCGCCGCCCGGTCACCGTCCTGCTGACCGCGGTCCTCGGCCTCGGGGTGATCGCGGTGCCGGCCGCCGGCATGGAACTGGGTCTGCCCGACGAGGGCAGTTCGGCCCCCGACACCACCCAGCGCAAGGCCTACGACATGTTGTCCGAGTCCTTCGGGGCCGGATTCAACGGCCCGCTGATGGTCACCGTCGACGCGCGCGGCGCGGACGACCCCGAGGCCGCCGCCGAAACCGTCGGCAAGAAGATCACCGCACTGGGCGAGGCGGCGGCCGTCACTCCGGCCGACTTCAACGAGGAGGGCGACACCGCCGTCCTCACCGTGGTGCCGAAGACCGGCCCGAGCGACACGGCCACCGAGTCGCTGGTGCACGACATCCGTTCGCTGTCCGGCGACATCAGGACCGACACGGGCGCGACCATGCTGGTCACCGGTGCGACCGCGATGACGATCGACTTCTCGCAGACCCTGGACGACGCGCTCGTCCCCTACCTGGCCCTGGTCGTCGGTCTCGCCTTCCTGCTCCTGATGTTGGTCTTCCGCTCCGTCCTCGTCCCGCTGAAGGCGGCCCTCGGCTTCCTGCTGTCGGTGGCCGCGGCGCTCGGCGCGGTGGTCGCGGTCTTCCAGTGGGGCTGGCTCGCGGACGTGTTCGGAGTGGACCAGCCGGGCCCGATCATGTCGATGATGCCCATCTTCATGATCGGCGTGGTCTTCGGCCTGGCCATGGACTACGAGGTCTTCCTCGTCACCCGCATGCGGGAGGCCTACGTCCACGGCGAGTCCGCCGCCGACTCCGTCACCACGGGCTTCACCCACGGCGGCCGGGTCGTCGCGGCCGCCGCGATCATCATGATCAGCGTCTTCTCCGGCTTCATCCTGGAGAACGACGCCATGATCAAGATGATGGGCTTCGGCCTCGCGATCGCTGTCCTCTTCGACGCCTTCGTGGTCCGTATGGCCATCGTGCCCGCGGTGCTCGCCCTGCTCGGCACCAAGGCGTGGTGGCTGCCCAGGTGGCTGGACCGCCTCCTGCCGAACGTCGACGTCGAGGGCGAGAAGCTCCACCGGGAACTCGGCGACACCGCCACGCCCCCGGAGCCCACCCGGGAGCCGGAGACGGCCGGAGTCTGACACCCGCCCCGGGCGGCCCCGGTGACCTGGAAGCCCAGGTCGCCGGGGCCGCCGTCACAGGTCCCCGGCGGCGTCCCCCATTCCCTGGCCGGGAACGGCGACGCCCCGGACGATCTCGTCGTCGCTCGCCGTGAGCGGCGGCGCGACACGGAAGATGCCGCCCATGACCCCACCACCCGGCGAGGGGCCGGGAGCCGATCCCCACGGGTGCGGAGCCGACGGCCACGGGTCAGGAGCCGACGGCCGCGGGGTCCTCGGCGCCTGCCTCGCCGGCCGGCCGGAACTCCACGGCGACGACGCCGTCCACACTCCGGCAGTGCTCCTCGAGGAGCGGGGCGGACACATGCTCCGGAAGCCGGCCGCTGAGCACCACATGGCCGTGCGCCACGTCCACCTGCACCGACGAGGGAGCCAGACCGAGCGCCTTGACCAGGGCCTCCTCGATGATCTCGGTGCGGATCGCGCGGTCCGTGCGCAGGAAGACCCGCAGCAGGTCGCTGCGGCTGACGACCCCGGCAAGCCGCCCGTCCTCGTCGACGACCAGCAGCCGCTTGATGCGGTGCCGCGCCATCACCCGGGCGGCGTCCACGACGCTCCAGTCCTCCCGGGCGCAGCGCGCCGGCGAGGTCATGAGCCCGGCCGCGTCGGTGGCGTCCGCCTTCCCGGCCGGGACCCGGGACCGCTCGGCGTGCTCCGGGGAACCGTCGGGCTCCTGACCCCACATCTTCTGCAACAGGTCGGCCTCCGACACCACCCCCACGGGGCGGTTGTCCGCGTCCACGACCGGCACCGCCGTGATGTCGTACTCCAGCAGCAGGTGGGCGATCTCCTTGAACGGTGTGCCCCGCTGCACGCGGACCACGGCGCCGCTCATCAGATCGCGCACCCTCTGGTGTCTCATGAAGGGTCTTCTCCTCCGCTGCCGGTCCGCTTCGACCGGCGTCCGTCCTTCTTGCCCGGGAAAACGATCGGCCCGCCCCCGGAGTGCCCCGCCGACGCCCGGGGACTGACGAGGACCAGGGCGATGTCGTCGCCCGGGGTGGGCGCGTGCCGGATGAGGGTGTCGGCCATGGCGTCGAGATCGCCGGGATCACCGCTTTCCAGCAGCCCGCCCAGAGCCGCGATCGCGTCGTCGAGGTCGACTCCGGGCGCCTCGACGAGCCCGTCGGTGTAGAGCGCGAGCACGCAGCCGGGCGGCAGGGGGAACTCCAGCGCGGGGTACACGGTGTCCGGCTCGATGCCCAGCAGCAGGCCGGGCGGCACGCGGAGGGGTTCGACACGCCCGTCGGCGTGACGCAGCAGGGGAGGGGGGTGGCCGGCGAGTGCCACGCAGGCGTGGTGCGTGGCGAGGTCGAGGTGGACGTAGGCGCAGCTGGTGAACAGACCGGGGTCCAGGTCGGTGAGCAGGCGGTTGGTGCGGGTCAGCACGTCACCGGGGGGCGCGCCCACGGTGGCGTGGGCGTGCACGGCGGTGCGGACCTGCCCCATGAGCGCCGCGGCGTCCACGTTGTGGCCCTGCACGTCGCCGATCGTGACAGCCGCCGTGTGCTCGTCGAGGCGGATGACGTCGTAGAAGTCGCCGCCGATGCCCAGGCCGCGGGCCGCCGGCAGATAGCGGGCGGCCACGCCGAGGCCGGACACGTGGGGGAGGGTGTGGGGGAGCAGGGCGGACTGCAGACGGTGCGCCAGGTCGTGCTTGGCGTCGTAGAGCCGGGCGCGGTCCAGGGCCTGCCCGACCAGGCCGGCCAGCGAGGTGAGGGCGGCCCGCTCGGCGGGCGGGAAGACGTGGGGCCGCCGATAGGCGAGCAGGAGCGAGCCGATGGGCCGGCCGGAGGCGATCAGCGGCAGCACGGCCCACGCGGCCATCCCGTCCTCGTGGGCCACGGCGGGATAGGCCTCGTGGAGTTCGTCGAACGTCGACCAGAACCCGGGGACGCCGGTGGTCATGACGTCGGCGCCGGGGTCGGCCGAGGTCAGGGGGGCCTGGTCGAAGGGTTGCAGGAGCGTGGGGCGGTAACCGCGCTGTCCGACGATCTTGAGGTGTCCGTCCTCCGCGACCATCACCACCATGCCCTGGGCCCCCAGGGCCGGCATCAGCTGGTCGGCGGTCTGCTCCACCACGTCCTGCACGCCGACCGCCTCGGTCAGGGTGGAGGCCAGGTGCATCAGGTGGTAGAGCACGGTGGCGCGGCTGGGCCCCGAGGACTGTACGGCCCGGGAAGGGGGTGCCTGCCCGTCCGGACTGCCGGGGGTGATGCGGACGCTCAGCCCGGTGGCGTCCGGGTACAGCTCGAAGGTCAGCCACGTCGCGGGCGGGCGCAGCACCGTGAACGCCTGCGGTCTGCGGCTGACCAGCGCGGCCCGGTAGCGGTCCTCGACGTGCGGCACGTCCATCCAGGGCAGCGCCTCCCACGGCAGCGCGCCCAACAGCACAGCCCGGTCGACGCCGAGCAGCTCGGCCGCCCCGGGGGTGACGAAGGTGAGGTGCCCGTCCAGGTCCAGCGCACAGGAGCCGCCGGGCAGACGGTCCACGAAGGCGGACAGCCCGGCCGCCTCGGTACGCGAGGGCGCGCGCGGGGCCGGCGGCGGCAGCGTCCTGGGCCGGTCGGGGGGCAGCAGCGGGTCGCCGCGGTCCAGGGCCCGCTGCAGGCAGTCACCGAGCCGCCGGCAGCCCGCCAGGATGACGTCCTCTTCGGCGTCGCTCAGCCGCGCCGGATGATTCCCCGGCCACATCAGCACCAGACCGCCCCGGACGGCGGTGCCCGAGACGAGCGGCGCGGCCGCCAGGCCGAAGTCGTACGGCAGGACGAGCGCCACCCGCGGATACTCGCGCGCCATCTCCTCCCGGCCACCGGCCCACGTCAGGCGGCGTTCACGGACCGCGTCCGCGACGGGCATCGGGTCCCGGAGCCCCACCCGCCGCCAGGGCGCGGCCATCTCCTGCGGCACCCCGGTGACCAGGACCTGCCACATCGCGTCATCGCCGGGTGGCAGTACGTACAGGAGTCCGCCGTACGCACCGCTCGCCCGCACCACCGCGGCCAGCGCGGAGTCCATCAGCCGTCCGCCCGCTTCGGCGCCGACAGGGCTGCCCGACGCCGGCCACACCGAACATCACCCATACCTGGACACTACGCCCGTACGGCTGTCACGGCACGCGAGCGTACGGGGGAAGCGCCACGTCTGCCGGAGTCGGCCCCGCAGGCCGTCCCGCCCCCGCCCCGGCCCCTGGACGCGCCTGTCAGGTGCGCATCAGCCGTTGCGTGATCTCCCGGTACTGCCGCAGCGCGAGCCGCAGTTCCTCGGCGTGCGTCTCGGGGTCCTGGTCCTGCCAGCTCTCGTGCAGGGAGCGGCGCCGTTCCGCGAGGGCCTTCGCCAGGTGGCCCGCGGCGTCGTCGAAGGCGGCCTCGGCCTCCTCCAGAGCGTCGTGCGGAGCGTCGGCGAAGGTGTTGAGGGCCTTGCGCAGGCGGTCCATGACGGCGTCCCGGTCCGCAGACGGCAGAAGAGACTCCGCTGCCGCGGGACGGCGCTCGATGCGGCGCTGGTCCTGGTCCGGGGGCTGCTGTGCGCGCGTCTGGTCATACATCGTGGTGTGCCGCTCTCCTGGGTCGGGGCCGCTTTCCCGGGTCACCGGGACCACCGGGTACCCGGAGCGGCACGACCCTGCGCCGAACCGACCGTCAACGTCCGATCGGGCGGCGCGCGCAAGCGCCGGTTCGTCCGTTCCCCGTCACCGCTGGGTGAGGGTTTGGGGGTAGTCGGTGATGATGCCGTCGACGCCGAGGGCGGTCATGGTGCGGATGGCGCCGGGTTCGTCGACGGTCCAGA
>NZ_JBITFE010000013.1:0-243322 GCF_044455745.1 Streptomyces sp. NPDC051136 | reverse complement strand
ACGGACCGGATTCAGTTCCTCCACCAACCGCTCGAACGGCACATCCTGATGAGCGAACGCAGCCAGACTCGTCTCACGAACCTGCACCACCAGATTATCGAAACGCGGGTCACCCGAAGTATCCGCACGCAGCACAAGAGTGTTGACGAAGAACCCGATGACGTCGGTCAGCTTCTCGTCGAGGCGCCCCGCGACAGGAGTGCCGACGGGGATGTCCGTGCCGGCGCCCAGGCGGGTGAGAAGTGCGGCGAGTGCGGCTTGCAGGACCATGAACAGGGTGGCCCCGCCGTCCCGGCCCACCTCTCGCAGCCGTTCCGTCACGGCGGCGTCGATCGTGTACGCGACTTGACCGCCACGTCCACTGCCCACCGCCTGGCGGGGACGGTCCCGCGGCAGTTCCAGTTCCTCCGGCAGGCCCGCCAGTGCCCCACGCCAGTAGGCCAGCTGAGCGCAGAGCACACTCTCCGGGTCGGACGCCTCACCCAGGAACTCCCGCTGCCACAGCGTGTAGTCGGCGTACTGCACCGGCAGCGGCTGCCACCCGGGCACACCCCCCGTCAACCTGGCCTGATAGGCAACCGCCACGTCCCGCGCCAACGGCGCCAGCGAAGAACCGTCGCCGGCGATGTGGTGCAACACCAGAACCAGCACGTGCTCCCGCTCGTCCAGGGAGAACAACCACGCCCGCAACGGCAGGTCGGCCGCGACGTCGAACGGCTCGACCGACGCGGCCGCCACCAGTGAGTCCACTTCCGAGGGGTCCGCGGTGCGGGTCACCAGGGGCGGCAGGGCCTGGGAGACGGGCACGATCTGCTGGACCACCACGCCTTCGATCTCGACATAGCGGGTGCGCAGCACCTCGTGCCGCTCGACCACGTCCGCCAGCGCGCCTCGCAGTGCCTCCGCGTCCACCGCACCGGTCAGACGCAGCACCATGGGAATGTTGTAGGCCGCACGGCTCTCACCGTCGAAGCGGTTCAGGAACCACAGCCGCGTCTGCGCGTACGACAACGGCAGCAGACGCGGCCGCCCGACACGCGTCAGCGGTCGGCGGGTCGAACCGGTCTCGCTCCCGCCCTCGTCCAGCCTTGCGGCAAGAGCCGCCACCGTGGGCACCTCGAACAACCAGCGGATCGGAACCTCCGCCGCGAACGCCTCCCGCACCCGGCTCACCACCCGCGTCGCCAGCAGGGAGTGACCGCCCAGCAGGAAGAAGTCGTCGTGGACACCGACCTCCTCCCGGCCCAGCACCTCGGCCCAGATCTCCGCCAGCCGCGCCTCCGTCCCCGTGCGGGGCGCCACGAACTCCACCCCGGCTCCGGTCTCGACTCCCTCCATCGCGGAGAGCGCGACCCGGTCCAGCTTGCCGTTGGCGGTGAGCGGCAGAGCCTCCAGCGCCACGTAGGAGGTGGGCACCATGTAGTCGGGCAGCAGGTCGCGCAGCGCGGCATGCCACTGGGCCGTCCGGGGACCGAGGTCACCGGACTCGGCGGTCCGCACGTAGGCCACGAGCCGGGTGTCACCGTCCCGTACCTGGGGCAGGACCGCGACGGCGTCCGATCCGGTGACCTGCTCGACGGCGGTCTCCACCTCGCCCAGTTCGATCCGGTAGCCGCGGATCTTGAGCTGGGTGTCCTTGCGGCCGAGGTACTCGATGACGAGGCCGTCCTCCGTGTCCCGGTAGCGTGCCAGGTCACCGGTGACGTAGAGGCGTTCGCCCGGCTCGATGGCCCAGGGGTTGGGGACGAAACGCTCGGCCGTGAGCCCCGGGCGGCCGAGGTAGCCGCGGGCCAGCCCGGTCCCGGCGGTGTACAGCATCCCCGGGACGCCGACCGGGACGGGATTGAAGGCGTCGTCCAGGATGTAGACCCGTGAGCCGGGGAACGGCAGCCCGATGGGCGAGTGGTGGCCTGCCGTCGTCGTGCCGCCGCGGTGGACGTGGTAGGTGGTGTCCACGGTGTCCTCGGCGAGCCCGTAGGAGTTGACGACCAGGGTGTCCGGGCCGGCCGCCTCCAGTGCCCGGTCCAGGTCGCCGCCGTAGACCGTGTCCGATCCGACGATCAGCACGTTCATGAAGCCGAGCGTCTCGCCGGACGCCTGGACGTGGTTCACCAGCCCGTTGAGGACCAGGGGCACGAATTCCGCGCAGTCCACTTCCTCACCGCGCATCAGGGCGAGCAGCTCGGCGGGCTGCAACAGCACGTCCCGGGAGCAGAGAACCAGTTTCGCCCCTGAGCACAGGGCGCGGACCACGTCTCCGACGAAGACGTCGAAGCCGAACGTGGCCATCTGGAGCACGGAGGAGACCCGGTCCCGGAGCCGATAGGCGTCCTCCCAGCCCAGGTACCGGTCGCGCAGGGAACCGTGGCTCACCATGACGCACTTGGGACGGCCCGTGGAGCCGGAGGTGTGCACCAGGTACGCCAGACCGGAGTCGGGCAGGGGCAGCTCGAGGTCGTCGGCGGGCAGCCGGTCGACAGCCTCCCGTTCGGTGTCCAGGTAGACGGTGGTGAGCGGTCCCCCGGGCACTCGGTCGCGGAACCCCTCCAGCGTGAGGATCACCGACACGCCGGCGTCCTCCACCACCCGCGCTCGGCGCTGCGGCGGGCCCACCGGGTCGA
Source organism: Streptomyces sp. NPDC051136 (assembly GCF_044455745.1). Lineage (NCBI taxonomy): Bacteria > Bacillati > Actinomycetota > Actinomycetes > Kitasatosporales > Streptomycetaceae > Streptomyces > Streptomyces sp. NPDC051136. Next base: position 240,701 of record NZ_JBITFE010000013.1, on the reverse strand, counting down.
GGGCGACGTGCGCGCCACCGGCCTTCCACACCGCCAGTACGGCGACGATCAGGTCGGTGTTCCGGGCCAGCAGCAGACCGACGCGCGACTCCGGGCCGACGCATTCCTGCCGCAGTCGCCGGGCGAGCTGGTTGGCCCGCTCGTTGAGTTCCCGGTAGCCGGTCCGGCGGCCGTCGTGGGCCACGGCGACGCGGTCGGGCGTGGCCGCGGCCCGCGCCTCGAAGAGCTCCACGACACTGCCCGCGGCCGGGGTGGACGGCATCGGCGGCGCCGTGTGCCCCGCCCGCAGCAGCACGTCCCGCTCACCGTCGTCGACCAGGGAAACGTGCCGCAGGTCCTGCTCCTGGGAGGAGAGGAATGCGCGCAGCAGACGTCGGTAGAGGCCGGCCAGGCGGCGGACGGTCCGCTCGTCGAACAGGTCGGAGTTGTACTTGAAGTCGAGTGTCGATCCCTGGCTGATGGCTCGGACGTCCACCTCGAACTCGGTCGGCGTCCAGCGCCGCGCCGGGGTGATCACGTCGGTGGTCAGCCCCGGGAAGTGGGGGGCCTGCGTCTCCTGGTCGAGATTGAAGAGCGTGGGGAACAGCTGGGTGCGCGCCGCGTCGGTGCCGACGGGGATCCTGCCGCGCAGCGCGGAGATCGGGTGGCCGGAGTGGGCGTACGCCTCCAGCAGCGTCCGGTGGAGACCGGTGAGGAAGGCGGCGACGGACGTGCCCGGCCGGAAGGTGATGCGGACCGGGACCAGGTTGCTGCAGTTGCCGACCATCCTGTCCTCGCCCTCGCCCTCGCGCTGGGCGACGGGCACACCGATCACCAGGTCGTCCTGGCCGGTGACGCGGTGCAGCAGGGCGGCGTACGCGCCGAGCAGAACGGTGAACGGGGTGCTGCCGAGCTTCCGGGCCGTGGCGGCGACGCTCTCCGCCGTGCCGGGGTCGAGCGGCGTGCTCACCGTGCCGCCGCGGTAGGTCACGTGCGAGGGCCTCGGGCGGTCGGTGGGCAGTTGGAGGCCGGGCAGTCCGTCGGCGAAGCGGTCGAGCCAGTAGGCGTCGTCGGCCTGCCAGGATTCCGTGCCCACCCGTGCGCGCTGCCGCTCCACATAGGTGCGGTACCGGGGTGGGGGCGGCAGCGTGCGGCGCACCCCCTCGTGGCGGGCCGCGTAGAGCTCGCTGATCTCCGCGAGCAGCACCGCGAAGGACCAGCCGTCGATGACGGTGTGGTGGGCCGCCAGGTAGAGCTGGTGGTGGTCCTCGGCCAGGCGCAGTACCGCGGCGCGCATCAGCGGGCCGGCGGCCAGGTCGTAGGGGGCGTTCTCCTGCTCGTCCAGCCACCCGGCCGCCGATCGGTCCCGCGCGGCGCGGTCGGTGGCCGTGGACAGGTCGACCAGCGGCAGGTCCTCGGCGACGGCCGTGGCGGCACGCTGTTCGGTGCCGTCGGGCGAGAAGACGGTACGGAGCACCTCGTGCCGGCCGGCCACCTCGCGTACGCAGGCTCGCAGCGCGTCGAGGTCCAGCGTGCCGCGCAGGTCGAGCAGGAGGCTCTCGTTGTAGGCCCGTGACGGGTCTTCGCCCATCTGGTCCAGGACCCACAGTTCCTGCTGCACGACGCTGAGCGGGTATCCCTCGCCGCCGTCGGAGCGCACGGTGTCGTCGGAGCGCACGGTGTCGTCCCGGCCCGCGCCGGTCGTCGACGCTCCGGGGAAGAAGCCCGCCTCGCGCAGGTCGGAACCGACTCGCAGGACGGCCGCGATCACCGTGTCGACGTCGTCGTCGGTGTGGGCCGTGGACAGGAAGCAGTTGCGGCCCTCCCAGACGTACAGGCCCTCGTGCAGCAGGGCGGTGTGGAAGAGTTCGGTGACGTCGGGGCGGCGGGCGGCGACCGCGGGGAGCTTGAAGCGGAACAGTGATCCGAAGTGGACGACGCGGATGGGGACGCCGGACGCCTCGAAGCCCTCGTTGACCCGGTCGGCGAGCCTGCGCACCTTCCGGCTCACGCTCTCCTGGAGCCCGGGGCCGCGGCGCCGCAGTTCCCGCAGCACGGCCCGGCTCGCCGCCAGGGCGAGCGGGTGCTTGCAGAAGGTGCCGGTGAAGAACGTCTGGACGACGCCGGGCCGCGGGCCGTCGCCGAAGGCGTGGACGCCGCCGTCGATGGCGTCGAGGTAGTCGGCGGCGCCGGCGACGACACCGATGGGCAGACCTCCTCCGAGCACCTTTCCGTACGTGGTGATGTCGGCCTCGACGCCGAAGATCTCCCGCACGCCCCGGGGGTGCATGCGGAAGCCCGTGATGACCTCGTCGAACACCAGGGCCGTGCCGGCCTCGCGGGTGATCTCCCGCAGTTCCTCGAGGAAGGCGCGGGGCTGGAGGTCGGGGCGGCGGCTCTGCACCGGCTCGACGACGACCGCGGCCAGCTCGCCCGCCCGTTCCCGGATGGTGTCCAAGGACGCGGCCTCGCCGTACGGGAGCACGAGGACGTCCCGGCTCACGCCGTCGGTGATGCCCGGGGCCAGGGGCAGTGACTCGCCCAGGTCACTGGTCAGGTCGCGCTGGGCGAGGACGAGGTCGGACGAACCGTGGTACGCCCCTGCGAACAGGACGATCTTGCTGCGTCCGGTGACCGCGCGAGCCAGGCGGACGGCCGTCATCACGGCCTCGGAGCCGGTGTTGCAGAACGCGATGCGCTCGTTGCCCGTCATCTCGTGGATGAGCCGGGCCACCTCGGCGGCCAGTTCCGGCTGCGGGCCCAGCTGCATCCCCCGGTCGAGCTGTTCGGCTATCGCCTCTTTGATGAACGGCTCGTTGTGTCCGAAGAGGTTGACGCCGAAGCCCATGGCCACGTCGATGTACTCGTTGCCGTCGAGGTCCCAGACGCGGGAGCCGGAGGAACGGGTGACCGTGATCGGGTAGTGGGCCTGGCGCAGCAGTGTGTCGGTGCGCGGCGCGTGGCGTATGTCGGCGTTGTGACGGCGGTCGTGGAGATTGTGCTCCTTCGAGTTCCGGGTGCGCTCCACGTGGCGGCGGCTCAGGTCGTCCACGTAGCGCCGCTGGGAATCGGTCAGGGTCTCGGAGGACTCCCGGGTGCCGGCGCGGGCCGGCCGGAAGGGCACGTAGGTGTGCGCGGAGACGGCCGGGACGGCGCCGTTCGCGGGGGCCGGGGCAGCGGAGGCAACCGGCTGGCCGGCCGGTAACGACCGGTCCGCGGCTTCGAGAGGGGGCACGGTGGTTCCCGAGCCGCGCAGGAGGTCGTAGGCCTGGCTCATGACCTGGGCGTGGACGTCCAGGAACTTGCTCATGGCGCCCTCCGCCACGTTCCCCGCGTCGAGCGGCCGCGGCACGCCGGCCGGCGCGGCGGGGGCCTCCCGCCCGGCGACGGGCTGCGCCGCACCGGGGGCGGGCGCCGCGTGAGCGGTGGACGACAGGAACTCGGCCATGAGGCGGGGGGCGGCGTTGGTCCTTACGTAATCGGCCAGCAGCGAAAGGGTGTTGATCTCTTCGAAGAGGAGGTTCGTCGGCGGAGCCACCCCGAACGTGCGCCGGGTGTACTGCAGCATCTGCAGCAGCATCATGGAGTCGGTGCCGAGCTGCAGGAACGGCGTGTCCGGGTCGACCGGGGCATCCGTGCCGAGGAGTTTCGTGACGGTCCGTGAGAGGGAGGAGACGATCGGATCGTGGTTCTCGGCTCCGATGTGCGACGTGACTGCCACGGTCTCCGGTCCTTCACTCGTCGGGGTGTTCTGTCGCGGGGCGGGCGTCGGCGAGGCACCGGCGGGAAGCCAGACGTGTTTGTGCTGGAAGGGATAGGTCGGCACCGGCGTGCGCCGTCGTCCGTAGCCCTCGTCGAATCCCTTCCAGTCGACCGGGTGTCCCGCCGTGTACAGCTCGGCGACGCTCGCCGCCAGGACGGGCCAGTCCTCGTGCCCGCGCCGCAGGGACGGCAGCCGGCGCACCTGGGGCGTGTCGCGCCGGACGGCGCCGAGCAGCACGGGGTGGGGGCCGGTCTCCAGGAAGGTGGTGCAGCCGTCGCCGACCAGCCGGCGCACGCCCTCGGCGAAGCGGACCGTCTGCGTCAGATGCCGTTCCCAGTACGCGGCGTCCGGGCGGTGCGTGTCGTCGAAGGGCCGGCCGTCGAGGTCGCTGATGAGCGGGATGCGCGGCGCGTGGAACTCCATCCGCGCCAGGACGCGGGCGAAGGAGGCTCGGGCGGGTTCCATCATCGGGGAGTGGAAGGCGTGACTGCCGCTCAGCGGGTGGGTCACCACGTCGTGCTCCGTCATGTACCGCCGGAAGGCCTCGACGGCTTCGGCGGTTCCGGAGACCACGGTGTTGTCGTCCCCGTTCACCGCTGCGACGGCGACGGTGTGCCGGGGCGCGAGCCGGTCCACGGCCCCGAGGACCGTGGACTCGTCCGTGACCGCCAGAGCCATCGCACCGGCCTCGGTCAGTTCCTGGACGATGCGTCCTCTTTCCGCGGCGAGCCGCAGGCCGTCGTCGCGGCTGAAGACACCGGCGACGCTCGCCGCCACTAGCTCACCGACGCTGTGGCCGAGGAGCGCGCCGGGCTCGACGCCCCACGACCGCCACAGCTGCGCCATCGCGTACTCGACGGCGAAGAGGGCGGGTTGAGTGTTGCGGGTGTGGTGAAGGAGGTTCTCCGTCTCTTCCTCGTCGGGGAAGAGCAGTTCGCTCAGCGGAAGTTCCAGGTATTCGGCGAGGACCTCGCCGCACTCGATGATCTCCCGCCGGAACCGCGGGCTGGTCTCGAACAACTGCCGGGCCATGCCCGGGTACTGGGACCCCTGTCCCGTGAAGAGGAAGGCGAGTTCGCCGGACCCGGTGGCCCGGCTGCGGCCGGTGATCAGGCCGGGGCCGGTTCCGCCGGCGGCCAGTTGCTCCAGTGTGCGGCTCGCCTCCGCCACGGAGGAGGCGGTGATCACCGCCCGGTGCGTCAGCGGCGACCGCCCGGTGTTCGCCGAGTGGCAGATGTCGGCGAGACCGGAGTCGTCGCGGTCGGCGAGGTGTGCGGTGTACCGGCGTGCCAGAGCGGCGAGGGCCGGCTCGGTGGCCGCGCTCAGCGCCAGCAGGTGCAGTGGCCGGGCAGGACGGCGGCCCGGCGCGGTCGGGGGCGGGGGCGCCGGGGGCTCCTGGACGATCAGGTGGGCGTTGGTGCCGCCGAACCCGAACCCGCTGACCCCGGCCGTGCGCGGGCGCGGTCCTGCCTCCCAGGGCGTCAGCCGCGTCGGGACGGTGAGGCCGGCCGTCTCGCCGATGGCGGGATTGAGGCGCTTGAGGTGCAGGTGGGGGGCGATCCGGCCGTGCTGCAGCATCAGGACGACCTTGATCAGGCCCGCGATGCCCGCCGCCGCCTCGGCGTGGCCGATGTTCGTCTTCACGGAGCCGATCGCCACCGGCCGACCGGTGCGCCGGGACGTCGCGAGGACGGCGGACAAGGAGCGGATCTCCACCGGATCACCCAGAGGTGTGCCGGTGCCATGGGCCTCGACGTAGTCGATCTCGTCGGCCGTGACCCCCGCGTCGTCCAGGGCGTCTCGTACGACCGCCTGCTGTGCCGGGCCGCTCGGCGCCGTCAGTCCGTTGCTCCGCCCGTCCTGGTTCACGGCCGATCCGCGGATCACGGCGAGGATCGGGTCGCCGTCGCGTCGCGCGGCGGCGAGTGTCTTCAGCACCACGACACCGCAGCCCTCGGCCCGCCCGTACCCGTCGGCCGAGGCGTCGAAGGTCTTGCAGCGCCCGTCCGGCGCCAGCATGCCCGCCTGCGTGAAGATGTCGGTGGCGTGCGGTCGCAGCAGCAGGTTCACACCGCCGGCCAGGGCCGTCGTGCTCTCACCGGAGCGAAGGCTGCGGCACGCCTGGTGGACGGCGACGAGCGACGACGAGCAGGCGGTGTCGACCGCGAGACTGGGGCCCTTGGTGTCCAGGACGTACGACAGCCGGTTCGCGGCCACGCTCAGCGCCTGGCCCGTACCGCTGTACATGCTCGGCGCCTCCTGGAGGCGCCCGTAGTCGCTGTGGCTGATGCCGACGAAGACACCGGTGCGGGTGCCCGCGAGGTCGGACGGCGCGATGCCGCTGGCCTCGACGGCCTCCCAGGCCGTCTCCAGCAGCAGACGCTGCTGCGGGTCGGCGTAGGAGGCCTCCAGCGGGGAGACGGAGAACAGGTCGGCGTCGAAGCCGGTGACGTCGTGCAGCAGCCCGTGCGGCAGGTGGTCGCCCAGCAGTTCGCGGCGCTCGGTGCCGTCCCCGACCGCGTCCCGGCCCTCCCTGAGCAGGTCCCAGAAGGCCTCACTGTTCTCCGCTCCGGGGAAACGGCAGCTCAGCCCGATGATCGCGATCGGTTCTCCGCCGGTCTGCTGTCCGGCCCGCGGGGCCGGGGCGGCGTCGTCCGCGGCTCCGGCGAGATGGCGGGCCAGCGCGCGGGGCGTCGGATGCTCCCAGAGCACGGCGGGCGAGAGGTCTTCACCGAGCCACTCCCGCAGCTCGCCGACGACGACCACGGCGTCCTTCGAGGAGAGCCCGAGGTCCGCCAGCGGCTGCCGGGCGTCGAGCTGCTCCGGCCGCTCGCCGGACGGGCCGGCCAGGCGCTGAAGAATCCATTCTTCAATCCGCGCCGCCCGGACATCGGCGGGTACGTCGGCATCCGCGGACGACCGTGCCGCACGCTGTTCGCGTTCCGGGATCTCGCTGTGCTCAGGCAAAGCACGCCCCCCAAGAAATCAGGTCAATGACCTGATGCGCTGTATGCCGTTCATGTCACGGCTGTGAATTCCCCGGTTATTTCGGGTCCGGCCGCTCGTCATGGTGAGCGGCGTGCGCGGATATCCGGCTCCGGCGCGACTTCGGCTATGCGCCGGCGCGCTGCTGTCCTCGGTTCAGCGTCTTCGATCGATCACTGAGAGACCGTAACCGAGCACTCACACGATCGGAATTTTTTAAAATTGAACTAGTGGCCGGAAGGTGAGGGAGCGCCACCCCGGCGAGAAGTGATCCGGCTGGTCGGGACGAGGGCCCTCACTGATCAAAGTGGCCGAACTGACCCCCCGTATCTGGCCGGAGCGCGAAATTCCGCAATGGTGCCGCGCATTGACGGTCCCCGGGACCGGCTCGTCCGTGGGGCGCCACCCCTGGCTCTCCCTGGCTGGCGCCCCACGGCCGGTCAGGCACGCAGCCGGGCCATCCACGCCTCGATCTCGTCCGCCCGGCGCGGGAGGGCGGCCGAGAGGTTCTCGTTGCCGTCCTCGGTGACGAGGATGTCGTCCTCGATGCGCACGCCGATGCCCCGGTACTCCTCCGGCACCGTCAGGTCGTCCGGCTGGAAGTAGAGGCCGGGCTCCACGGTCAGGCACATGCCCGGCTCCAGCAGGCCGTCGACGTACGCCTCCGTCCGGGCCGCGGCGCAGTCGTGCACGTCCAGGCCGAGCATGTGGCCGGTGCCGTGCATGGTCCAGCGCCGCTGCAGTCCCAGCTCCAGCACCTTCTCCACGGTCAGGTCGCCGAGCAGGCCCCACTCGACGAGCCGGACGGCGAGGGCGCGCTGGGCCGCGTCGTGGTAGTCCCGGTACGCGGCACCCGGCCCGACGGCCGCGATCCCGGCCTCCTGCGCCTCCAGCACCGCGTCGTAGATCCTGCGCTGGACGGGCGAGAACCGGCCGCTGACCGGCAGGGTCCGGGTGATGTCGGCGGTGTAGAGGTTGCGGGTCTCCACACCGGCGTCGAGCAGCAGCAGATCGCCGTCGCGCACCGCACCGTCGTTGCGCATCCAGTGGATGGTGGTGGCGTGCGGTCCGGCGGCGGCGATCGTGTTGTAGCCGACGTCGTTCCCCTCGACCCGGGCCCGCAGGAAGAACGTGCCCTCGATGTACCGCTCCGACGTGGCCCGTGCCTGGCCGAGGGAGCGCACGACGTCCTCGAAGCCCCGTGCGGTGGCCTCGCAGGCGAAGCGCAGATCGGCGATCTCGAAGTCGTCCTTCACCCGGCGCATCTCGGAGAGGAAGACCCGGAACTCCTCGTCGCGCTCCGCGGTGACCTTGTCCCTGAGCGCCTCCTCGACACCGGCGTCGTGGCCCCGCAGCAGACGAACCGGGCCCGTGCCCTCCTCCAACGTGCCCGCCAGGGCGCGCACGTCACCGCAGGCCAGACCGAGCAGCCGCTGGTTCTCGCCGAGGCTGTTGCGGCGCCCGTCCCACAGCTCGCCCCGGTCGGAGAGCCAGAACTCGCCGTCGGCCCGGTCGGAGCGCGGGAGCAGGAAGACGGTCGCCTCGTGTCCGCCTTCCGCCCGCGGCTCCAGGACCAGGACGCCGTTCTCCGACTGGTCACCCGTCAGGTACACGTAGTCGGAGGAGGGACGGAACCGGTAGACCATGTCGTTGGCGCGCGTCTTCAGGGTCCCGGCCGGGACGACCAGGCGCTCCCCGGGGAAACGGGCGGACAGTTCGGTCCGGCGGCGGGCGGTGTGCCCCGCCTGGGGGATCGGCCGCAGGTCCGGCCGCTCGGTGTCGGCCCAGCCCCGGCTCATGTTCGCGGCGAGTTCCTCACTCACCTCGTGGTACAGACCGTTCTTCCGCTGCGGGGGTTCCTGGCCAGCCCCTCGGTCGTCCGGTTCCTGGGTCGCGAGCGTCCGCTCGGTCACGCCGCCTCCTGGTTGTCGCGCCGGCCGCCTCCGGGGTGCGGAGGGCGGGCCGCCTTGCCGAAGAAAGCGCGAATAATACTCCGCCCGAAATGACACTCTCACGACAGGACAAGGCGTTTTGACCGATGTAAATGGAGGAGGGGGTCTTCACACAGCCGAATACGACCGTTGACACGCTGTGAACGGCAGACCTAGCATGACGGACCGTTACGTATGGCCGGTCGAACGGGGGTTCAGGCCACCGGCACTCACTGAGGTTTCCGATCGCTCCACCGATCAGGTTATCCACCCCGGAAACCCGGGTTGTTTCAGCGTCATTTTTCTGCAGCCACGGGAGAAATGTGTCCGGAAGTGCGTCGCCGTCGAATTCCGGCCTGGGTACCTATCTCCGGCTCATGAGGGCTCCCGGTGCCGCCTCGCTGGCGTTCTGGGGCATGGTCGGCCGCTTTCCGATCGCCATGCGCTCCATCGGCTGCCTCATGCTGGTATCCGCCGTCACCGGTTCGCTGGGGGACGCAGGTCTGGTGGCGGCGGCGATGCTGGTCTCCCAGGGAGTGGCCGCCCCGTTCCTCGGGCGCCTGGCCGACCGGCACAGCCAGCGCAGGGTGCTGCTCGGCGCCTGTCTCGGACACGCGGTCGGCATGGCCCTGCTCCTGCTCGCGGTCGGTCTGGAGCTGCCGCTCGGGATGATGGTCGCCGCCGCCGTACTCACCGGTTGCACCTCCGTGTCGTTCACCGGTTTCATGCGGGCGCGCTGGGCGTCGTTCGTGGACCAGCGCACGCTGCGCACCGCGTACGCCATGGAGTCCATGCTCGATGACACGATCTTCCTGCTCGGGCCCCTGCTGGTCACCGTGCTGAGTTCGTCGGTGCACCCGGCGGGAGGGCTGGTCGCCTGCGCGGTCCTGACCGTGACCGGATCGGTCTTCGTGGCACTGCACCGACGGTCCGAACCGGCCGGCGCCCAGCGGCCGGGCGAGCGTCCGCGGCGGGCGATCGGGGTGCCCGCGGTCTGGGTGCTGATGATCACCTACGCCGGGATGGGTTTCCTGTTCGGCGCGATCGACGTCACGATGATCGCGTTCGCCGAGGAGCGGTCCGCGTCCGGGCTCGCCGGTGTGCTGCTGGCGCTGATCGCGGTGGGCAGCCTCTTCGCCGGGATCGCGTACGGTGCCGTCGACTGGCGGGTGTCGCAGGTCACGCTGCTCGTGATCACCACGTCCGTGCTGATGCTCAGCGCGGTCCCGCTGGCCTTCGCGGGCTCCCTCCCGGTGATGGCGGTCCTGGCGGTCGTCGCGGGCGTCGCGGTCTCGCCCGCGCTGATCGCGGGCAGCACGCTCCTCGAATCGGTGGCTCCCAAGGGAGCCCTGTCCGAGGCCTTCTCATGGCTCAACAGCTTCGGCGCGATGGGCATCGCGTCGGGTACGGCCGTCGGCGGCCGCCTCGCCGACGCGGGTACGTCCGCGCACGCCGCGTGGGCCGGGGCGGCCGGCGGTCTCGTCGCCCTGGTACTGAGCCTCGTCGGGCAGCCGGTGCTGCGCGCAGGCAGGCCGGCCGCGCGGCCGGCACCGGACATGACAGCAGCAGAACACTGAGGAACGAGGACAGAGTTGTGACGACAGCGCATCCTGTGTCCGGGCGAGAAGCCCTCGGGGGCCTACCGGTTCCCCGCATCTCGTTCGACGAGTTCCTGGCCTTCGGGCGGGAGGCCCTCATCCGGGCCGACGTCCCCGTGGTCATCACCTTGCCGAAGGGAATCCAGGGTCTGGGCCGTGACGGTGTGGCCGAGCGCCTCGGCGACATGAGGGTCACCCTCTTCACCGAGCCGGGCGACAAGCAGAACTCGCAGCGGTGGACCACGCGCGAGATCAGGCTCCGGGAGTTCTTCGAGGACGACCGGTACATGAACGACCCCCGCACCTGGAACCGCATCGTGTCGAACTTCCGCAACAGCCCCGCCGACGTCAACGCCGTCCTGGGCTTCGACGCGGGCAGGCTCTTCGACTACCGCGGCCCGATGAACGCCGCCAACCTGTGGATCAGCCACAAGGGCGTGTTCACCCAGAGCCACTTCGACGAGCTGGAGAACTTCAACGTCTGCCTGGAGGGCAGCAAGCGGTTCGTGCTGGCCCCGCCGGGGTTCTGGGAGTACTACCCGCGGTCGCTGCGGCGCGGGTTCGGCGACAAGTCGAAGGTCTTCGACTTCGACGACGTGGACTGGGCCCGCTACCCGAAGCTCGCCGCCAAACTCGCCCAGCGGCGCGAACTGATCCTGCGGCCCGGCGAGATGCTCTACCTGCCGCTCGGCTGGTGGCACCAGGCCGAGTCGCTGGACGACATGAACATCAACATGAACTTCTGGCTGCGCGACCCGAAGATATTCCGCCGCCCCTACGTGCTCGGGGTGGCGGTCTACACCGCCGTCTACCGGAAGCTCAAGGGCGTCTACAACTACGAACCGGCGGACACCACCTCATGACCGAGCCCAGGACCATCACCCCGGCCCACCAGTACCGCAACAACGACAAGCTGATCGGCATCGGCAACGAGTTCTGGGACATGTCGGAGCACCACGGCCTGGCGGGCATCGTGGCCGACTACGACACCGGGACGGGCGTCCTGCGCACCCGGGACGGCCACGAGACCCTTCCCGAGGGCCACGAGTTCGTCAACTTCAGCTGCTGCTCGTACCTGGACCTCGACTCCCACCCCGCGGTGATCGAGGGCGCGGTCCGGGCGCTGCGCCGCTACGGCGTCCTCGACCACTGCATCGCACGCAGCCGCGTCCAGATTCCGGCCATGCTGGAGCTGGAGACCTCCCTCGGTGAGCTGTTCGACGCCCAGGTCGTGTGCTCCATCGCGGCCAGCACCGCCACCTTCGGGCTGCTGCCACTGATCGCCTCAGGGCATCTGGGCGACGGCGTCCGCCCTTTGATGATCTTCGACAAGAACGCCCACGTGTCGATGGCGAACGTCAAGCCGGTCTGCGCCGACGAGACCGAGGTGGTCACCTCCCGCCACCACGACCTCGACTTCATCGAGGACATGTGCCGGAAGTACGACCGGGTGGCCTACGTCTGCGACGGCAGCGACAGTCTGGGCGGCTACGCCCCGGTCAAGGAGCTGGCGGAACTGCAGGACCGGTACGGCCTGCTGGTCTACTACGACGATTCGCACTCGCTGTCGGCCTACGGCGAGCGCGGCATCGGCTACGTCCGCACCCACAACCCGGCCCGCAACGACCGCACGATCACGGTGGTCACGCTGAACAAGGCCTACGGCACGAGCGGCGCGGCGATCGTGCTCGACGGGCAGTCCCGCAAGACACTGCGCGTCGTCGAACGGTTCGGCGGCGCCCTGAACTACTCCCAGCTGCTGGACACCGCCTCGGTCGGCGCCGGCCTCGCCTCGGCCGAGATCCACCGGACCGACGAGCTGACCACGCTGCAGAATCGTCTCTACCGCAACATCGAGCTCTTCGACTCCCTGGTCCACACCGACCAGAGCAACGGCACCTTCCCGATCCGGCTGGTCCCGATGAGCGACACCACGGTCATCGAGGCGGGCCGGCGCATCATCGAGGCCGGGTTCTACGTGTCCCCGGTGTTCTTCCCGATCGTCGCGCGCGGCACGGCGGGCCTGCGCGTCATGATGCGAGCCGGCCAGAGCGAACAGCAGATCCGCGACCTGGGCAAGGTGCTCGTCGAGGCCGGCGCACGCCCGGCCGCTCCGGCCGCCGGGGCACCCCGGTGACCGGCACGGGCCGGGCCGTCCCCCGCAGCCTCCTGTACACGCCGGCGCTCCGGCTCGACCAGGTCGTCAGAGCCTGGTCGTACGACGCCGACCTCCATGTGATGGATCTGGAGGACGCGGTGCCGCCACGACGGAAGGCGGCGGCCCGGGACGTGTGCCGGGCGGCCCTGGAGAAGGCTCCCGAACCGGCCAACGTCGCGGTGCGCGTCAACGCGCTGGGCACCCTGGATGCGGTCCACGATCTGCTGCTGCTCGCCGAGTGCCCGGTCAAGCCGGGCTTCGTGGTGATGACCATGGTCGACTCCGCGGTCGAGGTGACGCTGCTGCGGGACACCCTCGCCTCGGCCGGCGTCCGGCCGGAGATCTACGTGACCGTGGAGACACCCGCGGCCCTCGCCCACATCGACGCGATCGCCGAGGCCGCCGACGGTCTGATACTCGGCTCCGCCGACCTGGCGGCCACGATGGGGGTGGAGATCACCTGGGCGAACATGCTCCCCGCGCGGCAGGCCATGGCCCTGGCGAGCGCCCGGCACGGTGCGGCCTGTGTCGACACCGCCAATTTCCGTCTCGGTGATCCCGCGGCGCTGGCCGAGGAGATCGCCCGGGCCGGCGAGCTGGGCTTCCTGGGCAAGGTGACCGTACACCCGGCCGAACTGGACGCGATCAACCGCGCGTTGCGGCCCCAGCCGGCGGAACTGCACCGCGCGCGACGCGTCACCGAGGCGGTGGAGGCCGCCGACGGCGGTGTCGCCCTCCTGGACGGAAGCATGGTCGGTCCGCCGTTCGCCCGCCGGGCCCGGGCCACCGTGACGCTCGGGGACGCATGGGCGCAGCGTTTCGGGCGCCGGGCCGGCGGCGTGTGGAGCGAGCTGGAGGAGGCCGCCGATGACCGTCGTTGAGGACGCCGCGGGTGCCGGTACGGGCCGCGTGCGACCGGTGTCGGTCGCCGTGATCGGCACCGGGGCCATCGGCCAGGACCTGGTCGCCAAAGTGCACCGCTCCGCGTTCCTGACGTGCGACCTGGTGGCCGGACGCAACCCCGGCTCCGCCGGACTCCGCCACGCCGCCGCGCTGGGCTGCCCCACGTCGGCGGACGGCATCGACGCGGTCCTCGCTGCACCACGGGCGTTCGACGTGGTCTTCGACGCCACCAGCGCCATGGCGCACGCCGAGCACTGGCGTCTGCTCGAACCACTGGGCGCCCTGGTGATCGACATGACGCCCAGCAGGATCGGGCAGATGGTGGTACCGACCGTCACCGGTCTGCAGCCCCCGGCCGTGCGGAACGTGAACCTGATCAGCTGCGGCGGCCAGGCTTCGGTGCCGATCGCCCACGCCCTCGCGCAGCGCTTCGACGTGGAGTACATCGAGGTGGTCTCGACCGTGGCCTCCACCATCGCGGGCCGGGCGACCCGGCTGAACCTCGACGAGTACGTGACCACCACACAGCACGCGGTCACCTCGTTCTCCGGGGTCGGTGACACCAAGGCGGTGCTCAACATCAGCCCCGCCGTGCCTCCGGCCCCGTTCCGGACGGCCGTCCACGCGATCGCCCCCGGAGCCGATGCCGAGCAGGTGCGCGCCGTCGTCGCCGCGGCGGCGGAGCGGGTCCGCGCCGCGCAACCCGGCTACCGGGCCGTCGCCTGCTCGGTGAACGGCGACCGGATCACCGTCTCCCTGGAAGTCGTCGCCGACAGCGAGGTACTGCCGCCGTACGCCGGCAACCTGGACATCATCAACTCCGCGGCCGTCATGGTGGCCGAACAGCACGCCGTCCGGCTCGCCGCGGCTGCTCGGACGGGGGCGGGCCGATGACCGACGTGACGATCCACGACCCGACGCTGCGCGACGGCCAGCACGCGGTACGGCACCGGCTCGACGCCGCCGCGCTGCGCGGGTACGCCGAGGCGGCCGACGCCGCGGGCATCCCGGTGGTGGAGGTGGGCCACGGCAACGGCCTGGGCGCCTCCTCGTTGCAGGTCGGACGGGCCGCCGTCAGCGACGACGAGATGCTGTCGACCGTACGGGAGGCGCTGACCCGCAGCCGGATGGGCGTCTTCATGCTGCCCGGCTGGGGCACCTCCGCCGATCTGCGCAAGGCGATCTCGCACGGCGCCGACGTTCTGCGTATCGGAGTGCACTGCACCGAGACCTCGCTGGCCGAGCGCCACCTCGAGTTCGTGCGGTCCGAGGGCGCGCAGGCGCACTGCGTGCTCATGATGAGCCACATGGCGACACCGGCCGAGCTGGCCGAGCACGCGGCGAAGACCGTGGAGTACGGGGCGCAGGGGGTCGGCATCATGGACTCCGCCGGCCATTTCCTGCCCGCCGACGTCACCGAGCGGATCGGTGCCATCGCCGCGGCCGTCGACGTGCCGGTGATCTTCCACGGCCACAACAACCTCGGCATGGCCGTCGCCAACTCCGTCGCCGCCGCGGAAGGGGGCGCGACCATCATCGACGGCTGCGCCCGCGGCTTCGGCGCCGGGGCGGGCAACACGCAGCTGGAGGTGCTCGTTCCGGTGCTGGAGCGCACCGGTTACCGGACGGGGATCGACCTCTACCGGCTGCTCGACGCCGCCGAGTTCGCGGAGTGGAAGCTCATGCCCGCGCCGCCGGTCACCGGTTCGCTGAGCATCGTCAGCGGTCTGGCCGGGGTCTTCTCCGGTTTCAAGCACCACGTGCTGGACCAGGCGGAGCGCGCCGGGGTCGATCCGCGGGACGTGTTCTTCGAACTCGGAAGACGCCAGGCCGTGGCGGGCCAGGAGGACCTGATCGTCGACGTCGTCGCCGAGTTGAGCACCCGCGGCAAGGACGTGGTTTCGTGAGAGTACCGATGATCACGGCCGAGGACATGGCCGGGGACGAGCGTCTGCTGCGGGTGGTCGACGCGCTGGCCGAGGCCCTGGCCGACCTCTCGGCGGGCCGGACCTCCTCTCCGCCGCGGACGGTCGTCCAGCACGGACCGCAGCGGGAACTGTTGGCCGGCACGGCGGTCTGGGCCGGACGCGGAGCGGGCACGGTGAAGATCACCTCGCTCACCCCGGACAACCGGGACCGCGGTCTTCCCCTGATTCACGGCCTCGTGGTGCTCACCGACCTCGAAACCGGGCGCATCACGGCGCTGCTGGACGGCGCCGAACTGACCGCGCTGCGCACCGGCGCGGTCGCGGCTCTCGCGACCCGCCTGTGCTCCCCGCCGGACGCCGGCGACCTGGCCCTCGTCGGGGCCGGCGTGCAGGCGCGTGCGCTGGTGCGGGCGGTGTCGGCGGTCCGGCCGGTCCGCTCGGTGCGGGTGTACTCCCGCACCCGTGCCCGTACGGAGGCGTTCGCCCGGTGGGTGCGCGACACCGCGGGTCCCGGGGTGCGGGTCGCGGTCTGCGACACGGCCCGGGACGCCGTGCGGGACGCCGGGATCATCTGCACGGCGACCTCCACCGACGACGACGAACCGCTGTTGGCGGCCGACTGGGTGGCCCCCGGGGCACACGTCAACGTGATCGGCGGCACGCACGAAGACGCCGTCGAGATCCAACCCGCCCTGCTCGCGGACGCGTTGGTCGTGGTCGAGGAACGGGCGGCGGCGGTCGCCGAGGCGGGCGAGGTGCGGGCCGCACTCGCCGCGGGGCTGCTGCGCGAGGATCAGCTGACCGAACTGGGCACGCTGACGGGCCCCGGAGCCCGCCCGGACGTCAGCCGTACCTCGGTGTTCCGCGGCGTCGGCATGGCCATCGAGGACACGGCCGCGGCCGCGGCCCTCTACGAGGCCTCGTGCGGCTGAGGGGCGGTCGGCTCGGAGGGCTGCTCCCGCGCCTCGCGGCAGCGGACCATGAAGGAGCGCTCGAAGACGATCACCGGTTCCCCGGACGACTTCCGTCCCGTCGTCTCCACCGTGATGATGCCCTGGCCCGGACGGGACCTGGACAGCCGCTTGTGCAGGATCCGGCTCTCGGCGTACAGCGTGTCACCCACGTACACCGGGTCCTTCAGACGGACCTTGTCCCATCCGAGGTTGGCCACCGCCCGCGCGGACAGGGCCTGCACCGTCATGCCGCCGACCAGGCAGAGAGTGATGCCGCTGTTGACGAGCACCCGCCCGTACTCGGCGCCCTCGCCGTAGGCACGGTCGAAGTGCAACGGGTGCTGGTTCATGGTGAGCAGGGTCAGCCAGGTGTTGTCGGTCTCGGTGATGGTCCTGCCCGGCCAGTGCCTGATCAGCATCCCGGGGGCGAAGTCCTCGTAGTCCCCGCCGTGTTCCTCCACGTACTCGCCGTCCCCGACGCGGCGCAGCGTCATGCGTAGATCCCCCTTGCACGTCACGGTAGCCGAAAGCTGCGACGACCGTACGCCATCCACCGCCGGGGCGCAGCCCGCCGCGGATCCGGCCCACCAGGCCGCGACACGCCCGAGAGGGCAGGAGAAGGAGAGCCGCCCGATGAGCTCAGCCGTGGAGACCGGCAGGCGGGCACCGTCAGGCCACCCGTGGTTCGGCGACCGGCACGTCGTCCCGCCCGCCGTGCCTCCGGCCGTGATCCGCCGGATGCTGGACCACGAGATACGGGACACCGGCTGGCCCTACCAGCGGCTGCTCCCCGCCGCCCCCTTCGTGCTGCCGCACGCGTCCTGTGCGGAGCTGTTCCGGGTGACCGCGGCGCTGCTCGACCTGGTGCGCCGCACCGCGCTGGAAACGGCGCCCACCACCCGGGGGCGGCTGGCCGCGTACCGGATGCCCGAGAGCGAGCACCAGCTCTTCATGACCGACCAGTTCACCGAGGAGCGCTACGCGGACTGCGTGACCCGGCCGGACGTCGTCGTCGGCCCGGACGGCCCGCGGTTCGTGGAGTTCAACGTCAGCGGCGCCCTCGGTGGCCCGGTCGAGGTGCGCTCCCGCATGGCGGTCTGGCGCGCCCTGTACGCCGACGACCAGGGACGGCTGCCGTTCACCAGCCCGGACCCCTTCGCGGTACGCGCCGAGATGTTCCGCGGCCTGTGTGCCGAGCTGGGCGTCGCCCCCCGTGTCGCGGTCCTCGGCAGCGCGCGCGACCAGGGCGGCTCCACCCGGTACTTCGACATGCAGACCGAGTACTTCGCCGGCCGGGGGCTGGCCGCCCGCTTCTTCGAGCCGGAGGATCTCCACGAGGCCTGGGACTGCCCCCCGCACCTGCGCTACCGGGTGGGGCTGAGGGACTTCACCATTCCGGACTGGCTCGAACTGGGCATCGACACCGCTCCCGTGCAGGACGCCCTGAATCACGGCTGCCTGCTGGTGGGCACCCAGACGTCCACGTTCCTGTCCAGCAAGCTCACCCTGGGCTTCCTGTCGGAGGGACGTCCCTGGATGAGCGCCGCCGAACAGCACCTGGTCGAACAGTACGTTCCGTGGACCCGGGTGCTGTCCCACCGCTTCACGCACCGGGCCGGTCGCAAGGTGGACCTCGTGCCGTACGCCGTGGCCAACCGCGAGCTGCTCGTCCTCAAGGCGGGCATCGGAATGAGCGGCAAGCAGGTCGCCATCGGCCGCGAGCAGTCTCCCCGGCAGTGGGAGTCGGCGGTGGTCGCCGCCGCGGAGTCGGGAACGAGTGTCGTGCAGGACTTCGTCTCGCCGCGCACCTGCCCGCTGTACCTGGCCGCCGACGGCGCGGCGGAGCCTCACCTCGCCCAGGTGGCGCCCGTCCTCGGCCCTCTCCTCTTCGGCGGCCGGCCGGCCGGGATACTGGCCCGTTTCTTCGGCGACGGCTCGTCCGGCGTGGTCACCGTCCACGGCACCAACAGCTCCGACAACTGCGTCGCGGCAGTCTGACGGAAGGAACCGGTCCCGTCATCGGGTTCCCTGCGCACGATCGCACCCGTCCGCATGGAAACGGGTCGGTGGAGCACACCTTCAGCATGGGAACAGTGGTGCACGTCCCGCAGACGAGGGACATGATCGGTGACGAGTTGTCCGGGGACGAAGCATGGGCCGCGCTGCGCCGCTACGGGGGGCGCCGGCTGGTGACCGACGCGTTCCTGCGCTTCCGGTACGCCGACGGGTTCAGCTTCGCGCGCGCCCTCGCCTTCCAGTTGGTCATCGGGATGGTGCCGCTCGCCATCGCCCTGGTGGGGGTCTCCGCGGCCATCCACACGGAAAGCGTCGGACGGCTTATCGAACTGACCTTGGGCGAGATCGTTCCGTCGGCCAGCGCCGAGCTCGTGCGTGAGGGACTGCGGGCAACCCGCACGCATGCCGACGCCGATGCGGCGGGCACCGTGGCCATGTGGCTGGGCCTCGGTTTCGCCGTCCTGAACCTCGCCTCGGCGATGGGCCAGATCGAGCGGGGGTGCAACCGCATCTACGGCATCGAACGTGACCGGCCGTTCCTGGAGAAGTACGCCCGCAGCCTGCTGTTGGCGGTCGGTGCCGGTGGGCCGCTGGTGCTGGGCTTTCTCGTGACGGTGGCCGGCGGGGCGGTGGGCAGGGCGGTGGCGGAGGTGTTCGGCCGGCACGGGGCGTGGCTGAGCTGGTGGGAGTGGGGGAAGGTCCCGGTGGGCGTGGCACTCGCCTGCGTGGCGTCGGCCGTCGTCCTGCGCTGGGCGCCCCGGCGCGCCCAACCGGGGTACACCTGGCTGGTGTTCGGCTCCGCCGTACAGCTCGTCCTGTGGATCACGGCTACCTGGCTGCTGGCGCTCTATGTCGCGTACAGCGGGTCCTTCGGTTCGCTGTACGGGCCGCTGACCGCCCTGATGGCCCTGTTCCTGTGGGCCAACCTGGCCGGCGTGGCGCTCTTCCTGGGCGTGGCCTTCGCAGCCCAGCTGGAGGCCGCCCGAGCCGGCATCACCGGACCCGTGCTTCCGGATCCGGGCTCCGGCCCCCGGCCCGGCGACCGACCGTCCCCGCAGCCGATGGACGGGGACGGGGGCTAGTGGATCGGTTCGGAAGGTGGGCCCGCCCGCTGCCGCACACGCGTACACACTCGCGGTCGTGGCCGCGCGACCACGCGTACGACGCTCGCGTCACGGAACCCGTGGGGGGCATCCGAGATGCGCGCTCAGGTGACACGGGACGTCGTGGAGCCCCTGGCGCCGGGCCCTTCCCCTGTCCCGGCGGGACACCCGTCCCGCTCTGCCCGCGGCAGAACAGCGGCCGGAGGGGGCTCGCCGATCGCTACAGTCCCGTCTCATGACGAAGATCACGACGCGTACGGTCGAGTACCCGGCCGACGGTCTGACGATGATCGGGCACCTCGCACTCCCGGCCGGCGCCGACCGCCGGCCCGCGGTGCTGCTCGGGCCGGAGGGCATGGGGCTGAGCGACGTCGAGCGCGGCCGGGCCGAGGCTCTCGCCGAGCTGGGATACGTGACGCTGGCCTTCGACCTGCACGGTGGGCGCTATCTGAGTGACCCCGAGGCGATGCTGGCCCGTTGCATGCCCCTGCTCGCCAGTCCCGACCGGATGCGGGGCATCGGTCACGCGGCGCTCGACGTGTTGCGCGCCGAGCCACGGACCGACCCCGACCGGATCGCCGCCGTCGGCTACGGCACCGGGGGCGCCGTCGGGCTGGAACTCGGGCGCGACGGCGTCAACCTGCGCGCGATCGGGACGGTCAACGCCCTGACCACGGGCCGGCCGGGCGAGGCCGCGCGCATTCGCTGCCCGGTGTGGGCCGGGGTCGGGTCGGAAGATCCGATCATGCCGCCCGCGCAACGGAGCGCGTTCACCGCCGAGATGCAGGCCGCGGGCGTCGACTGGCGCCTCGTGGTCTACGGCGGCGCCCTGCACGCCTTCCACCACCCGCCGGTCGACCACCCCGTGGTGCGCGGCGTCGGATACCACGCACGGCACGCGCGGCGAGCCTGGCGCGACGTCGTCGGCCTGCTCGCCGAGTGCCTGACCCCGACGTCGTGATCCGGTCGGGCGCCGGCGGTCCCGAGCCGCGGGCCACGCCTCGCCCGACCTGGCCAGGATCTGTCCCTCGTCCTTCAACACCTGGCCTACGCGTGGCCCTTGCCCCGATTGGCGTTGAAGCGCGCCTTCTTCTGCCGATTTCCGCATGTGTTCATGTCGCACCACCTGCGGGTGCGGCTTCGGCTGGTGTCGAAGAAGGCGGCTCGGCATGTCGGTGACGCGCACAGGGCCAGTTTTCCGTCTCGTTCCCCGGCGATGATGCTGATCGCGTCGGCGGCGATCACGCCGAGGGCGTCTTCCACGCGGTCGGTCGAGACGAGTTGCCACTCCCGCGTGCCTTCAGGCGTCAGGGTGGCCGCCGCCCGCCCTCGGGAGCTGCAGTCGTTGATGACCCGGACGGCGGCCGCGGGGAGGGGCGCCTGAAGCGCGGACGCCGTCGCGGCGGCGTGGATCGACTCCCTCAGTTGCCGGGCCCGTTCCAGCTGGGCGGTGGTGCACGAGTCCACGGTGAGGCCGAACACCGTCAGCCAGTCGACGAGTCGCTGCGGTGTGGGGATGCGCTCCACGGCATCGCCGTGCCGCTCCGACAGGGTCCCCGTGAAGCTGGTCGCCAGCACGGTGCCGAGGCGGAAGTCAGGGAATTCCGAACGCATGGAACCACCATAGCCGGTTGCGCGCTCACGGGAGGACCTAGTAGAACCGTCATTGCCGGTTCACTACAGGTTGCAGTGCAAGCGACGGCCAGGAGGCCCCATGCCCCGCCCCACCAGCACCGTGCAGGCTTTCGAAGCTCACGCGACGGAGGCCGACCTCGACGACCTGCGTGCGCGGCTGGCCGCGGCGCGGTTGCCGGAGGCCGAGACCGTTCACGGCGCCCCGGCCGGCCCCGGGCGGTGGGCACAGGGCGTTCCGCTCGCCGACCTCACCGACCTCGCGGAGTACTGGCGTACCGGGTACGACTGGCGGACGTTCGAGGAGCACCTCAACCAGATCGGCCAGTTCCGCACGACCATCGACGGCCTGGGGATCCACTTCCTGCATCGCCGATCGGCGCGGGCCGACGCCACTCCGCTCCTTCTCACGCACGGCTGGCCGGACAGCGTCGCCCGGTTCAGCCACCTGGTGGAGGAACTGGCGGATCCGAAGCACGAGGACACGCCGGCCTTCCACGTCGTGGTCCCGTCGCTGCCGGGGTTCGGCTACAGCGACAAGCCCGCCACCGCCGGCTGGGGAACCGAGAAGATCGCGGCCGCCTGGGTGGAACTGATGGGCAGGCTCGGCTACCGGCGGTTCCTCGCTCACGGCGGCGACTGGGGAGGCAATGTCACCACGGTCCTCGCGGGCAGGTTCCCGGCCAACGTCCTCGGCATCCACACCACCTTCGCCGAGGGCCCGCCCGGGCTGACGACGGCGGGACTGACGGCGACGGAGCGCCGATGGGCCGAGGAGACCCGCGGCTTCTGGCGCCACCGCGCCGCGTACGCGAAGCAGCAGGCGACCCGACCGCAGACCATCGGCTATTCGCTCGTCGACTCACCGGTCGGGCTCCTCGCCTGGATCGTCGACAAGTTCGCCGAATGGTCGGACACCCGGGACACCCCGTTCGAAACCATCTCCAGGGACCGCATCCTCGACAACGTCACGCTGTACTGGCTGACGCGCAGCGGAGCGTCCGCCGCCCGCATCTACTACGAGAGCCACAACTCGCTGGACCCCGAACTCCGGGTCGACGTCCCGTCAGCGATCACCGCTTATCCCCACGACGTCGAGAAGTGCCCGCGCCCCTGGGCGGAGCAGCGCTACCGACGGATCGTCCGTTGGGGCCTGCCCGACAAGGGGGGTCATTTCCCGTCGCTGGAGGTTCCCGCACGCTTCGTCGAGGACCTGCGCGAAGGTCTCGCAGCGGTGCTCAGCGCCAACCGCTGAACCCGGCGGCGGCGTCACGGGCACTCCGGCACGGCGGCATCAGCCTCCTGGCGTTGCCGAGACGGAAGCGAGAGCCCCGCGCCGCCGCGTGGCGAGCCGTTCGGCCTCCGCGTGCCACCAGGCGGGCGGAGGCGGGCCGGTGACGCGGGCGGTCGGCTGGTCCGGGCAGCCCCGACCGGTGCAGGGCGTCGGGGCGGACGCGGACCTCGGCCGGCACTGCCTGGCGCCTGCCTCGACGTGGAGGCCGGGGCGCCGGAGGAGGTGACGGGAGATCAGATCGCCCTCGTCCGCACCATTGACGCGGTCATGCCTCCCTCGCATCATCATGGGAGCGCTCCCACTTCCGCCGCATCACAGAGCCCGATCGACGACTCGCACCGGGCTCTCCGACCGACGCGGCGCTCGTCCGAGGAGGACACGTCATGCCGCTCGCACACCTCCCCGCCACCGGCCGGCCCGGCCGGCCGCCCGGCAGAGCCGGAAGAACCGCGGGCAGACGCCCCGCCGCCGCGCTCGTCTGCGCCCTGGCCGCGGTCGCCGCTCTCGCCGCCACTCCCCCGACGCACGCCGCGACCGGCCCGGCCGCCGCGGACCCGGCCGCCGCGGCGACAGCCGCCAAGGCGACGGCCGCCGACGAGGCGTCGCCCGTCGAGGTCTCCGTCAACGCGGGGGTGGGACTCGGCACCATCGACAAGGCGGCGTTCGGCGTCAACCACGCGCTCTGGGACTCCCACATGAACGACCCGGAGGTGACCGGCTTGCTGGAGGAGGCGGGCGTCGGTGTCATGCGCTATCCCGGCGGTTCCTACGGGGACATCTACCACTGGAAGGACCACTCCGCTCCCGGCGGTTACGTGGCCCCCGGCACCACCTTCGACGAGTTCATGGGCAGCGTCCGCGCCGCCGGCTCCCAGCCGATGATCATCGCCAACTACGGCACGGGCTCCCCCGAGGAGGCCGCCGACTGGGTCCGGTACGCCAACGTCACCCGCGGCTACGGGGCGAAGTACTGGGAGATCGGCAACGAGATCTACGGCAACGGCCACTACGGCAGCGGCTGGGAGGCCGACGACCACCCGGACAAGAGCCCGCGCGAGTACGCCCGAAACGTCCTCTCCTACGCCCGGGCGATGAAGGCGGTCGACCCGACGATCAAGATCGGCGCCGTGCTGACCACGCCGGGCGACTGGCCGGACGGCATCACCGGCCCGGACGACACGGCCGACTGGAACCACACCGTGCTGTCCTCGGTCGCCGGAACGATCGACTTCGCCGTCGTGCACTCCTACCCGGGCGGCTCCACCGCCGACGAGGCCCTGGACCGGACCGCGCGGCTGCCCGGACAGCTCCGCGAGGTCCGCCGGCAGATCGACCGGTACGCCGGGGAACGCTCGTCGAAGATCGGCATCGCGCTCACCGAGGTCAACTCCAACGTCCAGATGAACAGCCGCCCCAACGGCCTGTTCGCCGCGGACACCTACATGACGGCGCTGGAGAACGGTGTCTTCAACGTCGACTGGTGGAACGTCCACAACGGGCCCACCAAGGTGGAGACGGTGGACGGCGACACCGACTTCAACGACTTCGGCCTGCTCTCCAGCGGCGGCTGCGTCGGTGAGGTCTGCCAGCCCTCCGTGAACACGCCGTTCCACCCGTACTTCGGCATCAAGTCGCTGACCGAGCTGGGCCGTCCTGGTGACACGATGGTCGCCGCCTCCACCGACAGCGACCAGGTCTCCGCGCACGCCGTGCACCGGGCCGACGGCACGCTGAGCGTGATGCTGATCAACAAGGATCCGCTGAACGCCCGTACCGCGGACATCGGTTACGCCGGTTACACACCCACGGCCCAGGCGCCGGTCGTGCACCGTTACGGCCGCGGCGACTCCGACGTCACCCGGGTGGCCGCAACCGCCGGGAGCGGCCAGGTACTGCCGCCGTACTCGATCACCACGATCACCGTCGCCCCGCACGCCGCCGCGGCCTCGCTCGGCGCGCCCGCCGCGCCGAAGACCACCGCCGTGGACGACTCGACCGCCACGGTGAGCTGGACGGCTCCCGCGAACGGCGAGGCGGTGCGCTACGAGGTGTACGAACGTCTGGGCACCAACGCCCAGTTGCTCGCCACTTCGACCTCCAACTCGGCGACGCTGCGCAACCTGCCGCCGGGCTCCGAGCACACGGTGAACGTCCTCGCCCGGGACGCGGACGGCCGCCTGTCGCGGCCCTCCGAGCCGCTGACCTTCGCCACCACGGCTCCCCGCGACAGCAGTTGCCTGGTCACGTACCGGGTGGACAGCGGCTGGGGCAGCGGATTCGTCGCCACCGTCACGGTCTCCAACGTCGGTGACGCCCCGGTCAACGGCTGGACCCTGGACTTCACCTGGCCTTCCACCGGCCAGACGGTGCAGAGCTCCTGGAACGCGAACGTCACCGGCTCGGGCACACGTGTACACGTGACCGACAACGGCGCCAACGCCGAGCTGGCCCCGCGCGGCGGCACCACCGCCACCTTCGGCTTCGTCGGAGCCAACGACGGCGCCAACCCCGTCCCGACGACGTTCACCCTCAACGGCACGGTCTGCCGCACCTCCTGACCCACCCCCCGTACCCGCCCCCGCACCCGGCCGCCCTCGGGCAGGCCGGGCCGCGGGCGCGGGGGTGGAGGCGTCGGCGGGTCTGCGCCGGTCGGGGGCAGTATGCTCCATGCCGCTGTCGCCGCATGGGCCCGCTGCCGATTCAGCGCAGCAGCGCGTCGAGGAAAGGGCTGGAGATGACGTGGTGGGGGTCGAGCCGGTTCAGGGTCGCGACCGCCTCGTCCCAGCCCGGGCCGCCTCCTGCGCGCAGGGCGGCGGGTACGGCCCGGTCGAGGACGTCCGGGTCGGACCACGCGGCGGTGTCGGTGTAGGCCCAGCCTTTCGACCACTCCACCCGTACGGTTGCCCGGTCTTCGTCCAAGGCCAGGAGGAACAGCTCGATGTCCCGGTAGAAGCGGTGCAGGGCGGGTGTGTCCGGCAAGGAGAGGATGTCGATCCACACGGCGGTGTCGACGTCCGGCCGGTCCGGACGGGGCCGCAGGGCGGACAGCAGTGGTGGCCTGGCTCCGGGGACGCCGCACACGGACGGGTCCTCCAGGCCGGTCACCCGGATCTCCACCTGGCCGTTGACCGGGTACTCGCCTCGTGCCGCGTACTCGGCGAGCAGCGTGCCGTAGAAGTCGGCGAACCGGCTGACCACCCACTGCAGATCGGCGCGGCGGGTGAGGACGGCATAGCCGTTGGCGGTCTCGCGCAGCGTGGTCGGACGCACGTACTCCAGCAGGTTGCGGGAGGCTCCCCACAGGTCCGAGCGCAGCCCGCCCGCCAGCAGGTGGGTGAGCACGTCGCCGGTCAGCACGTCCCGCACGAGGGTCGGCGACAGCAGGACGTCGGTGATGTCACCGGTCAGTGCGACCTTGGCCAGCAGGTACTGGATCTGGCCGAAGAGCGGTGCGCTCGCCCATGCTCCCGAGACGAGCGTTCCGGCGAGCCGGGCGACCGGCTCGGGGAGCGAGTCGGAGAACGGGTAGTTGTACGGGCCGTCGACCCTCCGGGAGGCGAACGGCCGCTCAGGGGCGACGCTCCACACCTTCAGCCAGGGCTTGTCCGTGAACGCGAACCAGATCGCCTCCGCCCGGCCGGTCCTGTCCACGAAGTCAGCCAGGGTCCTGGTACCGGCCGGGGCCCCGGGGGCGGCGAACAGCTCGGTTGCGGGGATGTTCAGGAAGGACCGGCAGCGCAGGTGGTGGTCGGTGCCCATCCGCAGCACGGCTTCGGTGACGAGGGAGCGACCGAGATGGGTGAGGAGGGCGTCGCAGTCGGGGTCGGCCCGGCCGACCGTCCGCAGGACGTATCGCCCGGCTCCGGCGTCCCAGACGACCACGGTCAGCTCGGTGACCAGGTTGCTCAGCGAGCCGTAGCCCTGCCCGGGGGACGGTCGTTCACCGGTGGCGGGGACGGCCGTACCGTGCGCGCCGATGGCCAGGGCGCCGCCGACCGTCAGCTCCCCCGGCGCCGGTGCGGAGACGACCCGTACCCGTGTGTGCCTGCGAACGCCAGGAGCCTCTCCAGCAGGGCCCCGGCTTGCACCCGGACCAGGGCAGAACCGTCGGCGTCCTGCCGCTCCAGCGACATCCCGGTGAGGTGCGCGGTGGTGTCCACCAGGACGACCCGGGTCGCGGCGGGCGTGCCGTCGGCCACCGTGAGCGGAGCCCAGCCGTGCCGCTTGCCCTGGGCGCGCACCGTCCAGCCTGCGCCGTGGGCCCAGTTCACGACGTCGAGCATGTCCTGCGGAGTGCGTGGCGCGCACGTCCACAGCTGGTCGGCGCGGATCTCACCGGCCCAGTTCTCGTAGACGCGGCGATAGACCGCGAGTCCGGCCGGAAAGCCGGGCGGTGACGGGGCGTCTGCGTAGGCGCTGCCCGGCCGGATCATCCCGCGCAACAACCAGACCCCGCCACCCGCGACGACGGACGAAGCGAGCAGTCTGCGCCGCGACAGCCCGCCACCCTCAGCCGAAGACTCGTCCGCCATCTTTGAGAACCTCCCCTGGTCCCGCCTCACCTCGGGCCGGCCCTGGCGGGCCGACCGAGCAGGCACGCTAATCGGCGACCGGAAGCCTTGTAGTCATATGGTCGTTCGACCTACACGATCGAGTGAGAATCACACGAACCTCCTCCACCGAACCCGTTCAGATGACGTCCAGGTGCTCCCTCCGCTGCCCGCAGATCGCGACTCCGGCGTACCGATGAGTTCTGTGCGGATCCGGAGTCGTGACTGCCGAATCCGCCGGCAGAGGTGGACCCGTGCTGGGGACGATCCGGCGCGGGAAGAAGCGCATGGAGGCAGTGATGGGCGTCGACGGCTCCGAGCAGGACGGCACGACCCGGGCGGACGGGCGGCGGACGCGGGTGGGCCGTCCCGCGGTGCTGGTGGCGGGGGCGAGCATCGCGGGGCCCGCGCTGGCCCACTGGCTGCGTCGGCGGGGGGCCTCGGTGACCGTGGTGGAGCGGGCTCCCGAGTTGCGTCCCGGTGGGCAGGCGGTGGACGCACGAGGGGTCGCCAAAGAGGTCGTCAGGCGCATGGGGCTGGACGCGGCGGTCCGCGCGGCCTGCACCGACACCGCCGGCGCGCACACCGTGGACGTGCACGGGCAGGTGCTGGAGACCTTCCGCGCGGACGACGAGGGTGGCGACGGGTTCGTCGCGGACATCGAGATCCTGCGCGGGGATCTGTCACAACTGCTCTACGACGACACCCGCGACCACGTCGAGTACCTCTTCGGCGACCGGATCGCCGAGCTCTCCCAGGATGCGCACGGGGTCGACGTGGTCTTCGCGGGCGGCGACCGGAGGCGCTTCGACCTGGTGGTCGGGGCCGACGGGCTGCACTCGCCGCTGCGGGCGATGGTCTTCGGGCCGCATGAGCGGTTCCTCCGCCACCTCGGCCACGTGCTCGCCTTCTACAGCGTGCCCAACGTGTTCGGACTGGACCGCTGGCTGCTCGAGTATCAGGACCCGGAGTCCGGGCGCTCCGCCCTCCTGCGCCCCATCCAGGACGCCACCCGGGCGATGACCATGTTCTACTTCGCCTCGTCCGACCACGACGTCGACCACCGCGACGTCGTGGCCCAGAAGCGCCTGCTGCGGGAGCGGACGGCGGGCCTGGGCTGGCTGGTCCCGGACATCCTCGCGCACCTGGACGACACCCCGGACTTCTACCTCGACCAGGTCGCCCAGGTGACGATGGACCGTTGGTCGAGCGGACGGGTGGGCCTGCTCGGGGACGCGGCGTTCAGCTCGTCGCCGATGTCAGGGCAGGGCACCGGGCTGGCGCTGGTCGGCGCCTACGTGCTGGCCGGAGAGCTGGCCGCCGCCGGATGGCATCCCGATGCCGGGTTCGCCCGCTACGAGGCGAGGATGCGCCCGTTCGTCGAGGCCAACCAGGAGATCGGCCGGTTGAACGCCCGGAGTCGCGACCTCCCCGGGCCGGACGCCGAGCCGCGCCCCGACTTCACCGGTGCGTGGTTCTCCGAGCTGGTCGGGCGCGCCATCGACGGCATCGAACTGCCCGACTACGCGGGGGTGCCGGACTCCGCAGCCCCCACCGGGTCGCGGACGCCGGCGGGATGAACCTGCCCGAGCGGCGGACCACCCGCGACGGCCTCGAAATGACGGTCGGCATCGATCACCTCGGCCACTTCGCCTTCAACGCCCGGGGCTGGCCCGCCGTACGGCGCTCGTCCGCGCCGCGCGTGGTGACCGTCAGCGCCATCGCGGCGCGGTGGCCGATGGGCAGGCTGGACGACCTGAAATGGGCTCCGCCGAGGGTGCGGCCTGGCCCTCCCTGTACGCGGCGACCAGCCCGTACGTCCGCTCGGGCCGGTTCATCGGCCCCGCCGGGCGGGATCAGACCTCCGGCACCCCCGAGCCCGCCAGGCTTCCCGCCGGCGCCGACGACCCTGCGGAGGGCAGGCGGCTGTGGGCGGCGAGCGAGCAGCTCACTGGTGTTCCCTTCGACCTCGAAGGCGGGGCCGCCGCCTGAGGTCCGTCTTCGCAGGTCGCGGGAGCCGGGGCCGCCTGACCGCGGCGCGGGGCCGGCTGATCTCTCGGACACCGTCGGCGCCCCCGCGTCATCGGACTCGGACCCGGCCCCGGCGCACCGCTCGACGCGTCTACCGAGCCGGTGCGGCCGCCTCGGCGGCGTCTGCCGCCTCGGCCTGTCCGCTGCCGAAGACCTCCGCGACGAGCTTCTGCGTCGCCGTCTGGAACGCCGCTGCCATCGACATCGTCGCGTCGTCCACGTAACTCAGGGCGGCGGTCAAGGTCTTGCTGCCGTCCTGCGTGCTGTACATCAGTGCCGCGTGGCCCGCCATGCCGCCGTTGTGGGTGATGAGGGTGACGCCGTCCTCGCCCGCTTTCTGCACAAACACGCCAAGGCCGTAACCGGCCTTGGGATGCGGCGTGCACATCTCCGCCAGCAGCGGGGCCGGCAGGAGCTTGCCACCCGTCAGTGCGGAGATGAACGTGTGCAGGTCGCGGGGCGTGGAGATCATGTCTCCGCCGGTGGAGATCCACGAGGGGTTCTGGCGGGTGACGTCGACCGTCGTCGACACGCCGGACTCCTCGTAGCGGTAGTAGGCGTGGGCGTGTGGTTCCGGAATCTCCGGGTCCGACTCCGGCACCACCGTGTCCGCCAGTCCGAGCGGTCCCAGGACCAGCCGCTGCATCTCCTCGGCGAAGGAGCGGCCGGTGACCTCCTCGATCAGCAACCTGGCGAGCACGTAGTTGGTGTTGGAGTAACTCCAGTCCGTCCCCGGCCGGAATCGCGCCGGCTTGGACAGCGCCAGTCGTACCAGCTCCTGCGGCGGGTAGGTTCTGAAGCGGTTGTCCACCCACTCCTGGCCCGCGGTCGTGGCGGCGATCCCCGGCACGAACGTTCCGTCGTCGTAGTACTCGCCGGTGAAGTTGAACACCCCGCTCGTGTGCTGCAACAGCATGCGCACGCTGATCTCCGGGTCCAGCCCGAGACCGGTCAGGTGGCCGGCCACCGGGGTGTCCAGCCCGAGGGTGCCCTCGGCCACCAGTTGCAGCACGACCGCCGCGGTGAAGGTCTTGGTGTTGCTGCCTATCCGGACGTGCCCGTTCACCGCCGGCTTCGCACTCTCGCCCAGCTCGCGCACCCCGGCGCTGCCTTCCCAGTGCTCGGTGTCGTCCTGCACGCGCAAGGACACGCCGGTGAAACCGGACTCGGTCATCTCCTCGATGATCTTCTGCAACGCCGGGCGGTCCTGCCCGGAAAGAGTGCGGGACATGCTTGTGTGCTCCTGTCGGATTGTCGGGAAGCCGGAAACGGGCGGCGGGGTCAAGGGGCGCCGTGAAGGACGTGCTTCACCGGCGTAGGGGGCGGTTCTGCTTCGGCGGTACGCCTCGTGCCGTCCCGGCCCGGACTCGTTGGCGCCCGGTCCGCAGGGCCGGTCGACTCGCAGCCCGCCGCTCGTCACGCGGCCCGGCGGATGCCTCTTGCGCTCTCCGGCCGAACGGGGGGACGGCAAACAGCGCCATGGTCTCTCTCCTCCTGCGCGGAAACTGACGCACACGGCATGTGCGGACACCCCCCGTGGGGAGGCTGGGGTGGCAGCGGGCGCGCCGCCTCGGAGCCGGGCATGCGGACGTGGGCACTCGGGCCGTGCGTTCCGAGGCCGGTCAGGCTCCGGCCGGAGGGACCCACGTCACGAGTTGGACCACCACGCCGTTGGGGTCGGTGAGCTGAAGCACCCACTCTCCCCAGGGTTCCTTGCGGACCGGGAGAGTGATCCTCGCCCCCTCCCGCCTCAGGCGCTCGTACTCGGCGTGAATGGAGGTGACGGTGAAGGACACCATCACCTCCGCCTGCACGGGCGGACGGCTCTGCCGGACGCTCGGGCCGGCGCCCTTGCGCAGGACCAGGTCGGTGGCCGCGTCGTCCCGCGCAAGGTGGGTCACTCCCTGGGTGGCCAGCACTTCGCGGAACCCCAGATGGCTCACGAAGAACCGAGCGGAGGACGCCGGGTCGTCGACGGTCAGCCAGACAGCCGACCCCATAATGTTCATACGCTGAGCCCCCTTCCACGTAGCCGCTGCTCACACGGTCAAGCATCACGATCTCGACGTAGGGCATCAAGAACGCTTCGTGCAACGGCGGTTAACCCAGCGATACACGAAGCAGAGGTGGGGGCGGAGAGCGTGGAACTGAGGGAGATAGAGATCTTCCTGGTGCTGGCGGAGGAACTGCATTTCGGCCGGACGGCGGACCGGTTGCGTGTCTCACCGGCCAGGGTCAGCCAGGCCATCAAGAAGCAGGAGCGTGCCATCGGCGCCGAGCTGTTCAAACGGACCAGCCGCAGTGTCCAGCTCACGCCCACCGGCAAGGTGCTGCAAGAGGGCCTCGCCGCCGGTTACCAGCAGATCAAGGAAGCCTTGTCGGCCGCGGCCGCCGCCGGACGGGGCATCACCGGTGAACTCGCCGTCGCCTACTCCGCGGCCTGGTGCGGCACCCTCGTCGTGGCCGCGACCGACGTCTTCCGAGCCCGGCATCCGAACTGTACGGTCCACATCCACGAGTCCCCGCTCCTCGACCCGATCGGCCCTCTGCGCGACGGCACTCACCACATCCAGCTGATCGAGCTGCCCATCGACGAACCGGACATCGTCAACGGCCCGGTCGTCTTCACGGAGCCCCGTGCGCTCGTCGTCCCCCGCGGGCACCCGTTCGCCGAGCGGGACACCGTCTCCATGGAGGACCTCGCCGAGGCCCCCCTGATCACCGTGACGAGTCAGCCCCAGTACTTCATCGACCATCACTATCCGCGCCGCACCCCGAAGGGGCGCCCCATCCGGCGCGGACCGTCCACCACCGCCTGGCAGGAAGTGCTCGCCCTGGTGGGCGCGGGCAAGGGGGTCTCCCCCACGTGCGCCCGCGCGGCCCATTACTACTCGCGTCCCGACGTCGTCTACGTGCCTTTCCGCGACGCGCCGCCGGTCGAATACGGTCTCCTGTGGGCCGCCACGAACAGCACCCCGAAGGTGCACGCCTTCATCGAGACCCTGCTCGAAACGGCTCGGAACCAGCGTGCCGAACCGCTGCCGCCAGTCCGGGGACACTGAGCCACCGCCGGGTACAGGCCGTCGTCGGCCGGATGGGGGCGGCGGCCCGTGACAGGTCGTGGGGCCGGGCGCAGACACGCCCGCGTCTCACCCGTCCGGCTGGAACATGCGTCTCTTCGGCCCAGGAACGGCTGTGCGCGGACACGGCCGGGAGCAGGGGCGGCTACTTTTCACCGGGCTGGACACGCACTGCCCGACCCAGGGCCGGAGGGGGCCGATCGTCGCCGTCCTCGGTCACCTGCTGCGCCGAGTGAGGACATGATGGCGACTCATACCGAGCCGGTGGCTCCCGTCCCCGTGGCCGAGCGGCGTGGCGGGGGCCACGTCCTGATCAGCTGGCTGTCCACGACCGACCACAAGAAGATCGGGCACCTCTACCTGATCACGTCGTTCGCGTTCTTCCTCATCGCCGGGGCGCTGGCCATGGTGATCCGGGCGGAGCTGGCGCGGCCCGGCCTGCAGATCGTGTCGACCGAGCAGTACAACCAGTCCTTCACGATGCACGGCACGATCATGCTGCTGCTGTTCGCGACACCGACGTTCGCCGGGTTCGCCAACGCCATCATGCCGCTGCAGATCGGTTCCCCGGACGTCGCGTTCCCGCGGCTGAACATGCTCTCCTACTGGCTGTTCGCCCTCGGTGGCCTGATCGTGCTCTCTGGCTTCCTCACCACCCAGGGCGCCGCCGACTTCGGCTGGACCGCCTACACACCCCTCAGCGGCGGCGAGCGGACCCCCTACGACGGGGCCGACATGTGGATCATGGGGCTGGCGCTCTCCGGGTTCGGCACGATTCTCGGCGCGGTCAACTTCATCACCACCATCATCTGCATGCGTGCCCCGGGCATGACCATGTTCCGCATGCCGATCTTCACCTGGAACGTGCTGCTCACCTCGGTGCTGGTCCTCCTCGCCTTTCCGGTGCTGGCGGCCGCCCTGCTGGTGCTCCAGGCCGACCGGCAGTTCGGCGCCCACGTCTTCGACGCGCAGAACGGCGGAGCGGTCCTGTGGCAGCACCTCTTCTGGTTCTTCGGCCACCCCGAGGTCTACATCCTCGCGCTGCCCTTCTTCGGGGTGATCAGCGAGATCATCCCCGTCTTCTCGCGGAAGCCGGTCTTCGGGTACATGGGGCTGATCGGCGCCACCATCGCCATCACCGGCCTCTCGGTCACGGTCTGGGCGCACCACATGTTCGCCACCGGCGCCGTGCTGTTGCCGTTCTTCTCGTTCATGAGCTTTCTCATCGCCGTCCCCACCGGGGTGAAGTTCTTCAACTGGATCGGCACCATGTGGAAGGGATCCCTGTCGTTCGAGCCGCCGATGCTGTGGGCGGCCGGCTTCCTCGTCACGTTCCTCTTCGGAGGCCTGACCGGTGTCCTCCTGGCCTCGCCGCCGCTCGACTTCCACGTCACCGACAGCTACTTCGTCGTGGCCCACTTCCACTACGTGCTCTTCGGCACGATCGTCTTCGCCATGTTCGGCGGCTTCAGCTTCTGGTGGCCCAAGATGACCGGCACCATGCTCGACCACCGACTGGAGAAAGTGCACTTCTGGACGCTGTTCGTGGGCTTCCACACGACGTTCCTCGTCCAGCACTGGCTCGGCGCCGAGGGCATGCCGCGCCGCTACGCCGACTATCTCGCCGCCGACGGCTTCACCGCTCTGAACACCGTCTCCTCCATCGGCGCCTTCCTCCTCGGACTGTCCACCCTGCCTTTCCTCTACAACGTCTGGAAGACCGCCCAGCGCGGGAAGCGCATCGACGTCGACGACCCCTGGGGGTACGGTCGCTCGTTGGAATGGGCGACGTCCTGCCCGCCGCCCCGGCACAACTTCGTCACCCTGCCCAGGGTCCGCTCCGAGTCGCCCGCCTTCGATCTGCACCACCCCGCGATGGCCGGCCTCGACCAGGCGGAGAACACCGGGCAACGCGACGCCCTGGACCCCAGCGGCCACAAAGGCGACCGGAGATGACCGAGCGGCCCCCTCGCGTCCCGTCCCCGGGAGCCGCCTCGGCCGTCGCGGCGCAGGCGGAGGGCTTCCTGCTGGCGCGGGAGCACCGGCACGACGCGCGCCGCGACGCACAGGCCCTGTGCAGTGCCCTCCCCTGGCTGACCACCGCCCAGGCCGAGGACCTCGCCCGGCACTACGTCAGCCACCGCATCGCCCTGTCCCAAGAGATGCTCGGTGTGACGGTCAGGCGCGCCGACGAGCTGCGCCGGGAGTACGAGGCCCGCTACCGGCAGCTGCGGCGCGACCTGCTCCGACGCCACGCGGCGTGGGCGTCGGGCCTCCTGGTCTGTGCGGCCGGAGTCAGCGGCGCGCTGTGCACGTGGGCGCGCTGAGCGGACGGTCGAGCGGCGTGACGCGTCGGCTATGCCGTCGTCGTACCGGTCCTCGTGGCCCGGGCACTGTCCAGGGAGATGCGGGCGGTGATGCGTTTGCCACCCGGCTCCCGCTCCACGAACAGCTCCTCCGAGACGGCTTTGACGATTTCCAGGCCGTGCTGGCCGATCCTGCGGGGATCGGCGGGACGAGCGGCCGGCACCGAGGTGTGGGTGTCCGACACGACGACGTCCACGGCGCGGGCGCTGATGCGCAGCGCTATTCGGACCGGCCCCGGGGCGTACTTGCGGGCGTTGGTGACGAGTTCGCTGACCACCAGCTGGGTGAGGTCCCTCGTCCGTGCGGAGACCGGCAGACGGTGCTCTCGGGCGGCCCGGTCGAGGAAGGTGGCGGCGTGACGGCGGGCGTCCGCGATGCAGCCGCCGCCTTCCGCGTCCAGCACGTAGGCGCTGCGCATCACACAGTCGCCGCGCGTCACGTAGTCGTCCGGCTGCCCGGTACAGCCGGCGTCCTCGACCAGGTTCTCCACTGGCGTCGTCCTCACATCCTCATGCGCGCACCCGGACCGGCCCCTCCCCCGTACGCCGCCTGCGGCACGAGCGGGCCGTGCGTCCGGTCCGGGCGGTGGGCGAAGTCCTTCGCGCGCCGCTGACCCGGGGGGAAGCCTAGACGTAGTCGAGGGAACACTGACACATCCAGGACGCGGACCGGTCCGGCAGCCAGGAGGCAGACCGGTCCGTACGGCCTTCCGCCTGCCACCGCGGGCCGAGGACACCCTCGTCGTCGGGCTGCGTGACAGCCTGGCGTGATGTGCGAAGGACGCGTGACGACCGAGCGGCCGATTCCGGACCGGGGCACGGTCGGCCGCAGACGTGAGAGGCCAAGAGCCGGCGCGTTCCGCGTCACGGGTGATGCCTCGCCATGGCCCGGCTGTCAGCCGGCACCGAAGTCGTGAGCGGGGGCCTCGCGCCATTCCACCCATTGCGGCTGGTCGAGGACGTCCTCCGGGTCGGTCATGCCGGCGCCTTCCAGGAGCACGACCAGGTCGTGGTCGCTGTAGGCGGTGCCGAGGATCTCGTCCCGTCCGTGGTGGTGCACGCTGACTCTCCGGCCGCCTGCTACAGAGGGCCGGTGCACGACTATGGGCGCGCTGGTCACCTTTCCAGCGTGCCGCTGCGGACTGCATGTCGCCAGCCGGAGGGCACGACGGTGGCCATCGCCGCACGGGACGCCGGGGCTCGCCGCTCCGCCGACGGCCGCGGCGGCGTCGATGCGCACGGCGGGGAGCACCTCCGCGGTCGGGCAGGAGGCGCGCACGCGGCACGGGCGGCGGGCCTGGTCCGCCCTCGCGGTGACAGCGGCGGCTGTCGGACCGGCTGCTCACGGACACGGTGCCGCGGGCGGATGACCCGCTGCCTTTCGCGCGGCACCGGCACCGAACGCGTCAGCGGTTGATGTCCTCGTTGAAGTCGTCCGCGCAGGCGTCCCGCTCGCTCTGGCTGTCGGCGTGCTGGACGCAGTCGTCGAAGTCCTTGAACTCGTCCGAGTTCAGGATCGACGCACCGATGGCGATGATCACGATCGAGGCGACGAGCCCGAGCGCGCCGAGCACCGCTCCGACGACGGACATCTTTCCGCGTGGGGCCCGGCCGCCCCGGGCCCGGCGAGCGCCGATGATGCCGAAGATCAACGCCAGGAGCCCGAGGACCGCGCCGCCGATGACGGTCCAGAAGAAGAGGACGGCCAGGATGCCGAGTACGAGCGCCGCGACGGCCAGTCCGTTGCCGCGCCCAGCCGTGGAGTATGACTGCGTCGAGTCGGCGGGTGTTCCGGGATGTTCGGGGAAGGCCACGTCTTCACGCTCATCTCTGTGTGCCCGGGGACGAGTTGCCGTGGTGTGCGCATGCCCCGACGAGCCCGGCGGATGCCTTCCGCGTCAGGGTTCCCGCCTCACGCCTCGCGGGCCGCTCCGCCGACCGGGCGTGCGCCCGACTGGAGGGCAGGCAGCGTCAGGTCCCACCAGTCGGTGACGCGACCGTTGACGGCGTGCGGGCCTTCCAGTGCATCGGTGAGGGTGCAGAAGCCGAAGAAGGCGCGCACCAGTGTCCGTGCGGTGCCGGCCGGCCGCACGTGGGCGGCCAGGTGCCCGGTGATCCGGGCCTGGGCCAGCAGACGGGTCACCGCGGTCGTCCAGAGAACGAACGGGTCGGGAAGGTGCACGTTGATGGTGTCGCGCTCCGCCCACAGACGGGCACCGGCCCGGGTCAGGGGGTCTTCGGAGAGCGCGCGGGCGACCTCGTGACTGAGCACGACCAGGCGTTCCAGCGGCGGCACTGCGTGATCGGCGTAGCGGGTGGCGAGACCGGACCAGGTGGCGAAGCCGCCTTCGACGACGGCCAGCGCGATGCCCTCCTTGCTGGTGTAGTGGAAGTAGACCGACCCGCTGGTGCGACCGGAGCGGGCGCTTATGTCA
This sequence comes from Streptomyces sp. NPDC051136, assembly GCF_044455745.1. NCBI lineage: Bacteria > Bacillati > Actinomycetota > Actinomycetes > Kitasatosporales > Streptomycetaceae > Streptomyces > Streptomyces sp. NPDC051136. The sequence goes on along the minus strand of NZ_JBITFE010000013.1, from coordinate 203,996 downwards.
TTGACGCTGGTCCCCGCGTATCCGTGCTCGGCGAAGAGGCAGGCGGCCGCCTCGAGGAGTGAACTGCGGGTTGCTCTGGCCCGTTCCTGCAAGGTTCCGCGCTTTCGGGTCGTCATGGAATGAATGACGGGAAATGTAGTGCGCCCGCGTACGCCTGGAGCAATCGAGCGTCAACCGTGCGCGGATGTTCCACATTCCTTTCGAAGATGCACGCGTGCGGGTGGCCTGTGACCCCGCTGGACGCGATTCCCGGTCAACCCTGCCGCACGGTCACCGCGTCCCGGCAGGAAATGCCTGACGGGCGAGACTCCTCAAGTCCGCTGCTACACACCCTTCATGACTGAGCGTCAGGCCACTGGCAATTGCCTCCCCTTCACAGCCCATACACCACGACTGTCCGAAGAGCGAGCACTCGAAATGGTGATTGCGCCACATTTCGGCACGGAAATAACGTAGCCGTCGCAATGTTTTCCTTTTGTGCTTGATGCCCGTAATGCTCCTCCCTGGCCGAAGCCCGGGAGGGAACGGCGGCGGTCCGTACCGCGCGTCACGCCACGCGGCATCACCACGAACGCGGTCCTGCCCCGCGCGGCACCGCCCACCCCAGGAGGCACCGTGGCGCCGATCTCACGCACCCTGCGCAACTGGTCACCGGAGGCCGTCGTCTTCGACTGCGACGGCACCCTGATGGACACCGAACGTCATTGGCAGGACGCCCGCACCCGCGCCTTCCGCGAGTTCGGACTGCCCACGCCACCGGGTTTCGCCGAGCGGGCCAAGGGAGTGCACTACCTCGACTGCGGCCGCCTGATGGCGCAGGAGACGAACAAGCCCGACCTGGCCGCCGATCTCTCCGCGTCCCTGCTCCGGCACTTCCTGTCGCTCGTCGCGGAGGACCCGTTGACCATGCCGGGCGCCCCTGAGTTCGTACGGCTGTGCGCGCGCCGGCTTCCCCTGGCCGTCGCGAGCAACTGCCCCCTGGAGGTCGTGGACGAGAGCCTTCACCGCGCCGGGCTGCGACGGTATTTCCGGCATGTCGTCGTGCCCACGGTGCAGCCCGAACACTCTCGCGGGCCGGGGCCGGGGCCGGTGACGGAGGAAACACCGGAGCAGCCGGAGCAGGCCGTACGGCCCAAGCCGTGGCCCGACGTGTACAGCAGGGCCGCCCGCCTCTGCGGGGTCCCGCCACGGGCCGCGCTCGCCGTCGAGGACTCCCTCACGGGTATCGAGTCGGCGGCCCGTGCGGGCCTGCGCGTGCTCGGTGTGGGCCCCCTGCCCGAGGGCGGCGACTGCGGTAGGTCCGACGCCTGGATCCCGCGGCTGGACTGCGAAGAGGCGCTGACATGGGTAAGGCAGCCGTCCACGGTCCCCACCGGATCCCGCACGGAGCCCCAGGAGGAACACGGGTCCGACTGAGGGCGAGGCGGGCACTCCCGGCGCTCCGCTCGGCGTCCCGGCGGCCTGTGGCTCCACAGGCCCGCGATGAGGGATCTCGCACCGTACGGCACTGCCCTCGCCCTCCCCCTCGGACCCTGCGCCGAGGCGCGAGCGGCCGGGCACTGAAGTCCAGCGGCCAGGGGGGCGGGGCTGGCAGCCCGCAGCCCGCGGCCCGCAGCGGCGTGCGTACAACCTTCGACGACGCGCGGTTGTCTACTCGGTGAACGCAACAAGGTCCGTGCCCTCACCGCACTGCACGACGGCGGAAGACGCACACGGCCGCACGTCCTTCACATGCTGGAGGCTGCGGCGCGGACCGGTGCCGTGCGGCAGGCGCGCACCAGTCCCTCTCCCGGTGTCCGGCGCGCGCAGCGTCGCACACCCTCGCCCGCACCCGCCGCGGCCGGCATGGACCGCGGGCGGTCCCGGAGACCAGGGAGGTCTTCCTGTGCGTCTTCTTGTGCGTCTTCCCGTACGCCTTCCGGTATGTCACTTCGGACGAGCGGTCGTCGCGACGGCCGCGCTCCTCGCTCTCGGCGGCGGCGCGGTGGTCGCAGCCCCTTCGGCGCCCGCGGCCCCGGCCCAGGCCCCAGCTCCTGTGCCCTTCCCGTCCATCGGGTGGCAGCAGCGCAACTGCGACTACGACGGCAACGGTTACGACGACGTGCTGACCGGTGCCCCCGGAGCCACGGTGGGCGGCGCCTCGGGCGCCGGTTACGTCTCCGTCCAGTACAGCTCGTCGGGCGGTCTGAGCACGACGAGGAAGAGCGTGCTCCACCAGAACGTCTCCGGCGTACCCGGCGGCGCGGAGGCCGGTGACCGTTTCGGCGCGGCCGTCGCCTCCGGTGACCTGGACAACGACGGCTATGACGACGCCGTCGTCGGCATCCCGGGCGAGGATCTCGGGGGTCTGCCCGACGCGGGCGGCGCCGTCGTGTTCTGGGGGTCGCCCACCGGGCTGCACGGGTCCGACAGCAGTTGGCTGGAGGACGAAGCCCCGCGGGCCGGAGCGAGCTTCGGACGGGCCGTCGAGGCGGCCCGGTACTTCGCCCCCGATCCGGCGGATCCGGACGCCGACCCGCGTGATTCCCTCGCCCTCCTGGAGGACGACACCCTGCTCTTCTTCACCCTCACGCCCGGCCTGACGGCACGGCACCCCACCCTGTCCGAGCACCGTGTGCGGGCGAGTGATCTGGCGCCGTCGGGCGCCGGCTTCGAGTTCCGCAGCCTGAGCCACGGCAACTACAACGAGGACTCCTGGGCCGACCTGGCCGTCTCAGGCGTCACCACCGGAGGGCGGCCGGGTGTGGGCACGGTGCACGTCCTGCACGGCGCGCCGGACTCCGGCGCTCTCGGCGACGGGGGCACCTTCCCGGGTGGTCCGGCCGTCGTCTCGGGCGACTGGGACGGCACAGGTCAGGACGATCTCGTCATCGGCGACACCGGGGCCGGCGCACCGACGGGAGGTGGCATCACCCTGTACCTCGGCCGCGGGGACCTGTCCGGGCTGGAGCCCGAACCGGCGCAGTACTGGACCCAGGACTCCCCCGGAGTGCCCGGGACCGCGGAGGCGGGCGACCAGTGGGGCGCCGAGCTGTCGGCCGGGGACACCGACGGCGACGGCCACCCCGACCTCGCCGTCGGGGCGCCCGGCGAGGACATCGGCAGCGTGCCCGACGCGGGGGCGGTGTGGGTGCTGCGCGGCGACCGGACCGGCTTGAGCGGCACGGGCGCGAAGAGCTTCGACCAGCAGCTCTCCGCCATTCCCGGAACGGCGGAGAGGTCCGACCGCTGGGGCGGTCAGGTCCGGCTGATCGACGCCGACAAGGACGGTCGCCACGGACTCCTGGCGGCGGCACCGGGTGAGAACGGCGACGACGGCTTCATCTGGGTGCTGCCCGCGTCTCCGTCGGGCCTGGTCGCCGCCGGCACCTGGACCTACGACGGGACACGCCTCGGCGCTCCGGCGGCCGACGCGCGGTTCGGCGCGGCCGTCGACGAGTGACCGTGGCACCAGCCGTGCCGACGCCGCCCGGGCCCGTCGGTCATGCGTCTCCCCGCGCTCCGTTCGCGACCGGCCAGTGGTCGGACCGTGAAGAAATCAGGGTGGTCAGGTGTGTGTTCCGCCTGGTGGCGGGCACGAGGAGCGGCGGAGGTTGATAACTATGGTTCCCCTGCTTCTCGTTCTTCTGCTGGCTCTGATCCTGTTCGGTGCGGGCTTCGCCCTCAAGGCACTGTGGTGGATCGCCGTCATCGTGCTGGTGGTCTGGCTGCTGGGCTTCGTCGTCCGTTCCGCGGACGGTGGCGGCCGCAAGGGCCGTTGGTATCGCTGGTAGCCGAGTCGGCACTGCCGCACCGCACCAGCGGGCCCGAGCCATCGGTGGGCCCCGGACACCGTCCGGGGCCCACCGGCATGTCCGGCACCGGAAGCCGGTTGTGCCGCAATGGGTGTGAATGCCGCTTTCCCGGGCATCAGCCGTCACAGTCGGGGCCCGGTGGCGCAGCGGAACCCACCTCCCATCACCGGGCCCCGACCCGTGCGGTGATCAGACGCGAACGCCCCTCACGGCTCCTCAGCGTTTCGCGTTCGGCGGCTCGGCCCTCTTGCCCGGTCCCTTGTCAGCGGCCTGTTCGGTCTTCTTGGCCTGGCCGGGCGGGCGATGGTCCGGGGCCTTGCCCGACCGGCCGCGCCCCGCCGGCGCAGGCGGGACGCTCGGGCCGCGGTCCGCACCCCGCGCCGCGGAGTCGTGCGCAGCCGTACCGGCACCGGGTGCACGGTCAGCGCCCTGGGCCGGGGAGGCGGCCTGCCGGTCGGCGTCGGCCGAGGCGTTGTGGCGGGAGGGCGATGGTGTCGCGGCAGAGGGCGTGGACGCCTCGGTCTCCCGCTTGGTCCGTGGAGCATGCACGTCTCCGGTGGGAGCGCCGCTGGCCTCGGTCGCGCTTCGGTCGTGCCCCTGGGGTGCGGAGTCGTCGGCGAGGGTGAGGGCGGTCGCCAGCACCGTGACGAGCGTGACGCCCACACCCGCCACGAGCGTGCGCCGTCGCGCGGGCACGGGACGAGGAGCGGTCCGGTCCCCGACGGACGGTTTCGGATGGGTACGGTCGGCGGAACGCGACGCCACGGGTGAGGGGACGAAGCTCCCGGTCGGCGCCGACGGGCCGGCCGCGAGGCTCACCGGGTCGGCCCACGCCGCCAGCGTGCGGGCGCAGTCACGGGCTGTCGGACGGTCCCGCTCGTCCAGGGCGGTCATGTCCCTCAGCAGGTCCGCGAATGCCGCCGGCAGCCCGGGGGGCACGACGGGCCGGCGGTGCAGTCGTGCGATCGCGGCTTCCAGAGGTCCGCCGTCGTATTCGAGCCTGCCCGTGAGGCACTCCAGGAGGGCCAGGCCGAGGGCGTACACGTCGGCGGGGCGGCCGACGGGCCGGCCGAGGACCTGCTCGGGGGAGAGGTAGGCGGCGGTGCCGACGAGTGTGCCGGTGGCGGTGCGTGTGGTGGCGTCCAGCAGACGGGAGATGCCGAAGTCGGTGAGGTAGGGACGGTGTGAGGCGTCCAGGAGGACGTTGGACGGTTTGACGTCTCGGTGGACGACTCCGGCGTCGTGGGCGTGGGCGAGCGCGTCGGCGAGGCCTCCGCCGACTGCCGCCGTCGCCGCCGGTGTCAGCGGTCCCCGGGCGATGCGCTTCTTGAGCGTTTCGCCTTCGATCAGTTGCATGACCAGGAAGCCACGCCCGTTGTGCTGCCCGACGTCGTACGCGGTGACGAGTCCGGGGTGCTGCAACCGTGCCAGGATCACTGCCTCGCCGTGCGAGGCCTCCGCCAGGTCGAAGCCGGTGTCGGGCCGGAACACCTTGACCGCCACCGGCCGCCTCAACCGCAGGTCGAGGCCCCGATGGACGTCCGCGGCACCGCCCGAACCGATGCGGCCGTCCAGACGGTAGCGGCCGCACAGTACTTCGGCGGAGCATCGGGAAGCGACGGTCCGAGCCGACTCACGAAGTCCCATTCCCTCTCCCATGGCATCGAGACGCGGGTCCGGGCGCTCGCCGGTGTGCCGCCGGCCGGCGGGTACCCAGGGGGCCGCCTCACGACACCCGTGCCTCTGCCGAGCAGTGCCGCGAACCTCTGCGAAGTGGCGTCCGCGACCGAGTCCGACCGGTGGCCCGGTGTCCGCCGAGGGCTTTCAGGCGCCCGGGAGGAACAGGCAGAACGGATGGCCGTGCGGGTCGCGCAACACCCGCACGTCCTCCTGCGGCTGGTGCTCCTGCAGCGTCGCGCCGAGGGCGACGGCCCGCGCGGTCTCCTCCGCCAGGTCGGCGACCTGGAGGTCCAGATGTGCCTGCATCTGCTGGGTGCCCGGGCGCTGCGGCCAGGTCGGAGGCGTGTGATCCCGCTCCAGCTGGAAGCTCAGGCTGGGGCGCTCCCGTCCCGGCTCCTTCAGCCGCACCCATTCCGGCGACCGTTCGGCCTCCTCCCAACCGAGCAGCGCCCGGTAGAAGTCGGCGAGCGCGGGAGGGTCGGGAGTACCGAGGACGAAGGCACCGAGCGTGGCAGTCATGTCCTCAGCCTTGCCCCGGCGCTCGGCCTCATGCCTCCGTGTCCAACCCGCGGGTCCGCCCTGCGGCGAGGAAGCCGAACAGGGCCTCTCCGTGCCGCCCCCTTCTCACGTCTGTACGTCGTCCTGCGCGCTCGGCAGCGTGCTGGTCCCCTCCCACCACGGGTTCGTCCAGCCGCAGACCCCGCAGGAATACCGCCCGTTCACCCCGGCGATCTCCGTGCCGCACAGTCCGCACTGCGTCATCGTGATCTGCTGACCGGCCAGGAAGGCGGCCGCTTTCGCGGACATGTCCGGACAGGGCTCCGTCTCGGGTGTCGACGCGGAAGACTTCGGGTTCTTCGTCACATTCCCGACCCTACGCGCGCCCCCGGCCCAGACACGCGAATTCGGGCCGGAAGGAGGACGACGCCTCCCCGCCCGCAACTCGCCCGCCGTCCGGTCGAAATCACGGATTGGCAGCCGCATCCAGTGGGCAGGCAACCCAGTGATGTCATGCGCACGACTCCTATCCCCCACAAGGAGATCGAACATGCATGTCCGGACACTCACGAGCGGCCTAGCCGCGATCCTGCTGACGTCCTTGCCCGCCCTGGGCGGTGGTCAGGCCCTGGCCGCGGAAACGCCGGGCGCCACCTCCGCCTCATCGGCCGCGGCGCGGGTCCTCACCTACGACGCGAGCGGGTCCGCGGAGTTCAGGTCCGCGGTCGACCGGGGCGCGGCGATCTGGAACGCGAGCGTGGACGGCGCGGAGCTGCGGCCTGCCGCGGCCGGGCAACGGGCCAACATCCGGATCCTGGCCGACAACGGCTGGCCGCGCGCCCTCCCCACCTCCCTGGGCAACGGCACCGTGTGGATCGGCCGCCAAGCGGTGAACGAGGGCTACGACACGGTGCGCATCTCGTCCCACGAACTCGGCCACATCCTGGGCCTGCCGGATCGCAAACCCGGACCCTGCTCCAGCCTGATGTCGGGATCCAGCGCGGGCGTGCCGTGCACGAACCCGTACCCGAACGCCGCGGAGAAGGCGGAAGTCGAGGACAACTTCACCGCTGCGGTCGCGTCGCCGTCAGCGGCGACGGGACCGGTGCCCGTCCTCCTGGAGGACTGACCCGGCGCGGCTTCGGGGCACCTCCGCGGTGCCGCACGTCCCTCCCGCGCCCTCCGACTGCCGGCCCTTCCACCGGCATCCGCCCCTCCCCGGGCCGATGTCGGCCGCTCGGCACGGACGGCGGGCCCCGTCGGCACTCCTCGTGCTCGCGGGGCCCGCAGGTGCCGGGCGGGTCAGACCTGACCTCGCCAGGCCCCGGTCTCCCGGCCGCGCTTCTCGATGAACGTCTTGAACCGCCCCAGGTCCCCGGTGACCTGCTTGCGTACGAGGCCGAGCTTGTCCCCCACCGTCTCCGCGAGACCGTCCGGGTCGAACTCCATCTGCAGCATGACCTTGGTGCGCGCCTCGTCCAGCCGGTGGAACGTCACCACCCCGGCCTGACGGGCCTCGCCCTCGACGGTCGTCCAGGCCACCCGCTCGTCCGGGACCTGCTCCGTGATCCGTGCGTCGAACTCGCGCTTCACCCCGCCCACACTCGTCGTCCAGTGCGTCAGCGTGTCGCTGCGCTGCTCGATCCGCTCCACGCCGCCCATGAACTCGGGGAAGGTCTCGAACTGCGTCCACTGGTTGTACGCCGTGTGCACCGGCACGTCGACCTCGACCGACTCCTCGACCTGAGACACGCAGAAGCCCCTTTCACTGACCGTGCGCCCGCGCTGGTGACCACCGCGAGCACGAGATGAACTCTCTTGCACTCCGCGGGTGTCCCGCACTCCGGGCCTCACACCCACAACCTCCGCCGCCGCCCTCCACGTGACGAGACACACGCTCCGGGTTACGCCGGCGCGGTGCGGCCCGGTGACCCTGCCTCCGTCCACGTCACCCTGCGCCGCGAGCCGCACAATGAGCGGATGACGTATACCGAGGATGCGGCCACCGCACACGCCTGGGCGGCCCTGGGAGGCCGGCGCCAACTGGTCCGGAGGGTGTCCTTCGAGGGGGCGGGCGCCGTCCTGCCGTCGCGTCTGCCAGTGAGGGAACTGGCCCGGGCCGCCGTGGCGGTTGCCTCACTGGCCGCCGCGGAACTGCTGTCACTGCGCAACCGCGTGCCGGTGCCCGCGGTGCGGGTGGACGAGGGCGCGGTGGCCACCGCGTTCGTCAGTGAGCGCCACCTGCGCATCGACGGCAGGGCCCCGGCGTCCTTCGCCCCCCTGTCCGGTTTCTGGCAGGCAGCCGACGGATGGGTGCGCACGCACGCCAACTACCCCCACCACCGTGCCCGGTTGCTCGGCGCCCTCGGGCTCTCGGACACGGGGCAGGACCACGCCCTGGTGGACACGCTCGCGAAGGAACTGGCATCGCGTCCGGCCCTGGAGATCCAGGAGGCCGTCTACGCGGCCGGCGGCCTGGCCGTCGCCGTGGCGTCCGCGCCCGCCGGCCACAGGCCCGATGGCCACCTGCCCGCCGGCCCCGCACTCGCCGCCCGTCGCCCACCCGTCGCGGCGGGGTCCGCTCTGATCGAGACGCGGCCCGCGCCTCAGGGCGATCCCCGGCTACTGGTGCCCGCTTCCCTGCCGGCCCAAGGGGTCCGTGTCCTCGACCTGACCCGTGTCATCGCCGGTCCCGTCGCCACCCGCACCCTGGCACTGCTGGGCGCCGACGTGCTGCGCGTGGACGCGCCCCGACTCGCCGAGGACGCAGATGCCCATGCCGACACCGGCATGGGCAAACGCTCCACCTTGCTGGACCTCGCCGACCCTGCCGGCCGGCGCTCCTTCGAGGACCTTCTCAGCGAGGCGGACGTCGTGGTGATCGGATACCGACCGGGTGCCCTGGACCGGCACGGACTCGCGCCCGACGCGCTCCTGTCCCGGCGTCCCGGCCTGATCGTCGCCCAGCTGTGCGCCTGGGGCTGGTCCGGCTCCTGGGCCGGGCGACGCGGCTTCGACAGCCTCGTCCAGGCCGGTACCGGTATCGCCGCGATCGAGGCCGGCGCCGACGGCCGACCCGGCGTCCTGCCCGCTCAGGCGCTGGACCACGGGACCGGGTATCTGCTCGCCGCGGCCGTCCTGCGTGCGCTCAGCGACCGCCACGCCGCCGGTGGCGGGCGACACCTTCGCCTCTCCCTGGCGGGTACGGCTTCCTGGCTGCTGGACATCCGCCCCGCCTCCGCCCCGGGCGGAGACGACCCCCACGACCCCGGAGCCCGGCTCACCGAGACCGCGTCCCCCTACGGTCCGCTGCGGCACGCACTGCCCCCGGTCCACTACGAAGGCGCACCCTCGAACTGGAACCGTGGACCCACCCGGTGGGGCACCGACCTGCCGAACTGGGCCTGAACGGCGCCGAGGTGCCCGCCGAGCCGTCGCGGTCGCGGTCGCTGGATCATCCAGGCCCGCGGCGCCACCGCGCCGGCTCGATCCGCCCCTGGTAGAGGGGCAGCTCGATGGGCTGCCGGCCGTCGCTGAAGGGATCCCAGACCCGGGTGAGCCCCGCGGTGCCGTACCGGCGGACCCGTCGGGCCTCGGTGAGGTCGAGGACGTCCGTGACGACGATCCGCGGTTCGGGACCCGACTCGGCGCGCACCCGGCCTTCGGGATCGACCACGACGCTGCGGCCGATCCCGTCCGGGGGCGCCGCGTTCACGCTGGCCATGAAGACCTGATTGACGATCGCGTTCGCACGGGCGAGGACGAGTTCCTGAGCACGATCGACGGTCGGTGTGCGTACGAGGTTCAGAACGAGGTCGGCTCCCTGCCACGCCAGATGCCGGGTGATCTCCGGAAACCACGCGTCGTAGCAGATCGACAGACCCACTCGCCCGTGCTCCTCCAGGTCGAAGACGACGAAGCGGTCACCGGCCGCCGTGGTCTCGTAGGGGCGCCACGGGAAGACCTTGCGGTACTCGGCGATTCGCTTCCCCTCGGGCGAATACACCGGGGCCGTGTTGTAGACGTGTCCGTCCTCGCCGCGTTCGTAGACGCTTCCGGGGGCGAGCCACACGCCCAGCTCGCGGGCGAGGGCGGCCAGCGCGGAGCCCCTGGGACCGTCCAGTTCCTGCGCCGCGGTGTTCATGACCTGTTCGGGGTCCTCGTCGGGCCGGTGCCCGCACACGTGCAGTTCCGGGAAGACGAACAGCCGGACGGCGGGGTGGGCGCGGGCGAGGCCGCGCACCTGGCGGGCGAAGCCTTCGAAGGGGTCGTCACCGTGGTGGAAGGCGGCCGTCTGCACCAGGCCGAGCGACAGGGGGGTGGGCATGGAGGTGGGCACCTTCCGCATCGGGTGGCGTAGAGGCGTAGAGGAGGGGACGGGCAGCAGCCAATCATCCGGCCGTACACAGGACAAGGCCGCCGAAACCTGTGGGAAGCACAGGAGAATCCTGCGGCAGGCCGGGGTCGCTCACCCCGGACGGGGACCCCGGGCCCCGTTAGGGTTCCGGCATGCCTTCGACCTGCTCCTCGCCCCGACATGCCGCCCACCCCGTGCCAGGAGGGGCGGCATGACCCTCAACCAGCTCAGGGCATTCGTCGTGGCCGAACGCCTCGGGTCGTTCACCGCCGCGGCGGGAGCCATGGACATCGCTCAGGCCTCCGCCTCCGAACTGGTCCGCCGCCTGGAGGCGGAACTGGACGCGGAACTGTTCGTCCGGGGAAGCCGCACGCTCACCCTCACGACCGCCGGGCAGGAGTTGCTGCCGTACGCGCAGGAGGCGCTGGCCGCGGCGGACAGCGGGATCCGCGCCGTGCACTCGCTGGGTTCGCTGGGCGGTGGCACGGCGACCTTCGGAGTCCTGCGCAACGCCGACTACTACCTGCTGGCGGACCTCGTCCAGATGTTCCACGCCCGCTACCCCAAGGTCCGGGTGCGGCTCGTCGGCCAGAACTCGGCGGAGACCGCCGCCGCCGTGGCGGCCGGCCGCATAGAGGCGGGGCTCGTCGTCCTGCCCATCGACGACGAGGGGCTGTCGGTCACCCCGCTGCTGCGCGACGAGGTGTTCTACGTCAGCGCCGCCCCGGAGCGCACGCGCGTGCCGGTGACCATCGAGGCGTTCTCGCAGGCGCCACTCGTGCTGTACGACGCGCACTACGGCTGGCAGGATCCGACGCGGCGGCAGCTCGCGGAACGGGCCCAGCTGGCCGGTGTCCGGATCGATCCGCTCATCGAGCTGGAGCACGTCGAGGCGGCGGTGAAGCTGGCGGCGGTCGGGGTCGGGGACACGATCGCCAGCAGCGCCGTCATCGGGAGCCCGTCGTTTCCGGCCGGCCTGCACACGGCGTCCTTCGCCGAACCGCTGTACGACACGATCGCGCTCGTTCGGCGCCGTGGCCGGCCGTTGTCGCGTGCCACCCGGGAGCTCGCCCGGCTGGCCGAGGACACCTTGCGGGAGGTGCGCCAGAGCAGGGGCGAGTGAGAGGCCGACCGAGCCACAGGGTTTCCCTGTGGGACGTCCAGGAAAGGCCCCTCTGGTCCTGTGGCTCCGTCTCGCCTAGCGTCCCGGTCATGCAGATCACGCACGAAGAAGCACAGGCCCTCCCCCCTCTCCAGTGGCTGAAGAAGCCCGCCGTCGACGGCCCGCCCGCCCAGCGTGACCCGAAGGTGGTCGAGCGTGTCTCGCAGATGCTGCGGGAGATCGAGCGCCGGGGTCTGGACGCGGTCCGCGCCTACGCCGAGGAACTGGACGGCTGGTCCGGCGATTTGGAGATCAGCGAGACCGAGTTGAAGAAGTCCGGGGACGCCCTGCCTCCGGACGTCCGTACCGCGCTGGAGATGGGGTACGAGCGCACGCACCGGTTCGCCGCCGCGCAGCGCGAGCACCTGACCGACTTCGAGATCGAACTGGCTCCCGGGGTGAACTGCGGCCAGCGGTACGTCCCCGTCTCCCGGGTCGGCGCATACCTGCCGGCGGGCAGGTTCCCGCTGCTGGCCAGCGCTTTCATGACCGTCAACGTCGCGAAGACGGCCGGGGTGCCGATGGTCGTGGCGTGCACGCCGCCGTCCGGCGAGCACGGCGCCCACCCCGCCGTTCTGTACGGCGCCCACCTGTCCCGGGCGGACCGGGTCTTCGCCGTCGGCGGGGTCCAGGCGCTCGGTGCCATGGCCTTCGGCCTGCTCGGCGAGGCACCGGTCGACATGCTGGTCGGCGCGGGCAACGCCTTCGTCACGGAGGCCAAGCGGCAGCTGTTCGGACGCGTCGGCATCGACCTGCTGGCGGGACCGTCGGAGGTGGCGGTGATCGCCGACGACAGTGCCGACCCCGCGTGGGTGGCGGCCGACCTGCTGGGGCAGGCCGAGCACGGCCCCAACTCGCCCGCCGCGCTGATCACCACGTCCGAGGCGCTGGGCCGTGCCGTGGCCGCGGAGGTGGAGAGCCAGCTGGAGAAGCTGGTGACGCGGGACATCGCGGGACCCGCCTGGCGCGACTTCGGCTCCGTGATCGTCGTACGGGACCGTGACGACGCGATCGCCGTCGCCGACGTCCTGGGCCCCGAGCACCTGGAGGTCCACACCGAGGACGACGACTACTACCTGCGGAACCTCACCAACTACGGTTCGCTGTTCATCGGCCCCTGGTCCACCGTGGCGTACTCCGACAAGGGCATCGCCGGCACCAATCACGTGCTGCCGACGGGCAAGACCGCCCGCTACAACGCGGGCCTGTCGGTCTCCCGCTTCCTCAAGCCGCTCACGTACCAGAGGGCGGCCGAGAACGGCACGGCCGCACTGGCACCCGCCGTCGAGCGCATCTCCGCGTTCGAGGGACTCGCCGCCCACGGGGCGACGGCCACGCTCCGCATCGACCGGGTCGGCCGTACGTCCGCTGCCTTCGACTCCGTTCCCGCGCCGCTGCGCGAACAGCTGTGACCGGTCGCCGGTAGGGCACCGGCCGAGCGGGCGGCACCGCAGGACGCCCACGGACGTCCACGTCACGGGGGCCGACGTTCCGACGCGGTCCGCGTGACGGCTCACCGCCCTCCGGCCGGGTTCCGCTCCCCCTCCATCTCCCCGAGGTCCCTCATGCACCGACCCCCTCCCTCCGCTCCCCCGCCGGGTGCGCACGGGCCCGCCCTCACCCAGGGGCTCAAGGGCCGCCAGATCACCATGATCTCCATCGGCGGCGTGATCGGGGCCGGCCTGTTCGTCGGCTCGTCCACCGCCGTCGCGGCGGCCGGACCCGCCGTGCTGGTCTCGTTCCTCCTGGCGGCCGCTCTGGTCGTGCTCGTCATGCAGATGCTCGGGGAGATGGCGGTCGCCCACCCCGACACCGGCTCGTTCTCGACCTATGCGGACCGCGCCCTCGGCCGCTGGGCGGGGTTCTCCGTCGGCTGGCTGTACTGGTGGTTCTACGTCCTCGTCATCCCCATCGAGGCCATCGCCGCCGGCGAGGTCGTCGGCGGACTCCTCGCTCTGCCCAGTTGGATACCGGCCCTCGCGCTGATCGCCGTCCTGGCCGGGAGCAACCTTCTCGCGGTACGCAACTACGGCGAGTTCGAGTACTGGTTCGCCTTCCTCAAGGTCATCGCCATCGTGGCGTTCCTCGTCCTCGGTGTGCTCGCGGTTCTCGGGCTGCTGCCGGGCAGTGATGCCCGCGGAGTCGGCCACCTCTGGAGCGACGGCGGGTTCGCGCCGCGGGGCTGGACGGCCGTCGTCGCCGGGCTGCTCACGGCGATGTTCAGTTTCCAGGGCAGCGAGATCGTCACCATAGCGGCCGCGGAGTCCGAAGCTCCGCGGAAGAACATCAAGAAGGCCGTGCGCGCCGTCGTCTGGCGGCTCGGTCTGTTCTACCTCGGGTCGATCTTCTTCGTCGTCAGCCTCGTGCCGTGGGACTCCGACGCGCTCGCCGACGGCTCCTACCAGGCGGTGCTCGACCGCATGAACATCCCCGGGGCCGAGCGCATCATGGACGTCGTGCTCGTCGTGGCCGTCAGCAGCTGTCTGAACTCGGCGATCTACACCGCCTCGCGCATGGCCTTCTCGCTGGCCCGGCGCGGCGACGCCCCGGCCGCGTTCGGTGTCACCTCCGCCTCGGGTGTGCCGCGCTGCGCGGTCGTCGCGTCGACCGCCATCGGCGTCGCCGCCGTGGTCGCCAATTACCTGCTGCCCAGGGTGTTCACGTACCTCATCGCGTCCAGCGGCGCGATCGCCCTGATGATGTACCTGGTCATCGCGCTCACGCAGTACGCGACCCGGCGCAAGGCGCCCCGGCCTTCCGAGGTGCGGATGTGGGGGTTCCCCTACCTGACCCTCGCGACCATCGCCTTCATCTCGGGGGTCCTGGTCCTGATGGCGGTCCTTCCGGAGCACCGGCTCGAACTGTGGCTGTCGCTCGGACTCGCGGCCGTGCTCGTCACGGTGGGCGCGCTGCGCCAACGCCGCCCCGGGGCGCGGCCGCCGGGCCGGGGCCCCGTCGGCGTCGAGTCGCCCGCGACGGCCTCCCCGGCCGATGCCGTGCGGCGGTGACCGCTCACGCCGGCGGGCCGTGCGTTCCTCGGGGGACGAACTCGGTCGGCAGGACCAGGCGCTCCCCCGCGGGATCCGCCCGGCCCGTGATGCGGCGGACGAGCAGACGGGCCGCCTGACGGGCCAGCTCCGCCAGGTCGTGCCGGACCGTGGTGAGGCGGAGCACCTCCCAGGAGGCCATGGGCAGGTCGTCGAATCCGACGACGGTGAGGTCGCCGGGCACGCTCAGGCCCGCGGCACGGGCGGCGTTGAGGACACCCACCGCGACCACGTCGTTCCCGCAGAACACCGCGGTGGGCCGCTGCGCCGCGTCCAGCAGGAAGGACAGGGCCTCGTACCCGGTCTCGTACTCGAAAGGCCCTCTCACCACCCGCTCCTCGGGCAGGCCGATGCCCTCGTCGGCGAGGGCCAGGCGGAAGCCGAGCTCCCGCTCGCGCCCCGTGGTGGTGTTGGCCGCGCCGAAGATGCCCGCGATCCGGCGGTGCCCGAGCGCGGCGAGCTCGCGGGCGACGAGCCGGCCGCCTCCCTCGTTGTCGACGACGGAGGCGTAGTCACCGGCCCGGCCGGTGTCACGGTTGAGGAAGACGTACGGCATGTCGCGGCGGTCCAGCCGCGCCGGGAGGCGGGAGTCGGTGGTGGCGGTGGCGAGTACGACGCCGTCGAGCGACTGGTCGAGCAGTTCCTCCTGGGCGACCGCCTCGTCGGACCGCTCGGTGAGGAGCATCATCCGGTAACCCAGCCGGCCCAGTTCGTCGTGCAGGGGCGCGACCACGTGCGGGTAGAAGGGGTTCGTCAGATCGGTCACGATGACGCCGACCCGCCGTGTGGAACGGGTGGACAGCGAGCGGCCCACCTCGCTCGGCACGTAGTTCAGCGCACGTGCCGCCTCCTTCACCTTCTCCCGTGTCGCCGGCGACACCCTGGGGTCGTCCCGCAGGGCACGGGACACCGTCGGCTGGGAGACGCCCGCCAGTCTCGCCACGTCATGACTCGTGATCGCCATCGGCCCCTCTTCTCGCCGCCCACCGCGCCCATCGGCCCGGCGCCCTCTGCCAAGGATACGTATGTAGCCGCCGCCGCGTCCGAACGGGTCGGACACGCGGACCGTCCACCCACTCGGGACAAAGCTCTCTCGGCTTTTGCAACACACCCCTTGACACAGCCCGCAGCACACCCTGTCATGGAAATACATACGTATTCACAGAACTCACAGTCCCCTCCGAACAGACCTCGCACAGACCTCGAACAGAGGAGTCGTCATGCCCGACACCGTCGTTTCCCCTTCCGAACTGGACCGGCGCACGATCCGCCGCAGCGATTTCGTCTCCTGCAACCAGGCGTTCATCGACTGCCGGACACCGGGCTCGGACCGCAAGGAGAACTACGCGATGATCGGACCGGGGGTGTCGCAGGCAGCCGGCCAGTTCGTCAACCTGCGCCTCCCGCACGGTTACAACATCGGCGCCGCGGCCATGCCCCACGGCATCACCAACAACCTCCACCTGCACTACACGGCCGAGGTGTTCGTCTGCACCGAGGGCGAGTACCTGCTGCGCTGGGGCGCCGACGGCACCGAGGGCGAGCTGCCGTTGCGCGCCGGTGACGTCGTGTCCGTCCCGACCTGGATCTTCCGCGGCTTCACCAACACCGGCCCGGACGACGGCTGGCTGTTCACCGTGCTCGGCATGGACGACACCGGCGGCATCATCTGGGGCCCGTCCGTGCTGCGCGAGGCCGAGGGGCACGGCCTGTACCTGACCGCCGACAACCAGCTCGTCGACACCGTGGCCGGGGACCAGATCCCCGACGGCGGCGAACTCGTGCAGCCGATGGCGCAGGAGCACATCGACCGGCTGCGCCGCTACAGCCCCGAGCAGATGAAGCGCCGGATCGCCGCGGCGGACGAGCTCGTCTGGTCCGAGCACCCGTTCCTCGACAGCTCCCTGCCCGGCGCGGGCGCCCGCCTGAGCTGCGTCATCGGGTACGGCATGACGGAGGACCCGCACCAGGAGCCCCGGATCTTCAACCCGCACGGCCACAACGCCGCCTGGCTGCGTGCCGACCCGGGCCAGGGCGTCTCCCTGCACCGCCAGCACGAGACGCAGACCCTGATCGTCAAGGACGGCCTGTGGGAGATCACCCTCAACCGCACCGACCCGGTGTCGGTGCGCCTGGGCCCGCGGGACATGCTCTCCGTGCCGCAGGACGCCTGGCGGACCCTGCGCAACGTCGGCGACGACCGGGGCGATCTGCTCGTGGTCAACTCCGGTGACGGCCGGGTGCGTCTGGAGTGGGACGAGGAGGTCGTCAAGGCCGCCGCCGACGCCGGTCTGGGCATCGACCACAACGGGTACGTCGCGCCGTACGCGCTGCTGCCCCGCTCCGCGCGCCGCTGATGCCCGGCCCCTCCACCGCGGCGCCGGACGGGCCACTGCCCCTGGTCGTCGTCCCGGGCATGCTGTGCGACGCGAGCCTGTGGTCGGACGTCTGCTTCCCGGACGGGCATCCGGTGCACCACGTCGCGCTCACCGACCCGTCCGTCGGGGAGCTGGCCGACACCGTACTGTCCGCGACGACGGGCCCGTTCGTCCTGGCCGGGCTCAGCCTCGGGGCCATCGTCGGGTTCGAGGTGCTGCGCCGGGCCCCCGGGCGGGTCGCCGGACTGTGTCTGGTCTCCACCAACGCGGGAGCACCGCGCCCGGAGCAGTACGCGGCCTGGCGCGCGTGGGACGAGCTGGCCGGCGACGGCCGGTTCGACGCGGTGGTGGAGCAGACCCTGCCGGGCATGTTCGCCCAGGCCCCGGCGCCGGTCCGCCTCGCGGAGCGTTACCGCCGCATGGCCCGCGCCGTCGGCCCGCGTGCCGCACGGGCCCAGCTCGCCGCGCAGGCCACCCGCCGGGACGCCTTCCCCGCCCTGCGCACCGTCCGCTGTCCCACCGCCGTGGTCTGCGGCACGCGGGACGTCCTGTGCCCGCCCGGCTTCCACCGGGCCATCGCCGGCGCCGTCCCGGGCGCCCGGCTGCACGAGCTGCCCGGCACGGGACACCTGCTGCCGTGGGAGCGGCCGGACGCGCTCACCTCGGTCCTCGGCGACCTCATGGCGACCGTGCAGGTCGCCCACCACCGTCCCGCACGGGCGGGCTGAGGCCCACTCCGGCCACCCGTCACCCGCCCCCGTCCCCCTCCCCCCTTCCTCCCCCCTCCCTTCCCCCGACCCCCTCCACCGCCCCTCCCCGACAGGAAGAGCCACCATGCCCCGACATCTGAAGTCCGCCGTTCCCGCCGGTCAGGTCCGCGCCGCACGCGCCGACGTCGCCGAGCGCGTCGCAGCGATCCTCGACGACATCCGCGAGCGCGGTGACGACGCCGTCCGCCAGTACTCGGAGAAGTTCGACGACTGGAGCCCCGAGTCCTTCCGGCTGTCGCAGGACGACGTCGCGCGGATCGTCTCCGGCGTACCCGGAACGGTCCTGGACGACATCCGCTTCGTGCAGCAGCAGGTACGGACGTTCGCCCAGGCACAGCGCGACTCGATGACCGACATCGAGATCGAGACGCTGCCCGGCGTGCGTCTCGGTCACCGCCACGTGCCGGTCTCCGGCGCGGGCGCGTACGTGCCCGGCGGCCGCTACCCGCTGACCGCCTCGGCGCACATGACCATCGTGACGGCGAAGGTGGCCGGGGTCTCCCGAGTGGCCGCCTGCACCCCGCCGATCCGGGGCGAGATCCCGGCCGCGACCGTCGCCGCGATGCATCTCGCGGGGGCCGACGAGATCTACCTGCTGGGCGGGGTGCAGGCCGTCGCGGCGCTCGCCGTCGGCACGGAGACCATCGGCCGGGTGCCGATGATCGCGGGTCCGGGCAACGCCTACGTCGCCGAGGCCAAGCGGCAGCTGTTCGGCGAGGTCGGTATCGACCTGTTCGCCGGTCCCACCGAGATCCTGGTCGTCGCCGACGAGCACGCCGACCCGTTCGTGGTGGCCGTGGACCTGCTGTCGCAGGCCGAGCACGGACCGGACTCCCCCGCCGTCCTCGTCACCACCTCCGAGCAGCTGGGCCGCGAGGTCGAGCGGCACGTCGAACGCCTCCTGCCCGGCATGCCCACCAAGGACTTCGCCGGCCCGGCCTGGCGCGACCACGGTGAGATCGTGGTCGCGGACTCGCTCGACGAGGCGTTCGCCGTCGCCGACTCTTACGCCAGCGAGCACGTGGAGGTCCTGACCGAGAACCCGCGACGGGCGCTGGACCGGATGCACGACTACGGAGCGCTGTTCCTCGGTGAGGGCACGTGCGTGTCCTACGGCGACAAGGTCATCGGCACCAACCACGTGCTGCCCACCCGCGGCGCCGCCAGGTACACGGGCGGTCTGTGGGTCGGCAAGTACCTCAAGACGGTGACGTACCAGGAGGTCACCGACACGTCCTCCTCCGCACTGCTCGGTGAGGTGTGCGGGCGCGCCGCGCGCGTCGAGCTCTTCGAGGGCCACGCCCGCTCGGGCGACGTGCGCGCGGCCAAGTACGCCGGTGCCGCGCTGCCGTGGAACGAGGAGGCCGGCGCGTGACGGGCGTGACGCCCCCGCTCGCCGGGCGCACCGCACTGGTGAGCGGGGGCGGTAACGGCCTGGGCAGTGCCATCGCCCGGTCCCTGCTGTCCGACGGTGCCCGCGTGGTGATCACGGGCCGCACCGAGCACACCCTGAAGGAGACGGCCGCGCGCCTCGGCCCCCGCGCCGACTACCGGGTCTGCGACGTCTCCAGGCCCGGTGACGTGGAGGCGCTCGCCGACGGGCTCGCGGACGAGGAGATCTCCGTCCTGGTCAACAACGCGGGGATCGCCGGGCCCGTCGCTCCGCTGACGGACATCACGCCCGAGGAGTGGGACGAGGTCTTCGCCGTGAACGTGCGCGGCATGTTCCTCATGTGCCGCGCCTTCCTGCCCCCGATGACCCGGCGCGGGTCCGGTGACGTCGTCAACGTCGCCTCCGTGTCCGGCAAGCGGCCTCTGCTGCGGCGCACGCCCTACTGCGCCTCGAAGATGGCCGTCATCGGGCTCACGACGACACTCGCCGGTGAGGTCGGGCCGCTCGGGGTGACGGTCAACTCCCTGTCGCCCGGCCCGGTCTCGGGTCCGCGCATGGAGCGGAACTTCCGTCTGGAGGCGGAGCGCACCGGCAGTAGCCGGGCCGAGGCGGAGGCCGCGTTCGTGTCACGGGCGGCACTCGGCCGGATGGTCACCGAGGAGGAGGTCGGCTCCGCCGTGACCGCGATGCTGCGGATGCCGGGACTGTGCGGGGCGGACATCGACCTCTCCGCCGGAATGGTGGCCCGATGACGGCCTCCGCACCCCGCCGCCCCTCGCTCAAGCGGCGGCTCGCGTCCGGGGAGCGGCTCTACGGCGCCCTGCTGCGGCTGCCCTCGGAGACGCTCGTGGAGATGGCGGGGGTCGCGGGGCTCGACTACGTGGTCCTGGACTGCGAGCACGGGCCGGCCGACATGACGGCGCTCCAGCACCATCTGACGGCCGCGGCGGCCCAGGGCGTCGAGGTCCTGGTGCGCGTGGGCACGGCGGAACCGGCTCTTGCCCTGCGCTGCCTGGACCTGGGGGCGGCGGGCGTCATCCATCCCCATGTCGACTGCGCGGAGGACGCCCGGCGGGCCGTGTCGGCGGACCACTATCCGCCGCTGGGGCAGCGCGGTTTCGCGACGTACAGCAGAGCGGGCCGGTTCGGCACCGTGACGGCGCGGGAGCATCTGACGGCGGGCGAGGACACCCTGGTCGTGGTGATGATCGAGACGGAGCGCGCCTGTGCCGCGGCCGGGGAGATCACCGCGACGCGGGGGGTGGACGCCGTGCTGGTGGGGCCGTCCGACCTCGCCGCCGACTGCGGTTTTCCCGGACGGGACGTCATCGACGGACTCACCGAGGACGCCCACCGGGCCGCGCGCGCGGCGGGGCGGGCCGTGATGACCATCGTGCCGTCGACGGCGGCGGCGCGAGAGGCCGAGGAAGCGGGCGCCCAGCTGGTCCTCTTCAACATGGCGGCCGTCCTCATGGACACCTTCCGCTCGCTCGCGCCACCGAGGACCGGTCGCCGGACCGCGGAACCCTCCGCTCCGGCACCCCGCACACCCCTTGACGCCACCCCGGACGCTCCTTAACGTTCACCGCAACCCCCTGATTCATACGTATGCACATCCGTCCCAGCCGCTCACCCCATTCGTCCGCGCGATCGGAGAAGCCATGTCCGCCGCAGCGCCACCCACCGCCGCCGTCTCTGTCCCCGAGGACGCCGCGCAGAAGCGGAGGGCGATACGCCGCGCCATCGGCGCGGGAAGTATCGGTAACTTCGTAGAACAGTTCGACTACGGCCTCTACGGCTACATGGCTCCCATCATGGCCTCGTCGTTCTTCCCCGCGAGCGACGAGGGCGTCGCGGTCATCAGCACCTACGCGATCGTCGCCGTCGCCTGCCTGTTCCGTCCCCTGGGCGGAACGCTGGTGGGCCGCTGGGGCGACCGGGTCGGCCGCAAGAAGGCCCTGCTCTACACCATCGTCTGCATGGGAGTGACGACCGCGCTGATCGGGGTCCTGCCCACCTATCAGGCGGTCGGTGCCCTCGCACCGCTGCTCCTCCTGCTGCTGCGCGTGGTGCAGGGCATGGTCTCGGGCGGGGAGTACGTCGGCGCGGTGGCGTTCGTGGTGGAGTGGGCGGAGCCGAAGCGCCGCGCCTACTACACCTCGTACGCCTCCAACAGCTGCTTCGTCGGCATCCTCGCGGGGGCCGGTACGGCCGCGCTGACCAGCTGGGTCTTCCAGGGGCCGAACCTGGAGTCGTGGGGCTGGCGCATCCCGTTCGTCCTGGCCCTGCCGCTGAGCCTGGTCGGGATGTGGCTGCGCCGGCACATCGGCGAGACACCGGAGTTCGTGCGGGCGACCGAGGACGGCGCCGACGTGGTGAAGGCGCCGATCCGGGAGGCGCTGCGCTCCCAGTGGCGACCGATCCTCGTCTTCTGCGGCATCTCCATCACGCTGGCGATCCTGTCCTACACCTGGGTCACGTTCTATCCGGAGTACCTGAGCGGCACGCTGGGCCTGCCCCGCTGGATGGGCCTGGCCTCCAACGCGATCTCCATCGCGGTGCTGATCCCGATGCTGCCGCTGGCCGGCATCCTCTCCGACCGCATCGGACGCAAGCCCATGCTGATCGCGGGTGCCGTGGCCTGTCTCGTCCTGGTCCCGCTGGCCTTCAAGGTCGGTGAGGCGGGCACGTTCGGCGCGGCCGTCGCGAGCCAGCTCATCTACGTCGTCCCGGAGTTCTTCCTCACCGGCATCGTCACGGTCTGCGCGGCCGAACTCTTCGCCACGCGAACGCGGTTCAGCGCGAGCGCCATCGCCTACAACAGCTCGTTCTCCGTCTTCATGGGCATCACGCCGTTCGTGGCGGCCCTTCTCGTGAACACCTTCGGCACCATCTACGCCGTGTGGGCCTACCTCGCCGTCGGCGCACTGCTGGCGCTGGTCGTCGTCACCTTCTTCATGAAGGAGACCTACCGGAGCCGGCTGGGGGACGACAAGTTCGCCCGCTGACCGGTCCTTCCACATACGTATACCGAGCACCTCCGCCACCGGGCCAGCCCGGTACCCGCACCTCCACAGAAAGAAGCACCATGTCCCTCGATCCCATTGCCTACCAGCCCTACGCCGACCCGGACGACTTCATCCGCGAGGTCACCGACCGCATCTGGGTCTCCCGCGACATCGACCACATCGTCGAGAACTACGAGCCGGACTCCATCGTCCACACCAGCCTGGGTACGGTCGTCGGACGCGACGGCGTGATCGAGGGCAGCACGATGCGCATGGCATCGGTGCCCGGTCACGTCGGTCAGGCCGAGGACGTCGTGTGGGAGGCGCGCGGCGACGACGCGTTCCTCAGCTCGCACCTGGTCTTCTCGGCCGACGAGCACCTGGTCGGCGGCCGCCTGGTGCCCGTCCGCAAGCGGACCGTCGCCAACTGCCTCTACCGGCGTGGCCGGATGGTCGAGGAGTGGGTCGTCCGGGACGACCTCGCGGACTGCCTTCAGCTGGGCCTCGACCCGGACGAAGTGGCCCGCGGGCTGCGCTTCCAGGGGTACACCGGGTCGATGACCGAGGCCGCGCCCAAGGAGGTGCTCCTGACCGGTGACAGCGGTGAGCGCCCCGACCAGTTCCGTCCCGAGTGCGAGATGGTGATGGAGTTCGTCGAGGACGTGTGGTCGCGGCGGCGCCTGAACAAGGTCCGCGACTACATGGACCGGGACCTGTTCCTGCACACGATCGGCGACCGCACCGTCATCCGGCCCGAGCGCTACCAGGCCGACCTGCTGGCGATGGTCGGCCCCTTCCCGGACGCCCGGTTCACCGTCCGGGACATCCAGGCCAACTACAACGAGCGGTACGCGGGACTGCGGGTCGCCGTCCTGTGGACCATGAACGGCACCTACCGGGGCACTCCCGCCTTCGGCGCTCTGACCGGGCAGCCGGTGACCGTGCTCGGTGTCTCACAGTTCCTGATCCAGAACGGGCGCATCGTCCGGGAGTACCGCGTGTACGACGAGATCTCGCTGCGCGCCCAGATCAACGCGGCCCGCGGAGACGGCCCGGAGGTCGACGCCAACATCTACTGAGCCGCATCGACCGGGGCTCGCGGTCTTCCACGGCCGCCCCCGAGGCCGGCGACGACGTGCGGCGTGTGGACCGGGACCGTCCTCCCGGCCCACGGCCGCGAGGACGCAACGACCTCGCCCCATGCCCTCGGACGTGCCCGCCGGGGCGTTGACCGGGCGTCGTTTCGACGGATCGGGGCCGCATGGTGCAGTGTGCGCCTCTGACCACTCCGACTCAGGGAGCGCCACTTCCGATGACCGCACACTCCGCCCGCGTCGCCCCTTCGGGCCAGGATGCTCCGCCATTCAAGCCCTCTCTCGTCAAAGCGGTGTTCAGGGACGTGACGTCCTTGCACGTCTCGCGGTCAGCGGCGTGGGCCGCCGGGTCGGTGACGCGGACGGTGCTGACGGAGATCGTCCGGGGCGCGCAGGGAGCGGCCGCGGCGGAGGCCCGAAGGAAGCTGACACCCGGGGATCTCCTGGCGGCGATCTACCGGAACGTCGAGGTCGAGGTGGGATCCACCTGGTACAGCCACAGCCCGACGTTCCGTGGCCTCACCGGTGTCGTCACCGACGCGAACGGTGTCGTCGTGCCTTCGCCCAAGCGCAGCAGGACGCGCAGACCGAGTGCCGTGGTCGGCGCCCACAGGTTCGAGCCCGGGACCAAGAAGCTGCTGCGGAGCCTGGGGGCGACGGCCGTCCCGGCGATGGTCCGCGACCTGGACGGCATCGCGAGCGTGTTCCTGACGGATCTGGCCCGGAGCGCGGCCATGGTCGTCAGGGAGGGCGGTGTCAGACGTTTCGGTGAGGTCACGCTGGGAGTGCCCGAAGAAGCCGCTCCTCGCCCGTTCCCCAAGGATTCCCTGCCGGTCCTGTCCACCCGCACGGGGGACCGTCGGACCATCGGAGGGGACGACGTCCTGGCCGCCACCACGATCCAGTTGTTCGGCGGCATCCGGCAGCGGGCCCTCACCGAGGCACGTTCGTGAAGCGCGCGACTCACAAGGCGGTCAAGGAGGTTCCCTGCCCGTCGTCGCCCTGCGCGAGTGACTGTTCGGTCCAGATGACCTTGCCGTCTTCCGTGTAGCGCACTCCCCACCGGTCGGCGAGCTGGGCCACGAGGAACAGGCCTCGCCCGCCCTCGTCGAAATCGGCCGCCTGGACCACGCGCGGCGCGGTGCTGCTCGCGTCGCGCACTTCGCAGATCAGGACCTGCTGCCGAAGGAGCCGCACGGTGATCGGCGGCGCGCCGTACCGTACGGCGTTCGTGATGAGTTCACTGAGGATGAGTTCCGTGGTGAATCCGATGTCGAGTCCCCACCTCTCCAGTTGGCGCATGCACTGCGCCCGGACCGAACCGACTTCCGCGAAGTCGGCGGGCACGTCCCACTGGGCGATGTCCTCGGTCGGAAAACGGCGGGCGCCCGCGACGAGCAGGGCGACGTCGTCGTGCGATCTGGTGGGCACCATGGCCTCGACGACGGTGCGGCAGGTGCTCTCACAGTCCGGTCCCGTGCCGGCGAGTACCGACCGCAGCAACTCGAGCCCGTCGTCGATGCTCCTGCCCGGACCGTCCACCAGACCGTCGGTGTAGAGAACGAGGCGGCTTCCCGGCGGCATGCCGATCTCGGTGGTCTGGAACGGAACGCTCCCCAGGCCCAGGGGCAGATTGGCCGGCACGTCGACGAACTCGACCGAGCCGTCGGGCAGCACCAACGCCGGCGGGGGGTGTCCGGCACCGGCGAGGACGCAGCGGCCGCTGGTGGGATCGTAGACCGCGTACACGAGGGTCGCGCCTGTGACGGTGTTGTCCTCGCCGCCTGCCTGATGTGCGGTGTCCAGACGCGTGACGAGCTGGTCCAGGTGGGACAGGAGGTCTTCCGGGGGCAGGTCGAGGGCCGAGAAGTTGAGAACCGCGGTGCGCAGCCTGCCCATGGTGGCGGCGGCCTGCAGTCCGTGTCCGACCACGTCGCCCACCACCAGGGCGACCCGGGCGCCGGACAGGGGGATCACGTCGAACCAGTCACCGCCGACGCCCGATCGGGCCGGCAGGTAGCGGTGGGCCACCTCCACGGCGTCCTGTGGGGGCAGGTCCCGTGGCAGCAGGCTGCGCTGGAGGGACACCGCGGTGGCGTGCTCGCGTGTGTAGCGGCGCGCGTTGTCGATGCACACCGCCGCGCGGGCCGTCAGCTCCTCCGCGGGCGATACGTCGTCCGTCCGGAACGGAGGCTGGCTGCCGCGCCAGAACATGACGAGCCCCAGCACCACGCCCCGGGCGCGCAGCGGCACCGTGAGCAGCGAGTGGAAGCCGAGCCCGAGAACCTGCCGCGCGCCTTCCGGGTCCGGC
This sequence comes from Streptomyces sp. NPDC051136, assembly GCF_044455745.1. NCBI lineage: Bacteria > Bacillati > Actinomycetota > Actinomycetes > Kitasatosporales > Streptomycetaceae > Streptomyces > Streptomyces sp. NPDC051136. The sequence goes on along the minus strand of NZ_JBITFE010000013.1, from coordinate 178,504 downwards.
GCCCGCCAGTCCTGCGCCTGTGCCAGATCCGGTACCAGGACGGCGTCCTCACCGTCGATCGTCCGGTGCTGAAGCGCGACCGGACCGTACTCCAGCCTGCTGCCCGCCCCGTGGAAGGGCCAGGATCCGGCCGCTCCGCGTACGGCTGCGCGCCGCACCGACGACGCGACGCCCGGTACGGGTTCGTCTCCGCGGAGCACCGCGTCGAAGAGGTCGACGGTGACGACGTCGGCGAACTGCGGGACCGCGAGGTTCGCGAGCTCCTCGGCGGTACGCGTCACGTCGAGGGTGCTGCCGATCTCCGCGCTCGCCCGGTACAGCAGTTCCAGGCGTTCGTGTGCGACTTCCGCCCGCCCCGCCAGGGCGCGGAGTTCGGTGGTGTCACGCAGCGTGGCGACGCCGCCGGCCGGGCCCTGTCCGCCGCGGCCGGTCCGCCGCACGTTGACGGCGAGCAGGCGGCCGCCCACCGGCTGAACGGCGTCGTCCACCCTCCGGTCGGAGGTCAGGAGCCGCACCATCGAGGGAGGCAGGCCGAGGTCGCGCAGTGACCGGCGCTCCGCGTCCGCGGGCAGCCGCAGCAGTCTTCGCGCCTCGTCATTGACCAGCGACAGCCGGCCGTCCGCGCCGATGACTACGACTCCTTCGCGGGCCGCGTGCAGCACCGCGTCATGGTGCTCGTACATGCGCGTCACCTCGGTCGGTCCGAGCCCGTGTGTCTGCCGGCGCAACCGCCGGCTCACCAGCCACGCCGCGCACGTGGCCAACGCCAGTGAGCCCGCGGCACCGGCTGCCAGCAAAGGGAGTTGCCGGTTGAAGGTGCTGCTCACCGTGCTGATCTCCAGCCCGGCCGTCACGATGCCCACGACCCGCTCGTCCGCGTCGGTGACCGGCACGACCGCACGAACGGCGTCCGTGGGCGCTCCCCTGAACAGTTCGGTGTAGGACTCGCCGACGAGCGCCCGGCTGAAGTCTCCGGTCGATCGCTTGCCGATCAGATCGGGGCGGACGTCGGTAAGCCGGACGGCGTCCCGGTTCAGGACGGCGACGAAGTCCACGCCCGAGGCCCGCCGGGCTTCCTCGGCCAGGGGCTGCAGCGCAGCGGTCGGGTCCGCGTCCTTCAGAGCCGCTGCGACGCCGGGAGAACTGGCGAAGCCCGCCGCGACCGCGAGCGCTTGGTGTCGCGCCCCGCGCACCGTCTGACTCCGCGTTTCGTACACGAGGGTGGCGTCGCTCAGCGCGGCCAGGAGCAGCATGACCAGCAACTGCAGAACGAAGACCTGCGCCGCGACGCTCTGCGGCCACGGTTTCCGCAGCGTCGCCGACACACCGCTCATTCCCTTGTGCATTCACCCGTTTTATCACCATTGGGTACGTCATCGGCTGTTGCCGCACACCTCGCCGCTCCGCCCCGCAGCGGGCGACCCGAACGCCCTCGGGAGCATCCTCGAACGAGAAGTACCGACGGACCGTGGCACACAGGGGGGAGACCGGCGGGCCGGTGGCTGCTACGGCCCGCTCTGCAGGCGGTCGTGAACGACTGAATCGGCGCCCGCTCGCCACGCACGGCCCCGCCGCACCACCCACCGATGCAGTCGACTCATCGACCGGACGGCATCGATCCGCCGCGTGAGGCACCATCGGCCGGGCGCAGCCGACCGCGCCGAAGCCGTGGTCACGCCCCGGAGACCAGCAGGTGGACGGCGAAGCCGGTGATGACGACGCTGGACACCAGGGAGGTGAGCAGGCGACCCGGCGAGCCCGTCAGCGTGCGGCCCAGCAGCGTGCCACCGCCGGCGAGGAGCAACTGCCAACTGGCGGACGCCGCGAAGGCCGCCAGGACGAACACTCCCGCGCCCCAGTGCCCGTACACGCCTCCCCCCTGGCCGGCCAGCACGAACGCCGCGAAGTAGAGCACGGTGATCGGATTCGTCATCGTGATGCCCAGGAGTCTCAGGTATGCCCGGGCGGGACTCGGAGCGTCGGGATCAGCCCCCGCGTCGACCCGCCGCCTGCGGTGGTGGGCGAGGGCCGTCACGGCGCTCCGGCAGGCGAGAACAAGGAGGACCACGGCCGAGGCCCAGTGCAGAGGCCGCGTGATCGACTGAAGCACGGGGGCCAGCGCCGCACCTCCGATCACGGAGATCAGCGCGTACAGACCGTCGGCGGTCGCCACACCCAGAGCGGCACCGGCACCGACCCTCCACGACGTCCGTGCCGAGAGGGCCACGAGATACGCCGCGACCGCTCCGACGGGCATGGCGATGCCGTAGCCGGCCAGGAGCCCCGCGACCAGGGCCGCGCTCACGCGCGGGGCGGAATCGACCTCCGCGGCCGGCCGCGCTGCTGTCGGCCCCGGCCCGCGGCGGCGGAGCTGGGCATCGGCAGCGAATGAGCGGTCGTCGTGGTCATGAGCAGATACTCGTCGGCTCCCGCCGGTCCTGGCAACTCGATTACCGGGCCTGCGCGCTCGCGTGTCGCGGCTGGTCCGCCGGGCCCGGCGAGCGTCGGCAGGTCATCGTGGACGGCCGTCGTCCTCGGCGGGGAACGCCTCGTACACGGCGTCGGCGTGCACGGCGTCCCATTGGCTGATCAGCAGGCGCTCCACCCCGCCGTCGCGCCGGCGCAGTTCGACCTCCTGTCCCCTGTCGAACTCGATCCGCACCCGCGGATTCCGGCAGACCGCCTCGGCCTCGCCGCGCATCATCTCGAACCAGACCCCACGTACGGCGTACCTGAGATCGTTGCCCCGGTGGCGCAGTACGCGCAGGCGCCGGTCGGTCAGCAGAAGCGAGGCGCGCCGCGGAAGCATGCCCCACAGCGCGCGCCCGTACGTCACCGCGCAACCGGCCGTCATCCGCTCCCCCTCGGGAACCCACCGGGACAAACGCTCACGGTCCACCGACCACTTGGCCGCTTCCCTCACCTTTCATCACCGTCCCCCTCCGCTGCCGCACCGCATCGTTGTGCCCGCCGTGCCGATGACGGCCACGTCGACGGCGAAGACAGGCGTCGTCGGTTTCCCACACCACCCGGATACCCCCCGTACGGGCCGGCAAGGTGGAAGGAGACGAGTCCTCAGGCGGGGGCGTGACGGTGAGCGCTCGACAGCTTGCTCGGGGCGGCGTGGTGCACGGGACGGCCGGTCGCGGGGACCGCGAGACGCCGCAGGGAAAGGCTCGCGGTCACCGCGAGGACCAGGAAGACGGCCAGCAGGAGGACCGACACCCACATCTGCCGGCTTCCCGGCTCCTGCCAGCCGGTCCAGGCCGCGGATCCGCCCCACAGCAGGATGCCGGCGGCGTAGAAGGAACGGACCCGGCGCAACTGCCGCGCGGCCCGCAGGAACAGGATGCCTTCGGTCTTCGGTGCCATGCGCCACCGTGTACCCCGTTGCGCGCCGCCTATCAGGGTGGTTCACCGGGCACGAGCCCGGTCCTCGAATCCACGCACAAGGCCGCAACGGCAGTCACCCGACGGCGAGGGCGTCGACCACCAGGTCGGCGAGGAGGGCCCCGGCCGTGCCGTCCGGGTCGAGGTCGGGGTCGTAGATGGTGACGTTGAGGCCCACGCAGCGCTCGGAGGCGAGGAGGGTGGTGAGCAGGGGGCGGACCTCGTCCGGCAGCAGGCCGTCCGGGTCGGGGCTGTCCACGGCCGGCATGACGGACGGGTCCAGGACGTCGGCGTCGAGGTGCACCCAGAAGCCGTCGAGGCCACCGCCGCCCAGCGCGTCCAGTGCGTCCTCGGCCTGCGCGCGCCCGCCTCGCCGCCGGATCTCCCCGACCGTGCGGACGGACATCCCGGCGGCGATGAGCTCCGCGCACTCGTCGTCGCCGTCGCGGATGCCGAACAGATGCACGTCGCCCTCGCGCAGATAGGGCCTCAGCCCTTCCAGGTCGGTGAGGTCACGCTGGCCCCGTCCGGTGGCGAGCGCCAGTTCCTCGCCGGCGGCCGCGCCGACGCTCGGGGCGTTGCCCGGGTGGCGGAAGTCCGCCGAGGCGTCCACGGCGGCCATGCCGTACCGCCCGATGCGCCGCAGCGCCAGCGACGCCCCGAGCTGGATGGAGCAGTCCCCGCCGAGAAGAACCGGGAACCGCCCCGCGCGGACGTGCCGTTCGACGCGGTCGGCGAGCTTGCGGGTGTACCCGGCGAGGGCGGCGGCGTTGAACACTCCGTCGCCCTCGCGCCAGTCGCCCCGGTCGTAGCGGGGCGGCACCACGACCCCGCCCTCCTCGGCGCCGAGGCGCCGCAGCAAGCCCTGTTCACGCAGGGCGCCGGCGAGCTTGTAGCAACCGGGGACCACCCCGGGGGCGGGCGGGCGCAGACCCAGGTTGGACGGGGCGTCGATGAGCACGATCTTCTTCATCGGGTCATCCTGAGCGCTCGGACTCCGTCTGGCCAGCCCCGAGAACCGGCCGGGAGCACCACCGCTTTCCGGACCGCGGGCACGGCACGTTCCCCTCTCCGACGCACCTTCCGGTCCCGCCGTGACGCCGGCGCCGTCAGCGCTCCTCCGCGCTGCTCTCGATCTCGTGCAGGTCGTCGCCGGCCGGCTTGGGAATCCGGCCGCGCTCCCCGTACATGGCCTGCGACAGTGCGACACGGGCGCTCGCGAGGAGACCGCCGTCGCGTGCCGTGGGATCCTCGCCGTGCCCGGGCGTGTCGAGGGGCGCGTACTGCTCGTGGGCCGTGAGGGTGTAGCGCTGCGCCGGAGTCAGAGGCTCGTGCGCCTCCACGAACTCGCCGTGGGGCAGCCGCTTGATGATGCCCGTCTCCCGGCCGTGCAGGACCTTCTCCCTGTCGCGCCTCTGCAGACCCAGGCAGACGCGTTTCGTGACGAGGAACGCGACGACGGGAGCCACGAAGAACCCGACACGGACGCACCAGGTGATCGCGTTCACGGACAGGTGCAGGTGCGTGGCCCACAGGTCGTTTCCGCCCGCCAGCAGCAGGATCAGATAGCAGGTCAGCCAGGCCACCCCGAAGGCCGTGCGGGTCGGAGCGTTACGTGGCCGCTCTGCGACATGGTGCTCACCCCTGTCGCCGGTCACCCACGCCTCGACGAACGGATAGACGGCGATGACCAGGAGGACCAGCGGGAAGACCATCAGCGGGATGAACACGCCCAGGACGAGGGTGTGCCCCCAGAGGGTGACCTCCCAGCCCGGCATCACGCGGATCAGTCCCTCGGCGAACCCCATGTACCAGTCGGGCTGGGCGTTGGTGGAGACCTGGTCGGGCCGGTAGGGACCCAGTGTCCAGATGGGATTGATCGTGGCGATCGCCGCAAGGGCGGAGATCACGCCGAAGACCAGGAAGAAGAACCCGCCCGCCTTGGCGATGTAGACGGGCAGAAAAGGCATGCCTACGACATTTCTGTTGTTCCGTCCCGCACCGGCGAACTGTGTGTGCTTGTGATGGAAGACCAGGATTAGATGGGTCGCCACCAGGGCCACCATGATGCCGGGCAGCAGCAGGACATGGACCGAGTAGAACCTGCCGATGAGGTCGTTCCCCGGAAACTCGCCACCGAACAGGAACATGGACAGGTAGGTTCCGACGACCGGAACCGAAAGGGTCGCCCCTTCCACGAACCGGACCCCGGTGCCCGACAGGAGATCGTCGGGCAGTGAGTAGCCGGTGAAGCCGGTGAACATGCCCAGGGCGAACAGCAGGGATCCGAAAACCCAGTTGACCTCACGCGGCTTCCTGAAAGCACCGGTGAAGAACACTCGCATCATGTGCACCAGCATCGCGGCGAGGAACACCAGTGCCGCCCAGTGGTGGATCTGCCGGATCAGCAGGCCGCCGCGCACGTCGAAACTGATGTCGACGGTCGAGGCGTAGGCCTCCGACATCCGCACGCCCTGCAACGGTACGTAACTGCCGTGGTACGTCACCTCGTTCATGCTCGGGTGGAAGAACATGGTCAGGTAGACGCCGGTCAGGATGATGACGACGAAGCTGTAGAGCGCCACCTCGCCCAGCATGAAGGACCAGTGGTCCGGGAAGATCTTGCGCATGTTGGCCCGGGCCAGGGTGTACAGACCCGTTCTGCCGTCCGCCCAGTCCGCCAGCCGCTCCCCCCGGGGAGCACGTTCGACGCGCGCCGTTCCGTCCGCGGTGTTCATCGGGCCTCTCCTCACCATGCCGGCCGGAATGTGAGAGCGAAGACCATGACGGCCGTGCACATGGCGAACATGCCGTTGTCTTCCAGGAACAGACCGTCCAGGTGATCCAGATGGAGAGCCATGTAGAGGACGGCGTACGCCTGCAAAGTGGCGGCGGGCACCGCCAGCAGCGGCCAGTGCCAGATCACACCGCCACGCGCGGCGGCGGGAGCGCCCTGTTGCAGGCCGGGAAGGAGCCACCAGCGCCTGCCCGGGCTCACCGGTGCCCTCCCGTGAACTCGCTCGGACGCCCCGCTCCGCCTTCGCCCCTCGCGCAGCGCGCCGGATCGGCGGTGCGGCGCGGACGCGCTTGTGATCTCTCTCGGTGCAGCACGGCTCACCCCTCAGGTCGGTTGCCTGCGCACCAGACGCCCGGACGGATGCCTCGTGTGACATCGGAGCCGGTGAATCGGCCCTGTTGTGATCTTCTTCACGCTGGATCACGGATCCGGGAGAGTCTGCCGTCCCGGCACTTTGTCCCAGACAAGGAAAAAGGTGCCGGTTCCCCGCGCGGAAGGGGTTACGACCTTCGACGAAGGCCGCTAGCTTCCTTGAGGTGTACCGGTCATGTCCGCATGGCCGGTGATGTCACGGCGCGACGGCGCGCGCCCGTACTCCCCCGGCAGGACCCACCGTCCTGCCCAACCCCACTCCTGGGAGACATCTGTGCGCACGAGACCGTTAGGACCCAGTCCGTCGAGACCACGACGGATCCGCTCCCTGATGCTGGCCGCGGTGTGTGCCGTCGGCTGCTTCCTGCCGACGGCACCGGCCCATGCCGCGGAACCGGCCGACGCCCCGCCGCTGGCGGCCGCGGCACCCGAGGACTTCCAGCAGGTCACTCTGGCCAAGGGCGTGGCAGAGACCGGTGAGCCGATGACCCTGGCGGTGCTGCCCGACCGTTCGGTGCTGCACACCTCGCGGGACGGCACCCTGAGGATCACCGACGCGGCGGGCACCACCAAGGTCGCCGGGAAGCTGGACGTCTACAGTCACGACGAGGAGGGCCTCCAAGGCGTCGCGGCGGACCCCGGCTTCTCGTCCAACCGGTACGTCTACCTCTACCACGCCCCGAAACTCTCCACGCCGGGGGGCGACGCGCCCTCCGACGGGGCGGCGTCGGACTTCACCCCGTTCGACGGCGTCAACCGGCTCTCCCGGTTCGTGCTGAGGACCGACGGCACCCTGGACCTCGGCAGTGAGAAGAAGATCCTCGACGTCCCCGCCTCGCGCGGCATCTGCTGCCATGTCGGCGGCGACATCGACTTCGACGCGGCCGGCAACCTGTACCTGTCGACCGGTGACGACTCCAATCCGTTCGCGTCGGACGGCTACACGCCGATCGACGAACGTGCCTCGCGCAACCCGGCCTACGACGCCCAGCGTTCGGCCGGGAACACCAACGACCTGCGCGGCAAGGTGCTGCGGATCAAGGTCGGCGCGGACGGGTCGTACTCCGTCCCGAGCGGCAACCTCTTCGCGCCGGGCACGGCCAGGACCCGCCCCGAGATCTACGCCATGGGCTTTCGCAATCCGTTCCGGATGAGCGTCGACAAGGCGACCGGCATCGTCTACGTCGGTGACTACGGTCCGGACGCCGGTACCGCGAGCCCCTCGCGCGGGCCGGCCGGTCAGGTCGAGTTCAACCGCATCACCAAGGCGGGCAACTTCGGCTGGCCGTACTGCACGGGCAAGAACGACGCCTACACGGACTACGACTTCGCCGCCGGTGCCTCCGGTGCGAAGTTCAACTGCTCCGCACCGAAGAACACCTCGCCCCGCAACACGGGTCTGACCGACCTGCCCCCCGTGCAGCCCGCCTGGATCCCCTACGACGGCGCCTCCGTACCGGAGTTCGGCAGCGGCTCGGAGTCCCCGATGGGCGGTCCGGTCTACCGCTACGACGCCTCCTCCACGTCCGAGGTGAAGTTCCCGCAGGAGTTCGACGGCGACTTCTTCGCCGGTGAGTTCGGACGCCGCTGGATCAAGCGCATCGAGGCCGGCGGCGACGGCACCGTGCAGTCCGTCAACGCCTTCCCCTGGGGCGGCACCCAAGTGATGGACATGGCCTTCGGCCCGGACGGCGCGCTGTACGTACTGGACTACGGCACCGGTTACTTCAACGGTGACGAGAACTCCGCCTTGTACCGCATCGAGCACGTCACCGGCGGCCACGCACCGGTCGCCCGGGCAGCCGCGAACGTGACCTCGGGCAAGGCACCGCTCGCGGTGTCGTTCTCCGCCGCGGGCAGTTCGGACGCCGACGGCGACGCTCTCGGCCACGCCTGGGACTTCGGTGACGGAAGCAGTTCCACCCAGGCCGATCCGTCGCACACCTACACCACCGACGGTCAGTACACGGCGACGCTCACGGTGACCGACTCCACGGGCAAGTCCGGCTCGGCCTCCGTGCTCGTCACGGTCGGAAACACCGCGCCCCGGGTCACCCTGGACCTGCCGGCCGACGGCCGGATCCACGACTTCGGCGACGCGATCCCCTTCAAGGTGACCGTGTCCGACCCCGAGGACGGAAGCGTCGACTGCTCCAAGGTCAAGGTCACCTTCATCATCGGCCACGACAGCCACGGCCACCCGCAGACCTCGGCCACCGGCTGCTCCGGCACCCTGCAGACCCTGGCCGACGGCGAACACGACCCGAACGCCAACATCTTCGGCGTGCTCGACGCCGAGTACACCGACCGGGGCGCGAACGGCCAGCCGGCGCTCACCACCCACGACCAGCACATCGTCCAGCCCTCCCACCGGCAGGGCGAGCACTACGGTGACTCCTCCGGCGTCCAGGTCATCGCCCACTCCCCCGCGCACGGCGGCAAGACGGTCGGCGACATCGAGAACGGCGACTGGATCTCGTTCTCGCCGTACGCACTGGACAACGCCACCGCCTTCACCGCGCGCGTGTCGTCCGCCGGCAGCGGCGGCACCATCGAGGTACGGGCGGGCTCCCCGAGCGGCACCCTGCTGGGCACCGCGACCGTCCCGGTGACCGGCGGCTGGGAGACGTTCCAGGACGTCACCACCTCCCTCGGCAACCAGCCGGGCGGCTCGACCACCCTGTACCTGGTGTTCAAGGGCGGCAGCGGAGCGCTCTTCGACGTGGACGAGTTCTCCTTCACCACGTCCGGCGGCGGTACCCCGGGGCAGCGTTCCGGTGCCGTCAAGGGCGTCAACGGCAAGTGCCTGGACGTCGACGGCGCACAGACCGCCGACGGCACCAGGATCCAACTCTGGACCTGCAACAACACCAGCGCCCAGACCTGGACCACCACAGGCACCGGCACCGGCGCCCTCAAGGCCCTCGGCAAATGCCTGGACATCTCCGGCGGCGCCACTGCCGACGGAACCAAGATCCAACTCTGGACCTGCAACGGCACCGGCGCACAGACCTGGAACCCCCAGCCCGACGGCACCCTCCGCAACCCCCAGTCCGGCAAATGCCTCGACGCGTCCGGCGGCACCTGGAACGACGGCACCCCCGTCCACCTCTGGACCTGCCACACCGGACCCAACCAGAAATGGACCCTGCCCTAGCCGAAGGAGGCGACACCCATGCACAAGAAGCTGAGAGCGAAGATCTGCCTGCTCGCGGGTGCCCTGCTCTGCGTGGCACCACAGTCCTGGGCGGCCGCACCGCCGGCCCGGGCGCACGACGAGGCCGCGGCCGACCCTGCCTACCAGGTCCTCGTCTTCTACAAGACCGCCGGATTCCGCCACTCCTCCATCGACGACGGCGTCGCGGCCCTGCGAGACCTGGGCACCGCGAACAACTTCACCGTCACGGCGACGGAGGACGCGCAGGCCTTCACCGCCGGCAACCTCGCGCAGTACGAGGCCATCGTGTTCCTGTCCACCACGGGTGACGTACTGAACGGCACCCAGCAGGCGGCGATGGAGCAGTACATCGAGGACGGGGGCGGCTACGTGGGCGTCCACGCCGCCGCCGACACCGAGTACGAGTGGCCCTTCTACGAAGGCCTGGCCGGGGCCCTGTTCCACTCCCACCCGGCCGTCCAGCAGGCCACGGTCGAGGTCGAGGACCGGGCGCACGACGCCACCGCACACCTCGGCCGCACCTGGCAGCGCACCGACGAGTGGTACAACTACCGGACCGACCCCCGCGCCACCGCACACGTGCTGGCCTCGCTCGACGAGTCCAGCTACTCGGGCGGCAACATGAACGGCGACCACCCGATCGCCTGGTGCAAGGAGTACGAGGGCGGCCGTGCCTTCTACACCGGAGGCGGCCACACCGACGAGTCCTACGCCGACCCCGCGTTCCGCCGGCACCTGCTCGGCGGCGTCCGGTGGGCGGCGGGAACGACCGAAGCCGACTGCCGCCCGGAGACGGGCTACCGCCCCCTCTTCGACGGCACCGGCACCAGCGGCTGGAAACAGGCGGGCCCCGGCGGTTTCACCCTCGCCGACGGCACGCTCACCTCCCACGGCGGGCTCGGCATGTACTGGTACCAGGCCGAGGAGCTCACCGGCGACTACTCCCTGAAGCTGGACTGGAGAGTGAGCGGGGACGACAACTCAGGCGTCCTCGTCGGCTTTCCCGCCTCCGACGACCCGTGGTCGGCGGTGGACAACGGCTACGAGATCCAGATCGACGCCACCGACACCCCCGACCGCACGACGGGCTCCGTCTACGGCTTCCGGTCGGCCGACACCGCCGCACGCGACGCGGCACTGAATCCGCCGGGCGAGTGGAACACGTACGAGATCCGGGTCACCGGTGAGCGGCTGGAAGTGTTCCTCAACGGTCGCAAGATCAACGACTTCACCAGCACCGACCCGGCGCGGAGCCTCAGGCAGGGCCACATCGGCATCCAGAACCATGGTGACGGGGACGAGGCGGCGTTCCGCAACATCCGGGTCAAGCGGTCCGGCGGCGGTACCCCGGGGCAGCGTTCCGGTGCCGTCAAGGGCGTCAACGGCAAGTGCCTGGACGTCGACGGCGCACAGACCGCCGACGGCACCAGGATCCAGCTCTGGACCTGCAACGACACCAGCGCCCAGACCTGGACCACCACCGGTACCGGCACCGGCGCCCTCAAGGCCCTCGGCAAATGCCTGGACATCTCCGGCGGCGCCACCGCCGACGGAACCAAGATCCAACTCTGGACCTGCAACGGCACCGGCGCACAGACCTGGAACCCCCAGCCCGACGGCACCCTCCGCAACCCCCAGTCCGGCAAATGCCTCGACGCGTCCGGCGGCACCTGGAACGACGGCACCCCCGTCCACCTCTGGACCTGCCACACCGGACCCAACCAGAAATGGACCCTGCCCTGACGGCCGGTCCGGGCCACAGCACGCCGTGCCGGTGGGAGCATCTCCGCTCCGCCCGCACGGCGTGCGAGGCTGCTCGCGTCACACGTTCAGAAGTCCTGTGAACCGTCGGGGGACGCGAGGGGAGCGTGGGACTGCGGAGCGCGGGAGTGGACGCGTTGCAGGTGCAGGTGGCGGGTGAGGCGAATGGCGGGCCGTACGAGCAGCTCGATGCTGCCGATCAGGAAGCACCAGGTGCCGGCCGTGGTCCACCGCTCGGAGAAGAACATGACGCTGCCGGCGATGAACCACAGGGCGATGAGGACGTCGTTCGCGATGCTCGCGGCTTCGTAGCGCCGCCCGATGACGAGTTCCTCCCCGCCCAGGCGGATGACCAACGACGTGCTTCCCTCGGTGTTCCTCATACCCCTACGTTACGGACAGAGCGATCAGACGGATCGGCGGCCGGTGAGGGCCGGCAGCGTCGTCGTCCTGATCCGGCGGTAGGTCACGAACCCGTGTACGGTCACCCCGGCCCAGATGACGGTACTGGTCAGAGGCCACCACAGGCCCCGTCCCTGCGCACCCTCGACGAGTCTGGCGACCAGGTTCAGCGCCCAGCCGACAGCGAGGAAGAGCGCCGCCCATCTGGCCCACTGCCAGATCCCCATGGTGCCCCGGGCGCGGGTTGCCTGCGTCTTTCGTTCTTCGTGCCGAACTTGTGTGTCCGTCATGTCTTTCGTCTGCCCCCTCCTCGCCGCCGTCTCCTCACCTCCGCGAGGAAGGCTGGAAACCGCGGGTGCGCCGTCAGCCGCCCGCCCGTTCGGCTCCCCGGAGCCGGGCCCGGTGGCGCGCCACCGCGTCGTTGTTGGCGCAGCGCACCGAGCAGTAGGCACGCCGGCCGTTGCGGGAGGTGTCGACGAAGGCCAGAGCGCACTCGCGTCGGGCACAGCGGCCCAGACGCCCCGCGTCGGCGGAGCAGATGACGTAGGCGAGCCCGGCGGCGGTGACGGCGCGGACGTGCGCGGCCGGGTCGGCTCCGATGGCGCTGTAGTGCAGGTGGGGCCGGCCGTCGTGCAGGGAGATGCGAGGGCTGCTCGACGCGTCGGCGAGCAGCGAGTTGACCGCGTCGCACCGCTCGTCGAGGTCCCGTCGCCCGAAGCAGGCGGCCAGGCGCCGGCTCCATGTCCAGACGGACTCTGCCTGCGCGGCGGTGAGCCGGCGGTTCACCACGCCGTGCGCGGCGAGCAACGGCTCCAGGTCGGCGGGACGGGGCGCCTCGGTCAGGTTGACCAGGTCGGCTGCGAGCCGGGCGGCCTCACCGCCGTAAGGGTCGAACTGCATACGGCCATTACATCACCGCTTCCCCGCAGGCGCGAGGGAGTGGAGACCCCGATCCCCTGTAATGGTTGAAGTGTTCTGGACCATGACAGCATGGTGAAGGAATGACACTCGTACCCGCGGTCGGCCTGGCTTCGGCACAGGACTGCTGTCCGGTCTGCCATGGACCGGTCGAAGGCGAAGCGCAGTGGTGGACACAACAGTCCCGCCACCACACGTCGCAAGGAATAGTCGAGTACTGCACCGGTGGCTGCGGCTGCCTCGTCGTCCTGCTCGACGGAGAGCTGCTCAAAGCGGTGCCGGGTACTCGTCGTTGACCCGCGCTCACGTGCCGCGATCGTGGCGTGCTTCGCCGGCTTCCGGCTGACCGGCCCCGGCCTGGTTCTCTTCGCTTGCCGTACGACCGGCTTCACGTGAAGGCGTCCTCGACGGCCAGGCGCCGCACCGTGCGCAGCGTCACCCGGAGGCTGTGCGGGTCGGTGGAGCCGAGGGCCAGCCGAATCGCCTGCGGCGGGCCGGCCGAGGTGGTGAACGGTTCCGCCGTACTGACGGAGATGCGGTGCCGGGCGAGGGTCGCGGCCAGCCGGTCGGCGCGTGCGTCGTCCGGCAGCGGCAGCCAGGTGAAGTAGGACGAAGGATGCCCGACCAGGGGCAGACCCGCGAGTTCCGCCGCAGCGATGGCCTGGCGGGCTTCGGCGTCCTTTCGCTTCTGTGCCTCCAGCTGGTCCACCGTGCCGTCGTCGAGCCAGCGGCAGGCGATCGCCGTGGTCAGGGCCGGGGTGTTCCAGGTGGTTGCTCGGACGGCGCGTTCGAGCAGCGGCACCACGGGCGCGGGTGCGAGGACGAAGCCGACCCGCAGGCCCGTTGCCACGCTCTTGGACAGCCCCGAGACGTGGAGGGTGATGTCGGGCGCGGTCGCCGCCAACGGGGGCGGGGGGTGCTCGACCAAGTAGGCGTACGAGGCGTCCTCGACGATCCACGCCCCCGACCGCCGGGCGATCCCGATCAGCCGGAGGCGGTCGGCTTCCGTCATGACCCAGCCCAATGGGTTGTGCAGGGTCGGCATGGCGTAGACCGCGCGCACCGGCCGGGTGGCGCACAGCTTCTCCAGGACGTCGAGATCGGGACCGTCGGCGGTGGTGGGGAGGGGCTCCAGGTCGAGGTGGAAGGCGTGCGCGAGCACCTTGAAGCCGGGATAGGTGAGTGCGTCGACCGCGACGACGTCCCCGGCCTTGAGGACGGCCATGACCGTGACGGCCAGACCGTGCTGAGCGCCGTTGACGACGAGGACGCGGTCCGGGTCCGCGGTGATGCCCCGCCGCCCCAGGTGACGGCTGATCGAGGCCCTGTCCTGGGGGCGCCCCGGGTGCGGCTGGTAGCGCAGCAGCGACTCGAGATCACCGGCGACGGCCACGTCGCGCAGGGCCTGGCGAAGGAGGTCGCTCTGGCCGGGCAGCGACGGGTAGTTGAAGTTGAGGTCGACCGCATCCGTGGCCACGTCCTGTTGGTCGATGCCGTGCCCGGGTGGAACCGCGAGGTCCCGTACGAACGTTCCGCGGCCCTGCTCCCGGCTGACCAGGCCCATGGCCTCCAGTTCGGCGTACGCCCGCGTCGCGGTCACCACGGCGACGCCCTCGCGAGCGGCCAGCGCACGGTGGGTCGGCAGCCTGGCGCCCGCGACCAGGCGTCCCGTCCGGATGTCGGAGGCGAGCGCGTCGACCAGTGCCTTGTAGCGCGGGGCTGCCATGGGCCGGATTGTATCCATGACAATTCTTTGACTGTCCTGTCGGCGGGTCCGTACCGTCGCAGCCGATCGCGCCGACCCGGAAGGACGCCGCCGTGCACATCGCCATTCTCACCTTCGAGGGCTACAACGAACTCGACTCCCTGATCGCGCTCGGCGTGCTCAACCGCGTCAAGGCCGCCGACTGGCGCATCACCATCGCCACTCCCGGTGCCAAGGTGACCTCCATGAACGGAGTGGTCGTCGAAGGGATGGCCACGCTGGAGGAGGCGTGCTCCGCCGACGCCGTCATCGTCGGCAGCGGCATCGCCACCCGCGAGGTCGTCGAAGATCCGGCGATCATGGAGGTCCTGCGGGGCCTGGATCCCTCACGCCGGCTCATCGCGGCCCAGTGCTCCGGCGCACTGGTCCTGGCCAGGCTCGGACTGCTCGACGACGTCCCCGCCTGCACCGACCTCACCACGCAACCCTGGGTCGTCGCGGCCGGCATCGAGGTCCTCGACCAGCCCTTCTACGCCAAGGGCAACGTCGCCACCGCCGGCGGATGTCTGTCTTCGCCCTACCTCGCCGCCTGGGTCATCGCCCGACTGCGGAGCGGAGAGGCCGCCGCGGACGCCCTCCGCTACGTCGCCCCGGTCGGTGAGAAGAACGAGTACGTCGAGCGTGCCTGGCGCAACATCTCGCCCTACCTCCCCGCCCCCGCGCCGACGCCCGCCTGACGCTGCGTCCGGCGGCTGTCGGGTCCGCGCCCCCGGCGGCGGGCGGTGTGTCTCCGCTACCGGAACGCGGTGTCAGGGCAGGGTCACGTGCAGTCGGACGGTCGTCTCCCGGGAGCTGGCGCCGACTTCCATCGCGTCGCACAGCTGGCGCACCGCCCACAGCCCGTGGCCCCGGCGCTGTCCCGGATCGGGCGGCAGGTACCCCGCGTACCAGTCGAGGCCCGCGGTGTTGCGGGGGCTGGTGACGTCGCAGACGACGCGGGATCCGCAACGCCGTACGGTCACCCGTCCTTTGCCCTCTCCACCGTGCTGCAGGGCGTTGGTGGCGACCTCGTTGACGGCGAAGACCAGCCGTCGGGTGCGGTCGTCGGGCATCCCCAGCGCGGTGGCGGCCTCGGTGACGAAGGCGCGGACCGCGGACAGGTCGTGCCCGAAGCGCATCACGGCCTCCTCGCCGTCGGCGGGCACCGGCGCCAGCGGGCGCTGCCGGGGACCGCCGCCGGTACCCGGTGCGGTGGAGCGGGGGCCGGCCAGTGACGGGGGTCCGGTCAGCGGCGCGGGGTGGGTACGCCGGACGTCGGCCACCACGGCCTCGGGCAGGGTGCGCGTGTCGTAGAGACAGACGATGCGCGCACGGCGGTCGGTGAACGCGGCATCGAGTGCGGACTCGTAGCGGGTCCGCTCGGCCGCCTCCACTACGTCGAGTCCGTGCCAGACCGGCTCGCTGATCACCCGTAGCCGGCGGGCACGGCCTCGCGCGGTGTACTGGTCGACGTAGCGCCGGTAGGCGCCCAGGGTGGGTCCGGGCGTGCGACACCAGTCGTCGGCGTCGACGAACTCGACGTACCGGGCCGCGTCCCCCAGCTCCCCGAGCAGAAGGTCCACGTTGCTGCGGGTCGTCACGGCCAGGACGGTGTCACCCGCTTCCGCACCGCCCCGGCAGAACGGCACCATCGCGGCGAGGAAAGCCTCGTCACTGCCGTAGACCAGTGCCTGATGGCCCGCCCGCGGTGCGCTCTCGCGGGGGTGGGGCGCGTCTCCCTGCGGGTACGACGCCGCGACGGTGCTCACGCGGAGACCCCCCGCGCGGTGACGGTGAGAGCCGGTGTCTCGTCCCAGCCGATGACGTGGATGACGTTGCTCAGCATGGGATCCAGGTCGACCACGTGGAGCCTGCGTCCCTCGGGCAGCCGCTCGGCGGTGCGCACCAGGGCGCGCACACCGGCGAGGTCGATGAACTGGAGGGCGCTCATGTCGACCGTGATGTCACCCGGCCAGTCGCAGACCGTCTCGAGCGCGCCGGACAGGGCTTCGGCGCAGTGGTAGTCCACGTCACCGATCACGCGCAGCGACTGCCGGCCGTCACGCAGGGACGGCACCAGTTGAAGCGACGAACTGTTGTGCAGCGGCTGCTGCGCCACGATTCCGGGATGGCGCCGGTCGAAGGCGTCCATGGACCCGGCGTCGAAACGACGGGCGTCGTACTGGCAGACGGCGGAGGCGGGGCGTCCGGCGAACACGTCGTTCACCTTCGTCTCGTACTCGCCAAGGCGCTCGGCACCGGGGATGTCCCGCAGGGCCCAGCCCATCTCCCCGCTGACCCTGAAGCCGGTGTAGCCGGCCGCGAGCGAGTCGCTGACCTCCTTCTGGAGGGTGGCCACCATGGCATCCGCGTCGAAGGGGCCGTCGGCCAGGTAACTGGCGTCTGCCGTGGTCACCGTGAGCTGTCCGCTGTCCAGCGCGGCCGCCGGATCCGTACCGGCCTCACGCAGCCAGGTGAGCACCTGCCCGGGAGTGCTCTGGTCGGCGAAGTACATCACGCGCTCACGGCGCTCCAGGCCTCCCAGAAGATAGGCGGTCACCACCCGGCGCTGCTCGGCCTCGTCACTGAACGCCAGACACAGGTGGTCACCGTGGTCCATGCGTTCGACCGTGCGCTCTCGGGTGCTGTAGGCGATCACGTCGCGTCCTTCACGGCTTGCACCGTCCTTCTCCCGGTCGTCGGCGCGGTCTTCGGCGTGGCCCCGTCCGCAGGACTGTTCACCGTCATCGTACCGACCTGGCCCCTCCCCTCATACTCGGTGCCGCGCACCCGTTCGCGGGGCGGACGGTGCCGCCGCGGCCCTCAAAAGGCCCGCCCCGGAGATCAGTCCAGGACCGCGGTCGCCTCGACCTCGACGAGCACGTCCGGCTCGAAGAGGTACTCGACGCCGATGAGGGAGGCGGGCGGCATCGGAGCCGGGAGGCCGATCTCCTCGGCGACGGCCTCCACGCCGGCCATGAAGTCGCCGATCTTCTCCGGCGCCCACCGGGTCACGTAGAACGTCAGGCGCAGCACGTCCCCGAACGTCGCGCCCGCGCCCGCCAGTCCGACGGCGGTGTTGCGCAACGCCTGGGCCACCTGCCCGGCCAGATCACCGGGCGCGACCGGAATCCCGTCGGCCCGGCGGGCCACCTGTCCGCTGACGTGGACGTGCTTCGCCCCGGTGCCCACGGCGACGTGGTGGTACGGGACCGGCTGGAGCATGCCTTCCGGTGTGAAGTGCTGGACTGCCATGGGTTTCTCTCCTCCGAAGTAGGTATCCTGAAGCTACCTAGGAGAAGAAGGACACTTCAACGAGACCAGGTTTCGCCATGGATACCGCCGACGAACTCCGCATCGACGCCCCGCATCGCGAGCTGCTCGACCAGATCCTCGACAAGTGGTCGCTCAGTGTCCTCAACGAACTCTGCGAGCGCCCCTGCCGCTTCAACGAACTGCGCCGGGCCATTCCCCAGGTCACCCAGAAGTCGCTGACCGCGACGCTCCGGCGCCTCGAACGCAACGGCGTCGTCGGGCGCGAGGTCGTCTCCACCCGCCCCGTGGCGGTCAGGTACCGGATCACCCCGCTCGGCAAGACCCTTCGGGACCCCGTCGACGTGCTGCTGGCCTGGGCGTCGCAGCACATGCCGGCCATCGAGCGCGCACGCGAGGATTTCGACGAGCGGGAGGAGGGAGGCGACCGCTGACCCGGCCTCGCCGGGCTCCGCCGGCCGCCGTCTTCGTCCGGCCGCTCCGGTCACGGTCGTCGGGGTGCCCCTGACGGCACCGCCCGGTCCGGCGGCGACGGGAGCGGTTCGGTGGCGGTGAGGACCAGGACCGCCTGGTCGTCGTCGACGTCGCCGCCGCCGGTGAAGGCGGCGACGGCCCGGGTGACGGCGTCGATGATCTGCCGGGCGCCGGGCCGGCGCTGGGTGCTGCTCACCGCGTCGGCGAGACGCTCCTCGCCGAACAGGGTGGCGTCCTGCCGCGCTTCGATGATGCCGTCGGTGTAGAGCACCAGGCTTTCGTGCGGTTCCAGGTGGACGCGGCGGGTGGTGAGGGGCGGGTCGGGGGCGATGCCCAGCAGTATCCCGGGGGCGTCGATCGTCCGGACGGTGTGATCGGCGACGAGGTGGAGCGGGAGCGTGTGGCCGGCGCGGACCAGCTCGACGTCCAGCCCGGTGGGGGTCGCGGTGAGCAGGCCGTAGACGAGTGTGACGAAGCCGGTGCCGTGGCTGGTGGGGCGGTTGATCAGGGCGCGGTTGACGGCCGTGACGACGTCGGCGGCGTCGGGCAGGAGCGGGGCGACGGCGCGGGCGGTGTGCCGGACCAGGGCGGTGGTGGCGGCGGCCAGGGCGCCGCGGCCGCAGACGTCGCCGACGAGGAAGGCCCACCGTCCGTCGTTGAGGGGGAACACGTCGTAGAAGTCACCGCCGACGTCGAGCCCCTCACCGGCCGGGTGGTAGTAGGCGGCGACGTCGACGCCGGGCACGTCGGGGAGGTCGGGCAGGAGCAGGCCGGCCTGGAGGTCGCGGGCGAGGGCGGCGCGCTGGGTGTACTGGCGGGCGTTGCGGGCGGCCGAGGCGGCCCGCAGGGCGAGCTCCTCGGCCAGGGCGACGGCCCGGCCGTCAATGGCGTGCGAGTCCGTCGAGAACAGGCTCACGGTGCCGAACACGCGACCGCGGTCCGTCAGCGGAACGCACAGGTAACCGGTGACACCGAGGTCCTGCCAGGGGCCGGCTCCCGTGGGGGCGCGCCGGGCGACCTCACTGGTGCCGGAGGCCAGCACGCGGGCGACGGCGTCGTCGGCTGCGTCGTAGACCGGGATGTGAGCAGCCAGCAGATCCCGTTGGGCCTGGGCGGGTGCGGCGGTGGCGACCCGTCTGACGCGTCCCGCCTCGACGAGGTCGACGGCGCACAGCGGGGCGAGAACGGGAACGCAGGCGTCGGCCAGGTGCTGCAGGGCCTGGTCGGCGTCCAGGTCGGCGCTCAGGAGCGTGCTGGCGTTCAGCAGGAAGGCGAGGTCGTCGCGGGCGGCCCTCGCCCGGGCCTCGGCTTCCCAACGGGCCTGTTCGGTCCGGTGGCGTTCGATGGCCAGAGCGGCGGTGTGGGCGAAGATCCGGGCGAGCGCGAAGTCGGCGTCCTGCGGGGTCCGCGGCGTGCGGTGGTACATCGCGAAGGTGCCCAAGAGGGCGCCGTCGCTCGCGAGGATCGGAGTGGACCAGCAGGCGGCGAGACCGGCCCGGTCGGCCAGGTCGCGGAAGTCGTCCCAGAACGGGTCGGTGGCGATGTCGGTGACGATCACCGGCCGCCGTCGGTGGGCGGCGGTGCCGCAGGAGCCGACGCCCTCTCCGGTGGCGATGCCGTCGATGGCCTCGTTGTAGAAGGCGGGCAGGCTGGGCGCGGCGCCGTGGCGCAGGTGCCGGCCGTCGGGGTCGGCCAGGAGCACGGAGACGAGGACGTCTCCGGGCGCGAGGTCCTCGATCGCGCGAGCCATACCGTCGAGCACGTCCGGCAGCGGGGCCTGCCGGGCGATCTGCTCGAGCAGGACACGGTGCTCGGCGGTCAGCCGCTGCGCGTGCTTGATCCGGGTGGTCTCCACTCCGATCACACGCACGCCCATGACGTTGCCGCCGGCGTCGACGCGGGGCTCGCACGTGAAGTCGACGAACGCCTCCCGCACGTCCCGCCCGCGGCCGAGGAGCACCCGGGCGTCCCACCCGTTGCAGGGCCGGCCGGTGCGGTAGACCCGGTCCAGGAGCTCGATGAAGCCCTGCTCGCGCAGTTCCGGCGTCAACTGCCCGAGCGGAACGCCGGTACGGGTGCGCGAAGGCCCGCCGACCACGTCGAAGAAGGCCGTGTTCGCCGTCTCCACCATGTGGGCGGGCCCCGCGAGAGAGGCGAACATCACCGTCGACTGGCCCAGCAGTGCTTCCGCGTCCCGGTCCGCACCTCGGTCGACGGCGGCGCGCGTGACCGGCCCCCCGGCAGGCTGGGGCGCGTACTGCCCCGGTACGCGCGTCATATGACCTGCCTCCCCTTCGGCCTCGCCGGTTCCTCCACGAGCGCGGCCACGCCCTCGCGCTGCCGCGTTCCTGCGGTCAGTGCCTCGTCGGCGTCCTTGTGCACGGCGAATACCTGGTCCAGCCCCGTCTGCGTGAACAGCCGCACCACCGAGTGCGGCACGGCCCCCAGCCTCAGTACCCGCTGCTGCGCGGCCAACTCCTGGAACAGCCGCAGAAGGGCACCGACACCGGAGGAGTCGCAGAACGACAGCGCCGCGCAGTCGACGACGACGGGCCCCGCGTCCCGTCCCCTGGCCAGTTCCGTCGCACCGGCCTCCTCCAGCTGCACCACGCTCTCGAAGTCGAGCTCTCCGCGCAGCGCGATCACCGCGCCCCGGGCCTCATGCATGACCTGCACTGAGAACACCCTGCGTTTCCTCCTCGCACGACTCCGGTCGACAGCACTCGCCTCATGGTAAGGACCGGCGGCGGGACGCGGGGCCGGCGGCCCGGCCGCTTCCCGGGTCCGGCCGGCACCCGGGGAGGTCAGGCGGGCAGGGTACGGAGCGTGTCCGGGAACAGCCGGGAGATGTCGATGACGGTGGGGTGTACGTCCGTGGCCAGGAGCAGCATCCTCAGGGCTTGCGGACGCAGACCCGTGACGGTCGTGGTGCGGTCGGCGCCCCCTCGCGGGGCCGGGCCGAACAGGAGGTGGAGGCCCGCGACGTCCATGAAGGGCGTGTGATGCAGGTCCCACAGCAGGTCGGTCACGTGATCGGGCAGCGCGTCGACGGCGGCCCGGAGCGAGGACAGGGTGTCGAAGTCGATGTCTCCGTGCGGGGTGAGGCTCGCACGGGTGCCGTCGATGGTCGTGGTGACGTTCATTCTGGGCGCGCCCCCTTCCGGGGGTTGACGAGCCCAAAGGCGATGCACCCCGGTGAGGTGCACGGCATTGGTGGGGCCGAGTGCCCGTGTGGGGGGCAACGCCCGGTCCCGAAAGACCGGCGCCCAGGGGGTGCCGGTCGGTCTCGTTGTCCCTCCACCGTCGCACACCTCGGCCCCGGAGCACGACCCCGCACGCGTGAACGCCGTATGACTCCGTCGGGCGTTCCCGCCCGTGGGTCCACGAAGGCCCGTTCGGTGCCGACGGCCCCACCCATGAACAAGAACACCGTGGGTAAGCGAAAAGAGGCAAACGTAAACGATCAGTAGTCAGGAACCGACCGCATCGCACAGGAATCACCATGGTCATCCCGCTCGGAAAGCAGGTACCGGATGAGCACCACCCGACAGTGTCCCTGCGTCACGGCGTCGTATGGGGTGCGGACGGCATCTCCCTCGCCGACACCCGCACCGCGACACGCGACCTCCTCGCCCGGGCCGGGCACCCCCCGGAGGCCCAGGTCAGCCAGGATGCCCAGCTGGTGGTGAGCGAACTGGTCACCAACGCCCTGCGGCACGCGCCGGGGCCCGGCGGTCTCCTGCTCGAAGTCCTCCCGGGCGCCCCCGCCCGGCTGCGCATCACCGTCCACGACACCTCCCCCCGGACGCCCCGGCTCCGCGTACCCGACCCCCGCCGCGTCGGCGGACACGGCATGCACCTGCTCACACGCCTGTGCGACCGCCTGGAGACCGACCACCGCGCCGACGGGAAGCACGTCACCGCGGAGTTCCACTTGCCCCACACCGACCATCGCCTCCCGGAGCCCGGTCCGCGAGTCGACTGACGCCGGAGGCGCGGCCGACGGCGGGTCCCGGGCGCCGGCCACCGGTACTGCGACCCGGCCCGCCGGCGTCGCAGTGGGAAGCCGCGCGACGAGCAGAAGGGGTGGTCACGGGCTTGCCGGTGGTGGTGTCATGGCCCAGCGGATGGCACCTGTGAGTGCACGGCCGACGGGACGCACGGCCAGGTCCTCGACGACCGCCAGCCGCGGCAGCCTCAGCAGCTCCCGGGCCCACGGCGGCAGGACGGCCACCGCGTTCGCCGCGAGACCGGCGTAGAAGGGGCGGGCGGCCAGGGGAATCGGCGGTTGCAGCAGCAGGAAGCGTGCGGTGGCCCTGGCCTCCGCGGTGGCTCGCAGCTCGGGCCGGTAGGCGGACAGGCGCGCGGCCAGGCCGCGGCGGTCGAGGGGCGGGTCGACGACTCCCAGGGCCTCGGCGACCCGGGCGGTGTCGGCCACGTAGGCGTCGTAGCCGGCGTCGTCGAGCGGGTGGGCCCCGTACCGCTGATGGGCGCGGAGGAAGCTGTCCGTCTCGGCCGCGTGGACCCAGCCCAGCAGGTGCGGATCGGCGGCGTGGTAGGTCAGTCCCTCCGCCGTCCGGCCGCGGATGCGCTCGTGGATGCCGCGGACGTGGTCGACCGCTCGCTGCGCGTCGTCGGCGGTGCCGTACGTGGTGACGGCGAGGAACGTACTGGTGCGCTGCAGCCGGCCCCACGGGTCGCCCCGGAAGCCGGAGTGGGCGGCGACCGCCGCCATGGCGAGTGGGTGCAGGGACTGCAGCAGCAGGGCGCTGATTCCGCCGATGAACATCGAGGCATCGCCGTGGACCGTGCGTATGGGACGGTCGGGCTCGAACCAGCGGGGCCCGGGAGTGTCGTGGATCCGGGCCCGGACGGCGGGTCCGTCAGGACCTGCCACCCGCGCGAACAGGGCTTTGCCCGCATGCCCGCGCAGCTCTGTCAGCATGGTCGCCTCCGTCCTGCTTCCAGTATCCCGCTCGGCCGGATTCACCCACCGGCCCGGCGTGCCAGCGCGAAGGCAAGTACCGAGGGTGATGCCTCGACCCCCGCCGGCGCGGGGCGAAAGGGCCGAGAATGGCCCCCGGTCCCGTGCGGCGGGCTGGCTACGCTGGCGCCATGTCTGCACTCCGCGCGATGCCGCTGCTCACCGTGAGCGATCTCGATTCCGCAGTCGAAGCCCATGTCCGGGTCACCGGGATGGAGGTGGTCATGAATCACGGCTG
The DNA here is from genome assembly GCF_044455745.1 of Streptomyces sp. NPDC051136. NCBI lineage: Bacteria > Bacillati > Actinomycetota > Actinomycetes > Kitasatosporales > Streptomycetaceae > Streptomyces > Streptomyces sp. NPDC051136. The sequence goes on along the minus strand of NZ_JBITFE010000013.1, from coordinate 154,973 downwards.
GATCGCGACCCTCGCTCCCCCGAACGACCGGTCCGTGCAGGTCAGCCTGATCACCAAGGACCCGACCGGGCCGGTGAACCCGGCGGCCTCCGTCGAGGTCGAGGACCTCGACGCGGCTCTCGAGGGGGCGCGCGCCGCCGGCCTGGAGATCCTGTACGGCCCCACGGACGAGGAGTGGGGCGTACGGCGCTTCTTCTACAGGGACGACGACGGCAACGTCGTCAACGTCCTCGCCCACCTCTGAGTCGAGCAGGCCCGCGGCCGGAGCCGACGGCCACCCGTGGCGGCCGTCGGCTCGTCTGGCCGGGCGCCGGTGCGCCTGGCGTCGGGTCAGTTGGCGTCGACCAGGTCGTGGGCCGGTACGGTCACCGTCCGCGCGTCCGGTTTGCCGCCGAGGACGATCTTCCGCAGCGCGCTGTTGTTGTCGAGGTTCGTCTCCTTGAGCCGCTTCTCGGGGTTGGCCAGTACCTGGATGTAGTACGTGCCGTTGGGCACGTCCGTGATGTCGAAGGACTGGCCCGGCAGGTCCTGGGAGTACGTGTCGCCGGAGCCGACGTCGAGCACCTCGCGCACGGAGATGGAGTTCTCCTCCCCGCAGGCGGTGGACAGATCGGTGTTGAACGGGTGCCAGTTGGCGTTCTTGACCGTGTAGTCGATCGCGTCGGTGTTGGCCAGGCAGAAGGCCTCCTTGCCGCTGCGCACGGCCTCCTTCTTGTCCGCCTTCAGCAGCCGGTAGCTGGCGAAGTCGGTGAAGTGCCAGTGCACATGGCCCGGACGGGGGTCCCACTCCATGGTGCCGGTCGGGGTGTAGCCGACCTGCTTGCCCTTGGCGTCGTAGAAGTACTGGTACGCGTCCATCTTGGCCTTGCCGGGCGACCGGAAGCCGTCCACGACCAGTTGCGCCGGACCGGCGTTCCACACGTTGGCGCTGAAGGCCAGGTAGTCCTTGCCGGGGACGTTCTTCTCCCCGTCGCTGACGACGATGCCGTAGGCCGGCAGCGAGCGCAGGTCGGGCTTGGGGACGTCCGGGAGTGAGGGCTTGCCCGAGGGGCGCTTCGCCAGCGGCTGGAGCGCGAGCGCCTTGCGCGAGCCGTCGGTCTGGCCTCCCTTGTCGCCGACCGGCATGGAGCGCGCGGCCTGCTTCTTCTTCAGCGCCCACGGCAGGGCGGGGGGCGCCGCCTTCAGCGGTCCGTGGCCCACGTTGTAGGACGGGCCCGCGCCGCTCGTGACGGGTGCGGCGGCCTGCGCGGGGGTCGGGGCGTGCCCCGGTCCGTGACCCGCGTGCGCGGAGGGGGCCCGGTGGGCGGCATCGTGACCGGCGTGTCCGCCCGTGGTCGCGCTGAGGGACGCGCTCGCCCCGGCGGCCCCCTGTTCGTCCTCGTAACTGCGTTCCACCACGGTGACCTTGACGGTGGCGGGCTTGTCGGCGATGCCGAACAGGTCGCGGTACTTCTTGGCGACGCCCACCTTGGCCGTGTAGGTCCCGGCCGGCAGGGCGACGGGCTCGGTGTAGGAACCCGCGTAGGTGTTGGCCGCCCAGCCCTTCTCGACGCCCCAGACCGAACCGAGGGTGAACGGGTTGGTGGGGCAGCTCTCCGGATACTTGGAGGTGGCGGGCGCGTCGGGGCGTACCCGGCCGCTGGCGTTGTTCGGGCAGAAGTTCTCGGTCCGGCTGAGGACCTTCCTGCCCGCCTTGTCGGTGACGGTGATCTCCGCGAAGCCGGGCAGCCCGGAGAAGTCCTTCACCGTGCCCTTGGGCAACGTCTTGGCCTTGGCCTTGCCGCCCTCGTACACGGTCTGGGTGACGGTCACCGGGTCCTTGTACGACTTCCGGGTCACCTTCAGCTCAAGTGGCCTGCCGTCCGCGGTGAGGTAGGTGCCCAGGTCGAGGTAGACGCCCGGGTCCTCCTTCCAGGAGGTGAGCGTGAGTGAGCCGGTCGCAGAGATGAGGCTCAGCTCCGGTCCTGTCGCCGCCTTCGCCGGCTCCGTGGTGGCTGCCACGAGTCCGGCGGTCACGGCCATGGCGGCGACGGCGGTGGTGCCTGCGAGCAGTGGACGCCGCAGCCGGGTGGTGCGCGTTCTGGTCATCGATCCCTCGTCCTTCAGGTGCTGGGGGGTGCTGTGGGAAGGAAGCAGGCGGGCACGTTGCTGTGCCCGCGCTGTGAGAGGGCGCGGCCGCGTGCCCGGTTGTCCAGAAGGTGAAAAACCGTGGGAGGTTGGCCGGATCGCTGTGTAGTGGGTGAAATCAGGCTGAAGTCACGAGGAAGTGCCGCCCGGCGGGGGCTCGTTTGGTAAAGGGCGTGTCGCACGGAGCGGATCTCACCGGCGAGTCGTCCGTGCGCGGCCTGAGGTGTCTCGGTCCCGACCGGTGCCCGCACGGCAGCCGTCGGCGGCACGTGCCGCCTGCCGTGTCAGGGGTCCAGCGGCAGTTCGGCGAGGCTCCGCCAGCCCGCGTCGGTGAGGCCGACCACGTGCAGGGCGGTGACCTGTGTGGTGATGGGCAGGGCGGCGGCGGTCCTGCGCGCGATGTCCGCAGCGGTGTGCGGGGCGGCCTCCAGAGCCACGGTGACGTGCACGGGCGGGCGCGGGCCGAACCGGCCGCCGTAGGGCACGTGCCCCGGAAACGCGCTGCGCACCGCATCGGCCACGTGGGTCAGTCCCGGCACCGGGACACCGACGAATCCGCCGGTCCGTTCGACCTCGGCCAGCGTCACGGAGACCGGGCCGGCCGGCAGCGCGGCCCGCAGCCGGTGCAGCTCCGGCGCTCCGAACTCGTCGTGGGACAGCCAGGGATAGAGCAGCGCGGCGTGTGCGGGCACGCCCGCTCGCACCGCCGACCCGTCCACCTCGGCGGCCGACCGCAACAGCGGCTCGGCCTCCGGCAACAGCGCCAGCACCGCCGTCGTTCCCGTCCGGGGCACCCGACTCGCTCCCTCCGCGCTCCGTCGCCCTCCTGCCCAGCCGACTCTACGGCTTCGGACGGGTCTCCCGGGCCGCGTCGCTTCCGGGTTCACCGGCCCTCCCCCGGCGGGCGCCCACCCGGCGCTTCACTCGGCGGGTGCGGAGGTGAAGAACCCGACCATCTGCTCCAGGCCGTCCGTACCGAACATGGTGTCCAGGCTGCGCGCCGACTCGACGGCGGATGCTTCACCACGGGGGAAGAGCGCTTCCTCGTAGGCGGTGAGCGCGGCCTCGGTGTCCCCGGGGTGGGCGGCGAGCGCGAGGGCGAGCTCGGCGCCGTCGTACATGGCGAGGTTGGCGCCCTCACCGGCGAAGGGGGACATCAGGTGGGCGGCGTCGCCGAGCAGGGTGACGCCGCGGGTCCGCTGCCAGCGGTGTCCGACGGGCAGGGCGTGGATGCGGCGCGGGGTGAGCGTGTCCGCGTGGGCGACCAGGCCGCGCAGGTCCTCGTCCCAGCCCTCGAAGTGGGCGAGGACCGCGGACTTGGCGGCGGCGTGGTCGGTGAAGTCGATCGTGTCGACCCAGTCCTCGTCCGCCTTGAGCGCGGTGTACACGTGGAGGCTGCCGTCGGTCTCGCGGTGGGCGAGGAAGCCGCGCCGGTCGCCGAGGCAGAGGAAGAATCCGCCGCCGATGACGGCCGCACTGCGCGGGTGGCGCCTGTCCGCTTCGTACAGGTCGCTCTCCACGAAGGAGATGCCGGTGTAGGCGGGTACGGCGTCCGACAGCAGGGGCCGGACGCGCGACCAGGCGCCGTCGGCACCGATCAGCAGTCCGGTGGTGACGGACGAGCCGTCCGCGAACGTGACCTCGTGGCGGCCGTCGCCGAGCGGCCGGACCCCGGTGACCTTGCGGCCCCAGCGGACCGTGCCCTCCGGCAGGGAGTCGAGCAGCAGGTCGCGCAGGTCACCGCGGTCGACCTCCGGGCGGCCCCCGTCGCCCTCGTCCTCGGCGTCGAGGTGGACGGTGCCGTCGGGGCCGAGCAGGCGCATCGCCTGACCGCCCTCGTGGATGATCTTGCGGAACTCGTCATGGAGGCCGGCGGCACGGATCGCCTGCTGGCCGTTCTCCTCGTGGATGTCGAGCATGCCGCCCTGCGTACGGGCCTCGGGGCCCGCTTCGAGGTCGAAGACCGTGGACTCGATGCCGTGGACGTGCAGGACCCGGGCGGCGGTGAGGCCGCCCAGGCCGCCGCCGACGATCGCGATGGGGTGGTGGTCGGTGCTCATCGATGCCTCCGGGAGGTGCGCGTGCCGGTGGATGCGGGTCTCCCATCAGGCTAACGAACATGTTCGTGGCGAACAAGTTCGCCAGACGATGCGCATCCCCGCGGAAAGTGCTGCCGGGAAGCCGGTCCAGCGATTCGATCCGGCCCCTACCGGGCCTTTCGCTCTGCGGCCCGGGCCTCAGCCGACGGCGTCCACCCGGTCACCCGTGCCGGGCACAGGCGTCCCGGTGATCCCGTTGACGAGCACGTCGAAGAACCAGCCCATACGGTCCTGGACGGAGCCGCTGGTCAGAACCGTCAGGTGGGAGGCGATCGCGGGATGGGTCGTCCCGTCCGCCTCGCGCAGAGCCCGGACGGTGGCGTTCCAGTCGTCGTCGGACGTCGGATCGTGTTCCTGGGTCGAGTGCTCGGCCGCGGTCGCGGTGGCGTGTTGCAGGAGCATGTCCACACCCCAGGCGACCTGGGCACGGGGGGCTCCGCTGCGGGCGAGGAGCCCGAGGACGCGCTCCACCAGGCGCAGGTAGTTCTGGCCGCTGGGGCGGGCGACCAGGGCCGACCGGGCCAGCTGCGGATGTGCGAACAGCACGAGGGTGTACGACGTCAGCACCGCGCGGAGCTGCCCGCGCCAGTCCCCCGCGGCGTCCGCGGCGTCCGCGGCGTCTGCGGCGTCCGCGGCGTCGAGGTCGACCTCGCCGAGCAGTGCGTCGAGCACGGCCGCGTGCAGTTCCGCCGTATTGGCCACGTACACGTAGAGGGAGGCGGGACCGGTGTCCAGCTCCTTCGCCAGGCGGCGCATGGTGACCTTCTCCAGCCCCTCCGCACGCATGATCGCCACCGCGGTGTCGACGATCCATCCACGGGACAGGGCCGGCTTGGCCGGGCGCTCCCGGCGGCTGATCGGGTCTCTTCTCGCTGCCATGCGACCGATCGTAACGAACACGTTCGTGATGCGGTCGGCGACCGGTAGGGTCGTCAGGCATGACGGCAGAGTCACCGACGCAGACCGTGCAACGTTTGTTTCCGCTGCTCGCCGAGGGGAGGAGCGGGGAGGCCGCGGCACTGTTCGCCGACTCGGTGTCCTTCTCGATCCCGCACCCGCCCGGCATCCCATGGGTACCGGAGGTCCACTCGTCGGCCGGCATGCGGACGTTCTTCGAGCTGCTGCAAACCCATGTGCGGACCAAGGAGTTCGAGCTCCGCCAGATCATCGCCGAGGGCGACGACGTGGTGCTCCTGGGACGCATGGTCTCCGAGGTCAAGAAGACGGGCCGGGACATCGACACCGCGTTCGCCCTGCACATCACGGTGCGGGACGGGCGGATCACCCGCTACCACCTCTACGAGGACAGCCACGCCGTCGCCCGGGCCTACTTCGGGGACTGACCCGCCCCAGCACCGCGCCGCAGCGCCTGCGCCGGCCGCCCTGGCGCGGTTTAGAACCAGTGGAGGCAGTGCGGGGAGGACTCGGCGCGGAAGAGCGCGTCAGCGAGGGTCGCCGCGCCGGGACGGTGTGCCCGGACGTGTCCGGCCCGCACGAGCGTGCTCGGGGCAGTGCCGCCGAGGTAGACGGAGCCCAAGTCGCGGATGTCGAGGGACAGGTCGGGCTCCCGGTCCGTCGGAACGCAGTCGGCCTTGCCGTCCCGGACGGTCAGCAGGTGACGGTCGCGCCCGCCGAGGAACGGATCGTGCACGTCGAGGACCAGCTCGCCGTCCGCGGACCAGCCGCGTGCCGTCAGCGCACGCGGTACGTCCAGCAGCCGCACCCAGAGCCAGTCGGTGTCGCCGCTCACCTCACCGGCGCGGAAGTCCGCGAACCGCCAGCGCAGCGGGTGATCGGGCGGGACGTGCTTGAACGTGACCCGGGACACCAGGTCGTGTCCGAGGACGAACCGGGCCAGGGCCGTGAAGGCGGCGTCGTCGCTGGCGACGGTCTCGTCGACCGTCAGGGTGCCGGACTCGACCGAGTAGCTCGCGTACCCGTCCGGGACGCCGTCGGTGTCCCGGTGGACGGCGACGTAGCGCGGCGCCGGCGATATCGGGGGCTGCCCCGCGCGCAGGGCCCACCAGCGGTGCGGCCGGGACAACGCGCCGGGCTGGGCGCGGCGATAGCGGTCGTAGACCTCCTCCAGCACCTCTCCGCACTCGGTCCGACGCAGGACCTCGACCGAGCCGCCGTCCGAGCCGTCGAGAGAGCCGTTGTCGGAGCCCGTCGCCGGCGCGCCGGCCGCGCCGGCCACCCGGGGTGCGGCGAGGGCTGCCCCGTGGCGCGGCACGGTCAGCCGCGCCGTGTAGGTCGCCGGTCCGTAACCGAACCTCCCGTAGATCGGGGCCTCGGAGGCCAGCAGCACGCACAGGAACTCTCCGCGTCCCCGCACCTCGGCAAGCTGATGCCGCATCATCGCGGTGAGCACCCCCTGGCGCCGGTGCGAGGGCAGGACACCGACGGCGGTCACTCCGGCGGCCGGGACGACGGTCTTCCCTGGCAGGGTGAGCTCGAAGGAGTAGGCGGCGGCGGTGCCGACGGCCCGCCCGTCCGCCGTACGGGCGAGCAGGCAGCGGTCCGTCTCGAGCGCCGACCACCAGAGCCCGCCGCCCTCGACCGGGGTCTCCGGGAAGCGCCCGAACGCGGCATGGACCGTGTCCACGAAGACGTCGAGATCCTTGTCGGTGGTGGGACGGATGTCCATCGCTGCCGCTGCCTCCTCGGTGAACCGGCACCACCGGATCATGGTGTCCGCCCACAGTGCAGCGCCGACCTGCCGCCGGGGCAAGCGAATTACCCGTCCTGCCCGCGCCCACGGCGCCCACCGGTCCACGCCCGCCCGGGGCCCCCGTATCGAGGCGCAAGCCGACGGCGCGCCACCCCTGGAAGGGATGGCGCGCCGTGTGCTGTGGCGGTGCCGTGCCGGTGCCCGGGCCCGACTACCGGCTCGTCCGCCGGCTCTTAGTGGCGTCCGCCGTGGCGCTTGTGGCCCCAGGACTTGTCGTCGACGAACCGGCGGTGGTCGTTGCGGAGGGTGGCGGTGTCGGACCGGTTGTCCCACACGTAGTCGCGGCGGTCCTGGTACACGTCACGGCCGGTGTCGCGGCCCTGGCCGGTGTGGACGCGGACGGTGGCCCGCCCGTCCAGGCGGTAGTGACGGAACTTGTAGGTGTGGCCGTCCTCGCTCTTGAGGGTCCAGCCCTTCAGGTTCACCGCGTGGCGGGTGTTGTTGGTGATCTCCACCCACTCCTTGTTCAGCGAACGGTTGGAGTGGTCGTCACGCCCCGGGGAGTCGTACTGGACGCGGCTGATCTCGACGTTCGGACGCTTGGGCCGGTGGTCGGCCGCCGACGCCGGCACCGCGACCGCGGCGGTGAGGGCACCGACCGTGAGAACCGCGGCGGTGAGCCGGCGGGAGGTGAGGAACTTCGACACGGGTTCTCCCCTGCTTCGTGCGGACACAGCCGACCGCGGTCACGCCGCGGACCGGACTGCGCCTGGTGCGGATGGCGGCCGGATCGGCCGCACGACCACACCCTGCCCGCACCGCGACCGGCACGTGGAGAAGACGTGAACGGTGTTGCCGTTCGCCCATACCGCCGTGACAGTCGCCTGCAACATCCATATATGCGCCGAAGGCACGAAGTTGACGGACATACGGCTCAACGAGGCTTGCGCGCACTGGCTCGTGGCTCCCGAGCGCCAGAGCACGCCACCCCCGAGGCCTGAACACGTTCACCCGAAAGTGAGTAACAGCGTCGTGATCGCAGCGGGCTGCGGATGTGAAGAAGCGTCCGCCGTCCGGGCGGGAGGCGGTACTCGATCCCCCGCTGACGGATCGGGCGGCCGTCACCTCGCGGCATCCGCCGCCGGCGGCTCGGGGGACGGGCGTGAAGCCCCGTTTCTGCCGGGCGCGCCGGCAGGTCGTGGCCAGGCCGGTCCCTGGGCACGGTCGGCTGGAACCGGCCGACCGGAAGACCTAGTAGCTGTCGTAGGTGGGCCTGCCGTTCGGGCGGTAGACGCCGACGACGGTGCCGCCCTTCGTCGTCGTCACGCTGACCGGCTCCAGCGCGGTCGGGATCGCCCCGTCGGCGAACAGCCGCTTGCCGGTGCCGATGATCACGGGGTGGATGGTCAGCCGGTACTCGTCGACGAGGTCGTGCCGCATGAGCGTCTGGGCGAGGTCGCCGCTGCCGACGACGTTGATGTCGCCGCCGTCGGTCGCCTTCAGCTCGCGTACGGCATCGGCGGTGTCGCCCGCCAGCAGTGTGGAGTTCTGCCAGTCGACGGACGTCAGCGTCCGGGACGCCACGTACTTGCGCATGCTGTTCATCCGGTCGGTGAACGGGTTGCCCGGATCGGCGGTCGGCCAGTACGACGCGAAGATGTCGTACGTCTTGCGGCCGAGCAGCATCGCGTCGGAGCCCTCGTACCATCCGGCGATGGCGGTGCCCACCTCGTCGTCGTCCACCGGCTTCTGCCAGCCGCCGTGCTCGAAGCCGCTCTCCGCGTCCTCGTCCGGGCCGCCCGGCGCCTGCATGACGCCGTCGAGCGTCAGGAACGTGCAAACAATGACCTTGCGCATGGTGCGCTCCCTTCCTCGACGGGTAGACCGCGAGGCCACCGGAAACTCATCGCGGGGAGCTTCCCGGGGGAGGGTGTCGCCGAGCGGCCGGCTGCCCGGCGGGCCGCTCAGGGGCGGGGCCGCAGCACTTCCACGGTGCCGGCCTCGGTGTCGTAGCTGCGCAGGGTGACCAGAGCGGCCGCGAGGGGCGGGGACGGCAGCAGCTCAGGGACTCTTCGGTCCGCGAACGCCCCGGCCCGGAGGGTCCGGCCGAGGGTGATGTGCGGGCTCCAGCGGCCGGGCTCGTGGAAGGGACTGAGGGCTTGGGCCGGGCTGTCCGAGGTCACCGCCTCCCACACCCGCCGGTGCAGAGCGGCCAGCGCGGCGTCGCGGTCCAGCGCCCAGGCCAGCACCGAGGTGGGTCGTTCGAAGCGCGCCACACCGGTGAAGCGGGCCGGCAGGGGCAGGGCGGCGGCCACCTCGGCCAGCTCCCACCGGATCGGGGCGGTCAGCTCCGGGCAGGCGGCCAGAGTGAGGTGGGGGCGGTTGGTCGGCGAGCGGTGCCGGGCCTGACTGGGCAGTCCCGCGTCGGCGAGCCGCCGCCAGGCCTCCAGGACCGCCGACTCCGCCGTCTCGTCCAACAGGAGCTCGACCGTACGCACCGCCGCAGCCTACCTCCGGTCGGCGGACACGTCCGCGACCTGGGCCGATGGGGCCCGGCACGCGCCGGCGCGGCTCGCGGGACCGGAGCCGCCGGAAGGGCTCCGGTCCCGCGAGTCGGACTCACACCCGGTCGGCCGCGATCAGGACGTACTGGAAGGAGCCGTCGCGGTAGGACTCGATGAACGCCTCCTCGATCCCCGTGACCAGGGAGGACGTGGCGCGCAGCTCCCAGTAGGGCAGGGTGTCCGCGGTGAGGTCGACGATGGTGTGCGGCACGAGCCGGTTGTCGGCCATGGCGCGCAGGTACTCGCGGCGTGAGTGGATGTTGCACTCGAAGTGGGCGTTGATCTGGGAGACCCACTTCGACGGCTGGCCGTAGCGGGGATTCCAGCAGCCGGTGATCGTCACGTACCGGCCGCCGGGCTTCAGGAAGCGGGAGTGCTCGGCGAACAGGTCGTGGAGGTCGACGTACATGGTCGACTCGTTGTTCCACGAGGCCGTGATGCTGCCCTTGTCGAAGGGGGTGTCGAGCATGTTGCACACGCGGGAGCGCACGTGGTCGTCGATGCGCAGTTCACGCGCGCGGCTGTTGCCGAACTCCGCCTGGGTGGCGGACAGCGTGACCCCCTCGACCCGGCAGCCGAAGCGGCGGTGGGCCATGACCATGGAGCCGCCGCGTCCGCAGCCGGCGTCGACGAGGGTGTCGCCGGGGCCGACCGTACCGAGGTGGTCCATGAGGAACTCCGCCTGTGCCGACTCCAGACGGTGCAGTTCCGCGATGACCTTCTTCTCGTACTCGCTGTGTGCCGGGTCGCCGACCGCGGTGCGGTCCACGGCACCGATGCCGTAGTGGTGGTGGTAGAGCCCGTCCACGTCACCGAGCCGGAGGTTGACCGGCCGTGCCTCGTTGTTCCAGTAGCGGGCGATGTCCTGCTGGTACGGCGTCGCCGGGGACGGGATCTTCGCGACGGCGGTGGCGGAGGTGGATGAGGTGGTGGTGGTCTCAGTGGTCACAGATACGTCCGTTCCTTACCAGAAGTCGGGCAGGCTGTAGCGGTAGGTGTTGGTACGGTGCCAGTCGTGGTTGCCGTCGACCCACGCGGCCACGCCTTTGAGGAAGCGCAGCACGGGGGGCAGGGGGCAGGCCGCGGCGAGCTCGGCCGCGGCTGCCTCGAAGGCGCGCTGGAGTTCGTTGTGGACCTCGATGGCCTTGAGGTAGGCGTCGCGTTCGCAGAGCTGCTCGCGCTCGGCGATCACCACCGGCAGGTTCAGGTGGCGGCCCGGGCTGTTGAGTTCCTTGGTGTACGAGTAGAGGTCGTTGACGATCGTGGTCGCGTTGCCGGCGAGGGCGATGACCCGTTGCATGTCGGGGCGGGCGTGCAGGTCGGCGGGCAGTTCGTAGCCGCCGACGGTGTCGGTGATCGTGGGACAGGGGCGGAAGTTGTTGAACTGGCGCATCGCCAGGTACTCCCACACCTCAGGGAGGTGCTCGGTCTGGGCCCAGGCGGCCTCGGCGAGGTAACCCATGTGCAGCCGGGCCATGTCGTGCCGGTAGCGGTCGGCCTGGGAGTCGGTCGCCGCGCGGACGAAGTAGTCCATGGCGCTGTGGTAGGCACGGCGCGGGGCGTCCGAGGTGAGTGACTCCCGCCAGGCCGGCGTGTACTCCGCGGTGGTGTGGAAGTGGTCGATCGCCGTGTGGGCGAGGAGGAGGCGACCGCCGAGGCCGACGGGTGACCCGCCGTGGTCCTCGCAGTAGCAGTCGTCCACCGCGTTCTCCGCGACCATCAGGCGGGTGGCGAGCATCAGGTGGTCGACGGACGGGGCGTCGGGGTGGCAGCCGACCATGTAGCGGCCGACGGAGAAGCCGTCGAACTGCCCTTCCCATTCCTCGGGGTAGAGCTGGACCTCGTCCTCGGCCCAGCGCTTGATCCGGCGGCTCACCTCTTCGACGCGCGCGGGGTCGGGCTCCGGGACGGGGTGGTGGTAGAGGCCGGGAACGGCTCGTCCGGCGGCGGGTGCGGCGGGTGCCGGGACCACCGGCTCCGGATGCTGCTCGTACCTGCCGGTCAGGGCGAGTCCGGTCGTGCCCAGCCCGGTCGGGCCGCGCAGAACCCGCTGGAGAGCGGTGTCGGCCGCATCCGGGGCGGGCGTGGCCGGCGCGGAGGGGGCGGGCGTCGGGGGCGGCGCCGCGGCGACGGGCGCCGGGGACGGTGCCGGACCGGTGACCGCGACCGGCGGGTGCAGTGCCGCCAGGAAGTCGGACACGGTCGGTGCGACCGGGCCGCCCGGGGTCGCCGGGGCGGGCGGGTCCGGTACGGCGGTGGGCGGCGTCGGCCCCGGTTCGGCGGGGCGTGGTCCGAGGGGCCGGGAGTCGGGCATCGGCGGCTCCTTGCTGCAGTGGGTGGGACGCTGGACGGCGGAGGGGTGGCGTCGGGGAGTGGTCCTGGGGCTGCTCGGGGCCTCAGCTCGACACGGGGGCGATCTGGACGTTCTCCATCACGCCGAGGGCGTCGGGCAGGAGCACCGCGGCGGAGTAGTAGGTGCTGACGAGGTAGGAGGTGACCGCCTGCTCGTTGATGCCCATGAACCGGACGGACAGGCCCGGTTCGTACTCGTCCGGCAGTCCCGTCTGCCGCAGGCCGACGACGCCCTGGCTCTTCTCACCGGTACGCATCGCGATGATGGAACTGGTCTGTTCCTCGCTCACCGGGATCTTGTTGCAGGGCAGGATGGGGACGCCGCGCCAGGCGGGGACGGTCTGGCCGCCGAGGTCGACGTGCTCGGGGTGGAGACCGCAGGCGTTGAAGCCGCGCCCGATGGCGGCGATGGTCCTGGGGTGCGCGAGGAACATCCTGGTGCCGCGCCGGCGGCACAGCAGCTCGTCCATGTCGTCCGGGGTCGGCGGGCCGCTGCGGGGCTGGATGCGCTGCTTGAAGTCGGCGTTGTGCAGCAGCCCGAACTCCCGGTTGTTGATCAGCTCGTGTTCCTGCCGCTCCCGCAACGCCTCGACGACGAGCCTGAGCTGTTCCGCGCTCTGGTCCATCGGGTCGCTGTAGAGGTCCGCGACCCGGGTGTGGATCCTCAGGACGGTCTGTGCGACGGCGAGCTCGTACTCCCGCGGCCGCAGCTCGTAGTCCACGAAGGTGGCGGGCAGTTCCGCCTCGCCGACGTGGCCCGCCGAGACGGCGATCTCCGCCTCGCCGTGCTTGGTCTGCGGCTGCCGGGTGCGGGAACCGACGGCGTCGACATGGGCCCGCAACTGCGGTGCCGCGGCCTGGACCGCGGTGAAGTCGGCGCGGGAGAGGGTGAGCAGAGTGCCCGAGGTCTCGGCGGTGAAGGTGCAGTCATGGCGGGCGTCGGCGTCGGTCAGGGCCTTCTCGCCGAAGTGGCCGCCGTCCGCGAGCACTGCGACGGAGACCCGCTCGCCGTACTTGCCCTCGGAGGTCTGGCTCACCCGGCCGTGGGCGATGAGGTGGATGCGGTCCGCGGGACTGCCGCGCTCGACCAGGACGTCGCCCGCCGTGAAGTCGCGTTGCGCGCAGCGGTCGGCGAGGGTGCTGAGGACGTCCGTGTCCGTGAAGCCGCGCAGAACGGCCAGTTCGGTGAGCTCCCGGGGGATCACCCGGACCGTGGCGCCGTCCTGGACGAATTCGATGCGCCCGTCGCCGAGGGTGTGCCGCAGCCTCCGGTTGACCCGGTAGGCGCCGCCCCCTGCCTCGACCCAGGGCAGCATGCGCAGCAACCAGCGGGAGGTGATCTCCTGCATCTGCGGCGCGGACTTGGTGGTGGTGGCGAGGTTGCGGGCGGCGGCGGTACTCAGGGACTGCTGCGGCGCGTCGGAGGGGGTCTGAGCTTCCGGGAGGCTGTCGACGGACATCGGGAGACGTTCTCCTTGCACGACGGACCGACCGGCGCACGCGGGTGCGTCGACGGGGGGCGAAGAGGCCGGGAGGCGAAGAGGTGAAAAGGCGGAGAGACGGAGAGGCGAAGAGGCGTGGACATCGGACCGGACGGATCACGGGGATCCGTCCGCGCTCAGAAAGCTAGCCGCTGGAACGGCGATGTCCGCCCGGGTCACGGCAGGCTTACCCCGAAGCGGTGACAATCGCCCCGATGCGGTTTATCGGTCCGATGCACGACATCACGCCATCCTCGCCCCGAGAGCCACGGTCGGCCGGCGGCCCGCCGACGGTACGCATGCCGTGCCGGGCAAGGAGCGAGCCGCCCCTGGAGGCCGGACGTGTGCGATGACGGGCCGATCGGTTCCGGACCCGGCAGCGGCACCGAGGCCCTGAACTCCCCGGTCCGAGGCGTCAGTCGACCCGCGCGCTGCTCCCGCGCACCTCGAGGCGGTGCGGGATCACGATGTCGAGGGGCGGCACCGCCGAGGCCGGGCTGTATATGCGGTCGGCCAGGCACTGCAGGGCCCGCTCGGCGATCTGCCGCTTGTCCGGGACGACCGTCGTCAACGGCGGATTGGCGTACTGCCCGTCCTCGATGCCGTCGAAGCCCACGACGGCCAGCTCACGCGGCACGCTCACGCCTCGCTGGTGCGCCACGTGCAGGGCGCCCAGGGCGAGTTCGTCGGTGAAGGCGAAGACGGCGTCCGGGCGCGTGCCCGCGTCCAGCAGGGCGGTCATCGCTTCCGCTCCGTCCTTGCGGTGCAGCGTCGTCACGGCCTGTTCGAGGGCCCGGTCCGGCTTCAGCCCGGCGCCTCGCAGGGCGTTGCGGTATCCCTCCAGCCGCTGCCGGGCCGTCTCGTTGCGCAGGTGCGGCTGCGGACCGATCGCGGCGATGCGCCTGCGGCCGGAGGCGAGCAGATGGGACGTCGCCTCCTCGGCCGCCTGGACGTTGTCGACGGCGACGCGGTCGGCGAGCCCGTGCGGCTGCCGTTCGCCGAGGAGGACGACCGGCACGTCACGGGACGTGTTGGTCAGCTCCTCCGGCCCGAGCGCCCACGGGCTGATGATGAGACCGTCGACCAGGCGCCCGCCGGTGCCGTCGAGCAGCCGCCGCTCCGCGTCGGGGTCCCCGAAGGTCTGGTCGATCACGACGGTCCACGAGCGCTCCTGGGCGGCGTGCACGATCTGGCTCGCGAGTTCGCCGAAGTACGGTGAGTAGAGCTCGGGAATGGCCAGGCCGATCAGCCCGGTGCGTCCGGCGCGCAGGTTGCGAGCGGCGACGTTCGGCCGGTAGCCCAGCTCGTCCAGGGCCGCCTGGACCCGCGCCCGCGTCTCCTCGGCCACCGAGCCCGAGCCGCTGACGACGTTGGAAACGGTACGGGTCGACACCCCGGCGAGGGCGGCGACGTCCTTCAGGCGACTACTCACAGCCGACATCCTCGCATGCCCGGGTAACGGTCACCAGAATCTCCCGGGAACCTATTGCAACGTCGCATTCAACGTCGCAACATGGTCGCAGTCAGCACAGCGCGAGGAGGCGCACCATGAGCGTGTCTGTTTTTCCCGGTGTCGACGCCGCGGACCTGGACGTCGACGTGACGGCGGACGTGGCGGCCCTGTACGCGGACGGCATCACCGCGCGCAGGGGCGCCTTCACCCCGCAGTGGGCGGACCGGCTCGGCGAGGACGTCGCCAAGGCGTTCGCGGAGGCCCGGTCCCGGCCCGGCGGCGCGGTGGGCCGTGGACCGAACCGGTACTACGTCGAGATCCATCCCGAGCAGATCAGGGGTTTCGTGGAGCTGGTCGACCACCCCTGGGTGCGCTCCCTGTGCACCGCGGCGCTCGGCCCGGACTACCGGATCGTCGAGCTCGGTTTCGACGTCCCGCTCGAAGGCGCCGTCAACCAGCCCTGGCACCGCGACTTCCCCATGCCCGAGGAGACCCGTCGCGACCGGCGCCTCACCTCGCTCGCCTTCAACGTGACCACGGTCGACACCGAGGAGGACATGGGTCCCTTCGAGATCGCCCCCGGCACGCAGTGGGACGACGACGAGGAGTTCGAGCACGGCATGTTCCCGCCCCGGTCGCACTACGACCGTTATGCGGAGCGCGCCGTACGCAAGTACCCGCGGCGCGGCGACATCTCGGCCCGGACGGCGCTGACGATCCATCGCGGCACGACCAACGACTCCGCGAAGTCACGGCCCGTGCTGGTGCTGGGCGTCGACGGGCCCGAGGCGACGAACGGCGACCGGCACGACACGGCCGTCTCCCGCCCGTTCTGGGAAGCACTGCCGGAGCGGGTTCGCCGCCACCTCGACTGCCCGGTCGTGGACGAGCTGACGCCGGTGACGCAGAAGCACACCATCGAGGGTCTGGTCATGGGCGATGCCTGAGAGCGCCGCCGCGGTGGCCGTTGCCGAGACCGAGGGCACCGCCGCGGGCTCGTCGGGCCGGCAGCCGGCCCAGGTCTACGCGGTCGCGGCGGTGTCCGCCCTCGGTGGTCTGCTCTTCGGCTACGACACGGGCATCATCTCCGGTGCGCTCCTCTACCTCCGCGAAGACCTCGGACTCTCGTCCCGGGGCCAGGAGATGGTGGTGAGCGTGATCCTGGTCGGCGCGATGGCCGGCGCCCTGTGCTCGGGCCGGCTCGCCGGGCGCTTCGGGCGCCGCCGGGTGGTCGTCTGGGTCGCGGCGGTCTTCGCCGCCGGCGCCCTGGGAGCCGCTCTGGCGCCGGGTACCGGAACCCTGATCGCGGCCCGCTTCGTACTCGGCCTGGCGGTGGGCGGGGCGTCCAACATGGTCCCGGTCTACATCGCGGAGGTCGCACCCGCGGCCATCCGCGGCCGTCTCATGGTGCTGTTCCAACTGATGGTGGCCATCGGCCAGTTGCTCGCCCACCTCTGCGGCTGGCTGTTCGCCGGCAGTGGCGGGTGGCGGATCATGTTCGGGCTCGCCGTCATTCCGGCGGCCGTACTGGCGGCCGGGATGCTCAGGCTGCCGGAGAGCCCACGGTGGCTGGTCGAGCACGACCGGGAGGAGCAGGCCGAGTCGGTCCTGCGGCGCCTGCGGCCGAAGGACGCGGATGTCGCGGCCGAGACCGCCAGTATCCGCGAGGTCTCCGCCTCGGCTCCCCGCGCCGACCGCCGCGCCCTGACCCGGCCGTGGGTCCGGCCGGCCCTGGTCGTCGCCCTGGGGGTGGCCGCCTTCTCCCAGCTGACCGGTATCAACGCCGTCGTCTACTACGCCCCGACCATGTTGTCCGACGCGGGATTCGGCGACTCCGTCGCGCTCCTGACCGGCATCGGTATCGGAGCGATGCTCGTCGTCGCGGGCGTCACGGGCGCGATCGCCGTGGACTCCCTCGGCCGGCGCCGGACGATGCTGTACTTCGTGCCGCTGTCCGCGCTGGCCATGACGGTGCTGGGAGCGGCGTTCCTGATGGACGACTCCCCCGTCCAGCGCTGGACCGTGATCGCGGCGCTGTTCGCCTACATCCTCTTCAACGGCATCGGCATGCAGTCGGTCGTGTGGCTCATCGCTCCCGAGATCCTCCCCCTGAGCGTGCGCGGTCCGGCGACGAGTCTCGCCACGCTCACCGTGTGGGGGTTCGACCTGCTGATCGCGGTCACCGCGCTGAGCACCGTCAACGCCATCGGACGGTCGGGGACGTTCTTCGTGTACGCGGCCATGAACGTCCTGTGCGTGGCCTTCGTTCTGCTGAAGGTGCCCGAGACCCGCAACAAGTCGCTGGAGCAGATCGAGAAGGCCCTGCGCGCCCCCGGCTCGCTGCGGCGCAATCTGACGGCCGGGTCCTGACGCCGGGGAGCGGGAGGGGTGCGTGCGGCAGAAGGGGCCCCCTCCGCGCCGAAGGGGGCCGCATCCCCTGCGTCCCCCGCGTCCACCGCGTCCACCGGGCCGCGGACCGGGCTCAGCAGCGCCGGTCGACGACGGCCTCGACGATGGCGGCCACCTCCGCGCGGTCGGTGGGCCGCGGGTCGACCGAGTTGTGGATGGAGAGCCCTTCGATCAGGGCGTCGAGGGCGCGTGCGGTGAGCGGGTCGAAGTGTCTGGCCAGCGAGTCCCGGCTCGCTCGCATCCAGGACCGCATGACCGTGCGCACCTCGGGGTGACGGGTGGCGAAGGCGTAGAGCTCGTAGCCGAGCAGGAGGTTGTGGTCGGTCCCCCACACCTTGCCGCAGATGATCTCGACGACTGCCTCCTGGGCCTCCTGACGGGTCCGCGCTGCCTCCAGAAGGGCGCCGTAGCGCGTGGACACGGACTCGGCGTGCCGGGTGAAGGCCTCGGTGAGCAGGTGCTGCATGTCGTCGAAGTAGTAGGTGAGCGAACCGAGCGGCACACCCGCCGCCTCGGCGATCCTGCGAAAGGTCACCTTGATGGCGCCGTGCTCGGCGACGACGTCGAGCGCGGCGTCGAGAATGCGTTCGCGGCGCCGGGGGTCGTTGGGGCCGCGGGTGCTGCCTGTCATCGCCGTTGTCCGCCTTGCCTTCTCGGTCTCGTCTTGACTGTCTTGTCTTCACTGGCTCGGCTTCGCTGTCTCGTCTTCAGAGTCTCGTCTTCTCGGCCTTCCGCCCGGTGTGTACATTTGTGCATACTCGGTGGGTGCGCGGATACGTCGCCTGCCTGTCCCCCATTGTCCCCAACCCCGGCGGAGCCCTTCCTTGGACGACCACGCCGTGAGCCGACGCCGTCGGGCACTGTTCCTGTTCTTCTTCCTCAACGGCGTCGTCATGTCCTCCTGGGTCACCCGCACCCCGGACATCCGTGACCAACTGGGCGTTTCCACGGGACAGATGGGGCTGGTGCTGTTCGGCCTGTCGGTCGGCTCGATGGCCGGCATCCTGTGCTCGGGCCGCTTCGTGTCGCGGTGGGGGACCAGGCCCGTGACGGCAGTGGCCACCCTGATGGTCATCACGAGCGTGGTCGTCGTCGGTGTGGGCACCGTGCTCGCCTCCGCTCCCCTGGTCACCTCGGGGCTGTGCCTGTTCGGCGGCGGGGTCGGGGCGGGCGAGGTCGCGATCAACGTGGACGGTGCGCACGTGGAGCGGCTCACCGGCACGGCGGTGCTGCCCACGCTCCACGGGTGCTTCAGCCTGGGCACCGTCGTCGGGGGCCTGGCCGGCATGGTCGCGACCGCCGCGGCGTTCCCCGCCCACTGGCACCTGTGGGCCGTGTCCGTGGTGGCGGCGGCGATCTTCGCGTACGCCATCGGCGCCGTACCCGCCGGGACCGGCATGCGCGGCGCACCGCCCGCTTCGGACACCGCGCGGGGCGCGAGGCCGCGGGTGTGGCGGGACCGGAGGCTCCTGATGATCGGGGCCATCGTCCTGGCCATGGCTCTCGCCGAGGGCGCCGCCAACGACTGGCTGCCGCTGCTCATGGTCGACGGCCACGGGCTCGACGCCGCCGTCGGCTCCCTCGTCTACGTGGGGTTCGCCGCCGCGATGACCCTGGGACGCTTCAGCGGTACCTTCCTCCTCGGTCGCCACAGCCGGGCGACGGTGATACGGGCCAGTGCGATGTCCGGAGCCGTCGGCCTGGCCCTGGTCATCTTCTCCGACCACACCGTCCTGGCCGCGGCCGCCGTGCTGTTCTGGGGACTGGGTGCGTCCTTGGGCTTTCCGGTGGCCCTGTCGGCGGCGGGCGACTCGGGACCCGACGAGACCGCCCGCGTCGGTCTCGTCGCGACGATCGGCTACCTCGCCTTCCTGGTGGGACCGCCCACCCTCGGTTTCCTGGGCGACCACTACGGCCTGCGGTCGGCGATGGTCGTGGTGCTCGCGTTCGTCGCCGCGGCAACCCTGGCCGCCCCTGCCGCCGGCCGCAACACGTCGCACCGCTCCCGAAGCGACATCGGGACCCCCGCGGAAGCGGCGCCGAAACAACCGGTCCGCAGCACGCGCACCGAGGAGTGACCCGGCACCGCTGAACCGTTGGTCAGGCGGCCGTGGTCCGCGCGCGGCACATCCGGGTCACCGGGGCGCCCTCGTCCCGCGACCGACGGCGAGCACGCCGCGGAAGGGACAGGCGACGAGCAGCGCGGTCGCGACGAGCAGGGCACTGACCCACAGGGGCCCGAGATCTCCGAGGGAGGTGTCGAGGGAGGCCGCCGCGACGAGCGGTCCGAGCGCGGCGCCGGTGTTGAGGGCCGCGGTCGCGTACGCACCGCCCATGGTGGGTGCTGCCGCCGCCTCGTAGAGGACCCGCGTGATCAGAGTGCTGCCCAGCGCGAACGACAGCGCGCCCTGCAGGAACACCAGGGCGAGCAGGGCGGCCGGCCGGTCTGACAGCACGGCCAGGGCCGGCCAGCCGAGGAGGAGCAGCGGTCCTCCGTAGGTGACGACCAGACCGGGGCGGGTGTCCGACACTCGTCCGGCGACGGTGATGCCGGCGAAGGAACCGAGGCCGAAGAGCACCAGGGCGACCGGGATCCAGAGGTCGCCCAGGCCCGCGGTGTCGGTCACGACGGGGGCGAGGAAGGTGAAACTCGCGAAGGTCGCCGCGTTCACCAGGGCGCCGAGCAGCATCACGAGGCCCAGACGCGGACTCCTGAGCTGCCGGAGTTCCGCTCGCAGGGCCGGCCTGTGCGGCGCGTCTTCCGGGACGGGGTCTGCCGGGATGCCTTTGAGGATGCCGATGGCCGCGGGCAGGCAGAGGGCGGCGACGGCCCAGAAGGTGGCTCGCCAGCCGAGCATGGTGCCGACCACCGACCCGGCCGGGACCCCGGCGATCGTGGCCGCCGTCGTTCCGGACAGCAGCACCGCCAGCGCGCGCCCCTTTCTGTCCACTGCCACCAGCCGGGCGGCCGTGGTCAGTGCCACGGCGACGAAGCCCGCGTTGGCGAGCGCCGCGACGATCCGGGTGGCGAACAGGACGGGAAAGTGCGTGGTGGTGGCGCCCAGCGCGTGCGCCGCGGCGAAGACGAGGACGAACCCGAGGAGAGCGGACCGAGCGGACCGGTTGCGGGCGAGCCCGGCCACCAGAGGTGCGCCGACGACCATGCCGAGGGCGAAGGCCGAGGTGAGCGAGCCCGCCGTCCCCACCGTCACGTCGAGGTCGCGGGCGATGCCGGGCAGGAGGCCGGCGAGCATGAATTCGGAGGTGCCCATGGCGAAGACGGCCATGGCGAGCAGGTACAGCGGAAGAGGCATCGAGTGGCTCCGAGGCGATGAGAAACAGCGGGGAAGGCGTTCTCGTCACCGCGGTCAGCACCCACGGGCCACCCACGGGGCACCGGCGTCCGGCCACGGTGCGCGGCGGGACGGCAGGGCTACGGAGTCAGTGGTGCAGGGGGCTGACGGCGTGACCGAAAGCCCCCACCCTGGATGCTTCGGGGCTCGACATGCTCCGCACGCTACCCGACCGACGCCCGGCGACGCACGCCGGTAGGTTCCGCCCATGACCGGTGACTGGCGGACGGATCGGATCGGGACGGCGCTGCGGGGCGAGAACCCCACCGTGCTGCGGAGGTTGACGGCAGGGTTCGCGGTGATCGGGGACGTCCAGTTCCTGCCCGGCTACTCGGTCCTGCTCGTGGACGAACCGGACGTGCAGCGGCTGTCTGACCTGCCGAGGGCGAAGCGGCTGTCCTTCCTGTCGGACATGGACCAGCTCGGTGAGGCGGTCGAGCGTGCATGTCGGCGGCTGGACCCCGCCTTCCGCCGGGTCAACCTGGAGATCCTGGGGAACACCGATCCGTTCCTGCACGCGCACGTGTGGCCGCGGTTCGCGTGGGAGCCCGCCGATGTGGTGGGCAAGCCCGTGTGGCTCCACCCGCCCGAGCGGTGGAGCGACAGCCGGTTCAAGCTCGGTCCGCAGCACGACGTACTGCGGGATGCGATCGGCGGCGAACTGGACCGGTTGCGAGGCTGAGCCGCCTCGGGCCGGCGGCATGACGGCTTCCGGACGGCCCGCCGGCCCGGCCGGCCGGAAGGAGCCGCGGCGGATCCGACGGAGCCGGTCCAGACGCGCCGCGCAAGGCGGTTGGGCACTGTCTCCGCCCTGGGCAGCCTGCCCGACGCCCCACCTCCCCGAGGCCCCGGACGCCTCCCCCGGGAGCGGACGCGGCGGCGGTGTCCGAGGTCTGGACAGCCACCGACGGACGTGTTGTCATTCCGCTGTCAAGAATTTCCAACGTTGGAAGAATCGTCGTCCGGCGCCTGCCCAACCGGCGCCGCCGCCTGCCGAAAGGTCCCGGGACGGGGCCCTTGCGCGAGGAAGGTTCGATGAGACAAAGACACACCCGCCCACGAGCGAGGGCCTGGGCCCTGCTCACCGCCGCGGCCCTGGCACTCCCCACCACCGGCCTGGTGACCGGCACTTCGGCCACCGCGGCGCCCACCGGTACGGCGGCCACCGCCTCCGAACGCGCCGCCGTCGCGGTGCACGGGCTCAAGGGCGAGTACTTCAGCATGTCGGCGCCGGGCGCGCGGGACTTCGCGCAGCTGGGCGGCACCCTGCTGGACCCGCAGATCAACTTCTCCGGCCTGACCGGCGTCTTCCAGGAACTGACCGGCCGGACGGAACACACCACCGCCCGCTGGACCGGGCAGCTCGAGGCACCGGCCACCGGTGACTACACCTTCTACGCCAGCGGAGACAACGGCTTCCGGCTCTTCGTCGACGGCGAACCGGTCATCGACCACTGGCAGCCCGACTGGGACAACGAGCAGACCAGTGCGCCGGTCAGGCTGGCCGCGGGCGAGAAGCACGACTTCCGCCTGGAGATGTTCCAGGACACCGGCGGGGCCAACATGTTCCTGCGCTGGTCGACCCCGTCCCTGCCCAAGCAGGCCGTCCCCATGTCGGCGTTCACACCGCCGGACGGCTTCGAGGTCTACCCGGTCGAGCCGTCGGTCACGGAGAACGGCCGGCAGGTGCGGGCCCGGTTCGAGGGCAGCGTCGGCGGCGCCGGCAAGGCGCTGGCCGACCACCTGGAGATCGAGGCCGACACCACCCCGATGCCGATCGACTCGGTCTCGGTGGCTCCGGGGGACCGCAACACCCTGCTGGTCACCCTCGGGGAGCCGATCCAGAAGAACCAGCAGGTCCGGGTGGCCTACGACGGCGACGGCGGGCTGACCTCCGGCGGCGAGACCGTGCCGGACATCCACCGCTACGCGCAGAACGACTCCGCTCACCGGCTCACCACCACGTGGGGCGACCGGCTCGACGAGAAGCACCCGCTGCCTGAGTACCCGCGCCCGCAGCAGGTGCGTGCCAAGTGGAAGAACCTGAACGGGCCCTGGCAGTTCGCCGCCGCGGAAGCCGGTGAACCGCCGGTCTTCGGCCAGGATCTCGACGAGAAGATCATCGTGCCGTTCCCGGTCGAGTCCCAGCTCTCCGGGATCGAGCGGCACGAGGACCACATGTTCTACCGCAGGCTCGTCGACGTGCCCGGGAGCTGGAAGGTCGGCAAGGGCGGCAAGGGCGGCAAGGGCCAGCGGCTGAAGCTCAACTTCGGTGCCGTGGACTACGAGGCCGCCGTCTGGGTCAACGGCAAGAAGGTCGCCGAACACACCGGCGGCTACAACGCGTTCAGCGCCGACGTCACCGACGCGCTCAAGGACAAGGGGCCGCAGGAAATCGTCGTCGCGGTCACCGACACTGGTGGCGCCGACCAGCCGATGGGCAAGCAGTCCGGGAACCCGGGCGGCATCTTCTACACCCAGTCGTCGGGAATCTGGCAGACGGTGTGGATGGAACCGGTCGCCGGCACCTCCGTCGACAACGTGGTCACGACCCCCGACATCGACTCCGGCAGCCTCGCGGTGACCGTCGAGTCCGAGGGCGCCTCCCCCGAGGCGCGCGTCGAGGCCGTCGCCCGTGACAAGCGCGGCAAGGTCGTCGGCCGGGTGCGCGGACCCGCCAACGAGGAGCTGCGGCTGCCGGTGGCGAAGCAGCACCTGTGGAGCCCGGACGACCCCTACCTGTACGACCTCGACGTCGAACTCACCGACGGCGGATCCACCGACAAGGTCGGCAGCTACTTCGGCATGCGCGAGGTGGGCGTCGAGAAGGTCGGCGGATACCAGAAGCTGGTGCTGAACGGGAAGCCGGTCTTCTCGCTCGCCACACTCGACCAGGGCTTCTGGCCCGACGGCCTGTACACGGCCCCCAGCGACGAGGCACTCGCCTTCGACCTGAAGGCCCACAAGAAGCTGGGCTTCAACTCCGTGCGCAAGCACATCAAGGTGGAGCCGGCCCGGTGGTTCTACCACGCGGACCGCCTGGGCCTGCTGGTCTGGCAGGACTTCGTCTCCGGGAACATCACCGGCACGACCGGTCAGAAGGCGTTCGTCGACCAGGGCATGGAGGCGATGCGGCAGCACCACGACTCCCCCGCCGTCATCGGCAACATCGTCTTCAACGAGGGCTGGGGCGAGTGGAACCGCGAGGAGAGCGGACGTATCGCCGAGGCCGTCAAGGCCGCCGACCCGTCCCGTGTCGTCAACGCCCACAGCGGTGTGAACTGCTGCAACTCCAAGGGCGACTCGGGCAAGGGCGACATCGTCGACCACCACGACTACAACAACGAAGACCCGCCGTTCCCCGACCACCGTGCCGCGCTCGACGGCGAGCACGGCGGCTTCACGCTGCGCACGCCGGGGCACATGTGGCCGGGCGCCCCTACCGTGATCTACAGCGGCGTCGCCGACAAGGAGGCGCTGACCCGCAAGTACGTCGAGAACACCGAGAAGTTCTACCTGGAACAGGCCGGCGCCGAGCTGTCGGGCTCGGTGTACACGCAGATCACCGACCTGGAGAACGAGCTCAACGGTTTGTACACGTACGACCGCCGGGAGATCAAGGTCGACCCGGACCAGGTGCGTGAGGTCAACCGCAGAGTCCTGGCGGCGGGCGCCGCCGCGGGTGAGCGGCCGGAGCTGAAGGGCGGCGGGCACTGGACCCTCGACGAGGGCGCCGGAACCACCGCGCGGGACGACGGCCCGAACTCCAGGCCTCTGCGGCTCTCCGAGGGCACCACCTGGACGCCCGGTGTCAGCGGCAGCGCCCTGAGGTTCGACGGGCAGGGGCAGTCCGCCGAGACGGACGGCCCCGTGCTCGACACCACCGGAAGCTACTCGGTCTCCGCCTGGGTGAGGCTCGACGCGCTCCCCGGCAACTACGCCACCGCCGTGAGCCAGGACGGCCGGTTCCGGGCGAGCCCGTTCTACCTGCAGTACGGCCAGGGCGCCTTCGCCTTCAGCACGCCCGGCGAGCACCGTGCCCGGCTGGTCACCACCCCGGAGACCGGCCGCTGGTACCACCTCGTCGGAGTACGCGACGGCGGGAAGAACGAGATCAAGCTGTACGTCGACGGGCAGTTGGCGGCGACCGCGGCCGGCGGCGCCAACTACGTCGGTTCCGGGCCGCTCGCGGTCGGGCGCGCCCAGTGGAACGGAGACGACACCGACTTCTGGAACGGCGCGGTCGACGAGGTCCACGCCTACGACCGGGCACTCACCGCCGAGGAGGTGAACACGCTCCACGCGCAGGAGAAGCCGTAGCCCAGGCTCCTGTGACGGTCCCGGCGAGTGCCGCTCGGCGCACTCGCCGGGACCGCGTGTTTCCGGGCCCGGGGCACGGCGATGCCGCACGGATCCGCCACGCGGCTGCCGCACGACACGACGCTGCGGATCCGCCACGCGGCTGCCGCACGACACGACGCTGCGGACTCACCACACTGCCGGCACACGACACGGCGAGTACACACGGCACCACCGGCACACGACGCGGCGGCCGGTGCCATTGCCGGGCACCGGCCGCCGTGTGTCCTGGACACCGTCACATCAGTTGCCGTCTCCGTCCCAGCCAGGTCTGGGCGATCACGACGAGCGCCAGGAAGGCGCCGCTGACCACGAGTTGGTAGGAGGAGTCCAGCGATCCGATCTGGTTGATGATGTTCTGGATGACCTTCAGGAGCAGGACACCGACCAGTGAACCGCTGACGTAGCCCAGACCGCCGGTGAGCAGGGTGCCGCCGATGACGACGGCGGAGATGGCGTCGAGTTCCATGCCGTTGCCGAGGATGGTCACCCCGGAGGCGAGCCAGGCGGCGTTGAGCGCTCCGGCGAGACCCGCCAGCGCCCCGGACAAGGTGTATACGGCGATCTTGGTGCGGGCCACCGGCGCGCCCATCAGCGCGGCGGCGTCCTCGTTGCCGCCGACGGCGTACACGTGCTGCCCGAAGCGGGTCCGGCGCAGCACCACGGCCCCCGCCACGAACAGCACCAGCGTGATCCACACGGGGTTGCCCACGCCCAGGGTGCTGCCCTGCCCGAGTTCGGCGAGGAACGAACCCTTGCCGATCAGATAGGTTTCGGCGCCCTCGTCGGTGAGGGCGAGCATCAGTCCGCGCGCCCCCAGCATGGCGGCCAGTGTGACGATGAAGGGGGCCAGCCGGGAGCGGGCGACCAGCAGGCCGTTGACGACTCCGATCAGGCCGCACACCAGAAGGGGCAGCAGCAGCGCCACCAGGGTGCCGTGGCGGGACCCCCAGGCCGCCAGGACACCGCCGAGGGCGAACAGGGATCCGACGGACAGGTCGATGCCGCCGGTGATGATGACGAAGGTCATGCCGAGGGCGACGATCGCGAGGAACGCCGAACCCGTGGCCATGTTGGAGACGTTGTCGCCGGTGGCGAACGAGTCGAAGCTGAAGGAGGCGACGATCGAGACGAGCACCAGCACCGCGAGCGCGCCGTGCTGCTGGACCAGGGCGCTGAGCCGCTCGGAGCGCGCGGAACCCACCGGTGCGGTGGCGTCGGTCGGTTCGTTGCTCGCGGTGGTCACGGGCAGGTCCGTCCCGGTGGTGGTCATCGCTTCCCCCGTCCCCGTGCCGCGTAGACCGCGCACACGATCACTATGGCCTGGGCGATCTGGGTCCACGAGGGCGGCAGATCGTGCTTGATCAGGGTGGCGGTGAGCAACTGGATGAGGACCGCTCCCGCCACGGTGCCCGCGATGTTGACGCGTCCGCCCGTCAGCGGGGTGCCACCGACGACGACGGCGGTGATGGCGGACAGTTCCATCAGGTTGCCGAGCGACGTCGGGTCGCTGGCCTGGAGGCGGGCGGTGGCCAGCACGCCCGCGACGGCGGCGAGCAGCGCACAGGCGACGTACACGATGATCAGTACGCGCCGTACCGGCAGACCGGCGAGCTGGGCTGCCGGACGGCTGTCGCCGATGGCCAGGAGCTGGCGGCCGAAGGTGGTGCGGCGGACGACGAACGCGACCAGCACGGCCAGCGCGGCGGCGATCAGGATCAGGTACGGGATGCCGGCGAGGTCACCGGAGCCGAGGGAGGCCAGCGCCGGGTTGTGCAGGTCCTCCAGCTGCGGAAGCAGGACCAGGGCCAGACCCCGGCCGCCGACCATGAGCGCCAGCGTGGCCACGATGGGCTGGACGCCGATGAACGCGACCAGCGCGCCGTTGGCCAGTCCCACGCCGGCGGCGAACAGAGCCACCACCAGCAGCGCGGGCAGCAGGCCGTAGCCGAGGTAGAGGGCCGTCACCGAGGCTGCCAGGGCCATCACGGCACCGACCGACAGGTCGACGCCCTCGGTGCCGATGACCAGGGCCATGCCCAGCGCGACGATGATGACGGGGGCGACCTGGACGGCCTGGGTGCGGAAGTTCTCCGCGGACATGAAGTGCGGGGTGATGACGATGTTGACGACCAGCAGCAGGGCCACGCCGGCGTACACGCCGTAGGTCTGCAGCCACTGCAGGATGCGGGCCCGGTCCAGGGCCGGGGTGCGGAGGGTGGCCTCAGCCATCGGTGGCCGCCTCCCTCACCGCGTCGTGCACCGGCTCGCCACCGCCGGCGATGGTGCGCATCAGTGTGTCCTCGGTGACGTCGTCGCCGGTCAGCTCGCCGACGACCGCACCGTCCTTCAGTACGACCACGCGGTCGGACCCTTCGATGAGTTCCTCCAGGTCGGAGGAGATGAGCAGGACGCCCAGGCCGTCCTCGGCCAGTTCGTCGACGAGTTTCTGGACCTCCGCCTTGGCGCCGACGTCGATGCCGCGGGTGGGCTCGTCCAGGAGCAGCACCTTGGGGTTCATGGCCAGCCAGCGGGCGAGGAGCACCTTCTGCTGGTTGCCACCGGACAGCTCGCCGACCTTCTGGTGCGGGGAGGACGCCTTGATGCGCAGCCGCTTGACGAAGGTGTCCACGATGCTGTCGACGCGGGCCTCGGAGACGAGGCCGAAGCGGGAGAGCCGGGGCAGCGCCGCGAGCGCGATGTTCTCCCGGACCGACAGACCGGGGACGATGCCCTCGCTCTTGCGGTCCTCGGGCAGGAGGCTGATCCCCGCGCGGATGGCCGCCGGGGTGGAGCCGCCGCGCAGCGGAGCGCCGGCCACCGTGACCTCGCCCGAACTCCTCGCAAGGGCACCGGAGATGGCCTTCGCCGTCTCGGTGCGTCCCGAGCCGAGCAGGCCGCCCAGCCCGACGACCTCGCCCGGGCGGATGCTCACGGAGACGTCGTGCAGCTTGTGCGGGACCGTCAGTCCCTCGGCCCGGAGCACGGGCCTGGTGTCGGCGGCCTGGTGGTCGCCGGAGAACTTCGTCGCCCCCTCCTCGCGGACGTCGCCGAGGTCCCGGCCGAGCATGGTGGAGACCAGGGCGAGGCGGTCCAGGTCGGCCAGCCGGCCGTGGTGGACGCGGCGCCCGTCGCGCAGCACGGTGACGGTGCTGCACATCGCGTAGAGCTCGTCCAGGCGGTGACTGACGTACACGACGGCGATGCCGGCGTCGCGCAGGCGCCGGATCACCGAGAACAGGGTCTCGACCTCGCGGGGTTCGAGCGAGGAGGTCGGCTCGTCCATGACGACGATCCGGGCGTCCGTCGCCACGGCGCGGGCCAGGGCGACCATCTGCTGGGCGCCGACCCCCAGGGTGCGCAGGGGCTGCCGCACGTCCACCCGGACGCCGTACGTGCCGAGTGCCTGCTCGGCCTCGCGGTTCATGCGGGCGACGTCCAGCAGGCCGAAGCGGTTGCGCGGCTCGCGGCCCAGGAAGAGGTTGCGGGCCACGCTCAGCAGGGGGATGAGGTTGACCTCTTGGTAGATGGTCGAGATGCCGGCCTTCTGGGCCTCCAGAGGAGTGGCGAAGGAGACCGTGCGGCCCTGGAAGGTGATGTCTCCCGCGTCGGGCCGGTAGACGCCGGTGAGGAGCTTGATGAGGGTCGACTTGCCGGCGCCGTTCTCGCCGATCAGGGCGTGCACCTCGCCGGGGTGCAGGGTCAGGTCCACGTCGTCCAGGGCCCGGACGCCGGGGAAGGTCTTGCTGAGTCCGCGGACGGCGAGGACTTCGGCGGGGGGTGCCACCTGTGCCTCCAGGAAGGGGGTGAGAGGGGGCCGGGGCCCGGTGTCCGGGCCCCGGAGGAGGGTCAGTAGGCCTTGCCGATGTCCTGCTTGGCGTTGTCCGCGTTGTAGGCGCCGTCCTCGATGATGATGTCCTGGGGGACTTCCTCGCCCTTGGTGAAGGTGTCCAGCGTCTGGAACGCCAGCGGCCCGAACCGCGGGTTCGACTCGACGACGCCGCTGATCCAGCCGTCCACGACGCCCTGTACGGCGTTGCGGGTGCCGTCCACCGTGACGATGCTGACGTCGCCGGCCTTCTTGCCCGCGCCCTTGAGCGCGGTCACGGCGCCGAGGCCCATCTCGTCGTTCTCGGCGTAGATCCCCTTGATGCCCGGCTCGGACTGGATGAGCTGCTCGGTGACCTGCTGGCCCTTCTCGCGGGCGAAGTCACCGGTCTGCTCGAAGACGACCTTCAGATCCGGGGCCTTCTCGGCGATCCGCTCCTTGAACCCCTTGGTCCGCTCGGTGGTGACGTTGTTTCCGGCCGCGCCGAGCAGGATGGCGACCTCACCCTTGCCGCCCGTCGCCTCGATCATCTGGTCGGCGGCGCGTCGGCCCTGCTCGACGAAGTCGGAGGCGATGAACGAGGCGTAGTCCTTGCAGGGTTCGGCGTTGATCTTGCGGTCGATCGTGACGATCGGCACCTTCTTGGCGGCGGCCGCCTGCAGCACCGGGTCCCAGCCGTCGGAGTTGAGCGGCGCGATCACCAGCAGGTCGACGCCCTTGGCCAGCAGGTTCTGCACGTCGCTGATCTGCTTGGAGAACTGCGACTGGGCGTTGGCCGTCAGCAGCCTGACGCCCCGCTTCTTCGCCTCGTCCTTGATGGACCGGGTCTCGGCGATGCGGAACGGATTGGCTTCCTTCTCGGACTGGGAGAAGCCCACGGTGGCGTTCTTCAGATCGATCTTCTTCGCGCCGTAGGCGTCGATGGTGCAGGTCTTGCTGCCGGGCTTCGGAGTGACGACCTTCTGCTCGGCGCCTGCGGCCGTCTCCGACTGCTTGTTGTCCGAACTGTCGTCCTCCGTCTTCGCGCAGGCGGTCGCGGTCAGGGCCACGGCGGCGGCCAGGGCCACGACCACGGGACGGGCGAGGAGAGGACGGCGAGGAGTGGTGCGCTGCATGGTGGTGACCCCGATCCGGGCGAACGCTGAAAGGGAATGGGGAACCGAACGACGAGCAGAACCGGCCGACCCCCTGGGCGCCGGCCCTGTGTCCGGTGCGCCGCAAGAGGGTTTTACATCGTTGCAAGGGACCTGTAAACCCCCTGCGCAGGAGACGCGGGCGGGCCACGGGACCGGCGGACGCACGCGGCGGACCGGGTGACCACAGCCCGGCGGGCGAGGGGGCGGGCCCGGTACCGGCGTCGGTCCGGCCGTCCGACGGAGAGTTCCCGGCGGCGGCGCCGGGTCTCGCGGCGACCGCGACGGCACTCACCTCTTGACTCGTCACCGGGGGGCGTGAAAACTGGTGCGCGTCAGCGGCTGACAACGCTGTCACACCGCCTTCGGCGGGCGCGCTCCCCCGCCCGGACGCCGCTGTCCCCTTCCTCCCCGGGAGGGCGGTCCCGCCGTCAGCCGCTCGGTGTCTCCTCGGCGGCGCGGCGCCCCACCGTGCTCTCCCGCTCGACCAGTCGATAGCCGGCCCAGACGCGCCGGGGTTCCGGAGCGGCGCCCCCGAGCCGGGCGAGGACCGACTCCACCGCGAGCCGGCCGATGGCCGCCTTGTCCGGCGAGACGGACGTGAGGGACACGGCTCCGAACCGCCCCTCGACGACGTCGTCGAACCCCACCACCGCGATGTCCTCGGGCACCCGCAGTCCCCGCGCGTGCAGCACCCGCATCGCGCCGATCGCCATGGGGTCGTTGAAGGCGAAGACCGCGTCGGGACGCCTCCCCTCGTCGAGGAGGCGGGTCATGGCCGCCGCACCGTCCGCGTGCCCCCAGCCGTCCGTGGCCGCGATGAGCCCCTCGTCGACGGGCAGCCCGGCCGCGGCCAGCTCCTCGCGCCAGCCGCGCACCCGCAGTTGGGCCGGCTGGTTGCTCCCGCGACGGGCGCCGATGAAGGCCACCTCCCGGCGGCCGAGGGCGACCAGGTGCGCGACGGCCTCGCGGGCGGCGGCGACGTTGTCGATGGCGATGTGGTCGTAGGGCAGGTCGTAGTCCCGCTCGCCCAGCAGTACGAGCGGCACGTTCCCGGCGCGATCGCGCAGGTCCTCGGTCTCCAGCTCGATGGGGCTGAGGATCAGCCCGTCGATGACCCGCGCCCGGAAGCCCTGGCTCACCAGCAGCTCCTGCTCACGACGCCCGCCGGTGTGGTCGAGCAGCACGGTGTAGTCGTGCTGGGCCGCCGTGTCGATGACCGCCGCGGCCAGTTCCGCGAAGTAGGGGTTGCCCAGCTCGGGCAGGGCGAGCGCGATGATGCCCGTGCGTCCCGCCCGCAGGTGCCGGGCCGTGAGATTGGGCCGGTAACCGAGTTCGTCGATGGAACGCTGCACGCGCTCCCGCATGGCGGGAGCGACGTGCTGGTAGTTGTTCACCACGTTGGAGACGGTCTTGATCGAGACCCCCGCGTGCGCGGCGACGTCCTTGAGGCTGACCCGCACGGCGTTCCCTTCCCTGAGCGGCCCGACTCGGGTGGTCGGTGCGGGTCCGGTGTCGTCACCCTGAGCCGTGCGCCGAGCCCGTGCGCTGATTTTGCAACGTTATACATCCGTTGCCGCCGCACTGACAAGGCAGGCTCGGCCGTACGCCTTCCCGCCGCACCGGCGTTCGCCCGACCGAACGGAAGTCCGGATACGAAGCGGACCCGGCCCGGTCCGGCTCGCCCACACCGGCGCGGCCGACGGCCGTGTCCTCGCGAGCGACACGGTCGACGACGGAGCGACCGCCGCCCGCCGCCCAACGACGACGGGCGGCGGTCGGCGGTAGGCGGTCGGCGGTCGGCACGGACCCGGCGGGCTTCACCCCGCCGGGACGTCCGCCGCCCCCGGCAGCCGCAGACGCTCACCCTGGAAGCGTCCGCGCAGGGCACGGTCGTGTGTGACCAGCACGATCGCCCCCGGGAACCCGGTCAGCGCCTCCTCCAGTTCCTCGACCAGGGCCGGGGACAGGTGGTTCGTCGGCTCGTCCAGCAGCAGGAGGTCGGCGGGCTCCGAGACCAGCCGGGCCAGGTCCACGCGGCGGCGCTGGCCGTACGACAACTCGCCCATGCGCAAGCGCAGTTCCGCCGCACGGAAGAGGCCGAGGGCGAGCAGGGCGTCGGCGTGTTCGTCGGCGGTGCCCGGGCGGCCCAGCCCGAACGCCTCGACCACCCTCAGGCGGGCCGGCCACGGCGTCTCGCCCTGGCGCAGATGACCGACCCGGCCGGGAACCCGCACCGTGCCCTCGTCCGGCCGCAGTTCGCCGGCGAGCACTTTCAACAGCGTCGTCTTGCCTGCGCCGTTGGGGCCGGTGACGAGAAGCCGGCCGCGACTGCCGAGGACGAGGGACCCCAGGTGCAGACGGTCACCCACACGCACGTCGGCCAGTCGTACCGCGGCCGGCTCCGCGGCAGGGGCCTCGACGCCTGCCGCCGTCTCCCCCGCCGCCCTCGCGTACGCCGTGAAGGCCAGCGGGTCCGGCGGCGGCGCCACCGGGTTCTCGTTCAGCCGCTCGACCCGCTCGCGGGCGTTGCGGACGCGGGCCATCGCCCCGTGCGCCCGGCCTCGGGCCCGGAAGCCGCCGTGACCGAAGTTGGCCAGCGCGGCCTTGCGCGGGATGGCTCCGAGGCGGGCGGCGTGGCCGGTGGCCAGCCGTTCGTTGCGGGCCAGTTCGGACCGCCAGTCCGCGTACTCCTGGAGCCGACGGCGGCGCTCGGCAGCCTTCGCCGTGCGGTAGCCGGTGTAGCCGTCGCCGTAGCGGGTGACCCTTCCCGCCTCGGCCTCCAGGACCGTGGTGGTCAAGCGCTCCAGGAAGACCCGGTCGTGGGTGACCGCGAGCACCGTGCCGCGGTGCGCCCGCAGTTGCGCCTCCAGCCATTCCACGGCCCGGTCGTCCAGGTCGTTCGTCGGCTCGTCCAGGAGCAGGACCTCCGGGCGGCCGGCGAGGACCCCGGCCAGGGCGAGACGGGAGCGCTCGCCCCCGGACAGGGTGCCGAGCCGACGCTCCCGGCCGAGCGCCGGCAGCCCGAGGTGGTGCAGCGCGATGTCCACCCGGTGATCGGCGTCGTAGCCGCCCCGGGCCTCGTAGCGTCCGAGGAGCACGGCGTACGCCGACAGCGCCGCCGGATCGTCGCCGGCACCGAGTGCCCGCTCGGCCCGGCGCAGCTCCGCCTCCAGGGCGCGCAGGTCAGCGAGGGACAGGTCGACCGCGTCCTGGACGGTGGCGGTCGGGGGCAGCGGGATGCTCTGCGGGAGGTGGCCGATCCCGCCGGCGGCGGTCACGGTCACCTCACCGCTGTCCGGGCGCTCCTGCCCGGCGAGGATCCTGAGCAGGGTGGACTTGCCCGCGCCGTTGTCGCCGATCAGCCCGGCCTTCTCGCCCGGCTTGAGGGTGAGGGAGACCTGGTCCAGGACGGTGCGGCCGGGGTAGCGCTTGGTGACGTGACAGAGGGTGAGTTGTGCGGTGTGCAAGGTCGGTTCCCTCCTGGCCGCACGGGATTCCGGGGCCGGATTCGGGGTGAGTGGCTGCACGACGGGGCGAGGCGACGGCGGAGCGGTGCTCTACGCCGTCGGCGCCGGTGATGTCACAGGGAACCCATGCGAAGGACAGTACGCCATGACGGGCGACATGGCAATACGATACGTCTCGCCTCGCTGCATCTCCTCGCTGAATTCCTTCGCTGAATCTCCTCGCTGGGCCTTCGCGCAGGACTTCCACGCAGGACGACCGAGGGCACGTCCGTTCGATGCTGCGTCGGCACGACTGCGGCACGCCGGGGCCGGTGTCCTCGCGCGAGGCCGACGAGCGAGTCCGGCGCACGCTACGGTGACCGCGCCACTCGAAGGAGGCTCCCCACATGACCGTCCAGCGGTTGGACAATGTCCTCATCGTCGTCGACGACCTCGACTCCGTCATCGCGTTCTTCGTCGAGCTGGGCCTGGAGCTGGAGGGCAGCGGACCGCTCGAATGGCCCGGGGCGGAGCGGGTCATCGGCCTCCGTGACGTCCGGCAGGACGTGGCCATGCTGCGGGTCCCGGGCGGCCGGGGCCGGGTGGAGCTGGCGAAGTTCCACCGTCCGGAGGCCGTCGTTCCCGAACCGCACGACGCACCGGCGAACACCCTCGGTCTTCGTCGCGTCATGTTCGCCGTCGACGACGTCGATGACGTCGTGGCCCGGCTGCGGGACAGCGGCGGGGCCGAACTCGTCGGTGAGATCGTGCAGTACGAGAACGTCTACCGGCTCTGTTACGTCCGCGGTCCCGAGAACATCGTCGTCGGACTCGCCGAGCAGCTCGGCTGAAGGCCGGCCGTCGCGGCGGGCGCTCGCGCGACGACCGGCCGGGTTCCCGGCGGCGGAAGGCCTCAGGCGTCCGGGATCCAGCTGCCGTGGAATCCCAGCGGAACACGTCCGGGCAGCTGGACGCGGGCCAGTGGGTGACCCGTGAAGTCCTGCGCGGAGAGGATCACCAGGTCGGTCGCTCCCCGGTCGGGGTCGTTCACGTACGACAGCACGTAGCCGTCGTCCTCGTCCCGCGCACCGCGCCGCGGGACGAACACCGGCTCGCTGGCCGCGGCACCCCGGGGGAAGCGGTGGACGTGCCTGCTGCCCCGCGCCATGTCGTGCTTCACCAGGCAGTTGGTGAACTTGTCGTCCGGACACGCCCCGTCGACGGCCTCGTACGCGCGCCACATCTCGGCCGCGCTCGCGGTGTAGGCGTAGCGGTGGCGGCGCGATACCAGGGCTTCGTTGATGCGGGGGAACTCCTGCGGCCGGTCGTCCAGCCGCGCGGCGCGGACCCGGTCCGCGCGCAGGTCGATCGTCCATCGGTCGAGCGTCGGGGAGCCGGTGGCGGAGGGCCCGCCCATGCCGCGCCCGGCCGCGTGGAAGGGGGCGGGGAAACCGGTGTACTCCACCACGACCGTGTCGCCCTGGTCGTAGGCGTTGAGGGTGTGCGAGTAGTACACCGGGTCGATCTCGAACCAGCGCGTGGTGCCGCCGGCGCGCGGCAGCAGCCCGATGCGCATGGGGTGCCGGTCGTTCCACACGTACGGCACGATCGCGCCGGACTCGGCGGCGGCACCGTCGAAGGTGACGGGGACGTCCACGATGACCACGTACTTCTCGGTGAGGGCGAAGTCGTGCATCATCGGCGCGTCCGCGACGGGGATCCGCCGCGCGGCCCTGGCCCGGCCGGTGCGGTCGATCACGATGTGCCGCACGTGGTCCCAGGTGGGGTAGTACGCGATCGCGTGCAGTTCGTCGGCCGCGGCGTCGTACTTGGTGTGTGCCGTGAAGGCGCCCTCGAGCGTGGCACGGAAGTCGTAGGGGCGTACGGTGCCCAGTTCGCCGTCCAGCTCGTACGGCAGTGGCCCGCCTTCCTGCATCGCCAGGATGCGTCCCTTGTACGGGATCACGTGCGTGTTGCACGCGAAGTCGTCCGGCGGTGCCTGCCCCGAACCGGTCTCACCCAGCTTCGCCCTCACCTGCGACGACCGCACCCAGCGGTTGCGGTACCACTCCGCGCGTCCGCCGCGCAGCCGGACTCCGTGCACCATCCCGTCGCCGATCATCCAGTGGTGGGCGCGGACGTCCTCAAGGCCCAGCGCGTTCGGGCCGTTGCGCAGGTACCGGCCGTCCAGGTCGCGCGGGACACGGCCGACGACGTTCAGGCCGAAGGCGGTCAGCTCCTCGGTGACCGGCGCGAACGCCCCTTCGAGGAACGGGGTCTGCCCGGTCTCGACGCACTTCGGCGCCACGGGGTTCGCCTGCGCCGCGGCCGTGAAGAAGCCGGACCCGAGCCCGCTCCCCACCGC
This sequence comes from Streptomyces sp. NPDC051136, assembly GCF_044455745.1. Lineage (NCBI taxonomy): Bacteria > Bacillati > Actinomycetota > Actinomycetes > Kitasatosporales > Streptomycetaceae > Streptomyces > Streptomyces sp. NPDC051136. The sequence continues at coordinate 119,329 of NZ_JBITFE010000013.1, read as the reverse complement.
ACCGCCCGCTGCCGCGACCGCCGCGCCCTTGAGAACTCTCCGCCGCGTGTGACTGGCCATCGTGATCCCTCGTTCCGTTGTCGGTGCCCCGGGCTCCGGCCGGAGTCCGCGGTGACGGGATCAACCCTCCTCCGCGGTCGCCCGCGAGACAGGGGGTCCAGGCACCGGATCACCGGTGGTGCCGGCACCACCCGACTCGCCCACGGTGGTGCGCGCGACCGGGGGCGGCGTGCGCTATACGCACGTTTGGGTGTTCTGTACGAGATGAACGCCACGGTTCCGTTCGACGCGGGCAAGCGGGGTATGCGGTGCACAGGCAGCCGGGGGCGCCGCTCGCGAAGGAGCAGGGAACAAGGGGAGGGACCATGGGGAGGACGACGCCGCATGTCTCGGCGGAGGGGTCGACCGGGCCGAGCGCCGGGCGCCGCCACCGCGGTGCCGGGAACCGCGCCGCTCCGCTGCGGGGATCAGGCGGAGCGGGTGCCGGGGCCGGCGTCGTGGTGAAGCTGGCTCGCCGCGGTCTCGCAGAAGGCTTCAAGACCGGCCAGCAGGGCGGTCCGCTTGGCGGCGGGCATCTGGTCCAGCACCGCTCGCAGCTCCCGCTCCCTGCGCTCCCGCAGGTCGTCGAGGAAGGCACGCCCCCTCTTGCTGAGGTAGAGGCGCACTTCTCGCCGGCTGGTCGAGCTGACCGTGCGTTCGACGAAACCGGCAGCCTGCAGGCGGTCGCACAACCGGCTGGTCGACGGCGGCGTGGACGCGAGGGAACCGGCGAGCGTGCGCAGGTTGATCCCCTCGTGGTGCTCGAGGATGAACAGCACGCGCAGCTGGGAGACGGAGGCTGGCGCGGTCGAAGCCCGGCCCCAGACCACTTCCAGCAGCTCCGCGGCCGTGGAGGTCACGCGTGCGACCTCGTCGGGGCTGGGACGGGAAGCAGTCACGGTCACACTCTCGCAGACACTGGGACGCTCTCACCTTACTAGGCGGCGCCGCGGCAGGCGGATGACTCGGCTGACCGGCGACGACACACCCGGCGCGCCCGGCGCATCCGGCACACTCGGCTCACGCATATTCGACGAGGCCCCGCACGGGGCCCGGCAACAGATTGGTGTTCTTCCTCGTGAACAGATTCGTGGCCGCTGAACGCGCTCTGCGTACGGCGGCGCCCCATGAATTGCTCGACGCCGTCCGCGACGTGCTGACGGAGCAGTACGCGGCCCGCTCGGTCGAACTGTTCATGGCCGACTACGGCCTGACCGTGCTGCAACCGGTGTCCGTGCTGCCGCACACCACCGAACCGGTCCCCGTGCACGACAGCGCCGCGGGCCGCGCCTTCGCCACCCAGGAACCGCACGTCGAAGCGCTGCCCGACGGCCTGGTACGCCAGCATCTGCCGGTCACGGTGCGCGGCGACCGGCTCGGCGTGCTGTCGGTGACGCTGCTCGACGGCGAACAGGCCGAAGGGGCCCTGGCCGAACTGGCCGACGTCGCCCAGGTGCTCGCACACGAGGTCGTCGTGGCGGAGCGCGAGACCGACGTGTACATGCAGGCGCGGCGCCGGGACCGGTTGACGCTGGCCGCGGAGATGCAGTGGCAGCTGCTGCCCGGCCGCTCCTGCGTGCGGCCGGAGTACGAGCTGGGCGCCCAGCTGGAGCCCGCCTACGCGATCTTCGGCGACAACTTCGACTGGTCCGCCACAGCGGACCGCCTGATGCTGTATGTCACCAACGGCATGGGTGAGGGCACAGAAGCCTCACTGCTGACCAATCTGGCCATCAGCGCGCTGCGCAACGCCCGCCGGGCCGGCCTCTCCCTGGCCGACCAGGCCGCCCTCGCTGACCAGGCCGTGTACGCGCACTACCGCGGCCGCTCCTACCTGTCGGTGCTGATGCTGGACTTCGAGCTGGCCACCGGGCGCGTGTCCGTGGTGGACGCCGGCTCACCGCGGTTGCTGCGGCTGCGCGACGGTGTCGTCGAGCGCGTCGAGCTGGAGGCGCAACTGCCGCTGGGGATGTTCGAGGAGACCGACTACGTGCACCAGGAGATGCGGGCCGAGCGCGGTGACCGGCTCGTCTTCGTCAGCGACGGCGTCTACGCGGTGGCCTCGCCCGAGGGGGAGGCGTACGGCGACGCCGCACTGAGCCGGGCCATCCAGGCCACCCGTATGCTTCCCGCCGCGGAGGTCCCGCGCGCCGTCCTGCGGGAACTGTCCGGCCACCGCGGCCCGTCGTCCTCGGTCGACGACGCCCTCGTGGTCTGCCTGGACTGGCTGGGACGCTGATCCGCGCCCGGCCCTTCCCGCGAAGTGTGGACGGATCGTGAAGGTCTGAGCGGATTGACCGTCGCGCGGGGAACCCGGAATCCCCAGGAAGTCCAGGGTTTTCCGCCCTCACCCGGCAGGGTGTGACGGATGTGGGTGACTGCGGTGGTTGCACGAAACCACCGCACTGCGGGACTGTTGTCGTTAGACATCTGTTTTCTTCGCTGAGTGAGGTGAGGGTCCACGCGTAGGGGCCCCGTTGCATGACTTCTACCCCCGCCCGCCCCCGCACCGGTGCTGCCAGCACGGTGAGCGCCGCCACCGCCCCGTACCCGGTGGTGGTCATAGGCGCGGACGGGCACGTAGTGGAACTCAATGCCGCGGCCTCCGGGCTCCTGCCTGCCGCCCGTTCCGGCCGGCGGCTGCGGTCCCCCGCCTGGCTCGCCGCCGCGAGCGGAGCCCCACTGGCCGGGTCCGTGCGGGGTCCGGTCGGCGATCGGTTCTTCTCCGCGCATCCGTCGGCGGCGTCCGGGGACCGGACCGCGTGGTGGCTGGTCGACGAGACGGAGCGCCAGTCGCTCCGCACGGAGCTGGAGGCGGAACGGGCGCGGACCCAGTTCCTCAACGAGGCGTCCACCGCGCTGCTGTCCTCACTGAACCTGGACCGCTGCATGGAGGTCACGGCGCGGCTGTCCACCCAGCACCTGGCGGACGCGGCGCTGGTCGTCTCCCCCACCACGACCGGCAAGCTGCCGCTGGTGGTCTGCGACCACCGGGGCGAGGTCTCCCGGCGCACGGTCATGGAGTCCCCGGACACGGTGCCCGGTCTCACCGAGGCCCTGCGCGGTTTCCCGCCGGTGCCCGCGCAGTGGATAGACCCCGGGTCCGCGCCCCGGTGGCTGGTCCCCGAGGGCTTCGGAGAGGTCGGCTCCCTGGCGGTCACCCCGCTGCCGGGCCATGGCGTGTCGGCGGGCGCGCTGGTGCTTCTGCGCCGTGGCAAGGAGGCCGCCTTCACCGACGGGGACGAGATGCTGGCCAGGCTTTTCGCCGCCCGGGCCGGCGCGGCCATGTCGGCCGCCCGACTCTACGCCGAGCAGAACATGATCTCCGACACCCTCATGCGGGAACTGCTGCCGCCCACCCTGCGGCAGCTGGAGGGGGTGGAATTCGCGGGCGGCTACCGGCCGAGCAAGGACACGGAACGCGTCGGCGGTGACTTCTACGACGTCCACCCGCCCGGCGAGGACCTTCCCGAGACCCTCGCCGTCCTCGGGGACGTGGCGGGCAAAGGCCTGGAAGCCGCCGTGCTCACGGGCAAGATCCGCAACACGCTGCAGGCCCTGCTCCCCATGGCCGACGACCACACGAGGATGCTGCGGCTGCTGAACAACGCGATGCGCACCAGCCACCACACCCGCTTCGCGACCCTCGTGCTGGCCTCGGTCCGCCGCGAGGAACGCGACGTGGCCCTCCGCCTCACCGCCGCGGGCCATCCCCCACCGCTCGTCCTGCGTGGCAACGGGACCGTGGAGGAGGTCGACACCCACGGAAGCCTGATCGGCGTGCTGCCCGCCATCAGCGCCCACACCGCGCACGTGCGGCTCGCGCCGGGCGACACGTGTCTGCTGTTCACCGACGGAGTCACCGAAGCCAGAGGCGGGCCGCTGGGCGACACCCTCTTCGGCGAACAGCGCCTCAAGAGCGCCGCGGCCGAATGCGTCGGCATGCCGGCCGAGGCCGTCGTCGAGCGGATCCAGATGGTCACCTCGCAGTGGCTCGGTGACGGACGTCACGACGACATCGCCGTCATGGCCATCACCGCTCCTCGCGGCTCCCATCTCAGTGCGGTGGACGGGACGACGCGGGGAAGGTACACGGCATGACCCTCCGCACCACCGACGTCGACGACCGAACCGGCGAGCACGGCGTCGACGCCCGCCGCAGCGCGCTCCCCTGCGACGCGCAGGCCGCACCCTGGGTGGACCGGCTCTGGTCCGCCGTGCTCGCCGGGGACACCTACGCGGCCCTCGACGTCGTCGACGACGCCCTCGGCGCGGGCCTGGAACCCGAGACGGTGCTGCTGGACGTCATCGGAGCCGTCCAGCGCAGGGTGGGCGTCGAATGGGCGGCCAACCGCCTGAGCGTGGCCGGCGAGCACGCCGCCACGGCCATCAACGACCGCGCGATAGCGGTCCTGCCCGTGCGCCGCACCGATGCACCGCACGGTCGGATCGTGATCGCCTGTGTGGACCAGGAGTGGCACGCGCTGCCGGCGCGCCTGGTGGCGGAGACCTTGCGACTGCGGGGGTGGCAGGTCGACTACCTCGGTGCGCAGGTGCCCACGGCGCACCTCATCGGTCACATCCACCGCACCGGCCCCGACGCGGTGTGCCTGTCCAGTTCCCTGGCCACCCGTCTCCCGCTGGCCCACAGCGCGATCACCGCCGTCCAGGCAGCCGGGGCGCCCGTCATGACCGGCGGTCTCGCCTTCGGTGCCGACGGCCGCTACGCCCGTCTGCTGGGCGCGGACGCCTGGGCACCCGATGCGCGGGCGGCCGCCGACAGGCTCGCCGCCGGCCCACTCCCCCGGCCGTCGCCGGCCCACCAGGTGATCGACGACCTGCCCCACCTGGGCGACCAGGAGTACACCATGGTCGCCCGCTCCTCCGCCCGCCTGGTACGCGACACCTTCCACGCCCTGCAGGAACGCTTCGCGTTCGTGCGGGACTACACCGACGAACAGCGCGAACGCACCGCCGAGGACCTGGCCCACATCGTCGACTTCCTGACCGCGTCCCTCTACGTCGACGCCCCCGAGATATTCACCGAGTTCATCGCCTGGACAGCCGACGTCCTCGCCGCCCGAGGAGTACCCGCACGCGCCCTCGTGCCCGGCCTCGACCTGCTGGAGGAGCAGCTGCGCGACTTCCCGCGCGCCCGTGACTTCATCGACGCCGGACGCAGCACCCTCACCGCCCGCCTCTGACCCGTGACCCTGGACATCACCGTGACTACAACTCCGGACTCGGAATCCGACGTTCCGTCGCCGACCTCCTGCCCGCCGCACACCGTACGCATGGCTCTCACCGGTGACTTGGACTACGACACCTGCGAGGACCTGCTCGACCGGGTGCGGTCGGCCCTGCGGGAGCACGAGGGCGCGGAGTACCTGCGCCTGGACTGCCGGGAGCTCGAAACGGTCGATTCCATGGGGCTGTCCACGCTTCTGCAGATCCACCGCACGGCCGTCCAGAACGGCATCGGCCTCCACCTGGACAACATCGGCCCGGCGCTCCGGCGGCTGCTCGAACTCACCGGCACCTACGAGCACCTGCACGCCGCACAGAAGCCGACTGCGGCGGCCGACACGCACCGTCGGTGAACGGGGGCCGGCGGGATCGGCGCGTGGGGAGCGGGAGCGTGGCGTGACCCCGCGGGGTGACGCCACCGAACTCCCCGTTCCCCACGCGCCGATCAGGCGGCCAGCGTCTCCTCGTCCTGGGAGACGCTCGTGCGGTCGGTGTACCGCTCGAGCAGGGCGTCCGCCGTGACCAGGGCGTCCTCGGCGGTGCGGGCTCCGGTGATCACACACAGCGTGTAGGTGGCGTCCTCGAGCGCCCTGCTGGTGTGGCCGGTGGGACACACGTCGTGTTCCATGCGCGCGTGGGCGAACCGGGCCAGCACCGCACGCAGTTCCTTCTCCGCCGGAAGGATCATCGTGTTACCTCTCCCCTGGTGAATCCCGCCTGCGCGGCGGCCTGCCGCCGCACCGCCAGGCGGTGACTGTCTCCGTCGATTCCGCGGCTCCCGCGACTCGGGCGGTACCGCGTCAAACAGAATCCCGAATGCCCCGTGCCGAAAGGTCTAATCCGACCTCCCGGTCACGACCGCGGGACTCAGCACGCAGCGGCCTCCTCCACCGTCTCCCGCACCTTGAGGAGCGTGTCGACCCCGGTGATGTCCAACAGGCGGCGCAACTGCTGCGTCGGCGCGGCCACTCGGAGGTCGACGGCTCGCTGGGTGAGGATCAGCAGGTTCAGGAGGGTCGAGTCGGCGAAGGTGATGCGGGAGGCATCCAGCACCACCTTCGAGTGCTCCCTCGCTGCCGCGTCCAGCGCTTCCGACAGCGGGGTGATCGAGTACAGGTCGTACGAGCCGCTCGCTCCGACGACACAGACGCCGCCCCACTCGTACTGCGCCACCGCAGCCTGGCCGAGGTCCTGTGTCCGGCCCGCGTCGGCAGCGTCCGTGCACCCAGTGACCGCCTCATGCAAAGACACTTCGGGTCCCTCCCGCGCTACACAGGTCCTGTCATCCGTTACACGAAAAGTATGTCATGTACCGGGGTTCACGCAAAGACGGTCAGTAGAATGCCGTGCATGGTTGAAGTGCCCGAAGCTCGCCCCGGATGGACGTTCGTCACCAATCACGCCCGCGTGCTGGCGGCCATCGCCGACAATCCGAACATCCGGATCCGCGACATCGCCGCCCACTGCCGGCTCACCGAGCGCGCCGTCCAGCGGATCATCTCCGACCTGGAACACGACGAATACCTCTCCCACACCCGCGACGGCCGCACCAACACCTACCGCGTCCAACCGGACAAGGTGCTGCGCCACCCCGCCGAAGCGGGCCTGACCGTGGCCTCGCTCCTCTCCCTGCTCGTACAGGACGAGACCCACCGCGGAGGGTCCACGAGCCGGCCGGCATGGAAGACCGGCACCGGTGGCAAGGCGACGGACGGGCGGTAGGTGCCGTTTTCCCGGCGCCGTCGTCGCCGCATCCGGCATGCGACCGGCCGCAACGGGCAGATGAACGGTCCGCGAAGGGAGGGGGAACACGAACATGACGACGGAGTCGATCGAGAAGCCGGAGGCAAGGGCCGAGGGGTGCTCCTGCGCGTGCGGAGGACACAGCGGTACGGCCGCGGACGAGGCACCGGAGACGCCGCGCGAGCGGGTCAACCGTCGCTGGAACGAGATCATGCAGGAGACGCGCGTCGCCCAGACAGGAGTCCAGATCCTCTTCGGATTCCTGCTCAGCGTCGCCTTCACTCCCCTCTTCCACGACCTGGACACCTTCGACCACGCCGTCTACGTCACCACCGTCGTCTCGGGCGCCACGGCCACGGCGTGCCTGATCGCCCCGGTCTCCATCCACCGCTTCCTCTCGGGGCAGCGGATGAAGGACGAGATGGTCGAGGTGGCGCACCGGTTGATGATGTGCGGGATGCTCCTGATGGCGGTGACCATCGGCTGCACCCTGCTCCTGATCCTGCACGTCGTGGTGCCGGGGCTCATGGCGAAACTGCTCGTCGGCGGCGTGATGGTCTGGTTCGCGCTGTCCTGGTACGCCCTGCCCCTGTGGCTTCGCCACCGGTCCACCCGCCGTGCGGCCCGTTGACAGGAACCGCGGCCCGCAGCACAACCACGAAGAAGCAGCGAAGTAAGGAAGAAGCAATGTCGCACCACCCTCAGGTTCACCGTGGAGAGCAGACCGACCGCTGGACGCCTCCCGCCAAGCCGCAGTGGCAGAACCTCTTCCTGGCCCCGGCCTGTGATCCCGAGGCCGGCGAGGACCTCGCGCACGACGAGGTACTGGCCCCCCGACGCCCGCGACAGCGCCGCGGTGGACGCGGCCGCATGCGGGCCGCCTGAGACGCGGAGCCGGTCCGCCCGACTTCGCGGAGGACCGGCTGTTTTCCCGCTGGGTGGATTAGTAGAATGCCGTGCATGGCAGAGGTACGTGAATCTCACTTCGGATGGACGTTCGTCACCAACCATGCCCGCGTCCTGGCGGCCATCGCCGACAATCCGAACATCCGGATCCGCGACATCGCCGCCCACTGCCGGCTCACCGAGCGCGCCGTCCAGCGGATCATCTCCGATCTGGAGCAGGACGGGTACCTCTCCCACACCCGCGACGGCCGCACCAACACCTACCGCATCCAGCCGGACAGGGTGCTCCGTCACCCCGCCGAAGCGGGCCTGACCGTGGCCTCGCTCCTGTCCTTGCTCGTCCAGGACGAGACCGACCGCGGACGGCCGTCGCACGGCGCCGCTCTGTCCCGCCACGCAGAGACGAGCGGCGCGCGCTAGAGGCAGCGCGGCGCTCCCGTCACGGGGCGCCACGCCCTGGCCGGCCCGGGTCACATGGCGGCGGCGCTGCCGGGGTCGATGGGGAAGATCTGATCCAGTCCGACGATGCGCAGCACGCGCATGAGGTGGTCGGGCACGTCGGCGAGCGCGACCTCTGCCTGGGCGGCCAGTGCGTGGTTGCGGGCGACGATCAGCGCGGTGATGCCGCTGGAGTCGCAGAACGTCACTCCCCCCAGGTCCAGGACCAGGCGACTGCCCTGCCGCAGGGCGAGCGACGAGAGCACTCCGCGCAGTCGGCCGGCGGTGTCGTAGTCGAGGTCGCCGAGCAGTTCCAGAACAGGCCCGGGGGCGGCCTCTCGCGTGATGATCTCCAGCTGGCTCATGCGGCGTCGCCACCCTCGTGGCCTGCGGCGGGGACACCGAGGGCGAGCAGGGCCGTGTCGTCGTCGAGACCGTCCCCGAAGCCGTCCAGCAGGTCGGTCAGGGCCTTGATCACGGCGCGCGGCGACTCACCGGCGTGGCCGGCGGCGAAGTCGAGCAGGGCCTCCTCGCCGTACAGGCTGGTGCGGTCCTCACCGGTCCGCGCCTCGGTCAGGCCGTCGGTGTACAGCAGGAGTGTGTCCCCGGGGCCGAGGACGGTGGCGGCGGCGGTGAAGGAAGCGGTGGGCAGGACGCCGACGAGCAGCCCGCCCGGCGTCGGCAGGAACTCGGCCGTGCCGCCCGCACGGAGGACCAGGGCGGAGGGGTGTCCGCCGGAAGCCAGGCGGACGGTGACCGTGCCGGCCTCCGGGTCCGGCTCCAGGAGACCGAAGATGACCGTGCAGTAGCGCGGGTCCCCACCGTTGTACCGCTCGTTGAGCACCTTGTTGAGGGTGGTCAGGGCGGCGACGGGATCCGGATCGTGCAGGGCGGCCGCACGCAGGGTGTAGCGGGTCAGCGAGGTGACCGCCGCGGCCTGGGGTCCCTTCCCGCACACGTCGCCGAGGAAGAAGGCGAAGCTCTCGCCGTCGCTCGGAAAGAGGTCGTAGAAGTCGCCTCCGAGGCGATCGGGCGAGGCCGTGCGGTAGTGCACCGCCGACTCCATCCCCGGTACGGACGGCAGACTGGCGGGCAGCAGTGACTGCTGGAGCACGGCCAGGGCGTCCTGGAGCCGGGCCCGGTCGGCCTCTGCCTGCTCACGCGCCTCTTCCGCCGCCTTCCGGGCCCGCAGCAGTTCCTCTTCGTAGGCCCGGCGGTCCCGCGCGTCGAACACGGTGGTCCGGATCAGCAGGGGCTCGCCGGTCGTGCCGCGCTTGACCACGGAGGAGACGAGCACGGGTATGCGGCTGCCGTCGGCCCCCTTCACGTCCAGGGCGATACCGCCGATCTCGCCCTGCATCCGCAGCAGCGGCGCGAAGTGCGTCTCGTGGTAGAGCTTGCCGCCCACGGTCAGCAGGTCGGTGAAACGCATCCGTCCCACCACACTCTGCCGCTCCAGGCCCAGCCAGCCCAGCAGCGTGCTGTTGATCTTGGCGATCGTGCCGTCCATCAGAGTGGACAGGTACCCACAGGGCGCGCTCTCGTAGAGGTCGTCGGCGCTGTCCTCCAGCAGCGAGGCGAAGACCTCTCCCGACGTCCCTCCGCTGTCGGATTCGAAGGGGTCGGGTTGCTGCCCCGTACGGCACATCACTGCACACGCGCCAGGAAGTCGAGGATCGCGGCATTGGTGGCCTCCGGCGCGGACAGCTGGGGGCAGTGTCCCGTGGCGTCCAGCGTGACCAGGGACGAGCCCCGGACGGCACCGTGCACGAAGGCACCCACCTCCCGCGGCGCGATGACGTCCTGCGTGCACTCCAGCACCAGGGTGGGGACGCTCACGCCCTTCAGGTCGTCGCGCGAATCCGACATGAACGTGGTCCGGGCGAAGACGCGTGCCATGTCCGGGTCGGTGGCGCAGAAGCTGTTCTTCAGCTCTTCGCCCAGCTCCGGCCGGTCGGCGTTGCCCATGATGACCGGCGCCATCGTCGCCGACCACCCCAGGTAGTTCGACTCCAGGGAGGCCAGCAGCTCCTCGATGTCCTCGGCGCTGAACCCGCCCCGGTAGCCCTCGTCGTCGATGTAGCGCGGGGACGGCGCCACCATGACCAGGGCACCGATCCGCGTCGGGGCCAGTCCGGCCGCCATCACACCGATCATCGCGCTCACCGAGTGGCCCACGAACACCGCGTCGCGCAGGTCCAGTGCTTCACAGACCTCTACCACGTCACGGGCGTACCCCTCCAGGGACGAGTAGCGGTCCGCCGTGAACGCGGACAGGTCGGAGCGGCCCGACCCCACGTAGTCGAACAGGACCACCCGGTAGTCCTCGACGAGGGCCGGCACGGTCAACCGCCACATGTTCTGGTCACAGCCGAACCCGTGCGCCAGCACCACCGTGCGCCCGAGCGGGTTGCCGGTGACCCTGACGTTGTTCCTGCGCTCGATGTTCATCACTCCACTGTCGCAGGTCGCGGCGACCGCACGCCAAGGAGGGCGGATCATCTCCCGTCCTGCCCACCTTCTTCACACCAGGCGCATGGACAGAGAAGTGCGGACAACGTTGACGGACCGGTGCCGCCGCAAGCCTCGTGGTGCCGGAGGCCGCCTCCGGAGCGCGACTCGCTCCCCGGCGCCTGTTGCGACGGCACCTCATGCCCTGACAGCATGCCGTCATGGACGGTCCTCGGCGGCGCGACGGCCGGACGCAAGACGACTCCACCGTGCCCACGAACCGGCCGCGGTCCGATGCCCTGCTCCGCATCCCGCTGGACGCCATGAGGGCGTCGGCCATCGTGCTGGACGACGACGGCGTCATCGTCGCGGCCAATGACGTGGCTCTCGGGATGCTGGGCAGGAGCCTGGTGGAACTGGTCGGGGAGGACTTCCACGACCTGCTGCACCGGGACGACCACGGACACACCATGCCCCGCACCCGCTGCCCGCTGAGGAAGGCGCTTCTCGAAGGCTGCACCGAGCACGGCGACTCCGGGCGGTTCGCCCTCGGGGACGGCTCCCTCGCCCCGCTCTCCTGGTTCGTCACCCCCTTCGCGCTCGACGCCGGGGCACCGGGCGGGCTCGTGCTCCTGTACGAGAAGGCCAAGGTGGAACTCGCCAAGAACGGCGAAGAGGCCTCCGCCCCCCTGACGGAACTCGAGCGGCTGGCCCTGCTGGCGGAGACGACCACGCGGCTCACGTCGACGCTGGACGTGGACGAGGCGCTGCACCGGCTGGTGGCCCTGACGGTCCCCCGACTGGCGGACTGGGCGGTGTTCGACCTGCTCACCGAACGTGACGAGGTGACGCGCACGCTGGTGATGGAGCACAAGGACGGCGTCCTGATCGCACGGGAGGATCTGCAGGGCCCCATGCCGCCGGTCCCGGAAGAGTCCCCGATGCCGCTGTCCAGGGCTCTGCGCGGCGCCGCCTCCTCTCTCGCCGGTCCCTCCACCTACCAGGGCGAGCCCGACTCGGGGATCGCCGTCGAACAGCGCCGCCTCTTCACCGCGACGGGCATGCACTCGGCGATCATCGCACCCATCCGGGGTCTGCGGGACGTACTCGGCGCCCTGACCCTGGGCCGCTCCCAGCGCCCCGTCCCGTTCACCGCGGCGGACCTGCCGCTGCTGGAGGACCTGACCCGCCGCACGGGTCTCGCCCTGGACAACGCCCGCCTGTACCAGCGCCAGCGCAAGGTCGCCGAGACCATGCAGCGCCATCTGCTGCCCCAGCTCCCCAGCGTGCCCGGGCTCGAGATGATGACCAGGTACCTGCCCGCGCCGCACGCCTCGTCCGTGGGCGGAGACTGGTACGACGCCTTCGCCCTGTCCCCCGGCGCCCACGCGCTGGCCATCGGTGACGTCGTCGGCCACGACCTCGACGCCGCGGCCGGCATGGCGCAGGTACGCAACATGCTGCGGGCCTTCGCCTGGTCCCAGCCGTCCGCCGACCCCAGTGCCGTGGTCAAACAGCTCGACGAGGCAGTGATGCACATCGTCGAGGTCCCCATGGTGACGATGATCCTCGGCAGGATCTCGCGCGGTGAGGACGGTCTGTGGCTCCTGCGGTGGACCAACGCGGGCCATCCGCCGCCCCTGCTCGTCACCCATGACGGCCAGGCCCGCTATCTGGACGACGCCCACGGCATCCTCCTCGGCACCGGGGCGGACCGACCGCGCCCCGACATGGTCACCGTCCTGCCGCCCCGGGCGACGCTGCTGCTGTACACCGACGGCCTCGTCGAGTCTCCGCACCGTTCCATCGACCGCGGGCTGGACCGGCTGCGCCGGCACGCGGCGTCCCTCGCCCGCCGTCCGCTCCCCCGGTTCTGCGACGCCCTGCTGCACGAGGTGCGGCCCGACGACAACGACGACGACGTCGCCATGCTCGCCCTGCGCACACCGCCCCGGTCCCGGGAGTGACGCCCGCGGCGCCGGACGGGGGCGGGAAGACGACGGCCCGGTCGATGGCGGACAGCCGTCGTCGCGGTCTGCGACGATGGCCTCGTCTCCGTCATCGCCGTGACCGATGGGGTGGAAGCCTGGAGTCGCACCGCGGTGCGGGACGGCCGGACATGGATGGGAGGGTGTCGCGTGGCACGACCCGAGGGCACTGAGCACGAGACCGCGACAGCGGCCGGGGACGCCGTGTTCGGGGCGGACCCGGAGGTGGGCCGCGACCTCGCGGCGGTGGCCTGGGCGTCCACGCCGCTGGGGCCGCCGTCCGGCTGGCCGCAGAGTCTGCGGACCGCGGTCAGCATCCTGCTGTCGTCACGCTTCGCGATGTGGATGGCGTGGGGACCGGACCTGACGTTCTTCTGCAACGCCGCCTACCGTCGTGACACGCTCGGCCAGAAGTACCCCTGGGCGCTGGGCCGGCCGGCGAGCGAGGTCTGGGCGGAGATCTGGCACGACATCGGCCCGCGGATCGACACCGTGCTCAGCAGCGGCTCGGCCACCTGGGACGAGGCGCTGCTCCTGTTCCTGGAGCGTTCCGGCTACCCGGAGGAGAGCTACCACACGTTCTCCTACAGCCCGCTGCGCGACGACGACGGCGCGGTGGTCGGCATGCTGTGCGTGGTCAGCGAGGAGACGGAGCGGGTTCTCGGCGAGCGCCGCATGGCGACGCTGCGCGACCTCGGTTCCGAACCGAACCTGGTCCGCACGGAGGACGAGATGCTGGCCTTCGCGGCCCGGCAGCTCGACCGCAACCGGCGGGATCTGCCCTTCACCCTGACCTACCTCTTCGAGGACGGCGCGGTGGCCAGGCGGGTGGCCACCACCGGCGTCACCGGAACGCATCCCGCCGCTCCCGCCTGGCTGGACGTCGCCGATTCCGACGCCGTGTGGCCCGCGGCGAGCCTGGCCCGTGCCGAGTCCGTGGTGGTCGAGCTGGACGGAGCCCCCTTTTCCGACCTGCCGTGCGGTGACTGGGAGGGGCCGCCCACGCAGGCCCTCGTCGTCCCGCTGCTGCGGCAGGGAGACATGCCGTACGGCTTCCTGGTGGCGGGTCTGAACCGGTACCGCGCACTGGACGACCACTACCGCGCGTTCATCGCCCTGGCCGCCGGGCACCTCGCCACCGGCATCGCCTCCGCCCGAAGTTATCGGGCGCAGCTCAGGCGCGCGGAGGAGCTGGCCGAGCTGGACCGGGCCAAGACCACGTTCTTCTCCAACATCAGTCACGAGTTCCGCACCCCGCTGACCCTGATCATGGGACCCGCGGAGGAACTGCGGGGACGGCTGGCGCACGCCGACGCCCGTCTCCGGGAGGAGGTGGAGGTGATCCACCGCAACGGTTTGCGGCTGGGCAAGCTGGTCAACACGCTGCTGGACTTCTCCCGGATCGAGGCGGGCCGGATGCAGGCCGCCTACGAGCCGGTCGATCTGGCCGCGGCCACCACCGAGCTGGCCAGTCTCTTCCGGTCCGCGTTCGACCGGGCCGGCCTCGCCTTCCACGTCGACTGCGCGCCCCTGCCCGAACCGGTGTACATCGACCGCGGCATGTGGGAGAAGGTGGTGCTGAACCTCCTCAGCAACGCGCTGAAGTTCACTTTCGACGGCTCCGTGCGTGTCGGCGTCGGGGAGGAGGACGGCCAGGCGGTCGTCACGGTGGCCGACACCGGGATCGGGGTACCGGAAGCCGAACTGCCGCGGCTGTTCGAGCGGTTCCACCGGATCGAGAAGGTGCGGTCGCGGTCCAACGAAGGCAGCGGCATCGGCCTGGCACTGGTGTGGGAGCTGGTCTCGCTGCACGGTGGCACGATCACCGCCCACAGCACCGAGGGCGAGGGCACCCGCTTCCTCGTCCGCCTTCCCTTCGGCACCGCCCACCTCCCGGCGGAGTCGATCGTCACCGGGGCGGCCGGCACCAGGGTGTCCGGCGCGGCGGATCCGTACCTGGAGGAGGCGCTGCGCTGGCTGCCCGCGCAAGCCCCTGGGGCCCCGTCCGAGACGTACCCGGCCGCTGCGACCGGGGCCGGCACCTCCCAGGTGTCGCCGGCCGCACCGGCGCGCGTGCTGGTGGCCGACGACAACGCCGACATGCGGCAGTACCTCGCCCGGCTGCTGACCGCCGACGGGTACCGGGTCGAGGCGGTGACCGACGGTGGTGAGGCGCTGGACACCGTCCGCTCGGACGCACCCGACCTGGTCATCAGCGACGTGATGATGCCGCGTCTGGACGGTCTGCAACTCGTGAGCGCGCTGCGCACCGACCCGCGCACCGCGTCGGTCCCGGTGATGCTCCTGTCCGCGCGGGCCGGGCAGGAGGACTCCGTCGAAGGGCTGCACGCCGGTGCCGACGACTACCTGGTCAAGCCGTTCGCCGCAGCCGAGCTGCTGGCCCGGGTCCGGGCCACCATCGAACTGGCGCGGCTGCGCGGGCACCAGGCGCGCTGGCGCACCGCGCTCGTGGAATCGCTCCAGGAGGCGTTCTTCGTCTGTGACGAGGACGGCGCCGTCATCGAGATCAACACGGCGTTCACGGACATCATCGGCTACGGCCCCGACGGCCTGCCCTACCCGCCGTCCCACCCGTGGTGGCCGGACGCCGCGACCGACCCCGAGGCACACCGGCTGGTCGGCGAAGCCTTCGGGCGGCTCATGGGCACCTCACGGGGCACGTACACGATCCCGGTCACCCATCGGGACGGGCACCGTCTGTGGGTCACCGCCACCTTCGCCCAGGCGCAGGATCCCGACACGGGGCGCTCCGTCGTCGTGGGGACCTTCCGTGACGTGACGGCCGAGCACTACGCGGTGCAGCGCGAGACGGCGGTGGCCGCGCTGAGCACCGGCCTGTCCCGGGCCACCAGCCTGTCCGAGGCGCTGACCGCCGCCCTGGACGAGCTGAGGACCCTGTGGCGCGCCGAGTGCGCGGCGGCCGCGGTCTTCGGCCACGGCGACGCTCCCTCGCTCACCGCCACCGACGGTTCGTCGTGGGAAGAGCTGAGCGCCGAGCGCCGCGTGTGGCTGGCCGAGTTGTGTACGGGAGCCCTGCTGAGCCCGACGACCGACGGCACCGGGGCCGGCATCCTCCTGGAGCATCCCGAAGGCACGATGGCCCTCTGGATCGACCTGGGCGGCAGCCGGTCGTTCACCGACGAGGACCGGTTGCTGCTGACCCTGCTGGCCGGTCACCTCTCCCAGGGGCTGACGCGGGCCCACCAGATCGACCAGCAGCGCGAGACGGCCATCACCCTGCAGCGCTCCTTCCTTGGGCCCTCCCGGCTGCCGGACGGATTCGCCGTCCGGTACGAGCCGGCGACCCGGCCCCTCGAAGTGGGTGGTGACTGGTACGACACCGTGTCCCTGCCCGACGGCCGGATCGGCATCGTGGTCGGCGACTGCGTCGGACGCGGTCTGCAGGCGGCAGCGGTCATGGGGCAGCTGCGCAGCGCCTGCCGGGCCCTGCTGCTGCAGGACGCGAGTCCCGGGCGGACCCTGGCAGCGCTGGACACGTTCGCCGCGGGCATCTCCGGCGCGCCGTGCACCACTGTCTTCTGCGGGGTCCTCGATCCGCAGAGCGGGCATCTGGTCTACTCGAGCGCCGGTCATCCGCCCGGCATACTCGCCCGTGCCGACGGCACCACCGTGCTCCTGGAGGGAGGCCGTTCCACTCCGCTGGCCGTCCGCCCGGGCAGGGCCCGGCCGGAGGGCGAGTGCACCGTACCCGCCCGCGCCACCCTGCTGCTGTACACGGACGGCCTCGTCGAGCGACGCCGCCACGCCCTGACCGAGGGCATCGAGCAGGCCTGCGAAGCCGTCCGGGAAGGACGGGGAACCGCCGTCGACGGTCTCGCCGCCCACCTGATGTACCGGCTGGCGCCCGAAGACGGGTTCGACGACGACGTGGCCCTGCTCCTGTACCGCCATCCCGCTCCGCTGGAGCTGTCCTTCCCTGCCGAGTCGTCCCGGCTGGCCCCCGTCCGCCACGCCTTGCGCACCTGGCTCGGCCGGTGCGACCTGCCGCCCCGCACGGTGCAGAACGTCCTGGTCGCGGTCGGAGAGGCGTGCGCCAACGCCATCGAGCACGGCCACCGCGACGCCCCCGGCGAGACCATCCACCTCCGGGCCGAGGCCCTCGTCGACGACCTGCGCCTGACCGTCGCCGACAGCGGCCACTGGAAGACCCCCCGTCCGGAGGACAACGCGCACCGCGGCCGCGGGATCAAGCTGATGCGCGCCCTGATGCACCATGTCACCATCACTCCCGGCCCGTCCGGCACCGTCGTCGACATGCACACGAGGATCGCCTGATGACCACTCCGCTCTCCATCACCTCCGGCCGGTACTCGGACGGCCGTCCCCGGCTGACCGCCGCCGGTGAGATCGACATGAGCAACAGTGGGGTCCTCGCCAGGGCACTGGACGAGACACCGGGACCGGTCGTGGTCGACCTGACCGAGGTCGAGTACCTGGACAGTGCGGGGCTGAGCGTGCTGTTCGCCCACGCGGCCCGCCTCGAACTGATCGCGCCCCCGTTGCTGGAACCGGTCCTGACGGTCTCGGGGCTCGGCGACATGGCCACGGTCCGCGGCCCGGAACCCGGCGGCTCTCCCTCCCCCGGTTGAGCCGCTCGGCCGCCGTCCGTCGACGGCACCGGAGGTTTCCGGCAGGTCATCGGTATGCTGCCCGAATAGCAGTTCGTCAGGGCCACCACGTTCGTGCCCCCAGGAAACAGGATCCAGGAGACCCGGTGACCGACTCCGACCACCTCTTGACCGTCACCCCGCACCAGACGCCCGGGGGGCCGTACGTGCTGAAGGTGTCGGGTGAGTTGGACCACCACACCGCCCACTACCTGAACCGCGCCGTGAAGGACGCGCCGTTCGACGAGAACGGTGTGGTCCTCGACCTGGCCGGTCTGACCTACTGCGACTCCACCGGCATCACGGCTCTCCTCACCGCCTACCAGCGGTCGCAGGCGACGGCCGCGCCACTCAGTCTGGCGGGCGTGGGACCGGACCAGATGCGCATCTTCCAAGTGGTGGGGCTGGACCAGGTCTTCACCTTCCACGACAGCGCCGAAGCCGCCATCTCCTCCCTGGGGCGCTGACCCGCTCGACGCCCCAGGTGGCGGACTGCCGCGGGAGCGCCCTTACAGGAACCGGCGGATGGGCTGGACGGCGGCCTCACGAACGCGCTGCACCGTAGGCCGCCGTCTCCAACGGCCCCGCTCTATCGGCTCGCTGACCGCCAGGTCGGCCTCGAAGTGCCGGTCCAGGGTGGCCGTGAACTCCGCGTCGAGCACGGCGAGCATGACTTCCTCGTCGTGGTCGAGGGAGCGCCGGTTGAAGTTGGTCGAACCGACCAGGGCAGCCGTACGGTCGACGGTCATCACCTTGGCGTGCATCATCGTCGGCTGGTAGTGGTGGATCTTGACCCCGCAGGCCAGCAGTGCCTCGTAGTGGTGCTGCCCCGCCAGCTGGCAGACGCGCTTGTCCGTGTGCGGGCCGGGCAGCAGGATCTCCACCTCGACCCCGCGCCGCGCGGCGGCGCACAGGAGTTCGACGAAGTAGGCGTCCGGGGAGAAGTAGGCGGTTGCCAGCCGGAAGCGCTCCTCGGCCGACTCGATCATGACCCGGACGAGTGTCTGCATGTCCTGCCAGCCGAAACTCGCCGATCCGCGCACGACCTGGACCACCGCGTCGCCCTGGGGGCGGTGGCCGGTGAACCGGTCGCGTGCGTCGAAGAGTTCGTCGTGGCACTCGGCCCAGTTCTGTGCGAAGGCGGCCGCGACACCGTCGACGGCCGGGCCGCGGACCTCCACGTGGGTGTCCCGCCACTCCTGCGGGTTGCGCGCGTCGCCGCACCACTCCTCCGCGATGCCGACACCGCCGGTGAAGGCCACCTGCTCGTCGACGACCAGGACCTTGCGGTGGCAGCGATGGTTCTGCTTGAAGGGCGACAGGTGCGCCGGTTTGCGGAACCAGGACACCAGGACGCCCGCCCGGTCCATCTCCGCCAGCAGGTCGCTGTCGATGAGCCTGCTGCCGAAGCCGTCCAGCAGCAGGCGTACCCGCACCCCCGCTCGCGCGCGCTCCGCCAGTGCGTGGGCGAAGTCGCGGGCGATGTCGCCCTTCCAGTACACGAACGTCATCATGTCCACGGTGTGCTCGGCGGACCGGATGGCGTCGAGCATGGCCGGGAAGATCTCGTCCCCGTTGCGCAGGGCGGACAGGGCGTTCCCCTCGGTCGCCGCGATACCGATCAGACGCTCCAGCCGGCGCCGTATGCGTACGGCGCGCTCGTCCGGGTGTCCGTGGTCGTCCGCGGAGGCAACCGAGGCCGACGACGCCTCCTGGACAGTCGTCATTGCACTTCCCTTTCTTACGTGGGCATGCGCATACGCATGCGCGATCGTGGGGTGACAGCAGTGAGCGGGGCGGAGTCGGCCCGGTCCGTTCGGGCCGGCCCGCCGGACGCGCGGCGGTCCCGTCGGAGGGCCCGCGGCCCCGGCCGGGGGCGTCAGCCCTCGGTGAGCATGCCTTCCCGCAGGCGGGTCAGCAGCCGCGAGATCAGGCGGGAGACGTGCATCTGGGAGACGCCGAGGCGCTCGCCGATGTCCTTCTGGGTGAGTTCTTCGACGAACCGCCAGTGGATGATCTGCCGGTCGCGCTCGTCCAGCTCGGCGATCATGGGGGCCAGGGCGTGGAAGTCGTCCACCAGGGCCAGCGCGGTGTCCTCGGTGCCGATGAAGTCGGCCAGGGCCGACTCGCCGTCCTCGCTGCCGTTGATGGCCGCGTCCAGGGAGGCGGAGTTGTAGCCGTTGGCCGCCAGCCGGGCCTCGACGACCTCGTCCTCCGGCAGGCTCATCAGCTCGGACAGCTCGCGGGTGGTGGGGGTGCGGCCCAGGCGGGTGCGCAGCTCCTCGGTGGCCCGGGCCAGCTGGACGCGGGCCTCCTGCAGCCGCCGGGGCACGTGCACCGCCCAGGAGGTGTCCCGGAAGAACCGCTTGATCTCACCGACGATGTAGGGCACCGCGAAGGAGGTGAACTCGACCTCGCGGGACAGCTCGAACCGGTCGATGGCCTTGATCAGACCGATCATGCCGACCTGGACGATGTCCTCCATCTCCTCCGGGCCGCGGCTGCGGAACCGGCCGGCTGCGAAGCGGACCAGGGACATGTTCATCTCGATCAGCGTGTTGCGCGCGTACTGGTACTCGGGCGTGCCCTCCTCCAGCACCGTCAGCTGCTCGAAGAACAGCTTCGACAACTCCCGCGCGTCCTTGGGCGCCACCTTGGACGGGTCCGCGATCTCCGGCACCGCCGTAGTGGCGTGCTCGGTGGCCCGTGCGGTCGTCGTCGTCATCATGTGCCCTCCCGGTGAAACCCACCCCGCGGTATGCCGGCCCACGCCGACGAACCTCGTCTGCTCCGTTCGGGGCCGTTCATTCCTCCTTTCCGTCATCGGGAGGACTGACGGTTCCCCGCCGGGCCGAAGCCCTACCCCAGGCGGCGCGCTGGGACGACGTCGTGGGGGTCGTCTTCCAGGGAGAGGCGAACGATGATCCGTTTGCCGACCGGTTCCCGTCGCGCCTCGAAGCCCTGGGCGACCGCCATCACGATCTCGAGACCGTGCTGTCCCACCCGGCCGGCGTCCGCGGCACGAGCGATCGGCAGTTCCGGTCCTGAGTCCCACACCGCGACCTCCACGGTGCCACCGTGCAGGTGCAGATCCATCAGCGCGGGGCCGGGGGCGTACTTGCAGGCATTGGTGACGAGCTCGCTGACCACCAGCCGGGTCAGATCCCAGGCGCGCTGCGAGACGAACACGCCGTGCTCGGTCCGCGCCCGGGCGAGGAAGGTGTCGGCCGCCCGACGAGCCTCGGCGATGCCGGCGGTCCCCTCCAGGGCCACGCTCGTACGCAGGGAGCCGCGCTCCGGTGCTGTGCCGCCCTGCGCCGCCGGAGCGGGCTCCATCACGACGGCCGTCATTCGTTCCCCAGTCACATCGACAGCCTTTACCCCCGCATCCACGCGGTACACCTGGCCGATGACCGGGACGGTTGCCCGGCGCCACGACGGCACGGCGCGACCGGGGCTCCGTCCCGGGCCGGGGTGCGACGCCGGTGTCCGGCGTGTGCGAGCCGGTGAGACCGCCGGCAGGGGGTAGAGGTGTGGCCGTCAGGACACCACCCCCTACTCCCGTGAGGAACCGAGGATGACCGACGACGCCTACCTTGTGCTGCTGAACGGCACGGCTTCGACGCTCGGCGTGCCCCTGGCGGCGATGGCGGACATCGCCTGCCTGGACACGCCCGCGGTGCGCGGGTGGCTGGACGCGCAGGGGGTGACGGTGTCGTCCCCGGGTCTTCGTCTCCTGCCTCCCGAGGAGACCTCGGCCATCCCCGAGGGGGCCGAACGGCTCCCGGTCCCCCTCGGTGACGAGGAGCTGAGCCGGGTCCGCCGGCACGCCGCTCCCCAGGACGTCGCGGCTCTGGAGGAGGAGTTGCTGGCCTACCGCTCCCGCGTCGAGGGGCGGGAGGCACTGCTCGTCCGCGCCCTGGCGGCCGGCGTGCCCGCCCACCGCGTCGCGGAACTGACCGGGGAGGACCTGACCGCCGTGAAGGCGATCGCACTGCGCTAGGTTCCGTCCGGCGGGTCATGTGCCCTTCCCGCCGGTCACTCGTCGACTCGGTCAGGGCGGGGGCTGAGGCATCGCGAGCGGTCCTCACCGGAGCCGTACGTGCCGGGGCCGTCCCCTCTCGGGGCGGCCACACGGGCTGTCTCGTCTCCGAGGTCAGCCGCGGTCCGTGACCGTGTCCAGGAAGTCGAGCAGGGCCGCGTTGAACGCGGCGGGCTGCTCCGCGCCGGGGAGGTGGCCGGCCTTCTCGATCACCGTCAGGACGGCGTGCGGGACCAGCGTGCGGATCGCCTCCGCCTCGGAGACCGGGGTGTACACGTCGTCGGCACCGACCAGGATCAGGACCGGCTCGTCCACGTCGGTCAGCACCGGCCGGTAGTCGGGCCGTTCGGCCCGTCCGCGCAGGGTCGCCGCGGCGCCCTCGGGGTCGGTGGCGCGCATCATCCGGAGCACCCGCTCTGCGACCTCCGGCAGCGCGGCCACGTTGTACGGCGCGAGCATCTTGTCGATCACCTCGGCCGCGTAACCGCCCATCCCCTCGGCGATCAGCCGGTCGGCCATCCGGTTGCGGACCTTCTTCCCCTCCTCGGTCTCGGCGGGGGCGGAGGTGTCGGAGAGGACCAGGGCGAGCACCCGCCCCGGGTGCCGCAGACGGAACTCCATGCTGATCTGGCCGCCCAGGGAGACCCCGCCGACCACGGCCCGGTCGATCCCCAACTCGTCGAGCAGCGCGGCGAGATCGTCCGCGAAGTCGGCGAGGAGCACCTTGCCCGGAGTGACCCCGCTGCCGCCGTAACCGCGCAGATCGGGGGTGATCACCCGGTACCCGGCGTCGGCCAGTGCGTCGGCCTGCGGTGCCCAGAGGGTGCGGTCGAAGGGGTGGCCGTGGATCAGGAGCACCGGCAGGCCGCCTCTGGGCCCGGAGTCGTCGTAGCGGACGGTGATGCCGCGCAGGGTGGTGGAGTGCATGGCCCGCACCCTAACGCGGTCCCGGATGGGGCGGGTGCCAGGGAGGACGGGTGACTCGCCGACGCACACCACGGGGCCCGCGCCGCTTGCGGGAAGCGGCGCGGGCCCCGTGGTGAAGGCCGGTGGAGCGGAGTCAGCCGATGTGCCAGGAGAAGCTGCCTCCGTTGTTGGCGGCGACAGCGAACATCACGATCATGAGCAGGATGTCGACCACGCCCAGGCCGATCGCCCACTTGGCCATCGCGGAACCGGTCTGCCGCAGCGCCACGGCACCGAAGACGATCGCGAGCGGGCCCAGGATGATCGGCAGGATGAAGAGTCCGACGATGCCGCAGACCAGTCCGGCGATCGCCAGTCCGCTGGTCCTGCCGCCCTTTCGGGTGTCTGTTCTGCTGTAGGTCGCCATGTTTTCTCCCGGGCTCTGGTAGATCGGTTGCTTTTCTCCTTCGGTGACCTTCGTGTTGCCCCTGGAGGTGCTTTCACACCTACGGCTCGTCAAATTCCCTGCGGCTCCCGCGATTTGCCGCGACCGAAGGGGGGTGACGTGCGGAATGGCGGAGCGCCGATCTCATCGTGTCAGTGCTCCCTCCTGCCGGCTGTAGAGGTCGCGCAACAGGGAGATCTCGGCGCCGTGATGGATCAGTTCCCTGTTGACGTGCAGGACCCTGTTCTCCATGGAGTACCGCTCGGGCCCCACCGCGGGCGGATTCTCCAGGTCGGCGTCCGAGAGTCCGCGGACCCCCGCGTTCCATCTCCCGTACATCTCGTCGAGCTGCTTCAGCGCCTCGTCAGCGGTCCCCGCGTAGGGGAACGCGGCGGAGTCGACGTCCTGGCCGCCGAAGTACCACCCGACCCGGTAGCCCAGGCACGAGACGATGATGTGCGCCAGCCGCCAGGCGATCGTGGTCACCGGAGCCGGCACCGGTTCGGGGGACGCGAAGTCCATCGTCCACTTCCCCGAACCTGCCGACGTCGGTGCGGCCGACGCATCACGGAGGCGAACGCTCCAGCAGTCGGGCACCGGCTCCCAGAAGTACTCCTCGTCGGTGAGGCCGTCCAGCCGCGGCCGCAGGTTCTTGTGCCAGTACCAGTCAAGTTGCTCCGCGAGCCGCTCGCTACGTGTCATCGCCGCACCCTACAGACGGGGACGGCGCTCCGGCACGAGAGCCGCCCGGCCCCGCATCGAAGGTGTGTACGATCACCTGGGCCCGGTCGAGTACGCGGTCGCAGGCCCGCCGCACGGGACACCGGAGAGGCTGTACGCATGCGTCGCACACTGCTCGTCGTCCCGCTGTTGCTGTGCGCCGCCGGTTGCGGGCTGCCCCAGTCCTCGGAGGCCGATGCGACGGACGCCGCCCGGCACGTCGCGCAGCGGGCGGGCGAGAAGCTGTACGGTCAGCGCCCCCGCACGGCGGAGGAGGTCGGGCGTGCCGCCTCGCTCATCGACGGGGTGGAGGTGATGCGGGTGACGGGCGACTCCACGCACGACGGGGACGGCGTCCGCGTGGTCCTCCGCACGTCCGGATCGGCGTACAACAGCTGGTTCGACGTCGAGGAGATCACCGTGCGGCGCTGCTTCACGGTGCGGGTGTCCCCCACGTCGCGGTGGCGTGCGCAGCCGGATGACGTGGACTGCCCGGACGGCCCCCCGATGACCTTCGCCCCGCCGCCCGAGCCGCCCCGACTGCCCGACGGGGAGCTGCGGGCGGCCCTCCCCCGGGTCCCGTCGGGCGGCCGGGCGGACGAGGCCGAAGTGCGCCGTGCCCTCACCTCGCTCGACCTCGACGCGGGAATCCTTACCGAGGTGAAGGCGGAGGGCGACCGGGTGGGTGTCATGCTCTCGGTCGAGGGCAGTCACTTCGACCCGCAGGACTGCCTGCTGGCCCGCGTCGCGCCCGGCGCCACCGAGGTGTGGACGCCGCCCCGCATCCAGCGGATGCCCGGAGAGGGCGGCTGCACCGTCGCGAACGCCCTGCACCCCGCACCGGCGCCACACTGAGCCGGGACGCATGACACCGCGCGGTGTCCCGCGCAGAATGAACCCCGTCGCCGGCACCGTGGCCGTCGGCGGAAGGAGAAGCGTGTCCGGGATCCCTTCGCAGGACGTGTCCGGTGCGATGCGGGAGGCGGCACGCGCGCTGCTGGCCGTCCTGGAGCCGGAGCAGGTGCGTGAACTGCGCACGATGCCCGCCCGCTTGGACGCGCCCGAGCTGCGCGAGTGGACCTATCTGCCGGGGTCGCGTCCCGGGCTCTCCACGGTAGGTCTGGACGACCGGCAGCGCGAGGCGCTCGACGCCCTCATGGCCACGGCGCACAGCGCGACGGGTGCGGAGCTGGTGCGCGGGGCGATCGAGGTGGAGCGGCACCGTCGTGGCCGGCCGGGGTCCCCGGGAGCGGACCGCTACTGGGTACGGCTGCTCGGCGACCCGGGCGGGGAAGGACCCTGGGGCTGGCGCTTGAACGGCCACCACCTCGCCGTGCACGTGCTGGTCACGGCGGCCGGGATCCGCGTGACACCGCACTTCGTCGGCTCGGAGCCGGCGCGCATCGACAGCGGCCCACGGGCGGGCTTCCGGCTCCTCGGCCCGGAGGAGGACCTGGCCAGGGAGCTGATCACCGGTCTGCGGGGCACCGCACGGGCGACCGCGGTCTTCGCCGCCACGCCGCCGGACGACATCCTGACCCGGGACGATCCGTTCGCCGACCCGGGGCTGCTGCCGGACGGTCTCCCTCACGCCCGCATGGCACCCGGTCAACAGCGCCTCCTGGAGCGGCTGGTACGCCGCTACCTGGACCGCGCGCCGACGGCGTACGCGAACGAGTGCTGGTCCGGCGCGGTGACCCGCGGGCTGGACTCCCTCTCCTTCGCCTGGGCCGGCGGTCTCGAACCCGGGGACCGCCACTACTACTGCGTGCGCGCCCCGGATTTCCTGATCGAGTACGACAACACGCAGGACGACGGCAACCACGCCCACTCCGTCTGGCGTCACGTGCGCCACGACTGGGGGGCGGACCTGCTCCGCGGGCACTACACGGATCAGCACGGGTGAGCGGTGGCATGACGTCGGCAGGGCCTAGGGACGCCGAGGCCGTGACGCCCCGCCGGGACGCGGACGGCCGGTCCTGACCTGGTCGCTGATCGCCGCCCGGGGTGCGGGGGCGCCCTGCCAGGTCATGCGTGACCACGGCAGGGTCAGTTCCGCGGTGCCGTGTACCGGCCGGGGTGTCAGGTCTTCGACGGCGGCGGCCTCCCGGTGGCGGGCGAACACGGTGTCGACGTAGCGGTGTCCGGTGTCGGCGGCGATGAACAGGGTCTCTCTGCGGGGCTGTTCGCTCCGTTCCCACCGGGCGGCGAGGTAGGCGGCGCCGGAGGACAGGCCGGCGAACACGGCGTGACGGCGCAACAGGTCGACACTGCCGGCGAGAGCGGCGTCGAAGGCGAGCCAGTGGACGGTGTCGTAGAGGTCGTGGCGGACGTTGCCGAAGGGGATGGAGCTGCCGATGCCCGCGATGATGATCTCGGGGTCGGCGACGTGTTCGCTGCCGAAGGTGACGCTCCCGTACGGCTGGACGCCGACCAGCAGCACGTCGACGGAGTTCTTGCGCAGGTAGTGGGCGAGGGCGCCGGTGGACGCCCCCGAACCCACGCCGCCGACGAGGGTCAGGGGCCCACCGCCGGTCTCCTCCCGCACCAGCGCGGCGACCGCCTCGTAGCCGAGGTAGTGGACGTCGTCGTGGTACTGGCGCATCCAGTGGTGGCCGGGGTGGTCGCGCAGGATCTCGCGGACGCGGGCGACGCGACGGCTCTGGTCGAGCTTGAAGTCGCGGCTGGGCGGCATCTGCTCCAGGTGCGCGCCGAGTACGTCGAGTTGGGTGCGCAGAGTGTGGTCCACGGTGGTCGACCCGACGATGTGGCAGCGCATGCCGTAGCGGTGGCAGGCGAGCGCCAGGGCATAGGCGTAGATGCCGCTGGAGCTGTCGACGAGGGTGTCGCCTCGGCGTACGGTCCCGGTGTCGAGGAGGTGGCGTACGGCCGCCAGCGCGGAAACGATCTTCATCGTCTCGAAACGCAGGCAGAGCAGGCCGTCGTCGAGACGTATCAGGTCCGGTCGGCCGATGGATTCCGAGACGTGCGGGTCCACGGAAGCTCCTCACTGGTGGGGGGCGGGAAGGTGGTGAAGGTCCGGATCGGCGCGCAGCCCTCGTCCTCCAGGGCACGGGCGCAGCAGCGCACTCTCCGGTGCAGACCCGGGATGCGGGGGTCGAACAGGATGCCGGCGACGTTGCCGCTGTGGGCGATCTGCACACCGGCGGCGCCCGTGCTGTCGGCGATTTCGAGGAGGGTCGGGAACTCCGGCTTGGGCAGGGTGCGTTGTCGCAGGCGGGCGCTGGCGGTGCCGACCCTGCCCAGCAGCGCGGTGTCGGTGTCGGCCACCGCCCGGCGGAGCATGCGGCGCAGGCGTCCGTAGGCGGGGAGGTCGCCGTCGTTACGGAGGGCGGGAAGGGCGAGGGTGTCGACCGGTCCGCCTCCGGCGAGCGTGCATCCGACCACCACGGCGGGCGGCAGCGCGGCTCCCAGGACTTCGAGGACCCGCCCCTCGCGCTGGGCGAAGAGCAGCGGCCGCGGGCCGTGCATCAGCGGGTCGCTGGCCCCCTCCGCGCGCACCGCGATCCGCGCGACGGTCTCCGGCGGCAGGCGAAGTCCCCAGGAGTCGGCGACCGCCCGGACGGTGGCGATGACGTCGCTGGTGGAGGAGCCCATGCCGAGCCCTACGGGGAGGTCCCCGGTGAGCGTCAGCTCCCCGCCGCACGGGTCCGAGCCACGGCGTGCGGCGCACTCCCGGACCGTGAGCACGGCCGCCGTACGGGCTTTGGTGCGGTTGCCGGGCATCACCGTCACCTCGTCCGGCGGGCTGCCGGGCCGGTGGGTGAACCCCGCGGTGCTGCCGGGTCCGTTCATCGGCAGCGTGACCAGGGCGTGGACGGGGCGGCGCCGGTCGTCGAGGAAGCACCCTTGCAGGATCTCGCCGTGGTGGCAGGCGGCGCGTCCGGTGCCCGTCGTGTGACGGGCTGTTTCGGACGGGCGGATGGCGGAGGTCATGCGCCGGCCGCGGCCCGGTAGCGGTACAGGGTGGTGGCTCCGGCACTGAACTGGGAGAAGGGAAACGGTTCCGCGGACAGGGCGGTCACCCCCGCGCCCAGGAACGCGCGCGCCACGGCGCTGCCGGTCTGGGCGTACACCACCAGGGGCACGTCGCGTTCGCGGCAGCGGGCCAGGACGGTGTCGAAGCTGCCGTTGCCGAGCGTCATGCCGGTGGCGACCACCGCGTCGGCGGCGTCGAGGACCTCGTGCATGTCGTCGGTGACCGGATCGCCCCACTGAGTGGTGCGCAGGTTGAAGTCGCAGAGGAGGGGGACGGCCCCGCGTTCGCGAACGGCTGCGACGAGCGGGTTGACCACCCCGATCACGCCGACCCTGGCCCCCGCGCCGATGTCCAGGAGCCCGGCTATGGCGGCGTCCCGGGCCCGCGCCCGGGTCTCGGGGGTCCCGGCGGGCAGGGTGACCGGCTCCGCCCCGGGTGCCTCCCGGTGGGACCGCACCGAGCCGAGGTAGGCGTCGAGCGCGGCGATCCGCAGCGGCGGGGGTCCCTCGCGCAGGAGCGTGTCGAGGGCGCTGCCGGAGGCGTCGCGGCACAGGGACGGGTCGGCCTCGCCCGCCTCGAACGCGCAGGCACCGAAGGCGTCGCCCAGGCGGACCAGGAGGTACTGGTTGAGGTACGTGGTGTCGCCGTCGGCCAGCCGGGTGCCGTGGTGCACCCAGAACACGCTGGTGGCGACGAGGCCGGCCGGACGCGGACCGTGGTCGCCCGCGAGGACGGCGGCCAGCAGTTCCCCGGTGCTCTTCGGCGCCGGCCTCCGGTGCGGGGCGAGTCGTGGGTGCTGCGGCTGGTCCGGCCGGGGCAGGCCGATCGTATGGCGGTCCATGGGTCCTTCCTTGTCACATGACGGAGTGGCACGTGTCCGTGCCGGAGTGCGGCCTGCCGGGCGCAGGCTGGTCGCTGGGCGGCAGGCCGTGGCGTGTGCGGCGGGTCAGCCCTTGAGTTCGCGCAGGTAGGCGGCGAACTTCTCCAGGCCGTCGATGTTGCGCGGCCCGCTGATGCCCTCGTTGTAGTCGAGGACGAAGAAGTTGTTCTTCTTCACGGCGGGAAGCTCCCTCGTGTGGGGGGAGTTCCTGAGGAAGTCGATCTTCTTGTCCGCGGGCTGGTCGCCGTAGTCCAGGATGACGACGACCTCGGGTTCGGCTTCCGCGACGGATTCCCAGCTGACCTGGGTCCAGCGCTCGTCGAGGCCGTCGAAGACGTTCCGGCCGCCTGCCGTCCTGATGATGTCGTTCGGGGGTACCTGGTTGCCCGCGGTGAAGGGTTGGTCGGTGCCGGAGTCGTAGAGGAAGACGGGGAGCGGGTCACCGGCCGGAGCCTTGCTCTCGACGGCTGCCACGCGCTTCTTCAGCCCGGCTACGACGTCTTCCGCCTTCTTCTCGACCCGGAAGATCGCGCCGAGCCGCTCGAAGTCGGTGTAGAGGGCGTCGAAGGGGCTCATGTGCTCCTGGTGCCCCGGGTAGTTGAAGCAGCTCTCGGTGTGCATGAAGCTCTGGACGCCGAGTCTGTCCAGGATCGCCGGGGTGATCCCCCGCTCGTCCTTGAACCCGGAGTTCCAGCCGGCCACGACGAGGTCGGCCCCGGCCTCGACGACGACCTCCTTGTTCAGCAGGTCGTCGCTGAGCATCTTCACCTTCGCGTACTCCGACGCCCAAGGGGACTCGCTCACCGGGGGGTTCGCGGGCGGCATCACGTAGCCGTACACGTGATCGGTCAGGCCCAGGGCGAACAGCTTGTCCGCGCTGCCGCCTTCGTAGGCGACGGCGCGCTGGGGCACGGCGTACCGCACGGCTTCACCGCAGCGCTTGACGGTGGCCTTGTCGGACCGCTCGGCGTCCGACTCGACCTCGGCGCCGCAGCCGCCGAGCACCAGTGCAGTCGCGAGAGCGGTCCCGAGCGCGGCCGGGCGGCGAAGGGTGGCACGGGTGAGGTACGTACGCATGCGTGGGCAGCCTTTCAACGGGTGGAGTCGAGCGAATACAGCAACTGAGGTCCGCCGGTGAGGGGGTGGGAGACGATGCTGGCCCGGACGCCGAAGACGTCATCCATCAGTTGCGTGGTGAGGACCTCCGCGGGCGAACCGGAGGCCACCAGGCGGCCTTCGCAGAGCACGCCGAGGCGGTCGCAGGCCGCGGCCGCGAGGTTGAGGTCGTGCAGGACGACGAGGACGGTGAGTCCGGACCCCCGCAGGAACGAGAGCAGGCCGACCTGGTGGCGGACGTCCAGGTGGTTCGTCGGTTCGTCCAGGACGAGGATCTCCGGTTCCTGCACGAGCGCCCGGGCCAGCAGGACGCGCCGGCGTTCGCCGCCCGACAGGGTCAGGACGCCGCGGTGCGCGAGGTGCGCGATGTCGAGCCGGTCCATCGCCCGCGCGCACACCTCGCGCTCCCGGGCACCGAGTGCCCGGTTGCCGCGCAGGTGGGGTGCGCGGCCGAGGGCGACGACCTCCTGCACCGTGAAGTCGACGTCGACGCCGCCCTCCTGGGTCATGGCAGCGACGGTGCGGGCACCCTGACGCGGTTCGAGCCGCGCCAGGTCCTGCTCGCCCACCCAGACCGTCCCCGAGCTGGGCCGCAGCGCGCGGTACACGCACCGCAGCGCGGTGGACTTGCCGCTGCCGTTGGGTCCCACGAGGCCGACGACCTGGCCGTCCGGCACCTCCAGGGACAGCCCTCGCACAAGACTCCTGCCGTCCGTCACCACGGAGAGGGCGTCCAGTCTCAGGTCCACGTCAGCGCCCTCCGAACGTGTAGTCCCGGCGCCGCATCAGGGTGATGAAGACGGGCACCCCCACGAGCGCGGTGATGACCCCGAGCGGCAGTTCGCGTGGGGCGACGAGGGTCCGCGCCGCCAGGTCCACCCACACCATGAAGATCGCGCCGGCCGGCGGGGCCACGGCGAGCACCCGGGCGTGGCCGGCACCGACGGTCATGCGCACCACGTGCGGCATGACGAGCCCGACGAAGGCGATGGCACCGCTCACGGCGACCATGACGCCGGTGACGAGCGAGACGACGACCAGGAGCACCCTGCGGTACCGGTCGGGGTCGAAGCCCAGGCTCGCTGCGGTCTCGTCGCCGAGGCAGAGCACGTCCAGCACCCGCCCGTACCGGTACAGGACCACGAGTCCGGCCGTCACCACCACGGCGACGAGGGGCAGCGCGCCCCAGGTGGCGGCGCCGAAACCGCCCATGGTCCAGTGAAGGACCATGCTCGTCGCCTCGCTGTCCGGCGCGGCGTAGATGATCAGGCTCATGACAGCCTGGAAGCCCAGCGACATGGCCACGCCCGTCAGCACGAGGCGCAGCGGCGACAGCACCCCCCGGCCGGAGGACGCGGCGTACACCAGGACCGAGGCGACGAGCGCACCGAGGAAGGCGCCGACGGAGACGGCGTGGATGCCGAGGACGGCGAGCCCTCCGGTGACCGTCACGCCCACGGCACCCACCGAGGCGCCGGAGGAGACGCCGAGGACGAAGGGGTCGGCCAGCGCGTTGCGCACCAGGGCCTGGATCGCCACTCCGACCGCACTCAGTCCGGCCCCCACCAGCGCCGCCAGCAGCACACGCGGGGTACGGATCTGCCAGACGATCTGATACGTCGTCACCTCGTCGGCGTCGACGCGTCCGCCACTGAGAGCCGCCCACAGATGGCGAGCGGTCTCGCCGGGCGTGACGACCGCGGGCCCGAGCCCGATGGCGACGACGACGGTGAGCAGCAGGGTGGCGGCCAGCACGGCGCAGACGGACAGCAGCGCCTTGCGGGACGCGAGTCGGCGTACGGCCGGCGCACCTCGCGCCGGCACGTCGACTGCTTCGCCAGCCCTTTCGTCGGCCGGCGACGGCACGGAGGCCGAGGACAGAGACATCAGAACCCCCTCACCTCCGCTCATTAATGACAATCATTTTCATGAGGAGAACCTAGCACGCGTTCCCGACGCGGCGACCAGGAGCACACTAATGGAAATGATTATCACTGCGATAGTGTGTCGCTCCATGCACTGCCGCCGCCCTGCCTGCTGCGCGGATCAGCCGACAGCTCAGCCCAACCGAGCGCTCGGCGGCGTCAGTTGATGTCATCTCATGACCGGCCCGCCACCCCCGACAGAACCGGAGCGCCTGCTCGTGCCCACCCCCGCCGCCCCGCCCACCGCCACCGGGACGCCGCCCCCCGGCCGGCGTCCGATCCTGCTCGACTTGGGCTTCCTTCGCCTGTGGACGGGCGCCACCGCATCCGGCCTCGCCACCTGGGCCCTGCCCTTCGTGCTCGGCCTCGCCGTCTTCGACCGGACCCTGGCCGCCGCCGACCTCGGCCTGCTCCTCGCGGCACGCACGGTCGGGTTCCTCGCCGCGGTACCCGTGGCCGGGGTGCTCGCCGACCGGCACTCCCGCCGGGGCGTCGTCCTGTGGGCCGGGATCACCTCGGGTGTCGCGGCCCCCGTGCTCGCCTACGGCCTGGGCCGTTCGGTGCTGTTGACGGCGGCGGCCGCCGCGGTGGCCGGTGCGGGCCAGGGCGCCTGCCGACCCGCCTACCAGGCACTCACCGCCGAAGTGGTCGACACCGACCGCAGGCAACAGGCCAACGCCGCCATGACCCTGGCAGTGCGGGTCACCACGCTCGTGGGCCCCTCCCTGGCCGCCCTGCTCGCCCTCCTGCTGCACACCCAGGGCCTGCTGGTGGGGATCGGCCTGCTCTGGCTGGTCGCCGCGTTCGTGCCCGGACGCGGTGCG
Source organism: Streptomyces sp. NPDC051136 (assembly GCF_044455745.1). Taxonomy (NCBI): domain Bacteria; kingdom Bacillati; phylum Actinomycetota; class Actinomycetes; order Kitasatosporales; family Streptomycetaceae; genus Streptomyces; species Streptomyces sp. NPDC051136. The sequence continues at coordinate 87,010 of NZ_JBITFE010000013.1, read as the reverse complement.
CGGTGCGCGGCCGCCGCGCACGACGCGCCGGAGCCTCCGTCCGGGACGGGCAGGACGTCGCTCCTCGGAGAGTTCGCCGAAGGGGTACGCGAGGCGCGCAGGCACCCGTGGTTCCTTGCCGGCCTGGGCGCGCTGACCGCCGTCATAGCCACCGGATACTCCGCGACCGGTGTCGCGCTGCCCCTGGTCAGCAGGGACGAGTACGGCACCGAGGTCGTCCTCGCGGGCGCGATGACCGCTTACACCGCCGGGGCGCTGGGCGGGGCGCTGCTCATCGCCCGCCTGCGCCCGCGCTCCCCCGGCTGGGTCGCCCTCGCCGGTCTCGCCGCCTACGGGCTCGCCCCGCTGAGCCTGGTGTTCCCGGTGCACCCGGTCGCCGTGGCGGCGGCCTACGCCGTCGCCGGGATCGGCATCGAAGTCTTCAACGTGCCCTGGTTCACGGCCGCCCAGCGCGAGGTCGCCCCGGACAAACTGGCCCGGGTCTCGTCCCTGGACTTCCTGCTCTCCTACGGCCTGGCCCCGGTCGGCCTCGCCGTCATCGCGCCGGCCATCGACGCCTTCGGCGCCAGAGCGGTCCTCGCGGGCTGCGCACTCGTCTGCTTCGCGGCACCGGCCGCCGCCGCCTTCGTGCCGAGCGCCCGCACCTTCTCCCGGATCTCCGCCCGTCGCGCTTCCCCCTAGCGAGCGTTCCCGGCGATGCCGGTCCGCGAGCTCCGAGGTCGGCCCCGGAGCCGCGTACCGGGCGACCGCGCGTCGGGGGCCGCACCGCAGGGAGGAGAGGGGCCCCTCCGGGCGCGGTCGCCGAGGTGTCCGCGGCGCAACGGTCCGCGATCCGTGGCCGATTGGGAACAGTTCGACGGTCCAACACCTGTCGCACACCGGCACGCAGGTGTACGGTCTCGGGCCGATGGCCTTTGGGAGCGCTCCCATCATGTCCTGACATGCTCATGCCACTCAAGGAGGAAGCGTTGAAACGCCTCTTGGCCCTACTCGCGACCGCCGCATCGGTCGTCGGTCTCACCGCGCTCGCCGGGCCTCCGGCGCAGGCGGCGGCCGGCTGCACGGCCGCATACACGATCACCAGCCAGTGGAACGGCGGCTTCCAGGCCGGCGTGAAGATCACGAACCTGGGTGATCCCGTCAGCGGGTGGACGCTCAAGTTCACCCTGCCGAACGCCGGGCAGAAGGTCGTCCAGGGCTGGAACGCGACCTGGTCGCAGTCCGGCTCAACCGTCCAGGCGGGCGGGGTCGACTGGAACCGCACCCTGTCCACCGGCGCATCGGCCGACCTGGGATTCGTCGGGTCCTTCTCGGGTTCCAACCCGGTCCCGACGTCCTTCTCCCTCAACGGCGTCACCTGCACCGGCTCCGTCACCGATCCGCCGACGGACCCGCCGACCGACCCGCCCGCGACCGGTACCCCGGTCGCGGTCAACGGGCAGCTGCACGTCTGCGGCGTGCACCTGTGCAACCAGTACGACCGGCCGGTGCAACTCCGCGGCATGAGCACGCACGGCATCCAGTGGTTCAGCCAGTGCTACAACGACGCCTCCCTGGACGCACTGGCCGAGGACTGGAAGTCGGACCTGCTCCGCATCGCCATGTACGTGCAGGAGGACGGCTACGAGACCGACCCGGCAGGGTTCACCAGCCGGGTGAACGGCCTGGTGGACGAGGCCGAGGAACGCGGCATGTACGCGGTGATCGACTTCCACACGCTGACGCCGGGTGACCCGAACTTCAACCTGGCCCGCGCCAAGACCTTCTTCTCCTCCGTCGCCGCCCGCAACGCGAACAAGAAGAACGTGATCTACGAGATCGCCAACGAGCCCAACGGCGTGAGCTGGTCGGCCATCAAGAACTACGCCGAGCAGGTCATCCCGGTGATCCGGGCCGCCGACCCGGACGCCGTCGTCATCGTCGGCACCCGCGGCTGGTCCTCGCTGGGCGTCTCGGACGGCTCCAGCGAGACCGAGGTGATCAACAACCCCGTGAACGCGACCAACATCATGTACACGTTCCACTTCTACGCCGCGAGCCACAAGGACAACTACCGTGCGGCCGTGAGCCGGGCCGCCTCCCAGCTGCCCCTGTTCGTCACGGAGTTCGGCACGGTGAGCGCCACCGGCGGCGGTGCGGTGGACCGGTCGAGCAGCACCGCGTGGCTGGACCTGCTCGACCGGTTGCAGATCAGCTACGCGAACTGGACGTACTCCGACGCCGACGAGGGCAGTGCGGCCCTCAAGCCCGGCACCTGCAACGGCACCGACTACAGCAGCAGCGGCGTGCTGACGGAGTCCGGGTCCCTGCTGAAGAGCCGGATCAGCACCGCGGACAACTTCCCGACGAGCTGAGCCGCCCCGCGGCGGGGCTCCGGTCGCGTCCGGAGTCCCGCCCCGGTCGGCGCCGCGGGGCAGGGCACATCAGTTCTTGACCGCTACTCCGCACACGGACACGTCGGCCGTGGACTCGTCGGCCGGGCCGGTGTCCGGACGCCAGGTGGCCGTGGAGACGACGCCCGGCTCCACCAGGGTGAGTCCGGCGAAGTACGTCGCGATCTCTTCCGGTGAGCGCAGGTGGTAGGTGTTGGCCGACTGCCCGTTGTAGACCTCGACCGCCCTGTTGAGGGCCTCGTTGCCGTTGGTTCCGTCGCTCAGGGCCAGGTAGCTGCCGGCGGGCAGCCCCGAGAGCAGCGCGCCGACCAGCTCCGCGGGGCGCTCGGCGTCGGAGATCTGCCCCATGATCCCGAGCATGGTCAGCGCGACGGGGCGGCTGAGGTCCAGGGTCTTGGCGGCTTCGGCCAGGATGCGTTCCGGGTCCCGGACGTCCGCGTCGATGTAGGCGCAGGCGCCCTCCGGGCTGCTGGTGAGTAGGGCCTGCGCGTGGGTGAGGACGAGCGGGTCGTTGTCCACGTACACGATGCGGCTCTCCGGCGCGATGCGCTGGGCCAGCTCGTGCGTGTTGTCCGCGGTGGGCAGTCCGGTGCCGATGTCGAGGAACTGGCGGATGCCGGCCTCGCCCGCGAGGAAGCGCACCGCGCGTGCCAGGAACCGTCGTTGCAGCCGGGCGACGGCGGCGAACTCGGGGAACGTCGTCAGGATGACCTCGCCGGCCTCGCTGTCGACGGGATAGTTGTCCTTGCCGCCCAGCAGGTAGTTCCAGACACGGGCGGAGTGCGGACGGTCGGTCTGCAGTCTGGCCCTGACTTCTTCACTCGGATGACTCATGGGCAAAGCTTCACACAGAGCTGCCGCCCAGGGGACCAAGTACTGGGCATCCGCGCGCCCTTGGGATCGGCCGGCCAGGCGACGGGTCCCGGGTCCGGCATGGCCGCAGGCTAGCAGCCCGGGCAGCGCCGGACCCGGGGTTCCTCACGGTCTCCCTCGGCCGGGGGTCAGCGCAGTCCGGCGAAGAGGTCGGTCTCCGGTACGTCCGCGCCGGTGGTGTCCCGGACCCGCAGGAAGGTCTCCGTGCCCATCAACTCGCCGAACCTCTCCTTGCCCATCCGGAGGAAGAAGATGTTCTCGCCCTGGCTGGCGTGCGCGGCCAGCGCGTCGAACTTCTGACCGCTGAAGGCGAGGGTGTCCACCCACGTGGTGATCTCGTCGTCGGGGAGGCCGATCTCGGCCATCGCGGCGGCCTCGGCGGGGTCCGGCTCCGGCATGTCCTCGTTGAACTCACGCATGATCTCGCCGAAACGCCGCATCATCGAGTGGGGCATCGTCGTCCAGTACACCTTCGGCGTCAGCCCCGTCATCTCCAGGGCCGCCATGGTGATGCGGTGCGCCTGGATGTGGTCGGGGTGGCCGTAGAAGCCGTTCTCGTCGTAGGTGACGACCACGTCGGGCCGGTAGTGCCGCATGAGTTCGGCCAGTCGCGCGGCGCCCTCCTCCACGGGGGTCCGCCAGAAGGACCCGGGGGCGTCGTTGCTCGGCCAGCCCATCATGCCGGAGTCGGCGTAGTCCAGCGTCTCGAGGGCGCTGATCTTCAGGACCTCGCAGCTCTCCTGCAGTTCACGGCGGCGCATGGAGGCGACGGCCGCCGGATCGTGGCCCGGGTCGCCCGGCTTCACACCCCCCGGTCCGTCACCGCATCCGCCGTCGGTACACGTCACGAGCACCGTGCGGACGCCCTCCGCCGCGTATCGCGCGAGGACGCCGCCCGTGCCGGTGGCCTCGTCGTCGGGGTGGGCGTGCACGGCCATGAGCGTCAAGGGTCGGTCGGTCATGAAACTGTCCTCCACAGACTTAAGTCGAACTCCGGGTACGGCGGCGTGCGGCCGGCGGCCGGTCTCTCCGCCTGTGCAACGGCGCGTGCCGGGCTCGCTGTTCCCGGCCGCCGGCTCACCTCACCACGCGGTAGGTCAGGTGGGTGACCGAGGTCGCCGCCCTTACGGCCGTCTGCTCGAACGTCAGCGGCGGAACGCCGTCGAACAGGCGCGTCCCCGCCCCGAGGGTGAACGGGACGATGTGCAGCCGCAGCTCCTCGATCAGCCCGGCGGCAAGGTACTGGTCGACGGTGGTCGCTCCGCCCAGGACGGCGATGTCGCCGCCATCCGCCGCGGCGCGTGCCCGTGCCAGCGCCGACTCGATGCCGTCGGTGACGAAGTGGAACGTGGTGCCCCCGTCCATCGGCTGCGGCTCGCGCGCGTGGTGGGTGAGCACGAAGACGGGGGCGCGGAAGGGCGGAGTCTCACCCCACCAGCCGTTCCACTGCCGGTCCCAGGCGCCCCGTACCGGGCCGAACATGTTGCGCCCCATGACGAACGCCCCCGCCGCGGCCATCCTGGCGACCTCGGCACGGTTCTCGTCGGCATGGTCGAACATCCATGCGTGCAGCCTCTCGCCCGTGCCGTCGCCTCCGTCGCTTCCGAAAGGACGTTCCTCCGTCTGGTCGAGTCCGGCCGCATATCCGTCGGCCGAGATCGTGAGGTCGCAGATCACCTTGCCCGAGCGCGCTGTCATGGCACGGTTCTACACCGGCCCCGCGGGGTCGCGGCCCCGGTCGGCGTCCCTCCGGCGGGTCGGGGCGCGCGGAGGCTCCGGCACCCCGGCGAGCCCGTTGTCAGGGCGTGGGCATGGCCGACCCCGTGGGATCTTCCGGGTCGGGCGTACGGGGTCGGGGGCCCAGGGAGCTGCCTTCCCAGAGCAGCGCCCGCCATCCCTGGTCGGGGGTCCCGGACAGGACGACGATGCCCGTGTTCGCCAGGGGGTGGTGCGCGGCGTAGTCGATGTCCACGTTGTCGGCCCGCGCCGCCACCCACATCCGGATCGCGGCGCCGTGGCTGACCATCGCCACCGTCCGCGCACCGCTGTCGTGCGCCTCGGCGACGACGGCGTCCAGGCGGGCCAGCGCCTCCACCCCGGTCTCGCCGCCGGGCATGCGGCGCCGCACGTCCCCCGCGGACCAGGCGAAGGCGGTGTGCATGTAGGTGTGCGCCGCCTCGTCGTCGCCGCGCATCTCCAGATCACCGGCGACCAGTTCCCGCAGCCCCGGCCGGACCCGGACCTCCAGTCCCGTGGCGGCGGCCAGGGGCGCCGCGGTGAGCTGGGTGCGTACGAGCGTCGACGCGTACAGCGCGTCGATCTGCTCCGACGCCAGTGCGCCGGGGAGCGCCGCTGCCTGTTCCTGGCCGAGGGCGGTCAGTCCGGGGCCGGGCTCGGCGGTGTCCAGGAGGTGCTTGAGGTTGGACGGAGTCTGGCCGTGCCTGATGAGCAGGAGACGCATGCGAGGGGACTTTCCGGAAGGCGACGGGGCATCTCCACTCTGCCACGCCCCGCCCTCGGCCCGCGGTCGCGGCCCGGGGGACCGGCCGGGCCGGGCCGCGGCGGGCCCCGCCCGGTCCCGGGTGCCTCACCAGTCGTGGACGGTGCCGTCGCGGAGGCGGTTCACGGGCAGGTAGGCGGGCGCGTAGGGGAAGCGGGCGGCTGCCTCGTCGTCGAGTTCGACCCCGAGGCCGGGGGCGTCCCCGGGGTGCAGGAGGCCGTCTTCGAAGCGGTAGGACGTGCGGAACACCTCAAGGGTTTCCGGCGCGTGGCGCATGTACTCCTGGATGCCGAAGTTGTGCACGGCGAGGTCGAGGTGGAGGGCGGCCGCCATGCCCACGGGTGAGATGTCGGTCGGACCGTGCATGCCGGACTTGACCCCGTACACGGCGGCCATGTCGAGGAGTTTCCGTACGGCGGTGATGCCGCCGGTGTGCGTCACCGCGGAGCGGACGTAGTCGATCAGCCGTTCCTGGAGCAGCGTGGCGTAGTCGTGGACGGAGTTGAAGACCTCCCCGATGGCCAGCGGGGTGGTGGTGTGCTGCCGGATCAGCCGCAGGGCCCCCTGGTCCTCCCCCGGCGTCGCGTCCTCCAGCCAGAACAGGTCGTAGGGCTCCAGGTCCTTGCCGAGCCGCGCCGCCTGGACGGGCGTCATGCGGTGGTGCCCGTCGTGCAGCAACGGGAGCTCGGGGCCGAAGGTGTGCCGCACGGCCTCGAACACCGTGGGCATGTGACGCAGGTAGGCGCGGGTGTCCCAGGTCTCCTCGGTGGGACGCGGGTGGGCGGTGCCCGTGCGCCGGGCGGGCTCGTAGTCGTAGCGCTCCCCCTGTCCCGCGGCGGAGGGGGCGACGCCGTAGACGGAGTCGAGGCCGGGGATGCCGCTCTGGATCCGGACGGCCCGGAAACCGTCGGCCAGGTGCTCGCGCACCGAGTCGAGCAGTTCGGGTACGTCCCGGCCGGACGCGTGGCCGTAGGCCAGCGCGCCGGTGCGGCAGGCACCGCCGAGGAGTTGGTACACCGGCAGGCCGGCGGCCTTGCCCTTGATGTCCCACAGCGCCATGTCCACGGCCGCTACGGCAGCCATCGTGACCGGGCCCCGGCGCCAGTACGCACCGCGGTACAGGTACTGCCAGGTGTCCTCGATGGCGTGGGCGTCCCGTCCGGGCAACAGGGGTGCCACGTGCTCCCGAAGGTATGCCTCGACGGCCAGCTCGCGCCCGTTGAGGGTGGCGTCCCCTAGACCGGTGAGCCCGTCCTCGGTGGTGATGCGCAGGGTGACGAAGTTGCGGCCCGGGCTGGTGACGACGACGTCGGCAGCGGTGATCTTCACGGGATCCCGTCCTCGGAGTTCGGAAGCGGCGGTCAGGCGTTCCACGACCGGTCTCCGTGCCTCGCCCGTGCGAGCGGGACACCCGGCCACGGCCACCCTTTACGCGTCGGCCCTCGTCGTCAACGACGCGGGCGGGATCATGCTCGTCGCCGCCTTCCCGCCCGGTGGCGAGGACGGACCCGGCCGCCGCGTCCCCCGGCGACGGCGCTCCCGCATGGTGGTGGGCACGCCCCCTGCTTCCCCGGTCGGGCTCGGCGCTCACCCGGTCTTCCCGGGCGACCGGTCGCCGCCGCCGGGCGTGCCGCGGAGCCGGTCGGTGCGCCGGACGACACGGTCGATGCGGTCGGCCAGTTCGGGATGGTCCGCGCCCAGGTGCTCGCGGGCGCCGGACAGCGGTGCGATGAGGCCGGCGGCGTCGTCCCGGCCCAGCGCACGTACGAGCGGTGTGCGAGCGTGCGCCGGAAGGGCCGGGAGTGCGGTGACCTGTCCGGCGAGCTGACGCAGGTCCGCGGCGTTGCCCCGGGCCCAGGTGGTGACCGCCCGGTCGGCGGCACGGCGGTCGCGGGTGGCCCGGACACGCTGTTCGCCGGTGCTGCCGGGGGCGCCGGGACGCAGGCGCAGATAGCGGCGTTCGGCGGCCTGCCGGCTGGCGACGCCGAGGGTGCGGGCGAGCTCTGCCCAGCTCGCCCCTGCCTCACGGGCCGTTTCGATCAGGCCCGTCTCCCACCCGGCGAGCTGGTCGCGCATCTCCCGCAGGAGCAGCAGGGCGGCGAGCGCCTGGTCGGAGCCGACCTCGGCGTCGGTCTGCGGGCCGGGCGCCGGTGCCTGGGCGCCGTGCACGGCCTCCTCGATCGACGCCAGTGCCGCCTCGGCGGCGAGGAAGGACACGGACCGGGATGCGGATCCCGGCTGATCTGCGGTCATGGTCACCTCCCGAGGGGTGTCGTCCAGTGGACGACACAAGCAGTTGTCATCGTTCCGATGACATGCTACATACATGTGCAAGACCAGCGCATGAGCGGATCTACTCGCACTGGAGGTGTTTCACCATGCTGATGCGCACCGACCCCTTCCGTGAGTTCGACCGGCTCGCCCAGCAGTTGTTCCCGAGCACGTCCGGCACCTGGTCGCGTCCCTCGGCGGTGCCCATGGACGCGTACCGCGAAGGCGACGTCTACGTGATCGCCCTGGATCTTCCCGGGGTCGACCGGGAGGCCATCGACATCGACGTCGAGCGCAACATGCTGACCGTCCGGGCCGAGCGCCGTCCCGTCTCCGCCGGCGGCGAGGCCCAGATGGAACTCGCGGAACGCCCCTTCGGGGTCTTCTCCCGCCAGGTGATGCTCGCGGACACCCTCGACACCGAGCGCATCAGCGCCGACTACGAGGCGGGCGTGCTCACCCTGCGCGTCCCGATCGCCGAGCGGGCCAAGCCGCGCAAGATCTCGATCGGCGACGGCCAGGACCACAAGGAGATCTCCGCCTGAGGCGGAAGCCGCGCTCCGGGCGGCGGAGGACGGGACGCCCCGTGCCTCCCGTCTCCGACCGCCGCCCGGGACGCCGGGGCGGGCCGTCATGGACCCGGGACCGCCCGGCAACCGGCCGACCCGGCCGTGCCACCCAACGACCCAGAAAGGCGCCCTTCACCGATGCACACCAAGACGGCTTCGGCGACGATCACCACCGCGTCGCCCGTGTCGTTCGCCGAGATGCTGGAGCAGGTCCGTTACCACGGCGCCTACTCCACCCGGGAACGGGCCGAAGACGTCGTGTCCGCCGTCCTGGCCGCCCTCGGCCGTCGCGTCACCGGCGAGGAACGCGTCGAGCTGGCCGCCCGTCTCCCGCGTGAGGCGGCGCGGATCTTCGCCGCCCAGGTCCCGGAGACCGACCCGATGACCGGGTGGGCCTTCGTCCGGGACCTGGCCACCCGCACCGGCGGCTCCCTCGCCACCACGCGGTGGGACGTCGGCTCGGTCCTGGGCGTCGTCGCCCGCCTCGCCGGCCCCGCCCTGCTCGACCGCGTCCTCGCCCAGCTGGGCTCCGGCTACGCGATCCTCTTCGGCCGCGCGGAACTCGTCCAGGCGGCCTGAGCACGGCGCCCGCCGCGGGCCGGCAGCCGCCGCCCGGACCGGTGCCCCGCTCAGGGCAGGGGGGTCCCGCCGGTCGCGTTGAGGATCTCCGCGGTGACGTACCCGGACTCCTGGGAGGCGAGATAGACGTACGCCGGTGCCAGTTCGGCCGGCTGCGCGGGCCGGCCCAGCGGGCTCTGCTTGCCGAACTCGGCCGTGTCCGGCAGCGTCGCCGGGATCAACGGCGTCCAGACCGGCCCGGGCGCCACCGCGTTCACACGGACACCGCGTTCCGCGACCATCTGGGCGAGTCCCTGGGTGAAGGTCACGATCGCGCCCTTGGTCATCGCGTAGTCCAGCAGGGGCGGACTGGGCTTGTACGCCTGCACGGAGGTGGTGTTGATGACGCTGCCGCCCGCGGGAATGTGCGGCAGCGCGAACTTGGTCAGCCAGAACATGCCGTACAGGTTCGTCCGCATCACCCGGTCGAACTGCTCCGTCGTGATCGCCTCGATGCCGTCCGGCTGGGCCATCTGATAGGCCGCGTTGTTCACCAGGACGTCGATGCCGCCGAACTCCGCCACGGCACGCTCGACGAGCGACCGGCAGTTGCTCTCCTCGCGGATGTCGCACGAGACGGCCACGGCCTTGCGCCCGGCGTCCTCCACCAGGCGGCAGGTCTCCCGTGCTTCGTCCCGTTCCTCGTCCAGATGGGTGAACAGCACGTCCGCGCCCTCCCGCGCGAAGGCCAGGGCCACCGCCCGGCCGATGCCGGAGTCACCACCCGTGACCACCGTCCTGCGGCCCGTCAGGCGCCCCGACCCTCGGTACGACTCCTCGCCGTGGTCGGGCGGCGGGTCCATCGGCCCGGTCCATCCCGGGTGCGGCTGGTCCTGACCGGCGAAGTCCGGGCGGGGGTACTGGTCGGTGGGGTCCTGCTGGCGATGCTGGTCGTCCGCCACGTCGGTCTCCCGTGTCTCGTTACGGCGCGGTCAGCGACCGTGTGCCCAGGTCCGGCCGGGTGAAAAGCCCCGGCGGAGGGACGGGCGGACCGATGTACCGCGGGACACGACGAGACCGGCCGGCACGTACGCGTCGCCGTCACGACGGGACCGGCCGGCCGTCACGTACGCCGCCGGCCCCGGTCGGAGTCGAGCGGATTGGCGGCCATTCTGTCGGCGAGCCCCGACCGCACCGCGCCGGCCGCCGCGCTGTCGGGTTTGCGCGCCGCCTGGTCCCGGAAGCAGGCCAGGAACGGTGCGGCGAGGTCCAGCCTGGGGTAGCGCTCCAGCACCTCGTCGCGGAAGCGGGACGGGTAGGTGTCCGCTTCCCTGCCGACGATTTCGGTGGCGGTGGCACGGGCCAGCAGATGCCCCTCGGGGTCGGTGGCGGCGTCCACCTGCGGCCACATGTGGCGGACGACGACGTCCGAGAGGCGCTCGCGCCGCTCGGCCGGCCAGCCTGCCCCGGCCGCGAAGACCCGGGCGACGTGTCCGCCCGCCTCCTCGAAGGCGACGGTGTGGCTGTCGAAGACCGGCACCAGCCCGATGTCGTGGAACAGCGCCGCGACGTAGAGGAGTTCCGCGTCGAAGGCGAGGCCGTCCGCCGTGCCGCGGGCCGCCGCCCACAGGTAGGCGCGCAGCGAATGGTTGAGCAGCGCCGGGGAGAGGTACGCGTTCGCCACGTCCAGTGCGGCGGCCGCCGTCGCCCCGCCGGGCACGGGAAGGGTTTCGAGCGAGATGTCGTTCACCGGGTGCCCTCCGCCGCGGGGCCGTCGGGCACGACCCGGATGATCGTCCTGCCTCTCCTGCCGCCGCCGGGGGCGAAGGCCGCGGGCGCTTCGGCGAGCGGACGCACCTCTCCGACGGCCGGCTTGAGCCGCCCGTCCCGCACCCGCCGCACGAGGGCCGTGAGGCCGGCCCGGTCGGGCTCCACGACGAAGAAGACCGCGCGGCCGTCCACCGGCCTGACCTCGGGCGGCGCGGCGATGGTGACGAGGGTGCCACCGGCGCGGACGAGCGCGGCCGAGCGGTCGAGGATCTCACCGCCGATGACGTCGAACACGACGTCGGCCTCTCCCGCGTCCTCCAGGCGTTCCGACTCCAGGTCGAGGAAGACGTCGGCGCCGAGGGCGAGACTGGTCTCCCGGTCGGCCGACCGGCCGGTGGCGACCACCCGGGCACCGGCCTCGCGGGCGAGTTGGACGGCGACCGAGCCGACGCTCCCCGCGGCGCCGTGGATCACGACGGTCTGACCCGCGGCGAGTCGCCCGTGCTCGAAGAGGCCCTGCCACGCCGTCAGCCCCGAGATGGGCAACGCCGCGGCCACGGTGTGGTCCACGTCCACCGGGAGGGGCGCCAGATTGCGCGCCTCCACGGCGGTGTACTCGGCCAGTGAACCGTTGCGCGTCCAGTCGGCCATGCCGAAGACCCGCTGGCCGACGGTGAGGCCGGTGGTGCCGTAGCCCAGTTCCACGACCACCCCCGACAGTTCGTGCCCGGGGACGCTCGGGGTCCGGTCGCGGCCGGCCCGGTCCGTCCAGGTGCCGGGCCAGTCGAGTTCGCCGCGCGTGAAGCCGGCGGCGTGCACCCGCACGACGACGTCGTTCTCGGCGGCATGGGGGTGGGGCAGTTCCGTCAGGGCGAGCCCGCCGGCGCCTGCGTCGCGGTCGTGGACGGTGATGGCTTGCATAAGGAGTCCTCGGAAGAAGCGTGGGCGTCGAGCACACGGTGCCCCCCGGCGGTCCGGTGGGCACGCCGCGCGTCATGATCTCGACCGTATGCCCGGGCCGCTCCCCCCGTGTGGGCCACTTCGGTGGCGGTGGGCTGAGCCACTTGCGGAAGGCGGTGGCACGGACCGTGCCCGGCGCGGGACCAGCAGGGTTTCGGGGCCGCTCTTCCACGGCACGGGCGGCGCCCTCCGGTGAAACCGGCCGAGATCAACTGATCGGCGCAGCACCTAATCGTTTCGCCGGGTGAACGGTGCCGCCGCCGCTCACCACGGCCTCCGGCGAACTGTGAGTCTGGGCTCGCATCGACAACGGATCGACGGGCACCGCAGTCCTGCTGCCGGTCCCCCACTGTTAGGAGCTCACCTTGCCCCTTCGTCGCATCGTGACCAGCGCGCTCGCCTCGCTCTCCCTGGCGCTCGCCTCCGTCGGCGCCCTCACCCTGAGCGCCGGTCCGGCCGCCGCGAACCCCTGCGGCTTCTACGAGACCGCTTCCGACGCCTACTACAACCACTGCACCTCGGACGGCTCCCACATCGTCATCGAGATCGACGACTGGGGGCCCAACAGCGAACGGTGCGTGGTGCCCGGCGTGACCTGGATCGGCTCCAGCTCCGACATCGACGGCGCCTGGTACACCGGCCGCACCTGCTGAGCCGACGGCAGGGACGGCCGGCACAGGCCCGGGGCGGCCCGGCCTTCCGGGGGCCGGGCCGCCCCGGCCGTTCCGCGACGGCCGGGCACCCGTCCGCACCACCCGGGCACTCGTCCGCACCGCGCCGTGCGGGGAAGCCGTGAAGAGTTCCGGCACACCCCCCGGGCTCCGGTCACCACGGGGGAAGACTGGAAGCACTCGTTCGGCGTTTCCGAACAGGCGGGGCGCCGACCGGCGTTGGGAGGCAACACCCATGTTCACTCCGGTACGGAGAAGAGTGCGGAGGGCGACGCTGGCGCTCGCGGCCGTCGCGGCCCTCGTCCTCGGTGCGAGCGCGGCGGCCGGTGCACCGGCCGGCCCCGCCCCCACGAAGCAGGGACCGACCTCGGTGGCCTACATCGAGGTGAACAACAACAGCATGCTCAACGCCGGCAAGTACACCCTGGCGGACGGGGGCGGCAACGTCTTCGACGTCGCCGTGATCTTCGCGGCGAACATCAACTACGACACCGGCACGAAGACGGCGTACCTGCACTTCAACGAGAACGTGCAGCGCGTGCTCGACAACGTTGCCACCCAAGTGCGGCCGTTGCAGCAGAAGGGCATCAAGGTCCTCCTCTCGGTGCTCGGCAACCATCAGGGCGCCGGATTCGCCAACTTCCCGTCCCAGCAGGCCGCTTCGGCGTTCGCGAAGCAGCTCTCGGACGCCGTGGCCCGGTACGGCCTCGACGGCGTCGACTTCGACGACGAATACGCCGAGTACGGCAACAACGGCACCGGTCAGCCCAACGACGGTTCCTTCGTGCACCTGGTGACGGCGCTGCGCGCGAACATGCCGGACAAGATCATCAGCCTCTACGACATCGGTCCGGCCGCGTCACGGCTGTCGTACGGCGGCGTCGACGTCTCCTCCGCGTTCGACTACTCCTGGAACCCGTACTACGGCACCTGGCGGGTCCCCGGCGCCCGGCTGCCGAGGACGCAGCTGTCACCGGCGGCCGTCGAGATCGGCCGGACCTCCCAGGGCACGGCGGCCGATCTCGCCCGCCGGACCGTCGACGAGGGGTACGGCGTGTTCCTGACGTACAACCTCGACGGCGGCGATCGCAGCGCCGACGTCTCCGCGTTCACCAGGGAGCTGTACGGCAGCGAGGCTCTCTACACGCCGTAGGCGGGCCGGTCGGCGAGCCCTTCACGGGTGCGCGGGGCCGGTGCCCGGGCCGGGGGCCGGCGCCGGTCCCCACGACGCCTCCAGTGCGGCCCGCAGCGCGCCGACCGCGTCGGAGCCGATCCGTTCGGCGAGGGTGTCCTCCAGCCGCTCCAGGACTTGGTTTGCTTCTTGGTGCGCACGCCTTCCCGAGGGGGTCCGCCGGATCAGCCGGCGCCGGGCCGAGGCGGGGTCGGGTGCCTGTTCCAGCAGCCCGAGGTGCACCAGGCCGTGGACGGCCTGGTGTGCCGTCTGCCGGGTGACGCCCATCCGGCGGGCCAGCTCGGACACGGTCGTGCCGTCCTCGTCCAGCACGCTGAAGAGACCCAGCTGCGTCAGGGACACCTGCGAGGCACCGGCCGCTTCCAGAGCGGCCAGCAGGGCCTCGTCGAACCAGCGCCGGGCGTCGCCCAGCAACTGCGGGAGGTTTCGGTCGCCGGTGTGCATCAGGTCCTCACGGTGGGCGGTGGGTCGCGCGTCGGCCCACTTGGCGGTCGGCGACCCGCTGTGTCAGGCTACCTGACATTGCACTGACGCCGACCCGGGAGAGCCATGACCATCGAGTACGCCACACGCTACCGGCGCGCCTCTCGCATACCCGCCGAACCGGGCAAGCCCTACTTCATCGAGAAGGGTGAAGGGGACCGGGCCCACCTGTTCGGCGATCTGATCACGGTCTACGCAGGCGGGGAGCAGACCGAGAACACGTTCAACTTCTTCACGGTCGAGGGGCCCAAGGGCGACATCATCCCGGCCCACCTGCACACCGACACCCACGAGGTCTTCTACATCACCCAGGGCGCGGTCCGGCTGTTCGTCGAGGACACCGAGGGCCACCAGCAGGAGAAGCTGCTCACCCCCGGCGACTTCGGCTTCGTGCCCAAGAACTGCCGGCACGCCTATCGCATGGAACGCCACCACAGCCAGGTCGTCGGCGTCGCCGCCGGGCCGGGCCACACCTTCGAGCGCTTCTTCGAGACCCTCGGCACCCCCGCCGAAGCACTGGGACTGCCGCCGGAGCCGTACGTGCCCGAACCCCAGCGGTTCGCCACCGTGCCCCAGGAGTACGACGTGCGGTTCCTCCCCGACCACCGGTGGCACACCCCGTGACCCCCGGCCACCGCCCGCTGCGCGAGCTGATCGCCGCGCCCCACCCGGACGTCGCACCCCTGCCTCCCGCGGCCCGCGGCGCGTCGGGCACGCGGGTGCTGCGGGGTGTCCCCTTCGCCGAACGCGTGGGGAGCCGGCCGCTGGAACTGGACCTCTGGCTGCCCGGCGACACCGGCCGGGGCCCCCTCCCCCTGGTGCTCTTCGTGCACGGCGGCGCCTGGCTCCGCGGCCGCCGCGACGACATGGGGATGCTGACCCGGGACTGGGACCCCGGACCGTTCGCGCGGATCGCCGCGGCCGGTCTGGCCGTGGCCTGTGCCGACTACCGGCTCAGCGGGGAAGCGCCCTTTCCCGCGCCCGTCGAGGACCTTCGTGCCGCACTGCGCTGGCTCGGGCTGCGTGCCCGCGAGCTGCACCTGGACCTGGACCGGACGGTGGTCTGGGGCGAGTCGGCCGGAGGGCACCTGGCCTCGCTCCTGGCCCTCACCCGCACGGAGCCGGCCCCCGTCGCGGGCGTCGTCTGGTACGGGCCCGCCGATCTGACCGCCGCCCGCGGCCCCTTCGATCCGCACTCCCCCACCACGCCGGAAGCCCTGCTGCTGGGCGGACCCCCGGCGACTTCACCGGACCGCGCCCGGGAGGCCAGTCCCCTCGCCCACGCCCACCGGGGCGCACCGCCTCTCCTCCTCTTCCACGGCGAGGAGGACAGCATGGTCGCGTGTTCGCACAGCCGGGATCTCGCGGCGCGACTGGACGGGCTGGGCGCACCGGTGCGCCTGCGCACCGTGCCCGGCGCCGACCACGGCTGGTACGGCCTGTCCGGTGCCCAGGTCGAGGCCGTGTTCGACGAGTCGCTGCGGTTCGTGGTGCGGGCCACCGGGCGAAGCGCCTGACGCCGCGGAGGGCGCCGGCTGTTCAGCGAGCGCGTGCCGACGGCGGCCCGTCCAGGACCGTGGGGGCGTACTCGAGGAGCTGGAGCCGGCCGTCGAAGACGCGGCTGTCGACGAGGTCGAGGCTGACGTCCGGGTACTGGTCGAAGATCCTGTCCCGGCCCGTCGCGCCGGTGATGACCGGGAAGACGACCACGCGGAAGCGGTCGACCAGACTGGCTTCGAGCAGCGACCGGCACAGGGTGAGGCTGCCGAGGGTGCGCAGCGGCCTCGTCCCGTCCCGTTTCATGTCCCGGACGGCGGGGACGGGGTCCCCCTGGACGAGCTCCGCGTTGTCCCAGGACAACGGGGACGCGAGCGTCGAGGAGAACACCACCTTCGGCATCGCGGTCAGTCCGGCCATGCCGGAGTCGTCGGGCATGTCACGCGCGAACCCGGACATCAGCCGGTACGTCGTGGCGCCCATGAGAGTGGTGTGCTGCTTCTCGGCGTCCTCGTCGAGCCAGGCCAGGTACTCGGGCCCCTCCATGCCCCAGAAGCCGGGCCAGCCCTCCGCGGCCGCGTACCCGTCGAGCGAGATGATGAAGTCGATCATGAGGTCGGGCATCGGTCTGTCCCTCCTGCGGTGACGTGTCCACCGGTTACGACCGGTGCCGGGCCCGAAAGTCATCGGCCCGGCGGAGGAGGGGTCGGCGCGGTCAGCCGGCCGTCAGGGTGAAGGTCTGCGCGGCGGACGACGCGCAGGGGCGCTGGGACAGACGGGCCCCGTTCGCGGTGGAGGCGCCGTCGACGTCGAGGCACTTGCCGCTGTGCCGGGCGACGAAGCGGTACCCGCCCGCGGTGCCGGCCGGCTCGGGGCGCCATTGCTGGTTGGCGCCGCCCACGTAGTCCCACAGCTGGACGCGTGTGCCGTCGGCGCCGGCGCCGGGCCCGCCGTCGACGTCCCACGCCTTGGCGTTGTGCCGGCTGACCACCTGGTAGTAGCCGTCGCCGGTGGGGCGGAACTGCCAGGACTGGTTGGCGCCGCTGCCGCAGGCCCACTGCTGCAGGGCGGTGCCGTTGGCGGTGCCCCAGTCGGCGGCGTCCAGGCAGGCACCGCTGCCGCCGTTCACGACGTGGTACCAGGCGCCGGGGTCGATCGGCCCGGTCGGTCCGCCGCCGGTGCCGCTCCACACGAAGGTGGCGACCGCGCCGGCCGGGAGCGTGTAGGCGAGCGACCTGCCGCCGTCGGTGACGGAGAAGCGCTGGGAGCCGGAGGCGGTGTTCACCACGTAGGCGACGCGGGAGCCGTCGGGGTTCCGGAAGGCGACGTTCTGCACGCCTCCGGGTCCCTGGCTGCTGGAGCCGATGCGGACGGCGCCGGGCCGGACGAACTTGCTGACGTGGCCGAGCACGTAGTACTCGGCGTTGCGGGTCACGTCGCCGCCGGCGATCTCGACCACGCCGTTGCAGCGGTCGGCGCAGTGGCCCTGGTGGGGGCCGCCGTTCCGGTCCAGGGCGAGGTTCCAGGTGAGGACGGTCTCGCCGCCGTGGCGGAAGTTCTGCACGACGAGGTTCTCGGCCTGCCAGCGCAGGGTGTCGGCGAAGGTCCGGGAGGTGTCGGCGCTGTCGGTGCCGGAGCACTCGGTGAAGAAGACGCGCTCGCCCGCGTCGGCGACCTGCTGCTGTGCGGAGACCTGGCCGCCGTAGCAGTGGAAGGCGGCGCCGACGACGCGGTCGATGCCCGCGGTGCGGGAGAGGACGTCGAGGGGGTAGCCCGGGTGGTCCCAGTTGTGGTCGAAGGCCAGGATCTCCGTGGGCAGCCCGGCCGCGGTCAGCTTCGGGTCCAGCACCTTCAGGAAGTCGGCCTGCTGCGCCGACGTCATCGACATCGAGGGGTACGTGGTCGCGAACTCGGGTTCGTTCTGCACCGTGAGGTCGGAGAGTGTCATGCCCTCCTGGCCGTAGGCCTTGATGGCCTTGACCAGGTAGTCGGCGTACGCCCCGTAGTGCTCCGGCGCGAGACTCCCGCCGTTGAGGGAGTTGCCGCTCTTCATCCAGGCCGGCGGGGACCAGGGTGTCCCCATGAAGCGGATCCGCGGATTGACCGCGGTGGCCTGTCGGAGGACGGGGATGATCTCGGTCTTGTCCCGGTCGATCGAGAACCGGCCGGGGGTGTCCTCGTAGGAGTGGGGGTCGTCGGTCGCGTCGAAGTCGGTACTGCCGAGCGGCTGGCGCAGGTAGTTCAGGCCGATGCCGTCCCCGGCGGTGGAGAACAGCGACCGCATCAGCTCACCGCGCCGGTCCGCGGGCAGGCTCTGGACGAGGTGGGCCGACGCACCCGTCACGGAGGCGCCCGCGCCGGTGAACCGCTGGCCCTCGGCCCCGCCGTCGATCCGGATGTCGACGGGCTGGGGGCTGCCGGTGAAGGGGACGTCGCCCTCGGCGGCGAGCCTCTTGGCGCCGTCCGGTGTGGTGACCCACACCTGGGCGACCGGGTCGGCGGCCCGGGCGGTTCCGGTGCCCGCCAGGCCGAGACCGAGGGCAGTCAGACCCGTGAGGGCCAGGGCGACGACGCCCGCGGTGACGGGACGCGCGGTCGAGGGGCGGGATCTCGTACTGGTCGGCATGGTGCGGTACTCCTTCGCTTCGGTGCGGGGCGGGGTGTACCGGGCGACCCGGAGCGGCGTACGGAGCCGGTCTCCGGGGCGGGCGGTACCCAGACCGTGGAGCGCGGAACGACGGCGCCATGAAAGCACACTTACTAAGTACTTAGTAAGTGGTCTGCGTCACTCCGGTCGGCGGGTCGGCGGAGCACGGAGCGGACGGCGGGACAGACCGTAGGCTGTCGCCGTGAGCGACCGATCAGTGGGCAGGCCCACGCGCAGACCGAAGGCCGGGCCCCGCACCCCGCGCAGTCCCGAAGCCGTCCGGCGCCAGCAGGAGATCCTCAGCATCGCCACGGACACCTTCGCCGCCCGCGGGTACAACAACGCCTCCCTCGCGGAGATCGCCGACCGGGCGGGGCTGACCCAGGCCGGCGTCCTGCACTACTTCCGGTCGAAGGCGCTGCTGCTCACCAGCGTGCTCGAACTCCGCGACCAGCAGGACATCGAACAGCTGGGCGCCGAGCGCCCGCAGGGGCTGGCCTTCCTGCGCCACCTCGTCGACACGGCCGGGCGCAACGCCGAACGGGAGGGCATCGTCCGGCTCTACGCCGTGCTGTCCGCCGAGTCCGTCACCGACGAGCATCCCGCACAGGCCTACTTCCGCGACCGCTACACCGGGCTGCGCGCCTTCGTCACCGACGCGCTGACCGAGGCCTGCGGACTGACCGCGGCCGACGCGGCCCGTGCGGGGCAGACGGCCAACGCGATCATCGCGGTCATGGACGGCCTCCAGGTCCAGTGGCTGCTCGATCCCGGCGCCGTCGAGATGGCCGCGTCCACGGATCTGGTGATCCGCTCACTGCTGGGCACTCTGGCGCCCGAACGGTTCGCCGCGGAAAACGATTGGACCCGGTGACTCCCGTGCCTGTACCTTTCGGTCGACCGTGACACCGCCCGAGGAGGTGAGACCCATGAACGCTGTATCGACGTGGGTGCTCCCCCTTCCCGTCATGGCCGGCGACTGACGCAGGTGTCGCCGGGAGCGCCTCGACCTGAAGGCACTCCCGAAAGGCAACACCCATGCATTCTGGACAGTTCACCGCCGCGCCGTCGTCCGACGAGACGGCCGGGCACGACTTCGACGTGATCGTCGCCGGATGCGGACCGACCGGCGCCGTGCTGGCCGCCGAGCTGCGGCTGCACGGTGTGCGGGTACTCGTTCTCGAGCGGGAGACCGAGCCCGCGCCGTACGTCCGCATCGTGGCCCTGCACATGCGCAGCATCGAGTTGATGGCCATGCGCGGACTCCTGGACCGCCTCCTCCGGCACGGCAGGCGGCGCCCGATCGGCGGTCTCTTCGCCGCCATCCCGGGGCCTGCGCCGGCGGACCTGGACTCCGAGTACGCCTATCTGCTGGGCATTCCGCAGCCGGTCGTCGTCCGGCTCCTGGAGGAGCACGCGGTCGCGCTGGGGGCACGGGTCCGGCACGGTGGCGTGGTCGCCGGTTTCGAGCAGGACGACACGGGGGTGACCGTGGAGCTGGCCGGCGGGGAACGGCTGCGCTCGCGCTACCTCGTGGGCTGTGACGGCGCGCGCAGCACCGTGCGCAAACTGCTGGGCGTCGGCTTCCCGGGCGAGCCCTCGCGCAACGAGACGCTGATGGGCGAGATGGAGGTGGGTCTGCCACCGAAGGAGGTCGCCGCCAGGGTGGCACAGGTCCGCGAGACCCGGCACCGGTTCTGGCTGCGGCCCTTCGGTACGGAGGTCTACAGCGTCGTGGTCCCCGACGCGGGAGTCGGCGACCGCACGGCGGCGCCCACCCTGGAGGACTTCAAGGAGCGGCTGCGCGCCGTCGCCGGGACCGACTTCGGCGTCCACTCACCGCGCTGGTTGTCCCGCTTCGGGGATGCCACCCGGCTGGCCGAGCACTACCGGGTCGGACGGGTGCTGCTGGCCGGCGACGCGGCGCACATCCACCCGCCCACCGGCGGGCAGGGCCTCAACCTGGGCGTCCAGGACGCGTTCAACCTCGGCTGGAAGCTGGCCGCGCGGATCCGCGGCTGGGCACCGGACACCCTGCTGGACACCTACCAGGCCGAACGCCGGCCGGTCGCCGAGGACGTGCTGGACAACACCCGGGCCCAGATGGAACTGCACTCCACCGAGCCCGGCCCGCAGGCCGTACGCAGACTGCTCACCGAGCTGATGGCCTTCGACGAGGTGAACCGCCGCCTCACCGAGAAGATCACCGCGACCGGCGTCCGGTACGACTTCGGCGAGGGCCCCGACCTGCTCGGCCGCCGTATCGAGGACGTCGAGGTGGAACAGGGCCGCCTCTACGGTCTGCTGCACCGCGGCCGCGGCCTGCTGCTGGACCGCACCGGGCACCTGACCGCGGGCCACTGGTCGGACCGCGTCGACCACCTCGCCGACCGGGGCGCGGCGCTGGACGTGCCGTGCGTCCTGGTACGCCCCGACGGCCACGTGGCCTGGATCGGCGACGACCAGCGGGACCTGGACGAGCACCTGGCCCGCTGGTTCGGCGAGCCGGCCCGCTGACACACCCCCGGCGGCCCGGGGGGCCACCGCTCAACGGGACGGCTGGACCCGGTCGAAGAGCGCGAGCGCTTCGACCGGGTCCGGACCCACGAGATGTTCCGGACCCGCCGTCGTGGTGCTGGCCCACCGGCCGGGCGAGACCGGGGCGGCGGATCCACGGCGTCCGGGGAGGTCGGTCGCCGCCACCGTCGTACTCGCCGACGAGGGCGAACTGACGGACGCCGGAGGCCGGGGCGCCCGGCCCCGGGGGCGGGAGTGGCGGCCGGGATCCGTGTTTCCGGTGCCGCGTCCGCCTCCTTTGGGTACGGAACCCGGCAACAACGCCTGGACGAGAGACTGGACATGACTGGACAGCAACTCGATCACCAACCACCCCAGCGCGTCGGCGTCGTCGCCGAGGCACTGCCCGGGGAGACTCGCGTCGCCGCGACGCCCTCCACGGTGCGCCTGCTGCTCGGCCTCGGTTACGAGGTCGTCGTCGAGCCGGGAGCGGGTGCCGCCTCCGGCTTCGGCGACGAGGCATACTCCGAGGCGGGCGCGTGTCTCGGCGAGGCCTGGGCCGCGGACGTCGTCCTGAAGGTCAACGCCCCGACCGCCGAGGAGATCGCCACGCTGCGCGCGGGGACGACGCTGGTGGCACTCGTCGCTCCCGCACAGCGACCCGAGCGGCTGGAGGCGCTGGCCGCACGTGACGTCACGGTGCTCGCCCTGGACGCGGTGCCGCGGATCTCGCGGGCGCAGTCGATGGACGTGCTCAGCTCCATGGCGAACATCGCCGGGTACCGGGCGGTGATCGAGGCCGCGCACGCCTTCGGCCGCTTCTTCACCGGACAGGTCACCGCGGCGGGCAAGGTGCCGCCGGCGAAGGTCCTCGTCGCCGGGGCCGGTGTCGCGGGGCTCGCCGCCATCGGGGCCGCGTCCAGTCTGGGGGCGATCGTGCGCGCCACCGACCCCCGGCCGGAAGTCGCCGACCAGGTGCGGTCGTTGGGCGGTGAGTACCTCTCGGTGAACGTGGCCCAGGAGGAGAGCGCCGACGGCTACGCGAGGGCCACCTCGGCCGACTACGACCGCGCCGCGGCCGAGCTCTACCACGAGCAGGCCCGGGACGTGGACGTCGTCGTCACCACCGCGTTGATTCCCGGACGCCCCGCCCCGCGGCTGCTGAGCGCCGCCGACGTCGCGGTGATGAGACCCGGCAGCGTCGTCGTCGACATGGCGGCCGCCCAGGGCGGCAACGTCGAGGGGACGGTCGCGGGCCGGAGCGTGGTGACCGCCAACGGTGTGACCCTCATCGGCTACACCGACCTCGCCTCCCGGCTGCCGGCCCAGGCCTCGCAGCTCTTCGGCACCAACCTGGTCAACCTGCTCAGGCTGCTCACCCCCGGCAAGGACGGCCGGATCGTGCTCGACTTCGACGACGTGGTGCAGCGGACCGTGACCGTGGTCCGTGCGGGCACGGTCACCTGGCCGCCTCCCCCGGTCGCCGTGTCCGCGGCCCCGCCCGCCACCGAACCACCGGCCGCCTCCGCCCCGCCGGTGGGCACCAGGCCGCCCCGGCTCACCCCGGCGGGACGCTTCGGACTCATCGGCCTCGGGATGCTGGCGACCTTCCTGATGGTCGCCTTCGCTCCGGCGCAACTGGCGCAGAATTTCACGGTGTTCGCACTTGCCGTCGTCATCGGCTACTACGTGATCGGCAAGGTCCACCACTCCCTGCACACGCCGCTGATGTCGGTGACCAACGCCATCTCGGGCATCGTCGTGATCGGTGCCCTCGTGCAGATCGGACACGAGAGCACCCTCGTCACCGTGCTGTCCTTCGTGGCGATCCTGCTGACGAGCGTGAACATCTTCGGAGGCTTCGCCGTCACCCGCCGCATGCTGTCCATGTTCTCGGGAGGCGGATCCCGATGACGTCCCTGACCGCCTCGCGCGCCGCCGACCTGGTCGCGGCGCTGCTCTTCGTCCTCAGCCTCGCCGGTCTGTCCCAGCACCGGACCTCACGCGCCGGTGTCGTGTACGGCATCGCCGGAATGGCTCTCGCCCTGGTGGCGACCGTCGTGGTCTCGGCACGGAGCGTCTCCGCAGGGCCGGTCGCGCTGATCCTGCTCGCCATGGTGATCGGCGCCGCGGCGGGCCTGTGGCGGGCCCGGCGCGTGGAGATGACGCAGATGCCCGAACTGATCGCGGTCCTGCACAGCTTCGTCGGTCTCGCGGCCGTCCTGGTCGGCTGGAACAGCTACCTGGAGGTCGAGGCCCACGGCTCGCGGGGCCGGATCGCCTCCGATCTGATCGGGATCCACCACGCCGAGGTGTTCATCGGCGTCTTCATCGGCGCGGTCACCTTCACCGGCTCCGTCGTCGCGTACCTGAAGCTGTCGGCGCGGATCAAGTCCCGGCCCCTGTTGCTGCCCGGCAAGAACGCCCTCAACGTGGGCGCGCTGGCCCTCTTCGCGGTGCTGACCGTCTGGTTCACCCTCGCGCCGAGTCTCCCGTTGATGGTGGCGGTCACGGCCCTGGCCCTCGCCCTGGGCTGGCACCTGGTGGCCTCGATCGGCGGCGGCGACATGCCCGTGGTCGTGTCGATGCTCAACAGCTACTCCGGGTGGGCCGCGGCTGCCGCCGGGTTCCTGCTCGACAACAACCTGCTCATCGTCACCGGTGCCCTGGTCGGATCCTCCGGTGCGTATCTGAGTTACATCATGTGCCAGGCGATGAACCGTTCCTTCCTCTCCGTCATCGCGGGCGGCTTCGGCGTCGAGGCCCCGCGGGGCGGTGCCGAGGAGCAGGGCGAGCACCGTGAGGTACGGGCGCACGAAGCGGCCGAACTGCTCGCGCGGGCCCGGTCCGTGGTGATCACACCCGGCTACGGCATGGCGGTGGCGCAGGCCCAGCACCCGGTCGCCGAGCTGACCCGGCGGCTGCGCGAGCGCGGCATCGAGGTGCGCTTCGGCGTGCACCCGGTCGCCGGCCGGCTGCCGGGGCACATGAACGTGCTGCTGGCCGAGGCGAAGGTGCCGTACGACATCGTCCTGGAGATGGACGAGATCAACGACGACTTCGCGGACACCTCGGTCGTGCTGGTCATCGGGGCGAACGACACGGTCAACCCCTCGGCGACCGAGGACCCCGCCAGTCCGATCGCGGGTATGCCGGTGCTGCGGGTCTGGGAGGCGGAGCAGGTCGTCGTCTTCAAGCGCTCGATGGCGTCCGGCTACGCGGGCGTGCAGAACCCGCTGTTCTTCCGCGAGAACAGCAGCATGCTCTTCGGCGACGCCAAGCAGAGCGTCGAGGCGATCCTGGACGCACTCGGCTCCGGGACCGGACCCGGCTCTGCCGCCACCGCGCGGGGGGTGACCGCGGGGCGCTGAATGAGTACGGGGTGAGTACGCGCGCTCATGTCCCGGCACGTGGCGAGGGCCACACTCCGAGTCATGACGAACCTTCCGCCTCCGGCCGAGGAACTCCGGCTCCTCGACGCCGAGCTGCGGCAACTCGACCTGCGCCGCGCCGCACTGCTGCACCGCCGCGCATGGCTGATCCACATCCTGCGGGCGGCCACCGCGCAGGGGCCCGGCCCCGGTTCCGGGGCCACGCCGGCGGGTGGCCCGCCGGGCGCCGGCGCCGGTGTTGTCGCCCGGCGGCCGGAGGCCACCGCCCCCGGCGTGCAGAACGTCCTGCTGCTGCTCGGTGGTGTGCTGCTGACGGTCGCCGCGATCGCTTTCACCCTCGTCAGCTGGGGCCACCTGGGGATCGCGGGACGCGCGCTGGTCCTCGGCGCGCTGACCGTCGCGGCGCTGGGCGCGCCCGTGGTGCTGCTGCGGCGCGGGCTGCGGTCGACCGCTGAGGCCGTGGCCGCCCTGGGGACGGCCCTGACGGTGCTCGACGCCTACGCGCTCCACGAGGTGGCGTTGGCCGGCACCGGCGGCGTCGGGTACACGGCGGCCGCGTCCGCCGTCCTGGCTGCGCTCTGGGGCGCGTACGGCGTGGCGACGGGCTCGCCGGTGCCGCCCGCCGCCGAGGGGTCCGCCGCCACCGGGGCCGCCCCGGCCGCCCGGAGGGCACGCGCCGGGCTCCGGCATCCCGTCCCGCTCGCCGTGGCGACCGCCCACCTTCCCCTCCTGCTGTGGGCGGTCGCCACCGGCGCGGGCCCGTACGGCCTCACGGCCGTGCTGCTGGCGACGGCCGCCGCGAGCAGCGCCGTCGCCCTGCGCGCGGCCTCCCTGCCGGTACGTGTCGTCGCCGTGACCGGTGCGTCGGGCGTGGGCGCCGCCGGTGTCCTGTCGGCCGGGTGGCTCTGCTGGAGCGCGTCCGACCCGGGGTCGGCCGCCCGGGCCGCGGGCCTCCTGGCCCTGGCGGCGGCGGTCGCTCTCGTCACCGGCCGGTTCGTGAGGAACCCGGACGTCGCCGTGGCCGTCGCTTCGGTCGCGGGACTGTGCCTGGTCGCGGGCACCGGTGGCGTGCTGTGGGTCTCGCTGCCCGGCGAGTGGACCGTGCCGGGGTGCCTGGCCTGCGGGATCGCTCTGCCGGCGGCAGGGCGGACACCCCTGCCCCGGCCCCTGGTCCGCGGGCTGGTCCACGCGTCGACCGCTGTCCAGTGCTGCGCCGTGCTGTGGGCGGTGCCCCTGGTGGCCGGGACGGTGCTCGGTCCGGCGGCCTCGGGTGCGCGGCCGTGGTCCGGCACACCGCGGGACATCCGGGAGGCCGTGTTCACGAACGTGTCCTGGCCTTCGTACGCGAGCACCGTGCCGCTCGTCCTCGCCGCCGTGACAGGTGTGTTGCTCGTCGCCGGACGGTCCACGGCCCGGCGGTCCGTCCTGACCGTGGGGGCGCTCGTCCTCGGCTGGTCCGCCGTGACCGTGCTCCCGGTGGTGCTTCGGCTGCCGTACGGGGCCGGGCTGGTGGCGCAGGGGGCGGTGGTCGTGGCGGCGCTGGGCTTCGCCGTGCGGTCCGGCCGTGCCGACCGGTGGCCGTCGTCACCGGCCCTCACCGCGCTCCTGCTGGCACTCCTCTCCTCGGTCGACCTCGCCTTCCTCTCGCTGGGCTCCGCGGAGGCGACGATCGGTGCACTTGCCTCACTGACGGTCCTGTTCGGGGCCGCGGCGTGCCGCCCCGGGCCGGCTCCGTTCGCCGCGCCGGCCGCCCTCGCGCACGCCACTGCCCTGGCCTGCGCGATCGGTGCGTGGGCCGACCGGCCGCCGCACCACACGGCGTTGCTCGTCCTCGTCGTGCCCGCCGTCGCCGCCGTCTGCGCCGGGCCCATCGGCCCGCGCGCGACCGTGCCGGTCGAGGTGGCGGGCGGGGTCGCGGGCCTGCTCGCCTGTGCGCTCGCCGTGCCGGATCCGCCCGTGCTGGCCCTGGTGCTCTCCGTCTGCGGTGTCGTCGCGGCCGGCACCGCGCTGCGTCCTGAGCGGCGTCCGGCAGGCTGGGCGGCTGCCGTACTGCTCCTGCTGGCCGCCTGGGTGCGTCTGGCTGCCTGGGACGTCGACGTGCCGGAGGCGTACACCCTGCCGGTGACCGTGCCCGCGCTGGTCGTCGGGTTGCTGCGCCGGCGCCGCGACACGGCGGTCTCCTCGTGGACGGCGTACGGTGCCGGGCTGAGCGTGACGCTCGTGCCGAGCCTGCTCGCGGCCTGGGACGACCCGTACTGGCTGCGCCCCCTGTTGCTCGGCGCCGCCGCGCTCGCGGTGACTCTGGTGGGGGCCCGGCACCGGCTCCAGGCGCCGCTGGTGCTCGGCGCGGGAGTGCTGGCACTGGTCACGCTGCACGAACTCGCCCCGTACCTCGTCCAGGCGGTCGGCGCGCTTCCCCGGTGGGCGGCTCCGGCCCTGGCGGGTCTGGTGCTGCTCGTGCTGGGCGCCACCTACGAGCAACGGCTGCGGGACGCACGGCGGTTGCGGGAGGCCCTCGGGCGGCTCGGGTAGGGGTTCCCCCGCGTGCAGGTGTGAAGGACCGCGTGTCGAACCGGTGCAGCTTTGCGGCTGGGGTGATGGAACCCGGACGAGGCCGCCCATCTCGCCGTGGGCGGCTGATCCGCTTCGTGATAACACGAAGTGATCACTTCGAAAGGCCTACGACTCATGGGTATCTTCAGCCGCCGACAGACCGCCACCGCCGAGCCGTACACGGCTGCCGACCACGACCGGTTCGCCGTGCGGTCGGCGACGGCGCTGGCCGAGCCCGACCCGGCCCTCCGCGCGCTGACCGGGCACTGGACCATCGACCGCCCGCACAGCCGGATCGGCTTCTCGGTGCGGCACGCCATGGTCACCACGGTCCGCGGGGCCTTCGCCGACTACGACAGCACGCTCTACTTCGACGGAGCCCGCCCCTCCGAGTCCCGGGCCGAGATCGTCATCCGCGTCGCCTCGGTCGACACCGGGGTGGAGCAGCGGGACGCTCACCTGGTCGGCAAGGACTTCTTCGACGCGCGCCGCCACCCAGAGATGACCTTCCGCTCCACCTCCACCACGCAGGAGTCGGCGGGGGCCTTCCGGATGACGGGGGACCTCACCATCCGCGACACGACCCGGCCCGTCGAACTGCAGCTGGACTACCTCGGTTCGGTCGTGGACCCGTTCGGCTTCGAGCGGGCGGGCTTCGACGGGACGACCACCATCGACCGGAGGGACTGGGGACTGGTCTACAACCAGCGGCTCGAGGCGGGCGGGAGCATGGTGAGCGAGAAGGTACGCCTCCAGTTCGACATCTCCGCGATCCGCTCCTCCTGACTCCGCTCCCGCCCGCCGGCCGCAGCGGTCGGCGGCCGGCCGCGGTGCGGGGCCAGGGGCGCTCGGCCGCATGCGGCCGCGGCGAACCGGAAGCCGCCTCACGGCGTGGGCGGGCGGGCGGCGTCGCGGGCCCCCGGCACGGCGGCGGTGAAGCGCGCCGCGAGCGCGGCCGCCGCGGCACGCAGTTCCTCGCCGCCCTCGATGCGGAAGGCGAACGGCACCCTCGCCAGCCACTCCTGCGCGTACACGGCCGGGTTGCGGGTGCTGCCGACGAGGACGCAGCCGTCATCCAGGGGTTCGAGCCGTCCCATCGGCGGACGGATCCACGGGGCGACCTCGGTCGGCGGGGCGTCGAACACCACGCGGGTGGCGAACTGCCATCCGGTGCCGAGGTTCTCCTCCAGCACCGCCACCGGGTCGAAGTCCCCCGGTGCCGCGAATCCGTGCCGGGTGACCCGGACCTCGGCGACCCGGTCGACCCGGTAGGTACGGATCGCGCCGGCGCGGTGGGAGTGACACAGCAGGTACCAGCGCCCGTAGCGGACGACGAGGGACCAGGGGTCCGCCTCCTCGTCCCACGCGTTCCCGGCCTCGCTGCGGTAGGTGAGCAGCACACGGCGCCGGTGTGCGACGGCGTCGACGAGTGAGCTGGTGACCGCCGGATCCGGGTGGGCCGCGTACGGGTCGGGTGCGGCGGCGGCGTACTCGCGCAGCAGTGCGGCCTGCCGGCCGACGCTTTCCGGCAGCGCCTTGACGACCTTGCCCAGGGCGGTTCCGACCAGGTCGTCGGAATCGGCGACGGCCGGTCGGCCGCTCAGCGCCGCCATGACGAGGCCGAGGGCCTCGGCCTGCGTGAAGTGCACGGGCGGCAGCCTCGTCCCGCGCCCCAGCCGGTATCCGCCGTGCGGTCCCCGGGCCGACTCCACCGGGATGCCCGCCTCTCGGAGTATTCCGACGTACCGGCGTGCCGCTCGTTCGGTCACGCCCAGCCGCACGGCGAGTTCGCCGGCCGTCGTCGCCGGGCGGGTCCGCAGGATCTCCAGGGCGCGCAGCGCTCGTGCGGTGGGGCTGACGTCGTTCGGCACCGGGACAGGCTAGTCCGCGTCCCGGACGCGCGGGAGAGGAGCGGACGGGAATTGATTCCGGCAGTGGATCGTCCGGATCTCCTCCTACGGTGAAGCCAGTCGGAAGAACCGAAGGGAACCGATCATGGACATCCTGCTCATCGGCGGCCTGTGGCTGAACGGGTCCGTGTGGGACCGCGTCGCGTCCACGCTGACGTCACTCGGTCACCGGCCGGTGCCGCTGACCCTGCCCGGCCAGGGTGACGGTGCGGCGGCCACCACGCTCGACGATCAGGTGGGGGCGGTGGTGGACGCGGTGGACTCGGCGTCCGGCAGGCTCATGGTGGTGGGGCACTCCGCGGCCTGCGCCCTGGCCTGGCTGGCCGCCGACCGGCGACCGGAGCGGCTGGCCAAGGTCGCGCTCATCGGCGGCATCCCGGTCGCCGACGCGCAGCCGTACGCCGACTTCTTCGAGGTCAGAGACGGAGTGATGCGTTTTCCGGGCTGGGAGCCCTTCCAGGGGCCGGAGGCCGCCGACCTCGACGACGAGGCGAGACGCGCGTTCGCGGCGGACGCGGTTCCGGTCCCCGAGGGCGTGGCCCGGGGCGTGGTGCGGCTGACCGACGAGCGTAGGTACGACGTCCCGGTCGTGCTCGTGTGTCCCGAGTTCACGCCCGCCCAGGCGCGCAAGTGGATCGACGCGGACGACGTGCCGGAACTGTCCCGGGCCGGGCAGGTCGACTGCGTGGACATCGACTCGGGCCACTGGCCCATGATCACCAAGCCGGTCGAGCTGGCCCGGATCCTGGCCGCGGCGGCCGAGGCGCCCTGACGGGCACCGTTCCGTCCGAGCCGGAGCCGTAGCCGTGGTCGAGAGCAGGGGCGGAGCCGGCGGGGGCCGTGGCGGCGACGGTGACGGTCGGGAACCCCGGGCGGTTCAGTGCAGGCAGAAGCAGAAGGGGTGGCCGGCCGGGTCGGCGTAGACACGCCAGTTGGCGTCCGGGCGGAGCTGGTCCGTCCGCTCCAGGACGGTCGCACCGAGGGCGAGCGCCCGCTTCTCCTCGCCTTCGAGGTCGTCCACGTCGAAGTCCAGGTGGACCTGCTGGGGCCGGTCCTGGCCGGGCCATTCGGGCGCCCGGTAGCCGTCCACCCGCTGGCAGGCCAGGGGCGTCCCCTCGAAGCCGTGCACCTCGACCCATTCGGGTTCGTCCGGGTCCGCGACCACCCGCCCGCCGAGCAGCTCCGCGTAGAACTCCGCGAGCCGTACCGGGTCGGCGCAGTCCAGCGCCACGGCCTGCAGCTTTCGAATCACGTCCGGCACTCCTCGCTCTCAGGGCCCTGGCGACACGCCCTCGTACGGAAGGTCCTACCCGGGGCGGGAGTGGCCATACCCGGTGCACGGCGGGCCCGATCACTTGTGCCCTTCGAAGCAC
Organism: Streptomyces sp. NPDC051136; assembly: GCF_044455745.1. Classification (NCBI taxonomy): domain Bacteria; kingdom Bacillati; phylum Actinomycetota; class Actinomycetes; order Kitasatosporales; family Streptomycetaceae; genus Streptomyces; species Streptomyces sp. NPDC051136. The sequence goes on along the minus strand of NZ_JBITFE010000013.1, from coordinate 56,881 downwards.
TTGGTGTTGCACGCGGTGCGTGCATAATGGGGTGCAAGGGCAGTCGAAGAGCTGGGAAGGACCCGTGTCATGAGTGACTCACTGGATCCGGAGAAACTGGACGCAGCCCTGGAGGACGTCCACCGCGCCGGGATGCCGGGCCTGTTCGCCGAGGTGATCGACGGCGATCAGGTCTGGCGGGGCGCCGCCGGGGTCGCCGATACGGCCACGGGCCGCCCGGCCGACGCCGGTATGCGCCACCGGGTCGGCAGCATCACCAAGACGTTCACCGCCGCCGCGGTCCTGCAGCAGGTCGAACGCGGGCGGATCGGTCTCGACACGCCGATCGGCCAGTACCTCCCGGGGGTGGTCCCCGGTGACCGCGGCGCGGCCGTCACGGTCCGGATGCTGCTGAACCACACCAGCGGCCTCGCCGAATACCTCCCCCGGGCCTATCCGTCCCTCAAGGCGTTCCCGGCCCTCGCGGACACCCGGCCCGAGAGCCTGGACGACCACCGGTTCACCCGGTTCGACCCGTCCGAGCTGATCGGGCTGGGGGTCACCGCTCCCGCCGTCGGCGCCCCCGGCGCCACCCCCGGCCTGTACTCGAACACCAACTACCTGCTCCTGGGCCGGCTCCTGGAACGGGTGACCGGCACCACCGCCGAGCGGTACATCACCCGCGAGGTCATCGAACGCGCCGGGCTCCGGCACACCGAGCTGCCCACCGGTCCGTACCTGGGCGAGCCGCACTCGCGCCTCTACGAGGCCTGGTTCGGCATGATCGACCCGCCCCGCGACTACAGCGTCTTCGACATGTCGTGGGTGGGACCGGCGGCCTCCCTGACGTCCACCGTCTCGGACCTGAACCGCTTCTTCGGGAAGCTGCTGGCCGGTGAGATCGTCAGCCGGTCGTCGCTGGCCGAGATGCGGCGCACCGTGCCGGTGGTGTCGCAGGAGGGGCGGACGATCGAGTACGGCCTCGGACTGCACCCGATCGAGGGGGGCGGTCCGGACGTGTTCTGGGGCCACGGCGGCACGGCCTGGGGTGCGGGAGCGCTGGCCGGGATCCGTGCCGACGGCGGGCGCCGCATGGCCGTCGCGGTCAACCTCCAGAGGTGGAACGTGCTGGACGCCTCGGGCAGGCCGCAGCACCATCCCATCGACGACGCGCTCGCGGCGCTGCACCGCTTGGCGCTGTACGGCTGACGTTCCCGAGCCGGGCAGTGCCCCGCCTGGCCGCGGGCCTGTGCGTCAGCCGGTGTGCAGGACGCGGAAGCGGCCGGGGTCCGCCGGATCCCGGTCGACGACCTGGACCGGCGCTCCGGTCCACTGCCACACGCCGGTGTCCGGGGTCCGCGAGAAGCGGATGGGTCCCCGGGTGCCGTCGACCGAGACACTCGCCCAGGACGCGGCGGTACGCGCCCGGTCGACGCCGTGCGAGCGCAGCAGGTCGGCGAGGACCGCCACCGTGTCGTAGCCCTCGAAGGCGACGAAGGAGGGAGCGTCGGCCAGCCGCTGGCGCAGGGCCGTCCCGACGCGCGTGCCGAGCGGGCCCGGGTGCTCGGGCAGATACCGGAGGAACGGGACCGCCGCGCCGTCGGCGCCCAGTGCGGCCGCCCACGTCCCGAACTCGGGTTGTCCCGCCGGAGCGCCGACGAGGACTCCGGTCAGGCGGGGGTCCCGGCGGACGGACCTGAGGATCGGCACGGCAGGCTCGGGGTGGCCGACCAGGAGGAGGAGGACGGTCGCGTCCTGCTCGGCGAGTGCGTCGCACACCGACGCGGGGTCCGGCTCGCGCCCGTCGAGAGCGACGACGGTGCCGCCGCGCGGGGCGAGGTGGCTCCGCAGGATGCGCACACCGGTCTCCCAGTAGAGACTCGGCGCGGCGACCACGGCGATGCGACGGTGCCCCGCGGCGAGAAGGAAGTCCGCGTAGATCCGCCAGCCGTGGGACTGGACCGGAGGCAGACGCGCGACCCAGCGCGTCGGCCGGTCGGTGAGTGCGTCGAGCACGGCCGACGAGCACAGGAACGGCAGACCGCGTGCGTCGGCCCTGGTGGCGGCGGCGCGGGCGACGACGCTGTGGTACTCCCCCGCCAGGGCGGCCACGCCCAGCCGGGCCAGTTCGTCCACGGCCGCCACGGCCCGGTCCGGGTCCGCCGCCGTGTCGCGGACCGCCAGCTCCAGAGGTCTGCCCGCGATGCCGCCGGTGTCGTTGACCTCGTGCACGGCCAGTTCCATCCCGGCCAGCAGGTGCCGGCCCGCCTCGTCCCATCCGGGCCTGCTCAGCGGTGCGAGAGCACCGATCCGGACGGGCGCGTTCGTGTCGTCTCGCGCCGGCGGGCGCACCTCGGTGACCATGCGGCCATTGCATCCGCCGGCGGGGCCTGCGGGCAACCGCTTATGCGACCGTCGGTCCCCGGCGGGGCAGAGCGCCGGTCAAGCCGGCCGGAACAAGGGCGAGTCGAGTCACGGGCGGGGACGCCGCCCTGTCACTTCGCGGCGTCCGGCTGTGGGGGCTCAGGTCACGTCCAGGTCGGCGTACAGCATGTCGTGGTCCGAGTACCGGGTGCGGACCACGCGGTGTCCGGCGGGGGCGATGCCGCGCAGGAAGACGTAGTCGAACTTGCTCCGCCAGTCCGTGGTCGGCTCGCAGGTGCCGGCGGGTGCGGGACGGCACCGCGGGTCGGCGTCCGTGGCCAGCGCCCACAGGGGATCGAGTTCGGACGCCTCGGGCACGGCGTTGAAGTCGCCGACGACTATGGCGCGGTCGTGCCGGCCGACCTCCGCGGCGAGGGCGCGGACCTGGCCCTCGCGGAACTCCTCCTGACGCCGTTGCGCGAGGTGCGTGTCGAAGACGCGGACGGAGCGGCCGCCCACCTCGGTGGTGACCGCGAGATAGCCACGGTCCTCGGAACCGCCCTCGGGGTACTCGGCCTTGACCGGGTCGGTCATCGGTGCCGCCGAGAGGATGGCCTGGCCGAAGCCCCCCGGGTTCCACGGCGCTCCGCCGCAACGGCCCCAGTTCTGCAGGACCGTCCCGTACGCGACGTGGTAGACCAGCCCGTGGTAGGCCTCCAGGTAGTCCCGGATCTTGTCGACGTCGCGTGCGCACGCCTCCTGCATGCCGATGACCTGGGGCGCGTGCGCGGCTATCTCCGCGGCCCGGTCGAGATTGCTCGCGTCGCAGGGATTGCAGAGGTTCCAGGTCATGACCCGGTTCGGCACGATGTCCTTGACGGGTTCCGCGGGCAGTGACCTGCCGGAGAGGGCACCACCGGGGGCGCTGGGTCCCATCAGTGCCAGACAGGCCAGCGCCACGGCGCACACGAGCCATCGCGAGCCGTTTCTCGTGAGCACCGTCGCCTCCTTGTGCGGACACCATGACAACTGACCTACTCGTCAACGAGGTTATGGCACGCCGGACGGAACGCGGCCGGCGGCCCGTCGTCTCCCCGGCACGTCCGATCCCGGTCGGCCACAACCGTCGGTTGACGAAGGGCGGCGTTATCCTCACCGCCATGGATACCGAAGCGGTGCGGTCGTTCGTCCGCGCGGCCGAGCTGGGCCAGCTGCGGCATGCGGCCGACGAGCTCGGTGTGACGCAGCAGGCCGTCTCCAAGCGCATCGCGGCCCTGGAGCGCACGCTCGACGTTCGGTTGTTCACCCGCACCGCCCGCGGGGTGGAGCTGACGCTCGACGGACAGGCCTTCCTGGCGCACGCCCGGAACATCGTCGCCGACGCCGACCGCGCCGTCGCCGCTGTCGCACGGGGTTCGCGGGCCCTGCGGATCGACGTTCTCGGTCTGCGGAGTGCTCAGGCCGTCGTCCTGCACGACTACTGGCGCTCGCACCCCGGGACGGCACTCGACGTGGTGACGCTCCGGGTCGACGATCCGCGTCTGGCGGTGGCCGCCGTCCGGGCGGGCGACGTCGACGCCTCGTTCCGCTCGGTCACCGACCCGGCCGCCCTGCCGAGTGACGTGCGGATGATCCACGCGTTCCACTCCCCACTGGAACTCGTCGTCGGCCCGAGGCACCCGCTCGCCGCCGCACGCACGCTGACCCCGGAGCGGCTGCGCGGGCACCGGATCTGGGTGCCGGGCATCGCGCCGGGCAGCGAATGGGCGGACTTCTACGATCAGCTCACCGCCGCGTTCGGTCTCCGCGTGGACGCCGCGGGCCCGAACTTCGGCAACGAGGTGCTCCTCGACATCCTCGCCGACTCCGACGACGTGGCCACCCTGGTGGGCTCCCGCGACCGGTACGCCTGGCCGGCCGGCCACGATCTGCGCCGCATCCCCGTCGCGCGCCCCACGCTCGCCTACCCGCTCTCCCTCCTCCTCCCCCGGGAGAATCCGCACCCGGGCCTGCGGGCCGTCGTCGGCCACTTCGCGAGCCTGGACCCGCTGCCCGAGGACACCTGGCTCCCCACCTGGGCGCCGGCGCCACCGGACGGCGCCGGTGAAGGCGGGCCCGGCTGCTGAGGAACGCCCGCCTCCCGACCGGGCGCGACCACACACGCTTCCCCGGGCAAAGTCGTGTGCGTACCGGCGCCCGGCGAGTTACCTTCGTGGCATGAACGTCACCGGCAGCAGCACCTCCGCGACCGCGCGAGCGACCAGCTCGCCGGTTGCCGCCGTCTGACCTTCCCCCTTTCCCACCGGCGACCGGAAACGGCCCGCCGGTGTTCCGCGTGGCGCTCCGACGCCTTCCCTCGCGCAGCGACGACCGCCGGCTTCCGTTCTCCGGTGGCCCTCCCGTCGCGCAGCGAAGGAGTCACCCCATGGACACCGAGCAGATCATCCGCACGTTCGCCGAGTACTACGAGGACCACGGCCACCGCCGGATCACCGGCTCGACGCTGCTGCCCGAACCCGGCGACCCCGTGCTGTTCACCAGCGCCGGCATGCACCCGCTCACCCCGTACCTGGAGGGCCGCCCCCACCCGCTGGGCCGGCGGCTGGTCAACGTCCAACGCTGCCTGCGCACCACGGACCTGGACGAGGTCGGCGACGGCACCCACCTGACGGTGTTCCAGATGCTCGGCACGTGGTCGCTGGGCGACTACGAGGGCACCCGGAGTCTCGACTGGGGCCACCGGCTGCTCACCGAGGGTCTCGGCGTCGACCCGGGCCTCCTGCACGCCACCGTGTTCGGAGGTGACGAGCAGGTCGGGCCGGACACCGAGTCCCTGCGGCTGTGGCAGGAGCGGGGCGTTCCCGTGGAGCCGACGGTGGACGACAACTGGTGGTCCAACGGCCCGGTCGGCCCGTGCGGGCCCGATTCGGAGATCTTCCTGTGGAGCGGTGACACCCCTCCCCGGTCCACGCCCACGGGCGACGACCGCTGGGTGGAGGTGTGGAACCACGTGATGATGCGCCACCGCCGGCTCGACGACGGCCGTCTGGTGCCGCTTCCGCAGCGCAACGTCGACACCGGTCTGGGCCTTGAGCGCCTCGCCTCGCTGCTGCAGGGCAAGCCGACGGTGTTCGACTGCGACGTCTTCGAGCCGTGGCGGCGGGTGCTGCCCACCCTGTGGTCGCTGGACGAATCCTCCTTCCGGGTCGTCTGCGACCACCTCCGGTCGGTCGTCGTGGTCGTCGGCGACGGAGTCCGCCCCTCCCCCACCGGCCGGGGCTACGTGCTGCGCCGCCTGGTGCGACGGCTGCTCACCGTGCTGTGGCGGGACGACCCCTCACGCGGCATCGGGGACCTGCCGGACGAGCTGATCACGCACACCTCGGACCACTTCCGGCAGGACGTCGACCCGGACCTGGTGCGGCGCCTGCTGGTGGACGAGGAGCGCCGTTTCCGGCGGTTGCTGCGACGCGGCCGGGACGTGCTCGCCCGGCCCCGCTTCCGGGGCCCGCTGGGAGAGGACGACTTCGCCTACCTCCACGACACCCACGGCCTGCCGCGCGACCTGGTGACGAGTCTGCGCGAGGACGGGTCCGTCTGACGGGAGGCGTGGGGAGGGCGCGGCCGTGACCGCCTTCACCCGGTGCGGCCGTGACCCGCCGTCACCCGGTGCGGCGGGCGGGGCGCCGACGGCGCTGGACGGCGCCGTAGGTCTCTTCGAGGGCGGTGGTCGCCGCGTCGTAGGAGCGCTGCGCGACGCCGACGAACAGGCAGTCGATGACGGCCAGTTGGGCGATGCGGCTGACGGTCGCACCGGAGCGGAACGGCGTTTCCCTTGCGCAGGTCGTGAGGACGAGGTCGGCGCTGGTCGCGAGGGTGGATCCGGGGTCGTTGGTCAGGGCGATGGTGGTGGCTCCGCGTTCGCCCGCGGCCTGGAGGGGCTCGGTGGTGTCCTCCGTCTCCCCGGAATGGGAGACGGCCAGGGCCACGTCGCCGGGCCCCAGCAGGGCCGTCGCGGTGAGCGCCGCGTGCCGGTCGCTCCAGATGAAGGCCATCCGGCCTATGCGGTGGAGCTTCTGGTGCAGGTCCTGGCCGACGAACGCGCTGGCCCCCACGCCGAAGATGTCGACCCTGCGGGCCTCGGCCACCGCCTCGACCGCCCGGCCCAGCGCGTCGATGTCCAGTTCGGCGCCCGAGTCCTCCAGGGCCCGGACCTCGTTGTAGATGATCTTGCTGACTATCCGGTCCAGCGAGTCCGTCGGGCTGATGTCGGTGCCGCCCTGCGCCGCCCGCTCGCCGCCCAGCGCGTGCTCCCGCGCGGCGGCCGCGGCCAGCGCCAGGCGCAGCTGGGGGTAGTTGCCCGTGCCGACGGTGCGGCAGAACCGCATCACGGTGGCCGCCGAGGTGCTCGCCCGCTCCCCCAGCGCGTGGATGGACAGTTCCGCCACCTGCCCCGGGTGGGCGAGGACCACGTCGGCCACCCGGCGTTCCGAGGGGGCCAGGGAGGGCCGGGCTGCGCGGACGCGCGTGAGGATGTCGGCGAGCGGGGCGTCCTGGGCGGACGGCTCCGGCTCACGGGACGAGGACTGGCGGACCATGGCCCCTCCTGGGAGTGATGCGCACAGAGTAATGGGGCGGCCCGAGGGGGTCAAAAAGTTACGCGGAAAACGACGCGACGTTACTTATTGACATACGGAGGGCGGCGTTCCCATACTCGGACGGCGATCCGCACCGGTCACCGACGACCCGGTGGCTCTCGACGTGCCGGGTCCCTCGGGCAAAGGGCGAGCCGTATGACTTCAGTAGTGGCGGTAGATCTCGGGAAGACCGGTTGCCGCGCCGTGCTGTGGAGCAGCGCCGACTCGTCACGGGCCGTCAGTTCCGTGTCCGGTGCTCCCGGTCTCGCCGCGCCCGACGGTGTGGCGGCGGCCCGTGCCGCCGTGCGCGCCGCCGTCGAGCCGCTGCTCCGGGAGCGGGGCGGTGCCCGGCCGGAAGCGGTCCTGGTGGGCGCCGCCGGAGCGGCTTCGGCCCCCGCGGCGTCCCGTTCCCTGGCCGATGCGCTCCTCGACGACCTGCCCGTCGAGGAGGCCGCCGTCACCAGCGACGCGGTCACCGCGCACGCGGGCGCGCTCGGCGGCCGGGCGGGGGTGGTCCTGGCGATCGGCACCGGATCGGTCGCGGTCGGCATCGGCGCCGACGGGACCTACGCCCGCGTCGACGGGTGGGGTCCCCTGCTCGGCGACGACGGCAGCGGCGCCCGGATCGGCACCGCCGGACTGCGCGCGGCCCTGCGCGCCCACGACGGACGGGGCCCGGCCACCGCTCTGCTGGACGCCGCCGCCGGTCTCTTCGGCGACCTCGAACGACTGCCGGCGACCGTCGGACGGGACGGGAATCCCGCCCGTACGGCCGCCTCGTTCGCCCCCGAGGTGGCCCGCGCAGCCGAGGCCGGGGACGCCGTGGCCGCGGTGATCGTCCGGGACGCGGCCGCCGACCTCGCCGAGACCGCGCTCGCGGCGGCCGGCCGGATCACCGGGGGCGGCGACCCGCTGCCGCTGGCCGTCACCGGCGGGCTGACCGGTCTCGGCCCGGCCCTGATGGCGCCGTTGACCGCCGCCCTCACCGCTTCCGGACTGCCCGTGCGGCTCACGTCCCCGCTCGGCGACCCCCTGGACGGGGCCCGGCTGCTGGCCGTGGACCGCAGCACCCCGCACACCTCCCTCGTCGTCCGCGTCCGCCGGACCTCTCCCCTCCCCCCTCTCCCCACGCCGGCGACCCCACCGGCCAGTGCCTAGGAGCAAGCGTGCGCCAGCTCGACCTCGTGGTGATCGTGGTCTACCTGATCGGGATCGCCTGGATCGGCCTGCGGAAGGCAGGCCGGCAGAAGTCGGCGAAGGACTACTTCGTCGGTGAAGGCCACATGCCGTGGTGGACGGTCTCCTTCTCCGTCGTCGCCACCGAGACCAGTGTGCTGACCGTGATCAGCGTGCCCGGCGGCGCCTACAGCGGCCAGGGCTTCGGCAACGTCGAACTCGCCCTCGGCTACGTCATCGGACGCGTCGTCGTCGCCACCGTGCTGATCCCCCTCTACAAGCGCGGCGGCTTCGTCAGCGCCTACCAGTACCTGGGCGACCGGTTCGGGCTGAAGCTGCAGGGGCTCGCCTCGGTGACCTTCGTGTTCACCCGGCTGCTGGCCGAGGGCGTGCGGCTGTTCGCCTCCGCCATCCCGATCAAGCTGCTGCTCGACGAGTTCGGTGTGCACGCGAGCTACCGCGTGATCATCATCGTGATCACGCTGATCACCGTCGTCTACACCTACCTGGGCGGCATCAAGGCGGTCATCTGGACCGACGCCATCCAGATGGTCCTCTACCTCGGCGGCGCGGTCCTCGCCGTGGCGGTGCTCTCCGCCCACGTCGGCGGTGACGGCTACGCGCGTGCGCTGGACGCCGGGAAGTTCACCCTCTTCGACACCGACTTCAACCTCGCCCACATCCTCACCAGCCCGTTCGCCCTGCCCACCGCCATCGTCGGCGGCGCCATCTTCGCCATGGCCTCGCACGGCTCCGACCAGCTGATCGTCCAGCGTGTGCTGGCGACGAGGACGCTGCGCGAGGGCCAGAAGGCCATGATCGCCTCGGGTGTCTTCGTCACCGTCCAGTTCGCCGCCTTCTCCCTCGTCGGCGCGCTGCTGTGGTCGTACAACCAGGGCAAGTCCTTCTCGGAGCTGGGGCTGTCCAGCTCGGACAACCTCTACCCGGAGTTCATCCTGCACGGGCTGCCCGTGATCGTCTCGGGCCTGCTCGTGGCCGGCATCCTGGGCGCGGCGATGGGGTCGCTGTCCTCGGCGCTGAACTCCATGTCGAACTCCACGGTCGCCGACATCATCCACAGCTTCTTCCGCACCACACCGTCCGAGGAGGCGCTGCTCAGGCTCGCCCGCTGGATGACGCTGGTGTGGGCGACGCTCATGGCCGTCTTCGCCTGCGCGTTCAGCGCGAGCACGGGCAACGTGTACCTGACGGGTCTGACCATCGCCGGGTACACCTACGGCGCGCTGCTCGGCGCGTTCCTGCTGGGGCGGCTGGTCAGGCGGGCCAACGAGGTCGACTCGATCGTGGCCTTCCTGGTGACCATCGGGGTGATGACGTACATCGTGCGCGGCGTGAAGATCGACGTCACCACGGGCGGGACCACGGTGTCCCAGGCGATCGCGGCCCAGTGGCTGGTGCCCATCGGCGTGCTGATCACCCTGCTCGTGGGCGGCGTACTGAGCCTGTTCCACCGGGCGCCGGAGGCCACGGGGAGCCCGGCCCTCGACGAGGAGCCCGGCGCCGGACCCGACCAGCTGACCACGACGGCCGGCCGCAACTGACCGAGCGGATCCCGTCCGGCTCGCCCAACCCCCGCAGGAGTACCCCGTGCGTGTGATCGGCCTGATGTCAGGCACGTCCTACGACGCCATCGAGGCGGCCGCCGCAGACCTCGAACTGCGGGGCGAGGTCCTGGTGATGCGCCCGCTGGGCCATCTCTCCGCCCCCTACCCGGCCGAGCTGCGCGATCTGATCGCGAGCAGTCTGCCGCCGTCGGCGGCGACGATGCGGACGGTCGCCCGGCTCGACACCGGGGTCGGGCAGGCGTTCGCCGACGTGGCCGTGCGGGCGGTGGGTGAGCTGTGCGGGGGCGCCGCGGATCTGGTGGTCTCGCACGGGCAGACCATGTACCACTGGGTCGAGGACGGCGCGGTGCGCGGCACCCTCCAGCTCGGCCAGCCCGCCTGGATCGCCGAGGCGACCGGTCTGCCCGTCGTCTCCGACCTGCGCAGCAGGGACGTCGCGGCCGGCGGTCAGGGGGCGCCGCTGGTCGCCATGACCGACGTCCTCGCCCTGGCCGCCCTGCCCGGCGTCCCCGCCGCCCTCAACCTGGGCGGCATCGCCAACGTCACCGTCGTCGCTCCCGGCGCCGAGCCACTGGCCTTCGACACCGGCCCCGCCAACGCCCTGATGGACGCCGCCGTACGGCACTTCACCGGCGGCGCGGCCGAGTACGACGAGGACGGGCGCCGGGCGGGAGCGGGCCGGGCCGATCCGGCGCTGCTCAGGGTGCTGCTGGACGACCCCTACTACGCCAGGCCCGCTCCCAAGAGCACCGGCAAGGAGCAGTTCCACCTGCCGTACCTGCTCGACGCGCTCGCCGCGGCGCCGGTCGCGGAGCCCGACGACGTCCTGGCGACCCTGGCCAGGCTCACCGCCGTCACGGTGGCCGACGCCTGCCGCGCCCACGGCGTCACGCGGCTCGTCGTCTCCGGCGGTGGTGCGCACAATCCGGTGCTGATGGGCATGCTGGCCGAGGAGCTGCCCGGGGTGACCCTCGACTCCAGCGACGCGCTCGGGCTGCCGTCCGACGCCAAGGAGGCCCTGGCCTTCGCCCTGCTGGGGTTCCTGACCGTCAACGGCCTGCCCGGCGCGATCCCCTCGGGAACGGGGGCGCGCCGGGCGGCACTGCTGGGCACGGTCACTCCGGGTCGGGAGCCTTTGCGGCTGCCCGAGCCGGCCGGCCGCTCACCGCGGATGCTGCACGTCACCGGCGCGGCCCCGTCCTGACCGGCCGGCTTCACGGCGGCCCGGTGCCTCAGCCGAGGTCGCCGGTGCGGGCCTGTCGCCACAGGTCGACGTCGCCCTCGACGACCGCGTGCTTGTCGATCTCGGCGAGTTCGTCGTCCCCGAAGGAGAGGTCGGCCAGGGCGGCCACGTTCTCCTCCAGCTGCTCGGGCCGGGAGGCGCCGATCACCAGCGAGGTGACACGCCGGTCGCGCAGCGCCCAGGCGAGCGCCATCTGGGCCAGGCTCTGGCCCCGGCGGGCGGCGATGTCGTTCAGCGCGCGCAGCCGCCGGACCGTGTCCTCGGTGAGCCAGTCGGTGGCGAAGGACTTCCCCTGGGTGGCACGCGACCCCTCGGGCACGCCGTCGAGGTAGCGGCCGGTGAGCAGCCCCTGCGCCAGCGCGGTGAACCCGATGACGCCGAAGCCCTCGTCGGCCGCGGCGTCGAGCAGGCCCTCGGTCTCGATCCACCGGTTGAGCATGTTGTACGACGGCTGGTGGATGAGCAGCGGGGTGCCCAGGTCGCGGAGGATCGCGGCGGCCTGCCGGGAGCGTTCGGCGTCGTAGGAGGAGATGCCGACGTAGAGCGCCTTGCCCTGCCGCACCGCCGTGTCCAGCGCCGTCATGGTCTCCTCCAGCGGGGTGGAGGCGTCCAGGCGGTGGGAGTAGAAGATATCGACGTAGTCCAGACCCGTGCGCCTGAGGGACTGGTCGAGGGAGGCGAGCACGTACTTGCGCGAGCCGCCGCCCTGGCCGTACGGACCGGGCCACATGTCCCACCCGGCCTTGGTGGACACCACCAGCTCGTCGCGGTACGGCGCGAGGTCCTGCCGCATGATCCGGCCGAAGTTGATCTCGGCGGAACCGTAGGGCGGGCCGTAGTTGTTGGCGAGGTCGTGGTGGGTGATGCCGAGGTCGAAGGCGCGCAGGGCGATCCGCCGCTGGGTCTCGAACGGCTTGTCGTCGCCGAAGTTGTGCCAGTAGCCCAGGGACAGCGCCGGCAGGTCGAGCCCGGAGCGTCCGGTGCGGCGGTACTGCATGGCGCCGTCGTAGCGGCTGGGGTCCGCGACGTGGTTCATGAGGGTTCTCCGTGGGGAAGCGGGGTCGGTCAGGGCCCGTGACGGGGAGGTCAGCCGGTGGCGGCGCCGAACCACCGGGGCAGCCGGTCGTACAGGTCCTGCTGGTCGTCACCGACCCATGCCACGTGACCGTCCGGCCGCAGCAGCATCGCGGGCACCGCCAGTTTCGCACCGCCGTCGACGACGTGGTCCACCCGGTCCGACCAGCCCTTCACCGACAGTGCGCCGGTCCGGTCGAGGAGCAGCCCGCGGCCGGAGTGCATCCGGTCGTACAGACGTCCGCCTTCGAGTTCGACGTCCCGCATCCTGCTGCCCAGCAGTGCGTGGCCCGGTCCGAAGTCGTAGCGGACGTCGAGCGCGGTGACCTTCTCGGTCAGGTGGCGGCTGACGTCCTCGAAGCGCATCAGTTCGGCCAGGAGCCGGCGCACCGCGAGGGGCCCGGGCTCGGTGGACAGCAGTTCCATCTGGGCGCGGGTGTTGTCCAGCACGGCCGCGGCCACCGGGTGCCGTTCCGTGTGGTAGCTGTCCAGCAGCCCGTCGGGCGCCCAGCCGTTCACCTCGGCGGCCAGCTTCCAGCCGAGGTTGAAGGCGTCCTGGACACCGAGGTTGAGGCCCTGCCCGCCGACCGGCGGGTGGATGTGCGCCGCGTCGCCGGCCAGCAGCACCCGGCCCGTACGGTAGCGCTCGGCCAGGCGCGTGCCGTCGCCGAAACGGGACAGCCAGCGCGGTGAGTGCACACCGAAGTCGGTGCCCGCGCAATCGCGCAGCGCCTGCCTGAACTCCTCCAGGGCCGGCGCCACCGACCGGTCCTCGGCGAGCCCCGCGGCGGGCACGACGACGCGGTACATCCCGTCCCCGACGGGCCCCAGACCGAACCGCTTCTGGGTCCGGCGGACCTCGCTCACTCGGGCGGCGACCGTCTCCGGGTCCGCGGTCGCGCGCATCTCGCCGATCAGCGTCTCGGTGCCGGAGGGCTCGCCGGGGAAGCCGACGCCGAGCAGGGTGCGCACGGTGCTGCGGCCGCCGTCGCAGCCCACGAGGTAGCGGGCGCGCAGGCGCGTGCCGTCGGCGAGTTCGGCGGTGACCGCCTGGTCGTCCTGGCCGAGTCCGACCAGTTCGCACCCGCGGGCGATCTCGGCGCCGAGTTCCGTGGCGCGCTCGGCGAGCAGGCGGTCGGTGACGGGCTGCGGGATGCCGAGGGTGTAGGCGTGTGCGGTGTCCAGTGCCGGCGCGGGCTTGTCGATGGCGGCGAAGGAGCCGCCGACCGGATACCGCTTGCCGTGTTCGAGGAAGCGCCCCAGCAGACCACGCTGGTCCATCACCTCGATGGAGCGCACGTGCAGGCCCAGTGAGCGCACCACCTCGGTCGGCACGGTCTCCTTGTCCAGCACCCTCACCTGTACGCCGTGCAGGCGCAGTTCGGCGGCGAGCATCAGGCCGGTCGGTCCGCCGCCGACGACGAGTACGTCGATCATGAGTCCCCCATGGAGCGAAAGCGTCGGGTGAGGCCGCCCGCGGTGCGCGAGCGGCGGTCGAGGGCGCTGATTCTGCGCCAGGTGGGGGGCCTTGCCGCAAGGCCCCCCATGCGCTATAGGTTGATAGTGGCAGGAGGAGAGTGTTCCCCCTGCCTTTTCGTTGCCCGGACGCCGGTGACGCGGGCGGCGGAGAACCCGGTGTCGTGGACGCGAGACCTGACGCCTGCCGTGATGCTCCGTCCCCGGGGGCCTGACGCCCTGTCGTGACGCTGTGCTCCCGCGACGCGGGGCGTGCGGCGGTCGGCGCACGCCCGTTCCCCGTCACTTCTCCGGCGCTGGTGATTCTGCCGATGGCTCCGGAGCCCCGCCCCAGGACTCTGATCGGGTCAGCTACCCGATTCCCTCCTGGAGGGCTCCATGCGTCGTCGTTCCCCACGCCGGCTTCTCGGCGTGCTCGCGGCCGCCGCGGTCGTGTTCGGCCTCTTCTCCTCCGCACCGGCGGCCGGTGCGCTCACCCCCACGGGCACCGCGGCGGCCACCTCGGCCGGCACCGCGGCCCAGCCCCTGTCCACCAGCACGCCGGTGGTCTTCGTCCACGGCTACACCGGCAGCGCGGCCAACTGGGTCACCGCCATGAGCGTCTTCCGGCTCAACGGCTGGTCGAGCTCCGACCTCTTCGCCTACGAGTACGACTCCTACGGCGACAACGTCACCAACGCCCGGGGCCTCGCCACGTTCGTCGACAACGTCAAGGCGCGGACCGGCGCGAGCAAGGTGGCGATCGTCAACCACTCGATGGGCGGTCTCGTCAGCCAGTACTACCTGAAGGTGCTGGGCGGGAACTCCAGCGTCAGCCACCTCGCGTCGATAGCCGGAGCGAACCACGGGACGACGTACGCCGGCGCGTGTCTGATCTACACGACCTGCCGCCAGATGTATCCGGGCTCGTCGTTCATCGCCCAGATCACCTCGGGCGACGAGACGCCGGGGAGCACCGAGTACGCCACCTGGTACTCGGCGTGCGACGGCATCATCCTCCCCTACACCAGCACCCGTCTGAGCGGTGCGACCAACAACAACGTGCTCTGCCAGACCCACATCGGCTACCTGGCGGACACCGTGGTACTGGGGCAGATCGCCCGCTTCGTGGCGTCCTGACCCGCGCCACCGCCACCGCCCCCTCCCGGCGCGGGACGACGGGAGGGGCGCGGCCGCAGCCGCGCCCTGGGACGGACGCCTCCGCGCCTTGCCCCGGGCGGCCTTCCCTCCCGGACGCCCGCAGACCCTCACGATGACAGTCACTGACATCGCGTGTTACCTTCGATGACAGCGGCTGTCATGGATGGTCGCGGGGTCCCGCGCTCGCCGCTCGTGGCCCCCCCCCCGTCGGCGTCGTCGGCGTCGTCGGCGGTCGCCCCGTACGGGCATATCTGGAGGGAATCTCATGCGTGTTTTCGTCACCGGCGCCTCAGGCTGGATCGGCCCAGCCGTCGTTCCCGAGCTGATCGGCGCCGGTCATCAGGTCGTCGGACTCGCCCGCTCGGACGCCTCGGCCGACGCGCTCACCGCGGCCGGGGCCGACGTGGTCCGGGGCACCCTGGACGACCTCGACGTGCTGCGGGGTGCCGCCGCCGGCGCGGACGGGGTCGTACACCTGGCCTTCAAGCACGACATCGCGTTCTCGGGGAATTTCAAGGGGGCCGGGGAGGCCGACCGGCGGGCCGTCGAGGTGATAGGCGAGGCGCTCGCGGGGTCCGGACGGCCCCTGACGATCGCGTCCGGGACCCCCTCAATCGCCGGCCGGGTGGCGACCGAACGCGACGGTCACGACCCTGACCCGGCCGCGGCCGCCCGGGGCGACGCCCAGCACGTGCGGGCCGTGACCGCCGAACTGACGCTGGCCCTCGCGTCCCGCGGTGTCCGCTCCTCGGTGGTCCGGCTGGCCCCGACCAATCACGGCGAGGGGGACAACGGGTTCGTCCCGGCACTCATCGCCATCGCCCGCGAGAAGGGTGCGGCCGGCTACCTCGGCGACGGCACCAACCGCTGGTCGGCCGCGCACCGGCTGGACTCCGCCCGGCTGTTCCGGCTGGCGCTGGAGGAGGCCCCCGCGGGCTCGACCCTGCACGCGGTCGCGGAGGAGGGGCTGCCCGCGCGGGACCTCGCCGAGGTGATCGGCCGGCAGCTCGGCCTGCCGGCGGTGTCGGTCCCGGTCTCGGAGGCGGACGCCCACTTCGGCTGGATGGCAGGCCCCTTCGCGGCCAACCGTGCGGCGTCCAGCATCCTGACCCGCGAGCTGCTGGGGTGGGAGCCCGTCCAGCCGGGGCTCGTCGAGGACCTGGAGCAGGGCCACTACTTCAAGTAGGCCCGGGGCCGGTCTCGTACCGGGGCCCCGGCCCGGGCGTCAGACCAGCTCGGGCTGCGGCTCCGCGGGGCGCGGCGGTTCCGGCTGCCGCACCGGCACGGCCTTCGGCTCCCACCGCCGGGTGGTCCGCAGATAGGCGACGATCACGGAGGCCATCGCCAGGACGAGCAGCGGCCCGGCGGCCCACCGGTGCTCGGCCATCTCGGCCGGCAGGTACCGGTAAGCCACCAGCAGCGCGGCGAAGACCGCCGTGCCGTGGGCGACCAGCCGGACGGCCGCGCGGTCCCAGCCCCGCGCGGACGCGCGCATCGCGGCCTCCACGGTGAGCGCGAAGACCACTCCGGCGACGAGGTCGGCGCCGTAGTGGTAACCGAAGCCGAGTGTCGCGGTGAGGGTGGCGACCAGCCAGAACGCGCCCGCGAACCGCACGGCCCGCGATCCCTTGCGGGAGTGGACGAACAGCGTGGTGGCCCATGCGGTGTGCAGGCTGGGCATGCAGTTGCGCGGCGTGATGTCGTCGAACGGGACGGCGTGCGGTGCGCCCACCGGTGGTGGTGTGCCCGGCCACAGGTTGGCCACCGCCCACTGGCCGCCTTCGGCGCCGTAGGCGAAGACCGGTCCGACCACCGGGAAGATCATGTAGACGGCGGGCCCGAGCAGGCCGATGACGAGGAAGGTGCGCACGAGGTGGTGGCTCGGGAAGCGGCGCTCGACGGCCACGTGACGCAGCTGGTACAGCCCGACGAGGGCGGCCGCCAAGGGCAGCTGACCGTAGACGAGATGGAGCACGTGGCCGCCGACCGGTGCGGTGGCCTCGACGAACCGGCCGGCCAGCCACGAGGGGTTGCCCAGGGCCTGGTCGGCGGTGGCCACGTACGGGTCGAGCACCGTCTTGCGGGTCTCCGAGGTGATGAGCAGCCAGGTGTCGCCGGTCTTGTGGCCGGCGACCAGCAGCAGCCCCAGTCCGACGCCCTTCAGCAGCAGGGTGCGCTCGGCGCCCCTGCGGCGGGTCACGGCGACCACCCCGCAGCCCAGGACCACCCACAGCGCGCCGTTGCCGAAGTTCAGCTCGGCGCCGACCGCCCAGCGCACCAGCAGGAAGACGACGTCGACGCCGATCGCGGCACCGGCCGCGATCAGGCGCTGCCGCCAGGTCAGTACCACCATCGTCAGGGCGAGCCCGGCGTACAGCAGCGGTCCCGAGCGGGGTGAGAAGACCACTTCCCGCGCCTGCTCGGTGATCGGGCCCCGCACGCCGTAGTGACGTGCGGCGCATTCCAACGCGACGAGGAAACCGGCGGTCACCACACCGGCCGCGGTCCACAGCAGGGTCCGCGGCCGAGGCCGGGCGGCGAGCAGGAGGCCGCGGTCTCTGCCCGGGGGTATTCGTGCGGGAGGGGTTTTCAACTGTTTGGCCCGTTTGCTAGGGGTCGGACGGACAAGGGTGCTCGTACGGATCGTCGCGAGTTCGAACATGCTAACGGCACCGCTGCGCCGCCCCGCCGGGAGCGAGCGCGGGGCCGACCGTCACCGGACCAGCTCCTTCACCGCTTGCCTAAGGGGGTTAGGCAAGCTCATAATCATCCGCGGCTGCCAGGTGAGCGATGTGGAGGACGGTGTGGCTCGGGTAGGGCTGACGACCGAGGGGCTGATCAGGGCCGGGGCCGAGACGGCCGACGAGATCGGTTTCGAGCGCACCACTCCGACGGAGCTGGCCCGGCGCTTCGGCGTCAGGACGGCGAGCCTCTACTCACACGTCAGGAACGCCCACGACCTCAAGACCGGGATCGCGCTGCTCGCCCTGGAGGAGCTGGCCGACCGGGCGTCCGAGGCGGTGGCCGGCCGGGCCGGCAAGGACGCGCTGACCGCGTTCGCGAACGTCTACCGCGACTACGCCCGCGAACACCCCGGCCGCTTCGCCGCCACCCAGTTCCCCCTGGACCCGCAGGCGGCTGCCTCCAGCGCCGGAGTCCGGCACGCCCAGATGTCGCGGGCCATTCTGCGCGGGTACCACCTGGCGGAACCGCACCAGACCCATGCCGTACGGCTGTTGGGCAGTGTCTTCAGCGGTTACGTCAATCTGGAGGCCGCCGGCGGGTTCAGCCACAGCGCCCCCGATTCCCAGGAGAGCTGGACGGAGATCCTCGACGCGCTGGACGTGCTGCTGCGGACCTGGCCGACCACGTCCTGACCCGCCACGGGGCCCGCCCGGCCTCCGCGGCACCCGCCCTCCGCGTCAGGGCCGCCCGACGGCGAGCGAGAGCGCGTACAGGGCCGTCGAGGTGAAGTCGTCGGCCGGCTCCACCGTCTGCCAGGCCCGGACGTCGTCGACGTAGCCGGCGCCGCGGCCGTCGAGGTCCGCCCACGCCGTGCCGTCCGGAGCGTGGGAACAGGCGCGGGCCCCGTCGAAGGTGTCCGGTTCCTTCAGCAGCGCCGCGTCGTTGGGGCCGTTGACGACGGCGCCGCGCAGGATGTCGCCGCGGCCGGTGCGGCTCATGGCCAGGTTGGCGACCTGGTGCTGGAGGCAGTGCGGGTAGAGGTCGCCCGCGCCCACGACGAAGCTGGTGCCCCAGGCGTTGGCCCCGAAGACCCAGGCCCGTTGCTGCGCGGCGAACTCGTCGTAGCGGTGGTCCCCGGTGACGCGGGCGTACAGCTCGGCGGTCGCGAGCAGGCCGAAGGTGTTCGGCACCGCGTCGAAGTCACCGGGTATGACGCCCGACCGGAAGGGGTCCGCGGCCGCGCGTTTCCTCCCCGTCTCCACCTGCCGCCTCAGTTCCGCCCGGAGGGCGGTGGCGAGGCCCGCGTCGGGGTCCGCCGCGGTGAGCACGTCGGCGTGTGCGAGGGCGCTGACGTCGGCGGGGCCCAGGGGGCCGCCGTGTTCCTCCCGCAGGGCCGCGCGGGCCCAGGTGGCCGCCTCGCCGCTCCACCGTGCCGAGCGCGCGTCGCCCAGGGCGTCCGCGCCGCGGGCGAGTTCGACGGCCGCCCACTCCAGGTCGTCGCGCCAGGTGTGCTCCTGGTAGTAGTCCGCGGGCACGGTGGTGACCAGGTCTCCCCCGTCCGGCTCGGTGTCCGCCCGGGCGTAGACCGCGGCCGCCTTGTCCAGCCACGCGCGGGCCCGCGCCGGGTCGTCCTCCGCCTCGGTCTGCGCGGCGAGGGCGAAGGCCGCGCTCACCCGGCCCGCGAGGTTGGGGCTGATGGGCTCGCCGGGCTCGCCGGCCCGGAAGACGGGCCGGTACTTGAGCAGGTAGTCCGGGTCCCCCGGCCGCACGGTGAGCCGGTCGTCCTCCTCCGGCAGCCGCCACACGTCGTGGTCGCCGCGGACCTCCTTGCCGCCGGAGCCGAGTCCCACCTGGGCGTAGAGGGTGCCCGTCTCCCCGTCCCACATCCTGTCCAGCCAGCTCAGCCCGTGCCGTGCCTCCTCCCGCAGCCCGGGCACCGGCGGTGTGTCGCGCACGGCACTCAGCATCTGGGCGACCACGTAGGACGCCGTGTGCGTGAACTTCAGGAAATCGCCCGCGTCGAACCACCCGCCCGAGACGTCCACGGGACCGCCCACCTCCGTCAGCTCGGGTCCGGACGTCGCCGGACCGGCCGTCGCACCGGCCGGCGGCGGCTCGTAGACGCGGGCCCGCCGGTCGGTCAGGTGCGAGGGCTCCCGCCCGGTCGCGGCGGTCAGGACGTCCTCGCCGTCCCGCTGGGTGCCGAAGAAGCGGACGGTGTCCGCGCGCAGCGGATCCAGCAACTGCCGGGCCGGCGCCACCCGGAAACGGACCTCGGGGCCGCCGTCCGCACCGGTCAGGCGCAACCGGTAGGTGCCGGTGCGGTGCAGCGAGGAGAGGTCGACACGCCGCACGGCGGTGTACCTGCCGTTCCAGCCGCCGAGGGAGGGGCCGAGGCTGCCGTGCCCTGCCGTGTCGCCGTGCTCGTCCAGGACCTCGAACCCGGCGTCGGCCAAGGCGTCCCGGTCTCCCATGACGTAGGCGTACTTCTGCTCGCCGGCCGCGTATCCGACCTGGTTGACGCGGATGACCGCCGGCGCCTCCTCCCCGTCCCCGGAGCACGCGGTGAGGCAACAGGCCGCCAGGACGGCAGCGGTCACGGCCGATGCGGCGCGGGCCGGGGGCGAGAGGAAGTGGTCCATGGCGGACAGTCTGGTCGATGGCACCACCGCCGCGCGGGCCGAGGTACCGACCGGGGGCAGCCCGGCGACGTGGACGTTTGTGCGGTACGGGCCCGCGTCCGTCGGCTCCCCGGCGTCGCCGCCGGCCTGGCGCTACTCGAAGTACTTCAGGCTCCAGCCGGTGTCGCTGGTGGGACCCGGGACGTCGGCACGGCTGTAGGTGGTCCCGCCCCACCAGCAGAAGGTGCCGGTGTACCAGTACCGGTTCTCCCACGCGTACGGCGTCCCCTTGGCGACGGCGTGGAACATCAGCGGGAACCTCGGGCCGGCGGGCGGACTCGTGGCGATGTCCCCGTCGAGCAGGACGAAGCTGTGGTGGCCGGGACCGTCGACGTGCAGGGTGGGGTCCCAGCCGGACATCATCGTCTCGCGGTGGGACCCGAACAGGCAGCCGTTGGACTTGTACCAGTCCCACACGTACGTCGGATCCCCGCCGGCCCGCAGCCTCAGGTCGGCCAGACAGTACCGGTCGCTCCAACTGCCGTTGGCCGAGTAGGCGATGTGCAGCCGGCCGTCCGGATCCTTGACCGGCTCCGGACCCTCGTTGACGAACGGGTCGCCGACCACCCGCTCCCAGCTCTCCCGCGGCTGCGAGATGACGTACCGCGCGCCGGTCGGCGCCGTCGGGCTGTTCATCCGCGCGAGGTAGAGGTTCTGTTCGACGTTGGTGTCACCGGCCCAGCCCGACCAGACGAACCAGCGCTGTCCCTGAAAGGTGAACAGGGTGCCGTCGATGGCCCACTTGTCGTCCGGCAGCGCCAGTTTCGTCTCGGCGGTGTATCCGCTGTCCGCGGCGGTGGAGCTGATCACGTACATCCGGTGGGCAGCTCCGCGGCCGGCCGAGAAGTAGATGTAGTAGCGACCGCCGTCCCGCACGATCTCGGGGGCCCACACCTCGCCGCGGCCACGGGTGTCCGACCAGACCTGCCGGGCGGGCGCCGCCGCCAGCGCGGCCGTGGACGCGGCCTGGCGCACGGCGATGCCGCCCCCGGTGGACTGCACCGAGACGTAGGTGGATCCGACCCGGATCACGCTCGGGTCGGCGGCCCGCAGGCCGGTCCGGTCCGCCTGCGCCGACCCGGCCGAGGACACCACGAGCAGGAGGGCGACGAGAACGCCGGACAGCAGGGCGGCGACGGCACCGCGCACGCGGCGCAGGCGCTTCCCGGTCCTGGTCGGTGGGCTTGCAGACAGGCGCGGCATGTCCCTCCGCTTCCACGGGCCGTGGTGTACATCGATGGAAGTAGGCAACGGGTCCAGGATCGTAAGTAGCGGCGGACATGTCAATGAACCCACCGCAACGCCCCCCGCACGCACGGCAGTCGGCAGGCGCCGTTTTCCCCCTTCTTCACCTTCCGAACCTGGAGGGACCTCTTCCGATTGATCTCGTTCAACTAGTTGACATGCACGGGGAAGGACTACAACGCTGCAAGTCCCCCACACCAAGGAGGACCGTGTGCTTTCCCCACGCAAGCTGACGGCGTCCCTGGCCGTCGCGGCGTCGATCGGCGCCGTCGCCGTCGTCGTCGGGCCGGCCGAACCGGCTTCGGCGGTACCGGACACCATCCCGCTCACCCTGAAGAACGACTCGGGCAGCGGCGAACAGGTCTACGTGTACGTGATCGGCACCGAACTCGCCTCGGGCCGGCAGGGTTACGCCGACGAGAGCGGCGCCTTCCACGCCTGGCCCGCCGGGGGCGCCCCGCCGGTCCCGGCACCCGACGCCTCGTTCACCGGCCCCGCAAACGGCGGGTCAAAGACCGTTCAGCTTCCGAAGTTCTCGGGGCGGGTCTACTTCTCGTACGGCGAGAAGCTCGACTTCCGGCTCGCCGAGGGCGGCCTCGTCCAGCCCGCGGTGCAGAACGCCGCCGACCCCAACCACGACACGCTGTTCAACTGGACCGAGTACACGCTGAACGACTCCGGCCTGTGGATCAACTCCACGCAGGTGGACATGTTCTCGGCGCCCTACTCCGTCGGCCTGACCGCGGGCGACGGTTCGACGAAGCAGACGGGGTCGCTCAAGCCCGGCGGGTACAAGGCGGTCGCCGACGGTCTCGTGCAGCAGGGCGGCGGCTGGGAAGGACTGGTGCAGACCCGCGCCGACGGCTCTCCCCTGCGCGTCCTGGCACCCGGGCACGGCGTCGGCTCCGGCGACCTGCCCACCGGCGTGATGGACGACTACATCGACCGGGTCTGGTCCAAGTACGCCGGCGAGACGCTCACGGTGACGCCGTTCAAGGAGCAGCCGGACACGAAGTTCTTCGGCCGGGTCAACGGCGACAGGATGGACTTCACCGACGGCAGCGGCGCGGTGGTGACCTCGTTCGAGAAACCCGACTCCGACTCGGTCTTCGGCTGCTACAACAAGCTCGACGCCCCCAACGACCAGGTGCGCGGCCCCATTTCGCGGACCCTGTGTGCCGCGTACAACCGCTCCACGCTGCTCGGCAACCCCGAGCAGCCGGACGCCGACGCCTCCGGTTTCTACCAGGACGACGTCACCAACCACTACGCCCGTCTGATCCACGCGCAGATGCGGGACGGTCAGGCGTACGCCTTCGCCTTCGACGACGTCGGCAACCACGAGTCGCTGGTGCACGACGGCGACCCCGAGAACGCGGCGATCACGCTCGAGTCCTTCGACTGACCCCGGCCGGCCCCACCCGCGCCGTACCCCCACCCCCCTTCCCCCCACCTCGGCGCCCGCTCCCCCACCGTGGGAGCGGGCCCATGAAAGGGAGAGACATGACCTCCCCAGGACTGCTTCGCGGCTGTCTGCTCGCCACCCTGTCCGCCACCCTCGTCGCGGCCGCCGCGGTGACCCCCGCCCAGGCGGAACACCGGCCGGCGTCCGCCGCGGCGGTGACGTTCTCGGACACCTTCGACGGACCTGCCGGATCCGGCGTCGACTCCGCCAAGTGGCAGCTCGAGACCGGTGACAACGTCGACAACCACGAGCGGCAGTACTACACCTCGGGCACAGACAACGCGAAGCTCGACGGCCAGGGCCACCTGGTGATCGAGGCCCGCCGCGAGAACCCGGGCAACTACCAGTGCTGGTACGGCACGTGCGAGTACACCTCGGCGCGCCTCAACACCTCCGGCAAGTTCACCGCGACCTACGGGCACGTCGAGGCCCGCATGAAGATCCCGCGCGGACAGGGCATCTGGCCCGCGTTCTGGATGCTGGGCCAGGACATCGGCCAGGTCGGCTGGCCGAACTCGGGCGAGATCGACGTCATGGAGAACGTCGGGTTCGAGCCGTCGACGGTCCACGGCACCATCCACGGCCCCGGCTACTCCGGCTCGGGCGGCATCGGCGCGGGCTACACGCTGCCGAACGGCGAGGCGTTCGCCGACGCGTTCCACACCTTCGCGGTGGACTGGGCGCCGGACAAGATCACCTGGTCGGTGGACGGCACGGCGTACCAGACCCGTACGCCGGCCGACCTCAACGGCAACGAGTGGGTCTTCGACAAGCCGTTCTTCCTCATCCTCAATCTCGCGGTCGGCGGCTACTGGCCGGGCGACCCCGACGGTTCGACCGCCTTCCCGCAGCAGCTGGTGGTCGACGAGGTGAAGGTGAGCACGAGCGGCGGCTGACGACCGACGGCGGCGCCGCTCCCCGGCGCCGCCTCACCGCGCGTCGCCCGGTCCGCTGCCCCACGGGGCCGGTGACCGGGCGACGCGTGCCGGCCCTGCTCCCGGCACGCCGGCCTCGTCTCAGGGCGTGGTCGTGCGGGCGACGTCGGTACCGGGAGCCTCTTCGTCCGGGGCCGCCGGAGGCGGAAAGATCAGGTCCTCGAGCGCGTCCGCGGCGAAGAGGAAGGCCATCATCACGACCGGTATGAGCAGCGCGAGCAGGATCACAGGACCTCCCGGCGGGTCGGTCTGTGGGCTTCGTGGCCCGGGTTCCAGCATGGACCCGAATGGCCGAACCCGCACGGCGGAGCCGTCCCGGCCGACGTGCGGGAGGCGTCCTCGGCGCACACCGGCGGGTCCCTTGTCCGGTCGCCCGGCCTGCCGGTCTCCCTCGCGGTCGCCCGGCCGTTCGCCCCCTGCTCACAGGCCGCTGCGGGGCCTCCCCGGCCGGATCAGGAGGGGCGCCCGCCGAACCGCCACGGGTGGACCTCGACCTCCGCATAGCGGTCCACGGTCAGCAGGGCCCGCGCCGCGTCCGGGCCCGGTGCCCGCACCAGTGCGGCCGTACCCAGCCAGGTGCCGCCGTCGTCGGACAGCAGAGGACCGTACGCGATCACCTCGTCCCGGCCGGGCGGCACCTCCAGGTCGACGGCCTCGCCGGCGCCCAGTCCGAGTACCAGGAACCGGTCGTCACCGGTCCGGCCGCCGGGGAAGTCCCACATGGTGCGCCCCAGGGTGTTGCGCCACCGGCGCAGCATCACATCGCGGTACACCCCCGCCCGGTATCCGGGCTCCTCGAAGGCGAACGTCCTGGCGGCGGCGGGACCGGGCAGGTCGAGTACGTGCACGCTGCCCGTGGGGGCCTCGCGGTCAGCGGTGAGGGTGGGCCCGCGCGCGATCATCTCCGCCGCGAACCCGTCCATGTAGGACCAGTGCGCCTCCAGCAGCTGGTCACGCAGCGCGAGGGAGCCGGCGCGGTCGCGGTGATAGCAGAAGAACTCCATGACGCCCAGTCTGAGACACCGGCGCTACCTTCCGTGACGGCTTGGCCATGCCTTCACGCACCGTACGGACGTGTCGGCGTCCGCCGCGCCGGCCGGCGGCCGGCGGTGGCCGAAGACCCACCTGCGCACGGCGGGGCTCCCTTGACTGGTTGCCCGCCCGCCCCCATATTCACCAACACCCCCTCGACAACTCCCCAGAGGTGACCGTGAGAAGCCTCAGACCCTGGGCTGCCCTCTGCGCAGCCGTCGCCCTCGCCCTTCTCACCACCGCACTCACCCCCGCGGCGGCGGCCCCGCCCGACGGGCCGGCGTTCTCCACGCACTCCGCCCGGGCGGCGCTCGCCCGGCTGCTGCCGCGGCACGCCTCGCAGTTCACGCTGGTCCCGGTGGGCCGCCCCGCCTCCGGCGACTGGTTCGGCGTCTCCGGCCGGGCCGGCCGTGTCCGGGTCACCGGGACCAGCCCCGCCGTGCTCCTCAGCGGAGTCAACTGGTACCTCAAGTACTCGGCAAGGGTGGATGTCGGGTGGCCCGGCCGCAGCACGGCGAAGCTGCCGCGCACCCTGCCCGCGCCCGACGGACCGGTACGCCGACAGGCCTCGGTGCCGCACCGGTTCGCCCTCAACGACACCGACGACGGCTACTCCGGCGCCTACCGTGACTGGGCCTCGTACGAGGAGCAGATCGATCTCCTCGCCCTGCACGGCGTGAACGAGGTCTTCGTCCAGATGGGCGCCGACGCCGTCTACTACGCGACGCTCCAAGAGTTCGGCTACTCGGCCGGGGAACTCAGAGCCTGGATTCCCGGTCCGGCGCACCAGCCCTGGTGGCTGATGCAGAACATGTCCGGCTTCGCCGGCCCCGTGTCCCAGCGGCTGATCGAGGACCGGGCGGCGCTCGGCCGCAGGATCGCGAACCGCCTGCGTGAGCTCGGCATGACACCCGTACTGCCCGGCTACTACGGCACCGTCCCCCCGGGCTTCACGGAGCGCAACCCGGGTGGCACGGTCGTCCCGCAGGGAACCTGGGTCGGCTTCGAGCGGCCCGACTGGCTGGACCCCCGCACGGCCGTGTTCTCCAGGGTCGCCGCCTCGTTCTACCGCCATCAGCGTGAGCTGTTCGGCGACTCCGCGATGTACAAGATGGACCTCCTGCACGAGGGCGGCCGGCCGGGGAACGTGCCCGTCGGGGATGCCGCCCGGGCCGTGATGAACGCGCTCCAGAGCGCGCGTCCCGGCGCCGTGTGGACCCTCATCGGCTGGCAGAACAACCCGTCGACGCAGATCATCGACGCCGTCGACAAGCGCAGGCTGCTCATCGTCGACGGCCTGTCCGACCGCTACGACGGCCTCGACCGGGAGACCACCTGGCACGGCGCGCCGTACGCGTTCGGCACGATCCCCAACTTCGGCGGTCACACCACCGTCGGCGCCAACACCGCCGTGTGGACCGAGCGCTTCGAACGGTGGCACACCAAGCCCGGCAGCGCCCTGTCGGGCATCGCGTACCTGCCGGAGGGCACCGGCGGCAATCCCGTCGCCTACGAGCTGTTCACCGAACTGGCCTGGCGTACGGGCCCCGTGGACCAGGCGGCGTGGTTCAGCGCGTACGCGCGACGCCGCTACGGCGGGCCCGACCCGCACGCGGCCCGGGCCTGGGCGCTGCTGCGCACGGGTCCCTACAGCACGCCGTCCGGCACCTGGAGCGAGTCGCAGGACAGCCTCTTCACCGCCCGGCCCCGGCTGACGGCCACCTCGGCGGCCAGCTGGAGCCCCGGCGCGATGCGCTACGACCCGGCCGCGGTGCGCGAGGCACTGGCCGAGCTGCTCCAGGTCGCGCCGGAGCTGCGTACGACGGACGCCTACCGCTTCGACCTGGTCGACCTCGCCCGCCAGGCGCTGGCCAACCGCAGCCGCTCCCTGCTGCCGGAGATCAAGGCCGCCTACGACACCGGTGACCTGCCGCGCTTCCGTGCGGGGGCCGCGGAATGGAAGAGTGACATGACGCTGCTGGACCGGCTGCTGGCCACCGACACCCGTTTCCTCCTCGGCCCCTGGCTCGCGGACGCCAGGTCCTGGGGACGCACCGCGGCGGAGAAGGCCGCCGCCGAGTTCGACGCCCGGTCCATCCTCACCACCTGGGGCCACCGTTCCGGCAGTGACACGGGCGGTTTGCGGGACTACGCCAACCGGGAGTGGTCCGGGCTGGTCTCCGGCTTCTACGCGGTGCGCTGGACGAAGTTCCTGGACTCCCTCGACACCGCGCTGGTCACCGGCCGGCCACCGGCCGCCATCGACTGGTTCGGGCTGGAGAACGCCTGGAACGAGCGGCACGATCCCGGTCCCGTCGCGCCTTCGGGCGACCCGGTGACCATGGCGGCGGCGGTGCTCGACGCCCTGCCCGCCGCGGCGCCCCCGGTGCCGGCCGCGTCCGGGACGGCGCGGTGAGGCGCGCGAGCGGCAGGGCGGCCGGGCTGGCCGTGGCGGTGCTGGGCGGTGTGGTGCTGGCGTTGTCGTCGACCGGTGCGCACGCCGCGACCGGCCCCGAGGTCATCGCCCACCGCGGCTCCTCCGGCATGGCACCCGAGAACACCGCCGCCGCCATCGACCTCGCCGTCCGCCAACGCGCCGACCACGTCGAAATCGACGTCCAACGCACCAAGGACGGCAAACTCGTCAACTTCCACGACTGCACCATGGAACGCACCACCGACATCGAAGACCTCTACCCCGACCGCCCCCGCTACCGCGTCTCCGACTTCACCTGGAACGAACTACGCCGCCTCGACGCCGGAACCTGGTTCCACCCCCGCTACACCGGCCAACGCATCATCACCCTCGACACCGTCATCAACCACCTCCAGCACACCCCCACCGGACTCCTCGCCGAAATCAGCCCCTGCAGCCAATACGGCACCACCATCGCCACCGACCTCGCCACCACCCTCCACAACAAACCCGACTACCTCCGCAAAGCCCTCGCCCACCACCGACTCGCCGTCCAGTCCTTCCAGACCGACGACGCCCACACCTTCCACACCGCCCAGCCCGACATCCCCATCGGCATCCTCGACGCCGACCGCCCCACCGACACCGAACTCCTCGAACTCAGCCAATGGGCCGACCAGATCAACCCCCAGCACACCGTCACCGACCAGACCCTCGTCGACCGCGTCCACCAACTCGGCATGGACATCAACGTCTGGACCGTCGACGAACCCGGCGCCATCCGCACCATGACCGCCCTCGGCGTCGACGGCATCATCACCGACTACCCCCAAACCCTCACCCAGCGGGGGTGACACGGGTCAGGGGCGGGTGGCCCGGTCCAGCTCGACGATGACGGAGTAGTACGTACGGCCGGTGGCGCGGTCCATGCCGATCTCGCACATGCGGTTGGCGGACAGGTGGGCGTCGTACGGGCGCGAGGTCACCTCGGCGGCCTCCTTCGCCGTCGCCGAGGCCGTCAGCTCCTTGTGCAGCATGCCGCGGTCGCCGGCGAAGGCGCAGCAACCGGCGTCGTCCGGAACGACGACCTCGTCGGCGACCGCGGCGGCGACCGCGCGCAGTTGGTCCACGTCGCCCAGGTGCTGCATCGAGCACGTCGGGTGCAGCACCGCCGAGCCGGTCGTGCGGCGGATCGTCAGCCGGGGCAGGAGTTCCTCGGCGGCCCACACGACGGAGTCGATCACTTCGAGCCGCTCGTGCAGTTCCCGGTTGGCGTGACTGAGGTAGGGGACGACCTCGTGCCGGATGCCGAGTGTGCAGGACGAGGCGTCGACGACGAGGGGGAGCCGTCCGCCGTCGGTCCAGGCCCAGGCGGCCTCGACGATCCGGTTGGCCATCACGGTGTTGCCGTCCTCGTAGCCCTTGGAGTGCCAGATCGTCGAGCAGCAGGTGCCCGCGACGTCGTCGGGGATCCAGACGGGCCGGCCGGCGCGGGCCGATACGTCGACCAGGGCCCGCTGGAGCGACGGGGTGCCCTCGCCCTCGGGACCGGCGAAGATCCGGTTGACGCAGGCGGGGTAGTAGACGGCGCTCGCTCCGGTCCGGGTGGTGGGCGGCGCGGTGCGGGCGGCGGCGCCCGGGATCTCGGGCAGCCACTCCGGCACCAGGTCGGGTCGTACGGCCTTGCGGGCGAGGCCGGTCGCGGCGGTCAGCAGCCGGTCGCTGATCCTGTCCGCCGCGGCGACCGCGAGCCGTGCCGACGCCTCCACGGTCCTGAAGCGCCGCGCGGTGAGTGCGGCGACCCGTTCCTCGCGGGGCGAGTGCCTCCGGTGACGGAAGTCCTTCATCATGGCGCCGGTGTCGATGCCGACCGGACAGGCGATCGCGCAGGTGGAGTCGCCCGCGCAGGTGTCGACGGCGTCGTAGCCGTAGGAGGCGAGGAGTTGTTCCTCCACGGGCGAACCGGCCGGCTGGCGCAGCATCTCCCTGCGCAGCACGATGCGCTGGCGCGGGGTGGTCGTCAGGTCGTGGCTCGGGCAGGTGGGTTCGCAGAAACCGCACTCGATGCAGGGGTCGGCGACCGGCTCGATCCCGGGGATCGTCTTCAGTCCGCGCAGGTGGGCCCCGGGGTCGCGGTCGAGGACGACCCTGGGTGCCAGTACGCCGCCGGGGTCGATGACCTCTTTGACGCGCCACATCAGCTCGGTGGCCCTGGGGCCCCATTCCAGCTCCAGGAACGGCGCGATGTTGCGTCCGGTGGCGTGCTCCGCCTTCAGCGATCCGTCGAAGCGTTCCACGGTCATCCGGCAGAAGTCGTCCATGAACGCGGCGTACCGGTCGACGTCGGAGGGCTTCGACGCGTCGAAGGCGAGCAGGAAGTGCAGGTTGCCGTGGGCGGCGTGGCCGGCGACCGCGGCGTCGAAGCCGTGCTCGGCCTGGAGCGCGAGCAGGGCTTCGCAGGCGTCGGCCAGCCGGGAGGGCGGCACCGCGAAGTCCTCCGTGATCAGGGTGGTGCCCGCCGGCCGGGAGCCGCCGACCGCCGTGACGAAGGCCTTGCGGGCCTTCCAGTAGCCGGAGATCGCCTTGGTGTCCCGGGTGAACGCGTTGGTCACCGACGCGACCGGCGCGACCAGTTCCAGCCGGTCGGCGACGGCCGCCGCGGCTTGCTCGAAGGTCGCCTGTGCCGCCTCGTCGGGTGCCCTGAACTCCACCAGCAGCGCCGCCGTCTCCCGCGGCAGACCCGCCCAGTCGGCCGGCACGCCCCGCACGCTCACCGAGGCACGCAGCGTGTTGCCGTCCATCAGCTCGACGGCCTGGGCCCCGGCCTCGTTGAACAGGGGGACGGCGGCCGCGGCGGCGGTCAGCGAGGGGAAGAAGAGCAGACCGCTGGTGACCCTGCGGTCGAGGGGAAGGGTGTCGAAGACGAGGTCGGCGAGGAATCCGAAGGTGCCCTCGGAACCGACCATCAGTCCGCGCAGGATCTGGACCGGCGTGGCCCCGTCCAGGAAGGCGTCCAGCCGGTAGCCGTTGGTGTTCTTGATCTCGTACTTGGCCCGGATGCGGGCGGCGAGTTCCGCGTCGGACTCGATCTCCGCCTTGAGCGCGAGCAGCCCCGCGCACAGCTCGGGCTCGGCCCGCGCCAGCGTCTCGTCGGCCTGCGGGTCGGCGGTGTCGACGACGGTGCCGCTGGGCAGCACGAAGGTCAGCGAGGCGAGCGTGCGGTAGGAGTTGCGTGTGGTGCCGGCCGTCATGCCGGAGGCGTTGTTGGCGACGACCCCGCCGAGGGTGCAGGCGATGGCGCTGGCCGGGTCGGGCCCCAGGATCCTGCCGTACCGGGCGAGGGTCGCGTTGGCCCGCATCACCGTGGTGCCGGGGCGGACCCGGGCCCGGGCACCGTCGTCCAGGACCTCGATGCCGGTGAAGTGGCGGCGGACGTCTACGAGGATGTCCTCGCCCTGGGCCTGGCCGTTGAGGCTGGTGCCGGCGGCGCGGAAGACGACCTGGCGGCCGTGGCCGCGTGCGTAGGCAAGCACCGCGCGGACGTCGTCGATGTCCTCGGCGAGTACGACGGCCTGCGGCACGAAGCGGTAGGGGCTGGCGTCGGAGGCGTACTTCACCAGGTCGGAGATCTTCCAGAGCACCTTGCCGGGGCCCAGCAGCCCGGTGAGCGCGGCGCGCAGCGCCTCGGGCGTGCCCGCGGCCCCGTCGTCGGGCACCCGGTCGGCGGAGGCGGCCCGGGTCGTGCCGGGGCGCAGGGATTCCGGCTCGGGCTCCAGCAGAGGCATGACGTTCCACTCCCACACGACTCGTTCGGTGTTGTTCAGCGTACGACCGCGGCGCCCGCCGGCCCGTACGGGGCCGGGCCGGCGGGCACGGCGGGGTCACCCGGGCAGGCCGGGGTCCGGCAGGAGGGCCACCACGTCGATCTCCACGAGGATGCGCATCAGGTCGGACCCGACCGTGGTGCGCACCGGGAAGGGTTCGTCGAAGAAGGCGCGGTAGGCCTCGTCGTAGGCGGCGAAGTCCCGCTCCAGGTGGTGCAGGTGCGCCGTGACCTTCACGACGTCCCGCATCAACATGCCCCGCTCCGCGAGGACCGCGCCGACGTTGCGCAGCACCTGGGCGGTCTGCGCTCCGACACCGTCCGGTACGGCGCCGGTGACCGGGTCCTGGGGGCCGAAACCGGCCGTGAACAGGAACCCGCCCGCCTCCACCCCCTGGGAGTAGGCACCTGCGGGGCGGGGAGCCCCGGGCGTGTGCACGGCTCGCTTGCCGGTGGGCTCGCTCATCCGGTCAGGTCACCGTCCCGTTCGTTGACGCTGGCGTAGTGGCGGAGCTTGTCCTCGTCCACGCTCACCCCCAGGCCCGGTCCCGACGGCACCCGCAGGCGGCCGTTCTCCAGGTGCAGCGGCTCGATGATGTCGTCCGCGTGCAGGTAGTACATGCTGTCGATGGCCCGCGACAGGACGGGTGTGCTCGACACGACGGCCAGGTGGGCGGCCGTGGCGATGCCGAGTTCGCCGCCGCTGTGCAGGTTCATGCCCAGGCCGAAGGTCTCGCAGTGGGCGGCGAGGGCCTTGGTCGCGGCGATGCCGCCCCACTTGTAGACGTCACCGTGGATGACGTCGACCGCGTTCAGCCGCATGGCGGGGGCGAAGTCCTCGAAGCGGACGACGCACATGTTGGTGCACAGCGGGATGCGTACCTTCGCCTTCACCTGGGACATGCCCTCGATGCCGGCGCAGGGGTCCTCCAGGTACTCCAGGTCCAGTTCCTCCAGCGCGATGCCGGCCCGGACCGAGTCGGGGACGGACCAGGCCGCGTTGGGGTCGACGCGCAGGTTCACCTCGGGCAGCGCCTCGCGGACCGCGCGCAGCACGGCGACGTCGCCCGCGCAGTCCCGGGTGCCCTTGAGCTTGACGGCGTCGAAGCCGCCCTCGTCGACGACGCGCACGGCGTGCTCCGCCATGGCGCCGGGCAGGTCCGCCGGTGTGGCGCCGGGAGCGTCGGCGCGGGTGATCAGGGCGGTGATCGGGACCTCGTCGCGCACGGCGCCGCCCAGCAGGTCGGTGACGGACTGGCCGGTGGCCTTGCCCATCGCGTCCCAGCAGGCGACGTCGACGGCGGCGATCGCCGCGTAGCCCAGGTAGCCGTGGAAGAAGGGCACCATGTGCTGCTTGCGGTGGAAGCCCTCCAGCGCGAACGGGCTGGTCCCGATCAGGTCCGGAGCCATCCGGCGGACGATCGCCGCGACCGGGGCGCCCCACATCGTCTCGCCCCAGCCCTCGACGCCCGCGTCGGTGCGCACGCGCACGACGGTACGGGTCTCCCCCGTCTTGGTCTCGAAGGAACTGGTGAAGGGATTGACGAGTGGGAGGTTGACGACCCACACGTCGACTTCGGTGATCTTCATTTCTGCTCCTCGCGTCATGGGGGTCACCGGCTCGCGGCGTCGAAGGCCGAGATCGCGCGGGCCAGTCCGCGCGCCCGGTCGTCCAGGAGCCGGCCGCCCCGTCCGGCGTCCGCGCCGGACGCGTCGTCGGTGGCTCCGTCGACCCGCTCCCACTCGCCGTGGCGCTCGACGGTCAGACCGGGGTGGGGCGGGTCGTCGAACAGCGGGGGCGGTTCGACGGGAGTGCGGGCGGGCACGGGCGTGCGCACCAGTGCGGGGTGGGCGGCCAGCATCAGCGACGTCTCGAACCATCCGGCGTGGCCCGGGGTGACCTCCGGCCGTTCCGTCCCGTCGCCGTCCCCGCCGTCGCTGAGCGTCCAGTACGAGCAGGCGGCGACCGTGACCTCGGCGCGCAGCGCGAGGCGTTTCACGGCGAGCCGCATGATCTCGTCGTTGCCGCCGTGGCCGTTGACGACCATGATGCGCCGGTGACCGCTGGTCACGAGCGAGTCGAGGACGTCGTCCAGTACGGCGCCCAGGGTCGCCGCGGAGAGCGAGACGGCCGCCGCGAACAGGTGGTGCGGGCTGTGCCCGTACGGCAGGGTGGGCAGGCGGACCACCTGGGGCGCGGCGGTGTCCCCCTCGAGCAGGTGCAGCGCCCGGTCCACGACCTCCTCGACCAGGAGCGTGTCGGTGCCCATCGGAAGGTGCCCGGCGTGCTGCTCCTGCGAGCCGATGGGCAGCAGGGCGATGCCCCGCTCACCGGCCCGGCGCACTTCGCGCCAGGTGAGTTCGGTCAGTCTCGATTGGCTCACGGTGCTACCTCTCCGAAAGAGGGCCATGGCAGAGTCGGCGCATGGTCCGTAAAAGTTCTCCGTTGCGACTGGTCCCGGATGCCGGGGAGCACCCGGCCGCTCCCGCGGCACCGCGGCGGCTGGGGGCCGTCGAGCTGGTGCCCGGCCGGGTCGGGGCGGCCGTGCTGTCCATGGGGGGTCAGGTGCTGGACCGCACCGAGGCGTCGTACGACGCGGCCTCGGCCGCTCCCGCGGACATCGACCGGGCGCTGGCCCGGGTGGCCGGTGTCTTCGCCGCCCACGAGGTCCAGGGGATCGGGGTGGCCGCCGCGGGGCTCGTGGACCCCTCGGCGGGACTGATCCTGGAGGTCAACGACGTACCGGCGCTGCACGGCTATCCGGTGACCGAGCGGCTCGGCGCCCTCACCGGGACCGGGGTGCGTCTGGAGCACCGGGCGCGGCTCCAGGTGCTCGGGGACCGCTGGTTCGGCGCGGGCCGGGGGCGGCGCACCTTCGCCTCGGTCTCCACCGGCGAGGTGCTCGGGGTGGGCGTCCTGTACGACGGCGAGGTGATGGCGCCGCCCGGCGGGCGCAGCGGCGCGCACATGACGGTGTCGGCCAGCGGTGAGCGCTGCACGTGCGGGAGCCGGGGCTGCTGGAAGACCCTGGCCACGACCGGCTGGCTGCGGGCGAGAGCGCGCGCCGCGGGGCTCGGTGGTGCACTGTCGCTGGCCGCGCTGGTCGAGCGCGGCGACGAACTCGCCGGGCGGGTGGTGGAGGAGTACGCGCACAACCTCGCCCTGGGACTGGTGAACGTGCAGCAGCTGTTCGCGCCCGGACTGTTCATCCTGCACGGCGAGGCGCGGGAGGGCGGTGAGCGCCTGCGCACCGTGGTGGAGGAGCGGCTGCGGGACGCGGTCGCCTTCGCGGGTGCCGAACAGCCGCAGGTGCTGGTCGCGTCGGCCGCGGCCGACGACGTGGCGCTGCTCGGCGGTGCGGGTCTGGTGCTGTCCCACCTGTAGCGTGCGGCGCGTCATCGGTTCACTTCCGGTGCCGGGAGGGACGCGCGTTCCGCGGCCCGTCGTCCCCTGCGCGGGTCGAGGACCGGTACCGCGTCGAGCAGCTGCCGTGTGTAGGGGTGCCGCGGGGCGCGCAGCACCGCCGTCGCCTCGCCGACCTCGACCAGGCTCCCCCGGCTCATCACCGCGACGCGGTCGGCCACCTGGGCCACGACGGCGAGGTTGTGCGAGACGAAGACGTAGGTGAGACGCAGCCGTCGCTGGAGGTCGGCCAGGAGGTCGAGGACGGTCGCCTGCACCGAGACGTCCAGGGCGCTGGTCGGTTCGTCGAGCACCAGCAGCCGGGGGCGGAGCGCCAGGGCCCGGGCGATGGAGACGCGTTGGCGCTGACCGCCGGAGAACTCGTGCGGATAGCGGTCCTGGATGCCTGCGTCCAGGCCGACGGCTTCGAGGAGTTCCCCGACCCGCTCCCGGGTGCGCGCCCGGGCCCGCCGTCCGCGTGCGTCGGGTTCGTGGGTCACCAGGGGTTCGGCGACGATGTCGGTGATGCGCATACGGGGGTTCATGCTGGAGTAGGGGTCCTGGAGGACGACCTGCATCTGCCGTCGTACGCCGCGCAGTTCGGACGCGGTGAGGGCGGCGAGGTCCTGCCCGTCGAAGCGCACGCGGCCGGCGGTGGGTTCGAGGAGGCCGAGGAGCAGCCGGGTGAGGGTGGTCTTGCCGCAGCCGGACTCGCCGACCAGGGCCAGGGTCTCGCCCTCGTGGACGTCGAGCGACACGTCGTCGACGGCGACGTTCGCGCGCCGGCCGCCGAACTCCTTGCGCAGACCGCTCAGTTCCAGGAGTGGCGCGGGGGCGGTGGTGTCGGTGACGCCGGTGCTCATGCCGCCTCCAGTCGGGGGGTGGCTGCCAGCAGTTTGCGGGTGTAGTCGTGGGCCGGGCGGTCGAACACGTCGAGGACGTCGCCGGTCTCGACGACCTTTCCCTTGTTCATGACCACGACGCGGTCGGCGGTCTCCGCGACGACCGCGAGGTCGTGGGTGATCAGGACGACGGCCATGTCGTGCTTGTGCTGGAGGGTGACGAGGAGGTCGAGGATCTGGCGCTGCACGGTGACGTCCAGGGCGGTGGTCGGTTCGTCGGCGACGAGAACGCGGGGCCGGGCCACCAGCGCCGTCGCGATCATCACGCGTTGGCGCAGGCCGCCGGAGAGCTCGTGCGGGTACTGGCGGTAGCGCAGGGCGGGATCGGGGATGCCGACCTCGTCCAGTGCCGCCAGCGCGGCCTGTTTCGCCTCGGCGCGGGACATGCCGGTGTGGTGCCTGAGGACCTCGGCCACCTGGGCGCCGACGCGCTGGAGCGGGTCGAGGCAGGTCATCGGGTCCTGGAAGACCATGGCGATGTCGTGGCCCCGGACCCGGCCGAGTTCCTTCTCGGACAGGCGCAGCAGGTCGCGCCCGTCGAAGCGGATCTCGCCGCCCGCGTAGACGCACGGTGGGCTCGGGTTGAGACGCAGGACGGACAGGGCGGTGGCGCTCTTGCCGCTGCCGGACTCCCCCACGACGGCCAGGGTCTCCCCGGCGTGGACGTGGAAGGAGACGTCCTGGACGGCGTGGACGACGGAGGTCTCCAGGCGGAAGTCGACGCTGAGGCGGTCGATCTCCAGGAGCGGCCGCCGGTCCGCCGGCGGCCGGGAGGCGTCTGCGGCCGTCCGCTCGGGGTCGGGTACGGGTCGGTCGTTGCTCATCGGCGGTAGGCCTTCGGGTCCGCGACGTCCCGCAGGGCGTCGCCGGTGATGTTGATGGCGAGGGAGGTCAGCATCAGCGCGATGCCGGGGAAGACGGCGACCCACCAGGAGGTGCCCAGGTAGAGCTGGCCGTCGGAGAGCATGCCGCCCCAGGTGACCGTCTCCTTGGGGACGCCCAGGCCGAGGTAGCTGAGCGAGGCCTCGGCGACGATGGCGGCGGCGACGTGCAGGGTGCCGATGGTGGCCAGCGGTGCCATCACGTTGGGCAGCAGGTGGCGGCGCATGATGGTGACGTCGGTGACGCCGATCGCGCGGGCCTCGGTGACGAAGTCCCGGGTGCGCAGCGACATCACCTCGGAGCGCACGACACGGGCGTAGGAGACCCAGCCGGTGAAGCCGAGCACCACGATGACGACCCACAGGCCGGAGCCGAGGAAGCCGACGACGGCGAGGGCCAGCAGCAGCGAGGGGAAGGCGAGCTGGACGTCGGCGAGCCGCATGAGGGTGCGGTCGGCCCAGCCTCCGAAGTATCCGGAGACGAGGCCCACGACGGTGCCGATGACGCCGGCGAGCAGCGCGGCGCCGGCGCCGACCAGCAGGGAGACCCGGGCGCCGTAGACGACGCGCGAGAGCATGTCGCGGCCGAGCTGGTCGGTGCCGAGGAGGTGCGCACCGCTGCCGCCGTGCTGCCAGGCGGGGGGCCGCAGCCGCAGCAGGAGGTTCTGCGTGTTGGGGTCGTAGGGGGCGATCAGGGGCGCGAACAGGGCGGCGGCGAGCAGAGTGACGAGTACGGCGAGGGCCACTACGGCGAGCCTGTTGCGCAGCAGCCCGCGCAGGACGGCGGAGCCGGAGCCGCCGGACGGCTTGCGCTGCGGGGCCGCGCCGGTCGCGGCCGGGGACATGACGGTCATCGTGACGTCCTCACCCTCGGGTCGAGGAAGCTGTAGGAGAGGTCGACGAGCAGGTTCACCACGACGAAGGTGGCGGCGAAGAACAGGACGGTGGCCTGGACGAGCGGGAAGTCGCGGTTGGAGATGGCCTCGACGGTCAGCTGTCCCACTCCGGGCCAGGAGAAGACGCGTTCGGTGAGGATCGCCCCGCCGAGCAGGTTGCCGACCTCCAGGCCGACGACGGTCACCACCGGCAGCGAGGCGTTGCGCAGTCCGTGCCTGAGCACCACTTGCAGCGGCCCGAAGCCCTTGGCGCGGGCGCTGCGAATGTGGTCGGAGGACAGGACGTCGATCAGCGAGGAGCGCAGCAGGCGGGCGACGACGGCGACGGAGTACACGGCGAGGGTGACGGCGGGCAGGACCAGGTTGGCGAGGGTGCCGTAGCCGGAGGCGGGCAGGAGGCGCAGCCAGACGGCGAAGACGAGGATGAGCAGGATGCCGACCCAGAACGGCGGGGTGGACTGGCCGAGCAGGACGCCGGTCATCACGGTGTGGTCGGTGCCGCGGCCGCGGCGCACGGCGGCGACGATGCCCGCCGGGATCGCGACGACTAGGGTCAACGCGAGTGCGGCGGCGGCCAGTTCGACTGTGGCCGGCAGCCGGTCGGCGAGTATCTCGCTCACCGGCTGCCCGTAGACGAGGGAGTCGCCGAAGTCGAGGTGCAGCAGTCCCCGGAGGTAGTCCAGGTACTGCGCGAACAGGGACTGGTCCAGGCCCAGGGAGTGGCGCAGCACCCGCTCCTGTTCGGCCGTGGCGTCCGGCGGCAGCAGGATCTTCACGGGGTCGCCGGACAGGCGGACGAGGAAGAAGGCGACGGTCGCCGTGCACAGCAGCACGAACAGGGCGATGGCCAGGCGTTTGACCACGCCGAGGAGCAGCCCCGCCCGGTCCGTCCGGCGGGTGGCGGCATCCGCCGGGGCGGGTGGCTCGTCGAGGGTGAGGGCGCTCATCGGGACACCTCCGCGCTCTCCATGGCGAGGACGCCCGCGGCTCCCGGCGTCCAGCGGGGCCGGGCGTTGCGGGCGTAGATGTTGTCGATCTGGTAGAGGAAGACGAAGGGAGCTTCCCGGCGCATCAGCCGTTGCAGGTCGGAGAAGGCCGCTTCGCGCTGCGCGGGGTCCTCCGAGAGTTCCTCGGCGTCGATGAGGCGGTCGGCCTCCGCGGAGTGCCAGCGGCTCTGGCGGCGGTCGCTGCGCACATTGGACTGGACGATGCTCGCGCCGTCCATGGTCCACACGGTGCTGGCCGCGAGGTAGATCGGGCCGAGCGCGCCGCGGTTGTCGGAGGTGAGGCGGGCGGAGTAGGTGCCGGGGTCGAGCAGGTCGACGCGGGCGTCCACCCCGGCCCTGGCGAGGAGCCCGGACAGGGCCTCGGCGACGTTGGCGTCGACGTTGGAGGCGGTGAGGGTGGTGGAGAAGCCGTGCGGGTGACCGGCCTCGGCGAGCAGCCGCCGCGCGGTGTCGACGGAGCGGGTGAAGGGCTTGACGGTGGGGTCGAAGCCGAAGGAGCCGCGCGGGACGAGTGCGGGCGTCTCGGTGGCCTTGCCGCCGAGCACGGCCTTGATGAGCAGTGGCACGTCGATGGCGTGGTTGAGCGCCTGGCGCACCCGGCGGTCCTGGAGCGGGCCGCGTTCCAGGGTGTTCAGGGAGAGGTAGGCGGTGCGGATGCCGGTGTGTCCGTCGATGGTGACGCCGCCGTAGCCGTCGAGTTGCTGGGCGGCGTCGGGGGTGAGTCCGGCGACGAGGTCGACGCCGCCGCTCTGCAGGGCGGCCAGCGAGGACGAGGCGTTGGGGGCGGGGCTGAAGACGAGGGCGTCGACGGGCGGGCGTCCGTTCCAGTGGCCGGCGTGCGCGCGCATCCGCAGTTCGTGGTCGCGCCGCCAGCTCTCGAAGGTGAAGGGCCCGGTGCCGACGGGGTGGTCGGCGAAGGCCGCGTCGCCCACGTCGGCGAGGTGGCGGGGCGGTACCACCACGCCGCCGAACAGGGAGAGCTTGGCGGGCAGGATGGGGTCGTGCACGGTGGTGTGGATGTCGACGGTGAGCCGGTCGACGACGGTCACGCCCTTGACGAAGCGCAGTTCGACGATGGGTGACTTCGTCGCGGGGTCGAGCAGGCGCTCGATGCTGAAGGCGACGGCGTGTGCGTCGCAGACCTCGCCGTTGTGGAAGCTCACTCCGGGCCGGAGGGCGAAGCGCCAGGTGTGCGCGTCGGTGGCCTTCCAGGACAGGGCGAGCCTGGGGTGCAGCCGGTTGTCCCGGCCGCGGGTGGTGAGGGTGTCGAACATGTTGATCAGGACGTTCATGGACACCATGTCGCCCTGCTTCTGCGGGTCCAGCGTCTTCGGGTCGCCCGGTTGGGAGACGCGCAGCACGTTGCCGGCCCGGTCCGCGGCGGCCGTCGTGCCGCACGCGCTCAGGAGCGCCGGAGCGCTGAGGGCTCCGAGCAGCAGGCCGCCGGTCCGCAGGACGTGGCGTCGGCTGGGACGGCCGCGGTCCAGCGTGCGCCCCTGAAGAATTCGTTCCATTGAACAACACCTCCGTTCCGTCAGATGGAATGCGGTTGGGTTAAGCTAAGCGACATGGTGAAAGCGGTCAACACCCGGTCGGTCGACCAGGAACTCGTGAAGGGCCCCGTCGACAAGGCGATGGAGGTACTCGATGCGCTCGTCCAGCCCTGCGGCCCCCACCGGCTGGGGGAGATCGCACGCCGTACGGGTCTGACCAAGCCCACCGTCCACCGGCATCTGCGGACCATGGCGGAGTACGGCTTCGCGGAGCCCGCCGAGGGCGGCAGCTACCGTCCGGGGCCCCGGCTGCTGGGCCTGGCGGCGGCGGCCCTGAGCGACAGCCGGGTCCTGGAGCTGGCCCGGCCGGCCCTCGCCGACCTGCGCCGGCGCACCGGCCATGTCGCGTTCTACGCGGTGCGTCACGGGCATGAGGCCGTGTACCTGGAACAGTCGGAGCCGGCCCGCGAGTACCGGATGAGCATCCGGCCGGGGCACCGTTCGCCGCTGTACGCCTGCGGCGTGGGGCTCGCCATGCTCTCCGCGCTGCCCGCCGAGGAGGCGGCGGCGGTCCTGGACGCTCCGGACCTGGAGGCGCGCACCCCGGGCGCCCTCACCGACGCCGCCGCGCTGCGCACGGTGCTCGCCCGGGCGGCGTCGTGCGGTTACGCCGTGGACGACGAGTACGGCGAGCCGGACGTGCGGTCGGTGGCGGCCCCCGTCCTGGACGGGCAGGGCAGGGCGGTGGGGGCGATCGGCGTCAGCGGACTGACCTTCACCCTCGACCCCGGCAGCGTGGAGGTCTTCGGCCCGATGGTGCGGGCCGCCGCACGCACCGTGTCCGCGGGACTCGGCGCGCGCACCCCCCTGCTGGGCCCGGTGGGCACGGCCGGGAGCGGTGAGGAGGCGTGAGCGCCCTGGCCGGACTGCTCGCCGAGGGACGGGAACGGCGGATCTACTCCGGCGCCGCCTGGTCGGTCGGGGGCGCCGAGGGTCCGCTGGACCGGGGCTGGACCGGCAGCCGCGGCTGGGACGGACCGCCCCTGGACGGCGACGACGTGTGGGACCTCGCCTCGGTGACCAAACCGATCGTCGGACTCGCGGTCATGGCACTCGTCGAACACGGGACGCTCGGCCTGGACGACACCGTGGGCACCCACCTTCCCGCCTACCGCGACGGCGACAAGGCCGACCTGACGGTGCGTCAACTGCTGACGCACACCTCGGGAATACCGGGGCAGGTGCCGCTCTACCGCGACCACCCCACGCGTGCCTCGCTGCTGGAGGCGGTGCGTCTGCTGCCGCTGACCGCGCGGCCCGGCACCCGTGTCCAGTACTCCTCGCAGGGGTTCATCGTCCTCGGCCTCGTCGCCGAGGCCGCCTCCGGACAGCCCCTGGACACCCTGGTGGAGCGGCTGGTGTGCACGCCGCTCGGCATGCGCGACACCGTCTTCGGGCCGGACGCCGGACGCCGGGCGCGGGCGGTCGCCACCGAGGACTGTCCCTGGCGGGGCCGCCGGGTCGTGGGCGAGGTCCACGACGAGAACGCGGTGGTGCTCGGCGGGGTCGGCGGCCACGCGGGCCTGTTCTCCACGCTCGCGGACATGGAGTTGCTCGGCGCCGCGCTCGCCGCCGGCGGCCGGGACCTGCTGAGCCCTTCCACCTTCGCCCTGATGACGGCCGCCCACACCGACGGCCTGGCGTTGCGGCGCGCTCTCGCCTGGCAGGGCCGCGATCCGGTCGGCTCCCCCGCCGGAGAGGTGTTCGGCCCGGACTCGTACGGCCACACGGGCTTCACCGGCACCAGCCTCTGGGTCGACCCTGCCACGCGGCGCTACGCCGTGCTGCTCACCAACCGGGTGCACCCGGACAGGACGGGCGACGGGATCGTCGCCCTGCGCCGGGAGTTCCACGACGCCGCCGCCCTGCTGCCCCCGGTGGCCGCCGGCCGCCGCCCGGGTGTGGAATGACCCGATGAGCGATTCCGTACCGCGCGCCGAGCGCCCCGAACGTGCCCGCCCCGCGGCGCAGAGTCTCACCGGCGTCGGTCTCGCCGTGCTCGACGGTGACGGCCGGGTCCTGCTCGGCCTCGGTCACGACGGGCGCTGGGAACTGCCCGGCGGCAAGGTCGACGCCGGCGAGGACTTCGAGACGGCCGCCGTCCGGGAGCTGGCGGAGGAGACGGGGCTGGTGGCGGCCTCGTCGGAGGTGCGGGTGCTGGCCGTGCTCGTCGACGGGGTGGGCGGGCTGACCCGGGTGACGGCCGCCGCCGTCACCCGGCGCGCGGCCGGCGCGCCCCGGGTCACCGAGCCCGACAAGATCGAGCGCTGGGAGTGGTTCGCCCGCGAGGCGGTGCCGTCCGCGCTCTTCCCGCCGTCCGCCTCGGTCCTGGACTGCCTGTGGCCCGGCACCGAACGGCGGGGCGCGCGAGCGGTCCGGCACTACACGGTGACCGGCTGAACTCCGGCCTCCTCGCACCTCGCTGTCCCGCGCCCCGGTCGGCCGCCCCGGGAGCTGATGCACGCCCTCACCGGACGGGTGCCGGTGCGCGCCCGCCGGACGGATGCTGAGTGCCCGCCGGTGCCGGGCGGGTGCGAAGACGGAGCCCGGGAGACCGTGTCATGCGCCGGATGCATTGACATGAACGCATCCCAGCGCAACGCTGAGAGCGCTCTCAGGATCGGTACGGACCAATTCCCCCCACCCGCACGGAGGTGGAGAGTGCTCTCCCGACTCAGATGTCGTCTGCTCGCCGTGGCCGCGGCCGCGGGCCTGACCGGCGCCCTGCTCACGCTCGGCGCCGCCCCGCCCGCGGACGCCGCGGTGCCCGCGACCATCCCCCTGAAGATCACCAACAACTCCGCACGCGGCGACGCCGTCCACATCTACAACCTGGGCACCTCGCTGACGACCGGCCAGCAGGGCTGGGCCGACGCCAACGGCACCTTCCACGCCTGGCCCGCGGGCGGCAATCCCCCCACGCCCGCTCCGGACGCGTCCATCCCCGGGCCGGCCGCGGGACAGACCAAGACCATCCGCATCCCGAAGCTGTCGGGGCGCATCTACTTCTCCTACGGGCAGAAGCTGGACTTCCGCCTCACCACCGGCGGTCTGGTCCAGCCCGCCGTCCAGAACCCGAGCGACCCCAACCGCAACATCCTCTTCAACTGGTCGGAGTACACGCTCAACAACGACGGGCTGTGGCTCAACAGCACCCAGGTCGACATGTTCTCCGCGCCCTACACCGTCGGCGTGCAACGCGCCGACGGCAGCACGGCCAGTGCCGGAGCGCTCAAGGCCGGTGGCTACCGCGGGGTGTTCGACGCGCTGCGGGCGCAGCCGGGCTGGGGCGGGCTGGTCCAGACCCGGCCCGACGGCACCGTGCTGCGGGCACTGGCGCCGCTGTACGGGGTGGAGACCGGGGCGCTGCCCGCGTCGGTCATGGACGACTACATCAACCGGGTCTGGCAGAGGTACGCGTCGGCGACGCTCACCGTCACCCCCTTCGGTGACCGGCCGGA
Organism: Streptomyces sp. NPDC051136; assembly: GCF_044455745.1. NCBI lineage: Bacteria > Bacillati > Actinomycetota > Actinomycetes > Kitasatosporales > Streptomycetaceae > Streptomyces > Streptomyces sp. NPDC051136. The sequence goes on along the minus strand of NZ_JBITFE010000013.1, from coordinate 13,821 downwards.
CACCAAGTACTTCGGGCGCGTCTCCGGCAACGTCATGAACTTCACCAACGGCTCCGGTGCGGTCGTCACCAGCTTCCAGAAGCCCGACGCCTCCAGCGTCTTCGGCTGCCACCGGCTCCTGGACGCACCCAACGACCAGGTGCGCGGGCCGATCTCCCGTACCCTGTGCGCCGGGTTCAACCGCTCCACGCTGCTGAGCAACCCCAACCAGCCCGACCCCTCGGCGGCGAACTTCTACCGGGACGCGGTGACCAACCACTACGCCCGGGTCATCCACGAGCGCATGACCGACGGCAAGGCGTACGCGTTCGCCTTCGACGACGTCGGCAACCACGAGTCGCTGGTGCACGACGGCAACCCGGCCGAGGCCCGCCTCACCCTCGCGCCGTTCGACTGACGGGCCGGCGGCTGCCCGTACGCCCCGTCCCGCGCCGGTGTGGTGCGGGACGGGGCGACCGGTGGTCAGGCGCCGGGCAGGACGCCGGTGCGGGCGACCCCGGAGTACCAGCGGGCGCTGGCCTTGGGGATGCGGGTGCCGGTCGGGTAGTCGACGTAGACGGCACCGAAGCGCTTGCTGTAGCCGTGGGCCCATTCGAAGTTGTCCAGCAGGGACCACAGGAAGTAGCCGCGCACGTCGGCGCCGTCCAGGATGGCCTGGTGGACGGCGGCCAGGTGGCCGCGCACGTAGGCGATCCGGGCGGGGTCGTTGACCTGGCCGGCAGGGTCGGCGTAGTCGTCGAAGGCGGCACCGTTCTCGGTGATGACCAGCGGCATCCTCGGGAAGTCGGCGGCCAGCCGGCGCAGCAGGTCGTACAGACCGCTCGGGTCGACGGCCCAGCCCATGGCGGTGGTCTCGCCGGGCGGCTGGTGGAAGGCGACCCGGTCGGCGCCGGGCCAGGGGCTGTGGGCACTGTTGCCGTGCCCGTCGGAGCTGTGGGTGGCGCTGCCGTCGGTCTCGGAGACGACGGTGGGTGTGTAGTAGTTGACGCCGAGGAAGTCCAGCGGCTGGTGCGCCTGGCGCAGGTCGCCGTCCCGGACGAAGGACCAGTCGGTCAGCTCGGCCGTGTCCTTCAACAGGTCCTCGGGGTAGGCACCGTTCAGCATGGGGCCGGTGAAGACCCGGTTGGCCAGCGCGTCGATCCGGCGGACCGCGTCCGTGTCGCCGTCGCTCCCGGTGAGGGGGCGGACGTGGTGGATGTTGAGGGTGACGGAGACCTGGGCGTCGGCGCGGAGGCGGTCGCGCAGGGCCTGGGCGGCCAGTCCGTGCGCCAGGTTGAGGTGGTGGGCGGCGCGCAGGGCGGCGACCGGGTCGGTGCGGCCGGGGGCGTGCACCCCGGAGCCGTAGCCGAGGAAGGCGCTGCACCAGGGCTCGTTGAGGGTGGTCCAGGTCTTCACCCGGTCGCCGAGGGCGTCGGCGGCGAGGGCCGCGTACTCGGCGAACCGCTCGGCCGTGGCGCGCTCGGGCCAGCCGCCGGCGTCCTCCAGTTCCTGCGGCAGGTCCCAGTGGTAGAGGGTGGCGACGGGCTGGATGCCCTTCTCCAGCAGCTCGTCCACCAGGCGCCGGTAGAAGTCCAGGCCCTTCTGCACGGCGGGCCCGCGGCCGGTCGGCTGGATGCGGGGCCAGGCGAGGGAGAAGCGGTAGGCGCCGAGGCCCAGTTCGGACATCAGGGCGACGTCCTCGCTGCGGCGGTGGTAGTGGTCGGTGGCGACGTCACCGGTGTCGCCGTTGCGGACCCGGCCCGGGGTGCGGGCGTAGGTGTCCCAGATGGACGGCGTGCGGCCGTCCTCCGCGGCGGCCCCCTCGATCTGGTAGGAGGCGGTCGCGGAGCCCCAGAGGAATCCCTTGGGGAAGGTACGGGCGGCGTCCGGGGCGGCGGACGCGGTCTGCTGTGCTGCGGTGACCACGTAAGTCCTTTCAGAGGTGGAGATGTGCGCGGGGCGCGCGCCCGAAGAGGTGGCGTACGGCCCGGACGGCGCGGGACCGGGCCGTAGGGCGGTGGGTCAGCCCTTGACGGCGCCCGCCATGATGCCGCTGACGATCTGGCGGCCGAAGACGACGAACATCGCCAGCAGTGGCAGCGTGCCGAGCAGCGCGCCCGCCATGATCAGCGACTGGTCGCGGACGTAGCCCGCGCTGAGCTGGGTGAGCGCTACGGGCACCGTCGGGTTGGTCATGTCGAGGACGACGAAGGGCCAGAAGAAGTCGTTCCACGCGTGCACGAACGTGATCATGAACAGGACGGCCATCGCGGGCCGCGCGATGGGCAGCACGATGCTCCAGAAGATCCTGAGCGAGTGCGCCCCGTCCACCCGTCCGGCCTCGACGAGTTCGTCCGGCAGCGCCTCCGTCAGGTACTGCCGCATGAAGAACACGCCGACCGCGCTCACCAGCGTCGGGAAGATGACGGCGGGCAGCTGCTGCGACCAGCCGAGGTCGGCCATCATCATGAACAGCGGCACGACGGCGAGCTGCGGCGGCACCATCATCGTGCCGATCACCAGCATGAGCAGGACGTTGCGTCCCTTGAAGCGCAGCTTGGCGAAGGCGAACCCGGCGAGCGTCGCGAACAGCACGGTGGACAGGGCGATCACCCCGGCCACGATCAAGCTGTTGATCATGGCCTTGCCCATCGCCGCCTCGTCCCAGGCCCGGGCGAGGTTGCTGAACAGGTTCGGGCCGGGCAGGAAGGGCGGCGGCGTCTGGCTGACCCGGGTGTTGTCGGTGGACGCGGCCACCATCGTCCAGTACAGCGGGAAGATCGAGAGGATCGCCATGATGGCGAGCAGCACGTAGGCGAGGGGGCCGGCGTGGTGCTGGCGGCCGGCGCGCTGGCGCAGCAGCCTGCGGCCGCCGCGGCCTTTCGCCTTCACGGCGGGGGTCCGGGCCGGGGCGTCGGTCCGGGCCGGGAGACTTTGGGTGGTCATGGCGGCTCCAGGTCAGGACGTACGGGAGCGCAGGCGCTTGACGACGCGCTGCACGACGAAGACGAGGACCAGCAGCATGAACATCGCCCAGGCGACGGTCGCGGAGCGGCCCATCTGGTAGTTCTTCCAGCCCTCCTCGTACAGCAGCAGACCCAGTGTCTGGTACTGGTTGTCCGCGCCGCCGGTGACGCCGTTGGGCCCCTGGCCGAAGATCAGCGGCTCGCCGAAGAGCTGGGTGGCGCCGATCGTGGAGAGCACGATGGTGAAGACGATGGTGGAGCGGATGCCGGGCACGGTGACGTGGATGAACTGCTGCCACCGCGAGGCGCCGTCGAGGGAAGCGGCCTCGTAGCGGTCGGCGGGGATGGCCTGCATCGCGGCCAGGTAGAGCAGCGCGTTGTAGCCGGTCCAGCGCCAGATCACGATGGTGGAGATGGCGACCTGGGCGGGCCACTTGTCGGCCTCCCAGTCGACCGGGTCGATCCCGACCGAACCGAGCGCCCAGTTGATCATGCCGAAGTCGCGCTCGAAGATCATGGTGAAGACGAGGGCGGCCGCGGCGACCGAGGTGGCGTAGGGGACCAGGGAGGCGACCCGGAAGAACAGCGAGGCGCGCATCCGGTAGTTGAGCAGGTGCGCCATGCCGAGCGCCATCATCAGCTGCGGCACGGTGGAGATGACGCCGATGGTGATCGTGTTCTGCAGGGCGTTCCAGAACCGCGAGTCGCCCCACAGCTCCACGTAGTTGTCGAACGCCACCCACTCCATGACATCGAGGGTGGCCAGCTCCACGTCGTGCAGGGAGATCCACGAGGTGTAGACGAGGGGGTAGAAGCTGAACGCGGCGAAGACGATGAAGAACGGCGCGACGAACGCGTACGGTGCGCCCTTGATGTCGAGCCGGTGCCAGAGCGCGCCGCGCCGCCGGGCGGTGTCCTCGCTGCCCGTCCGGGGGGACGGGCGCGGAGGCTCGCCCCCGGCCAGGGCCTTGGTGGTGGAGGTGGCCACCGGTCTTCCTTCCTGAAAGCGGATGTGTGGGCTGGGGGGTGTCGTCCGGATCGGGCCGGCGCCGCGACGTGACGCCTCGGCGCGGGTCCGACCCCGGCAGGATCCGGACGGCACCCCCGAGGCGCCGGGCCCGCCGGCCAGGACCTGTGCCTGGACGCGGACGGGCCCGGCCGGCCTCGGGAGCCGAGAGTCAGCCGACCGCCTTCTCGATCCGCTCCCCGGTGGTCTTCCACGCCTCGTCACGCGAGGCGTCGCCCTGCTCGATCAGGGCCAGGCCCTGGGAGAAGGTGTCCTTGATCGTGCCGTCCTTGCGGCCGAGGACCTGCTTGTCCGGGATCTCCTGGGCGGCCGCCCCGAAGATCTGGCCGATCGGCGCGCCGCTGAAGTACTCGGACTCGGCGTTCTTCACCTCGGGGCTGTCCAGCGCCTCGCGCGAGGACGGGATGTTGCCGATCTCCTTGAAGATGTGGGCCTGCTGCTCGGGCGCGGTCAGCCACGCGACGAGCTTCTTGGCCTCTTCCTTCACCGGGCTCTGCTCGACCACACCGAGGAAGGAGCCGCCCCAGTTGGCGCCCTTGGGGGCCTTGGCGACGTCCCACTTGCCCTTGTTCGCGTCACCGGCCTTCTCGCTGATGTGGCTGAGCATCCACGCCGGGCACACGGCCGTGGCGAAGGTGCCGTTGGCCAGGCCCGGGTCCCAACCCGGCTGGAACTGGCGGAGCTTGGCCGTCAGTCCGTCCTCGGCCGCGTCGGCGGAGAGGTTCCACGCCTCCTTGACGGCCGGGTTGGAGTCGTAGATCAGCTCGCCCTTGTCGTCGTAGTACTGCTCGGGGTAGCCGTAGACCATGGCGTTGAACAGACCGCTGGCCGCGTCCATGTAGGCCACGTCCCCGCCCTTGAAGCCCTTCTTGAAGGTGCGGCCGACCTCGACGTACTTCTTCCAGTCGCCCTCCCACAGCTTGGCGACCTCTTCACGGTCGGTGGGCAGGCCCGCCTTCTCGAAGTAGTCCTTGCGGTAGCAGACGGCCATCGGGCCGATGTCGGTGCCCAGGCCCAGCACCTTGCCGTCCTCGGTGCTGATCTGGGACTCCTTCCAGGGCAGGAAGTGGTCGGTGCCCGCGACGTCGGCGAAGTCCACGAACTTGTCGGCCTGGGTCTCGGTGATCTCCTTGGCCCGGCCGATCTCGATGCCCTGGATGTCCTTCAGGCCCTTGCCCGCGGCCAGCCGGGTCTGCAGAGCGGTGTAGTAGGTCTGCTCGTCACCGGCGATCTCGGCCTTGATGTCGACGTCGGGGTTCTCCTTCTCGTACTGCTCGAGAAGGCCCGTCTCCTTGATGCCCATCACCCCGTACATGCCCATGGTGATGGTGACCTTGCCGTCCTTCTCGCCACCTCCGGTGGCCGAGTCGTCGCTGCCGCCGCAGCCGACGACGAGCGCCAGCGCGCCGACGGCCGCGGCCGTCGCCACCGCCTTTCTGCGCAACGAACCGAGAGTGCCCATGGATCTCCTCCTAGCGACGGCGCTGACACATCGGAGTGACGAAGCTGCGATGACTACTGCGATGGCTACAGCGATGAAAGACAGCGGCTCGAACACGGTTGGGAACGTGCCCAATTGCGGGTGGGCACGTTCCCACCGGCGCATCGAAGACTCGTGGGAACGGAGCGATCTGTCAATAACTTGAAAGCAACTTGCGGTCGGCCCTCCGCCCGGCGGACCCGTCCCCCGCGGTCGGGGGGTGCTGCGCCGCCCGCGGGGTCTGCAAGAATTGCCGCAGGTCACCTCCGCGGCAGGCGTCGCCGCCGCGGCCGCCGAGGGGGGAGCACATGACCGGCAACCGCCGTCCAACGATCAAAACGGTCGCCGCCCGGGCCGGCGTGGGCCGCACCACGGTCTCCCGTGTCGTCAACGGCTCGGAGCTGGTCAGTGCCGACGCCCGCGCCAGGGTGCTTGCGGCGATCAAGGAACTCAACTACGTTCCCAACTCGGTCGCCCGCGGCCTGGTGACCAACCGCACCAACTCCGTGGCGCTGGTGATCCCGGAGTCGGAGAGCCGCCTGGGCTCGGAGCCGTTCTTCGCCGCGCTCATCCGCGGGGTCAGCGGCGCCCTGGCCGAGAGCCGCACCCAGTTGCAGCTGATGCTCGTCCGCGACCAGGCCGAGCGGGACCAGCTGACCGAGTCGGTGGCGACCCGCCGGGTGGACGGCGTCCTGCTGGTCTCGGTGCACTCCGAGGACCGGCTGCCGGGCATGCTGGAGGAGATGGGTCTGCCGACCGTCCTGGCCGGCCGCCGCGACGCCGGCGAGCGGCTGAGCTACGTCAACTCCGACAACGCCGGAGGGGCCGCCGCCGCGGTACGGCACCTGCTGGGCAGCGGACGGCGGCGGGTCGCCACCATCACGGGCCCGCTGGACATGGACGTCGGCCGCACCAGGCTCGCCGGCTGGCGCGCCGCGCACGACGAGGCAGGGCTGCCCGCGGCGGAACTCCTCGTCGAGGCGGGCGACTTCACCGAAGAAGGCGGCGCGAACGCCATGCGTTTGCTTCTTGAACGCGCGCCGGACGTGGACGCCGTCTTCGCCGCGTCCGACCTCATGGCGGTCGGGGCGCTGGCCGAACTGCGCCGGCAGAAGCGGCGGGTGCCGGACGACGTCGCCGTCGTCGGCTTCGAGGACTCCATCCTGGCCCGCCACACCGACCCGCCCCTGACGACGGTGCGTCAGCCGGTGGAGGAACTCGGCCGGAACATGGCGCGCATCCTCACCGACATCACGCACCACGGCGCGCCCCGGCAGCAGTTGACGCTGCCGACGGAGCTGGTGGTGCGCGAGTCGTCGTAGGCCCGCCGCACGCTCGGCGGCTCGCTCCGACGGCAGCCGGAGCACGGCGGGCGTGCCACCGCCGGGCTAGGACCTGCTGCCGTTGGGCGGTGGCCTGTCGCCGTTGGAGGGTGGCCTGTCGCCGTTGGGCGGTGGCCTGTTGTCACCTGCGAACGGCCCGCTCGACGCCGGTGAGGACCGCGGTGTCACGCGGTCCGTCATGCCGCCGGTCACGGACCGCCGATCCGTGACCGGCCTTGGGGAACATCGGTACAGCCGTTGGCGCTGAGAAGGATCATGGTCGGCTAGCACAGCGATCATCCCCAGAACTGAGGTTCGCCGAAAGATCGCCGATCAGCGTTGGGCCTGGTTACGGTCCGCGTCATGCCGGTGGAGTTCTTAACTGATGATCAGGCCGAGGCGTATGGGAAGTTCGCCGAGGAGCCGACGAGACCCGAGTTGGAGCGGTTCTTCTTCCTGGACGATGTCGACCGGGATCTGATCGCGCTGCGGCGTACGAAGCATCATCAGCTGGCATGCGCCGAGTACGGCCGGATCGCCAAGACCGGGCACGTGCTCCGCGTCGTCGACCCGGTCGACGACACCTACCGCCGCCAGATGAACCGCCAGCTCACCGTGCAGGAGGCCCGGCACAAGCCGGCCCGCGACGTGTGCCACGGCAAGCGCGGAACCATCCACCAGGCGTACCGGGACGGGATGGAGGACCGGCTCGGCTCATTGGGCCTGGTCCTCAACGCCGTGGTGCTCTGGACCACCCGGTACATCGACGCCGCCATCGCCCGGCTCCGTGCCGAGGGCCACAAGATCCGGGACGAGGACATCGCCCGCCTGTCCCCACTCAAGCACCGCAACCTCAACGTCCTGGGCCGTTGAAGCTTCACCGCCTCCACCCCGGAAGACGGCGCCCTACGCCCGCTTCGCAACCCGGACACAGTGGAACTCGACGAGGACGATGAGGGGTAGCGGGAGCGGACTCCGGCCAGATACGTGCGCTGGCGAGGCCGTACCACGCCGGTGTGCAGACGCGCTTGAACCGCTTTGCGCCCGACGATGCTTCCGCCCCTTGACCTTGACGCAACGGCAGGGTTTCTACTGGCAGCATGCGAATCGGAGAGATCGCCGCGCTCATGGGACTCACCACCCGGGCGATCCGGCACTACCACCACATCGGCCTGCTTCCGGAACCGGAGCGGCGCCCCAACGGCTACCGGGCCTACAGCGTCCGCGACGCCGTCCTGCTCGCCCGGGTGCGCCGGCTCACCGAACTCGGCCTCAGCCTCGATGAAGTGCGCGACGCCCTCGCCGACGATGCCGGGCGCGAACTGACCGAGATGTTGGAAGAACTCGACGCCGACCTGGCCCGCCAGGAAGCCGACATCAGGGAGCGCCGCTGCCGGCTCGGCGCCCTGCTCGCCGAGCCGCCGGGCGCGACCGGGCCCGTCTCACCCGCCCTCGCCGCATTGCTGGCACAGGCCTCCCGAACAGACTCGCCGAGCGAGGCCAAAGACCGCGAGTACCTCACACTGCTGGACGCCACCAGCGCCGGTAACCAAGAGATTTTCGCGCTGCTCGGGACGCTGATCGCCGATCCCGCGGTTGTCGAACTGTACGAGCGCCTTGACGCGCTCGCCGATGCCTCCACCGACGATCCGAGGATCGCACCCCTGGCAGCTGACCTGATGGCAGCCGTCCCCGAGGAGCTTTTCGCCGCGATCCCCAAGGACGGGGTGGTCGTGACCGGATTCAAGGAGGCGCTGCTCGCCGAGTACACCCCAGCGCAGGCGGAAGTCGTGGGCCGACTCATGGAGGCTTTCATGGGAAGGGGTCGGGGATGAGCGGCCGGGCAAGGGGCGTACGGGAGGCGCGGATCGCGGTAGCCGCCGTACTGCCGGGGGAACTGGCACTGGCGGCCTGCCTGGTGGCGGGGGTCCGGCCGCCCGGGTGGGCGCTGGCGGGCGCCGAGACGCTGGTGCTCGCAGTGCTCCTGCTGGAAGCCTGGGTGCTGCGCTCTCTGTACGTCGCCGCGCGCGCCCGCGGCGCGGACCGCCGGGCGGCGCGGCGAGCCGCCGTACGGGAGGCAGTGCCGGTGACGGTCCGCCGCCTGGTCCTCCACGAACTGCGCGCCCTCGCCTCCCTGGGGCGGTGGATCCGGCGCGGCACGCACGGGGTGCGCCCCGGGGACCTCGCTGCCGCGTACACCGGGCCCCAGACCGCGATGATGTACGGGCTGCTCTTCGTGATGGTGATCGAGACGGTGGGCCTGGCCTTCCTCATCCCTTGGCCGGCAGTCCACCGGGTGGTCCTGGTACTCGACCTGTACGGCGTCGTCCTTGTGCTGGCCCTGCACGCCGCCTGCGTCACCCGGCCGCACGTCGTGCGCCCCGACGGTTCTCTGCGGATCCGCTACGGAGCCCTCTTCGACCTCGCTGTACCGCCGGACGCGGTCGCCTCGGTCCGGGTCGACCGGCGCTATCCCGAGGGCGGTCTCATCACCCTCTCCGAGGACGGGGTCCTCGACCTGATCGTGGGCAGCCAAACCTCGGTGACCCTGGAGCTGAACCGGCCACTCCCCTTCACCCGCCCGCTCGGCGCAACAGAAGAGGCCCACACCATCCGCTTCCATGCCGACGACCCGCGCGCACTGGTCAGCGCACTCCGTCAGCCCGCCTGAGCACACAGTTCGGTCTTCGCCGAGACGCGGCGCCGGGCAAGGCGCGCCGATCGGTTGCACGTTCGACTTCTCGGCATTCTCACAAATGAACATCTCTGAGAGATCTGCGAGAGGCCCGGCGTGATCGCATCTCCGCAGGTCACCGTACGCAAAAGTCCTCTGGAAACCGGCGTGTTGTGCGAGGCACTTCTGAGAGGCTGCCGCCATGGATCTCACGCCCGATCAGGCAGCATTGGCGTGGAGCGTCACGACTGCCCGAACTGTGACGCGCCCGCTGGAAGCGCCTGCCGCACCCGGAGCGGGAAGACCGCCGCGAAGTACCACACTCCGCGCTCCGTGAGGAACTGGAGATCCCCGCCCCCGGCGTCCGCCTCCCCGGCCGCGTGTGGAAGCAGGGGCCCCGCGCTCGCCGTCGTGCCCGCGCCCCGCACCGAGCGGTCCGTGAGGATCGGGTACGCCCGCACCTCGACTGCCCGCCAGGAGCTGGCGAGCCAGCTCGACGCCCTCCACCACGCAGAGTGTCACAAGGTCTTCCAGGAGCAGATCGGCACCCACGTCAGGGTGCGGCCCGAGTTGGAGAAGGCGCTTGCGCTGGCCCGCCAGTTCAAGGAAGCCGCACCCGAGACGCCGGTCATCTTCATCGTCCACGAGCTCAAGCGGCTCGCACGCAACGCCGCCGAGCTGATGACGCTGTCTGCCGAACTCCAAGCCGGCGGCATCCAGCTCGAACTCCTCACCGGCCCGCTCACCGGCATCTACGACCCCAACGGCATGGGCGCCATGTTCTTCGCCGTGCTCGCCGTCGCCGGACAGATCGAACGCAACTACATCCGGGAGAGGACCCTCGAAGGCCAGGTCACCGCAGCGACCAAGGGCAACCACGGCGGACGGCCGAAGGTCATCGACGACGACATGCTCACCTTCGCCGTCGCGCTGAAGGACAAGGGCGTACCCGTCCCTGAGATCGCGAAGAAGCTGGTCATTGAGACCGGGAAGAACGCAGGCAAAAACCCCTCGGTCGCCTCGCTCTACCGGGCACTGGCCGAAGCCGAAGAGGCCGCGGCGGACGACGGCCCGCCACTGCGGCCCAAGCCCGTCCGCATCCGCCGTCCAGAAGACACGCTCACCCCCGAGGAGATTGACCTCCGCAACCGACTCCGGGCCCAGCCCCACCCGAACGCGGAGATCCGCAGCTAGACATCATGATCAATCTCAGCGCCAACGGCTGTACCAATGTTCCCCAAGGCCGGGTACAGCGGTTAACACTAAGCCGGTGATCTTGGTCAGGCCGGAGTTCCGAGAGTGGTGACGCGGTTCTCGTACTCGCGGCGGGCCTTGCGGGGTGACGGAGCACTTGCGCAATTGTGCAGAAACGATCTTGATCTCGATGGTCAGCTTCCTTCGGCGCATGCATCCAGCGCTTCACGCTTCAATGAAGGGTGGGACAGCAGCACGTCCTTGTAGCCCATTACCCTCGTCATTGCGGCGATGCCCTGTGCTATGCGGACGCTGGCGTCCTCCCCCTGCGGCTCGAGCCGTCCGTAGCTGGAGCGCTGCCACGTTTCGCCGCGGGAATCCTGAATGTAGATCTTGGATACATGCGCACGCTTGGACTCGGGGGCGTTGGGCTCCCGCGATTCCAGGAGCTTCAGCAGTTCTTCATCAGGCACTGCCAGACGGATACACGGCGGTACGGTGCCCAAGTACTCAATACCGGTAATCATGCTCCCGTTGTCCCCGAGGCCTGTGAGGTCGAGAAAGACGTTCGCTGGGTCCAGCGATCTGTTCGCAACGATGGTGACTCCAGGCTCCTGCCAGAAGGTGACACGACTGGCCTGCTCCATGGAGTGCGCGACTCGCTGCTCCTTCGACTGCTCCAGCTGGTCCTCCGCGACACGGGCAGACATGAGCGTGCCCCACGCAGTCACCCCGAGACCCGCAGCTGCGACAGCGGCCGCGACGACGGCAGTGTGTTTGCTCCAATCGGTGCGCTGATACCAGGCGCGGGAGGAGAGGAGCACTCTGCTCAGCCGCGTTGCTGGTGCGGGCTGGGGCGTAGCTGGTTGCGGCCGGAGCGGCGGGCGAGGTGTCAGGCGTCGTATTCGTAAACGCGGACGCGAACGGGGCATGTGTCCTCTCAATGCCTAGTACCGGGTAGACGCGGGTTCAGCGGCTCCTGGTTCCTCAGGGACACAAGCGGTCCTGCTTGTCCTTCGCCGCTCGTGACCAGATACGGCGTCGCCATCAAGGTTCCCCCCAAGACGGTAAGCCGTTCGGGGGCAAGGAAGACACGGCGAGCAGCCGGAAGGCACCGAGGAGGAGCCGTTCGAGGACGATCCTCGGTGGCCTTCGGGAACCTGCACCCCAGACGCCCGATGGCCTCGCGGCGCCACCCTCGGACCCCGCCGCCGCCGCGGAGGACCCAGCGGCCTACGATCACTCACAGCGCGTTGACCTCCCCCCGCTCGGCTGCGGTACGAAGTCTGCCGTCGAGGACTGTCAGACGCGCCTGGCACGATGCCGTGCATGAGCCCGACGCCAGAGCTGACGCAGAAAACCCTGACCGAACGAGGCTTCGGCGGCTTCGTTTTGTTCCGCGAACTGCCCGACAGCAACGTCCCCACCGGGCACGGAATCTACGTGGTGATCCGCACGGACACCTCGCCCCCGTCGTTCCTCCCCACCAGCCCTGCCGGACACCTCAAAGGCCGCGACCCGTCCGTGACAGCCGACAAGCTCAGCAATGCCTGGGTGGAGGGGGCAACGGTCGTGTACATCGGGAAGGCCGCGGGCCAGGACGGACTGAAGCAGCGGCTTGGCGACTACCGCCGCCATGGCGCCGGAACCCTGGCCGGCCACTGGGGCGGTCGCTACATCTGGCAGCTGGCCGACTCGGACGCGCTACTCGTCGCCTGGCGGCCGATGGCCGAGAACGAGGCCGGTGAGGCTGAGCAGGACCTGATCGACGAGTTCAAAGAGGTCCACGGAGCGCTGCCCTTCGCCAACCTCAGGAACAACGCCCGAAAGGCTCCAGAGGCAGGCACCAGCCTCGGCTGACCCCGGGCGGTACGGAAAGCGAGCACGACCCCGCCGGCCTGCACTTTGGTCGCCGAGATCATCGCGTAGCGGCTCTTTCCGGGGGCACCTTGGCGAGACTCTTTGCAGAGCGGGTGCCAGGCGGACCAGCCCTGTGCGGAACAGGATCGTTCTCAGCGCCAACCGCTGTACCGATGTTCCCCAAGGCCGGTGACGAGGGCGGCCGGTCGTGCCGCGCACCTCACCTGTCCGGTGTGCAGGCCTCGGCGATGGACAGGCTGTTCTCGTACAGGTGGTGCCGGGTGATCCTGCCGTTCTCGACCGTCAGGCGCAGGGCGAACGGGCCCTCGAAGGACTTGCCCGTCGCGCGTACGGTCCCGGACAACCGCCCCATGAGGACCGCGTCCTCGCCGTCGACGAGGAAGGTGTCGACGGCGGCTCGCGACGCCTCGGGCACGACGTGCTCCGACAACTCGGTGAACTGGGCGGCGGCTTCGGCTCCGGTGGAGCGGGGACGGATCCAGGGGACGGCGGGGTTCTCGGCGAGCAGCCAGTCGACCTCGTCGGCGAAGAGCTCGGCCAGGCGCCCGGTGTCACCGGTCGTGCGGGCGGCGAGGAAGTCGCGGACGACCGAGCGGGTGGCCTCGGCGACCGGGTCTCCCGTGGGGGCGGTACGGGTGGCGGGCATCCTGTGCTCCTTGCTGGCGTGATCCGGTTGTCGGCGGGAGTCGCCGTCGACGCGTCCGATCCTGCCGGGGCGGTGGAGAACGGTCGATTACCTGGCGGGTAAGACCGGAGACTCGGCACGTCCGAGTACGCCGGTACGTCCGGGTACGCCGGTACGTCCGGGTACGCCGGTACCTCCGAGTACGCCGGTACGTCGGACACACGGCGTCGGAGCACGCCGGGCGCGCTGCGTCCGGGGACGTCGGGTCCGGGCTGAACCCGACTGGCCCAGTCGGTGCGCGGTGAGCGTTTCCCCCCGGGCCTCCGTTCGTTGGGACGGACATGATCAAGAAGCTCGCCTGTGTCTCCGTCATGGCCGCCGCTGTGCTGGTCTCCGCTCCCGTCGCCGAGGCGGCCCCCGCTCCCGGCCCGTCCGCCGGCGTTCCCGGTGGTCAGCTCCTGGACAGTCTCCTCGGCTCACTGGAGGTGGGTCACCCGGCCACCTCCCCGCAGTCGCTCCTGCCCCAGGGCATCCTCGGCAGGTGACGGGCAGGAGGCGGGGGGGGGGGGGGGGGGGGGGGGGGGGGGGGGGGGCGCCCGGGCGCGCCGGGGGGGGGGGGGGGCGCGGGGCGCCCCCCCCCCCCCCCCCCCCCCGCCCCCCCCACCCCCACCCA
>NZ_JBITFE010000012.1:0-253009 GCF_044455745.1 Streptomyces sp. NPDC051136 | reverse complement strand
CTGGTCCGCGCAGCAGCAGCGGTAGAGCGGCAGGCAGCAGGCCGTCCGGACGGGGGGGGGGGGGGGGGGGGGGGGGGCCGGGGGGGGGGCGCGGGGCCCCCCCCCCCCCCCCCCCCCCCCCCCCCCCCCCCCCCCCCCGGCGGGCGGGGGGGGGGGGCCGGGCGCCCCCCCCCCCCCCCCCCCCCCCCCCCCCCCCCCCCCCGGCGGGTCAGCTGGAGAAGAGCATGCGTCCGAAGCTCTTCTGGCGGTGGTGGCCGTAGTGACCGTGGCCGCCGTGCTGCGGGGCGCCCCACGCCGGGGCCTGGGCCGCGGGGTACGCCTGCGGCGCGGCGGGCGGGGGCGGCGGAGCGGGCTGGGACCACTGGGCCTCCAGGCGGGTCAGCGACTCCAGCTCGCCGTAGTCCAGGAAGATGCCGCGGCAGCCGCTGCACTGCTCGATCTGAACGCCGTTGCGGTTGTAGGTGTGCATCGGTGCGTGGCACTTGGGGCACTGCATGCTCGGCTCAACTCCTCGCCGGTCGGTCCTGCTTCGCGTATCGCCAGGACAGACTCTGTCCCGCCGCGGGTCGGTTGCACCCTACTGCGGGGAAGTTTCCGCTCCCGCCCGTGGGCCCGCGGGCCGGACGGACGCCATGCGCGCGCAGGCGTCGACCAGGGAACGCTCCACCTCGTCCAGCGGCCGCCCGGCCAGGAATGCCTTGGTGAGCGCACGGGCGGCGGTCTGCGCGGTGAGCGCGCGGGCCGGGACGTCCAGGGCGGGCCAGGGGTCGCCGTCGGCGGGGACGGCGGGACCGCCACCGGCGCGGTAGGCGGCCAGGAAGCGGTGCCACTCCTCGGGCGGCAGCAGTCCGCACGCGTACCAGGCCGCGGGGCGGGCCAGGTCCCAGGCGGGAACGCCGGTGCCGAGGTCGTCGACGTCGATCAGCAGCCAGGGCCCGTCGGGTGCGGGGTGGCGTACGAGCTGGCCGAGATGGAGGTCGCCGTGGCAGAGGGTCGTCGTGTCCGGCATGGCGGCTTCGCCGCGCGCCCAGCCCGGGAGCGCGGCCCAGGCCGCCAGTACGGGTGCGGCGTCGGGGTGGCCGGGTGCGGCCTCCCGGAGACCGGCCACGGCCAGGGCGGCCTTCGCGGGGCCGCGCATGGGCGGTACGGCGGTGGGGGCCGGCGTGCGGTGGAGGCGTGCGAGGAGGACGGCCGCGGCCTCCCACGGCGCCGCGTCCGGGTCCTCCGGGTCCACGGGTGTGCCGTAGGGCCAGTACGTGACGAGCCGCCCGTGCAGGGCGACAGGGGCGGGACCGAGCGGGGGCAGGAGTACGCCGGGGAGGCCGGCGGCGACGGTGACGCGGCTGGACAGCTCGGCGGGGTCGGCGTCCGCGGCATGGGCCTTGGCCACGGTGCCGGCGTGCCGTACGACGGTGGCGTCGGGGCGGTCGGCGAGGGTGACCGCACCGCCGGGGCAGGCCGGGGTACGGGCATGGGCTGCCTCCCTGACGCGGGCCTCCAGGGCGGGAAGGAGGGCGTGGTCGTCCGTGGTCACGTGGGTGAGAGTACGCAGCGCTCGGGGTGCATGGCCGCCGGGGTGTGGCGGGCTCGGGCGCAGGGCGCAGGGCGCAGGGCGTCGCGGGCATGGGCGCAAGGGGTGAGCGCGAGGTGGGGCGTGGCCGGGTTCGGCGCCGGTTCGGTCGTTTTCGGCGTCGGACGTGGGCCGGTGGGCGGGAAAAGCAATGCCGGCGCAGCTCCCCAGCTGCGCCGGCATTTTGCCGTCCGCCGCACCCCCGTCCCCACGGGGTTTCATGGATGGATGTCCCCGCCCGGACCGCTCTTCCGGGCCTGGGGTCGCCGCTCAGCGCCCCAGCACCACACCCACGGACGACGCCTGTGTGGCCACTGTCTCCCACCCGTCGAAGACGAGGAGGAGCAGGACCGCCAGGGGCAGGGCCATGAGCGTCGCCACCGCGGGGTGGCGACGGCCCTGACGGCGGCTTGCGCGTGTGCGGAGCAGTGTCCGCGGAACCGTCTGGGCCATGGTCCCTCTCCTGACCGTTGCGTGTACTCGGTTGTCGTTGTCTCGCAGCGGCGGGTGTCTGACCTCGGGGGACGAGTGCTGCCACCCGCCGCTTGACCTCAAATCTATGGGCCCGGCCGTCCTCGGACGTCATGCCCTCGTACCGATTGCCGGGCCTCCCGGAGGATGAGCCGGGACCGACCGCGTACTCCCCTGGGTGGAGACCGCCCACCGGGTGTCGGGGTCCTCCCGGACGGGGCGCCCACCGTGTCCTCATATCTCCGGACTGTCCGGTGACTTCTCTCACTTCGTCCCCCTCCCCGCGCCCTTCCGTCCCCGCCCCGGGACCCGCTCGGCCCGCCACCGTGCCGGGGGCGGAAGGACCGCTCCGGCACGGTCACCCCGCCCAGGCCCAAACCCCCGGCTGCCACGGGGGGTTGGGATCACGGCCGGAGTGCCGGCGGTCTTCAGGCGGGTTCGCTGACCCCGCCTCAACTCTCGTGCCGGACACTGACAATCCGTTGTCCCGAGAGGGCGCGGCCTCTGCGCGCGGGCGGCCGTGGAAACGTAAGCTGTGGCACGTCACAGGGACCGGGCAGCGGGGATGAACATGGCGATGATGCGCCTGAGGCGCGAGGACCCGCGCGTCGTCGGCTCGTTCAGGCTTCACAGACGGCTCGGCGCGGGTGGGATGGGCGTGGTCTACCTGGGCTCCGACAAGAAGGGGCAGCGGGTCGCGCTGAAGGTCATCAGGCCCGACCTGGCCGAGGACCAGGAGTTCCGGTCCAGGTTCGCGCGCGAGGTCTCGGCGGCCCGGCGCATCCGGGGCGGCTGCACCGCCCGTCTGGTCGCCGCGGACCTGGAGGCGGACCGCCCCTGGTTCGCCACGCAGTACGTGCCCGGCCCCTCCCTGCACGACAAGGTCGTCGACGGGGGCCCGCTGATCGCGGCCGACGTCGCGGCCGTGGGCGCCGCTCTCTCCGAGGGCCTGGTCGCCGTGCACGAGGCCGGGGTGGTGCACCGGGACCTGAAGCCGTCCAACATCCTGCTGTCCCCGAAGGGGCCGCGGATCATCGACTTCGGCATCGCCTGGGCCACCGGTGCCTCCACGCTCACGCACGTCGGCACCGCGGTCGGCTCCCCCGGTTTCCTCGCGCCGGAGCAGGTGCGCGGGGCCGCGGTCACACCGGCGACGGACGTGTTCTCGCTGGGAGCCACGCTGGCGTACGCGTCGATGGGCGACTCGCCCTTCGGGCACGGCAGTTCCGAGGTGATGCTGTACCGCGTGGTGCACGAGGAGGCCCAGCTGCACGGCGTCCCGGACGCGCTCGCCCCGCTGGTGCGGGCGTGCCTGGCCAAGGACCCCGAGGAGCGCCCCAGCACCCTGCAACTGTCGCTGCGCCTCAAGGAGATCGCCGCCCGGGAGGCCCAGGGCATGACGGACGTACGGCCGCCCGCGCCGCGCAGTGCCGAGGCCGACCGGCCCACGGGGCGGCTCGCCGACACCTACCCGGAGCGCGACCGGCGGCGTCCGCAGGGCCGGCCGGGCGCGCAGGGCACCCCGGCGCCGCGCGGCACGTCCGGATCGCGGGGGCCCACGTCCCGTGGCGCGGCTCCGTCACGGGGCGGCACGCCCTCGCGGGGCGGCACTCCGTCGCGCGCAGGCGGCACGGGGGCGCGGTCCGGGGCCCGGCCCACGCCCTCCTCGCGCGACACGGGCGGCCGTAGCGCCTCCCGCAACGACGGTGGCAGGCCGGCGCCCCGCAGCGGGACCGGCCGTACGGCGCCGAGGACGACGGGGGGCGGCTGGCGTCGGCCCGCCAATCCACGGCTGCTGCGGCAGCGGTTGTTCGTGTTCGTGGTGGTGACGCTGCTGGTCGCGCTGGGTATCGCCGCCGCGCAGGGCTGCCAGGGGCCGTCGCGCGGACTCGGCGACGACCGGGGCGGTGGCGTGCGGGCGACGCAGCAGCAGGAGCGGGTCGACCCGCCCGGCGGCCTGCCGGGGCAGCCGACGCCCTGAGTCGGAGTGCGACACCCGCACGGGGCTCACGCCATGGGCGTCCCGCCGTCCCCGCGTGGTCGCGATGCCACGCCTGGACGAGCGCCGTCCCGACAGGCGCCCGCCGTCACCGCGTATTCGGTGTGCCGCGCCCGGACGGGGCCCACCCCAAGAAGCCCCTGCCGTCCCCGCGTGGTCGCGATGCCACGCCTGGGCGAGCGCCGTCCCGACAGGCGCCCGCCGTCACCGCGTAGTCGGTGTGCCGCGCCCCGACGCGGCTCACGCCGTGGGGCGGCCCGCCGTCACCGCGTAGAAGGCGACCGCGGCCGCCGCGCCCACGTTCAGGGAGTCGACGCCGTGGGACATCGGGATGCGCACCCATGTGCCGGACGCCGCCAGGGCCCGTCGGGACAGGCCACTGCCCTCGGCGCCCAGCATGAGGGCCACCCGCTCCATGCGGTGCGGGGCGACCGCGTCGAGGGGCTCGGCCCGCTCGTCGGGGGTGAGGGCGAGGAGGGTGAAGCCGGCCTCGCCGACCGTCGCCAGCCCGGCCGGCCAGGTGTCGAGGCGGGCGTAGGGCACGGAGAAGACCGCGCCCATCGAGACCTTGACGCTGCGCCGGTACAGGGGGTCCGCGCAGTCCGGGGAGAGCAGCACCGCGTCCATGCCGAGCGCGGCGGCGGAGCGGAAGATCGCCCCGATGTTGGTGTGGTCGTTGACGGACTCCATGACGACGACGCGGCGGGCGGTGGCCAGGAGGCCGGCGGCGGCGGGAAGGGGCTTGCGCTGCATGGAGGCCAGCGCGCCGCGGTGCACGTGGTAGCCGGTGACCCGTTCGGCGAGCTCGGGGTCGACGACGTACACCGGTGCCGGGGCGTCGTCGATGACGTCGCGCATGGTGGCGACCCACTTGGCGGACAGCAGCATCGAGCGCATCGCGTAGCCCGCCTCGCCGGCCCGCCGGATGACCTTCTCGCCCTCGGCGATGAACAGGCCCTCGGCGGGTTCTCGGCGGCGGCGCAGTTCGACGTCGGTCAGGCCGGTGTAGTCGTGCAGGCGCGGGTCGTCGGGGTCGTCGATCGTGACGAGGCCGGCCACGTCACACCGTCCCGTGCGGGCCCACGGCGACGACCTCGCCGACCACGATGACGGCGGGCGGCCGGACCTCCCGGGCGACGACCGTCTCGGCGACGGTGGCGAGGGTCGCGTCCACCCGGCGCTGGGCGGCCGTCGTGCCCTCCTGGACGAGGGCGACCGGGGTGTCCGGGGACTTGCCGTGCGCGACGAGGGCCTCCGCGATCCTGCCGATCTTGTCGACTCCCATGAGGATGACGAGCGTGCCGGTGAGCTTGGCGAGGGAGGGCCAGTCGACCAGGGAGCGCTCGTCGTCGGGGGCGACGTGGCCGCTGACCACGGTGAACTCGTGGGCGACGCCCCGGTGGGTGACCGGGATACCGGCCGCGCCGGGTACCGAGATCGAGCTGGAGATGCCGGGGACGACGGTGCAGGCGATGCCCGCCTCGGCCAGCGCCTGCGCCTCCTCCATGCCCCGCCCGAAGACGAACGGGTCACCGCCCTTGAGCCGTACGACCGCCTTGCCCTGCTTGGCGTGCTCGATCAGCGCGTTGTTGATGGCCTCCTGGGCCATGAAGCGCCCGTACGGGATCTTCGCCGCGTCGATGACCTCGACGTGCGGCGGCAGTTCGGCGAGCAGGTCGCGCGGACCGAGCCGGTCGGCGATGACGACGTCGGCCTCGGCGAGCAGACGGCGCCCGCGGACGGTGATCAGGTCCGGGTCGCCGGGGCCGCCGCCGACCAGGGCGACACCGGGGGTGCGGCTGCGCTGGTGCGGGGCGACGAGGGTGCCGTCGCGCAGGCCCTCCACCACCGCGTCGCGGATGGCAGCGGTGTGGCGGGGGTCGCGGTAGCGGGCGTCGGTCGTGAGTACGGCGACGGTGACGCCCTCGCTGTGCCCGGTCGCCGGGGTCCACGCGGTGGCCTGGTCGGCGTCGTCGGCGCGCACGCACCACACGCGGTTCCGCTCGCCCTCGGCGGAGGCGGCGTGGTTGGCCTCCGCGTCGCTGGTGGCGATCAGCGCGTACCAGGCGCCCGCGAGGTCCCCTTCCGCGTACGGGCGCCGCTCCCAGGCGATCTCGCCCGCGTCCGCCATGGCCTCGACGGAGGGGGTCGCCTCCGGCGAGACGAGGTGGACGTCGGCGCCGGCCGCGATGAGGGCGGGCAGGCGGCGCTGGGCGACCTGCCCGCCGCCGAGGACGACCACGCGACGGCCGGTGAGGCGGAGGCCTACGGGGTAGGCGGGGTGTTCGGCCATGAGGGGACGGCTCCTCTTGCGGCGATGGCGCTGACGTGCGGATTTTACGGCGGGGTGGCGGGTGGGGCCCAGGTGGTCCGGTGGTTGGACCGGGACGCCGGGCGGCGGCTGCGGGCGCCGCGCCCGGCGGGGGCCCGGCACCGTGCGCCCGGGCCCCGTCGGCCGCCGTTACTTCTCGGTCACGCCCGCCGAGTCGAACGTCGCGACCTCGTGCATGGCCCGCGCGGTGCTCTGCACCATCGGGAGCGCGAGGAGCGCGCCGGTGCCCTCACCGAGGCGGAGGTCGAGGTCGACCAGCGGGCGCAGGCCCAGCTTGTTGAGCGCGGCGACGTGGCCGGGTTCGGCACTGCGGTGACCGGCGATGCAGGCGGCCAGGACCTCGGGGGCGATCGCGCGGGCCACCAGGGCGGCGGCTCCGGCGCTGACGCCGTCCAGGATCACCGGGGTGCGCAGGGAGGCGCCGCCGAGCAACAGGCCGACCATGGCCGCGTGCTCGAAGCCGCCGATCGCCGCGAGGACGCCGATCGGGTCCGCGGGGTCCGGCTGGTGGAGTTCGAGGGCGCGGCGGACCACCTCGGTCTTGCGGACCAGCGTCTCGTCGTTGATGCCGGTGCCGCGGCCGGTGACCTCGGCCGGGTCGGCGCCGGTGAACACGGAGATGAGCGCGGCGGACGCGGTGGTGTTCGCGATCCCCATCTCGCCGGTGAGCAGCGCCTTGTTGCCGGCCGCCACCAGGTCGCGGGCGGTCTCGATGCCGACCTCGACGGCCTGCTTGGCCTCCTCGCGGGTCATCGCGGCGCCGGTGGTCATGTCGGACGTGCCCGCGCGGACCTTCCGGGGCAGCAGGCCCGGCGTCGCGGGCAGGTCGGTGGCGACACCGACGTCCACGACGCAGACCTCGGCGCCGACCTGGGTGGCGAAGGCGTTGCAGACCGCTCCCCCGCCCAGGAAGTTGGCCACCATCTGGGCGGTGACCTCCTGCGGCCAGGGGGTGACGCCCTGGGCGTGCACTCCGTGGTCGCCGGCGAAGACCGCGACGGCGGCGGGCTCCGGGATGGGCGGCGGGCACTGCCGGGACAGTCCGGCCAGCTGCGCCGAGATGATCTCCAGCATGCCGAGTGCGCCGGCCGGCTTGGTCATGCGCTTCTGCCGCTCCCAGGCCTCGCCGAGTGCCTTGGCGTCCAGCGGGCGGATCTGCGCGACGGTCTCGGCGAGCAGGTCGTGCGGCGCCTCGCCTGGCAGGGCGCGACGGCCGTACGTCTCCTCGTGCACGACCCAGGACAGCGGGCGGCGCTTGGACCAGCCGGCCTGCATCAGCTCGGGCTCGTCCGGGAATTCGTCCACGTATCCGACGCACAGGTAGGCGACGATGTCCAGGTGCTCGGGCAGGCCGAGGGCGCGCACCATCTCGCGCTCGTCGAAGAAGCTGACCCAGCCGACGCCGAGGCCCTCGGCGCGGGCGGCGAGCCAGAGGTTCTCGACGGCGAGCGCGGAGGAGTACGGCGCCATCTGCGGCTGCGTGTGGCGGCCGAGGGTGTGCCGGCCGCCGCGGGTCGGGTCGGCGGTCACGACGATGTTGACCGGGGTGTCGAGGATGGCCTCGATCTTCAGTTCCTTGAACTGCTTGGCCCGGCCCTTGGGCAGCGACTTGGCGTACGCGTCGCGCTGACGCATGGCCAGTTCGTGCATCGCGCGGCGGGTGTCGGCGCTGCGGATGACGACGAAGTCCCAGGGCTGCGAGTGACCCACGGAGGGCGCGGTGTGCGCGGCCTCCAGGACCCGGAGCAGCACCTCGTGCGGGATGGGGTCGCTGCGGAAGCCGTTGCGGATGTCGCGGCGCTCGCGCATGACCTTCAGTACGGCCTCGCGCTCGGCGTCGTCGTAGGCGGGGGCCGCGGGGCCGGCGGGCTGTCGCCCCTCGGCGGGCGCGACCGCGGGCGCGGGGGTGCCCGTGTGCGGGTCCTCGTGCGTCACGGGGCTGTCCGCGTCGTGCGGGCCCTCGTGCGCCGCGGGGGCTTCCGCGGGCGCGGGCCCGGCCTGGGCCGCGAGCGGTTCCCGGAGCGCGGGGTCCGCGTGGAGTGCGTCGGGCAGGTCCGCCGCATCCGGCCTTCCGGGCGCCGGGTACTCCTGGGCGGCGCCGCGGGTGTCGAGGTCGTCGGCGCTCTGGACGAGCTCGGGGTCGGCCTCGCGGGGCGCGGGGACCTCGGCCACCGGCTCGTCGGCGACCGGGGCCGCGGCGAGCGGCTCGTCGGTGGCCGGTTCGTCGGCGAGCGGCTCGTCGGCGACCGGCTCGCGTGCCTCGGGCGGGAGCAGAACGGACTCGGGCGGCGTCGGGGCGAGATGCGGGGCCGTGGGTACCTGGCCGCCGTCGACGGGCACGAACTGCACGGGCTGGTCCGAAGGCGGTTCCGGAGCGGCCGGGGCCTGAGCCTGAGCGGGGAGCGGCTCCGGCGCGGCGGTGCCGGTGGCGGGCACCTCCTCCTCGACGGGCTGCGGAGCGGCCTCACTCACGGCCGCCACCTGCTCCTGTTGCTCCTGCTGCTCCTGCTGCTCCTGCTGTCCGTGCTGCTCGCGCTGTTCCTGCGGTGCGTCGGCGTCCAGGAGGGACTGGGGACCCTGAGCGGGCTGTGGAGCCGCTGCCTCCGGGGCTGCCTGCGGATCGGCCTCCGGGGCCGGTTGCGGGACGGCGAACTGCGGCGGCGCGGGCTGGATGTCGGGATGCGGGTGCGGCGCCTGCTCCGGGGCGGGCTCCGCCACCGGCTGCGGCTGCGCGGCCTCCTCCTGGAAGGGCACGGGCTCCTCGCCGACGGGCGCGGGCTGTTCCGGGGCCGGGACCGGCTCGGGTGTGGTCGCTCCGGCCGCCGGGACGGCCACGGACACGTCCGGCGCCGGCACGTCGGCGGCCTCGGGCTCGGCGCCCTCGGGCTCCGAAGCCTCGGACTCGAACGCTTCGACGTACGGCTGTTCCCGCAGCGCGGGGGCCTCCGGGGCGTGAGCCGCCCGGAGTTCGTCGGGCGCCTCCGGCGTCCCGACCGCCGCCGCTGCCGGCGCCTGCTCCGCGGTCGGCTGCTCGGGAAGGTCCCGGCCCGCCACGGGTGCGGGAACATCCTGGAACTCCGCCGGCACGGGGGCGCCCTGGGCCTCCGGCGCGTCCTGAGGACCCTGAGGCTCCTGGGACTCCTGGGCCTCCAGGGCCTCCGGGGCCTCCTGCGGTTCCCGGTCCTCCTGGGCGGGCTCGCCCGCGGGCTCCGCGGTGAGCGCGTCGGGAGCGGGTACGGCCTCCGGCGCGGGCGCCTCGTACGGCTCGGCGGGTCCTGCGGCGTCCCCGGACGCCCCGGCCGTCGCCGCCACGGCCTCCGTCGCCACGCGGGTCACGAGGGCCTGGGCCGCGCCCACCGGCTCGGACGCCTGCTCCGGCACCGGAACAACCGTTTCCGCGTGTCCCGCCCCGGAGTCCGCCGGCGCCTCATGGGCCTGCGGTACCGGCTGCGCGGCCCAGGGCGCCGCCGCCTGCGGGGTGGCCACGGCGGCCTGCGGGACGTCGAGGTACTCCGGCCCGGCGGTCGGCGGGCCGGGATGCCGTACCGGCGCGTCGGCGGGGCCGCGGTCGGCGAGGGAGCGGACCGGGCTCGCGGAGGCGTCGGGGATCGGCGGACCGAGGTGGAGGGGCCGGCGCTGCGGGACCGGGGTGGCCATGGGGTCCTGTGCCGGGTCGGGCAGGCGGACGCCGCTCAGGTCGACCGAACCGCTGTCCCGACCGGACATCTCGTGCGGGCCGGGCTGGTGCACGGTCTCGACGACCGGCTCCGGCGCCGGCGGCGCGACCTCGTTGCCCCAGGCACTCTGGGCTCCCGGCAGCAACAGCAGGTCCTCGTCCTCGGCGGTGGCCTCGGAGAGGTAGGTGTACGCGCCGGGCGCGGGGACGCCCGGCTGCTCCACCGTGCCTGCGTCCGCCGGCAGCCCCTCGCCCGGGATCTGGCCGGTGTCGGTCATGCGTAACCCCTCGCCCATCGGTTAGTGCTTCTACGACCAGCTCGCCCGGGACGGCGCACCGACCGCCCCGTAGTGAGAACGAGCGTGCGTGCCCAGCGGCACGAACGACCCGCAGGAAAAGACGACAAAGCCATTGAGTGGCATTGTCCCGGTCGTTCCCCCGCCACGACAGCTTGATCCGCGACGGCCCGCTGTGGACTGCGCCACGTTGCGCGTCCTCCGGTTCTGCCGTACCACGCCCGCCCCCGTAGGAACGGTTTTTTACGGACATCGCCCGACGAACAGCCGGGTGTCCGCACGCGGTACAACAATCCGCCAGCCTACCCCGCGCGGTATGACCAACCGATCACGGGGCGCGGTCGTCGTCGGTCCTCAACGGGGCGCCTCGCGCCGCACGATCTCCCCGCTGAGCAGGAACGCCACGCTCCGCTCCGTCTCCGTCCAGGCCCGGGTGTCGAGTTCAACGGACTGCAACAGGGCGCACTCGACGCGGTATCCGTGCTCCGTCAGGTCCCTGCCGACGAGTTCGGCCGCGTCGCGGGTCGCGGCGTGCGCGACGATGCGCTGCGGGCGGCGGTCGGCGACCGCGGAGACCACGGCCGCTCCCCCGCCGCCGACCCGGACGACGTCCGGTTCGGGGAGGTTCTCCAGGATGTGCGGCGCGTCGCCGTGCACGGTCTGGAGCTGGACGCCGAAGTGCCGTGCGGTGGCCTCGGTGCGCGCGCAGGCCTCCCGGTCCCGGTCCACCGCGATGACGGCGGCGCCGCCGCGCGCGGCCTCGGTGGCGAAGGCGCCGCTGCCGCAGCCGATGTCCCAGACGAGGTCGCCGAGGCGCGGTCCGAGCCGGGCCAGTTGGGCGGTGCGGAGCAGGTCGCTCTCGCCCTCGCCCAGTTCGCCGCCGTACGCCGCGGCGGGCAGTGACCAGCCGCGCGGGCCGCCGGCGGGCGCGCGGCCCGCGATCCAGCCGGTGCCGTCGCCCTCGACGGCGGGGCCGGCGCTCCCGCCCGCCACGATGACGACGTTCGGGTCGCGCCAGGTGTGGTCGGCGGCCTTGTCGGAGGTGACGACGGTGACGCGTTCGCGGGTGGTGCCGAGCTCCTCGCAGATGACGAAGGTGCGGTGGACGCCCTCCATCAGCAGGCCCAGTTCGGCCGGGCCGGCGCCCGGTGAGGTGAGGACCGCGACCTTGGAGTGGGCCCGGCAGACGTTCACCGCGCGTCGCAGGGTACGGGGGTGGGCGACCACCACGTGGGCGTCGTCCCAGGGCATTCCGGCGCGGGCGAAGGCGGAGGCCACCGAGGAGACGGCGGGGACGACCTCCACCTCGAGGCCGAACTCGGGTGCGCGCAGGGTGCGTACGACGCCGAAGAAGCCGGGGTCGCCGTCGGCCAGGACGACCGTCGTGCCGCGGTGGGCGGCGAGGCGGCGGGCGGCGAGGGCGACGCTGCCGAGCCGGATGCGTTCGGCGGTGGGCGGTACCTCGGGAAGTGCCAGGTGGTGTGCGGCGCCGGCCACCAGGGTGGCGGCACCCAGTGCGGAGCGTGCCGCGGCGGTCAGCGGCGAACCGTCCCAGCCGATCACCGTGACCCGGTCGGCCATCGTCGTCAGTCTCCAGGGTTTTCGCAGGTGGTAGTCGTGACACCGTCACGGGCGCGCCCCGTGAGCGTACCTGGTGCGGTCCGGGACCGGGCGGTGGCGCCGGTGGCCCCCGTGTGTCAGTTCCAGTCCGTGAAGGTGGTGAAACCGTCGGTGTCGGTCAGCTCTCCGGTGGCGCCTTCGAGGTCCTCCGGCAGCAGGCTCCACACGATGAAGTCGGTGCGCACGTCCGACCAGACGCCGTCGTCGGTGCGGACGCGCGCCATACAGGCACCGCGCAGTACACCTTCGCTGATGCACCCGATCTTCTGGGCGACCTGCTGGGAGGCGGTGTTGTCGGCCGCGGTGCGCAGCTCTACGCGTTCGAACTTCTGGTCGCCGAACAGCCACTGGGCGGTGGCGAGCGCCGCCTCGGACGCGTACCCCTCACCCCGGGCCCAGGGGGCGACTATGTAGGAGAGCTCGGTCGACCGTACGTGCCAGTCGGTCCTGGTCAGCTGGACCACGCCGACCAGTCGCTGGGTGAGGAACTCGGTGACGGCGAGATCCAGGCCCCGGCCCCCGGTGCGCTCGGCGGGCGCGTACTCACCGATCCAGGTGGCGGCGTCGTCCTCGGTGAAGGGCTGGGGGACGTGGGTCCAGGCGGCGACCTGCTCGTCGTTCATCATCGCGGCCAGCGCGGGGACGTCGTCCTCGTCGAGGGGGCGCAGCACCAACCGCTCCGTGCTGATGGAGATGTTGGGGAAGGTGCTCGTCATGCGCCGCTCCGTAATCCGGGTGACCGTCAGGGACTGCTCGAACTGCCCAGCATGCAGCATGAAAGCACTCAACCACACCACTGGGTCCGCCCCGTGAGCACGGAGCGGACCCGGTGGGTGACGCGGCGTCGGGTCCGGCCGGAGGGACCGGAACCGACCGGAAGGGGCCGGGTGGACCGGACGGATCAGAAGGAGGGAAGCACGGACCCGGCGTAGTTGTCCTCGATGAACTTCTTCACCTCGGGCGAGGTGAGCAGCTTGGCGAGCTTCTTCACCCGCGGGTCGTCCTCCTGGCCCTCCTTGACGACGAGGAGGTTGACGTTCGGGTTGTCGTCGGCGGACTCCAGGACGAGGGCGTCCTTGGCGGGCTTGAGGTCGGCGTCCAGGGCGAAGTTGCCGTTGATGACGGCCGCGTCGACGTCGTTCAGGGCGCGGGGGGTCTGGGCCGCCTCCAGCTCCTTGAACTCGAGGTCCTTCGGGTTCTCGGTGATGTCGGCGGTCGTGGCCGAGTTGCCGACGCCGTCCTTGAGGGTGAGCAGGCCCTCCGACGCCAGCAGTTGCAGGGCGCGCGCCTCGGTGACCGTGTCGTTGGGCAGGGCGACGGTCGCGCCCTTCTTCAGGTCACCGACCTTGTCGGCCTTCTTGGAGTAGAGGCCGAGGGGCTCCAGGTGCACCGAGGCGACGGACTTCAGGTGGGTGCCGTTCTTCTTGTTGAAGTCCGCGAGGTAGGGCTCGGTCTGGAAGTAGTTGGCGCCCACCGAGCCGTCCTCCGTCGCCGTGTTCGGCGTGACGTAGTCGGTGAACTCCTTGACCTCCAGGTCGAGGCCCTCCTTCTTCGCCAGGTTGTCCTTGACGTAGTTGAGGATCTCGGCGTGCGGCACGGGCGTCGCGGCGACGACGAGCGGGCCGGAGGTGTCGGAGGCGGAGTCCTTGTCCGAGCCGCAGGCGCTGAGGCCGAGGGTGAGGGCTCCGGCGGCGAGGACGGCGGTGGTGATCTTGGCGGTGTTACGCACGAAAAGTGCCTTTCCTGAGGTGGTGCGACCCCGTCCCGGGTGAGGGCCGGGGAGTCTTGGAGAGGGCCGGGGATTCCCGGGGGTGGGGTCAGGCGACCTTGCTCACGTCGGCCGCCGCGGGCTCCTTGGCCTTGAGCAGGCGGAGCCTGGGGCCCGCGCCGCCGCGTCCGCCGCGGCGGTGCAGGGCGCGGGCGGCGTAGTCGCCGGCGAACTGGATGAGCGAGATGGCGACGGCGAGGAGCGCGACGGTGATCCACATGAAGGCGGGGTCGAACCGCTGGTAGCCGTAGCGCACGGCGAGGTCGCCGAGTCCGCCGCCGCCGACGGTGCCCGCCATGGCCGAGTAGCCGATGAGCGCGATGATCGTGGTGGTGGTGCCGGCGATCAGCGAGGGGAGCGACTCGGGGACCAGGACCTTGCGGACGATGGTCCAGGTGTTGCCGCCCATGGACTGCACGGCCTCCACGAGGCCGCCGTCGACCTCGCGCACCGCGGTCTCGACGAGCCGCGCGAAGAACGGGATGCCGCCGATGGCCAGCGGCACGATCGCGGCCTCGCTGCCGATGGTGGTGCCGGTGATCCAGCGGGTGAAGCTCATCAGCGCGACCATGAGGATGATGAACGGCATCGAGCGCCCGATGTTCACGATCTGGCCGATGACCTTGTTCACCACGACGTTCTGCAGCAGTCCGCCCCGGTCGGTGACGACGAGGAGCACGCCGAGCGGGAGCCCGGCGACGACCGCGATCAGGGTGGACCAGCCGACCATGATCAGGGTCTCCCAGGAGGCCTGCTCCAGCAGCGGCTGCATCTGCGACCAGGTCACTTGGCACCTTCCTTCACCAGCGAAGCGGGCGCGGCCGGGGCGGCCGACGCGTCCGGCGTCCCGTTCACCACGTCGATCTGCAGCCCCTGTTCGCGCAGGAAGCCGACGGGCACGACGTTGTCCTCGTAGCGGCCGGGCAGTTCGATGCGCATCCGGCCGACCTGGAGACCGCCGACGGTGTCGATGGCGGCGCCGAGGATCGATATGTCGATGTTGTAGGTGCGCGAGAGCTGGGAGATGACGGGCTGGGTCGCGGCCTCCCCGTGGAAGGTGACGTCCAGGACGGTGCGGTCGTCGCCGGAGGCCTCACCGCCGACCGGGAAGAGCGCGGCGGCCAGTTCGGAGCCCGGGGTGGCGAGGAGTTCGCCGACGGTGCCCGACTCGACGATGCGGCCCCGGTCCATGAGGGCGGCCGAGTCGCAGATGCTCTTGACGACGTCCATCTCGTGGGTGATGAGCAGGACGGTGAGACCGAGCTGCCGGTTCAGGTCGCGCAGCAGCTGGAGGATGGAGCGGGTGGTCTCCGGGTCGAGGGCGCTGGTGGCCTCGTCGGACAGCAGGACCTTGGGGTCGCCGGCCAGGGCGCGGGCGATGCCGACGCGCTGCTTCTGACCGCCGGACAGCTGGGCGGGGTAGGCCCCGGCCTTGTCGGCGAGGCCGACCAGGTCGAGCAGTTCCAGCGCCTTGCGGGAACGTTCCTTCCCGGAGGTGCCGAGGATCTCCAGCGGCAGTTCGACGTTGTCCCGCACCGTCCGGGAGGACAGCAGGTTGAAGTGCTGGAAGACCATGCCGATGCGGCTGCGCGCCTGCCGCAGTTCCCGGCCCGCGCGGGGGCCGCGCCCGGCCAGAGCGGTGAGGTCCTGCCCGGCGACGGTGACCGTGCCGGCGGTGGGGCGCTCCAGGAGGTTGACGCAGCGGATGAGCGAGGACTTGCCGGCGCCGGACTGGCCGATGACGCCGTACACCTCGCCCTCGCGGACGTGCAGGTCGACGCCGTCCAGGGCGGTGACCTCCCGGCCGCGTGAACGATAGACCTTGGTGAGGCCCGATGTGGTGATCACGTGGGTTTCCGTCACTGTCGAGTGCGCGGCGCGGTGGTGGGCGCCGGGCACGGGGCGTTGTTCTTCGGGTTCTCGGCCCGTCGGAACGCGGCACGGTTCTCGCGGTGGCGGTGCGCCATGGCGGTGGGACCGGGGAGAAACGTGTGCGCGGGGCGTGGCTCGGCCGCGTGCGCGTGGGGCGCGGGCGGACGGGCGCGGGCGCTCGCTTCGGGGCGCGAGGCTCAGATGGTGCGGGGGCCCTCTAGAAGGCGCACATTCGGCGGCACATACAACGAGCACCGGGCGTCGTGGTCGCCTCGGTCGCAGGGGTGCGGTCGCTCGTGGTGCTCATGCGGATCAGTAAAGCAGACGCACGGCTCTGCCCGGAGACCGCTGTCCGGATACTGGACAGCGGTGGACGGCGGCTGGTCGTCCGGGGGCCGCTCAGCCTCGGACGGTGATCTCGACCCCGCCCTCGGTGACCAGTGCCGACAACGCCGAGAGGTCGGTGACCACCAGGTCGGCGTCGAGTTCGCCGGGCCGGTGGGTTGTGGCCAACGCCACGGTCCGCATGCCGGCGGCGCGGCCCGCCTGGAGCCCGGCGGGGGCGTCCTCGAAGACGACGCAGTCGGCCGGGTCGACGCCCAGGGCACGCGCGCCGAGCAGGTAGGGCTCGGGGTCGGGCTTGCCGCGGGTGATGTCGTCGGCGGCGACGAGGGTCTTGGGCAGGATGCCGACGGCGTCGAGCCGGGCCTCGGCGAGCCGCCGGGTGGCGGAGGTGACGACGGCCCAGCGGTCGGCGGGCAGCGCGTCGAGGAAGGCGCGGGTGCCGGGCAGCAGCCGCACGCCTCCGGCGGGCACGTCCTCCACCTCCAGCTGCTCGATCCGCGCGACGGCCTCGGCCACCACCCCGGCGGGCAGCAGGTCGGCGGCTATCTCGGCGGCCGGCCGGCCGTGCAGTTCCACCTGCCCGAACTGCTCGGCGGTGATCCCGTACTCGACGGCCCAGCGCGTCCAGCAGCGGCGCACGGACGCGAGGGTCGAGACGAGGGTGCCGTCGTTGTCGAACAGGAGGGCCTGTGCGTGGAGCTTCATGTCCCCGACCATACGGGGCCGGGGACGGCGGGCCTTTTGGGCCGTAATAGGCTCGCTGCCATGCTTGACGTCCTGACGCTGGTGACCGGCGTCGCCGCGCTGCTGCTCGCCGCCTGGTGCGGCTGGGCCGCCTACCGTGACCAGCCGACGAAGGACGGGCACTTCATCGGCATGGCCGTGGTCTCGGCGCTGGCGCTGATCCAGCTGGTGATCGGCGTGGTGCAGCTGGCGCGGGGCGAGGACCCGGCGCAGGGCACGACGATCTTCGTGGCGTATCTGCTGGGCGCCTTCGCCTGTGTGCCGGCGGCGGGGTTCATGTCGCTGGCCGAGCGCACCCGCTGGGGCTCGGTGACGGTCGCCGCCGGCGGTGTCGTCCTCGCCGTCCTCGAGGTCCGGCTGTACGACATCTGGGGAGGCTGACGTGGTGGCCACGGAGGAGAAGCGGACCGGGCAGCGGCTGATCAGCGGCCCCGGCATCCTGCTGGTGTGGCTGTACGGGGTGATGGTCGTCGGCGCCGTGTCGCGGTCCGTGTACCAGATCGCGACCGAGCTGGACCGGGCGCCGCTCGCCTACACGCTGTCGGCCGTCGCGGGCGTCGTCTACGGGTTCATCACGTACACGCTGGTGCGAGGTGGCGAGACGGCCCGCAGGGCGGCGCTGGTGTGCTGCGCCGCCGAGCTGGTGGGCGTCCTGACGGTCGGCACCTGGACGCTGGTGGAGCCGTCCGCCTTCCCCGACGCGACCGTGTGGTCGGACTACGGGATGGGCTACCTGTTCATCCCGGTGCTGCTGCCGCTGTCGGCGCTGTTCTGGCTGCGCCGGGCCCGCACGGCGTAGCGATCCGGGGCTCCTAGGCCGTCGGTCCGGGCTCCGGGGCCGCCGGTCCCGGCACCGGAGCCGCCGGTCCCGGCTCCGGGGCCGTCGGTCCGGGCGCTCAGGCCGTGGTCGCGTACGTCCCGGCCGGCTTCTCCAGGACGATCATGGGTACGCCGTCGGCGCCCTCGGCCGTCCCGACCGTCTCGTAGCCGACCCGGCGGTACAGCCGCAGGTTGCTCTCGCTGCGGTGCCCGGTGTGCAACCGGAACCGCTTGGCGCCGCGCTGCTCGCCCAGGGCCGACTCGGCGGCCCGCAGCAGCCGGGCGCCGATGCCGTGCCCCTGGAGCCGGGGGTGCACGCAGAGCTTGCCGATGGACGCCGCCCCGTCCTCGGTCACCCGCCCCCGCACCGAGCCGACGACCTCGTCGCCGAGCCGTGCCACGAAGACGCAGTCGGCGGCGACCTCTTCGCGCACGGAGTCGAGGGTCTGGACGAGCGGGTCGATGCGGTAGTTGGCGTACAGCGCCGCCTCGCTCTGGAAGCAGAGGTACTGCAACCGGAAGATCTGCTCGGCGTCCTGTTCGGCCGCCGCCGAGATGGTCACGCTCATGCCCATGTGCGCATGCCTCCCGCTCACCTGATCACCTGTGGTCCCCCACTCCTATCCCCGTCCTCAGCCCGCCGCAACCTCCGGCGTCAGCAATCGCCGCAGACATCCCAGACATCGGGAGCGTTCCGGGCCAAGACTGCCCTGTGAGATACCCAACTCCCCCGCGATCTCCCGGTATGTGAGGTCCTCGGGCGACAACAGGGCCTCCATCAGCCGGGGGCAGCGGCCCGGCAGCCGGCGCACCGCGTCGCGCAGGGCGCGGTGCCGGGCCGCGGTGAGCGCGAGCCGCTCGGGCTCGTGGGCGGACTCGGCGACCGCGGCGGGCTCGTTCCCGTACGGCCGTTCGTTGCGGGCCGTGCGGCGGGTCCTGCGGGCCTCGGTGCGTACGGCGCTGCGCAGCCAGCGGTGCGGGTCGGGGGGCGGGCCGTCGTCCTCCAGGCGTTCCAGCAGGCGCAGCCAGACCGCCTGTTCCAGGTCGCCGGGCTCGGCTCCGGAGGCATGTGCCTCGGCGGAGGCCTCGGCGGCGAGCAGGGGGTGCAGCGAGGTGACGAGGTCGTGCGTCATATGCAGGTCGACGCGGCCGCCCGGGCGGCGAGTTGCCCGGGCGGCCGGAGCTCACTCCAACAGGTGCCGCGCGCTCACCTGTTGACGAAGTCCTCGCGGGCCAGTACGCCCGTGTCCGGGTTGTCGGTGAAGACACCGTCGATACCGGTGGCGAAGTACGTGCGGAACGCGCCGAAGGCGTCGCCGTAGGCGTCGGGGTCGCCGCCCTTGCGGAACTCCGCGGGCAGGAAGGGGTTCTCGTTGCGCATGGTGTAGGGGTGGAGGATCAGTCCCGCGCGGTGCGCGTCGCGGACCAGGGTCGTCGGCTCGGTGAGACGGCCGGCGGAGTCCTTCGGGATGATCAGGTCGAGGGTCGGGCCGATGCCCTGCGCGTAGGAGGCGATCTCCTTCAGGCCCTCGGGGGTGACGAGGTCGGCGGTCGTGCGCGGGTCGCCGGTCTCGACGAAGTCCCAGGGACGGCTGTCGGGGCCGGACAGCAGGACGGCGAGCGGGTTGCCGACCAGCTTGTTCATCCGCTGGATGCTGGTGGGCTCGAAGGACTGGATGATGACGGGCGAGTTCTTCCGGTCCTTGCCGTACTTGCGCAGCAGCCGCGCCAGGCGCTCCTCCGTCCCGAGACCCAGCTTGCGGAAGTAGGTGGGGTGCTTGAGCTCGGGATAGATCCACACCTGCTTGCCGCGCGTGCGGGTCTGCTCGTTCTGCCAGCGCAGCACCTCCTCGAAGGTGGGGATCTCCCAGCGGCCGTCGTAGAGGGTGTTGTGCGGGCGGTTGGCCGGGATGCGCTCGGTGGCGCGGAGCGTCTTGAGCTCGGCGAGCGTGAAGTCCTCGGTGAACCACCCGGTGGTGGAGACCCCGTCGAGCAGCTTGGTGCGCCTGCGGCCGGCGAACTCGCGGTGGTCGGCGACGTCCGTGGTGCCGCCGATCTCCGGCTCGTGCCGGCAGACGAGGTGGCCGTCCTTCGTGGGGACCAGGTCGCCCGCCTCGACGATGTCGGCGCCCAGGTCGAGGGCGAATTCATAGGAGCCGAAGGTGTGTTCGGGGCGGTAGCCGCTGGCTCCGCGGTGGCCGATGACGGTCGGGACCGGCAGGCTCCGCACCCCGTCGCCGTGTCCGTCGCCGTGCCGGGCACCGGCGGCCCGTGCCGTGCCGGGCAGACCCAGGACGGCCCCGCCCGCGCCGAGCACCGCCGCGCCGAGCACCGCCCGCCGTCCGGTGCCGCCGTCCACCCGCTCGTCCGACTTCCGCGTTCCCATGGGACCCTCCTGCCGTCGACCGTCCCGTGCGGGCCGATCGTAGGGGCGCGTACATGACCAACGGGAGACCGTGGCCGGAACACGCGGGTGCGCGGGGATGTCGTGTCGCGGGCGCGCCCGCAGTGCCGGGCGGACGGACGGCGCGCGGTCGGCTTGGCCGCGGCACGGCGGGGTAGACGCAGGAGACAGCATCCGGTGGTGTGGCCCGCGCGGCGCGCCTCACGCGATCGGCGTGTCCGGTGTGCTTCGATCCGGGCCGTGTCCGCACCCCCGAACCGTTGCTCCGGTCCCGCGGGCGCGACCTGCCTCACATTCGTGTGGAGGCGCGGCCGCCGCGCGACACCCCGGTACCGCAGGTGAACACGCGTCAACAGCGCGCCGGGACCCGGGTGACCCGAGGTGCGTGACCCCCCGGGCCGCGAGTAATGTCCTCACCTGCACAGACTCATACCGCATCCCGACACCGGAGGGCTCGTTGTCCCGCTTCGTGTTCATCAAGGCAGTGCTCGGCCCGATCATGCGCCTGATGTTCCGCACACGGGTGGAGGGTGTGGAGAACATCCCGGGCGACGGCCCGGTGATCCTGGCCGGCAACCACCTCACCTTCATCGACTCGGTGATCATGCCGCTCACCTGCGACCGGCAGGTCTTCTTCATCGGCAAGGACGAGTACGTCACGGGCAAGGGCCTCAAGGGGCGGCTGATGGCCTGGTTCTTCACGGGGGTCGGCATGGTCCCGGTCGACCGGGACGGCGGCCGGGGCGGGGTGGCGGCTCTGATGACCGGCCGGCGCATCCTGGAGGAGGGCCACGTCTTCGGCATCTACCCGGAGGGCACCCGCTCCCCCGACGGCCGCCTCTACCGCGGTCGCACCGGTATCGCCCGGCTCACGCTGATGACGGGCGCCCCGGTCGTCCCGTTCGCCGTCATCGGCACCGACAAGCTGCAGCCGGGCGGCGCGGGTCTGCCCCGGCCGGGCAAGGTGACGGTCCGCTTCGGCGAGGCGATGGAGTTCTCCCGCTACGAGGGCATGGACCGGGACCGCTACGTCCTGCGGGCGGTGACGGACTCCGTGATGACCGAGGTCATGCGGCTGTCCGGTCAGGAGTACGTGGACATGTACGCGAGCAAGGCGAAGGCGGCGTAGGTCCGCGCGCAGCACGGAGACGGCGGGCCGCTCGGTGAGCGGCCCGCCGTTTCGCGTGTACTGGCGGTTTCGCGTGTCCGCGGTTACGCGTGTCCGCAGATTCGCGTGTACCGGCGGTTTCGCCCGTCCTCGCCCTGCGGCTACGGGTGCTCGGCCCCGTCCTCCAGACGCTGGCCCCGCAGCAGGAACCAGGAGGCCGCGGCGGCGGCCAGCAGGACGGCGGCGCCGACGCCCGCCGCGAGGGTCAGGCCGTCGACGAAGGCCTGCCGGGCGGAGTCCAGCAGCGCCTCGCCGGTGCCGGCGGGAAGCCCCGCGGCGGCCTCCACCGCGCCGCCCAGTGACTCGTGGGCCGCGTCCGGGGTGCCGGCCGGGCCGGTGAAGTCGCGGTACACGCCGGTCACGATGGAGCCGAGCACGGCGATGCCGAGGGCGGCGCCGAGTTCGTACGCCGTCTCGGAGACCGCGGAGGCGGCTCCCGCCTGCTCACCGGGCACGCTGGAGAGGATCACGTCGGCGGTGACGGTGAACGCGAAGCCCGCACCGAGGCCGACGACCAGCAGGGCGGTGCCGAGCAGCGGATAGCCGGTGTGCTGGCCGATCACGGTCAGCGCGGCGAGCGCGAGACCGACGGCGGCGAGCCCGCCGGAGACCACGGCGCGGACCGAGAAGCGCCGGGCCGCACGGCCGGCGACCAGGCCGGCCACCACCGCGCCGACGGCGGCGGGCAGTTCGGCCAGACCCGCCTCGAAGGGCCGTCGGCCCTGGACGAGTTGCAGGTACTGGGAGAGGAAGAACACCAGGCCGGACAGGCCCAGGATGGTCAGCAGGTCGGCCAGGACCGCCCCGCTGAAGCCCCGGTTGCGGAACAGCCGCATGTCGAGCAGCGGGACCGGCATGGTCAGCTGGCGGCGGACGAAGCCGTAGAGCGCGGCGGCGCCCAGCAGGCCCGCGGCGAGCGTGGCCCAGGCGAAGCCGTGGGCGGCGGCCTCCTTGACGGCGTACACGACGCCGACCATGCCGACCAGGGAGAGGGCGACGCTGGGCAGGTCCCAGGGGCCCGGGTCCGGGTTGCGGGACTCGGGCAGCAGCTTGACGCCGACGACGACCAGGACGGCCATCACGGGCAGGTTGATCAGGAAGACGGAGCCCCACCAGAAGTGCTCGAGCAGGAAGCCGCCGACGATCGGGCCGACCGCGGTGCCGGCGGAGGCGGTGGCGCCCCAGATGCCGACGGCGAGGCTGCGTTCGCGCGGGTCGTGGAAGAGGTTGCGGATCAGGGCGAGGGTGGCGGGCATCAGGGTGGCGCCCGCGACGCCGAGCAGGGCCCGGGCGAGGATCATCACCTCGGGGGTGTGCGCGTAGGCGTTGAGGACGGATATCGCGCCGAACGCCGTGGCGCCGACGAGCAGGATCCGCTTGCGGCCGATGCGGTCGCCGAGGCTGCCCATGGAGACGAGCAGGCCGGCGATGACGAAGGAGTAGACGTCGCCGATCCAGAGCAGCTGGGTGCCGGAGGGGGCGAGGTCCTCACTGATGTAGGGGGTCGCGAGACCGAGCACGGTCGCGTCGACGGCCACCAGCAGCACGGCCAGCACCAGGACGGACAGCGCCAGCCAGCGGCCGGGGCTCTTCACCGCCTCGGTCGGGTGGGCCGGCTGCAGGGTGCGGTTCATGGTTCCTCTCTCCGGAGTGCGCCGCCGAGCAGCAGCTCGACGATCATGTGAGTGAAGTCGTTGCGGGCCACACGGCCCTCGGTCACGGCCCAGGCGCCGGAGGCCAGCAGGCCGTACAGCGCCTCGGTGAGCCAGGCGGGCGTGAGGTCGATGCGGAATTCGCCGCTCTCCTGGCCCCTGCGGAACAGCTCGGTGAGCCCGGCGTCGATGCGGGCCCAGCCCTCGTTCTGCTCCTCGCCCTCGAAGAGCTGGTTCTCGGTGTAGAGGAAGGCGAGCAGTCCTGCGGAGGGTTCCATCGCGAGGACCAGCCGGCGCACCGCGTCGGCCGCCGGGCCCTCGTCGGTGCGGGCCCCCTTCAGGGCGGTCTCGCACTCGGCGATGCCCAGCGCCTCCAGCGCCCTCACGAGGGCGTCGCGTCCGGCGAAGTGCCGGTGCAGCGTGGCCCGGCTGATCCCGGCGGCCCTGGCCACCTCGTCCATGGTCGCGGTGGACTTGCGGGTCAGCAGGGCCGCGGCGCTGCGCAGTACCTGTTCACGATCGACGGCCATGAGACAACGATAACCCACGTGAGACATTTTTGTCTCACGTGGGGCTTGCGTGACTCACCAGACGGGTCAGTCACGGATCCGGGCAGGCCCCGCGGCTCAGTGCCAGGGCAGCTGCCCGCGGCGCTCCCAGTAGGCGGGCGGGTCCTCGGCGAGTGCGCCGAGGCGCGCGACCTGGTCGTCGTCGAGGTCGACCACGGCGGCGTGCAGGTTGGAGCCGAGCTGGTTGACCGTCGCCGCGCCGGACAGCACGACACCGGCCCAGGGCTGCCGCAGGACCAGGGCGAGGGCCACCGCGTCGCAGCCCAGGGCGGTCTCCTCGGCGACGGCCTTCAGGACGCCGGGGGCGTGCGGCTCCGCGAGACGGCCGTTGGCCATGCCCTCCTTGACGATCACGGTGAGCCCGGTCTCGTGCGCCTCGGCGAGTGCGGGCCCGGCGGAGGTCTCCAGCGCGTTGTACGTCGACTGGACGGTACGGAAGAGAGGCTCGCCGTCGACGGTCACGGCGAGGGCGGCGCGGATGGCGTCGGCCTGGGCGGGGCCGCTGGTGGAGAAGCCGACGGTGCTGCCCTGCGCGGCGGCCTCGGCCAGCCTGGCGTGCAGGTCCTTGTCGGTGAGGGCCGGGCTTTCGGGGGTGAGCGAGTGGATCTGGTACAGGTCCAGCCGGTCGCCGAGCAGGGCGTCGGTCTCGGCGCGCTGACGGTCGTACGTCGCGACGCCGTGGTCCTTGACCTCGTGCCGCTCGGCGTCGGTCGTCCAGTCGGCGGTGTAGGTGTAGCCCCACTTGCTGCCGACGACCACGTCGTCGGCGTCGGGCCGCTCCCGGAGCCAGTCGGCGAGGAACTCCTCGGAGCGCCCGTAGGAGCGGGCCGCGTCGAAGTAGCGCACGCCCTGCGCGTAGGCGGCGTCGAGGAGGTCGTGCGTCCGTTCGCGCAGCGCCTCCACGGAGCGGTCGGCCGGCAGATCCCGGTCCCGGCCGAGGTTGATGTAGCCGGGGCGGCCGACGGCGGCGAGACCCAGGCCGATGTGGCAGGTGGGGGTGGTCGCCGCGGCCAGGCGGTCGAAGGGCATCGCGGACTCCGTTCGGTCGACGGCTGGGGCCGGTGTGACTGCCGAGCTGTTGACCAACGTAACCGCGATGCCGCTCGGGCACACCGGCTGCCGCCTCGCGCTGCTACTTCTTGGCGGCCGCCCAGGCGTGCTGGGCCGCCACGTCCGCCTTGACCTCGGCGAGCTGGACGGCGACCGCGCTGGGCGCCGTGCCGCCGCGGCCGCTGCGGGAGGCGAGGGCGCCGGGGACGTCGAGGACGGTGCGCACCACGGGGGTGAGGTGCTCGGAGATCTTCGCGAACTGCTCGTCGGTCAGC
This sequence comes from Streptomyces sp. NPDC051136, assembly GCF_044455745.1. Classification (NCBI taxonomy): domain Bacteria; kingdom Bacillati; phylum Actinomycetota; class Actinomycetes; order Kitasatosporales; family Streptomycetaceae; genus Streptomyces; species Streptomyces sp. NPDC051136. The sequence goes on along the minus strand of NZ_JBITFE010000012.1, from coordinate 228,379 downwards.
TCGTCCAGCTCCTTGCCGTCGGCCTCGGCGACCTTCACGCACTCGCCGGCCACCTCGTGCGCGACGCGGAACGGCACGCCCTGCTTGACCAGCCACTCGGCGATGTCGGTGGCGAGCGAGAACCCGGCCGGGGCCAGCTCCTCCATCCGCTCGCGGTGCACGGTGAGGGTGGCCATCATGCCGGTGAAGGCGGGGAGCAGGACCTCCAGCTGGTCGATGGAGTCGAAGACGGGCTCCTTGTCCTCCTGGAGATCGCGGTTGTACGCGAGCGGGAGGGCCTTGAGCGTCGCCATCAGACCGGTCAGGTTGCCGATCAGCCGTCCGGACTTGCCGCGGGCCAGCTCGGCGATGTCGGGGTTCTTCTTCTGCGGCATGATCGAGGAGCCGGTGGAGAAGGCGTCGTGCAGGGTGACGAAGGAGAACTCCTTCGTGTTCCAGATGATGATCTCCTCGGCGATCCGGGAGACGTCCACGCCGATCATCGCGGTGATGAAGGCGAACTCGGCGACGAAGTCGCGCGAGGCGGTCCCGTCGATGGAGTTGCCGACGCTGCCGTGCTCGAAGCCGAGGTCGCGGGCGACCGCCTCCGGGTCCAGGCCGAGGCTGCTGCCCGCGAGCGCGCCCGAGCCGTACGGCGAGACGGCGGTGCGCTCGTCCCACTGGCGCAGCCGCTCCGCGTCCCGGCCCAGGGCCTGGGCGTGGGCGAGGACGTGGTGGGCGAAGAGCACCGGCTGGGCGTGCTGGAGGTGGGTGCGGCCGGGCATCGCGACGTCCGGGTGCGCCTCGGCGAGGCCGATCAACGCGTCCTGGAGGTCGGCGATCAGCGCGCCGACGGTACGGGCGTGGTCCCGCAGGTACATGCGGAAGAGGGTGGCGACCTGGTCGTTGCGCGAGCGTCCGGCGCGCAGCTTGCCGCCGAGGTCGGGACCGAGGCGTTCCAGCAGCCCCCGCTCCAGGGCCGTGTGGACGTCCTCGTCGGCGATGGTGCCGGTGAAGGAGCCGTCGGCGACGTCCGCCTCCAGCTGGTCGAGCCCGGCGATCATCCGGCTCAGCTCGTCCTCGGTGAGCAGGCCCGCCGCGTGCAGCACGCGCGCGTGGGCGCGCGAACCGGCGATGTCGTAGGGGGCGAGCCGCCAGTCGAAGTGGACGGACGCGGACAGCTTCGCCAGGGCCTCGGCGGGACCGTCGGCGAAACGGCCGCCCCAGAGCCGGACGTCACCGCTGTTGCTGCTCACTTGGGTCGCTCCTCACCGTACGATCACTGTCCTGCATGAGTATGCAGAGCTTTGCATGATTCGTCAATCCGGCGCGATGGCCGTCCGCGGGCGGCGGAACCGTCCGGATGGCGGGACCACCGGTTATTTCCCGGACAAAGGCACGGCCGGTACTCATAATCGTTAGACATGGGAAAGACTTACGAACGCATAGACGGCAGACTCCGCGCCTTCATCGAGGCACAGCCCGTCTTCTTCACCGCCACCGCTCCGCTGGCCGGCGACGGCACGGTCAACCTGTCCCCGAAGGGGCTCACCGGCTGCTTCGCGGTGCTCGACGAACACACCGTCGCCTACCTCGACTTCGCCGGTTCCAACGCGGAGACCATCGCCCACCTGCGGGAGAACGGGCGCATCACGCTCATGTGGTGCGCCTTCCAGGGCCCGCCGAACATCGTCCGGGTGCACGGCCGCGGCGAGCCGGTCTTCCGCGACGACCCGCGCTTCCCCGAGCTGCTCACCCACTTCCCCGACATCGACCCGGCCGCGCACGGCCTGCGCGCGGTCATCGTCGTGAGCGCCGAGCTCGTCCGCGACACCTGCGGCTACGCCGTCCCCTTCATGGCCTACGAGAGCGACCGGGACCTGCACGGCAAGCGGTTCGCGCGGGAGGACGACGCCTCGCTCAACGCGTACTTCACCAAGAAGGAGTACATCGCCTCCAGCATCGACGGCCTCCCCGGGCTGCCGCTCCCGCTGCCTCCCTCTACCGTCTGAGCCATGCGCCCCGGTGTCGTCGTCGCCGTCCTCCTCTCCGCCTCCCTCCTCACCCTCGGTGCCGCTCCGGCCGACGGGTCCGCGCCCCGGCCGCTGCCGGCCCGGATGGCACAGACCGGCGGCGGCACCCAGCTGATCACCGCCGTCGCACCGGACACCGGCTCGACCACCGGCACCGTCACCTGGTGGGACCGCCGGGGCGGCGGCGACGGGCGCTGGGTGAGGTCGGGCTCCGCCCCCGCCCGCTTCGGCTCCGGCGGGCTCACCGAGGGCGCGACCCGCGTCCAGGGCACGAACACCACTCCGACCGGCCTCTACGCCCTGCCCTACGCCTTCGGCATCGAGCCGGCGCCGCGCGGGACGGCGTACCGGTACCGTCCGGTCCGCCAGGACTCCTGGTGGTGCCAGGACAACGCCTCCCGCTCCTACAACCGCTGGACCGAGCCGCGCCCCGCCGACTGCCGCGCCACCGAGGCCGAGCACCTGATCACCTACTCGGCGCAGTACGCGCACGCCCTGGTCGTCGGCTTCAACTACGACCGCCCGGTGCACGGTCGCGGTGCGGGCATCTTCCTGCACGTCGACGGGCGCGGGGCGACGGCCGGGTGCGTGTCGGTGCCCAAGGAGGCGATGCGGCGGATCCTGCGCTGGGCCGAGCCCGCCGAGCGGCCGCACATCGCGATCGGCACCTCGGGCGGGACGACCGCGATCACCCGCTACTGAACGCGGACGGCGGGACAGGCACCGGCACCGGCACCGGCACCGGCACCGGCACCGGCTGAACGCTCGCCCGGTGCGGCGCGTATCTGTGGGCCAAGGGTCAAGTCCCCACGGAGGAACCGTGACCACCACGCTCGCCGGCGGCCGTGCCGCCCGCCGTCAGACGATGCGGCGCATCCGTCCGCGCCGCTCCCCCGCCGTCCCCCTGCTGCTCGCCGTCTGGGCGGGCGCGGCGGGCGTGTTGTGGCTGTGGTGGCGCAACACACCCGCCATCTCCGACGACACCGGCAGGATCCTCGGCGCGGGCCGGATCACCGGTCTGCTCGCCGGGTACCTGATGGCGCTGGTGGTGCTCCAGATGGCACGCGTGCCCGCGCTGGAGCGCCGGGTGGGCTCGGACCGGGTGGCCCGCTGGCACGCCCTGACCGGCCGCTACACCCTCTGCCTGGTCCTCGCCCACGTCTTCCTGATCATGTGGGGGTACGCGGCTCAGGCCGGCAAGGGCCTCGGCGACGTCGTCGCCCAGACGGTCGACTCCGTGAACCAGCTGCCGGACATGGGCAAGGCGGCCGTCGGCACCGGGTTGCTGGTCGTCATCGGGCTGATCTCGGTCGGCCCGGTCCGCCGGCGCATCCCGTACGACCTCTGGTACCACGTGCACCTGCTCACGTACGCGGCGGTGTTCCTGACCTTCTGGCACCAGCTGACCACCGGCAACGAGTTCGCCGTCGAGCCGGTCGCCGGGACCGTCTGGTACGCCCTGTACGGGTCGGTGACCGCGCTGGTCCTCTGGTACCGGGTGCTGACCCCCCTGCGCCTCAACCTGCGGCACCGGATGCGGGTCGAGGCGGTGATCGAGGAGACACCGGGCATCGTGTCGGTGCTGATCGGCGGGCGCCGGCTGCACCGGATGGGCGCGGAGGCGGGGCAGTTCTTCCGGTGGCGGTTCCTGGCACCGGGCATGCGGTTCAGCTCCCACCCGTACTCGCTGTCGGCGGCGCCGCGCCCGGACATGCTGCGGATCACCGTGAAGGCGATCGGCGACCACAGCGCCCGGCTGCGTGAGCTGACGCCCGGCACCCGGGTGTGGGCGGAGGGCCCGTACGGCGCCCTGACCGCGCAGCGCCGCAGCCGCGGCAAGGTGCTGCTGGTGGCGGGCGGGGTCGGGATCACGCCGATGCGGGCGCTGTTCGAGACGCTGCCGGGCGCGTCCGGCGACATCACGCTGCTGTACCGGGCCAACAGCACCCAGGACCTGGCGCTCTGGGACGAGCTGGCCGGGATCGCCGACGAGCGCGGGGCCCGGTTGATGTACGCGGTCAACAGTCCGGACGGGGAGCGCCCGGACATCTCGGCCGAGACCCTGGCCCGGAAGATCCCGGACGTCGAGCGCCACGACGTCTTCCTGTGCGGGCCGCCCGGTTTCGCCCAGTCGGTGTACGAGGCACTGCGCGGCGCGGGGGTCCCCGCTCGCCGTATCCACCACGAGTCGTTCGAGATGTGAGCGACGGACATCGGGAGTCCAGGACAGATGAGGAAGAGCCACCCCGTCCGGCGTGCCGTGCTCGCCGGGGCCGCGACCGTGTCCGGGATCGTGCTGCTGCTGTCGCTCAAACCGGCGTCCGACCCGGGCTCCGCCTCGGCGGCCGGCGGCGCCGCTCCGCCCGTGGCCGCCCAGTCGCCGCAGGGCGGGCGGGGCGCCGGGGCCGGCACGGTCACGGGTGACGCGGCCGACACCCAGTACGGGCCCGTGCAGGTGCGGCTGACGGTGAGCGGCGGGAAGATCACCGGGGCCGAGGCCGTGCAGGCGCCCAAGGGCGGGCAGAGCGACCGGGTCACCGCGGACGCCGTGCCCAAGCTCAACCGGGCCGCCGTCGCCGCGGGCACCGCCGACATCGACGCGGTCTCCGGCGCCACCTACACCAGCGCCGGGTACCGGCGGTCCCTCCAGTCGGCGCTCGACAAGGCGGCCGCGGCGGACAAGGCGGGCTCCGGGGCCGCCGAGGACGCCTCGGGCGGCGACGCCGGCGTCCCGCAGGGCACCCAGGTGCTCACCGGGGACGCCACGCAGACGCAGTACGGGCCCGTGCAGGTCCGGGTCACCGTCAGCGGCGGGAAGATCACGGACGCCGAGGCCCTCCAGGCGCCCAGGGGCGGCCGCAGCGACCAGGTCACCGCCGACGCCGTACCCGAGCTCAACCGGGCCGCCGTCGCCGCTGGCACCGCCGACATCGACGCGGTCTCCGGCGCCACCTACACCAGCGCCGGGTACCGGCAGTCCCTCCAGTCGGCACTGGACCGGGCCGGTGGCTGATCCGGCGGCCGGGTCCGCCGAGGCTCCCGCCGCGGTGCGTCACGTGGAGGAGACGATGGGGACCGTCTTCTCCTTCGACGTCCGCGGCGGGGAAGGCGCGGCCGTACGGGCGGCGCTGGACGACGCGGTCGCCGGGCTGCACCGGGCCGACGAGGTGTTCAGCACCTACCGGGACGGCAGCGAGATCTCCCGCCTGGCGCGCGGCGAGCTGACCGTCGACGCGTGCGCGCCGGAGGTCGCCGAGGTGCTGGAGCTCGCGGCCGAGGCGGAGCGGGTGAGCGACGGCTGGTTCAGCACCCGGTACGAGGGGCGGCTCGACCCGACCGGGATCGTCAAGGGCTGGGCCGTGGAGCGTGCCGCGCGGCGGATCGCGGCGGCCGCGGGCGTGCGGGGTGTCAGCGTCAACGGTGGCGGGGACGTGCAGTTGCTCGGGACGCCGGGTGCCGAGCGGCCGTGGCGGGTCGGTGTGTCGGATCCGCTGCGGCCGGGCGGGCTCGCGGCGGTCGTCTCGGCGGCGGGGGCGGCGGAGCTGGCCGTGGCGACGTCCGGTTCCGCCGAGCGGGGCGCGCATGTCGTCGATCCGCGCACCGGGCGCTCGGCGGTGACCGACCTGGTGTCCGTGACGGTGGTGGCACCCCGGCTGACGTGGGCGGACTGCTGGGCGACGGCCGCGTTCGCGATGGGGGCGCGGGAGGGGTTGCGGTGGTTGGAGTCGCTGGCGGAGGTGGAGGCGCTGTTGATCACGGCGGGGGACGAGGTGCGGTGCACGGGAGGGCTGGCGGCTCGACTGGGCTGAGGTACCGGCGTCGGCACTCACCGCGTCGGCAGGGCGCCGCTGCGCCCACCCTGCCCCACTCTCGGCTTCGCTCGAGCGGGGGCCCCGTCGCCCCGGCGGCACGCCTGCCCGCAGCCGCGGCGCGACCCGGCCACGACGTGCCCGCAGTCGGCGGACCACCGCACCGCCCCCGTCAGCCGCCGTTCTGGGCCAGCCGCAGCAGGTGGTCCGCCAGGGCCTGTCCGCCCGTCGGCTCCCGGCTGATCAGCATCAGCGTGTCGTCGCCCGCGATCGTCCCCAGGATGTCGTGCAGTTCCGCTTGGTCGATCGCCGAGGCGAGGAACTGCGCCGCCCCCGGAGGGGTGCGCAGGACCACGAGGTTCGCCGACGCCTCCGCCGAGATCAGCAGCTCCGCGGAGAGCCGCCGCATCCGCTCCTCCTTGGCCGACTCCCCGAGCGGGGCCCGCGGGGTGCGGAAACCGCCCTCGCTGGGCACCGCGTAGATGAGGTCGCCCTCGGTGTTGCGGATCTTGACCGCGTTCAGCTCGTCCAGGTCCCGGGAGAGCGTCGCCTGGGTGACGGTGAGCCCGTCGTCGGCGAGCAGCTTCGCCAGCTGGCTCTGCGAGCGCACCGCCTGCCGGTTGAGGATGTCCACGATCCGGCGGTGGCGTGCGGTGCGGGTCTGCGGCAGGGCGGGCCCGGCCGTCTGCTCGTGCTCCTGCGCGTGGCTCATCGTCGTCTCATTCTCCGGATCGTCCGTCCCCGTGGGCCGTCTCGGCGGCCTGGTCGAGGACGCCGGGCAGCGCCCCGAGGAACGCCTCCACCACGTCGTCGCCGAGGTTCAGTGCGGGCATCAGCCGTACGACATCGGGCGCGGGCGCGTTCACCAGGATTCCGGCGTCCTGAGCCGCCTGCTGCACCTGGGCGGCGAGTGGCTCGGTGAGCACGATACCCAGGAGCAGTCCGGCGCCCCGGACGTGGGCGACCAGCGGGTGGCCCAGGGCCTCGACCCCGTCCCGGAGCCTCTCGCCCTGCCGCTTGACGTTGTCCAGGAGACCCTCGTCCGCGATGGTGTCGAGGACGGCGAGTCCGGCGGCGCAGGCGACCGGGTTGCCGCCGAAGGTGGTGCCGTGCTGGCCGGGCCTGAGCAGGTCGGCGGCGCGGCCGAAGGCGACCGTCGCGCCGAGGGGCAGTCCGCCGCCGAGGCCCTTGGCGAGGGTGACGACGTCCGGCAGGACGCCTTCGTGGGCCTGGTACTCGAACCAGTGCCCGGTCCGGCCGACGCCGGTCTGCACCTCGTCCAGGACGAGCAGCGCACCGGTGGCGGCGGTGATCGCGCGGGCCGCCTTCAGGTAGCCGGGGGGCGGGACGACGACGCCGTTCTCACCCTGGATCGGTTCGATGACGACCAGCGCCGTCTCCTCGGTGACCGCCGCGGCCAGCGCCTGCGGGTCGCCGTAGGGCACGTGCGTCACGTCGCCGGGCAGCGGCAGGAACGGCTCCTGCTTGGCGGGCTGACCGGTCAGCGCCAGGGCGCCCATGGTGCGGCCGTGGAAACCGCCGTCGGTGGCGACCATGTGCGGCCGGCCGGTCAGCCGGCCGATCTTGAAGGCGCCCTCGTTGGCCTCGGCGCCGGAGTTGCAGAAGAACACCTTGCCGTCGCGGCCGAAGCGCTGGAGCAGCCGTTCGGCGAGAGCGACGGGCGGCTCGGCGATGAAGAGGTTGGAGACGTGGCCGAGGGAGGCGATCTGCCGGCTCACGGCGTCGACCACCGCCGGGTGGGCGTGGCCGAGCGCGTTGACCGCGATGCCGCCGACGAAGTCGAGGTACTCGTTGCCGTCGGCGTCCCAGAGCCGGGAGCCCTCGCCGCGTACCAGGGGCAGGCGCGGTGTGCCGTAGTTGTTCATGAGGGTGCCCTGCCACCGCTCGGTCAGCTCCGCGTTGCTCACGACTCCCCCTGTTCGTCCGGCACGACCATCGTGCCGATGCCTTCGTCGGTGAAGATCTCCAGCAGGATCGAGTGCTGGACCCGGCCGTCGATGACCCGGGCGGTGGTGACGCCGCCCCGCACGGCGTGCAGGCAGCCCTCCATCTTCGGCACCATGCCGGAGGACAGGTCGGGCAGCAGCTTCTCCAGCTGGGTGGCGGTGAGGCGGCTGATCACCTCGTCGGAGTTCGGCCAGTCCTCGTAGAGGCCCTCGACGTCGGTGAGGACCATGAGAGTCTCGGCGCCGAGCGCCGCAGCGAGTGCCGCAGCCGCCGTATCAGCATTGACGTTGTAGACATGGTGATCGTCCTGGGAGCGGGCGATGGACGAGACGACCGGGATGCGGCCGTCGGCCAGCAGGGCCTCGATGGCACCGGTGTCGATGGCGGTGATCTCGCCGACCCGGCCGATGTCGACGAGCTCGCCGTCGATCTCGGGCTGGTGCTTGACGGCGGTGAGGGTGTGCGCGTCCTCGCCGGTGAGACCGACGGCGAGCGGTCCGTGCTGGTTGAGCAGGCCGACCAGCTCGCGCTGCACCTGCCCGGCCAGCACCATCCGTACGACGTCCATGGCGTCCTCGGTGGTGACGCGCAGGCCGGCCTTGAACTCGCTGACGATGCCGTGCCGGTCGAGGGCCGCGCTGATCTGCGGGCCGCCGCCGTGCACGACGACGGGCTTGAGGCCGGCGTGCCGCAGGAAGACGACGTCCTGGGCGAAGGCGGCCTTGAGGTCCTCGTCGATCATGGCGTTGCCGCCGAACTTGATGACGACGGTCTTGCCGTGGTGCCGGGTCAGCCAGGGCAGCGCCTCGATGAGGATCTGGGCCTTGGGGAGCGCGGTGTGCTTCCGCGTGGGTCCGCTGCTCATGACGAGTACGCGCTGTTCTCGTGGACGTAGTCGGCGGTGAGGTCGTTGGTCCAGATGGTGGCGGTGGCGTCGCCCGCGGCGAGGTCGGCGACGATGTGCACCTCGCGGTAGCGCATGTCGACCAGCTCGCGGTCCTCGCCCACGCCGCCCTTCTTGCAGACCCAGACGCCGTTGATGGCGACGTTGAGCCGGTCCGGCTCGAAGGCGGCGTCGGTGGTGCCGATGGCGGAGAGCACGCGGCCCCAGTTGGGGTCCTCGCCGTGGAGGGCGCACTTGAGCAGGTTGTTGCGGGCGATGGTGCGGCCCACCCGCACGGCCTCGTCCTCGGTCGCGGCGTTCACGACCTCGACCTTGATGTCCTTGCTGGCGCCCTCGGCGTCCCGGATGAGCTGCTGCCCGAGGTCGTCGCAGACGGCGCGGACGGCCTCGGCGAACGCCGCGTACTCGGGGGTGACGCCGGAGGCGCCGGAGGCAAGCAGCAGCACCGTGTCGTTGGTGGACATGCAGCCGTCGGAGTCGACCCGGTCGAAGGTGACGCGGGTGGCGGCGCGCAGGGCCCGGTCCAGGGCCTCGGCCTCCAGGTCGGCATCGGTGGTGAGCACGACGAGCATGGTGGCGAGGCCGGGGGCGAGCATGCCCGCGCCCTTGGCCATGCCGCCGACGGTCCAGCCGTCCCGCGTCACCACGGAGGTCTTGTGCACGGTGTCGGTGGTCTTGATGGCGATGGCGGCCTTCTCGCCGCCGTGCTCGGAGAGCTGCCCGGCGGCCGTCTCCACACCCGGGAGCAGCTTGTCCATGGGCAGCAGGACGCCGATCAGCCCGGTGGAGCAGACGGCGACCTCTCCCGCCCCCGTCCCGAGCACGTCGGCGGCCTTCTCGGCGGTGGCGTGCGTGTCCTGGAAGCCCTTGGGTCCGGTGCAGGCGTTGGCGCCGCCGGAGTTGAGGACGACGGCGGTCAGCTCGCCGCTCTTGAGGACCTGCTCGGACCACAGGACCGGCGCGGCCTTGACGCGGTTGGAGGTGAAGACGCCCGCGGCGGAGCGTCGGGGGCCGGTGTTGACCACGAGGGCCAGGTCGGGGTTGCCGCTCTCCTTGATCCCGGCGGCGATGCCCGCCGCCGTGAACCCCTTCGCTGCCGTCACACTCACGGCGCAACTCCGATCGTCGTCAGTCCGGTGGTCTCGTCGAGGCCCAGGGCGATGTTCATGCTCTGGACGGCACCGCCCGCGGTGCCCTTGGCCAGGTTGTCGATGGCGCTGATGGCGATGATCCGGCCCGCGGCGGCGTCGTACGCGACCTGCACGTGCACGGCGTTGGAGCCGTACACGGAGGCGGTCGCGGGCCACTGCCCCTCGGGCAGCAGGTGCACGAACGGTTCGTCGGCGAAGACCTTCTCGTAGGCGGCCCGCACCGACTCGGCGGTGGCCCCGGGCTTCGCCTTCGCGGTGCACGTGGCGAGGATGCCGCGCGGCATGGGCGCCAGGGTCGGCGTGAAGGAGACGGTGACCGGCTCGCCGGCGACCGCGCCGAGGTTCTGGATCATCTCGGGGGTGTGCCGGTGACCGCCGCCGACGCCGTACGGCGACATGGAGCCCATGACCTCGCTGCCCAGCAGGTGCGGCTTGGCCGCCTTGCCGGCGCCGGAGGTGCCGGAGGCGGCGACGATCACCGCCTCGGGCTCGGCCAGCGCCGCGGCGTACGCCGGGAAGAGGGCCAGGGACGCGGCGGTGGGGTAGCAACCGGGCACCGCGATGCGCTTGGACCCCTCCAGCGCGGCGCGGGCACCCGGAAGTTCGGGGAGGCCGTAGGGCCAGGTACCGGCGTGCGGGGAGCCGTAGAAGGCCTCCCAGTCGGCCGCGTCCCTGAGCCGGAAGTCGGCGCCCATGTCGACGACGAGGACGTCCGGACCGAGCTGCTCGGCGACGGCGGCGGACTGCCCGTGCGGCAGCGCGAGGAAGACGACCTCGTGACCGCCGAGCACCTCCGGCGTCGTCGGCTCCAGCACCCGGCCGGCCAGCGGCAGCAGGTGCGGTTGGAGCGCGCCGAGGCGCTGCCCCGCGTTGGAGTTGCCGGTCAGGGCGCCGATCTCGACCTCGGGGTGGGCCAGGAGCAGACGCAGCAGCTCACCGCCCGCGTACCCACTCGCTCCGGCCACCGCCGCACGTACCGCCATGGAAAACCCTCCTCCTAGATGGCATGACTATACGTAACGATGCACGTTTATGCAATCCATTGGACTGACCCACGGTCGGGGTGCGCCGAGAGACCAGCGCGGGTGGGGCAAGATCCTCACCGAGCAGCCGGGGTGAGACAACCCCTCGAACGGACCTCCACCCCTGACGTCCCGGTCGGAAACGACTAAATCCCACAAGACGCCCTCACGCCCCGATAAGTGCGACTACCCTCAGTCGCCATGAGTGACCATATGTATGTTCATGTACCAGCAGATTTCTGGGAGTTGCTTGAGAAAGCAGACTTCGACGAGGTGGAGACCGGCTCACGCTCCGCCGAACAGTGGTCATCGGTGGCCGAGGCCGTACTGTCCGTCGGAAACGACGGCCTTGCTGTCACAGCCAACCTGGTGGGCGTCTACCTCGCCCGTGAGCAGATCGGGGAGTTCGTCCGAAAGGCCGGCGCGTGGCTCGGGTTCCGCGTCCCGGGCGGCGATCCCTGCGTACCGCCGCTGGTGTTCACGATCACCACGGGGCCGCCCGGGACCGAGGTGCGTATCGAGATCAACTCTGCCCCCGGCCCGGACGGCACGCCGGTACTCGACACGGCCGCGCTCACCGGGGCGATCGTGTCCGCCCTCGACTCCCCGTCCCGCATCCCCGACTGATCTCGCGATGGGATTCTTCACCGCGCGCCGGGAGGCCGAGTATGAGCGGGTCCAGCGGGCCATCGCCGTATTGCAGGAACGAGGCCGACGCGAAGGCACCGCCGCCGTGGTCGACGACTCCTGGAAGATCATGCGGCAGTGTTTCGACAGGATGGCGCTGGGCAAGACGTGGTACGCCCCGCTCGTGCTGACCAGTTCCCGGGTCTCTTTCGGGATGCACGCCGATCTGGGCCAGTGGTTCTTCGCGGCCTGCTCCAGCCTGTCCTTCGGTACAGGTGTGGTCGCGCTCGACGCCCTGTGCACGAAGCGTGGCCTGCCGTTTCCCGAGGAGCTGCACCCCGACGTCCAGCTGATGGCGGACCTGGCGCCGGGAGTGGCGCACCGCGCCGGCGTCCCGCTGGCGGGCTACCTCGTCGCGGAGGCCCTGACCGGCTTGCGTATGGGCGACCGCACCATCGCACGAGAACTCTCCGCCTATCTCGGCAGCGAAGAGTCCCTGCGACGGCTGCGCGCGATCCACCGCGACCTGAAGGAGACCACCAAGCAGGCACGACACAGTCTTTCGGACGCCACCGGCGTCGACACCGTCGTCGCGCTGCAGGCACAGGCGGACAAGATGATGGTCGACGACGTGGCCGCGACACTCACGGCCTTCTCAAAGGGAAACATCCTCTCGGGGGCACAGACGGTTTCCGCCGTTCTCGGGGCGAGCAAAGTGGCCCGCACGGTCATCTACGTGGCACCCGGTCCCGGGTTCGGGACGGCGATCCGGTTGGAGGCGCCGGAGACGGGCCGCGCGTTGTGCGAGAGCATCGAGCTGCCCGGACTCGGTCTGGAAGCCGTCCGCGAGCTGCGCAAGAAGCTGCACGCGGTCCTGGAGTCGGATGAGCGACGAAAGACGGTCCGGGACAAGGCGGTGCGCGAGGCGCACGCTGCCGTGGGCGACGCCTTCTGGAAGCCGCTGCTCACAGCCTGGCCGGAACTCGCGGGCGGACGCATTGCCTTGGTCCCTCTGGGCGAGAGCGTGCTGCTGCCGCTGTACACGGCCCCCGTGGACGGCGTTCCCGTCTGCGGCCTCACCGATCTCACCGTCGCTCCCTCCGGCAACGCGCTGATGTTCGCGAGTGCCTGGCCCCGGCCGTCGCAGATCGAACCCCTGGTCGTGGCGGATCCCTGGTACCACGACGGAGTGGGCGGTGTACCGATTCCGTTCACCGTGCCGGAGGCGCGACAGGTGGCCGCCGTGCACGGTGTGTCGCCCGTGATCCTGCGTGGGCAGGAGGAGGAGGTCTCCGAGAACGGTACGGACCGCCTGCGCGGCCTCTTGTGGTCGCCCGCTTCGCCCGGCGGTACGAGTCCCGTGCCGCAGGACCTGGCGCGCCGGATGTCCGCCGCGAACCTCGTCCACCTCGCCGGCCACGGCTTGCTCGACGCCATGAACCCGTTGGAGTCCGCAGTGCTGCTGGGCCGCCCGCTGCCGCTGTCCGCGCTCCTCGAACACGACCTGTGCAGGGGAACGACGGTCGTCCTCTCAGCCTGTCACCTGGCCGGCATCGGAACCCGTCTGCCCGGCGAACAACTCGGCTTCCCCGCGGCGCTGCTCGCCATGGGAGCAAGCTCCGTGATCGCCGCCCTCTGGTCCGTGCCGGACTCGCAGCAGACCGTCCAGCTGATGTCCACGTTCCATGAGGAACTCACCCGCGGAAAACCCCCCTCGGCAGCACTCGGGACCGCCGTCGCCCAGGCCGCATCCTCTGGCGCCCGTCCGACGGCCTGGGGCCCTTTCACCCACTTCGGCGCGTAGGGCCCGTTCGGCGGATCATGCCAAGCAGGAATGGACCCGCCCCCGCTCCCCGGCGGCTCGTCGGGCACCCCGCCCCCGAGCCGGCATGATCCGAACGGCCGGCAGGGCCGCTGCGGATCGTCCGGGAACGGCGGGCCGACATCACGAAGCGCTCCAGCCCTTGACGGCCTCCGCGATCCGCAGCGCGGCCAGGTCGGGCGTGAGGTGGGTGGTGTCGACGACCTGGGCTTCGGCGTGCAGCCAGGTGCGGGACGCCTCGGCGTAGGGCTCGAGGTACCGGAGCCGGAAGGAGGAGTCCGGTCCCACCACGGTGTCCCCCGCGATGCGGGCCCGGAGTGTGTCCTGGTCGGCGTGGAGGACGAAGTGCCGCACGGGAATGCCGTACCCGGCGAGGCCGTCGCCGATCTCCCGCCAGTACTCCTCGACCAGCACCGTCATCGGCACCACCAGGGTGCCGCCGGTGTAGTCCAGCACCCGGCGGGCGGTCTCGACGACGAGCGGCCGCCACGGCGGCCAGTGCTGGAAGTTGTCCGTGTCGGGCAGTCCCGGCCGGATGTCCATGAGCGTCTCGCCGACCTTCTCGGCGTCGAACACCCGGGAATCCGGGAGCAGCTCCTGCACGAGCGTGCTGGTCGTCGTCTTGCCCGCACCATGGGTGCCGTTGAGCCATACGATCATGCGTCCCCACGCTAGCCGGACCGGCGACCCTCTCGGGCCCGGTCGCCGGTCCGGGGCGCGGACTACCGCTCGCGAAGCCAGAGGAACGTCACCGAGTTCGCCGGGAAGGTGTACGTGAACGCGCCCGCCGCCCCTGTGAAGGTCGAGGTCACCGGGGTCACCGGGGTGTCCGTCTCGGTGTTCACCGCGTCCTGGTCGGCGGCCAGGGTGGTGACGCGGGCCCTGGGGGCGACCTCGGCGCCGCCGAGGTCGACGGCGGTGCGGGCCGCGGTGTCCTGGGCGTTGACGACCTTGACGATCAGCTCGCCGGTGCGGTCTTCGCGGGTGACGATCTGGCGGAACGGCTCGGCCGGCTTGTCGTCGGTGAAGCTGCCCCACTCCTGGCCGTCGAGGTAGAGGGTGACCTGGCGGCCCCGGATCTTGACGTCGATGTCGTAGGCGCGGCCCGTCTCGATCGACCCGGCCTTGGACAGCAGCGTCGACTTGCCGCCGTCGGAGGTCTGCTCGACGGCGGACCGGGTGTTGTTCCAGCCGCCCAGGTTCCACCAGTAGTGGTTGCCGGTGTCCTTGACGCCGAAGGCGACGAGGAAGCCCTCTTCGCCGGCCTTCTTCGTGGCCTTCACGTGCAGGTCGTAGTCGTGCCAGGCCGGGTCGCCCGCGGTGACCATGGTGTTCTCGGCGGCCGTGTCGGACTGGAGGTACTGGCCGTCCTGGACGCTCCAGCTGCCGGTGCCCGAGTGGGTCCACCGCGAGGCGTCACCGGAGAAGTCGTCGGACAGGAGCGTCCCGCCGTCGGCCGAGGTGACCTTCACGTCGTCGTACGCCGCGCTGGTCGCCCAGGTCGACAGGCCGACGGCGCCGGTGACGGGGCCGCTGACGGCGGGGGTCGTGGTGGCCGTGGACGGGACGACGCGGTCCCCGGTGTTGGTCATGAACAGTTTCTGGACCTCGTAGTTGGCCGAACCCCAGGACGCGTGGTTGTTGAACCAGATCATGTCCGGGCTCCACTGCACGTAGTCCTCGTTGGCGAGCAGCGGGGCGTAGGAGGCCAGCTTGACGACGTCGGCGTTGCGTTCCAGGCCGGTCATGAACGCGGCCTCGGCGAGGGCGTTGCGCCAGGCGTTGCCCTGGGAGGCGTACTCGCCGAGGAAGACCCGGGGGCCGCTCCGGTCGTAGGAGTCGTAGCGGTCGTTGTTCTGGAGGAACCACTGCGGGCTGTTGTAGTAGTGCTCGTCGACCATCGCCACGTCCGCGT
Organism: Streptomyces sp. NPDC051136; assembly: GCF_044455745.1. Classification (NCBI taxonomy): domain Bacteria; kingdom Bacillati; phylum Actinomycetota; class Actinomycetes; order Kitasatosporales; family Streptomycetaceae; genus Streptomyces; species Streptomyces sp. NPDC051136. Next base: position 213,149 of record NZ_JBITFE010000012.1, on the reverse strand, counting down.
CGCGGTTGAGCCGCCAGGCGGTGTCGAAGACGGCGCCGGAGTCGTCCGGACCGGAGTTGGAGACGACGGTGATCTCCGGGTACCGCTCCTCGACGGCGGTGCGGAACTGCCGGAAGCGCGCGAAGAACTCCTCGGGGAGGTTCTCCTCGTTGCCGACCTCCAGGTGGGTGAGGCGGAAGGGCTCCGGATGGCCCATCTCGGCGCGCTTGCGGCCCCACTCGCTGGTGCGGGGGCCGTTGGCGAACTCGATCAGGTCCAGGGTGTCCTGGATGTGCCGCTGGAGCAGGGCGTCGTCGTCGACGGCCTTGTTCTGTCCGCAGCCGGTCACCAGGGCGGGGACGACGGGCAGCGGCATGGCGCCGATGTCCTCGGCGAAGCGGAAGTACTCGTAGTAGCCGAGGCCGTAGCTCTGGTTGTAGCCCCAGAAGTTGGCGTTGGTGGCGCGCTCCTCGACCGGGCCGACCGTGTCCTTCCACTGGTAGCTGCGCTTGCGCTGCCAGCCGGATTCCGCGCTGTAGTCCGCCATGGAGCCGGTGTTGACCAGGCATCCGCCGGGGAAGCGCAGGAAGCCGGGGTGGAGCGCCTCGATCTTCTCGGCGAGGTCCTTGCGCAGGCCGCCCGGCTGGTTCCGGTAGGTCTCGCGGGGGAAGAGCGACACCATGTCGAGGGCGGCGGGTGCCGTGGTGGCGACGGCGAGACGGCCGCGGCTGCTGGTGCGGGTCGCGGTGAGGGTGGCGGTGTACTTGCGCCACTTCCCCTTCGCCGCCACCTCGCGGACTTTCGCGAGGGAGCCGGCCGCGTCCCCGAGCGTGACGGCGAGGGTGGTGCCGCTCTCGGCGCGGGCCCAGACCGAGAAGTCGTACTTCTTCCCCTTCTCGACCCGGATACCGGTGTTGTAGCCCGTGTTGGTGACGGTGGCACCGGCGGCCAGCGAGAGGTAGGCGCGGTTGCTGGCGTTCAGCCGGCCCTCGTCGTCGAGCACCTCGGCCGTGCCGTCGGCCGTCCAGGCGGTGAGCGGGGTGTACGAGCCGTGGTCGGCGGTGGAGTACTCGAAGGACCGGTTCTGCACGAGTTCGGCGTACAGGCCGCCGTCGGCGGCGCGGTTGATGTCCTCGTAGAAGACGCCGTACATGGTGTCGTCGATCGCGGCGCCCCGGGCGGACGGGTCGACGGTGATCGTGTAGTCGGCCACGGCCTGGGCGTGCGCAGGGGACGGCAGCAGGGCCGAGGCCGTCAGGAGGGCGGTGACGGCGAGACCGAGTTTCCAGCGGGTGCGTGACATGGATGCTCCGCGGCTCGAATGAATCGTTCGGACCGTTCAGATCGTTCGATATATCGGACGTTGGTCAGCACTTCGAACGGCAAGATAGGGAGGGGGATCAAGCGCGTCAATGGGTCGCGCGGCAACCAGGGGGCCGGAGCGGGAAAGCGAGTGGAAATGGGCGAGTTGTGGCCGGTGCCCGACGTACTGGCGTACCTCGCGGGGCGCTGGCGCACCGAGCGGTCGGTGCGGGATCTGGCGAACGGGATGGAGGGACGGTTCGAGGGGAGCACGTCCTTCGACGCCCTCGACGACGGCGGGCTGATCAGCCGGGAGACGGGAGTCTTCACCTGGCAGGGGGTGAGCCGGCCCGCCGAGCGGACTCTGCGGTACCTGCCGGGGAGCCGGCCGGGCCGCGCGGACGTGCGTTTCGCGGACGGCCGCCCCTTCCACGGCCTGGACCTGACCTCGGGGCACCATGTGGCCGACCACCCCTGCGCCGCCGACCTCTACCGCGGCGAGTTCACCGTCCGGGGCGCGGACCGCTGGCGGACGGTCTGGCGGGTGGGCGGCCCGGCCAAGGACCTGCTGCTCACAACGGATTACCTTCGCGAAACGCCGGATGCCTGACGCCGCCGTCCGGCGCCCCCTCGAAGCGCAGGCTCCAGCGACCCGCGCGACCCGTCACCGTCACCGTGGACAACGGGCGGACGTCGAGTTTCCAGTAGGTCGCCGGCGGCGCGTTCAGCGCGTAGACCAGCGCGGCCCGGATCACCGAGGGCTCGGCCACGGCGACGATGCGGTCGCCGTCCTCACCGGGCCGGGTGTCGAGCCAGCCGCCGACCCGGGTGATGAAGGCCAGCAGCGACTCCCCGCCGTGCGGGGCCGACCGGGGATCGGCGAGCCAGGCGTCGACGGCAGCCGGCTCGCGGGCCATGGCCTCACCGAGCGTCAGACCGCGCCAGCGCCCCATGTCGCAGTCACGCAGGGCCAGTTGGAGCAGCGGGGCGCAGCCGAGGGCGTCGCCGGTGGCGCGGCTGCGGGGTGTGGGCGAGCAGTAGCGCAGCTCGGCCGCCGCGAGCGGCAGCAGATCGCCCGCCGCGCGCAGCACCTCGCCCCATCCGGCCTGGTCGAGCGGCCGGTCGTCGTCGAAGCGCTCCGCGAGCAGCGGTGAGCTGCGCGCGGCCGCTACGAACGTGACCCGAAGCGCCATGCCGTGATGGTGAGGCGGGGAGGCGACCAGGTCAAGAGGTGTTACCTGTGGTCACCCAGGGTGCTCACGGCTCACCGGCCGAAGGCGCGCCGAGGCACCGGCCTGGCGACGCGCCCGTGGTCAGCCTCCCCGCACCTCCAGCCAGGCGCCGCGCAGGCGGCGCACACCTTCCGCGATCTCCCCGGTGTTCGCGACCGCGGCGAAGCTCAGCCGGACGTGGGCAGCCGGGGGCTCGGCGCTGAAGTACGGGCGGCCCGGGGTGATCGCGACGCCGGCCCGCAGGGCGGCCGAGGTCAGGGCCCGCTCGTCCGCGCCCTCCGGCAGGCGCGGCCAGAGGTGGTAGCCGCCGGAGGGGATGTGGGCCAGGGAGATCTCGGGAAGCTGCCGCTTCAGGGCGGAGGTCATGGCGTCCCGGCGTGCCTTCAACTCGGCCGAGACGGCGCGCAGGTGCCGCGGCCAGGCGGGCGAGCCGACGAGTTCGAGTGCCGCCTCCTGGAGCGGGCGGGGCACGAAGAAGGTGTCGACGACCTGGATGGCCCGCAGCCGCTCCAGGACCGGCCCGCGCGCGGCCAGCGCGCTCACCCGGAAGCTGGGCGAGGTCGCCTTGGTCAGCGAGCCGACGTGGACGACGACGCCGTCCGGGTCGTCGGCGGCGAGCGGGGCGGGCAGCGGCCCCGCGTCCTCGTGCACGAGCCGGCGCACGAAGTCGTCCTCCACGACGAAGGCACCGGCCGCCCGTGCGATGCGCAGCACCTCACCGCGCCGCTCGGGGGCGAGGACGGCGCCGGTCGGGTTCTGGAACAGCGGCTGGCAGACGAAGACGCGGGCGCCGGTGGCCCGGAAGGCGTCGGCGAGCAGGGCCGGCCGCACACCGTCGGCGTCGACGGGGACCGGCACCGGACGCAGTCCGGCCGCCCGCGCGATGGCCAGCATCCCGGGATAGGTCGGGGATTCGACGAGGACCGGGGTGCCGGGCGGGGCGAGCGCGCGCAGGGCGGTGGTCAGCGCGGACTGACCGCCCGCGGTGATCAGCACCTCGGCCGCCGTGACGGCCCCGCCGATGCCGCGGGCGAACCACTCGCGCAGCTCCGGCAGCCCTTCCATCGGCGGGCGTCCCCACGCACCCGGCCGCCGGCCGGCCCGGGCGAGGGCCGCCGCCATGGCACGCTCCGGCTGCAGCGACGGGTGCAGGTAGCCGCCGTTGAACTCGACGACACCGGGCGGCGGGGCGTCCAGCGAGACCAGCACCCCGGAGGCGTCCACCGAGCGCGGTACGAGGTCGGCGGCGCCGTCGGCGCTGAGCGTGACCTCCTGCCAGGAGGTGTCACCGGCGGGCGCGGCCGAGGGACGCGGCCGGGCCCGGAAGGCGCCGGCGCCGGGCCGGGTGACGACCAGCCCCTCGGCGGCCAGCTGGGCCAGGGCGCGGGAGACCGTCACCGGGCTCACCCGGAACCGGTCGACGAGGGCACGGCTGGACGGGAGCTTTCCTCCGGGTGAGTAGCGGTCGAGCTCCCGCCGCAACACGGTCACCAGGTCAGCGACGCTGCTACGCTCTTGCATGAGAGCACAGAGTAGCGCTACTGCGCCGTCCCGGATAGCAGTCGACGCGGCGAGCACGGGGACCGGCGGCACCTCCTCCGGCACCGCGCAGGCCGCCCTCGGTGTCATCGCCTTCTCCCTCACCTTCCCCGCCACCGCCTGGGGTCTGGAGGGCTTCGGTCCCTGGTCCCTGATCGCCGTGCGCAGCATCCTCGCCGCCGCGGTCGCCGGTACCTGTCTGCTGGTGCTGCGGGTGGCACCGCCGGAGGGCCGACACTGGTTCGGCCTCGCGGTGGTCGGCGCCGGGGTGGTGCTGGGCTTCCCGCTGCTGACCACGCTCGCGCTCCGGACGTCGACCACCGCGCACGCCGCCGTCGTGGTCGGCCTGCTGCCGCTGACCACCGCGCTGCTGTCCGCCCTGCGCGTCGGCACCCGGCCCTCCCGTACCTTCTGGATCGCGGCCCTGGCGGGTGCGGCGGCCGTCATCGCCTTCACGGTGCAGCAGAGCGGCGGCGCGCTGACCTCGGCCGACGCCTATCTCTTCGCGGCGCTGCTGGTGTGCGCGGCCGGCTACACGGAGGGTGGGCGCCTCGCCCGGGTGATGCCGGGCTGGCAGGTGATCGGCTGGGCGCTGGCGCTGTGCCTGCCGGTGACGGTGCCGATGGCGGCGGTGGCGCTGTCGTACGAGCCGGTGCACTGGACGGCGCACGGCGTGACCGGGCTGCTGTGGGTGGCGATCGGTTCGCAGTTCCTCGGCCTGGTCGTCTGGTACCGGGGCATGGCGGCGATCGGCATACCGAAGGCGAGCCAGTTGCAGCTGGCCCAGCCGCTGCTCACACTGGTGTGGTCGGTACTTCTCCTGGGCGAGCACCTGACGGTGGCCGCTCCGCTGACGGCCGCGGCCGTCCTGGTATGCATCGCGGTCACCCAGCGGGCCCGGGGTTAGGCCTGACCGGCGGCACACGGTGAGGAGGCCTCACGGATGCACGCAATCACAGGCGACCAGCTGGTCCAGCACGGCCGGGTGGTCGGCGAGCACGACAAGGTCGCGGAGATCGTCGAGGTGATGGGCCGCGACGGCGCTCCCCCGTACCGGGTCCGGTTCGAGGACGGCCACGAGGCCGTGTGCTCGCCCGGCCCCGACGCGGAGATCCGGCACGGGGAAATCCAGCTCTAGCGCCGCCGTCCGGGGACGTGGTTCAGCGCGGGGCGGTGGCCGGCACCGCGTAGTGGTCGGTCGCCAGCCGCGTCATCGCGCCCCCGGAGTCCTCGGCGACGTCCTTCGCGGAGAAGTAGACGTGCCCGCGGACCTCGGGGTACCGCGCGGCCAGCGTGAGGTGACGGGACAGCTCGGCCGTGTCCTGCCAGGCCGCGGGCTGGGCCGGGTCCCCCGACTTGTACAGCGCCTCGCCCACGTACAGCCGGGTGCGGCTGCCCTTCGCCACCTCGGCCCACCACGGCAGCAGCTTCGCGTAGTCGGCGCCGTCCCTGCCGATGTGCCAGTACAGCTGCGGCACGACGTAGTCGATCCAGCCCTCGCGCACCCAGGTGCGGGTGTCCGCGTACAGGTCGTCGTACGTCTGCACGCCCGCGCGGGTGTCCGAGCCGCGTTCGTCGGTGGCCGCGTTGCGCCAGACGCCGAACGGGCTGATGCCGAAGCGGGCCGCCGGCCGGACCTCCTTGACCCGCTGCGCCGTCTCGCGCACCAGCCGGTCGATGTTGTCCCGCCGCCAGTCGGCCTTCGTGGCGAAGCCGGTGCCGAAGGTGCTGAAGGCCCCGCCGTCGTCGAAGCTCTGGCCCGCCACCGGATAGGGGTAGAAGTAGTCGTCGAAGTGGACCCCGTCCACCGCGTACTTCTCCACGGCGTCCATCATCGCGTCCTGCACGAAGGCCCGGACCTCGGGCAGTCCCGGGTTGTAGTAGAGCTGCCCGCCGTAGGGCACCACCCACCCGGGGTTCTTGCGCGCCGGGTGGGAGGAGACGAGGTGGGACGGGTCGTCGTGGGTGGCCACCCGGTACGGGTTGAACCAGGCGTGCAGTTGCAGGCCGCGCGCGTGGGCCTCCCGCACCGCCGTACCCAGCGGGTCCCAGCCCGGGTCGCGGCCCTGGCTGCCGGACAGGTACTGCGACCACGGTTCGTACGCCGAGGGCCACAGCGCGTCGGCCGCCGGCCGCACCTGGAAGAAGACCGTGTTGAGGCGGTGCCGGACCGCGTTGTCGAGGTGCTCGATCAGCTCCGCGCGCTGCTCGGCGGCGCGCAGCCCCGCCCGGGTGGGCCAGTCGCGGTTGGCCACGGTGGCCAGCCACATCCCCCGCATTCCGGCGGCGGCGCGGTCCGAGGAGGCCGGCCGCGCGGGCTCCAGGGCCGCCGCCGACGCCGCGGGCGCGGCCGTGAACGCCGACAACGCCGCCACCGTGAAGGCACGGCGCGAGACACCGCCCATGGACAGACCTCCTGAACGCTGCGGATCCGCATGGTCACGGATCGTGTACGGGGCCTCAGCATGCCCGACCCGGAAGACGGATCCGTGACCATTCGGAGGTAACGTGCTCGATCGGAGCAGGCGACGGGGACCCCGTGCCGCCTGCTGCCAGCCGTGGAGTCAGCGAAAGGGACGATGTGACCGGCATCTCGGGAGATATCGCACGTGTCGGCGTGGTGGGCTGCGGCCAGATGGGGGCGGGCATCGCCGAGGTGTGCGCCCGCTCGGGCCTGGAGGTGATGGTCGCCGAGACCACCGGCGAGGCTCTGGAGATCGGCCGTACCCGGCTGTACAACTCGCTGGCCAAGGCCGCCGAGCGCGGCAAGACGACCGAGGAGGAGCGGGACGCGACGCAGGCGCGCCTCAGCTTCACCACGGACCTCGGCGAGTTCGCCGACCGTGATCTGGTGATCGAGGCCGTCGTCGAGAACGAGCAGGTCAAGACCGAGATCTTCCAGGTACTCGACCAGGTCGTGACCCGGCCGGACGCGATCCTGGCCTCCAACACCTCCTCGATCCCGCTGGTGAAGCTGGCGGTCGCCACCTCGCGGCCCGACCACGTGATCGGCATCCACTTCTTCAACCCGGCCCCGGTGCAGCAGCTCGTCGAGCTGATCCCGGCGCTCACCACCTCCGAGGGCACGCTCAGCCGGGCCCAGCTGTTCACCGAGAAGGTGCTGGGCAAGCACGCGATCCGGGCCCAGGACCGCTCCGGGTTCGTGGTCAACGCGCTGCTGATCCCCTACCTGCTCTCCGCGATCCGGATGTTCGAGTCGGGCATCGCCAGCCGCGAGGACATCGACAACGGCATGGAGATGGGCTGCGCCCACCCGATGGGCCCGCTGAAGCTGGCCGACCTGATCGGCCTGGACACGGTCGCCTCGGTGGCGTACTCGATGTACGAGGAGTACAAGGAGCCGCTGTACGCCGCTCCCCCGCTGCTCCAGCGCATGGTCGACGCGGGCCGCCTCGGCCGCAAGAGCGGCTCGGGCTTCTACGCCTACGGCTGATCACGCGCGTCGGCGGGCGGGCGGGGTGTCCTGCCCGAGCCTGAGGTGGTGCAGCAGGAGCAGCGCGGCCGCCATGGTGGCGGCCGGGACCTCCCCGCGGGCGACCAGGTCGGGGACGAGCTTGAGGGGCACCCATTCCCGCCGCTCCGACTCGAAGTCGTCCACGGGGTGCCCCACCCAGGTGCCCTCGTCGGCCCAGTAGACGTGGTGCCGGGCGTCGGTGAGCCCGTTGGACGGTTCCGCGCTCATCAGGTGGTGCAGCGGGCCGGGCCGCCAGCCGGTCTCCTCCTCCAGCTCCCGCGCCGCCGCGGCCGCGACGTCCTCGCCGTCCTCGACGACCCCGGCCGCCAGTTCCCAGCCCCAGCTGTCGGTGATGAAACGGTGCCGCCACAGCAGCAGGACCTCGGCCGCCTCGTTCACGACGGTGGCCACGGCCACGGGGCGCATCCGTATCAGGAAGTGGTCGAGATGCCGGGCGTCCGGCAGCTCCACGTCGGCGAGGTTCACGCTGAACCAGCGATTCGAGTACACATTCTGTTCGCTCTGTTTCGTCCACTGCACGGTTCTGCCACCTTTCTTCGAGTAGGTGGCAATATCGCAGCAGCGGCGTCCCGGCAGCAGGCGTACGGGGGCCGCTCAGGGCGCAGGGGTGGGGGCGCAGGGTCGTCGGGGGCGGGCGCAGGGTCATCGGGGGCGTGGTCCGTCTACAGCGGTACGCGCAGTGCCCCGTCGATGAGTTCGGCGGCCTCGGCCGTGCCCGCGCAACCACTGCTCACCAGGTGCTCGCGCACCGCGCGCAGCCGGTCGCGCAGCCGCTGGGACTCCATCCCCCGGGCCTGTTCGGCCATCCGTACGGCCGTCGCCACCGCCTTGTCCACGTCGCCCTGCCGCAGTGCGATCGTGCTGAGCATGGCGAGCCGGTGCACGCGTCCCCGGTCGTGCGCGGGGGTGTCGACGGCCGCCGCCGCGTGCTCCCCGGCCGCGGCGATGTCACCGAGGCTCAGCAGCGCCTCTGCCACCTGGACGTTGACCAGTCCGGGCTGCACGTAGCCGGTCTCGTCGGGCTCGTACCCGCGCCGGATGCGCTCGGCGGCCTGCTCGGCCCGGCGGATGCAGGCCAGGGCGCTGCTGCCGTCGCCGAGGTGCGCGTACGCCTTCGCCTGCATCGCGTACAGGTCGGAGGCGAGCGCCGGGGTGATGTGCCGGCCCGCTGCGCGCAGCGCGGCCTCGGCGAACGCGACGGCCTGCCGGTACTCCCTGGTGAACAGCGCCTGGTTGACCAGCAGCGCGATGACGTAGGCGCCGAGGCCCCGGTCGCCGCTGGCCTTGGCCAGCCGGAGCGCCTGGTGGAAGTAGCGCTGCGCGAGCCCGTGCGCGTCCGAGTCGTACGCGCAGATCCCGGCCACCGCCACCAGGCCCCCGGTGGCACGGTGCAGCTGCCGCCCGGTGGCGTCGGTGTAGCTGCCGCGCAGCAGGGGCGCGGCCTCGGAGTTGAGGAAGCCGACGATGCGGGCGCGGGTCGCGATGCCGCCGGCCTTGCGGTACATCTGCTCGTAGTGCGTGCGGGCGCAGCGCACCATCTCCAGGTCGGCCGCGGTGACCCGGTGCCGGCCCCCGCGGGAGACGTCCGTGTCCTCGGGCGGGTTCTCCCACTCCCACACCGGCAGCACGGCGGGCGTGCCGGTGAGAGCCGGGGCGCCCAGCAGGTGCGGGCGCTGCTGCTGGTCGGAACGCCACAGCGCCGTCGCGCGCTCCACGAACCCGGAGAGCGAGCCGGTGTGCGCGGCGGCGGCTTCGCCGGGCACGCCGAGACCGACGTCGTCGAGGGTGACGGGGCGGTGCAGCCGGGAGGCGAGGACCTCGCAGATCAGGTCGGGCACCTGACCGCGCGGCCGCTGCCCCTTCAACCACCGTGCGACAGCGGTGTGTTCGTACCTCAGTGCGAGCCCGCGCGTCCGTCCCGCCTGATTGACGTGCGCGGCCAGTCCCGCGTGCGAGATCCCGGCCTCGTCGAGGATCGCGTCGAGCAGGGTGTTGGGCTGCATGGTGCCCCCCGGTGGATCGGTGCCGACAGCGTAGTGCGTCGGCCCGCACACGGGGTGCGAACGGAGTACGCGCACCCGCAGCGTGCGCGCGCTGTCGCGGAGAGTCCCGGGCCGGTTGACTGAGGGGCCTCGAAAGAGGCCGGCCGGGCCGCCGGCTCCCCCTCGTACAGTGCGGCGGCCCGTATCCACGCCGTCCGCCCGGCTGCCTGCCCGACACTCCGTGGCGGGGCGGACGGCTCGCCGGCTCCGCCGGGTACGGAGGGGGCGCGGGGAGCTGCGCGACCGGCCGTCGACTGCCCGCAGCCGCCGACCGGCAGAAGCCCCACGCCCCTCGGGCGAACCCGAACCGCTAACTGCGCAGCACCGCTCCGACCCGCTCGCCCGCGAGAGCGACCGCCGCGTCGCGGGCGGCCGACGCCTCGTCGACCGTCAGCGTCCGGTCCCCCGCACGGAAGCGCAGCGCGTACGCGAGGGACTTGCGCCCCTCACCGAGCTGCTCCGCGTTGTCGTACACGTCGAACAGCCGGATGGACTCCAGCAGTTCACCCGCGCCCTCGCGCAGCGCCGCCTCGACGTCCGCCGCCGGGACGAACGCGTCGACGACCAGGGCGACGTCCTGCGTGGCGACCGGGAAGCCGGAGATCCTCGGCGCCTGCGGGGTGTCGTCGCCGACCCGTGCCACGGCGTCGAGGTCCAGCTCCATGGCGCAGGTGCGCGCGGGCAGACCCAGCGTCTTCAGGACCCGCGGGTGCAGCTCGCCCGCGTGCCCGACGACGCGCTCCTCGCCGTCGACGGCGACCGTCAGCTCGGCGCAGCGGCCCGGGTGCCAGGGACCGTACTGGCCCTTGCGGACGCCCAGTTCGGCACCGGCCTCGCGGGCGACGGTACGGGCGGCCTCGACCGCGTCGGCCCAGTCGGCCGGACGGCCCTTGCCCCACCAGCCGGCCTGCTCACGGGCCCCGGTCAGCACCACGGCGACGTGCCGGGGCTGGTCGGGCAGCGCGGCGTCCAGCGCGGCGAGGTCGTCCTGGCTGGGGCGCCGGTCGACGGGCAGGTTCGCGGCGACCCGCTGCCCGCCCCGCGGGTGGAAGACCAGGCCGGTCTCGAACAGGGCCAGGTCGTGCGCGCCCCGGCCGTCGTTGCGCCGCAGCGCGCCGAGCAGGCCCGGCAGCAGCGAGGTCCGCAGTGCGGGCTCCTCGTCGCTGAGCGGGTTGACCAGCTTGACGACACGGCGGGCCGGGTCGTCGGCGTCCAGTCCGAGCTGGTCGAAGACCTGCTCGCCGACGAAGGGGTAGTTCAGCGCCTCGACGTACCCGGCGCCGGCCAGCGCACGCCCGACGCGGCGGTGCAGCCGCTGGCGGGCGGTCAGGCCGCGGCCCGCCGGGGGCCGGGGCAGCGTGGAGGGCAGGTTCTCGTAGCCCTCCAGCCGGATGACCTCCTCGGCCAGGTCGTTCGGGTCGGTGAGGTCGGGCCGCCACGACGGCACGGTGACGATCAGCTCGTCCTGGCCGTAGACGTCGCAGCCCACCTCCTGCAGGCGGCGTACGACGGTCTCGCGGCCGTACGCCACACCGGCGACCCGGTCCGGGTGGTCGGCCGCCACGGTGATCGTGTGCGGCACGGGCGGGGCGCTGATCTCGGTGACGCCGGCCTCCGCGGTGCCGCCCGCGAGCAGCACGAGGAGGTCGACGGTGCGCTGTGCGGCGGCGGCCGCGGCCTGCGGGTCGACGCCGCGCTCGAAGCGGCGGGACGCCTCGGAGGACAGCTTGTGCCGGCGGGCGGTGCGCGCGATGGCCACCTGGTCGAAGTGGGCGGCCTCGATGACCACGTCGCTCGTGGCCTTCTCGGCGTCGCCGTGGTCGGCGATCTCCGTGTTCGCACCGCCCATGACGCCGGCGAGGCCGATCGGGCCGCGCTCGTCGGTGATGACCAGGTCCTCGGCGTGCAGCTTCCGCTCGGTGCCGTCGAGGGTGACGATCTTCTCGCCCTCCTGGGCCCGGCGCACGCCGATGGTGCCCTGGACCAGGGAGCGGTCGTAGGCGTGCAGCGGCTGGCCCAGCTCCATCATCACGTAGTTGGTGACGTCGACGGCGAGCGAGATCGGCCGCATGCCGACCTTCTGGAGCCGGCGCTGGAGCCAGATCGGGGAGCGTGCCTCGGCGCTCAGGCCGGTCACCGTGCGGGCGGTGAAACGGTCGCAGCCCGACGGGTCGGCGATCTTCACCGGGTAGCCGTAGGCGTTCGGCGCGGGCACGTCGAGCAGGGCCGGGTCGCGCAGCGGCAGGCCGTAGGCGATGGCGGCCTCGCGGGCGACGCCGCGGATGGACAGGCAGTCGCCGCGGTTGGCGGTGACGGCGATGTCCAGCACCTCGTCGACCAGTTCCAGCAGCTCGATCGCGTCCTTGCCGACCTCGGTCTCCGGCGGCAGCACGATGATGCCGTGCGTGCCGTCGTCGCCCATGCCCAGCTCGTCGCTGGAGCAGATCATGCCGTGCGACGTCTTGCCGTACGTCTTGCGGGCGCTGATCGAGAAGCCGCCGGGCAGGGTGGCGCCGGGGAGGACCACGACGACCTTGTCGCCCACGGCGAAGTTCCGGGCGCCGCAGACGATCTCCTGGGGCTCGCCGGTGCCGTTGGCCTGCCCGACGTTCACCGTGCAGAAGCGGATCGGCTTCTTGAAGCCCTCCAGCTCCTCGATGGTCAGCACCTGGCCGACGACGAGGGGGCCCTTGAGGTCGGCGCCCAGGTGCTCGACGGTCTCGACCTCGAGGCCGGCCGAAATCAGCTTGGCCTGCACGTCGCGGCCGGTCTCGGTGGCCGGCAGGTCGACGTACTCCCGCAGCCAGGAAAGCGGGACCCGCATCAGATCTCCATCCCGAACGGCCGGGTGAACCGGACGTCACCCTCGACCATGTCTCGCATGTCCTCGACGTTGTGGCGGAACATCAGCATCCGCTCGATACCGAACCCGAAGGCGAAGCCGCTGTACTTCTCCGGGTCGATGCCGCAGGCGGTGAGCACCCGCGGGTTGACCATGCCGCAGCCGCCCAGCTCGATCCAGCCTTCGCTGGAGCAGGTGCGGCAGGGCCGGTCGGGGTTGCCGACGGACACGCCCTTGCAGACGTAGCAGAGCATGTCCATCTCGGCGGACGGCTCGGTGAAGGGGAAGAAGTTCGGCCGCAGCCGGGTCTTCATCTCCGCGCCGAACAGCGACTGGACCATGTGGTCCAGGGTGCCCTTGAGGTCCGCCATCGTCAGGCCCTCGTCGACGGCGAGCAGCTCGACCTGGTGGAAGACGGGGGTGTGCGTGGCGTCCAGCTCGTCGGTGCGGTACACGCGGCCGGGGCAGATCACGTACACCGGCAGCTCGCGGTCGAGCGCGGAGCGGATCTGCACGGGCGAGGTGTGGGTGCGCAGCACGACGCCGGACTCGGAGCCGCCCTCGGGGGCCTGGACGAAGAAGGTGTCGGCCTCGCCGCGGGCCGGGTGGTCCGGGCCGATGTTCAGGGCGTCGAAGTTGAACCACTCGGCCTCGGCCTCGGGGCCCTCGGCCACCTCGTAGCCCATGGCGACGAAGATGTCCTCGATGCGCTCGGAGAGCGTGGTGAGCGGGTGGCGGGCGCCGGCCGGTACGCGGTCGTAGGGCAGCGTGACGTCCACGGCCTCCTCGACCAGGACGCGCGCGTCGCGCTCGGCCTCCAGCTCCTCCTGGCGGGCGGCCAGCGCCTTGTTCACGGCGCCGCGGGCCATGCCGACGCGCTTGCCGGCCTCGGCCTTGGCCTGCGGGGGCAGGGCGCCGATCTCGCGGTTGGCCAGCGCCAGCGGGGAGGTGCCGCCGGTGTGGGCGACCTTGGCCTCCTGGAGCGCGTCGAGGGAGCCCGCGGCGGCGAAGGCGGCGAGCGCCTCGTCCCGCATGCGCTCGATCTCTTCCGGTTTCAACGCCTCGACCTCGACAGGGTCGTACGACTTATTCGGTGCCGACATCTCTTCCCGTGCTTCCGGTTGGCTGGCTGGGACGCCCCGTCTACGGTCCTCAGACAGCGTGGGGACGCTTCGTCTGCGGATCTGGACGCAAAGGTGCCAAAGACCGAGTCTAACGGGGCTGTGGAACGCTGATTACGCCCGTGGGGTCCGTCGGCCGTCTCAGGTGCTCGTCAGCTGAGGTACGCCGGTGCCGCCACGGGCAACGTAAATCGGAACTCGGCGCCGCCGCCGGGGGCGCGGCCGACCGTGATGGTGCCGCCGTGGGCCTCGACGATGCCCTTGACGATGTACAGCCCGAGGCCGGTGCCACCGCGCTTGCTGCCCCGCCAGAAGCGGGTGAAGACGCGGTTCATGGATTCCTCCGGGATGCCCGCCCCCTCGTCGCTCACCGTGACCGACGTGCCGGTGCCCTCCCCTTCACGGGGGGACGCCGTGGGCGTGACGTCAATGGTGACGGTTCCCTCGCCGTGCCGCACGGCATTTTCCAGCAGGTTGCTCAGCACCTGGTCGATCTTGTCGGGATCGGCCCACAGGTCGGGCAGCGGATGGGCGAGGCGGAGCAGGAACCGGTCGGCCTCCTGGCCGGAGGCGACGTACGCCTGGATGTGCCGGCCGACGGCGGCGCCGATGTCGACGGGCTGGCGGCGCACCTCGAGGCGGCCCGAGTCGATCCGGGAGATGTCGAGCAGCTCGGCGATGAGCCGGGTGACGCGGTCGGCGTCGGCGTCGACGGTCTCCAGCATCAGCCTCTTCTGGTCGTCGGTGAACCTCTCCCACTTGGCCAGCAGGGTCGCCGTGAAGCCCTTCACCGAGGTGAGCGGGGAGCGCAGTTCGTGGGCGACGGTGGCGATCAGCTCGGCGTGGCTGCGCTCGGTGCGGCGGCGGGCCTCGGTGTCGCGCAGGGTGACGACGACGCGGTGGACGGGGCCGAGGCGCTCGGTGCGCACGTAGCGGGCGGTGACCAGGACCTCCCGCCCGCCGGGGAGCAGCAGGTTGCGCTCGGGCTGGCGGACCCGGATGGCGAGGCCGCCGTAGGGGTCGGTGAGCTGCCACCAGCGGCGGCCCTCCAGGTCCTCCAGGGGCAGCGCGCTCTCCAGCGGCTGTCCGAGGGCCTCGGCGGCGGGGGTGGCGGTGATGCGGGCGGCGGCCGCGTTGAAGCAGACGACGCGCCCGTGCCGGTCCGCGACGACCAGGCCGTCGGGCAGCTGGTCCGGGTCGACGCCGAGGTCGGCGGGGTCCGCCGGGGTGCGGGGCGCGGGCGGGCGCGGCGCTCCCCGTGCGCCCGGTGCGCTGCTCGTGCCGACGCTCATCCCCGTACCCCACCTCTCAACCGCGCAGGGGCCTGAGCCGGTCACCCTACTAGCTCTCGGTGACGGAGCGGCACCCTCCGGCGGCACGCTGTGCACGCGCCGACGCGTAGAGACATACGGCGGCGGCGGTCGCGAGGTTCAGGCTCTCCGCCTTTCCGTGGATCGGGACGCGCAGGACGGCGTCGGTGAGGGCGCGGGTCTCCTCCGGCAGTCCCCAGGCCTCGTTGCCGAACACCCAGGCCGTGGGCCCGCCCATGGTGCCGGCGTCCAGCTCGGCGTCCAGGTCGTGCTCGCCCGCTCCGTCGGCGGCCAGCACCCGCACGCCTGCCTCTCGCAGCCCGGCGACGGCACGCTCCACGGGGACGCCGACGGCGACCGGCAGGTGGAACAGGGAGCCGACGGAGGCACGGACGGCCTTGGGGTTGTACAGGTCGACGGAGGCGTCGGTGAGCACGACCGCCTCGGCGCCGGCGGCGTCGGCGCAGCGCAGCACGGTGCCCGCGTTGCCGGGGTCCCGGACGTGCGCGAGCACGGCGACGAGCTTGGGCCGGGCGGCGAGGATCTCGTCGAACGGGGTGTCCAGGAACCGGCAGACCCCGACCAGTCCCTGCGGGGTGACGGTGGTGGAGATGTCCTCGATCACCGCCTCGGCGGCGAGGTGCACCCGCGCGCCCGCCTCACGGGCGGCCCCGACGATGTCGGCGTACCGCTCCGCGGCCTCGACGGTCGCGAACAGCTCGACCAGTGTCTCCCCGTACTCCGCGGCCTCCCGCACGGCCTGCGGCCCCTCGGCCAGGAACAGCCGCTCCTTCCCCCGGAAGTTCCGCTTGCCGAGCCGCCGCGCGGCGGCGACCCGGGGGGAACGGGGGGAGATCAGCTCGGGGGCGGCGGGCGCCATGAGTTCCATCACCTTCACAATCGTCTCGACGCAGGGTGCGGCTCGCGCGCCGCAAGGAGCAACGCCCCAGGGGCGCGGGGCCGCATCTATGTGCGGCTCCGCCGCGTGGGCGCGACCAGCCACGACGAGGCCGCAGCCGGAAACGGACAGCACCGGGCGGCAACCAAAGGGACCCGCAGGCTCGAAGCCTGCGGGTCCCTTCGACAACCGGCTAGAGCCAGCGCAGCGTCACGCCGCCTTCGGCGCGTTCACGTCGCTCGGCAGCGCCTTCTGCGCAACCTCGACCAGCGCCGCGAAGGCACCGGCGTCGTTGACGGCCAGCTCGGCGAGGATCTTGCGGTCGACCTCGACGTTGGCGGCCTTCAGGCCCTGGATGAAGCGGTTGTACGTGATGCCGTTGGCGCGGGCAGCGGCGTTGATGCGCTGGATCCACAGCTGACGGAAGTCGCCCTTGCGCTTCTTGCGGTCGTTGTAGTTGTAGACCAGCGAGTGGGTGACCTGCTCCTTGGCCTTGCGGTACAGGCGCGAACGCTGACCGCGGTAGCCGGAGGCCTGCTCGAGGATCGCCCGGCGCTTCTTGTGGGCGTTGACTGCCCGCTTGACGCGTGCCACTTGTTAACTCCTTGTAGCGGGGCCGCGGTGATCCTCACGCGGCCCGGTATCGATTGGGTCCCGGTCCTGCCGTACGGCGCTCAGCGGCGCCCGTACGTCACTTGCCGAGAAGCTTCTTGATCTTCGCGGCGTCGCCCGGGGCCATCTCGGCGTTGCCGGTGAGGCGACGCGTCACGCGGGACGACTTGTGCTCGAGCAGGTGGCGCTTGCCGGCGCGCTCACGGAGCACCTTGCCGGAGCCGGTGATCTTGAAGCGCTTGCTGGCACCGCTGTGCGACTTGTTCTTCGGCATAGCGCCGTACTCTCCTCGTCGGTGGCGCTCCGGTGCCCGGTCGCGAAACCGGGCACGGTGTGGAGCGTCGCTCTTGTATCGGTTGTGTCCTGGGGACTGGCGGCCCCCCGGGGTCACGCTTCGGCGGTTGCCTCGGCCGGGGCCTCGGCTTCCGCGGCGTCGGCCTCCGTGAGGTCGGCCTCCGCGGCGTTCTGCGACTTGCCGGGGTTCGCCTTCGCGTCCGCCTTGCGCGCTTCCTGCGCCTGACGGGCCTCGGCCATCGCCTCGGTCTTCTTCTTGTGCGGACCGAGGACCATGATCATGTTCCGGCCGTCCTGCTTCGGGTTCGACTCCACGAAGCCGAGGTCCTGGACGTCCTCCGCGAGACGCTGCAGCAGTCGGTAGCCGAGCTCCGGCCGGGACTGCTCGCGACCACGGAACATGATCGTGATCTTGACCTTGTCGCCCTGCTTGAGGAACCGGACGACGTGACCCTTCTTGGTGTCATAGTCGTGCGGGTCGATCTTCGGCCGGAGCTTCATCTCCTTGATGACCGTGTGCGCCTGGTTCTTGCGCGCCTCACGGGCCTTCATGGCCGACTCGTACTTGAACTTCCCGTAGTCCATGAGCTTGCACACGGGCGGACGGGCGTTCGCCGCGACCTCGACGAGATCGAGGTCGTACTCCTGCGCAAGCTCCAGGGCCTTGGCAAGCGGGACAATCCCGACCTGCTCGCCGCTGGGACCGACAAGTCGCACCTCGGGAACGCGAATCCGGTCGTTGATGCGGGGCTCGGCGCTGATGGATCCTCCTCGGTAGCACCACGCGACGGTCTGGCGGACAGCCGCGTAACGTCTGTGTTCGATAGACCTAACCGCGCCGGCGCACGAAAAATGCCCCGGACGATCACAGGCGGGGCTCCTCGAACTGCTACCGGAGCACCGCCGCGATGACCGCGGGGCGCGATTTCGGGCTGGTCGCCGCCGCTGGGGCGGGACCGCCTGACCGGTGACCCGCCGTCCTGAGGACGGCCAGGTGGGAGTTCGAAAGCCTCCACTTGTGGGCCGGATCCGCTGCCGTGGGCGTACGTGTCCGACCGGTCGTTACACAAGGTTAGCAGCTCGGCGGGGGAAGGGCTAACCGAGTCCGAGTGGGGCGCGCTCCCCCGCTGCGCCTATCGTGTGCGGCATGAGTGAGACCCCTGCTGAATCCTCGGCGAATCCCGACTTCGACGCCATGGCCCGCGACATCGCCGAGGTCCCGGCGGTCGAGGTGATCGTGACGGTCGCCGTCAACCTGATGAGCGCCGCCGCCGTGAAGCTGGGCCTGACGGAGGAGGGCGAGGACCACAAGGACCTCGACGAGGCGCGCAAGCTGGTGCACGCGCTGGCCGGCCTGCTGGACGCGACGGCGACCGAGATCAGCTCGTTCCACGCGGCACCGCTGCGCGACGGTCTGAAGTCCCTCCAGCTGGCCTTCCGCGAGGCCTCGCTGGTCCCCGACGAGCCGGGCCAGGGTCCGGGCGAGAAGTACACCGGCGCGGTCTACGGCTGACCGCCGCCCGGGGCCGCGGGACAGCCCGCCGGCCCCGCACTAGCCCCGCACGTACAAGGGCTCGCCCGGAGGCGTCGCCCCGGCCGGCAGCAGTGCCAGGTCGAGGCCGCGCACCAGGCGGGCCCTCAGTGTGTCGTCGCCGGCCAGCCGCTCGGCGACCGCCCGGGCGGCCCGCGCCGCGTCGGCCTCCGGGTCCAGGACCAGGGCGAGCGTGCCGTCGGCCCGTCCCGGTCCGAGGTGCGCCCGGCGTACGGCGGGCTCCGCGGCCAGGGCGGCGCGCACGGCCGACGCCACGGCCGGGTCGGCCAGCGGGTCGGTGGTCGTCCGCCCCTCGGCCAGCGCCAGCAGCACCTGCCCCGTCACCTCGAACGGCACCGGACCCGCCAGGTCCAGTACGACGGTGTCGGCCTTCTCGTGCGCGGCGGCCTCCAGTGCCTGGTGCACGGCCACGGCGACGGGGCGGGCCTGCGGGTCCCAGCGGGCGAGCGACTCGGTGGACGTGAAGGCGGGCAGCGCGGTGCGGTCGCCGGCCTTCAGGGTCGGTACGGCCATGTCGCTGGTCTTCTCGCGGCGCAGCCCGTTCTCGTCCTCCTCCACCTCGCCGAGCACGGCGACCACGGGCACGAGCAGCCGGGCGCCCTTGAGCGCCTCGAGCACCGGGCCCACGGCGGCGCGGTCCTCGGCCCAGGCCGCGAGCGCGGCGCTCAGCCGGGGGTCGGCGGTGCCGTCGTCGTCGGAGAAGGCGGAGTCGGGGATGTTCTTGTTCGCCACGGTCCCGACCCTATCGGGGGGCGGGTACGGCGCTCCTCACCGGTCTCTCGGGGAACTCCGACCCGTTTCCGGCCTCCGCCCCACGGCCCGCACGGCATCCGCCTGAAGGCATCGCGCCGACCGGGGCGGCGGCACGGGCGGCGGTGGGCGTGTTCACGGACGGCCGGCCCCAGGGACCTTCCGGCCGGGGCCGCTCCGGCCCGGGGACCGCAG
This sequence comes from Streptomyces sp. NPDC051136, assembly GCF_044455745.1. Taxonomy (NCBI): domain Bacteria; kingdom Bacillati; phylum Actinomycetota; class Actinomycetes; order Kitasatosporales; family Streptomycetaceae; genus Streptomyces; species Streptomyces sp. NPDC051136. Next base: position 193,985 of record NZ_JBITFE010000012.1, on the reverse strand, counting down.
CCGGCCCGGGGACCGCAGCCTGCCCGGGGCGGCTCCCGCCGCACCCTGCCCGGGGGCGGCTCCCGCGGTCAGAAGTCGTCCGGGTGTTCGCGGCGGCCCCGCCACAGGACCACGGCGGCGACCACCAGGACGCCGCCCGCGCTGCCGGCCAGCGGGGCGGCCCAGGCCGAGGTGCCGTCGTCGGAGGCGGGGGTGTCCGGTCCGGAGCCGAAGTACTCCTCCCCGTACGCGGCCGACTCCAGGCCCTCGGGCTTCAGTTGCCCGGCCGCGTCGATGGCGGCGGCGGGGTCGACGAAGCCGAAGCCGCGGGAGTCGTCGCGGCCCTCGGCCGGGGCGTTGCGGGCGGTGTCCTCCAGGAGGCCCTTGACCTGAGCGGGGGTGAGGCCCGGGTGGGCGGCCTTCACCAGGGCGGCGGCCCCGGAGACGAAGGCGGAGGCGGCGCTGGTGCCCCAGCCCTCGTAGTAGCGGTGGTCGGGGTCGGCGATGATCACATCGACGCCGGGGGCGCTGACCGTGGCGTACCAGCGTCGGGTGGAGAACGCGGCGCGGGTGCCGTAGCGGTCGACGGCGGTCGCGGCGATCACGCCCGGATAGGCGGCCGGGTAGGAGACGTGGTCGCCCTTGTCACCGCCGTTGCCTGCCGAGGCGACGACGACCACGCCCTTCTTCAGCGCGTACTGGACGGCCTCGTCCTCCGCCGGTTCCGGGTGGGCGGAGGACGAGTCGTCGCCGAGGGAGAGGTTGATGATGTCGGCGCCGTGGTCGGCGGCCCAGCGGATGCCTTCGGCCAGGGCGTTGCCGCGGGTCTTGCGGGCCTTGGCGCGGGAGGGGTCGCCGTTCTCCAGGATGACGCGCACGGGCAGGATGCGGGCCTCGGGGGCGACGCCCATGACGCCCTCGGCGTTGCCGGCGCCGTGTCCGTGACCGGCGATGATCCCGGCCATGGCGGTTCCGTGCCGGGCCCAGGAGCGGTCGCCCTCCCCCGCACCGAAGCCGACCAGGTCCTTGCCGGTGAGGACGTTGCCGGCCAGGTCGGGGTGGTCGGCCTCGACGCCGGTGTCCAGGACGGCGACGGTGACGCCGGCGCCCTTGGTGGTGCGCCACACCTCCTGGGTGTGCAGGGCGTCCAGGGCCCACTGCTGGGCGCGGATGCCGTCGGCCTGCGCGGCGGACGGCGGGACGAGGGCGAGGGCGGCGGCGAGGAAGAGGGTCAGGGCCCCTGTCCTGCGGCGGATGACTGCGGGGGTCACGAGGGCTGCTCCGTGGGTGCGCCGACGTGCTTGCGCAGGGCGCGTTCGACGCGGTCGGCGAGGCCCTGCGCCTCGTGGCCGAGCCCGGCCTGGGCGGGGGCCGACGCGGCACCGGACTCGGTGGCCTCCTCGGCCGGTTCGGGTTCGTCGACGGTGCGGCCGTCGGCCCAGCCGGACACGGCGTAGACGACGACGGGAGCGTCGGTGAGGACGGAGACGGTCCACGCGGCCCGCTGCGGCGCGCCGAAGTCCTCGGCGACGGTGTCCTTCACCGCGTACGGCAGTGGCATGAGGTCGGCCCGGCGGCCGAGGCCCTCCTTCTCGAAGCGGCCCGCCAGCGAGGTCATGGCGGCGGCGTCGGCCTCGGTGAAGAGCAGGCCGACGGTGGTGACGTGGCTCTGGGTGGCGTCGGTGTAGGTGGCGCGCAGCAGGCGCGCGCAGCCGACCGGGTCGAGCACCTTGGCGAGCAGCCGGTCGAAGGCGCCGGCGCAGTCGCCGTCGGGGGCGACGGCCACCCGTGTCCAGGTGCGGTCGGCTCCGCCGGGGCCGGCGCCCTTGCCCTGGACGGTGGGCGGGAACAGCTGGTCGACGGGCACGCTGTGCCACAGCTGGGCGGCCTCGGTGTACGCACTGCGCGCGCCGTCGTCCCCGGAGTCCCCGGCGAGCCAGCTGCCCGTGACGGCTCCGGTGAGCAGCCCCACCCCGAGCACGAGGCAGACCGCGGCGGCGAGGACCTGGGGGCGCGGGCGCCCACCGAGCCGGCGCGGCCGGGCCGGGCCGTCGTACCCCTCGGGCTCGCCGAAGGAGATCCGGGGGCGCGCGCCGGCCGGGGGCGCCGGGGCGCTCCAGGAGAACGCGGGGTCGGGTGCGGCCGGGGCCGGCCGGGGCGCGGCGGGTTGCGTCCGGGCCTCGGGTTCCCGTGCCGGCTTCTCTTCGGGGTCCGCCGGGACCGGGCGCAGGCGTGTGGTCGTCTCGGTCGGGGCCTCCGCGGGCGCGCCGGGACGGTGCAGCGGGGTCTTCGCCGGCCCACTGCCGCGCAGGGTGCCGCTGCCGTGCGGGGTGCCGCGGCCGGCGGTGGGGGCGATGTCGGGGAACCGGGCGGACGCGCGGGGCGGCGGGAGCGCCGGGTCGGCGGGCCGGGCAGCGTCGGGCCCGAGGCGCGGGTAGCGGCGCCGGGGGGCGGGGCGGCCGGAGTCCTCGTCCCGGTTCCCGTCCGGGGTGGCGGACCCGTCCGCGCGGCCGGCGCCGGTCGCGGTACGCCTCGGCGGGGTGTCCGCGCGGTCCGGGGCGGTGGCGGGCGGGGTGCCGGCGTGCCGTGGCGAAGCGGGGTGGCCGGCCTCCGGGTCGCCGCCGCGCTCCGCCGGCGCCTGCGCCGGGCGGGGCGGGACGCCGGGCCGGGGCGGGGTGCCCGGGCGCGGCGGCGTCACGGGGCGGGACGGGGCCGCCGGGAACGTCGGGTCGTCGAGGCCCGGCGCGGACTCCGCACGGGGCGCGGGCTCTTGGCGGAGCTGCTCCCCGGAGGGCGGCGCCTGCGGACGGGGTGGGGCCGGCGGGTGGGCCGGGGGCCGCGGGTGGGCCGAGGAGTGGGGGTGCGCCGAGGGGTGGGGGTGGACCGCAGGCTGGGAGGGGGCCGGGCTCTCGGCGTCGGACCGCGTCGTCCCGGGAGGGGCGGGGGTCTCGCGACGGGGCGGTGTCTGGGGGCGCGGGGGGAGGGAGGCGCGGCGCGCTTCCGTGCTCATGCACCCCCCGTTTCCTCGGGCCCGGGCCGTTGCTCCGACGCGGGCCGGTGTGGTGTCTCCTGCCCCGGCCCGGCGCGGAACCGATCCGTCCCGGGCACGCATACCCGCACGGGAGGGCCGCCATCCCGGCGCGGGGCGCGGGCCCTGGCCGCCGGGTTCGGGTCCGCCGTACGTGCGCGTCACTCTACGGCGTGACCCCGCGGGAGGGGGAACCAGTCCGCACGCCCGTGGCATTGGCCCGGATCGTCCCCCTACCCCGCGGTAATCCTGTCTGGCAGGCTGCGGACATGACTGCGCGCGCCGCCGACCGGGCCCGTTACGACCGGGCCACCGCCCATCTGGACGCCCCCGTGGCGATCGTGGACCTGGAGGCCTTCGACGCCAACGCGGACGACCTCGTCCGCCGCGCCGGCGGCAAGCCGATCCGGGTCGCCAGCAAGTCCGTACGCTGTCGCGCCCTGTTGGAACGGGTCCTGGCGAGGGACGGTTTCGCGGGCGTCATGTCGTTCACGCTGGCCGAGTCCCTGTGGCTGGCGCGTTCCGGTGTCGAGGACGTGCTGCTCGCCTATCCGTCGGCGGACCGCGCCGGGTACGCCGAGCTGACCGCCGACCCGAAGCTGGCCTCCGCGGTGACCGTGATGGTCGACGACCCGGCGCAGCTGGACCTGGTCGACGCGGCGCGCGAGAGCGGCGGCGGCCGGGAAGTCGTGCGGGTCTGCCTGGAGTTGGACACCTCGCTGAAGCTCTTCGGGGGGCGGGTGCGAGTCGGGGCCCGGCGCTCGCCGCTGCACTCCCCCGCCCAGGTCGCCGACCTGGCCCGCGCGGTGGCCCGCCGGCCCGGGTTCGAGGTCGTGGGCATCATGGCGTACGAGGGGCATGTGGCCGGCGTCGGGGACGCGGTCGCGGGACGGCCGCTGCGTTCGCGTGCCGTGCGGCTGATGCAGGCCGCCGCCCGCCGGGAGCTGGCCGAGCGGCGGGCCGAGGTGGTGCGGGCGGTCCGGGCCGTGGTGCCCGGCCTGGAGTTCGTCAACGGCGGTGGTACGGGCAGCGTGCAGCACACCGCCGCCGAGGACGCGGTCACGGAGATCGCCGCGGGGTCCGGGCTGTACGTGCCGCGGTTGTTCGACAACTACACGTCGTTCAGCGGCCGTCCGGCGGCGTTGTTCGCGCAGCCCGTCGTCCGGCGGCCGGGGGTGGGGTCCGTGACCGTGCTCGGCGGCGGCTATCCGGCCTCGGGCGCGGCCGGCGCCGACCGGCTGCCGGTGCCGTACCTGCCGGAAGGGCTGCGCTACGACCCCCAGGAGGGCGCCGGCGAGGTGCAGACGCCGCTGCTGGGCTCGCCCGCCGACGACCTGCTCATCGGCGACAAGGTGTGGTTCCGGCACGCCAAGGCCGGGGAGCTGTGCGAGCGGTTCGACGCGCTGCACCTGGTCGAGGGCGACGCGGTGACGGCGACGGTGCCGACGTACCGGGGCGAGGGACGCACCTTCTTGTGACGCCCCCGGCACGGTCACGGCGTCGGGCCGATGCCGCTGCCCACGCCGCCGCCGGTGTCCGCGTCGCCGATCGGCCGGATGCCCTTGGTGATGGTGTCCATGTCGGCCGGCGGCGGTCCGTCCTGGCCGGCGTCGAAGACGTAGCGGACGAGGACCGGGGACTCGGTGCCGACGGATGAGGGGAACACCATCGACTGCACGTAGCCGCCGGGCCCCTCGGCGGTCTTCACCCGCCACCGCACGTAGTACCCGGCGCGCCCGGCGACCGCGACGGGGCCGGAAGCCACCTCCTCGTGGGACTCGATGCCGCCGAAGGGCTTGTTGCCCACCAGGTCGCGGTCGTAGGCGTCGTCGGCCGCGTCCTCGATGTCCTGCCGCGCGAGGACCTTCGGTGAGGACTCGGCGTTCGCCGTGACGGTGCGGGAGACGACCAGGCCGTGCCGGCACACGCCGCCGCCGACGGGGCAGTCGTAGGTGCCGTCCGTGGTCATCACGACGTCGTCCTCGGCGACGTACTGGGGCCGGACCCAGCCGTCGGGCAGGGGGAACGTGACGCCGTTGAGCTGGTCCTCGACCACGGCCGGGTCGTCCGCGGGGGTCTCGGAGGCGGTCGGCGAGGGGGGCGGCGGGTCGGCCACCGGTGCCGGGTCGGAGGCGGTGGCCGTGACCGGCGTGGTCCGCGTCCGCGGGCTGCCGGCGTCGTCCTCGCCCAGGACGAACACGCCGGTGACGATCGCCCCGACCAGCACGGCCGCGGCGGCGGTCAGGGCGACGGCCCTCCCGCGTCCGCCGGTGGACGGCTCGCCCGGGACGCCGCCGGCGGGGGACGGCGCGGCCGGAGCCGGGCCGGACTGCGCCCGGTGGTACCCGGACGCCGGATGCCGCCCGTGCTCCGGCGCCGTGCCCGGGGTCCGGTCCACCGCCGGTCCGTAGCCGGTGGGTCCCGGAGCGCGCCGGTGTTCCGTCCAGGCAGCGCCGTCCCACCAGCGTTCCTGGTGGGGAGCCGTGGGGTCGCGGTACCAGCCGGGCGGCGGCGTCATGCTCATTGCGGCACTGTAGGACGCGGCGCGCGGTGTTCTACAGCGGTGTGACGTACGCCCCCGAGATCCCGCCGTCCACCAGGAAGTCGCTGGCGTTGACGAAGGAGGAGTCGTCGCTGGCCAGGAAGGCCACGGCGGCGGCGATCTCCTCGGCCTCGGCGAACCGCCCGAGCGGGATGTGGACGAGGCGGCGCGCGGCCCGCTCCGGGTCCTTGGCGAACAGCTCCCGCAGCAGCGGGGTGTTGACCGGGCCGGGGCAGAGCGCGTTGACCCGGATGCCCTCCCGGGCGAACTGGACGCCCAGCTCCCGGGACATGGCGAGGACGCCGCCCTTGGAGGCGGTGTACGAGATCTGGGAGGTGGCCGCGCCCATCCGGGCGACGAAGGACGCGGTGTTGATGATGGAGCCCCGGCCCTGGCGCCGCATGTAGGGGATGGCGGCCTTGCAGCACAGGTAGACGGAAGTGAGGTTGACGTCCTGGACGCGTTTCCACGCCACCAGGCCGGTCTCCAGGATGGAGTCGTCGTCGGGGGGCGAGATGCCGGCGTTGTTGAACGCGACGTCGACGCTGCCGTAGGTGTCGTGGGCCGCCGCGAACAGCGCCTCGACCTGCTCGGGGTCGGTCACGTCGGCCCGGACGAAGATTCCGCCGCTGTCCTCGGCGGCCGCCTCGCCCCGGGTCTCGTCCACGTCGGCGCAGACGACGTGGGCGCCCTCGGAGGCGAGCCGGCGGGCGGTGGCGAGGCCGATGCCGCTGCCCGCCCCGGTGACGACGGCGGTGCGGCCGACCAGGCGGCGGCAGACGGTCTCCTCGGTCGTTTCGCTCACAGTGCGGGGCCCTCCGTGCTCGGCGAGGCGTTGCTGATGAAGACGTTCTTGGTCTCGGTGAACGCGGTCAGCGCGTCCGGGCCGAGTTCGCGGCCGAGACCGGACTGCTTGAACCCGCCGAAGGGGGTCCAGTAGCGGACGCTGGCGTGGGAGTTGACGGACAGGTTGCCGGCCCGGACCGCGCCCGACACGCGCAGGGCGCGCCCGACGTCCCGGGTCCACAGCGAGCCGGAGAGGCCGTAGTCGGTGGCGTTGGCCAGGCGGATCGCGTCGGCCTCGTCCTCGAAGGGCAGGACGACGGCGACGGGCCCGAAGACCTCCTCGACGGCCACCCGCGCGTCCGCGTCGACGCCGGTGAGGACGGTGGGCGGGAACCAGAAGCCGGGGCCCTCGGGGGCCTTGCCGCGGATGCCGTCGGCGTCCCCGGGGACGTAGGAGCGGACGCGGTCCAGCTGGGCGCGGGAGATCAGCGGGCCCATGTCGGTGGCCTCGTCGGCCGGGTCGCCGACGCGGACGGCCTCGATCGCGGGGGCGAGCAGGGCGAGGAACCGGTCGTACACGGAGCGCTGGACCAGGACGCGGGTGCGGGCGCAGCAGTCCTGGCCGGAGTTGTCCAGGAAGGACATGGGGGTGGCGGCCGCGGCGGCTTCCAGGTCGGCGTCGGCGAAGACGATGCTGGGGCTCTTGCCGCCGAGTTCGAGGGTGACGGGCTTGAGCAGGGCGGCGCCCTTGGCGGCCACCCGCCGGCCCACGGCCGTGGACCCGGTGAAGACGATCTTGGCGACGTCCCGGTGCTCGACGAGCGCGTCCCCCGCCACCGGTCCGTGCCCCGGCAGCACCTGGAACAGCCCCTCGGGAAGTCCCGCCTCCAGGGCGAGTTCGGCCAGGCGCAGTGCGGTCAGCGGGGTCGTCTCGGCGGGCTTGAGCAGGACCGCGTTGCCCGCCGCGAGCGCCGGTGCCGTGGCCCAGGCCGCGATGGGCATGGGGAAGTTCCAGGGGGCGATGACGCCGACGACGCCGAGCGGTTCGAGGAGGGTGACGTCCAGGCCGCCGGCGACCGGGATCTGGCGTCCGGTGAGCCGCTCCACTCCCCCGGCGGCGTAGTCGAGCAGGTCGCGGACGTTGCCTGCCTCCCAGCGGGCGTTGCCCACGGTGTGCCCGGCCTGGCGGACCTCCAGCCGGGCCAGCTCCTCCAGGTGCTCGTCGACGACGGCGGCGAAACGGCGCAGCAGCCGGGCGCGGTCGCCGGGTGCGAGGGCGGCCCAGGCGGGCTGCGCCCGGACGGCGCGCGCGACGGCGGCGTCCACGTCGGCCGCGGAGGCGGCGGGGACGGTGGTGAGGACCTCCTCGGTGGCGGGGTTCAGTACGACCAGTTCTGGCGACTCGGGTGACTCGTGGGACACGTGGGCCTCACATGCGTTCGAAGGAGCGGCGCAGTTCCCAGTCCGTGACGGCGGCGTCGAACGCGTCCAGTTCGACGCGCGCCATGTTGCGGTAGTGGGCGACGATCTCGTCCCCGAAGGCGGCCTTGGCCAGGGTGCTGTTCTCCCACAGCTCGGCGGCCTCGCGCAGGGTGGTGGGGACGTGCTCGTAGTCGGCGGCGTAGGCGTTGCCGGGGCAGGGCTCGGGCAGCTCCAGCCGCTGCTCGACGCCGTGCAGTCCGGCGGCGACCATGCCGGCCACCGCGAGGTACGGGTTGACGTCGCCGCCGGGGAGCCGGTTCTCGAAACGCAGCGAGCGGCCGTGGCCGACGACGCGCAGCGCGCAGGTGCGGTTGTCGCGGCCCCAGGCGACGGCGGTGGGTGCGAAGGAGCCGGGCTGGAAGCGCTTGTAGGAGTTGATGTGCGGGGCGTAGAGGAGCGCGAACTCCCGCAGCGCCACCAGTTGTCCGGCGAGGAAGTGCCGCATGACCTCGGACATGCCGCCGCCCTCGCCGCCGTCGGCCATGGCGTTGTGGCCGTCGGCATCGGTGAGCGAGAGGTGGATGTGGCAGGAGTTGCCCTCGCGCTCGTTGTACTTGGCCATGAAGGTGAGGGACATGCCCTCCTGTGCGGCGATCTCCTTGGCGCCGGTCTTGTAGACGGCGTGCTGGTCGCAGGTGACGAGGGCTTCGTCGTAGCGGAAGACGATCTCGTGCTGGCCGGGATTGCACTCGCCCTTGGCGGACTCGACGGTGAGGCCGGCGCCGGCCATCTCGTTGCGGATGCGGCGCAGCAGGGGTTCGACGCGGCCGGTGCCGAGGACCGAGTAGTCGACGTTGTACTGGTTGGCCGGCGTCAGGCCGCGGTAGCCGGCGTCCCAGGCGTGTTCGTAGGTGTCCCGGAAGACGATGAACTCCAGCTCGGTGCCGACCTGAGCCGTGTACCCGTACCCCGCGAGCCGCTCCAGCTGGCGGCGCAGGATCTGGCGGGGCGCGGCGGGCACCGGGGAGCCGTCCTCCCAGGCGAGGTCGGCGACGAGCATCGCGGTGCCCTCGTTCCAGGGCAGCCGGCGCAGGGTGGCGGGGTCGGCGTGCAGGGCGAAGTCGCCGTAGCCGCTGTCCCAGGAGGACATGGCGTAGCCGTCGACGGTGTTCATGTCGGCGTCGACGGCGAGCAGGTAGTTGCAGCCCTCGGTGCCGTGGGCCAGGACCTCGTCGAGGAAGAAGCGCGCGGCGAAGCGCTTGCCCTGGAGGCGGCCCTGCATGTCGGGGAAGGCCAGCACGACGGTGTCGATGTCACCGGCGGCGACGAGGGCGTGCAGTTCCTCGACCCCGAGCGGGGGTGTGCGGTCTGCCACGGGGAGAGCCTCCTTCTGGCCGGGAGCCATAAGGTATTGCCGGGAACCTTTGGTTGGGAAGGGGGCGCGGCCGCGTGCGGGAGGAAACCGGCGGGAGCGTGACGGACCGGCTCGCGCCGGTGCTGCGGCCGGTGCGGGCCGGCAACGGCTTCGAGGAGGCGCTGGAGCAGATCCTCCAGGTCGTCAGGCTGGGTCTGGTGGCGGGGGGCGAGCGGCTGCCGGCCGAACGGGAGCTGGCGGAGCGGCTGGGGATCAGCCGGGTGACGCTGCGCGAGGTGCTGCGGGTGCTCCAGGACCAGGGGCTGGTCGAGGCGCGGCGCGGACGGTACGGCGGAACGTTCGTGCTCGCGCGGGCGGACGGGGGCGGCGAGGACGAGTTGCGGCGCCGGCTGGCCGGGGTCGACGTCGAGGACGTGCTGCGCTTCCGGGAGGTGCTGGAGGTGGGCGCGGCCGGGCTGTGCGCGGCGCACGGACTGGCGGACGCGGGGGCGGCGCGGTTGCGGGAGGCGCTGGCCGGCACCCGGGAGGCACCGCTGGCGCAGTACCGGCGGCTGGACACGAGGCTGCACCTCACCCTGGCGGAGCTGTCCGGCTCACCGGCGCTGGCGGCCCAGTACGCGGCCGTCCGGGCCGGCCTCAACGACCTGCTGGACTGCATCCCGCTGCTGGTGCGCAACCTGGAGCATTCCCAGCGCCAGCACGCCGCGCTGGTGGAGGCGGTGCTCGACGGCGACGCGGACGGGGCGCGGGAGATCGCCCGGGAGCACTGCGCGGGGACGGCGGCGCTGCTGCGCGGGTTCCTGACGTGAGCGCCTTGCCGCGCCGGTCCGGTGCGGCAAAGGTGTGGGGGCAGCCCATTGCCCGGTCGATCCTCAGGAGGGTGCATGGCCGACAGGCCGCTGATCGGTGTCAGCACGTATCTGGAGGCCGGGGCGCGCTGGCGCGTGTGGGAGCTGGAGGCGGTGCTGTTGCCGGCCGCGTATCCGCGGCTGGTGCAGGGGGCGGGGGGACTGGCCGCGCTGCTCCCTCCGGACGCGCCGGAGCACGCCGCCGCGGCCGTCGCCCGCGTCGACGGGCTGGTGATCGCGGGCGGCCCGGACGTGGAGCCGGTCCGCTACGGCGCCGGGACCGATCCGCGCACCGGCCCGCCCGCCCGGGCGCGGGACACGTGGGAGCTGGCGCTCATCGGGGCGGCCCTGGCGGCGCGCGTCCCGCTGCTGGGCATCTGCCGGGGCATGCAGCTGCTCAACGTCGCCCTGGGCGGCACCCTCGTGCAGCACATCGAGGGGCACGCCGAGGTGGTGGGCGTGTTCGGCGGTCACCTGGTCCAGCCGGTGCCGGGAACGCTGTACGCCGGTGCCGTGCCGGAGGAGATGTTCGTGCCGACGTACCACCACCAGGCGGTGGACCGCCTCGGCACCGGCCTGGTCGCGTCGGCGCACGCGGCGGACGGCACGGTGGAGGCCCTGGAGCTGCCGTCCGGCCCCGGGTGGGTCCTCGGGGTCCAGTGGCACCCGGAGATGGGCGAGGACCTGCGCGTGATGCGGGCCCTGGTGGAGGCCGCCCGGGAGGTCCGACGGGGCTGACCACGCCCCCTTCCCGCCACCGGCCGTCACCCCCGGCCCGGGCCCCTATAGCGGACCCGCATCGTCGGACGGAACCGGCCCCCGCGGTGAACCGGCGGCGGCTCCGGGCCCGCCACGCGGGGGGCCTACCCGCGGGTCAGTGACAGCAGCCGGCGGGCCGGTCCCGTGGGGCGGTGGCCGGTGGGCCATACCGCTCGCAGGTCGCGGGTCAGCACGACGTCCGCCACCGGGACGCTCACCAGGCGCCGGGTGGTCAGTTCCTCGCCGACGGCGAGTTCGCTCAGGACGGAGGGCCCGGCGCCGCCCACCGCGGCCGCCTTCACCGCGGTCGTCGACGACAGTTCGATCAGGGGGCGGGCCAGGCCGCCCAGCGCCGCGTCCAGGACCTGCCGGGTGCCCGAGCCCTTCTCCCGCAGGATCAGCGGGGTCTCGGCCAGCTCGGCCGCCACCAGCGGGCGCCTGCGGCGGGCCCAGGGGTGCCCCGGCGCGGTCACGACGACGAGCCGGTCGTGAGCGATGACCGCGGAGTCGAGGCCGGTCGGCACGCTCACCCCCTCCACGAAGCCCAGGTCGGCCTCGTCGGCCAGCAGGCGCTCCGCGACCGCCGCCGAGTTGCCCGCGAGCAGCGACACCGCGGTGTCCGGCAGCTGGGCGCGCAGCGCGACCAGCCAGCCCGGCAGCAGGTACTCGGCGATCGTCATGCTGGCCGCGACCCGCAGCCGCGAGTCCCGCCGGTCGCGCAGCGCCTGCGCGCCCGCGTCGAACGCCTCGGCTGCCTCCACGATCCGCCGCGCCCAGTCCGTGACCAGCGCGCCCGCGTCGGTGAGCCGGGACCCGCGCGGCGAGCGGTCCACCAGGGCGACGCCCAGCTGCCGTTCCATCGAGCGGATGCGGCTGCTGGCGGCGGGCTGGGTGATGCCCAGTTCGCGCGCGGCCCCGCCGAGGCTGCCCAGGCGGGCCACCGCCAGCAGCAGCTCCATCGCCCCGAGGTCGGGCACCCGGTGCGCCAGCGAGCCCGCCCCGGGCCGCGCCCGGCCGCCGTGTCCACCGTCCGCGCCGCCCGTGCCGGCTCCCACGCCGCCGCTCCCCGTGTCCCTGCTCATAACTCCAGCTTATGCCCTCATAGGAACATGGTCCCTGGTCAGGGGATTCGCCCGCCGGGACCGTGGGAGCATGGTCACCGCAGCCCAGCCCCGCTCTCCCGCCCCTTTCCCCGCCGTAGGCCCGCCCGTCCGGCGAGTCCCGGGCGTCCGTCATCTCGGGCCCAACTGGTACGCCTGCGTCATGGGCACCGCCGTCGTCGGTACGGCCGGGGCCGCGCTCCCGGGGCACGTGCCCGGCCTGCGTGCCGTGTGCACCGCCGTCTGGGCGCTGTCCTTCCTGCTGCTGGTGACCCTGCTGGCGGCCCGGGCCCTGCACTGGCGCCACCACCGGGACCAGGCCCGCGCCCATCTGCTCGACCCCGCCGCGGCGCCGTTCTACGGCTGTCTGTCGATGGCCCTGCTGGCCGTCGGCGGCGGCGCCCTCGCGCTCGGCCGGGACTGGATCGGCGTCCGGGCCGCGGTCGCCCTGGACACCGTGCTGTTCACGGCCGGCACGGTGATCGGACTGGTGGCGGCGGTCGCCGTGCCGTACCTGATGGCCGTACGCCATCGCGTCGAGCCGGGGCAGGCCAGTCCGGTGTGGCTGCTGCCGCTGGTCGCGCCGATGGTGTCCGCGGCCGTGGGACCGCTGCTGGTGCCGCACCTGCCGCCGGGGCAACCTCGCGAGACGCTGCTGCTCGCGTGCGTGGCGCTGTTCGGGATGAGCCTGCTCGCGACCCTGGTGACACTGCCGGTGATCTTCGGCCGGCTGCTCACCGGCGGGCCGCTTCCCCTCGTCCTCACCCCGTCGCTGTTCCTGGTCCTGGGGCCGCTCGGGCAGTCGACGACGGCCGTGGGGAAGTTCGCGGACGTGGCGCCGGGCATCGTGCCGGCCCCGTACGCCGAGGGATTCTCGGTCCTCGCCGTGCTGTACGGGGTGCCGGTGACGGGCTTCGCCCTGCTGTGGCTGGCGTTCGCCGTCGCGCACGTGGTGCGGGCCCGGCGCGCCGGCATGGGGTTCTCGATGACGTGGTGGTCGTTCACCTTCCCCGTGGGCACCTGCGTCACCGGCACCGAGGCGCTGGCCCGCGAGACGGGGCTCGTCGCCTACGACGGGCTCACCGTCGCCCTGTACGCCCTGCTCGTCGCCGCCTGGGCCGTCGCCGCCGTGCACACCGCGCGGGGCCTGCTCAGCGGAGCGCTGCTCGCAGGGCCGCGGCCAGCGCCCGGGGCGCCCGGGCCAGCGACGGCCCGTACCACGTGAGGTACCGCCCGTCGACGAGGGCGCAGGGCAGGCCGGGGAAGGCCTCCGGGCCGTCGTCGGCGGTGAAGCGGTACGGCTCGTCCGGCAGGACCACGACGTCCGGGCGGGCCGCGCGCAGCTCGTCCACCGGGACCTTCGGGTAGCGCTCGGCGTGTGCGGCGTACAGGTGGTCGACGCCGAGGCGGGCCAGGACGTCGCCCGCGAAGGTGTCGCGGCCCAGCACCATCCAGGGCCTGCGCCAGACCGGTACGACGGCCGTGGCGCGCCGCTCGGGGACCTGAACGCCGGCCCAGGCCGCCTGTGCCTCGTCCAGCCAGCGGGGCCGGGAGGGCGAGCCGCACGCGTTCAGCACCCGCTCGAGCTCGGTGAAGGCCTGCGGCACGGTGCGCACCTCGGTCACCAGCACCTCGACGCCGGCGCCGCGCAGGGCGTCCAGGTCGGGGGCGCGGTTCTCCTCCTCGTTGGCGATCACCAGGTCGGGGCCGAGGGCGAGGACGCGGTCCGTCGCCGGGTTCTTGGTGCCGCCGACGCGTACGACGTCCAGCCCGGCCGGGTGGGTGCACCAGTCGGTGGCACCGACCAGGGCCCCGGGGAGGGTGCGGGCGACGGCCTCGGTCAGCGACGGGACCAGGGAGACGACCCTCACCGGCGCGCCCTCACCTGCGGGGGCCTTCCCGGACCGCCTCGATGTGCTCGGCCACGGCGACGACGATCAGCCGGGTGTCGGGCACCGTGGCCCGCCAGCGGTGCCGCACCCCTCCGGTGAGGTACAGCGTGTCGCCGCGCCCGAGCCGGTAGGCGCGGCCCTCGGCCTCGATCTCCACGGCGCCCTCGGTGACGTACATCAACTGGTCGTTGCGGTACTGCAGTTCCCGGCCGGCGTCGTGGTCGCCGGTGAACTCGGAGGCGTGCATCTGGTGGTGGCCGCGCACCAGCGACCGCACCCTGGGCGCCAGCCCGGGGTCGGGGTCCTCGGCGCGGACCACGTCGACGCTGCACGCGGGGTCGGCGGCGGCGAGCAGCTCCACGGCCGTGGTGCGCAGGGCGTCGGCCACCTTCTCCAGGGAGCTCTGGCTGGGCCGGGCGCGGTCGTTCTCGATCTGGCTCAGGAAGGGCACCGACAGGCCGCTGCGCTCGGCCACCACGGCGAGGGTGAGTTCGAGGTCCCGGCGCCGGCGCCGTACGGCCGCGCCCACCCGAAGGTGCTGGTCTTTGTGGTCGCCCATCGCTCCGGCTCCCTCCTTCGCCCGTCGTCGTGCCGTCGCCGGGCCCCGTGCGGGGCACCGTCCTCCTGATGAGTTCTCTGCACCCTACGCATGTTCGGCAAACCGTTTCATGCGGCCGTCACATCGATGTCACGGTCCGGTGGCCGCGACCTCACATTTCTCGCCACCGGCGGGCCCGTCCGCCTCCCGCGTCACGCGCCCTACCGGTTCAAGGCGCGCACACCCTTCCATGTTCCCGCGGCCGCCGCCGCCCCGGCCGGGGCAGGCTCGGGCACGGGGTTGGCGCTCCGTGGTTGGCCGAATCCCTACCGTGTCCGGTCCCGGTACGACCCGAGGGGTGGGCCCGGTGGCGCGCCGTCAGGAGGCGCCATCGGGCCCACCCCTCGGGGTGGCCGTCACGGGTACCGCGGAGTACTGCGGCGCGGTGGCGGCCGGAGTACCGGGGCTGGTGGCCGCTACGGGGTCATCCGGCCGACCATGTCCGGGTGGTCCTCAAGCCAGGCCGCGACGGCGTCCTCCTCGTGGCCCTGGCCCCGGTCCTTGATCTCGGCCTCCAGGCTGCCCAGCTCGTCCTCGCTCATCTTGAAGTTCTTGATCCACTTCGTGAGCTGCGGGTACTGCTCGGGGAACTTCTTGCTGGAGATGGTCCGGATCGTGTTGCCCTCGCCGAAGGCCTTCTTGGGGTCCTTCAGCTTGGTCAGCTCGTAGTCGCTGTAGGCCCAGTGCGGCGACCACAGGGTGACCGCGACCGGCTCCTTCTTGGCGAGGGCGCGCTTGAGCTCGGCCAGCATCGCGGGCGTGGAGCCGTCGACGACCTCGTACTCGTCCTGGAGGCCGTAGCCCGGCAGGACCTCGTTCTTCAGGAGCTGCATCTCACCGGTGCCGGGCTCGATGCCGATGATCTTCCCGTCGAATCGGTCGGCCTTGCCCTTGAGGTCGGCGAGGGACTTGACGTCCTTCACGTACGAGGGGACGGCGATCTCCAGGGAGGTCGGCTCGTACCAGGTGCCGAGGTCGACGAGGTCGTCCTTGTGCTTCTTCCAGTAGTTGCTCTGGGCGTAGGGCAGCCATGCGTCGAAGTTGAGGTCGATGCCGCCGGAGGCCAGGCCGGTGTAGACCGGGCCGACGTCCATCTGCTTCAGGTTCATCTTGTAGCCGCGGCGCTCCAGGACGTTCTTCCACAGGTAGGTGACGGCGACGTCCTCCTCCCAGGGGAACCAGGCCACGTCGAGGGTCTGCTTCGCCTCGGCGGGGGTGGCGCCGGCGCCGCCCGCGACCGGGGCGAGCTTGTCGACGACGTCCGGGTTGGCCTTGAGCCAGGTGCGGACGGCGTCCTGCTGCTGTCCCTTGCCGGCCTTGTTGATCTCGGCCTCCAGGCTGGTGAGCTGCTTCTCCGACATGGAGAAGTCCTTCAGCCACTTGGCCACGACCGGGTTGTCGTCCGAGAAGCCCTTGCGGGACAGCGAGTGCACGCCGTCGCCCTTGCCCCAGGCGCCCTTGGGGTCCTTCAGCTTCTTCAGCTTGTAGTCGTTGTACGCCCAGTGCGGGGACCACAGCGTGGTGACGATCGGTTCCTGCTTGCTGTAGGCCCGCTTCAGCTCGGCCAGCATCGCCGGCGTGGAGCTGTCGACGACCTTGTACTCCTTGTCGAGGCCGTACTCCTTGAGGACCTTGCTCTTGAGCAGGTTCATCTCACCGGCGCTGGGCTCGATGCCGGTGATCTTCCCGCCGAAGAGACCGGCCTTGCCCTTGAGGTCGTCGAGGGAGTCGACGTCCTTCATGTACGCCGGGACGCTCAGCTCCAGCGACGTCTGGTCGTACCAGGAGCCGAGGTCCTCCAGCTGCTTGCCGTACTTCTTCCAGTACTGCTCGTGGGTGGTGGGCAGCCAGGAGTCGGTCTGGAAGTCGATGTTGCCCTGGGCGAGCGCGGTGTAGAGCGGTCCGGCCTCGAACTGCTTGGCCTCGACCTCGAAGCCGCGCTGTTCGAGGATCTCCTTCCACAGGAACGTGGAGGCGACGCCCTCGTCCCAGGGGATGTAGCCGATGGAGATCTTCTTGCCGTCGCCGACGTTCTTGCCGCCGCCCGCCGTGTCGGCGTCGTCGGAGCCGCCGCCGAACATGCCCATGCCGCCGGCCACCAGTGCGAGGATCACGATGCCGACCACGGCGACCTGCGGCCGGGGGCGGTAGGACCAGATCGTCAGTCCCTTGGCGGCGCGTGCCTTGGCGGCGGCGCGGCGGCCCAGCGGAGAGACGTGCGTGCCCAGCGCGCTGGTCATGCGGTCCAGGTAGATCGCCAGGATCACGATGGCGACACCGGCCTCGGCGCCGAGGCCGACGTTGAGCTGGCCGATGGACTCCATGACGTCGCCGCCGAGGCCGCCGGTGCCGACCATGCCGGCGATCGCGGCCATGGACAGGCCGAGCATGATGACCTGGTTCACGCCCGCCATCACCGTCGGCAGCGCCAGCGGGAGCTGCACGCGCAGCAGGGTGTTGCGGGGCGTGGTGCCGAACGCCTCGGCGGCCTCGACCAGTTCCTTGTCGACCTGGCGGATGCCCAGCTCGGTCATCCGGACGCCGGGGGCGAGCGCGAAGATCAGGGTGGCCACGATGCCCGGGGCGGAGCCGGTCCCGAAGAACAGGATCGCGGGGATCAGGTAGATCATCGCGGGCAGCGTCTGCATGAAGTCCAGGATCGGCCGCACGAAGGCGCTGACCCGGTCCGAGCGTGCCGCCCAGATGCCCACCGGCACCGAGACGACCAGCGCGATGATCGTGGCGACCAGCAGGAGCGCCAGGGTGACCATCGCGTTCTCCCACAGACCGAGGGAGTCGATGAAGGCGAACCCGACGAAGGAGAGGACACCGGCGACGGTGCCGCGCAGCCAGAAGGCCAGCACGGCGAAGATGCCGGCGAGCAGCAGCGGCTCGGGCGCCTGGAGGAGGGCGTTGATGCCGTCGTAGGCGCCGGTGAAGAGGCTCTTGAAGAAGGTGAAGAGCCAGGAGACGTTCTCGAGCAGCCAGTCGACGCTGCTGTTGACCCAGTCTCCGAGGGGAATCCTAGGCACGGCTGATCACCTTCTCGCCGCCCTTGTCCCGCGGGGAGTGGCAGACGCCGGGGGCGACGTCCTCGTCGCCGAGGAAGCCGATGAGGCGCTGGGCCGGGACGACACCGACCAGCCGGCGGTCGTCGTCGAGCACCGCGACCGCGTGGGGCACGCGGGCGCTGATGGCGCACAGCTCCGAGAACGGCGTGTCGGGCGTGGCGGTCTCGCAGTCGCAGTCGGCCTCGTCGCCGCGCACGCCGGTCTCCATGACGGCGCCCGCGGTCAGTACGCGGGAGCGGTCGACGTCCTTGGTGAAGGAGGCGACGTAGTCGTTGGCGGGACGGATGAGGATGTCCTGCGCGGTGCCTATCTGCACGATCCGGCCGTCCCGCATGACGGCGATGCGGTCGCCCAGGCGCATGGCCTCGTTGAGGTCGTGGGTGATGAAGACGATGGTCTTCTTCAGGGTCTTCTGCAGGTCGAGCAGCTGGTCCTGCATGTCGCGGCGGATCAGCGGGTCGAGGGCGCTGAAGGACTCGTCCATCAGCAGCAGGTCGGCGTCGGTGGCGAGCGCGCGGGCCAGGCCGACCCGCTGCTGCATACCGCCGGACAGCTCGTCGGGCCAGGACTTCTCCCAGCCGGCCAGGCCGCACAGGGCGAGCGCCTCGTCGGCGCGGCGTTCGCGCTCGGCGCGGGGCACGCCCTGCACTTCGAGACCGTAGGCAGCGTTGTCACGGACGCTGCGGTGGGGGAAGAGCGCGAAGTGCTGGAAGACCATGCTGATCTTCTTGGAACGGACCTCGCGCAGCTCGCGGTCGCTGAGCTCGGTGAGGTCCTGGCCCCCGAAGCGGACGTGCCCGGCGGTGGGCTCCGACAGGCCGTTGAGCATGCGCAGCAGCGTGGACTTGCCTGATCCGGACAGCCCCATGACCACGAAGATCTCGCCGGGCTCCACGGTGAAGGAGGCGTCGATGACGGCAGCCGTGGTGCCGTCGGCGCGCAGCTCCTCCCGGACGTCTCCCTGGTCCTTGCGGACGTCCCCCTGGCGCAGTCGTTCGACTGCCTGGTCCGGTTTCCTGCCGAAGACCTTGTACAGGGCCTCGGCCTCTAGTCTGGCTGACACGCTTACCTCTTGGCTCGGCGACAGGGGCAAGGTACGAAGCCTCCCTAACAGTTGAATGCATCAACCAGCTTCGACCCGGCTGCGCGCCTGCCCCGATGCTCATATGTCAAACACTCAAGTGAGCCAGTTCACACGCTCTTCCCGGTCCGTCCGCACGGCCTGCGGCATGATTGCGAGGCGTGACCGGACGACTGATGCTTCTCGACACCGCCTCCCTCTACTTCCGCGCCTACTTCGGGGTGCCGGACTCGGTGAAGGCCCCCGACGGCACGCCGGTGAACGCCGTGCGCGGGCTGCTGGACTTCATCGACCGCCTGGTGAAGGACCACCGCCCGGACCGGCTGGTGGCCTGCATGGACGCCGACTGGCGGCCGCACTGGCGGGTGGAGCTGATCCCCTCCTACAAGGCGCACCGGGTCGCCGAGGAGCGCCCGGCGGGCCCCGACGAGGAGGAGGTGCCCGACACGCTGTCCCCGCAGGTGCCGGTCATCGAGGCCGTCCTCGACGCGCTCGGCATCGCCCGCGTCGGCGTGGCCGGGTACGAGGCGGACGACGTCATCGGCACCTACACCGCGCGGGCCGCCGGCCCGGTCGACATCGTCACCGGCGACCGGGACCTCTACCAGCTCGTCGACGACGCCCGGGGGGTGCGCGTGCTCTACCCGGTCAAGGGCGTCGGCACGCTGAACCTCGTCGACGAGGCCGCGCTGCGCGAGAAGTACGGCGTCGACGGCCGCGGGTACGCCGATCTGGCGCTGCTGCGGGGCGACCCGAGCGACGGCCTGCCCGGGGTGCCCGGTGTCGGGGAGAAGACGGCGGCCAAGCTGCTCGCCGAGTTCGGCGACCTGGCCGGGATCCGGGCCGCCGTCGACGACCCGAAGGCGAAGCTCACGCCCACGCAGCGCAGGCGGCTCGCCGAGGCCGGGCCCTACCTCGAGGTGGCGCCGAAGGTCGTCCGGGTGGCGGACGACGTTCCGCTGCCGGACACCGACACCGTGCTCCCGCACGGACCGCGCGACGCGGAGGCACTGGACGCGCTGGCCGCCCGCTGGGGGCTCGGCGGGTCCCTGCAGCGGCTGCTCACCACTCTCGGCGCCTGAACCGTGCCGCGTGGGCACCCGGATCCATGAGCGACGAGCAGGGCCGGGGTGCTAGCTTAGGTATACCTAACTCCGGGAACCGCACGCAGGGAACAGGGAGGCCGTCATGGCAGACCGTCCGGCACGCACACCGCGCAAGCCGCACAGCGCGCACGTCGTCCGCACCGAGCGGCTGACCCCGCACATGCAGCGCGTGGTGCTCGGCGGCGAGGGACTGGCCGCGTTCTCCGCGGACACCTGCACCGACCACTACGTGAAACTGCTCTTCCCCGCCGAGGGGGCGACGTACCCGGAGCCCTTCGACGTGGAGCGCATCCGCGAGGAGTTCCCGCGCGAGCAGTGGCCGGTGACCCGGACGTACACCGTGCGCCACTGGGACGCCGAGCACCGCGAGATGACGCTGGACTTCGTCGTCCACGGCGACGAGGGGCTGGCCGGCCCGTGGGCCAAGCGGGTGCGGCCGGGCGAGCGCATCCACTTCATGGGCCCCGGCGGCGCCTACGCCCCCGACCCCGCCGCCGACTGGCACCTGCTCGCCGGTGACGAGAGCGCACTGCCCGCGATCGCCCGCTCCCTGGAGGCGCTGCCCGACGGGGCCCGCGCGTTCGCCTTCGTCGAGATCGAGGGCCCCGAGGAGGAGCAGAAGATCGACTCCGACGTGGACGTCGTCTGGCTGCACCGCGCCGGCCGTCCGGTCGGGCAGGCCCTGGTCGAGGCCGTGCGCGCGCTGGAATTCCCCGAGGGCAGGGTGCACGCCTTCGTCCACGGCGAGGCGGCCTGCGTGAAGGAGCTGCGCCGGTACCTGCGGGTGGAGCGCGAGATCCCCCGCGAGGACCTGTCCATCTCCGGCTACTGGCGCCTCGGTCACAACGAGGACGGCTGGCAGGCTTCGAAGCGGGAGTGGAACGCGCGCATCGAGGCCGAGCAGGAGGGCGAAGCGGCCGCGTAGCGGGCCGCGGGCCCACGAACGCGCGACCGGGGGCGGCCCTCGGTCGCCGCGTACCCGCGACCGGCGGAGGGCCCCTCTCAGTCGCCGCGTACGCGCGCGTGCAGATGCATGTCGTGCCACCCATCGGGGTGCAGCACGGCGCTGCGTCTGGTGCCCTCCAGCGCGAACCCGGCCTTCCCGGCCACCCGGCAGGACGCCTCGTTGGCCACGGCGTGGGAGAGTTCCAGACGCTGGAAGCCGACCCCGTCCAGGGCCCAGTGGGCGAGGGTCCGCGCGGCCCGTGCGGCGACGCCCCGGCCGCGGGCGCTCGCCGTCGTCCAGTAGGCGACCTCCGCCACGCCGTCGCCGAGCACCACCTCCCGCAGGGCGACCCGGCCGAGCAGCCGGTCGTCGGCCGCGTCGGCGACCGCCCACTGGGCGTTGCGCTCCCCTTCCCAGGCGCGCTGCCACTCGGTGATCCAGCCCCGTACCTCCTCCTCGGAGTCGGCGGAGCGGACGTGCCACTGGTGCATCACCGGATCCTGGAAGGCCGCGTGCACGGCGGGCGCGTCCTCGGTGCGCCACGGGCGCAGCAGCAGCCCGTCGCCGGTGGGGATCACGGGCTGCGGGACGCGGGACAGGGTGCCGGCGGCGAGGACCGGGCGCGTCAGATAGGGCATGGGGACATCCTGCCCACGGCAGCGGGCGGCGGCCCAGGCGTTTTCCCGGGCGCCTCCCGCCGCCGCGGGCTCACCGCCTCGTAGGCTGGCAGGTGATGAGACGCCGTACCCCTCCCCCACCCTCGCCCCTGCCGCAGCGCGACGGCATCGACGCGGTGCGGGTGCGGCTGCCCGCGCACGGGCCGTGGTCCACGGTGCGGGAGCACCTGGCGGAGCGGCTGTCGGGCGCGGGCGCCGGCGTGGTCGACGGCATGTTCGACGCCGGGCTGTTCGTCGGGGCGGACGGTCGCCCCGTGCCGGTCGACGCGCCGTACGTACCGGGCATGTGCGTGTGGTTCCACCGTGAGCTGCCCGCCGAGGTGCCGGTGCCCTTCCCGCTGGAGGTCGTCCACCGCGACGAGCACATCGTCGTCGTGGACAAGCCGCACTTCCTGGCCACCACCCCGCGCGGCGGCCACGTCACCCAGACCGCGCTGGCACGGCTGCGCCGGGAGCTGGGCATCCCCGCGCTCGGCGCCGCGCACCGCCTCGACCGGCTCACGGCGGGACTGGTGCTGTTCACCGTGCGCCCCGGGGAACGCGGCGCCTATCAGGGCCTGTTCGCCGACCGGCGGGTGCACAAGGAGTACGAGGCCGTCGCCCCCTACGATCCCGCGCTCGCCCTTCCCCGCACGGTCCGCAGCCGGATCCTGAAGGAACGCGGGGTGCTCGCCGCCCGCGAGGTGGACGGCGAGCCGAACGCCGTGACCCGCGTCGAGCTGCTCGACCGCCGGCCGGACGGGCTCGGGCGGTACCGGCTGGTGCCCGGCACCGGCCAGACGCATCAGCTGCGCGTGCACATGAACGCGCTCGGCGTGCCGATCCTCGGCGACCCCCTGTACCCGGTGGTGGCCGCCCCCGTGCCGGCCGGCGACTTCCGGCGCCCGCTGCAACTGCTCGCGCGGGAGCTGGCGTTCACCGATCCGGTCACGGGACGCGAGCACCGCTTCCGCAGCGGCCGGAGCCTCGGCGCCTGGACCGCGTACCAGGACTGGGCCGGGCCGGCGGACGAGGACGCCGGGGCGTAGCCGTGCCGCGGGACGCCGGGGCGTAGCCGTGCCGCCGCGGGGCCCGTCGGCAGCCGTGCCGCCGGTGGCCGTCAGTAGCCGCGCCACCAGCGCAGGAAGCGCTGCCAGGCACCGCGCGGGCGGGGACCGTCCGCCTCCGGCGCCCGCTGGGGCTCGGCGGCCGCCACCGACACGGGCTGCGGCGGGTGGGGCGGGAGCGGCGGCTGGGTGCGCTGTTCGGGCGTGTGGAGTCCGACGTGCCAGGGGGCGGGCCGTGCCGGGGCGGGGGCGTGACTGGGCTGCTGCCGGATGTCCTGCTGCGCCCGGGGCTCGAACCGCACCGGCAGTTCCACCAGGTGCCGCGAGGCGATCGAGGACCGCCACCGCAACTCGTCCTCGTCGCAGTCCAGCCGGACGTCGGGCAGCCGCATCAGCAGCGCGTCGATGCCGGCGTCGGCGATGGCCCGCCCGATGTCCTGTCCGGGGCATTCGTGCGGGCCGCCGCCGAAGGCGAGATGGGCGCGGTTGCCCATCATGCTCGCGCTCAGGTCCGGGCGGATGCGCGGGTCGACGTTGCCCGGCGCGATGCCGAGCAGCAGGCCGTCACCGGCGCGGATGCGCTGACCGCCCAGTTCCGTGTCCTGTTTGGCGAAGTAGGCGAACACGGTGCTGAACGGCGGCTCGTCCCACAGGGACTGCTCGACCGCCTGGGGCACGGTCATCTGCCCGCCGCTGAGCTGGGCGCGGAAGCCCGGGTCGGTGAGCACCACGCGCAGCACGTTGGCGATCAGGTTGACGGTCGCCTCGTAGGCGGCCAGCAGGACCACCCGCAGATGCTCGCGGACCTCGTCGTCGGTGAGTCCGGCCGGGTGGGTGACGAGACGGCCGGCGATGTCGTCGTCCGGGTCGGCCCGGCGGGCGGCGGTGAGCCGCCCCAGGGCCTCCATGACGTAGGCGTGGCTGGCGATCGCCGTGTCGGTGCCCTTGAGGGTGTCGCGGGCCGCCTCCACCAGCCGGTCGTTGTACTCCTCGGGCATGCCCAGCAGATGGCACATCACGCCCATCGGGAGGTGCTCGGCGAACTGGCTGACGAGGTCGGCGCGGCCCTCCTCGCAGAACCGGTTGACGACGCGCTGGGTGTAGCGCTTGATGTGCCGGCGCAGCTCCCGGAAGTCCAGGCCGGACATGGCACTGGTGACCGCGCCGCGCAGCCGTTTGTGTTCGTCGCCCTCGGCGTGGGAGCAGATGGGCTGCCAGGCGATGTGCGGCATCAGCGGGTGGTCGGGCTTGACCATGCCCTCGTTGAGCGGGGTCCAGATCCGGCTGTCGCGGCAGAACTGGGCGGGGGTGCTCACCATGTGCAGGTTCTCGGCGTGTCCGAGGACCACCCACATGGGTACGTCGTCGTGGAGCAGGGCGGGCGCCACCGGCCCGTGCTGCTCGCGCAGTTTCTCGTACAGCTCCTCCAGGTCCTCGGCCTCGTGGAGCCGGTGCAGTCCGCCCGGCCCGAGGCCGTGCGCGGGGCAGCCGGGCGGTGGGTCGAGCAGGGGTTCGCCCGTTCCGGTCGGTGAGTGGCGTTCAGGCGTCACAGTCTCGCTCCGCAGCAGAAGGTGTCGTTCGCGTCTGGGGGGTCGGTGGGCACGCCGGTCAGGTGAGCGCGCCCTTCATGGCGAGGGAGTGCAGGAAGTGCATGAGGGTCATCAGGACGTCGCGGCTGGAGGCCCGGCGCCGCACGTCGCAGTCGAGGATGGGGATCTCCTCGGGCAGGTCGAGCGCGGTGCGCAGTTCCGACACGGGGTAACGGGGCGCGTCGGGGAAGGTGTTGACGGCGACGACGAAGGGCACGCCGCGCTCCTCCAGGCGCCCCATCACGTCGAAGCTGACCTCAAGGCGGCGGGTGTCGACGAGGACGACCGCGCCGAGGGCGCCTTCGAACAGGCCGTTCCACAGGAACCAGAAGCGCTCCTGGCCGGGGGTGCCGAAGAGGTAGAGCACCAGCTCGTCGGTGATGCTGATGCGGCCGAAGTCCATGGCGACGGTGGTCGCCGTCTTGGACGCGGAGCCGTAGTTGTCGTCGACTCCGATGCCCGCCTGGGTCATCGTCTCCTCGGTGGTCAGCGGCCTGATCTCGCTGACCGAGCCGACCATGGTGGTCTTGCCGACTCCGAAGCCGCCCACGATGACGATCTTCACGGCGGCCTCGGCCGTGTGCGGCAGCCGGTCCTCGCTCCGGGGGCCCGGGATCGTGTCAGAGTTTTTGAAGTCCATGCATCACCGCTTCGAGGAGGTTTCGGTCGGCGACCTTCTGGCGGACGATCGGGGCGCGGGCCTGCACCAGTTCCCTCGCCAGCAGGTCGGTGAGCAGCACGGTCACCACGCTGAACGGCAGGCTCAGGTAGGCCGACAGCTCGGCTGTGGACAGGGGCGCGGCACACAGTCGCAGCAGGGCGGCCTGTTCCGGTGTGGCGGACACCGGGGGGTCCGCGCGGGCCACGATCAGGGTGACGAGGTCGAGGTCGGCGCGTTCGCCGCCCCCTTCGCCGCCGATGACGAAGAGCCGCTCGGGGTTCTGCCGCTCGCCTTCCTCGGCGGGCGCGCCGGGCGGGGCGGGCGCGCCGGACGGGGCGGGCGCGGCGGGCAGGTCCGGTCCGGGGGATCGCCTCTGGCGCCTGGGAGGAGTCATACGGTCTGCCCGTTGCGCCGTGCGGGGCTGGTGAGATGGGGTCCGATCCGGGCGACCAGGTCGGCCATGCTCAGGCCCATCCGGCCGGGTTCGCAGCGGACGTCGGAGAGCACGGCGAGGTAGGCGTTGGGGCCCGCGGCCATCAGGTAGAAGTAGCCGCCGTTCATCTCGATGAGCACCATCTTCATGTCGCCGTCGCTGGTGGGGATCTCCTGGCTGACGGCGCTCGCCAGGCTCTGCAGTCCCGCGCAGGCGGCGGCGACCCGGTCGGCGGCGTCCGGGTCCCCGGAGTAGCGTGCGATGCGCAGGCCGTCCGCGGAGAGCACCACGATCATCTCGATGCCCGGGACGCCGTCGTAGAGGTCCCGGAGCATCCAGTCGAACTTGCCTTGCTGCTCGATCACTTGAGGTTCCCCTCGTCGTCTGCCGGGGCGTGGGCCGGCTCGTTGCTGCTGGCGTGCTGGTGGGCCTGGGTGGTGGTGCCAGGGTGCTGCTTGAGCCCCTCCCAGAAGGCGCCGATGAAGTGGCCGGGCGGGAGGCCGCCCTGGTCCTTGACCGGCGCGGGCTCGGGCTCGGCGGGTGCCGGAATGCCGTTGCGGGCGCGCTCCGCGGCCCGGCGGGCCTCGCGTTCGGCGTCCTCGCGCTCCCAGGCCGCCTGCTCGGCGAGGCGCTGGCTGAGGGGCATCTTGACCCGGCTGCGGCGCTGCGGGAGGCCGCCCGCCGTCCACTCGGTCACCTCGGGAACGTCGTCCTCCAGGGAGACCGTGGCGGGGATGCGGGGACTGGTGGGGCGGCGCTTCTTGGGCTTGCGCTCCGGACCGGGCAGGGCGTCGGGGCCGGGCGTCGGGATCGAGGTGGCGCCGATGCCGTGGGCGAGGCCGACGCCGGGCTCGGTGGTCATCATCTTGCTGGGCACGATGAGGATGGCGCGGACCCCGCCGTACGCGGAGGCGCGCAGCGAGACGTCCATGCCGAACTGCGTGCACAGCCGGCCGACCACGGACAGGCCCAGGCGCGGGTGCTGGGCGAGGTCCTGCACGTCGGTGCCGCGCTTGGCCTGCTCCAGCAGGCCCTCGATGCGGGCCCGGGACTCCTCGCTGAGGCTGACGCCCGCGTCCTCGATCTCGATGCAGACCCCGCTCTGCACCTCGGTGGCGGTGACGTGCACCTTGGCCGCGGGCGGCGAGTAGCGGGTGGCGTTGTCGAGGAGCTCGGCGGCGGCGTGGATGACCGGCTCGACCGCGGTGCCCTTGATGTTGACCTTGGCGATGGAGGCCAGGTTGATCCGGCGGTACTCGAGGATCCGGGACATGGCGCCGCGCAGCACGCTGTAGAGGGCGACCGGCTCGGGCCACTGGCGTCCGGGGCGGCCGCCGCCGATCACCGAGATGGAGTCGGCGAGGCGGCCGATGAGCGAGGTGCCGTGGTCGATGCGCAGGAGGTCGTCGAAGACCTCGGGGTTGCGTCCGTGGTCCTCCTCCATCTCGCGCAGTTCCTTGTTCTGCTGGTGGACGATCGCCTGGACGCGGCGGGCGATGTCGACGAAGGAACGCTCCGCGGACTCACGCATGGAGTCCTCGTGGTCGACGATGTCGCAGACCATGCGGATCAGCTTGCGCTGCGGCTCACCGAGCTCGGCGTAGGAGGGGTCCACCTCGCCGAGCCGGTTCATCACCTCGCGCGGTGTGGCGCCGCCCCGCATGAAGTGCAGGACGTTAGGGATGACTTCGGCGCCGAGGCGGACCATCTCGTCGTGGTGGCTCGCGGCGCGGTGCTCCAGATACGCGCGGTGACGGGCGTGCTCGGCGCGCAGGGTCCGCAGCGCGCGGCCGCGGCGCACCGCTTCGGCGGCCGCGGTGATCACCAGGAGGGTGGCCACGGCGCCGCACAGGCCGACGGCGAGCCGGGCCGGTTCCGTCACCAGGGCGACGGCGGCCCCGGTGGCCGCGGCCATCAGTATGGCCGGCAGCAACAGGGTTCGCGCGTAGGGAAGTTCACGGCGACCTGGAGGGGAATCAACACTCACCATGTAGGCCCTCTGAAAACGAATCGGCTGGGATGGGGGAGCTTGCGGCGGGGTACGCCGGGGAGTTGTCGGGAGCTATGGCGCATGGGGAACAAACGCGCTATTTCGCCTCAACTCGGTGCGCTGCGGGCGAGCTTAGTCCGGGGGGATCATCGCCGTGTCATATTCGGCAACCGCCTGAACCGGGCCCGGGGGCTGCAGTATGGTCGGACCCATTTGCACACCGAGGAGTCATTCGAACACATGGAGTAGCGCGTTCAGCTGTGCGAAGTTCACTCACCGTGATGAGGGAAAGGGGGCCGGGACCGGCCCGGAACGCGGACGGGCCCGGCGGGTGTACCCGCCGGGCCCGTCCGCGTGTCGGAGCCTGGTTCAGCCCACGGAGGAGTAAGCGACCACCCCGCGCAGCAGTTCGTCGACCGCCTTGCGCGCGTTCCTCGGGACGGTGGAGCCCGCACCGGGCGCGGCGGCCGAGATCTGGCCGAGGACGTCGATGACCTGCTTGCACCAGCGCACGAAGTCGCCGGCCGGCATCTCCGCCTCGCGCAGCACCTCGTCGAGGCCCTTGCCGGACGCCCACATGTACGCGGCCCAGGCGAAGCCGAGGTCCGGCTCGCGCTGGCCGACCCCCTCGGTCTGGCTGATCCGGAAGTCCTCCTCCAGGGCGTCCAGCCGGCCCCAGATGCGGACCGTCTCACCGAGCGCGGCCTTGGCCTTGCCCGAGGGCACCTTCGGCGCCATCGCCTCGTCGGCCGCCCGGGACTCGTACACCAGTGCCGAGACGCAGGCGGCCAGCTCGGCCGGGGACAGCCCCTCCCAGACGCCCTCGCGCAGGCACTCGCTGGCGAGCAGGTCCAGCTCGCCGTAGAGCCTCGCCAGGCGCTTGCCGTGCTCGGTGACCTCGTCGCCGCGCAGGTAGTCCAGCTCCGTCAGCAGCGCGACGATCCGGTCGAAGGTGCGGGCGATGGTGTTGGTCCGGCCCTCGATACGGCGCTCCAGCTGCGAGGTGTCGCGCAGCAGCCGGTGGTAGCGCTCGGCCCAGCGGGCGTGGTCCTCGCGGTCGTCGCAGCCGTGGCAGGGGTGCGCGCGGATCGCCTTGCGCAGCCGGTTGATCTCCCGGTCGTCGGCGGCCTGGGCACGCTTCTTGCGGGCCCGCTCGGGCGGGATGTGCCCGGCCTTGGTACGCAGCGCGGAGGCGAGGTCGCGGCGGGACTGCGGCGAACGCGCGTTGAAGGTCTTCGGGATGCGCATCCGGTCCAGCGCCTCCACGGGCACCGGGAAGTCGATCGACGCCAGCCGCTTGACCTGCCGCTCGGCGGTCAGCACCAGCGGGCGCGGCCCGTCGTGGTGCTCAAGCCCGCGGTGGCCGTTGGACCGCCCGGCGGGCAGTCCCGGGTCGAGCACCAGGGCCAGGCCCGCGAACTTGCCCGTCGGCACGTGGATGACGTCGCCCGGCTTCAGCTTCTCCAGCGCCGTCGCGGCCTCGGCACGGCGCTGGTTGGCACCCTGGCGGGCCAGCTCGTTCTCCCGGTCCTTCAGCTCGCGGCGCAGCCGGGCGTACTCGTCGAAGTCGCCGAGGTGGCAGGTCATGGAGGCCTTGTAGCCTTCCAGGCCCTCCTCGTTGCGCTGCACCTGCCGGGAGATCCCGACGACCGACTTGTCCGCCTGGAACTGCGCGAAGGACGTCTCCAGCAGCTCCCGCGAGCGGTGCCGGCCGAACTGCTCGACCAGGTTGACCGCCATGTTGTACGACGGCTTGAAGCTGGAACGCAGCGGATACGTGCGGGTGCCGGCCAGTCCGGCGAGGTGCTCGGGGTTCATGCCGCGCTGCCACAGCACCACGGCGTGGCCCTCGACATCGATGCCGCGCCGGCCGGCCCGGCCGGTGAGCTGGGTGAACTCGCCGGGGGTGATGTCGGCGTGCTGCTCGCCGTTCCACTTGACGAGCTTCTCCAGCACGACCGAGCGGGCGGGCATGTTGATGCCGAGCGCGAGGGTCTCGGTCGCGAAGACGGCCTTCACCAGTCCGCGGACGAACAGCTCCTCGACGACCTCCTTGAAGGTGGGCAGCATGCCCGCGTGGTGGGCGGCGATGCCGCGCTCCAGCCCTTCGAGCCACTCGTAGTAGCCCAGGACGTGCAGGTCCTCGGTCGGGATGGAGGCGGTGCGCTCCTCCACCAGCGCCCTGACCCGCTCCCGGGCGCCCTCGTCGTTCAGCCTGAGGCCGGCGTACAGGCACTGCTGGACGGCGGACTCGCAGCCGGCCCGGCTGAAGATGAAGGTGATCGCGGGCAGCAGTCCCTCGGAGTCCAGCCGCTCGATGACCTCGGGCCGGCTCGGCGTCCACACCCGCGAGCGCTGCCTGCGCTCGCGCTCCCGGTCCGCCTCCTTCATGGCGCGGCCGCGCCTGCGGTCCTGGTAGGACGGGCGGCTCGCCTCCAGGCGGGCCATGCGCGTGAGGTCGGGGTTGACGGCCTTCTTGTGGCCCTCGGCCTCCTCGAACAGGTCGTACATCCGGCGCCCGGCGAGCACGTGCTGGAACAGCGGCACGGGCCGGTGCTCGGAGACGATCACCTCGGTGTCGCCGCGCACGGTGTCGAGCCAGTCGCCGAACTCCTCCGCGTTGGACACGGTCGCCGACAGGGACACCAGGGTCACCGACTCGGGAAGGTGGATGATCACCTCCTCCCACACGGCGCCGCGGAAGCGGTCGGAGAGGTAGTGCACCTCGTCCATGACCACGTAGCCGAGGCCGAGGAGGGTCCGGGAGCCCGCGTACAGCATGTTCCGCAGGACCTCGGTGGTCATCACGACCACCGGCGCTTCGGAGTTCACACTGTTGTCGCCGGTGAGGAGGCCGACCTTGTCGCTGCCGTAGCGGCGGCACAGGTCGGCGTACTTCTGGTTCGACAGTGCCTTGATCGGCGTCGTGTAGAAGCACTTCCCGCCCTCCTGGAGGGCGAGGTGCACGGCGAACTCGCCGACGATCGTCTTGCCGGAGCCGGTGGGTGCGGCCACCAGCACGCCCCTGCCCGCTTCGAGGGCCCGACAGGCCTCGATCTGGAAGGGGTCGAGGCCGAAGTCGTACATCTCGCGGAAGGAGGCGAGCGCCGTGGCCTGCTCGACAGCGCGCTGACGGGCTGCCGCGTACCGCTCGGCCGGTGAGAGATCCTCTGTCATCGTGCTTTCGAGCGTACCGGGCCGCACCGACAACCGGACGATCATTATCGGGATCGGCCGTGTGGGGCTCGCGCGGGGGCGGCGACGTGCGGCGTCACCGCCCCGGCGGTCCTCAGGTCACGTCGTCGTACCCGTTGACCCGGTCCCTCGTGGCCTGCTCGGGCAGGGCGCGGGCGGTGGTCACGGGCTCGATCCCGCCGATGTCCTCGGGCGTGAGGTCCAGCTCCGACGCCTCGTCGTCGTCGGGTTCCAGCTCCTCGCGGCGGGCCTTGCGGCGGTCGTTCAGCAGGGAGACGGTGACCGCGCCGAAGTACAGGACCCAGATCGGGCCGGCCAGCATGAGCATGGTCAGGGGGTCCGTGCTGGGCGTGGCGATGGCCGCGAACAGCGTGATCCCCATGATCATCGCGCGCCACCAGCCGAGCATCCGCCTGCCGGTGAGCACTCCGGTGAAGTTGAGCATCACCAGCAGCAGCGGCAGCTCGAAGGAGAGACCGAAGACGAGCACCATGCGCGTGACGAGGTCGAGCAGCTCGTCCAGCGGCAGCAGGTTGTCGACGTCGCTCGGGGTGAACTCGATCAGCACCTTCGCGGAGGTGGGCAGCACCGCGTAGGCGAAGTAGGCGCCGACCAGGAACAGCGGCGCGCCGGTGGCGACGAAGGCGTAGGCGTACTTCTTCTCGTTCTTGTGCAGCCCGGGGGCGACGAACGCCCACAGCTGGTAGAGCCAGACAGGCGACGCCAGCACGACACCGGCCGTCAGGGACACCTTCAGCGCGAGGGTGAAGGGGCCGAGCAGACCGTTGATGGTGATCTGCGCGCACGGCTCGGAGCCGGCCGTCGCCTCGGCCAGCTCGCCGAACGACTTCTCACAGCCGACCGACCTGAGGATCGGCTCGGTGAGGAAGTTGATGATCTCCTGGTAGAAGAAGGCGGCGGCGACGGTGACGACGACGATGGCCAGCAGCGCCTTCGCGAGCCGGTTGCGGAGCTCACGAAGGTGCTCCGCGAGCGGCATCCGCCCCTCGGGA
Organism: Streptomyces sp. NPDC051136; assembly: GCF_044455745.1. NCBI lineage: Bacteria > Bacillati > Actinomycetota > Actinomycetes > Kitasatosporales > Streptomycetaceae > Streptomyces > Streptomyces sp. NPDC051136. The sequence goes on along the minus strand of NZ_JBITFE010000012.1, from coordinate 162,848 downwards.
TCCTTCTCCTTGTTGCGGGCAGGCTTCAGCAACCCACGTTCCCATCTCGTGCGGCGGGCCGGAGGTCACCGGCCCTGCGTCAGCGCTTGGTCGTGTCCGTCGGCTCGGTGACCGGCCGGGAGCTGGTCACGTCGCCGGGGGCGGCCTGGATGGTGCGCTGCGCCGCGGACTGCTCCGGGTTCGGCGGGTCGGCGGGGGCGGCCTCGTCGGACTTGCCCTCGCTCTTCATGGCCTTGGCCTCGCTCTTGAGGATGCGCGCCGACTTGCCGAGCGACCGCGCCATGTCCGGAAGCTTCTTCGCGCCGAACAGCAGGATGATGACGACGAGGATGAGAATGATCTCGGGGGCGCCGAGCCTTCCGAACATAAGTCTTTACCTTCTCACCGAGACGGCTGGGTGGGGGTGCTGTCCGACCGGCCGGACAGCTGTCCGATCGATCGTCTGTGCAGCGATCGTAACGCTCAGGGGTAAACGTGAGGCAATCCCTGTGCGTACTCCCGTCCGCGACCGGGCCTCGTTTTCCGGACCGCGACCAGCAGCGTACCGTCCGCAACCCGTGAGGTGACAGGGCGAAGTGCCCCAAAACGCGTCGCGCTCCGCTCCGCCGGGTCACTCACGCCGCCCCGCACCCGGGTTCACACGGTCACAAGGCGTCCACGGCACGGGCGGCGCTCTCGCTCGCCCGCTCCAGGTCCTCGGCGGCCCGGCTGATCCTGCGGGCCGAATCCGTCACCTGCCGGCCGAGGCGCTGCGCCTCCACGAACACCTGCACGGCGAACACCGCGAGGACGGCGAGACCCAGAAAACCCATGGCAACCGCGAGCATCGGCCAGAACATGACGTCGAGACTAGACGGTCGGGTGCAGCCGCAGCGTCCTGACCCCGCCGCCGGTGAGCAGCTCCACCACCCGCTCGCCCGCCGGCTTGCGCACCGCCGATCCGCAGTCGGGGCAGGTGAACGAGTAGAAAGTGGTGCGGCTGGTGGCGCCGATGGCCAGGCGCAGGGCGCTCGCGGCCAGTTCGAAACGGCCCCGGCAGTCCGGGCAGCCCGCCTTGAACACGACCGGTGACACCCGCCGCATCCCGGCGAACGCGGCCGCCGCCGTCATGCCCGGCCCCGCCGGTCCGCCCGGTGCGCCTGCCGCCGCCGTCGTGCCCGGCCCGCCCGGTCCAGCGGGCCCGGCCGGCCCCAGGGGGTCGCTCACAGTGCCTGCTCCTGCCTGTCGTGCCGCCCCTCGGCCGCCGCACCGCCGTGGCACACGCCGGCTCCGCCGGGCGCTGCGGCCGCCTCGATCCCGTCGTACGCGGCCAGCGCCTCGCGGGCGGCCTGCCGGGCGCTGTCGGCGAGCGCGGACGGGGAGACGATCCGCCCGTCGCGCCCGAGCCGCAGTCCGAGTCGCCGCAGGGAGGCCGGGTCGGGTGTGCGCAGGGTGATGCGCAGGCCGCCGTCGGGGAGCTCCTCCGCGCTGTCGTGCGGGTAGTACTCGGCGACCCAGCGTCCGCCGGGACCGACCTCCACGACCACCTCGGGGTCCTCCGCGGCGGGCTGCACCAGCCCCTCCGACAGGTCCCGCAGCTCCACCTCGGGCGGCGCGGACGGCTCGTCCAGGATGCGGATCTCGGCGACGCGGTCGAGCCGGAACGTGCGCCGCGCCTCGGAGCGGCGGCACCAGGCCTCCACGTACGTGTGGCCCACGCTGACCAGCCGGATCGGGTCGATCTCCCGCTCGGTGACCTCGTCGCGGGCCGGCGAGTAGTAGCGGATCCACAGCCGTCGGCGCTCCGAGATGGCCCGGTCGACGTCGGCGAAGACACCGCCCTCGGACTCGAAGGTCACGGACAGGCGCGAACTGGCACCGGCCGCCTCACCGGCCGCGGTCTCCACCTTCGCGGTCGCCCGCAGCAGCGCCTGCCGGTCGCTCTCGCGCAGGCCCGGCAGCGTCGCGACGGCCCGGGCGGCGACCAGCAGCGCCGTCGCCTCGTCGGCGGCCAGCCGCAGCGGCTCGGCGGCGTCCGCGCCCAGGGCGGCCGGGTTGTGCCACCAGATGCGCTCGCCGTCGGTGTCGATGTCGAGGAGGTCGCCGCCGCGGAAACTCGTCCCGCACATCGGCAGCACGTCCAGGTCGGAGACCAGCTCGTCCTCGGTGATGCCGAAGGCCCGCGCCACGTCCTCGACCCGGGCCCCGGGACGCTCACGCAGATACGTCACCAGGGACAGCATCCGTCGGGTCTGGTCGATGGCGTTCACGGGCCTGACCGGTTTGCCTGCCACTGTGTTGTCCGCTCCCCCTCAGCCCTTGGCGACGGCACGCAGCCGGTCCACCACGTCCGCACGCAACTCCGCCGGCTCCAGCACCACCACGTCCGGCCCGAACTCCACCAGCCAGGCGTCCAGGCCGTGCCCGTACGGAATCTCCAACTCGTCCCAGCCGTCACCGAGTTCCCGAACCCCGGTGGCCTTCGCCCGAAGGGGGTAGCCGGCGCCCGTCCGCAGCCGGATCAGCGCGGAACGGTCGGCGGTCTCCCCCGCCCAGCTCGCGACCGTCTCCCGCACCGTGACGACGTCGGGCACGTCGGCGGTGAACCGGGCGCCGCGCGAGCGCACCTTCCCCGTGATCCGCGACAGCCGGAACACCCGCTCGGCACCCCGGTCGCGGTCGAAACCCGCCAGGTACCAGTGCCCGCGCCAGCACTCCAGCGCCCACGGCTCCACATGCCGCGCCTCGGGCTGGGCGGCGTTCGCCTTGCGGTAGTCGAAGACGACCGGCCGGCGGTCCCGGCAGGCCAGCATCAGCGGCTCGAAGGCCGCCTCGTGCACCGGGATGCGCGGCTCCAGCGCACCGTGCACCTCGTACGGGTCGACGTCCTCGGGCAGCCCCGCCGCCCGCAGCTTCTGCAGCGCGCCGCTCGCGGCACCGGCGAGCCGCGCCTGCTGCCACACCTTCGCGGCCAGCCCGAGCGCGGCGGCCTCCTCGGCGTCCAGGGTGATGGGCGGCAGCCGGTTGCTGTCCCGGCGGGCCAGATAGCCGATCTCGCCGTCCAGGCTCTCCACGGTCTCGATGACCAGTCCGAGTTCGCGCAGGTCGTCCTTGTCGCGCTCGAACATGCGGTTGAAGGAGTCGTCGGAGCCCGCTTCGAGGTACGCCTCGACGGACTCGCGCAGCTCGCGCTTGCTGAGTGGCCGCCGTGTCCCGAGCAGACACAGCGCCAGGTTCATCAGCCGCTCGGCCTTGGCAATGGCCATCGACGCCCTTCTCCCTATGGTGCTTACGACGGATGACCGTACCGCCCCGCGGTGGCGCGGCAAAAGCCGAGGGCCCATGCCCGGACAGGCATGGGCCCCAGGTGACCGGCTCCGATCGCCGTCCGCTCGGACTTCGATCAGACTCCGAGCAGATCGACCACGAAGATCAGCGTCGAGCCGGGCGGGATCGCCGGAGTCGGGCTCTGGTCGCCGTAGGCGAGGTGCGCCGGGATGGTCAGCTGACGGCGGCCGCCGACCTTCATGCCCTGCACGCCCCGGTCCCAGCCCGCGATGACACGGCCGCCACCGAGCGGGAAGCGGAACGGCGCACCGCGGTTCCAGCTGGCGTCGAACTCCTCACCCGTGCTGAAGGTCACGCCCACGTAGTGGACGGTCACGGTCTGACCGGCCTCGGCAACCGGGCCGTCGCCCTCCCAGATGTCCTTGATCTCGAGGTCCGCCGGCGGCTCGCCGCCCGGGAAGTCGACCTCGGGCTTGTCGATGCTCACGTGTTCAGCTCCTGCTTGTCTGCGGAAAGGCAACGCCCAAGTCTTACATCCCCGGACATCACATCTTCGCGAGGATGTCCACGGAGAAGACGAGGGTGGAGTCCTTCTTGATGTCGCTGCCCTGAGGCGGGTTGTCCCCGTAGCCCAGGTCCGGCGGGATGACGACGAGGACGCGGCTGCCGACCTTCTTGCCGGTCAGCCCCTGCGCCCAGCCCTTGACGACCTGCTGAAGCGAGAACGACGTCAGCTGCTTCCTGGCGTACGTGGAGTCGAACTCCTTGCCTCCGTCCCACAGCACACCCTTGTACTGCACGAGCACACTGTCCTGGGCGCCCACCTCGGCGCCGTCGCCCTCCAGGACGTACTCCGCGACGAGCTTCTTCGGCGCGGCGCCGTCCGGCACCTCGATGGAGGGCGCCTTGCCGTCCGTGTTCGTGCCGACCTTCGGCAGCGCGGCGTCGTCCTGCGCGACCTTCTCGCCGTCGGCGCTGCTCCTGGCGTTGAAGGTGTCCTGGACGTCGACCACGAACACCAGCGTGTCGTCCCCCTTGATACCCGCCTGCTCGTTGCCCTGCTGTCCGTACCCCCACGTCGGCGGCACCGAGAACTGGACGCGGCTGCCGGTCTTCTTGCCCGTGAGCGCGTACCGCCAGCCGTCGATGATGCTGCCCTGCGCGAGCTGGATGACGAGCGGGGTCTTGCGGTCGTACGAGTTGTCGAAGACCTTCGCGCTCTGCCAGATCTGACCGAGGTAGTTCGCCGAGACGAAGTCGTTCTCCGCGACCGCCTTGCCGCCGCCCGCGATGACCGTCCTGACCGCCAGGTCCTTCGAAGGCTCACCACTGCCCTTGGCCACGGTCGGCTTCTCGTCGAACTTCGTCCCCGCGGTGATCGCCGGCAGCGGACCGTCCACGATCTTCGGGGCAGGCGCCGCCGAGGTCCCCGACGGCTCGGGCGACGCGCTGTCGCTCGCATTGCTCGATGAGCCGGAGTCGTCGTCACCGCAGGCGGCGAGCGTGACCAGTCCCGCGGGGACGGCGATGAGAAGGGAACGTCGGCGCACGGTGGGGGCCTCGTATCGGTGTCGGGTCGGTCCTGATGGCTGGGTGCGCGCAACTCTACGACGTGAGAAGGGCACCGCACGGCTAACGTACGGTGCCCGTGTGGCGTTCCGCCCTTTCGCACGGAGACGCGTGTCTCACCCGTCCGGACTCACCCCGCGCGGCTCACATGCCGGCGATCAGCTTCTCCACCCGGTCGTCCACCGAACGGAACGGGTCCTTGCACAACACGGTGCGCTGCGCCTGGTCGTTGAGCTTCAGATGCACCCAGTCGACCGTGAAGTCCCGGCGCTGCTCCTGAGCACGCCGGATGAAGTCACCGCGCAACCGGGCCCGAGTGGTCTGCGGCGGCACCGACTTGCCCTCGAAGATCTTCAAGTCGTTGGCCACCCGGGCGGCCTGGCCCTTCTTCTCCAGCAGGTAGTACAGACCACGACGCCGGTGGATGTCGTGGTAGGCGAGGTCTATCTGCGCCACTCGCGGGTGCGACATGGTCATGTTGTGCTTGGCCCGGTACCGCTCCAGCAGCTTGTACTTCATGACCCAGTCGATCTCGGTGCCGATGCGGTCCAGGTCCTCGGCCTCGATCGCCTCCAGGGTGCGGCCCCACAACTCCAGCACCCGCTCGACGGTGCCGGTGCGGATACCACGGCGCTCGCAGAAGTCCACGGCCTTCTCGTAGTACTCCCGCTGCACCTCCAGCGCCGACGCCTCCCGGCCGCTGGCCAGACGCACCTTGCGGCGCCCGGTGATGTCATGACTGACCTCGCGGATCGCCCGGATCGGGTTCTCCAGGGTCAGGTCCCGCATCACCGTGCCCGCCTCGATCATGCGCAGCACCAGGTCGGTCGCGCCGACCTTGAGCAGCATCGTCGTCTCCGACATGTTCGAGTCGCCCACGATGACGTGCAGACGCCGGTAACGCTCGGCGTCCGCGTGCGGCTCGTCACGCGTGTTGATGATGGGCCGGGAACGCGTCGTCGCCGAGGAGACGCCCTCCCAGATGTGCTCGGCCCGCTGACTGACGCAGTACACGGCCCCGCGCGGCGTCTGCAGCACCTTGCCCGCACCGCACAGCAACTGCCTCGTCACCAGGAACGGGATCAGGATGTCCGCGAGCCGCGAGAACTCCCCGTGCCGGGCCACGAGGTAATTCTCGTGACAGCCGTAGGAGTTGCCCGCGGAGTCGGTGTTGTTCTTGAAGAGGTAGACGTCGCCCGCGATTCCCTCCTCGTGCAGGCGTCGTTCGGCGTCCACCAGGAGTCCCTCGAGAATGCGCTCGCCCGCCTTGTCGTGGGTGACGAGCTCGATCACGTTGTCACATTCGGGTGTCGCGTATTCCGGATGTGATCCCACGTCGAGATACAGGCGGGCCCCGTTGCGCAGAAAGACATTGCTGCTTCGGCCCCATGACACGACACGGCGGAAGAGGTACCGCGCCACCTCGTCAGGCGACAGGCGGCGCTGTCCCCTGAACGTGCACGTGACGCCGTACTCGTTCTCCAGCCCGAAAATGCGGCGGTCCATGACTGAACATTACGCCTGATGACCCGAACTGAAACGGGGTTCGACGGCACGGTTTGGATCATTTTCCGATGAAGCCGCAACCATCGCTCCCCGCACGGGAGCTGCGAGGACCCGCCCGGTGCACGCCAGCACGAGCAACGAGACACACCCCGCCGCCCCCGGCAGCGCGAAGCCCCACAGCGCCCCACCGTGCTCCACCACGGGCCCCGCCAGGCCCGTCCCCACCGAGGCACCCACCGTGAACGTCGTCACCAGCCACGAGAACGCCTCCGTCACCGTCCCCCGCGGCGCGTGCGCATCGACCAGCACGAAGGCACACGCGATGCACGGCGCCAGGAACACACCCGCCACCACCGTGAGCAGCACCATGGCCACCGCACCGGGCGTCAGCAACAACGGCAGATAACAGACCGTGAGCAGAGCCACCAGCACCCGCAGCCGCCGCGCCGGCTCACCGGCCCACCGCCGCGCCCCGTAGACCACTCCCCCGACCAGCGCACCCAGCCCCAGCGCGGCCATCAGCCAGCCGTACACGGCATCCCCACCGTGGTCGTCGGCGTACGGCACCGACGCGACCGTGATCGAACCGAGCGCCATCCCGATGAACAGGAAGGCCCCCAGCAGCGCCAGCAGCCCACCCGAACGCAACGCGCCCAGCCAGTGCGCCTCACGCGGCGCCGACCGCCACACCCGCGAAGGCGGCGACACCACCACGGACAGCGCTCCCAGCACACCCAGACCGTTCAGCACCAGCAGGGCCGCCTGCGGCGACCACACCGACACGCACACCGTCACCAGCAGCGGCCCGACCGTGAACATGACCTCCTGCGCCACGGCATCCATCGCGTACGCCGCGTGCACCTGGTCCTCCTCGCCCAGCACACTCGGCCACAACGCCCGCAGCCCGCCCTCCAACGGAGGCGTGAACAGCCCCGCCGCCCCCACCGCGGCGTACGCCGGAACGGCCGACCCGGTGCCCGCGAAGGCGAACACCGCCATCGCCAGCGCCGACAGCACCGCCGCCGGCAACTGCACCCGCGGCTGCCCGTACAGGTCCACCAGCCGGCCCAGCACCGGCTGCCCCACGGCGTTGGCCACGCCGTACACCGCCGCCAGCACCCCCGCCAGGCTGTACGAGCCGCCCTCGGCCCGCACGAACAGCACGATCGCGATCGCCGCGGTCGCGTTGGGCAACCGCCCGACCAGCGTGCCGGCCAGCAGCCGCACGGCATGCCGCGCCCGGAGAATGTCCAGATACCCGGCGACCACGACCCAGCTCCTCGTCCTCGGTCCCGCACGTGTTACGTATAACTAACCTCGCCATACGTACCATGTCGCCTGTCCAGCAGTCCAGACGAAAGCGCAGGCGAACGGTGGCACGAGGCAGCACCCGCCCCACGAGCCGGGACGTCGCCCAGGCCGCCGGCGTCTCCCAGGCAGCCGTCTCCCTGGTCCTCGGCGACAAATGGCGCGGACGCGTCTCCGAACCCACGGCCCAACGCGTCCGCGAAGCCGCCACCGCACTCGGCTACCGCCCCAACCTCGCCGCCCGCAACCTCCGCCTCGGCCGCACCCGCACCGTCCTGCTCGTCGTCCCCGCACTCACCACGGAATTCTTCGCCGAGGTCTACACCGGCGCCGCACGCGTCGCCGCCGACCACGGCTTCGGCGTGGTCCTCTACCCCTCACCCGAAGGCATCGGACCCGCCCGCGACCCCTTCGCCTCCGCACAAGCCGCCCTGGACGGCGTCATCGCCTCCTCCATGGCCGCCGACGCACTCACTGCCATCCGCGGCGACCAACTCCCCCTCGTCATGCTCGACAGCGACCCCGAAGGCAGCCTCGGCGCCGCCACCGTCAACCTCGACATCGCCGACGGCATCCGCCAGGTCACCGAACACCTGCTCTCCCTCGGCCACCGCAGCTTCCTCCACCTCGCGGCCGACGTCCCCTCCTGGACCTTCGACGTCCGCGCCCGCGAACTGGCCACACGACTCGCCACCGTCCCCGGCACCGAACTGCGCACCGTCCACGCCCCGATCTCGATCGAAGGTGCCCGCACCGCCACCCAGGCCGCCCTCGCCACCCCCGGACCCCGGCCCACGGCACTCGTCTGCGACGACGACAAACTCGCGGCCGGCGCCTACAAGGCCATCCGGCGCGCCGGACTCCGCGTCCCCGACGACCTCTCCGTCACCGGCCTCGACGACCTCGGCCTCGCCACCGCCATCGACCCCGAACTCACCACCGTCCGCCTCGACGCGGAAGCCTTCGGCGAACGCGGCATGCGCGCACTGCTGGCCGTAATGGAAGGCAGGCCCCCCGAGAAGGGGGACCTGCCGGTCAGCCTGGTGGTGCGGGGGTCCACCGCCCCGCCGCGATGAGGTGAAGTGGGCGACTACTCCTCGTCCGACCCGGAGTCGGTCTCCTCCGCCTCGGGCGTCTTCGCGATGTCGGCACCCGCACCCGACTCCAGCAGCCGCGACAACTGACCGCCGACGATGCGCTTGAACTTGCGCTGCTGCGGACGCGTCCGGTCCAGCACCGCGACCTCCAGCCGCTCCGCCGGAATCTCCCGCTCACTGCCGTTCGTGTCACGGGACAGCGCCTGCACCGCCAGCTTCAGCGCCTCGGCCAGCGTCATACCGTCCCGGTGCCGCTGGTCCAGATACCCACTGATCTGCTCCGCGTTGCCCCCGACCGCCACCGAGCCGTGCTCGTCGACGATCGACCCGTCGTGCGGCAACCGGTAGATCTGGTCACTGTCCGGACCGTCACCGACCTCGGCGACGACCAGCTCCACCTCGTACGGCTTCTCCGCCTGACTGGAGAAGATCGTGCCCAGCGTCTGCGCGTACACGTTCGCCAGACCGCGCGCCGTCACGTCGTCACGGTCGTAGGTGTAACCCCGCAGGTCGGCGTAGCGCACCCCACCGATCCGCAGATTCTCGTACTCGTTGTACTTACCGGCGGCCGCGAAGCCGATCCGGTCGTAGATCTCGCTGAACTTGTGCAGCGCACGGGACGGATTCTCACCGACGAACACGATGCCGTCGGCGTACTGCAGCACGACCAGGCTGCGGCCACGCGCGATGCCCTTGCGGGCGTACTCCGCCCGGTCCGCCATCGCCTGCTGAGGAGATACATAGAACGGCGTCGACACCGGTTATCCGTCCCTTCCTGTCGAAATCACTGAACCACCTGACAACGAAGAGCCGCGCCCGCTACAGCAGCGCGGCCCGCGGACCGTCGGGCTGCTCGAGCCGGGCCTGCAGCACCGAGCGGGCCAGCTCCGCGGCCTCGTCCTCGCCGAGCCGGCGGAAACCGTCCTCGGTGATCACAGTGATGATCGGATAGATCCGGCGGGCGACATCGGGACCACCGGTCGCCGAGTCGTCGTCAGCCGCGTCGTACAGCGCCTGCACCACGAGCGTCGTGGCCTGCTCCTCGGTCAGGTCGTCGCGGAACAGCTTCTTCATCGCACCGCGCGCGAAGACCGACCCCGACCCCGTGGTCGCGTAGTTCCGCTCCTCGGACCGGCCGCCCGTCACGTCGTACGAGAAGATGCGGCCCCGGCCCCGGTCCACGTCGTACCCGGCGAACAGCGGCACCACGGCCAGCCCCTGCATCGCCATGCCCAGGTTGGACCGGATCATCGTCGACAGGCGGTTCGCCTTGCCCTCCAGGGAGAGCTGGGCACCCTCGACCTTCTCGAAGTGCTCCAGCTCCAGCTGGAACAGCTTCACCATCTCCACGGCGAGGCCGGCCGTACCGGCGATGCCCACCGCCGAGTACTCGTCGGCCGGGAACACCTTCTCGATGTCCCGCTGGGCGATCATGTTCCCCATGGTGGCCCGACGGTCACCGGCGAGGACGACACCCCCGGGGAACGTGACCGCGACGATCGTGGTGCCGTGCGGTGCCTCGACGACGCCCTGCACCGGCGGGAGCTGCCGGTTGCCCGGGAGCATGTCCGGCTGGTGCTCACCGAGGAAGTCCATGAAGGAGGAGGACCCGGGCGTCAGGAAGGCAGCTGGTAGACGCCCGGTGCTACGAGTGTTGGCTTCCACGCGATTCCTTCCACGTAAGCGGCAGCCCGCCTTATGGCATCGGGCCGATCCTTGAACTGCCCCAGCGCAGCGTTGCAGCTGAAGCACAGTACGCCACGGACCCTACCCGTCTCGTGGCAGTGATCCACATGCGCGGCGGGAGCCGCGAGACATATGCAGCAGACGCCGCCTTGGTCGGCGACCAATTGATCGCGCTCGGCTTCGGTGAGGTTGTACTTGCGCTTGAAGTGGCTCGCCCTGTTGCGTTCCGCGCGACACTCACGGCAGTAACTCGACCAACCGTCGGAGGTGGTCTTGTTTCGCTCCCACTCGGCGTGGGGCTTCGTCTCGCTGCACTGCGGACATCGCTTATGGCCCGGGGGGACGGAGACCTTTGGGCGCACCTTCTTGCCTTTGGCCTCCTGACGCCGCCGGTAGTACTCGGCGGAGCACTCTAGGCAGTACGCCTGGAGACCGTCGGGCATGGACTTGTTGCTGGCGAACGCCGCCCGCGGCAAGTGTTGCTTGCACCGCGAGCAGCGCCTGACCGCCACCTCTTCAATCACTCATCCGCCCCCAACTCCACCTTCACTTCGCAGGTGAAGTCACTCTCCACCCTTCTGAACGAAGGACCTCACGAAATCTTCTGCGTTCTCCTCCAGGACATCGTCGATCTCGTCCAGGACGGAGTCCACGTCGTCGTTCAGCTTTTCCTGGCGCTCCTTGAGGTCCTCGGAGGCCTGCGCGTCCTGCGCCTGCTCCTCGACCTCCTCGGTGGACCGCGTGGCCTTCTGCTGCCCGCCGCCGGTGTCCTTGGTCGCCATAACCCTCACCCCGCTCGGTTCGCCCGACACAGTTGCTCGGTCAAGATCAGACCCTACAAGCCGGGTCCGACATCGGCCCCGCGTTTCTCCAACGAACGGGGGCCATCTCGATGGTTCCCGGACCGGGTGGGTTTCCACCCCGTCCGGCGGTCTCCTTCGTGTACCCGCTCGGCCCGACTACCCGCCGGCCAGTACCCTGACCAGGTCTTCCGCGGTGCGGCAGCGGTCCAGGAGCTCCTTGACGTGATTACGCGTTCCGCGAAGCGGTTCCAGGGTTGGCACCCGCTGGAGCGAGTCCCGGCCCGGCAGGTCGAAGATCACGGAGTCCCAGGAGGCCGCGGCGACGTCGTCCGCGTACTGCTCCAGGCAGCGTCCGCGGAAGTAGGCGCGGGTGTCCTCCGGGGGCTTGGTGCGGGCCCGCTCGACCTCGTTCTCGTCGAGGAGGCGCTTGATGCGGCCGCGGTCCACCAGGCGGTTGTAGAGGCCCTTGTCGGGGCGTACGTCGGCGTACTGGAGGTCGACGAGGTGGAGCCGGGCGGCGTCCCAGTCGACGTTGTCGCGGCGGCGGTAGCCCTCCATGAGTTCCCGTTTGGCGACCCAGTCGAGTTCGCCGGCGAGGCTCATGGGGTCGTTCTCGAGCCGGTTGAGGGTGTCCTCCCAGCGTCCGAGGACGTCCTTGGTCTGGTCGTCGGCGTCCGCGCCGTAGCGTTCCTCGACGTATTTGCGGGCCAGCTCGTAGTACTCCATCTGGAGCTGTACGGCGGTCAGTGTGCGGCCGCTGCGCAGGGTGACGAGACGCTTGAGCGTGGGGTCGTGCGAGACCTGGTGGAGGGTGCGTACGGGCTGGTCGACGGCGAGGTCGACGGCGATGAAGCCGTCTTCGATCATGGAGAGGACCAGGGCCGTGGTGCCGAGCTTGAGGTAGGTGGAGATCTCCGACAGGTTGGCGTCGCCGATGATCACGTGCAGGCGGCGCCATTTCTCGGCGTCGGCGTGGGGTTCGTCGCGGGTGTTGATGATGGGGCGCTTGAGTGTGGTCTCGAGGCCGACCTCGACTTCGAAGTAGTCGGCGCGCTGGCTGAGCTGGAAGCCGTGTTCGTGGCCGTCCTGGCCGATGCCGACGCGGCCGGCGCCGGTGATGACCTGGCGGGAGACGAAGAAGGGGGTCAGGTGGCGCACGATGTCCGAGAAGGCGGTCTCGCGCTTCATCAGGTAGTTCTCGTGCGTGCCGTAGGAGGCGCCCTTGTTGTCGGTGTTGTTCTTGTACAGGTGGATGGGCTGGGCGCCGGGGAGCTGGGCGGCGCGTTCGGCGGCTTCGGCCATGATGCGTTCGCCGGCTTTGTCCCACAGGACGGCGTCGCGGGGGTTGGTGACTTCCGGAGCGCTGTATTCGGGGTGGGCGTGGTCGACGTAGAGCCGTGCTCCGTTGGTGAGGATGACGTTGGCGAGGCCGATGTCCTCGTCGGTGAGCTGGCTGTTGTCGGCGTTTTCGCGGGCGAGGTCGAAGCCTCGCGCGTCCCGGAGCGGGTTCTCCTCCTCGAAGTCCCAGCGGGCCCGGCGGGCCCGGTGCATCGCCGCCGCGTAGGCGTTGACGATCTGGGACGAGGTGAGCATGGCATTGGCGTTGGGGTGGCCGGGGACGGAGATCCCGTACTCGGTCTCGATGCCCATTACTCGCCGTACGGTCATGCGGCCCTCCTTGCCCGGCAGCGCCCGTAGTGGGCGTCGCTCAAGTACCGCTGGCGCTCCGATGCGTGTGCGGTGCCCGTCCCCGCAGTGCGCGACTCGGCGGTATGGAAGAGCCTAGAACGCCTTTGCGCTCGCGGGGAGATCATTTGCGTCATTGCCTTGCTCCAGCCGGGGCTCCGGAAAACAGTCGGCTGCGGGTACCCGGTGAGGGCACCCGCAGCCGCCCTGCTTTTACAGGTACTGACCGGTGTTTGCCACCGTGTCGATGGAGCGTCCGGTGTCCGCGCCCTGTTTTCCGGTGACGAGCGTACGGATGTACACGATCCGTTCGCCCTTCTTTCCGGAGATGCGGGCCCAGTCGTCCGGGTTGGTGGTGTTGGGCAGGTCCTCGTTCTCCTTGAACTCGTCCACGCAGGCCTGGAGGAGGTGGGAGACGCGGAGGCCCTTCTGGTTCTTGTCGAGGAAGTCCTTGATCGCCATCTTCTTGGCGCGGCCCACGATGTTCTCGATCATGGCGCCGGAATTGAAGTCCTTGAAATAGAGGACTTCCTTGTCGCCGTTGGCGTAGGTGACTTCCAGGAAGCGGTTCTCCTCGGATTCGGCGTACATCTGTTCCACCGCTGTCTGGATCATGCTGGAGACGGTGGCTGCCTTGTCCTTCTCGTGTTCCGCGAGGTCGTCGGAGTGGAGGGGGAGGCGTTCGGTGAGGTACTTGCCGAAGATGTCCTTGGCCGCTTCGGCGTCCGGACGTTCGATCTTGATCTTCACGTCGAGGCGGCCGGGTCGCAGGATGGCGGGGTCGATCATGTCCTCGCGGTTGGAGGCGCCGATGACGACCACGTTCTGCAGGCCTTCCACGCCGTCGATCTCGGCGAGCAGCTGCGGGACGATGGTGTTCTCCACGTCCGAGCTGACGCCGGAGCCGCGGGTGCGGAAGAGGGATTCCATCTCGTCGAAGAAGACGATGACGGGTGTGCCTTCGCTGGCCTTCTCCCGTGCGCGCTGGAAGACGAGGCGGATCTGCCGCTCGGTCTCGCCGACGTACTTGTTGAGGAGCTCGGGTCCCTTGATGTTGAGGAAGAAGCTCTTGCCGGCGGCCTGGCCGGTGACCTCGGCGACCTTTTTGGCCAGCGAGTTGGCGACGGCCTTGGCGATGAGCGTCTTGCCGCATCCGGGGGGTCCGTAGAGCAGGACGCCCTTGGGGGGCCGCAGCTCGTGCTCCCGGAACAGGTCGGGGTAGAGGTAGGGGAGCTCGACCGCGTCGCGGATCATCTCGATCTGTCCGCCGAGGCCGCCGATCTGCTCGTAGCCGATGTCGGGGACCTCTTCGAGGACGAGTTCTTCGACCTCGCTCTTGGGGACGACCTCGTAGACGTAGCCGGAGCGGGGTTCGAGCAGGAGGGCGTCGCCGGGGCGGATGGTGAGTCCGCGCAGGGGTTCGGCGAGCCGTACCACTCTTTCCTCGTCGGTGTGGCCGAGTACCAGGGCGCGCTCGCCGTCCTCGAGGATCTCCTTGAGGGTGACGATGTCGCCGACGCTCTCGTACTCCATGGCCTCGACCACGTTGAGTGCTTCGTTGAGCATCACTTCCTGGCCGCGTCGGAGCTCGTCGAGCTCGACGCTCGGGCTGACGTTCACCCGGAGTTTGCGGCCGCCGGTGAAGATGTCGGCGGTGCCGTCCTCGTTGGCCTGCAGGAAGACTCCGAAGCCGGCCGGTGGCTGGGCCAGCCGGTCGACTTCTTCCTTGAGGGCCACGATCTGGTCGCGGGCCTCGCGGAGTGTGCCTGCGAGTCGCTCGTTCTGTGCGGACACGCCGGCCAGGTTGGTCTGCAGTTCGACGATCCGCTCTTCGAGAATTCTCGTGTGTCGCGGAGATTCGGCGAGCTTGCGTCGCAGGACGGCGATCTCCTGCTCAAGGTAGGCCACCTGCCCGGCCGGGTCTTCGGACCCGCGTCCCGGGCGGATGCCGCGGTTCATGTCGTCGTCGTGGGCTGCCACGGTCCTCACCTCCTCCATGGGGAGCTGGACGCTTCCAGACCCTACCTGGGTGGGTGTCGATTGAAACCCCTAGATCACAAAGACTGTCGGGGTGTGTCCGATCTTCACCCTTGCGCTCTCCCTCACGCCAGGGGAATACCCACGGAACGTGGATGGAACCCAGGCGGAGGTAGGGTCGAAGTGTTCAACACCCGTCAGAGCTGGCCGGATTCCCGGGCGGCTGGGCGCAGGAAACGGCAGGAGCGGATGAGCGTGCAGCAGGAGGCCGGAGTCGGTGACGAGGCTCTGGAGGTCTGGATCGATCAGGACCTGTGTACCGGCGACGGCATCTGTGCCCAGTACGCGCCCGAGGTGTTCGAGCTGGACATCGACGGTCTGGCCTATGTGAAGGGCGCGGACGACGAGCTGTTGCAGAGTCCGGGGGCGGTAACGCCCGTGCCGTTGCCGCTTCTCACGGACGTGGTCGACTCCGCCAAGGAGTGTCCGGGTGAGTGCATTCACGTGCGTCGTGTTTCGGACAGGGCCGAGGTGTACGGTCCGGACGCAGAGTGACCGAATCGTGATGTGACGAGTACGTTCCGTGATCGTCGCCCGGTGCGTCACACCTTGTGTCCCAGGGGTACCGGTCAGACGGTGCGTGCCTGTGCGGGTGTGTCGGCGACGAACGTGCCGTTCTTCCACTGCCACTTCGCGTCGTCGGTGACGTCGGGGCAGCAACTGGGCACGTCGGGCGAGGAGTAGCCGAGGAGGGTGGCGCGGACGACGCCGTCGCGCACCGCGATTGCGGTGGCGGTGCGGCGTTCCCCGGGGTCGACGAGGGTGGCGACGACGCGGGGCTTGCCGCCGCGGGTGTCGTGGGTGATGACGTACACGGCGTCGGGCGGGGTGCCCATGGGTGCGTCGCAGTGCACGACGGCCACTGTTTCCGGGGCACCGTCGCCGTCGAGGTCGCCGGTGGCCTTCTTCTGGACGACGGCGTCGACGGGGCCGCATTCCAGGGGGAAGGCGACGGTGGCGGGGTCGGGTGGCGCGATGTGTGCCGGTGCGCTCTTCGGGCCGGTGGCCGGGGCGCGGTCGGCGCTCTGGGCCGCCGTCGCGGCGTCGGGCTGGAGGACCGAGGACAGGGCGACCACGCCGGCGACGGCTGTGGCGGTGGCGACCCAGTGGATCGGCCGGGTGTGCGTGTGCTGGAGGTCCGGAACGGCGGGGTGCTGCACGAGGAGTGTCTCCTGTGAGGGCTGTGCCGGTGGGGTGCCCAGCATCGTGCCACACGTCACAGTGCGGGGGAACGGCGGGGTGGGTACTCGCCCGGGTTTTCCGTGCGGCGTTCGCCGGGTCGGGCGGGGCCCGTCAACACGAGGACGCCCGGGGGGGGGGGGGGGGGGGGGGGGGCCCGCGCCGGGGTTGCGGGGGGGGGGGGGGGGGGGGGGGGGGGGCCCCCCCACCCGGCGCCGGGGGGGGGGGGGCGCGGGCGGGGCCCCCACCCCCACCACGGCGTCTGTGTGTTGTACGGGCCGGGGGGCCGGGTCAGCGGCCGGTGCCGCCGCCGGCGTTGGGGCCGTCGTAGTCCTCGCCGTAGGCGCCCTTGGCGGGGCGGCGGCGGCGCATGGGCGGCTCGACGCCGTCGGCGAGGCGGCGGGCGGTGAGGAGGAAGCCGGTGTGGCCGATCATGCGGTGGTCGGGGCGGACGGCGAGGCCCTCGACGTGCCAGTTGCGGATCATGGTCTCCCAGGAGGTCGGCTCGTTGAAGCAGCCGATCTCGCGGATGGACTCGACGGTCCGGGCGAGCTGCGTGGTGGTGGCGACGTAGCAGCACAGGATGCCGCCGGGCACGAGTGCCTTGGAGACGGCCTCCAGGCACTCCCAGGGGGCGAGCATGTCGAGGATGACGCGGTCGACGTCGGTGTCGGACAGGTTGTCCTGGAGGTCGCCGACGGTGAGCTGCCAGGCGGGGTGCGGTCCGCCGAAGTAGCGCTGCACGTTCTGCTGGGCGATCTCGGCGAAGTCCTCGCGGCGCTCGTAGGAGTGCAGCATGCCCTGGTCGCCGATGGCGCGCAGCAGGAAGCTGCTGAGCGAGCCGGAGCCGACGCCGGCTTCCACGACGCGGGCGCCGGGGAAGATGTCGGCGAAGGCGAGGATCTGCCCCGCGTCCTTCGGGTAGACGACGGCCGCCCCGCGGGGCATGGACAGGACGTAGTCGGGGAGCAGGGGGCGCAGCGCGAGGTAGGCGACGTTCCCGGTGGTGCGGACAACGCTGCCCTCGGGGGCGCCGATCAGTTCGTCGTGGGGGAAGGAACCCTTGTGGGTGTGGAAGTTCTTCCCGGCCTCGAGCGTGAACGTGTAGTGGCGGCCCTTGGGGTCGGTCAGCTGAACCTGGTCCCCGACCTTGAAGGGCCCGCGCCTGCGGGCGGCACCGGTCGGTTCGGACATGTGACCAGCCTACCGGTCCCCGGCGGGGCCGCCGACCACCGCTGGGCGGCGGTGGCCGTCAGGCGGGGCGGGCCATGGCCTTGACGAAGGCGCGTTCCACGTCGGCTGCGGACAGGACGCCGTAGATCTCGCCGGTCTCCTCGACGACGAGGTATTCGGTGGCGGGGTTGGCGCGCAGGGCGTCGAGGAGTTCCTCGCCGGACAGCTCGGCGGAGACGCGCATGCCGTCGGTGAGGTCCTGGGCGAGGGTGCTGACCGGTACCCAGGGGCGGCGGTGGTCGGGTACGCCGACGATGGCGGCCTCGCGGACCAGTGAGGCGGGGGTGCCGTCGGCGTCGACGACGACCAGGGCGCGGGCGCCGGAGGCGTTGGCGCGGCGCAGGGCTTCGGAGAGGGGGGTGTCGGCCTGGACGGGGACGGCGCGCCGGGTGAGGGCGCGCGCGTGCAGTTCGGGGAGGTGTTCGCGCAGGCGGGCCATGCGGAGGCTGTTTCCGGCGCCGGTCCAGATGATCGCGGCGAGGATGGCGGCGAGCAGGGCGTCCATGACGGTGTCCATGCCGACGTCGTCGGCGGCGCCGCTGCCGAGGGACTGGGTGAGCAGCGGCAGGCCGATCAGTACGGCGATGGCGAGGGCGCGGCCGACCCAGGCGGCGGCGACGGTGCCGCTCATGGGCTTGCCGGTGATCTTCCAGACGACGGCGCGGAGCATGCGGCCGCCGTCGAGGGGGAGGCCGGGCAGCAGGTTGAAGGCGGCGACGAGGAGGTTGGAGACCATGAGGCCGGCCAGGAGGACGCCGGGGACGCTGTCGGCCTGGACGGGCAGCAGGGCGGCGTAGAAGACGCCGGAGAGGACGAGGGAGAGGAGGGGGCCGACGAAGGCCAGTACGAATTCGCGGCCGGGGGTCTCGGCTTCCTTCTCGATCTCGGAGACGCCGCCGAAGAACTGGAGCTGGATGCGGCGGACGGGGAGCTTGAAGCGGAGGGCGGCGACGGTGTGGGCGAGTTCGTGGACGAGGACGGAGGCGTAGAAGGCGACGGCGAAGAAGAGGGAGACGAGGTAGCGGGCGGCGCCGAGTTCGGGCAGTACGCGGTCGAGCTGGCCGCCGAAGACCCAGGTGATGAGGGCGGCGACGAGGAACCAGCTGGGGGCGACGTACACGGGGACGCCGAAGGGGCGGCCCATGAGCAGGCCGCCTCCGGGCTCGGGTCGGCGCTGCGGGGGCCGGCCCGGGCCGCTCGTGCCGTGGGTGTGGGCCTCGGCGCGGTGGCGGGGGGCGTCGGTGCCGTGGGCGGCGTGCCGGGGCCCTGCGGCCGGTCCGGAGGGGTGGTCGCCGTGGGAGGACGGTGCCGGCCGGGTGCCGGCCGCGTCGCCGGGGGGTGTGTCCGCCGGCGGAGGAGTGGTGCCGTCCGGGCGGGGGGTCCGGTCGCTTCCGGGGGCCGGCCGGGGCGTCGGGTCTTCTTCCGGGCCGCGCGCGGTCACGGCGGTGGCGGGGGTGGTCGCGGCGGGGTCACCGGGGCCGGTCGGGTCCTGGATGGGCGGGGTGGTGCCGGGCGGGGTCGCGGTGCCCGTGGCGGGGTTCGCGCCGGGGGTGGGCGGGTTCGGGCGGCCGGTCGCCGCGTCCGGGGTGCCGCGGTCGGGCCCGGGGTGTGCGGTGGGGGCGCCGGCGGGGCTCTCCCCCGGCGTCGTGGGTGCCGGTGTGCCGGTGGTCGGCGGTGCGGACGGTGTGGCCGCGCGGTCCGGTGTGCCGGGGTCGGCGGGCGTGGGCCGGGTGGGTTCCGGCGCGGCGGTGTCGGTGGGGTCGGCGGCCGGGGCCGTGGGATGTGCCTGGGGCTCGGCCGACTCGTCGTTGCCGGACCGCGGCTGCCCGCTCCCGCCGCTCACGTCCACGATGTCCCCTCGTTCGAAGCGTCTCCCGACCTGCCGGACGGGAGGGTCTCGTGTCGATGGTATGCGTCCGTCGCGGCCCGTTCAGCCCCGGCACCCCCGTGCCTGCCTTCTGTCGCGGGTGTCACGGTCGCGGGCTGGGTCGCTGTCAGTGGTCGGCCGTAAGGTCTGTGGGCATGGAGACGAGTACCGAGGACGTCGCACCGGACGCGGGCGGATCCGCCCGGCCGGCGGCGGCAGTGGCGGATCAGGCGGGCGTGGTGGTGGAGCCGCAGGGCGTGGCGCCGCACGCGCCGGCCCTCTCACCCGCGCCCGCGGCGACGGCGCCCGCCTCGCTCTCGCCCTCCCGGGCCGGTGACTTCATGCAGTGCCCGCTGCTGTACCGGTTCCGGGTCATCGATCGGCTGCCGGAGAAGCCCAGTGAGGCGGCGACCAGGGGCACCCTGGTGCACGCGGTGCTGGAGCGGCTCTTCGACGCCCCGGCGGCCGAGCGCACCGCGCCGAGGGCGAAGGCGCTGGTGCCGGGGCAGTGGGACCGGCTGCGGGAGAGCAGGCCGGAGGTGGGCGAGCTGTTCGCGGACGATCCGGAGGGCGAGCGGCTGGCGCAGTGGCTGTCCGAGGCGGAGCGGCTCGTCGAGCGCTGGTTCACGCTGGAGGACCCGAGCCGGCTGGAGCCAGCCGAGCGGGAGCTGTTCGTCGAGGCGGAGCTGGACTCCGGGCTGCGGCTGCGCGGCATCATCGACCGCGTCGACGTCGCGCCGACCGGCGAGGTGCGGATCGTCGACTACAAGACGGGCAAGGCGCCCCGGCCGCAGTACGCGGAGGGCGCGCTGTTCCAGATGAAGTTCTACGCGCTGGTGGTGTGGCGGCTGAAGAAGGTCGTGCCGCGGCGGTTGCAGCTGGTGTATCTCGGCAGCGGTGACGTGCTCACGTACGACCCGGTCCTGGCCGACCTGGAGCGGGTGGAGCGCAAGCTGCTGGCGCTGTGGGAGGCGATCCGGCTGGCGACCGAGACGGGTGACTGGCGGCCGCGGCCCACGAAGCTGTGCGGCTGGTGCGACCACCGGGCGCACTGTCCGGAGTTCGGCGGCACTCCCCCGCCCTATCCGCTGCCGGTGAGGGCGGCCGGCTCCGGCGGCGGCGAGCAGGGCAGAATGGGGCCGGACTAGGGTCCCATCGAAGGAGACTTACGTGGCCATCCGCGTCCTACTGGTCGACGACCAGCCGCTGCTGCGCACGGGCTTCCGGATGATTCTGGAGGCGGAGCAGGATCTCGCGGTCGTCGGCGAGGCCGGCGACGGCCTTCAGGCTCTCGACCAGGTGCGGGCACTGCAGCCCGACGTGGTGCTGATGGACATCCGCATGCCGCGGATGGACGGTGTGGAGGCGACCCGGCAGATCACCGGGCCCGAGCGGGACGGTCCGGCGAAGGTGCTGGTGCTGACCACGTTCGACCTGGACGAGTACGTGGTGGAGGCGCTGAAGGCGGGCGCCAGCGGTTTCCTGCTCAAGGACGCCCCGGCCAACGAGCTGGTGCAGGCGATCCGGGTGGTGGCGGGCGGCGAGGCGATGCTCGCGCCGAGCATCACCCGGCGGCTGCTCGACAAGTACGCCACGCATCTGCCGTCCGGTGACGAGCCGGTGCCGGACACGCTGCACACGCTGACGGACCGTGAGGTCGAGGTGCTGAAGCTGGTGGCCCGCGGGCTGTCGAACGCGGAGATCGCGGCGGACCTGTTCGTCAGCGAGACCACCGTGAAGACGCATGTGGGCCATGTGCTGACGAAGCTGGGCCTGCGGGACCGGGTGCAGGCCGCGGTGTACGCCTACGAGAGCGGGCTGGTCCGTCCCGGCGCGCAGTAGCGTCCGGGCCGGCACGGCCGGGACGGCGAAGGGCGCCCTCTTCCGGTGGGAGGAGGGCGCCCTTCGGTCGTGTCCGGTGCCGGTCGGCGTCAGCCGCTGACGCCCCGGCCCAGCTCCCACAGCTGGAGCGTGGAGGAGGCGTTGAGGAGGTAGGCGGCGCCGGTGACGTCGTCGCGGGTGGCGACGTACTGCTTGCCCTGCCACAGCGGGATCAGCGGCACGTCCTCGGCGGTGATGTCCTGGATGTCGGTGAGGACGTCCACCGCGGACAGCCGGTCGGCCTCGCCGCGGGACTCGGGGATCAGCTTGTTGATGATGTCCGAGTTCTGGTACGGCGAGTTGAGGGTGTTGCCCTTGTCCAGGAACGGCGCGATGAAGCTGTCGGCGTCCGGGAAGTCGGGGAACCAGCCCATGCCGAAGGCGGCGTACTGGCGGTTCAGCTCCGCCTTGCGGAACTTGGTCCAGGGCGCGCCCTCGATGTCGACGTCGAACAGGCCGCTGTCGTTCAGCTGCTTCTGGATCTGCTCGAACTCCTGCTTGGTGGCGGCGCCGTAGTGGTCCGTCGTGTAGTTCAGGGTCAGCTTGACGGGCGTGGTGACGTCCGCGTCCTCCAGCATCGCCTTCGCCTTGTCGACGCTCGGGTCGCCGTAGGTGTTGAAGAACGAGTTGGAGTGGCCGGTGATGCCGGCGGGGACCATCGAGTACAGCGGCTGGGCCTGCGAGCCGTACACCGTGGAGACGAGTTCGCTGCGGTTGATCAGCTGCGCCATCGCCTTGCGCACGGCCTTGTCCTTGACCTCCGGCGCCTCCGTGTTGAAGCCGAGGTAGCGGATCTCCAGGCCGGACACCTCGACGAGGTCGACGTCGCCGTCGGTGGCCCGGGCGAGCTGCTGGACCTGCTTCGGCGTCATCGCGCGGGTCATCACGTCGATGTCGCCCTTCTCGATCGCGGTGCCCATGGCGTCCGCGTCGTCGAAGAAGACCATCTCGACCTTGTCGTTGTTCACCTCGACGCTCCCCTTGTAATCGGGGTTCTTGGTGAACACGGCCTTGGTCAGTTCGTTGTTCTTGACCTCGGCCTTCATGGTGTACGGGCCGGAGCCGTCCAGCTCCCAGCCGTCGCGCAGCTTGTCCTTGGGGTACTGCTTCGGGTTGACGATGCCCGCGACCGGGGTCGACAGCTTGTACGGGAAGGTGGCGTCCGCGGTCTTGAGGTGGAAGATGACCTCGCGGTCGCCCTGCGTCTCGACGGTGTCCACGGTGCTGAGCAGCGTGGCCACCTCGGTGTCGGCCTTGATGGCCAGAGCGCGTTCGATGGAGTACTTCACGTCCTGCGCGGTGATCGCGTCACCGTTGGCGAACTTCAGGCCGTCCCGCAGCGTGCACGCGTACCGTTCGTTTCCGGTGTCGGTGAATCCGCACTTCTCGGCGGCGTCCGGCACGGGTTCACCGTCGCCGCGAGGCTGCGTCATGAGGGTCTGCGTGGTCTGACGCAGCACGTTCCACAGGCCGACGTCGTAGGCGTACGCCGGGTCGAGCGGCGCGGGGGTCTCCTCCGAGGCGCTGAACCGGTCCGTGGTGCCGACGACGATCGCGTCCCCGCCGCTGCCGCCGTCCGATCCTCCGCAGGCGGCGAGCACCGGTGCGAGCAGGCCGACGACGGCCGGCAGCACCAAAGTCTTGCGGTTCATGCTCGAGTTTCTCCAGAGCTGTCGGTCCGTGTATCCGGCATGCAGGGGTGTCGCGGCGGATCACGGGGGTAGTGGCCGATGTTCTCGCGACGAGATTAGTCCGCGCCCGCACGGGGGTTCGCAGCCACCGGAGTTGGGCGCTCATCACGGAGCGAAACCGGGTGTGGACACACCGAAAACCCGACAGTGGAAGGATTAGTGCAGGGTTTCACCAATCAGGACACAAAGGCTCCTCGACAACGTTCGCCAAGCCGGGATGTGCACACCCACCCCTGCCTGTCGACCCCTGTCCGCGTGGCGAACGTCACAGTTGCACTTCGGCCGCCCGGGCCTGAATTCGGCCGGCCGAGGCGGTGGAAATACCGGGAACTCGGCCCGTGAACACAGTGCGTGAACACGTGTGGACTTCTGCCGGACCGCGCCGGGCCGCCTTCGGGGAATTCACCGTGCCGACGTCGTCGTGCGTTCGGTGAACGGCTAGCGCGTGTGTGTCATCAGGCCGCGCAGAAATGCCAGGTCGACTTCTTCCAGGGAGGTGACCACCGTGCGCCGGGCGGCCGGGGTGATGGGCGCGACCGAGGGCACCGCCACGACGTGGCAGCCGGCCGCCTCGGCGGCGGCGACCCCGGTCGCGGTGTCCTCGACGACCGCGCACCGGGCCGGGTCCGCGCCGAGTCCGGCCGCGGCGGCGAGGTAGGGGTCGGGGTGCGGCTTGGTGCGTGGCACCTCGTCCCCGGCGACGGTGAGGGCGAAGTGCTGGGGGCCCAGTGACTTCAGGACGCGGTCGATGATGCGCCGGTGCGAGGCGGAGACCAGGGCCGTGGGGATCTCGTGCGCGGACAGTTCCTCGAGCAGCCGGGCGGCGCCGGGCATGAGCGGCAGGTCGCGGCCGATGCGCTGCTCGAAGCCGTCGTTGAGCAGCACGCTGAGCTCGGCGAGGGTGATGTCGGCGCCGGTGGCCTCGATCAGGAAGCCGGCGCTGCGGGTCATGGGGCCGCCGACCACGACGTGGCGCCAGGAGTCGTCGAGGGTGTGGCCGAGGGAGGCGAAGACCTCCGTCTCGACGTCCCACCAGAAGCCCTCGGTGTCCACCAGGGTGCCGTCCATGTCGAGGAGCACGGCCTGCAGGGTGGAGCCTTCGGCCGTACGGGTTCCGAGCGCGGGGACCGTACTGGTCATCCACGTACCTCCTTGAGGGACGATCAGGCCGGCTCCCACGAAGGGAGCCGGCCTGCGGTGGACCGACCAGTGTACGTCGTGCGGGATGCGAACGCCCGGTGTGACGGACGGCGCCGGCAGGGAGCCGCTAGCGGGCGTTGAAGTACTTCGCCTCGGGGTGGTGGATGACGATGGCGTCGGTGGACTGCTCCGGGTGGAGCTGGAACTCCTCCGAGAGGTGGACGCCGATGCGCTCCGGCTCCAGGAGGGCGGCGATCTTGGCGCGGTCCTCCAGGTCGGGGCAGGCGCCGTAGCCGAGGGAGAAGCGGGCGCCGCGGTACTTCAGGGCGAACATGTCCTCCATCTCGGCCGGGTCCTCGCCGGCGAAGCCCAGCTCGGAGCGGACCCGGGCGTGCCAGTACTCGGCGAGGGCCTCGGCGAGCTGGACGGACAGGCCGTGCAGTTCGAGGTAGTCGCGGTAGGCGTTGGCCTCGAACATCCGTGCCGTCTCCTCGCCGATGCGGGAGCCGACGGTGACGACCTGGAAGCCGACGACGTCGGTCTCGCCGGACTCCTCCGGGCGGAAGAAGTCCGCCAGGCACAGCCGCCGGCCGCGGCGCTGGCGCGGGAAGGTGAAGCGGGTGCGTTCGTTGCCGTCGTCGTCGAGGACGATCAGGTCGTCGTCCTTGGAGACGCAGGGGAAGTAGCCGTAGACGACGGCCGCCTCCAGCAGGTTCTCCGTCTGGAGCCGGTCGAGGAGGCCGCGCAGCCGCGGCCGGCCCTCGGACTCGACCAGTTCCTCGTAGGAGGGTCCCTCGCCGGTGCGGGCCTGCTTGAGGCCCCACTGGCCCTTGAACAGGGCGCCCTCGTCGAGCCAGGAGGCGTACTCCTTGAGCTGGATGCCCTTGACGACGCGGGTGCCGCGGAAGGGGGGCTCGGGGACGGGGTTGTCGGTGGCGACGTCGGAGCGGACGTGGCCCTCCTCGGGCCGCTCGTCGACCTCGACGGTGGCGGCGCGCACCCGGCGCTGCTTGAGTTCGGGCAGCTTGGCGCCGGGGACGCCGCGCTTGATGCCGATCAGGGCGTCCATGAGGCGCAGCCCCTCGAAGGCGTCGCGGGCGTAGCGGACCTCGCCGTCGTAGATCTCGTGCAGGTCCTGCTCGACGTAGGCCCGGGTGAGGGCGGCGCCGCCGAGGATGACGGGGTAGTCGGCGGCCAGCTTGCGCTGGTTGAGCTCCTCCAGGTTCTCCTTCATGATCACCGTGGACTTGACCAGGAGCCCGGACATGCCGATGACGTCGGCCTTGTGCTCGTCGGCGGCCTCCAGGATCGCCGAGACGGGCTGCTTGATGCCGAGGTTGACGACGGTGTAGCCGTTGTTGGACAGGATGATGTCGACGAGGTTCTTGCCGATGTCGTGGACGTCGCCGCGGACGGTGGCCAGCACGATGGTGCCCTTGCCGTCGTCGTCGGTCTTCTCCATGTGCGGCTCCAGGTGGGCCACCGCGGTCTTCATGACCTCGGCGGACTGGAGCACGAACGGCAGCTGCATCTGGCCGGAGCCGAACAGTTCGCCGACGACCTTCATGCCGTCGAGCAGGGTCTCGTTGACGATGTCGAGCGCCGGGCGCTCCTGGAGGGCCTCGTCCAGGTCCTGTTCGAGGCCGTTCTTCTCGCCGTCGATGATGCGGCGCTTGAGGCGCTCCTCCAGCGGGAGGGCGGCCAGTTCCTCGGCCTTGGACGCCTTCAGCGACTTGGCGGTGGCGCCCTCGAACAGCTGCATCAGCTTCTGCAGCGGGTCGTAGCCCTCGCGGCGGCGGTCGTGGATCAGGTCGAGGGCGGTGGTGACCTGCTCCTCGTCGAAGCGGGCGATCGGCAGGATCTTGCTGGCGTGCACGATCGCCGAGTCCAGGCCCGCCTTGACGCATTCGTCGAGGAAGACGGAGTTGAGCAGGATGCGGGCGGCCGGGTTGAGGCCGAAGGAGATGTTGGACAGGCCGAGCGTGGTCTGCACGTCGGGGTGGCGGCGCTTGAGCTCGCGGATGCCCTCGATCGTGGCGATCCCGTCCTTGCGGGACTCCTCCTGGCCGGTGCAGATGGTGAAGGTCAGACAGTCGACGAGGATGTCGGACTCGTGGATGCCCCAGTTGCCGGTGAGGTCCTCGATGAGCCGTTCGGCGATCTCGACCTTCTTCTCGGCGGTGCGGGCCTGGCCCTCCTCGTCGATGGTCAGCGCGATCAGCGCGGCGCCGTGCTCCTGGGCCAGCTTCGTGACGCGCGCGAAGCGGGACTCGGGGCCTGCGCCGTCCTCGTAGTTGACCGAGTTGATCACCGCGCGGCCGCCGAGCTTCTCCAGGCCGGCCCGGATGACCTCGACCTCGGTGGAGTCCAGGACGATCGGCAGCGTGGAGGCGGTGGCGAACCGTCCGGCCAGCTCCTCCATGTCGGCGACGCCGTCGCGGCCCACGTAGTCGACGCACAGGTCGAGCATGTGCGCGCCCTCGCGGATCTGGTCGCGGGCCATCTCGACGCAGTCGTCCCAGCGGCCCTCCAGCATGGCCTCGCGGAACTTCTTGGAGCCGTTGGCGTTGGTGCGCTCGCCGATGGCCAGGTAGGAGGTGTCCTGGCGGAAGGGCACGCTCTGGTAGAGCGAGGCGGCGCCGGGCTCGGGCCGCGGCCGGCGCTCGGTGGGCTCGGCGCCCCGGACGCGCTCGACGACCTGGCGCAGGTGCTCGGGGGTGGTGCCGCAGCAGCCGCCGACCAGGGACAGGCCGTACTCGCGCACGAAGGTCTCGTGGGCGTCGGCGAGCTCGGGTGCGGTCAGCGGGTAGTGGGCGCCGTCCTTGCCGAGGACGGGCAGTCCGGCGTTGGGCATGCAGGTCAGCGGGATGCGGGAGTGGCGCGCGAGGTAGCGCAGGTGCTCGCTCATCTCGGCGGGGCCGGTGGCGCAGTTCATGCCGATCATGTCGATGCCGAGCGGTTCCAGCGCGGTGAGCGCGGCGCCGATCTCGGAGCCGAGCAGCATGGTGCCGGTGGTCTCGACGGTGACGGAGACGATGACCGGGAGGTCGAGCCCGAGGGCGTCCAGGGCGCGGCGGGCGCCGAGCACGGAGGCCTTGGTCTGCAGCAGGTCCTGCGTGGTCTCGACGAGCAGGGCGTCGGCGCCGCCGGTGACCAGGCCCTCGGCGTTGCGCTGGTAGGCGTCGCGCAGGACGGTGTAGGGGGCGTGGCCGAGGGTGGGGAGCTTGGTGCCGGGGCCGATGGAGCCGAGGACCCAGCGCTGCCGGCCGTCGCGGGCGGCGAACTCGTCGGCGACCTCGCGGGCGACGCGGGCGCCGGCCTCGGAGAGCTCGTGGACCCGCTCGGGGATGTCGTACTCGCCGAGGGCGGAGTGGTTGGCGCCGAAGGTGTTGGTTCCGACGCAGTCGACGCCGGCGGCGAAGTACTCCTCGTGCACCGAGCGGACGATGTCGGGCCGGGTGACGTTCAGGACCTCGTTGCACCCCTCCAGCTGCTCGAAGTCGTCCAGCGAGGGGTTCTGGGCCTGGAGCATCGTGCCCATGGCGCCGTCGGCGACCACCACGCGGGTGGCGAGGGCCTCTCGGAGGGCGGACACGCGGGTGCGGGTGTCGGCGGGCGGGGTGGATGGCGACGAGGCCATGAAAGGGCTCCCTAGGATGCGACGGCTGTCGGCTTTGCGTCTGCCCGGGGCCGTCCGCCGTGGACGTCGCGGGGAGAACGCACGTCGTCAGGGTAGCCGGGACCGGGGGCGGATGGTCGGGGCGTCCACGAGACGGACGAGGATGGCGGATGAAGAGCGGCCGAACGGACGAGCTTCCTCCGCCCGGAGCGGGCCACGACGGCGGTGACCCCGCCCGGAGACCTGCGGGGTCACGCCGGGGCACCGGCGGTGACGCGCCCGGGCACCGGCAGGGTCGGGCACGGGCACGGGCACGGGCATACGCAGGGTCGCGCTCGGGCACCGGTGGGGCCACGCCGGTGCACGGTCCCGCGGGGGCGTCCGAGGTCACGGTGGGCCGCGGCGGGCGCGCGGGGCGCGAGCGCGCGGAGGGTCGTCCGCGATCCGGGGCCTGCGGGGTCACGGCCGGAGGGCCGAAGTGCAACAGTTGCCCGCCGACCATTGGCGGGAGGTCGGCATCGACCGGTAGTGTTCGGCATTGCCGAACGACGTCAACGGCGTCGAGGTCGGCACTCGAAGGGGACGGAGGCAGTACGTCGATGGCACGGAACATCCAGTCGCTCGAACGGGCGGCCGCGATGCTGCGCCTGCTCGGAGGCGGCGAGCGGCGGCTCGGCCTGTCGGACATCGCCTCGTCACTGGGTCTGGCCAAGGGCACCGCGCACGGCATCCTGCGCACCCTCCAGCAGGAGGGCTTCGTCGAGCAGGACGACGCCTCCGGGCGCTATCAGCTGGGCGCCGAGCTGCTGCGCCTGGGCACCACCTACCTGGACGTGCACGAGCTGCGGGCCCGCGCCCTGGTGTGGACGGACGACCTGGCCCGCTCCAGCGGCGAGAGCGTCCACCTCGGCGTCCTGCACCAGCAGGGCGTCCTGATCGTGCACCACGTCTTCCGCCCCGACGACAGCCGGCAGGTCCTGGAGATCGGGGCCATGCAGCCGCTGCACTCCACGGCGCTCGGCAAGGTGCTGTCGGCGTACGACCCGGTCGCGCACAGCGAGGCGCTGGAGGCCGACCGCAAGGCGTTCACGGACCGGACCGTGCACGAGCCGGAGGGCTTCGAGCACGTCCTGGACATCACGCGCGCGCGGGGGTACGCCGCCGACGTCGAGGAGACCTGGGAGGGCATCGCCTCCATCGCCGCCCCGATCCACGACCGCAGGCGCATGCCGGTCGGCGCGGTCGGGATCACCGGGGCCGTGGAGCGGGTGTGCCGGGAGGGCGAGCTGCGGCCCGAGCTGGTCGCGGCGGTGCGGGACTGCGCCCGCGCGGTGTCGCGCGACCTGGGCGCCGGACGGTTCTAGGGCCCGCCGACGGACTGATCGAGGCCGGGACGCCCGAGGCGCCCCGGCCTTCGCCGTGTCCGGTGCCGGTCCGCGCCGGCACCGCGGGCCGACCGATAGCCCGTGGCGATCAATAACGATCGTGCTTTCGATAACACAGCTCTTGACGCGCGCCTGACGCCGAACGAGACTCGCGTCCATCGGTCGGCATTGTCGAACACCTACCGGCAATAAGCGTTAGAGTGTGACAGTGCCAAGGGCCGCCATCGCTCTCATACCGAGGGCGCCGGAACACCCGGAGGGACCCGGGGGTTCGGCTTCCCCTGGACGAAGGACAAAGGAGTCGCGGGTGTCCAGCTCCGACATCTTCATCGGCGAGACCATCGGTACCGCCATACTCATCCTGCTCGGCGGCGGTGTGTGTGCCGCCGTGACGCTCAAGGCCTCCAAGGCGCGCAACGCCGGCTGGGTCGCCATCACCCTCGGGTGGGGCTTCGCCGTCATGACGGCGGCCTACATATCGGGTCCGCTCTCCGGCGCCCACCTCAACCCGGCCGTCACCGTCGGCATCGCGATCAAGGACGGCGACTGGAGCAACACGCCGACCTACTTCGCGGGCCAGATCCTCGGCGCCATGATCGGCGCGGTCCTGGTCTGGATCACCTACTACGGCCAGTTCCAGGCCCACCTCACCGACCGGGAGATCGTCGGCGTCACCGACACGAAGGACGCGACGGCCAAGTCCGTCGAGGCGCAGGAGAAGGGCGCCGGCCCCGTCCTGGGCATCTTCTCCACCGGCCCCGAGATCCGGCACACGGTCCAGAACCTCGCCACCGAGATCATCGGCACCTTCGTCCTGCTGCTCGCCATCCTCACCCAGGGCCTGAACGACGAGGGCAACGGCCTCGGCATCCTGGGCGCCCTGGTCACCGCGTTCGTGGTCGTCTCGATCGGTCTCTCGCTCGGCGGTCCGACGGGATACGCGATCAACCCGGTCCGCGACCTCGGTCCGCGCATCGTGCACGCCCTGCTGCCCCTGCCCAACAAGGGCGGATCCGACTGGTCCTACGCCTGGATCCCGGTCGTCGGTCCGCTGATCGGCGGCGCGATCGCCGGAGGTGTCTACAACGTCGCGTTCGCCTGAGCGGGCCCCCGCTCGGCGATCATCGAGCCGCAGACCACGCGCCGTACGTACCGGCCACCCACCACGGAACCCCAGGAGCACACAGTGACCGACGACCACACCGCAGGCATCTCCTCCCACGGCCACGGACCGTTCATCGCCGCGATCGACCAGGGCACCACCTCCTCGCGCTGCATCGTCTTCGACCGCGACGGGCGCATCGTCTCCGTCGACCAGAAGGAGCACGAGCAGATCTTCCCCAAGCCCGGCTGGGTCGAGCACAACGCCACCGAGATCTGGACCAACGTCCAGGAGGTCGTCGCCGGGGCCGTGGAGAAGGCGGGCATCACCCGCGACGACATCAAGGCCATCGGCATCACCAACCAGCGCGAGACCACCCTCGTCTGGGACAGGAACACCGGCGAGCCCGTCCACAACGCCATCGTCTGGCAGGACACCCGCACCGACGCCCTCTGCCGTGAACTGGGCCGCAACGTCGGCCAGGACCGCTTCCGCCGCGAGACCGGACTCCCCCTCGCCTCCTACTTCGCCGGTCCCAAGGCCCGCTGGCTGCTCGACAACGTCGAGGGTCTGCGCGAGCGCGCCGAGGCGGGCGACCTGCTGTTCGGCACCATGGACACCTGGGTCATCTGGAACCTCACCGGCGGCGTGGACGGCGGCAAGCACGTCACCGACGTCACCAACGCCTCGCGCACCATGCTGATGAACCTGCACACCATGGCGTGGGACGAGAAGATCGCCGAGTCGATCGGCGTGCCGATGCGGATGCTCCCGGAGATCCGCTCCTCCGCCGAGGTCTACGGCGAGATCAAGGGCGGCCGTCTCGGCGAGCTGCTCGGCGGCATCCCGGTCGCCTCCGCGCTCGGCGACCAGCAGGCGGCCCTGTTCGGCCAGACCTGCTTCTCCGAGGGCGAGACCAAGTCGACGTACGGCACCGGCACCTTCATGGTGATGAACACCGGTGACAAGCTCATCAACTCCTACTCGGGCCTGCTGACCACGGTCGGCTACAAGATCGGCGACCAGGACACGGTCTACGCCCTGGAGGGGTCGATCGCCGTCACCGGTTCGCTGGTGCAGTGGATGCGCGACCAGATGGGCCTGATCTCCACCGCCGCCGAGATCGAGACCCTGGCCATGCAGGTCGAGGACAACGGCGGCGCCTACTTCGTCCCGGCCTTCTCCGGCCTGTTCGCCCCGTACTGGCGCTCCGACGCCCGCGGTGTGATCGCCGGCCTCACCCGGTACGTCACCAAGGCGCACCTCGCGCGCGCCGTCCTGGAGGCCACCGCCTGGCAGACCCGTGAGATCGCGGACGCCATGACGAAGGACTCCGGTGTGGAGCTGACCGCCCTCAAGGTCGACGGCGGCATGACCTCCAACAACCTGCTGATGCAGACCCTCGCCGACTTCGTGGACGCCCCCGTGGTGCGCCCGATGGTCGCCGAGACCACCTGCCTCGGCGCCGCCTACGCCGCCGGCCTGGCCGTCGGCTTCTGGAACAGCACCGACGACCTGCGCGCCAACTGGCGACGGGCCGCCGAGTGGACCCCCCGCATGGACGCGGAGACCCGCGACCGTGAGTACAAGAGCTGGCTCAAGGCCGTGAAGCGGACCATGGGCTGGCTCGAGGACGAGGAGTAAGAACCACCATGACCACTCAGTCCACCCTGCAGTCCGTGCCTGCCCTGGGGACGCACCCGGCCTCCGGCTCGAACCCGAGCCGGGCCGAGACCCGGGAGCAGCTCTCCAAGGCGTCGTACGACCTTCTCGTGATCGGCGGCGGCATCCTGGGCATCTCCACCGCCTGGCACGCCGCGCAGTCCGGCCTCAGGGTGGCCGTGGTCGACGCCGGCGACTTCGCCGGCGCCACCTCCTCCGCCTCCTCCAAGCTGCTCCACGGCGGACTGCGCTACCTGCAGACCGGCGCGGTGAAGCTGGTGGCGGAGAACCACTTCGAGCGCCGTGCGGTCTCCCGCCAGGTGGCACCCCACCTGGCGAACCCGCTCACGTTCTACCTCCCCGTGTACAAGGGCGGGCCGCACGGCGCGGCGAAGCTCGGGGCCGGCGTCTTCGCGTACTCGGCGCTGTCCGCCTTCGGCGACGGCGTCGGCCACCTGCTCTCCCCGGCCAAGGCCGCGCAGGACGTGCCGGAGCTGCGCACCGACAACCTCAAGGCCGTGGCCGTGTACGGCGACGACCAGATGAACGACGCCCGCATGGCGCTGATGACGGTCCGCGCGGCGGTCGACTCCGGCGCCGTGGTCCTCAACCACGCCGAGGTCACCGGGCTGCGCTTCACCGGCGGCCGGGTCACCGGCGCCGAGCTGAAGGACCGGCTGTCCGGCGACGAGTTCGGGGTGAACGCGCGCCTGGTGCTCAACGCGACCGGCCCGTGGGTCGACCACCTGCGCCGCATGGAGGACCCGGCCGCCGCCCCGTCCATCCGCCTGTCCAAGGGCGCGCACCTGGTGCTCAAGCGCACCGCGCCCTGGAAGGCGGCGCTGGCCACCCCGATCGACAAGTACCGGATCACCTTCGCCCTCCCCTGGGAGGACATGCTGCTGCTCGGTACCACCGACGAGGAGTTCGAGGGCGACCCGGCGGACGTCGCGGTCAACGACAAGGACGTGGCCCAGATACTCGACGAGGCCGCGTTCTCCATCCGCGACCAGCAGCTGGACCGCGACCTGATCACGTACTCCTTCGCGGGTCTGCGCGTGCTGCCGGGTGGTCCCGGCGACACGGCGAAGGCCAAGCGCGAGACGGTCGTCACCGAGGGCCGGGGCGGGATGCTGTCCGTCGCGGGCGGCAAGTGGACCACCTTCCGCCACATCGGCCGTACGGTGATGAAGAAGCTGGAGGCGCTGCCCGGCCACCCGCTCGGCGACGGCTTCGAGCCCATCGCGTCGCTGCCGAAGAAGCTGCCGCTGCCCGGCGTGGCCAACCCGCGCGCGGTGGCCCACCGGCTGCTGGTGGACGGCTCGGCGCCCGGCCCGCGCATGGCTGCCGACACCGCCAGGCACCTGGCCACGCACTACGGCTCGCTCGCCTTCGACATCGCCCGGCTCGCCAACGAGAGCCCGGAGCTGGCGCAGCGCGTCCACCCGGACGCCCCGGAGATCTGGGCGCAGGTCGTGTGGGCCCGGGACAACGAGTGGGCCGAGACGGCGGACGACGTGCTGCGCCGCCGTACGACGCTGACGATCCGGGGCCTGGCCACGGACGAGGTCCGCGCGCAGGTCCAGGACGTGCTCGACAAGAAGTAGCCCCGCGTTCCGACGGCGGGCGGTGGGTGTCCGCACACCGGGTACGGGGCAGTGATCCGTTCACTGCCCCGTACGAAGGGGCTGCGGGCGGCCCCTCGGCACGCCGTAAGGTTGGGGGGTACGCGAGGGCACGTCGGAAGGAGGCGCTGGGTGATCGAGCTCGAGGGGGTTCCCGAGCTGGTCGACCCGGTCATGGTGGCCGCGTTCGAGGGCTGGAACGATGCCGGTGACGCCGCCTCCACGGCGGTCGCGCATCTCGACAAGGAGTGGAAGGGCGAGGTGTTCGCGGCGCTGGACGCCGAGGACTACTACGACTTCCAGGTCAACCGTCCCACGGTGTTCATCGAGGACGGTGTCCGCAAGGTCACCTGGCCGACGACCAGGCTCTCGGTGGTCCGGGTCGGCGGCGACAAGCCGCGCGACCTGGTG
Organism: Streptomyces sp. NPDC051136; assembly: GCF_044455745.1. Lineage (NCBI taxonomy): Bacteria > Bacillati > Actinomycetota > Actinomycetes > Kitasatosporales > Streptomycetaceae > Streptomyces > Streptomyces sp. NPDC051136. The sequence continues at coordinate 129,094 of NZ_JBITFE010000012.1, read as the reverse complement.
CTCGTCCGGGGCATCGAACCGTCCATGCGCTGGCGCTCGTTCTGCAACGAGCTGCTCGGCTTCGCCCACGAGCTGGGCGTCGAGCTGGTGGTCGTCCTGGGCGCCCTGCTGGGCGACACGCCGCACACCCGGCCGGTCCCGATCAGCGGGACCACGTCGGACGCGGACCTGGCCCGGCGCATGGACCTGGAGGAGACCAAGTACGAGGGGCCGACGGGCATCGTCGGCATCCTCCAGGAGGCGTGCGCGCACGCGGGGGTGCCGGCCGTGTCGCTGTGGGCGGCCGTGCCGCACTACGTGTCGCAGCCGCCGAACCCGAAGGCCACGCTGGCACTGCTGAACCGGCTGGAGGACCTGATCGGCGTGCGGGTCCCGCTGGGCGAGCTGGCCGAGGACGCGCGTGCCTGGCAGGTGGGCGTGGACCAGCTGGCCGCGGAGGACACCGAGGTCGCCGAGTACGTGCAGTCGCTGGAGGAGGCCCGGGACACGGCGGAGCTGCCGGAGGCGTCGGGCGAGGCGATCGCGCGGGAGTTCGAGCGGTACCTGCGGCGGCGGGACGGGGCGGGGCCGGGAGGTCCCGGACCCGGGAGTCCGGGCGGGCATGCCACGGCGGACGGGGGCGACGGGCCGTCCGGGGCGCCGTTCCTGCGGGACAACCCGGGTGGGCGGACGCGGCCGCCGAAGCCGCCGAAGGCGGGCGGGGACGACGAGGAGTCGTCGGAGGACTGAGAGCCGCCGAACGTGATGAGGGGCGCTTCCCGGTGGGAGCGCCCCTCAGTGGTCGGTGGGGAGAGCCTTACAGCGCCACGCCCAGGAGGGCGTCCACCGCGCGGGAGACCACGCCCGGCGCGCCGGTGTCCGTGCCGCCGGTCTCCTGCTGGAGTGCGGCCCAGCGGTCGACCGCGTCCAGGGCGGCCGGGGAGTCCAGGTCGTTCGCGAGGGCCTCGCGGATCTGCTCGACGAGGGCCTCGGCGGGCGGGCCGTCGGGGCGGGAGACGGCGGCGCGCCAGCGGTCGAGGCGGGCGACGGCGTCCTCGAGGACCTGGTCGGTCCACTCCCAGTCGGAGCGGTAGTGGTGGGCGAGGAGCGTGAGCCGGATGGCGGCCGGGTCGACGCCCTCGCGGCGGAGCTGGGAGACGAAGACCAGGTTCCCCTTGGACTTGGACATCTTCTCGCCGCCGAGACCGACCATGCCGGCGTGCACGTACGCCTTGGCCATGGGGAACTCGCCGGTGAGGGCCTGGGCGTGCGAGGCGCCCATCTCGTGGTGCGGGAAGGCGAGGTCGGAGCCGCCGCCCTGGACGTCGAAGCCCATGCCGAGGTGGTCGAGGGCGATGGCCACGCACTCGATGTGCCAGCCGGGGCGCCCGCGGCCGAGCGTGCCGCCGTCCCAGCTGGGCTCGCCCTCGCGGGCGGCCATCCACAGCATCGGGTCGAGCGGGTTCTTCTTGCCGGGCCGGTCGGGGTCGCCGCCGCGCTCGGCGGAGAGCAGCCGCATCGCCGCTGCGTCGAGGTGGGAGACGCTGCCGAAGTGGGGGTCCGCCTCGACGGAGAAGTAGGTGTCGCCCTCCAGCTCGTAGGCCGCGCCGGCGTCGCGCAGCCGCTCGACGAGCGGGACGATGCCCGGTATGGCCTCGACGGCACCTATGTAGTGCTGCGGCGGCAGCATCCGCAGTGCCGTCATGTCCTCGCGGAACAGGGCGGTCTCCTGCTCGGCGAGGGCGGTCCAGTCGACCCCGTCGCGCACGGCCCGCTCCAGGAGCGGGTCGTCCACGTCGGTGACGTTCTGGACGTACTGGACCTGCCGCTTGGTGTCGAGCCACACGCGCTGCACGAGGTCGAACGCGTTGTAGGTCGCCGCGTGCCCCATGTGGGTGGCGTCGTACGGCGTGATGCCGCAGACGTAGATACGGGCGACGGGACCGGGGTCGAGGGTGACCGGGCCGCCGGTCGCGGTGTCGTGGATCCTCAGGTCGCGGCCCTGACCAGGCAGGGCGGGGACCTCGGAAGCGGGCCAGGCATGCATGTCATGAGCCTAACCGGACGGATGTTCCGTCCACGAACCGGACCGGGCCGGATGGCCGGTAAGGCGTTCTTGCGCGGGAGCGGCCGGTGTGCCTCCGGGCGGTTACACGGGCGGCCAGGGGATGGCCGGCCACTCGCCGCTCGGTTCGGGGTGCTTGCCGGAGACCAGCAGTGCCTCGACCCGCGCGCGGGTGGCGTCGAGCTCGGCGGCGGTGATGAGGGCGGTGAGCCGGGCGGCCAGGGCGCCGCCGTCCTTCAGTGCCTGACCCAGCGCGTCGAGCACCGCCAGCGCCTCCGCGGTGAGCGGCTCGCCCGCCCAGCCCCACAGCAGCGTGCGGAGCTTGTTCTCGGCGTTGAAGGTGACCCCGTGGTCGATGCCGTAGAGCCGCTCCCCCGCCGCGGGCAGCAGGTGGCCGCCCTTGCGGTCGGCGTTGTTGATGACGGCGTCCAGGACGGCGAGCCGGCGCAGCCGTTCGTCGTCGGCGTGCACGAGCAGGGCGGTGCGGCCCTCGCCGACCTCGGCGAGGGCGATCCCCTTCCAGCCGGGGCCGGCCTCTTCCTGGTCCACCAGGGCGAGCAGTTCCGTGTCCGGCACCGCCTCGATCCACAGCTGGACCATGCCCTCGCCGTACGGGCCGTCGCGCAGCACGGTGGGCGGGACGAGGCCCCAGCCGGTGGCCTCGGACACCGCGTACGCGGCGACCTCGCGCTGGGCGAGGGTGCCGTCGGGGAAGTCCCACAGCGGACGCTCGCCCGCGACGGGCTTGTAGACGCATGCCGCCTCGCGCCCCTGGTGGGTCACGGTGCAGTACAGCGCCGCGTTGGACGCGTCGGGGATGCGTCCGCGCACGGTCAGCTCGCCCCGGGCGAGCAGCTCGGCCGCCGCCGCGTCGGTGGTCACGCTCCGCGGCGGTATCCGTTCTGGCGCGGACATACGTGTCCTTCCGGGTCGAGCGGGAGGCTGCACAGCGGGCACGGCGGCCGCCCGGCGTTGACGACGTCGAGGGCGCGCTTGGCGAAGGCCCTGGCCTGCGCGCCGGTGAGGCGGACCCGGAGCATCGGCGGGCCGTTCTCCTCGTCCTGGAGGAGCCGCTCCTCGGCCTCGGCCAGGTCCTCCTCGGACTCGGCGTCCAGCTCCACCAGGGCCTGCGCCTCGACGATCATGCGCTGGTCCTCGCCGTCCCAGGCCAGCGCCATGGTGCCGACGCGGAACTCCTCCTCGACGGGGGTGTCCAGCGGCGCCGTGTCGGCGGGCCCGGTGGGTGCGGTGGCGGGGACGACGGTGCTGCCGCCGCTGCGCCGTACGACTTCGTCCAGGAGCTCGTCCATGCGCTCGGCGAGGGCAGCGACCTGGGTCTTCTCCAGGGCCACGCTGGTCACCCGGGAGCCCGCGGTGGCCTGGAGGAAGAACGTACGGCGCCCGGGCAGCCCGACCGTACCGGCCACGAAACGTTCCGGTTGGTCGTAGAGGAACACCTGACGGGACACGTCCTGTCTCCATGGGAGTCGGGGAAAGCGGAAGATCGGGATCGGGGACACTGCCGCGACCGGTTCACCCTACTGCGGCGGACGATCACGGTGCGCCCGCACCACCCCCGACCGGGGCTTCGTCACCGGACGGCTCCTCGCGCGGCGCCAGGGAGGCGAAGTCGCCGGTGTCGCCGAGGCGGACGAGGTACGGGCGCAGCCGGGTGTAGCGGATGACGGTGACGGAGCAGGGCTCGACGGAGATCCGCTGGAAGAGGTCGAGGTGGAGGCCGAGCGCCTCGGCGACGAGGGACTTGATGATGTCGCCGTGGGAGCACATGAGGTAGACGGCGTCGGGCCCGTGGTCGCGTTCCACGCGCGCGTTCCACTCGCGTACCGCCTCGGCGGCTCGGGTCTGCATGGCGCGCATCGACTCGCCGCCGGGGAAGGCGGCCGCGGAGGGGTGCGTCTGCACCACCTCCATCAGGGGCTCGTCCTTGAGTTCGGCGAGCTTGCGGCCGGACCAGTCGCCGTAGTGGCACTCCCCGATCCGTTCGTCGGTGTGTGCCCGCAGTCCGGGCCGGGCGTCGAGCAGCGGCCGGAGGGTCTCCTGGCAGCGCTGCAGCGGGCTGGTGACGATCTCGGAGAGCGGCAGGCCGGCGAGCCGTCCGGGCAGTGCGGCGGCCTGCCGGGCGCCGCGTTCGTCGAGGGCGACGCCGGGCGTCCAGCCGGCGAGGAGCCCCTCGGTGTTGGCGGTGGAACGTCCGTGCCTAACGAGGATCAGCGTGGGCATGCGGCCAGGGTAGGCGTACGGCGCGGCGCAGGGGCGCCGGGGCGAGGGGAGAATGGGTCCGGTGATCGTCGACTGTGCCATCTACCGGGACGGGCACCGCACGGACGGGCCCGAGGACCTCTCCGACGCGCTCGGTGAGGCGCGGGACGCCGGCGGCTTCGTGTGGATAGGGCTGCACGAGCCGACGGAGGAGGAGTTCGACCTGGTCAGCCAGGAGTTCGCGCTGCACCCGCTGGCCGTGGAGGACGCCCTCAAGGCGCACCAGCGGCCCAAGCTGGAGGTGTACGACGACTCGCTGTTCGCGGTCCTGAAGCCGGTGGTGTACGAGCCGGACAGCGACACCGTCTCCAGCGGTGAACTCATGATCTTCCTGGGGGACGGCTTCGCGGTCGTCGTCCGGCACGGCGAGGGTGCTCCGTTGAAGGCGGTGCGGCAGCGGCTGGAGCACGAGCCGGAACTCCTCGGCAAGGGCCCCACCGCGGTGCTCTACGCGATCGCGGACGCGACCGTCGACCACTACCTGGACGTGGCCGTGGAGCTCCAGACGGACCTGGAGGAGCTGGAGGCGGAGGTGTTCTCGCCGGACGGCGGCGGCTCCCGGCACACGGCGTCGCGGATCTACAACTTCAAGCGGCAGGTGCTGGAGTTCCGCCGGGCGACCGGCCCGCTCGCGCCGCCGCTGTCCCGGCTGGCCGGTACGGGGACGTACGGCGGCGGGGTGCCGTTCGTGAACGACAAGGCGCGGCCGTTCTTCCGGGACGTCAGCGACCACCTCACGCGCGTGAACGAGTCGGTGGAGAGCCTGGACCGGCTGGTCTCGGACATCCTGTCGGCGCATCTGGCGCAGACCGGCGTCCGGCAGAACGACGACATGCGGAAGATCTCGGCGTGGGCGGCCATGGCGGCGGTCCCCACGATGCTCGCGGGGATCTACGGCATGAACTTCGACCACATGCCGGAGCTGCACTGGGTGTGGGGCTACCCGGCGGTGATCGTGGTGATGGCCGTCCTGGAGGTACTGCTGTACCGGCAGTTCAAGCGCCGCGGCTGGCTGTAGGGCCCGGGACCCTCAGGCGATCTCGGGGGCCGCGGCGGCGGGTCCGCCGAGCGCGTCGCGCCGTTCGGGCGTCCGCAGGGTCACCATGCGCCGCCAGCCGGCCGCCCGCTCGGCCGCGTACACCGCGTGGATGCCAGCCGCGAGCAGCGCCGACCTGGCGCGCGACCAGCCCAGCAGCCGTCCCATGCGGGCCATGACGGCGAGGCTGACGTCGCGGTGGACGCGGATCTCGGCGTGCGCGCACTCGCGCAGCGTCCGCCGGATGTACGGGCCGTGCCCGGCGGCGGCGAAACGGAGCAGCTCCTCGTGGGAGTAGGCGAGGTGGTTGTCCTCGTCGGCGGAGATCATCCGGACCGCCCGGCCGAGGTCGGGGTGGTCGGCGAAGTACTTCACGAGCATCGCCATCTGCTCGGCGGCGCGCTGCTCGGTGACCCTGCTGTGGGCGAGGTAGGTGATGACGTCCCGCACGGTGAGGGGCCGGTCGGCCTTGAGCTTGTCGTGGGCGAGGCCGATGCCGTGGCGTTCCAGGAGCATCGTGTAGTCGGTGTCCGGCGGTACCTCGACGGGTTCGAGGCCGCGCTTCTTCAGCAGGGCGTTGAAGATCCGGCCGTGCTTGTCCTCGTCAGCCCCGTGCCGGGTGATCTTGGGGGCGAGGGCGCGTTCGCTCTCCGGCACCAGCGCCGCGATGCGCGCGTTCTCCCAGCCGCCCTGGGACTCGCCGCTGGCCGCGATGGAGCAGAAGAGACGGAACGACTCGTCGTTGTCGAGGATCTCCTGGAAAAGGCTCTTCGCCGAAAGCATCGGGGGCACCTCTCTGCCGCTGCGTGGTCCGCGGGTTCCGCACACTCCGCGAGGCCGAGTCAAATGCGGGAGAGGGTGCCCGGCAACAGGTGCGGCGGCGGACTCCGCCGAACGAAGGACGCCGGGCACACGAGGGGGCGTAACCCCGCGCGCCCGGGCGCGTTGTTCCTCGTGACGGCCGTGGCGGGGAAGACCCCCGAGCCCCCACCACGGCCGCAGAACCTTCCCGCGGCGCTACGCCAGTCCGGCGCGCTCCAAGGCGTCGGTGCCGGCGCGCAGCGCGGCGAGCCGCTCGTCCAGGGTGAAGCCGGCGGGGGCGAGGGTCAGGGTGGTGACGCCGGCCGCGGCGTAGGCCTTCATCCGGTCGGCGATGCGGTCGACGGAGCCGAGCAGCGTCGTCTGGTCGATCAGGTCGTGCGGCACGGCCGCGGCGGCGCCCGCCTTGTCGCCGGACAGGTACTTGTCCTGAATGTCGGCGGCCTCCCGCTCGTAGCCCATCCGCCCCGCGAGCTGGTTGTAGAAGTTCTGCTTGCGGCTGCCCATGCCGCCGACGTAGAGCGCGGTGTACGGGCGGAAGGTGTCGGCGAGGGCGGTGACGTCCTTGTCGTCGCCGAGGGCGAGCGGCACCGTCGGACAGACGTCGAAACCGTCGAGGGTCTTGCCGGCCTTCTCGCGCCCGGCGCGCAGGTGCTTGACGGCGGTCTCCTCCAGGTGCTCGGCGGAGGGGAAGATGAGGAGGGCGCCGTCGGCGATCTCGCCGGTCTGCTCCAGGTTCTTCGGGCCGATCGCGGCGATGTACAGCGGGATGTGCTCGCGCTGCGGGTGCACGGTCAGCTTGATCGGCTTGCCGGGGCCGCCGGGCAGCGGCAGCGTCCAGTGCTGTCCCTCGTAGGAGAGCCGCTCCCTGGTCATCGCCTTGCGCACGATGTCGACGTACTCGCGGGTGCGGGCGAGGGGCTTGTCGAACTTGACGCCGTACCAGCCCTCGGAGACCTGCGGGCCCGACACGCCGAGTCCGAGGCGGAAGCGGCCCTTGGAGAGGGAGTCCAGGGTGGCGGCCGTCATGGCGGTCATGGCGGGCTGGCGGGCGGGGATCTGGAAGATGGCCGAGCCCACGTCGATGCGCTCGGTCTGGGCGGCGACCCAGGTCAGTACGGTGGCCGCGTCGGAGCCGTAGGCCTCGGCGGCCCAGCACACGGCGTATCCGAGCCGGTCGGCCTCCTGGGCGACGGCCAGGTTGTCCGCGTCCATTCCGGCACCCCAGTAGCCGAGGTTGATCCCGAGCTGCATGGCCGATTCCCCTTACCGATCAGTAACGTGGCTGGTGCCCCGACCTTAGCGCGCGGAATTCGGTTGTCCACAGGCCCCCACAGGGCAAGCCGTGGCCAGTAATGTCGGCGTTCATGGAGCAGAGGCATCTCGGCCGCACCGGCCTGCGCGTGTCCCGCATCGGTCTCGGCACCCTGACCTGGGGCCGGGACACGGACGAGCACGACGCCGCGGACCTCTTGAAGACGTTCTGGGAAGCGGGCGGGACCCTCGTCGACACGGCGGACGTGTACGGCGACGGCGAGTCGGAGTACCTGCTCGGACGGCTGATGGAGGGCCTGGTGCCGCGCCGGGACCTGGTGATCTCGACGAAGGCCGGCAGCGTTCCGGATCCCGACCGCCGGTTCGACGGTTCACGCGCCCATCTGCTCTCCGCGCTGGACGCCTCCCTGGCCCGCCTGGGCACGGACCACGTCGACGTGTGGCACCTGCACGCCTACGACCCGGACACCCCGCTGGAGGAGACGCTGCACGCCCTCGACGTGGCGGTCAGCAGCGGCCGGGCGCGCTACGCGGGGGTCTCCAACTTCTGCGGCTGGCAGCTGGCCAAGGCGGCCACCTGGCAGCTGGCGGCGCCGGGCGTGCGCAACCGGGTGGCGAGCACCCAGATGGAGTACTCGCTGCTCCAGCGGGGCGTGGAGCGGGAGGTGCTGCCGGCCGCCCTGGACCTGGGCATCGGCCTGCTGCCGTCGTCCCCGCTGGGCCGCGGGGTGCTCACGGGCAAGTACCGCAAGGACGCCACGCCGCAGGGCTCACGGGGCGCCTCGGACCATCTGGCCCGGTTCGTCGAGCCCTACCTCGACGACACGGCCGGGCACATCGTCGACGCGGTGGCGACGGCGGCGGACGGACTCGCGGTGACCCCGCTCCAGGTGGCACTGGCCTGGGTCCGCGACCGGCCCGGGGTGGTCGCCCCGATCATCGGCCCGCGCAACGCGCAGCAGCTCACGGCGGCGTTGTCAGTGGAGACCCTTAGTCTTCCTGACGAGATCTGCCGGGCGCTCGACGACGTGTCGGCGCCCGTGCACCGCTATCCCGATCACGACTGGAGCACGCTGTGAGCACGGAGCCCGAGCCCGCCTCGAAGGACACCGCGGACGCCGTGGGGACCGGGCCGGAGACCCCGGGCACGGTGGAGGCCTCCGCGCCGGACGCGTCCGAGCCGGGCGGCCCGGCGGAGGCCGGGGCCGCCTCCGGCGGGCAGCCGGAGGAATCCGCGGGCCCCGGGGCGGACGTCGGGGAGGGCAGCGAGGCGGCCGCCGGGGACGGCGACGAGGGTTCCGGGCAGGTGTCCGAGGTCGAGGCCGAGCTGGCCGCGCAGCGCGTCGAGCGGGAGCGGATCGAGCGGCGGAAGGCCGAGAAGCAGGGACCGATCGAGGCCGGGGGGAAGCTGAGCGGGACGGCGGCCGACCTGCTCGCCGCCGTACGCGCCGTGGAGAGCGGTGAGAAGCCGGCGGCCGCGGTCTTCGGTGCCCCGGAGCCCGCGCGCCGCCCCGCGCCCGAGCCGGTACGACGGCCCCGGCTGGAGCCCGCCGAGCCGGCCGTCGCGTCCGCCGGGCCCGTGGGGCCCGCGCCGGAGACGGTGCAGTCGGTGCGGCGTGTGCTCGCCGAGGGCGGCGCCCCCGAAGCGCTCGCCCCGCAGACCGCCGCGCTCCTCGGTGAGGGCGCCGAGGAGACGCTGCGCGCCGACCCCTGGCAGCTGCTCCGGGTCGGCGGAGTGCGGCCCGAGCAGGCCGACGGGTTCGCCCGCGCGCTGCTGGGCGCGGAGTGCGGCCCGGACGACGAGCGGCGCGGCCGTGCCGTCACCGTCTGGCTCCTGGACCAGGCGGCCCTGGCCGGGCACACGGCGCTGGAGCTGCCGCGGCTCACCGCCACGCTCGCCCAGCGGGGCGTTCCCGACCCCGACGCGGCGGTGCAGAGCACGCTCGCCGAGGGCGAGGCGCTCGCCTTCCAGGACGCCCTAGACGAGCCCGGCGCCCGCCCGGAGCGCGCGGCGGGCGGGGCGGAGGGCACGGACGGAGAAGACGGGGCGGGCGGTGCGGACGAGGAGCGGCCCGTCCGGGTGCTGATCGGTCTCGAGCGGTACACGCTGGCCGAGGAGAGTCTCGCGGACGGACTGGCCCGCCTGGTCAGTTCGACGCCCAAGCAGGACGGTTCCGCCGCGGACTGGGAGCAGGCCGCCGCGTCCGCGCAGGGTTCCGCCGCCGAGCTGATCCGCGCCGTCGCGGGTCACGGGCTGGTCCTGCACACCGGTGGCGAGGCGTCCCTGGCCGAGCCCGCCGCCCTGCTGCACGCGGCACACTCCCTGGGGCTGCGCGCCTGGGCCGCCGCGCCGGGTCCGCTGGGCCGCGACCGCTTCGCCGCCCTGCTCGGCGACCCGTCGTCCGTGCCGGCCTCCGCGACACCGTCCGCGCCCTTCCCCGGCGCCGTCACCCTGACCGGGCTGCTGACCGGCGCCGAGGGACCGGGGCGGGACACCGACGGGGCCCTGGACCTCGACCTGCTCGTCGTGCTCGACGCACCGCAGCTCGACGTCGAGGCGGGTGCCCTGCTCGCGGAGTCGCTGCCGGACGGGGCCCGGCTGGTGCTGGCCGGTGACCCGGCGGTGCTCTGGTCCGTGGGCCCCGGGCGGGTCTTCGCGGACCTGCTGGCGGCACGGGTGTGCCCCCAGGTCGCCTCGCGGCGCCCGGACCCGGGTCCGCTCGGCGAGCTGGTCTCCGGCGTCGGCATCGGTGAGCTGGGCCAGGTGGAGGCGCCCGGCAAGGAGATCGTCATCGTTCCGGTGCGTGACCCGGGCGAGGCCGTGCACCGCACCGTCCAGCTCGTGGTGGACTCGGTGCCGCGCGCGATCGGCGTCCCGGCCGAGGACACCCAGGTGATCACGCCGGGCCACGGCGGTGCGGCGGGCACCCGGGTGCTCAACGCGGCGCTGAAGGAGCGGCTGCACCCGGGCCCGGGTCGCTTCGGCGGCTTCGATCCCGGCGACCGTGTCGTCCACACCCCCGCCCCGGGCCGGGTGCTGCCGGGCCGGGTGGTGCAGGCCGACGCCGACGGACTGCACCTGTCGTGCGCGGGGACCACCGTGGTCGTCCCCCGGGACCGGGTGGAGGGGACCGTGCGGCACGGCTGGGCGCTGACCGCGCACCAGGCGCTCGGCGGACGCTGGCCCGCGGTGGTCGTGGTGCTGCCCGGCGACGCTGTGCCGGCCCTCAGCCGTCCCTGGATCTACACCGCCTTCGGCCGCGCCGCCCGGCACCTGTCCGTGGTGCAGGGCGTGGAGCAGGCGCTTCCCCGGGCCGTGGCGGAGGTCCCGGCCAAGCCACGCACGACCCGCCTGCCGGTGCTGCTCAGGCCCCAGGTCCCCTCCACCGACTGACCCGGCCCTCCGGCCCCGGGGCACCGCCCCGCCGCCGGGCCCACCGCCTCGGGCCGCGGGGGGGGCCGGGGTCGGCTTGGAGACGCCGTCCGGTCTGCTCACGCGGCGGGCGTCAGCAGACCGGACGGCCGGGACAGTCCGTCCCGCTCACCCGATCGACCGCTGCGGCGGCTGCGTCCGCTGGGCTCTGCCCGGAGCGTGATGGTTGGTCCCGGCACGCGGCCGACGGCCGGCGGTGTCGCGCGCGGCTGGGCGGCCGGCGCGGGTGCCTCCGACGCAGACGACGGCGGCGGTCGCCGGGTGTCCCGTGACCGCCGCCGTGAACGCCTCCGCGGCCGTCAGGCCGGCCGGTGCGGCGCGCTCGCACCGCTCAGCGGTCCGCCTCCAGCCGCACCGGTTCGCCCTCGTCGTCCGGGTCCGTGTCGAGGTCCTCGTCCGGGTCCGTGTCGAGGTCCTCGTCCAGTTCGGCCAGGGCGTCCCCGTCCTCGTCCTCGTCGTCGAGGTCGTCGTCGAACTCCTCGTCGAACACCGCGCTGACGTCGAAGCGGCAGACCACCCGCTGCGGGTCGACCTGCTCGAAGGGTGCCTCCAGCCACTCTCCGGGCTCGGCGCTCTCGTCGGCGGCCGTCACCCAGAGCGTGGAGTCGCCCTCCTCCAGCCCGAACTCCTTGTGCCGGGAGGCGATCTCGTCCGGCTCGAACTCACCGAAGAGGAGCCCCAGGGCTCCGTGCACCGTGCCCGACGTCTCCACGTCCGGCGCTTCGTCGTCCGCCGCCTCCACCCTTCTGGCCTGGGCCATCAGCCGCTGCGGCTCCGCCACGGCGTAGTCGCGGCGGATCAGGACGCTCAGGGCGCTCGGTTCCTCGGGGCCCGTGTACGGCGGCAGCGTGTCCTCGCCGGGGATCTCGAAGGGGGTGACCTCGTCGTACCGGTCGTAGAGCAGTTCGTCGTACGCCTCCGCGGCCGCGGCCAGCTCGTTGAACGCGTCGTAGACGGCCGGGTCTTCCTCTCCCGACCGGCGTTCGACCGCGGCAAGGTGGCGGTCGAGCGCGGTCTTGACCGCCTCGGCGGCGGCGCGTACCTCGGCAGCGGTGGGCTGCGCAGCATCAGACATAGTGCAGACGCTATCCGTACCGGGCCCCAGCCCGCACAATAGATTCGATGCCGGAATACGAATTTGTCGATGTGTACCTACCGCGCGGGGTCACCCGCAAGGAGGCGACACGCCAGCTGACGGACCATGCCGAGTACGGACACTGGGAGCTGTACCGCCTGACCCTGCTGCGTGACGGCAGCCGCAAGGTGCGGTTGCGGCGCCGGATCATCCGCCAGGTGCGCGCCACCTGGTGAGGTGGCCGGGCCCGGCCGGGCGCGAGTGACGGAGGCGGACACGCAGCGGGCCCCGCCGGTGTGCGGAGCCCGCTGCGTGTACCGGTGCGCCCGTCTCAGGCCGCGGCACGCGCCTTGCGGTAGAGCACCGTGCCCGCGAGCAGCGCGCCGGCACCCACCGGCAGGGCGAGGCCCAGCGGCAGATCGCTGCCGGTCTCGGCGAGCGCCGCGTCGTCGCGGGGGTGGGTGACGGTCCGGCCGCCCGGCTGGTCGCCGTCCGTGGGGCCGCCCGGCGTCCCACCGTCCGGACCGGACGGGTTGCCCGGGGTGCCGGGGTGGTCCGGCGTACCGGGGTTGCCGGGGTTGTCCGGCTCACCGGGAGGCGTCTCGTTGTCTCCGGGAGGCGTCTCGTGGTCGCCCGGAGGCGTCTCATGGTCTCCCGGGGGCGTCTCGTGGTCGCCGGGAGGAGTCTCGTGGCCACCGGGCGGCGTCGAGTGGCCGCCGCGTCCGCCCTTGTTGTCGCAGTCGTTGCCCAGGGCCGGGCTGAGGGCGCCCACGACGTTCACGCTGTTGCCGCACACGTTCACCGGCACGTCGACCGGCACCTGGACGTGGTTGCCGGAGCCGACACCCGGCGAGTCCGTCGCGTGACCGCCGGCGTGGGCGCCTCCGTGCGAGCCGCCGTGCGACCCCCCGTAGCTCCCGGAGTCGCCGTAACCGCCGGAGCCGCCGTGCCCGCCGTGGGCACCGCCGCCCTTGTTGGCGCACTTGTTGCCCATCGCCGGGTTGAGGACGCCGACCACGTCCACCGTGTTGCCGCAGACGTTCACCGGCACGTGCACCGGGGCCTGCACCGTGTTGCCGGACAGTACGCCGGGCGAACCCGAACTACCGCCGTACGCGCCGGAGTCCGCGTGGGCGGCGCCGCCGGCGGCGGCGATCACGCCGGTGGCCGCCGCCATCGTCATCAGGCCCTTGCGGGTGACCTGTCGCATTTCCTGAATACCTGCCTTGTCCTGGTCCCGTGGTACCGCGCATGCCGAGCGTGCCGGAATACCGGCGCTGCCGTCGTCCTTTCGCCTCGCATGTCCCCCGAAAGGCCGTCGGCCCCGGAGCGCATGGCGTGCACTCCGGGGCCGACGGAATCAGATCCTCACGGGGCGAGGCACAACGTCACTTGTTGATGCAGACGTTGCCGAAGGCGGGGTTCAGCAGACCGATCACGGAGATCGTGTTGCCGCAGACGTTCACCGGCACGTGCACGGGAACCTGAACGACGTTGCCGGAAAGGACGCCGGGCGAGTGCACGGCGGCACCCTGCGCACCGGAGTCGGCGACGGCCATGCCCGCGCCCGCGAGAACCAGACCACCGGTGGCTGCCGCAGCGGCGACGACCTTCTTGAGCATTGTTCCTCCTAGTTGGCAAACGCGATCCCGTATTGCCGATCGCATTAGCTGTAACGAGGAGGGAGTAATGAGGCTACGAGCTTATGAGCGCATTCACTCGTCCCGGTCACCCGCCGTACACGCGGGCGATTCAGGACGCGTCGATGAAGCGGTCGAGCACCCGCACGCCGAACTGGAGTCCGTCGACCGGCACCCGCTCGTCGACCCCGTGGAACATGCCCGCGAAGTCCAGCTCCGGCGGCAGCTTGAGCGGTGCGAAGCCGAAGCCCCGGATGCCCAGGTCGTCGAAGGACTTGGCGTCGGTGCCGCCGGAGAGCATGTAGGGGATCGCCTTCGCGGCCGGGTCCTCCGCCACCAGCGCGGACTGCATCGCATCGACCAGCGCTCCGTCGAAGGTGGTCTCGACGGCCTTGTTGGCGTGCACGTCCTCGCGCCGCACGTGCGGTCCGAGGATGCGGTCGAGGTCGGCGAGGAACTCCTCCTCGTACCCGGGCAGATAGCGCCCGTCGATGTGCGCGGTGGCCTCACCGGGGATCACGTTGACCTTGTACCCCGCGCCGAGCTGGGTCGGGTTGGCGGTGTTGCTCAGGGTCGCGCCGATGAGCTTGGCGATGCCGCCGAGCCTGGCGATCGTCCCCTCCATGTCCTCCGGGTCCAGCTCGGTGCCGAGCGCGTCGCCCAGTTCGTCGAGGAAGGCCCGGGTCGTCTTGGTGACGCGGACGGGGAACTTGTGCCGGCCGAGGCGTGCGACGGCCTCCGACAGCTCGGTGATGGCGTTGTCGCGGTGGATCATCGACCCGTGTCCCGCGGTGCCGGCCACGGTCAGCTTCATCCAGTGGATGCCCTTTTCGGCGGTCTGGATGAGGTACAGGCGGCGCTGCTCGTTCACGGTGAACGAGAAGCCGCCCACCTCGCTGATCGCCTCGGTGACGCCCTCGAAGAGGTCGGGGTGGTTGTCGACGAGGTGACGGGCGCCGTACGTGCCGCCGGCCTCCTCGTCGGCGAGGAAGGCCAGCACGATGTCCCGCGGGGGCTTGCGCCCGCTGCGCAGCCGGTCGCGGACGACCGCGAGGGTCATGGCGTCCATGTCCTTCATGTCGACGGCGCCGCGCCCCCACACGCACCCGTCGGCGACCTCCCCGGAGAAGGGGTGGTGGGTCCAGTCGTCCGCGTTGGCCGGGACGACGTCGGTGTGGCCGTGGATGAGCAGCGCGGGCCTGGACGGGTCCTCGCCCTCGATCCGGGCCACCGTGGAGGCGCGTCCGGGGCGGGACTCGAAGATCTTCGGTTCGAGTCCCACCTCGGCGAGCTTCTCGGCGACGTACTCGGCGGCCTTGCGCTCGCCCGGCCCCGAGTGGTCGCCGTAGTTGCTGGTGTCGATCCGGATCAGCTCGCGGCAGAGGTCGACGACCTCGTCCTCGCCGGTGACGCTCCTGGCCGTGCCCGAGTCGCTCACGTGGTTCCTCCCGCTGTCACTGCCGATGTCAGTGCCGATGTCACTGCTGGTGGGTCCCCCTCATCCTCCTCCCTGGACCGCCCGGGCCCAAGGAGGGGGTGATCGGCCACCCCGGAAAGCCTGGTAATGTTTATGTCGTCGCCGCGGGGAAACACCCGCACGACAGACACCTTGTCCGGGTGGCGGAATGGCAGACGCGCTAGCTTGAGGTGCTAGTGCCCTTTATCGGGCGTGGGGGTTCAAGTCCCCCCTCGGACACCAGCTGAGACCCCTGCCGAGCAGGGGTCTTCTGCTTTTCCGGTGCGGGTTTCCCGGTGCCGGGGCCGCTCCGGCGGACGGGCACAATGGCCGTCATGACCACGCCTTCCTGCCCCTGCGGGCGGCCCGAGCCGTACGCGAAGTGCTGCGGCCGTTTCCACGCCGGAGCAGCCGCCCCGACGGCCGAGGCCCTGATGCGCTCGCGCTACAGCGCCTTCGTGAAGGGCGATGCCGAGTACCTGCTGCGGACCTGGCACCCGCGGACGCGGCCGGCGCGGCTCGACCTGGATCCGGGCATGCGGTGGACCGGTCTGGAGATCCTGGGCACGGCCGACGGCTCCGCCTTCCACGCCACCGGGACGGTGACGTTCCGGGCGTCCTACCGGGGTGGCTCGCTGCACGAGCGGAGCCGCTTCGAGCGCGTGGACGGGGCGTGGGTGTACGTGGACGGGGAGTTCCTCGACTGACACCTCCGCGTCCCGGCGCCCTACGGCGCCAGGATGTCCAGCTCCTGCAGCGCGCCCTCGGTGATCTCCCGGGTCAGCAGCTCCGCCCGCTCCGCGTCACGGGCGCGGACCGCCTCGGCGACCCGGACGTGCAGGGTGACGGCGGCCGGGTCGGGGTCCTCGAACATCACGTCGTGGTGGGTGCGGCCGGCCAGCACCTCGGCGACGACGCCGCCGAGGCGGGCGAACATCTCGTTGCCGGAGGCGGTGAGGATGACGCGGTGGAAGGCCACGTCGTGGAAGAGGTACTCCTCCAGCCGGTGACCGCGCGAGTTGGCGACCATGCCGAGCGCGCACTCGGTCAGCTCGGCGCACTGCTCCGGCGTGGCGAGGCGGGCCGCCAGGCCCGCTGCCACCGGTTCCACGGCCGACCTCAGCACGGTCAGCGAGCGCAGCTGCCGGGGGCGCTCGGACCCGGCCAGCCGCCAGCGGATGACCTGCGGGTCGTAGACGTTCCACTCGCACTCGGGCAGGACGGTGACGCCCACCCGGCGGCGTGACTCGACGAGGTGCATGGATTCCAGCACCCGGACCGCCTCCCGCATCACGGAACGCGACACCTCGAAGCGCTGCGCCAGCTCGTCGGTGCGCAGAACGCTCCCGGCGGGGTATGCGCCCGCTGTGATCGCGGGGCCGAGGGTGTCCAGTACGCGGCCGTGCAGCCCCCGGCCCGGTGTGCTCATGCACTCAGCGTACGGGGCGCGTCACGGGATCAAAAAGTCAGACTTATATGTCACAGACTCTTGAATTCGTCGTACCTAATGGGTTTCAGTTGCGTCGACATCACGTGTCGACGAAGACAGCAGACAGCGAGAGTGCGATGCAGCAACTGCACACCCCCCATGTCGTCGTGGTCATGGGCGTAGCGGGCACCGGGAAGACCACCATCGGTCCCCTGCTCGCGGCCCGGCTCGGCGTTCCCTATGCCGAGGGCGACGACTTCCACCCGCCGGCCAACATCACCAAGATGACGGCCGGTACCCCCCTCACCGACGAGGACCGGTGGCCCTGGCTCGACGCCATCGGCGGCTGGGCGCACGGGCGGGCCGGGCTCGGTGGGGTGGTGAGCAGTTCGGCGCTGAAGCGGTCGTACCGCGACCGGCTGCGGGCCGCGGCTCCCGGTGTCGTCTTCGTGCACCTCACGGGCAGCCGCGAGCTGATCGAGGACCGGATGTCGCACCGGCAGGGGCACTTCATGCCGACGGCCCTGCTCGACTCCCAGTTCGCCACGCTCCAGCCGCTGGAGGCGGACGAGGCGGGAGTCGCGGTGGACGTCACCGGCACCCCCGAGGAGATCACCGAGCGGGCGGTCGACGCCCTGAAGGGTCTCCCCGAGCCGGGGCGGTAGCACCCGCACCCCCTCCCCCGGGCCGTGCCGCCGCCCCGCGTGCGCGCGGTCCCGAGCTCCCCCGAATCCCCATCACCGCAAGGGAACCACCGTGACCAGACTCAGCGTCGAGATGCTGGCAGCGGACCCCGTCGAGCCGATCACCTCGGCGGGCCACGCCCAGCTGGGCATCGCCGTGCTCCTCGGCATCGCCGTCATCGTCCTGCTCATCACCAAGTTCAAGCTGCACGCCTTCCTGTCGCTGACCATCGGGTCGCTGGCGCTCGGCGCGTTCGCCGGTGCGCCGCTGGACAAGGTGATCACCAGCTTCACCGCCGGGCTCGGCTCCACCGTCGCCGGTGTCGGCGTCCTGATCGCCCTCGGCGCGATCCTCGGCAAGATGCTCGCCGACTCGGGCGGCGCCGACCAGATCGTGGACACCATCCTCGCGAAGGCCACGCCCCGTTCGATGCCGTGGACGATGGTGCTGATCGCTTCGGTCATCGGACTGCCGCTGTTCTTCGAGGTCGGCATCGTCCTGCTGATCCCGGTCGTCCTGATGGTCGCAAAGCGCGGCAACTACTCGCTGATGCGGATCGGCATCCCGGCGCTGGCCGGTCTGTCCGTGATGCACGGCCTGGTCCCGCCGCACCCCGGCCCGCTGGTCGCCATCGACGCGGTGCACGCCAACCTCGGGGTGACGCTGGCGCTGGGCGTGCTGATCGCGATCCCGACCGTCATCCTCGCCGGTCCGGTGTTCTCGAAGTACGCGGCCCGCTGGGTGGACGTCCCGGCCCCCGACCGCATGACCCCGCAGCGCGCCTCCGAGCAGCTGGAGAAGCGCCCCGGCTTCGGTGCCACCCTGGCGACCATCCTGCTGCCGGTCGTGCTGATGCTGCTCAAGGCGCTCGTCGACATCATCGTGGACGACCCCGAGAACACGGTGCAGCGCACCTTCGACGTCGTCGGCAACCCGCTGATCGCGCTGCTGGTCGCCGTGCTCGTCGGCATCTTCACGCTGCTGCGGCCCGCCGGGTTCGGCAAGGACCGCCTGTCGAACCTGGTCGAGAAGGGGCTGGCGCCCATCGCCGGCATCCTCCTGATCGTCGGCGCGGGCGGCGGTTTCAAGCAGACGCTGATCGACTCCGGTGTGGGTCAGATGATCCTGGAGATCTCCAAGGACTGGTCGATCCCGGCGCTGCTGCTGGCCTGGCTGATCGCGGTGGTGATCCGGCTGGCGACCGGTTCGGCGACGGTGGCGACCGTCTCGGCGGCCGGTCTGGTCGCGCCGCTCGCGGCCGACATGTCGACCACGCACACCGCCCTGCTGGTCCTGGCCATCGGCGCCGGCTCGCTCTTCTTCAGCCATGTCAACGACGCCGGATTCTGGCTGGTGAAGGAGTACTTCGGGCTGAACGTCGGCCAGACCGTCAAGACCTGGTCCGTGATGGAGACGATCATCTCGGTGGTCGCCGGTGCCCTCGTCCTGCTGTTGTCCCTGCTCATATAGCCGCGTCCCGCACGAGCCGGGCCCCTGCCGCTCCGCCGGCCGGGGCCCGTCCGTATGCGGTGGCCCCGGCGCGCACCGGACCCGGCCCCGCGTCAGGAGGACGCGGCCTTGTCCAGCTGGAACGCCTCGTTGCCCTGCCCGATGCGGGCGTGCCGCTCGGGGGCGCGGGAGCGCAGGACCAGGCCCTGGACGACGCCGGCGACGGCGGCGAGGCCGATGATGCCGGGCAGGACCCAGCTCAGGGCGGAGTCGGGGCCCGCGCCGACCAGGACGTCGAAGTCCTTGACCGTGTAGCCGGCGATCACCAGCAGGGCGAGGCCCGCCACCGTGGAGGTGACCAGGCGCACGCCCTGGGCCCCGGCGGCCCCGCGCCGGACGAAGAAGGCGACGACGGAGAACGAGGCGGCGGCCATCAGCAGGATCACGCCGAGGGCCCCGATGTTGCCGCCCCAGGTGAACAGGTGCAGTACGGGCTCGGTCGGGTCGCCGTTCGGCTTGTCGTCGGCGAGGGCGAAGCCGGTGACGACGACCGCGGAGACGGCGGTCTGGAGCAGCGAGCCGGTGCCGGGCGCGCCGCTGGTGCCGCTGGTGCGTCCGAAGGCGGCGGGCAGCAGCCCTTCGCGGCCCATGGCGAAGGCGTACCGGGCGACGACGTTGTGGAAGCTGAGCAGGGCGGCGAACATGCCGGTGACGAACAGGACGTGCAGCACGTCGGTGAAGGTGTCGCCGAGCCGTGACTCGGTGAGGAAGAAGAGCAGTCCGGCACTCTGTTCCTGCGCCGTGCCGACGATCCGGTCGGGGCCGGTGGCCACGGTGAGGGCCCAGCTGCTGAGCGCGAAGAAGACCGCGACCCCGGCGACCGCCAGGAACATGACACGCGGGACCAGTACGTGCGGCCGGCTGGTCTCCTCGGCGTAGACCGGCGCCTGCTCGAAGCCGAGGAAGGCGGCGATGCAGAAGCAGAGCGCGGTGCCGACCCCGGCGCCGGTGAGGGTGTCGGGGTTGAAGGCGTGCAGCGACAGGCCCTGGGCCCCCGGGTCGGCGACGGCGGCGATGTCGAAGACCACCACGAGGGCGACCTCGACGAGCAGCAGGACGCCGAGCACGCGCGCGTTGACGTCGATCTTCAGCCAGCCCAGCGCGCCGACCGCGAGCACCGCGAGCAGGGCCGGGATCCACCAGGCCACGTCGAGGTCGGCGTAGGTGGACAGCAGACCGGAGACCTCGAAGCCGAAGATGCCGTAGATGCCGACCTGGAGGGCGTTGTACGCGACCAGCGCGACCAGGGCGGCGCCCGCGCCGGCGGTGCCGCCGAGGCCGCGGGAGATGTAGGCGTAGAAGGCGCCCGCGTTGTGGACGTGCCGGCTCATCTCGGCGTAGCCGACGCTGAACAGGATCAGCACCACTCCGAGCACCACGAAGAGCAGCGGCTGTCCGACGATGCCCATCACCGCGTAGGTGGTGGGCATGACGCCCGCGACCACCATCAGCGGGGCGGTGGCGGCGAGCACGGACAGGAGCAGTCCTCCCGTGCCCAGCCGGTCGGCGCGCAGGGCGCGCTCCTCGCCCTTGAAAGTGCTGATGGCGCCACCGCTCGCGGATCTGCTCGTGCTCGAACTGCCCGTGGTCATCGCAGGACGTCCTTCTCTCGTGTGGGTGGGCTGCGCCGGGTCGTCGGTTCGGTCAGGCCGTGCCGAGCGCGCCGGCCCGGGCGGCGCGGAAGGCGGAGGACGGATCGCGGTCCGGGTACGACCACGGGGCGGGCGTGACGTGCTCGCCGATGCGGTGGAACAGCGCCGCGGCCTCGGCGCCGCGGCCCTCGCAGGACTTGGCGTGGGCGAGGAAGTTGAGGTCGACCAGCCGGCGCGGGTGACCGTCCTGCTCCCACTCCAGCCACCAGTCGAAGGCGGCCTTCATCACCAGCCGGGCGCGGCGTCCGGCCCAGTGGCCCGAGGCGGCCGGATCAATGGATTCGTGTCCGGCGGCGGCCAGCACGCGGTAGCGCTCGGCGTGCGCGACGACCGGGAGGACGGCGAGCGGGGAGTCGGCGGGGGCCTGCTCGGCCGCCCAGCCGGCGAAGTCGTACACCTCGTGCAGGGGGTCGGGACCGTCGCCGCCGCGCTCGGCGAGCCGGGCCACCATCAGGTGGTGGGCGTGATGGTGGTCGGCGTACCGTCCGCGGACCTCGTCGAAGACGCGGACGACCTCCTCGTCGGCGCCCAGGGAGCGCTCCAGCATGAGGAGCCCGAGCCAGGGCGTGGGGTCGTCCGGCACGAGGGCGGCGGCGGAACGGCACACCTCGCGGACGCGCGCGGGCTCCTCCTTGCCCCGCAGGGCGCGGTGGACCAGGGCGAGGGCGAGCAGCACCGACGCGTCGGCGGAGTCGGGCTCGGCGAGCAGCCATTCGCGGGCCCAGGGAGCGCAGTGGGGCTCCTTGGAGAGTACGGCCACCCGGTGCCCCCGGTGGTCCCAGTCGTCACCCGTGTGGACCAGCAGGGAGCGGACCGACTGCCACCGCCCCTGGGCCAACGCGGCGCGCGCGGTGACGAGTTCGGCGTCGTCGAGGGCCTCGTCGAAGACCTGGGCCGCACGCTTGCGGCCTCGGCCGCGGCCGAGGGGAGGCGGGGGTGGGGACACCGCGGGAAACTTCCTCACGCGACGCGGTAGGCCGTCGCAGCCGGAGCGCCATGATCGGATTGCCATGGACTGATCACGCACAGCAAACCGGCAGCCAAGGCTTGACGTCAAGAGGAATCAGTGCGTTACACGCGTCAACGGCCGTGACTCCAGGGGCACTTGTCGATGATCACCCCTTGACCCCCCTCCCCGAATGCGCCGCTCGCCCGGCGCCCGCAGCGCGCCCGCACTAGGGTCGTCCCCGACGCCCCCGTGACCCGACTGAGATCGAGGTGCACAGCGTGTCGGTTCTGGTCCTGGTCCTCGCCGTGTGCGCCGCGTGCTGCCTGGGGTTCGGTTTCGTCCTCCAGCAGAGCGCGGCCGAGCGCGCTCCGCTGGGCGACTTCCTCTCGCCCCGCCTCCTGCTCGACCTGGTGCGGGTGCCGCGCTGGCTGGCCGGCATGGGCCTGATGGTGGCCGGCATGGCACTCGGCGCGCTCGCGCTGGGCGGCGGCGAACTGACCCTCGTCGAGCCGATCCTGGCGACGAACCTCCTGTTCGCCCTCGCCCTCTCCCGGGTCCGCACTCGGCAGCCGCTGGGCCGTCAGGGCTGGGCCGGCCTCGCGCTGCTCGCGGGCGGGGTGAGCGCGTTCATCCTGGCGGGCGAGCCGCGCGGTGGCAGCGCCGTGACCGATCCGCTGCGGCACTGGCTGATCGTCGGCGTGATGCTGGGACTGGCCCTCCTGCTCACGCTGTGCGCCGGCCGTCTCCGGCTGACCTGGGGTCCGGCCCTGCTGGCCCTGGCCGCCGGGCTGGTGTACGGGGTGCAGGACGCGCTGACCCGGATCAGCGGGCGGCGCTTCTCGGCGGGCGGTCTCGCGGAACTGCTGACGGGCTGGCAGCCGTACGCCGTGGTAGTCCTCGGCATCACCGGCCTGGTCCTGGTCCAGAGCGCGTTCGAGACGGCACCCCTGCGCCGGTCGCTGCCCGCGCTGACGGCGGCCCAGCCGCTCGCGGGCATCGCCTGCGGGGTCGGCTTCCTCGGCGACCGGCTGCACACGGGCCCCGCGGCTCTCGCTTGGGAGGCGGGCGGGCTCGCGGCGGTCGTGGCGGGCATCGTACTGCTGGGCATGCACCCGGCGATGCCGCAGGGGACGGGCGAGAGCGGGCGCGAGCGGGAGCTGGAGCGGAGCTGAGGCCTTCGGTGGCGGCTGCTTGGATGGGCGCATGAGTTCTGCTGACGAGATCCTCGACGTCGTCGACGAGAACGACCGCGTCGTGGGGCAGGCCCGGCGGGGCGACGCGTACGCGGAGGGGCTGCGGCACCGCTGCGTCTTCGTGTGGGCCCGGGACCCCGGCGGCCGGGTCTTCGTCCACCGCCGCACGGCGACGAAGCTGGTGTTTCCCGCCCTGTACGACATGTTCGTCGGCGGGGTGGTGGGCGCGGGCGAGTCGTACGACGACGCGGCGCTGCGGGAGGCGGAGGAGGAACTGGGGGTGAGCGGGCTGCCTCGGCCGTCGTTCCTGTTCAAGTTCCTGTACGACGACGGGGCCGGGCGGACGTGGTGGTCGGCGGTGTACGAGGTGCGGGTGGCGGGGGCGGTGTCTCCTCAGGCGGAGGAGGTGGCCTGGTACGGGTTCCTGCCGGAGGCGGAGCTGGAGGGACGGCTCGGGGAGTGGGAGTTCGTGCCGGACGGCTTGTCGGCGTACGCGCGGCTGCGGGCCTGGCGGGGGCTGAGTGGACCGGCGTCGACCGGTGCCCCGGCGTGAGTGTGACCGCGGGGAGGGGTGCGCAGCCCAGCGGAACGGGGTGCCGCTGCGCCCACCCGTGCCGCCCCAGCGGCACGACTGCCCGCAGCTAGGGGGTGCGTTGGCGGCGCGGCGGGAGAGCCGCGTACGGCGGGAAGGGGACGTGTCGGGGGGTGTTCGCCCGCAGCGGTTGGCGCGTCAACGCCGCGAGCCATTTCAAGCGACCGATTCCGCGCCGTTCCGAGGACGAACACCCCCCGGCGCGGCCCCGACCCACCACCGCACGCACCGCGCACGGCGCACCCCCACCGAACCCGCACAGGCGCCGCAGGCACAGCGCACCCCACCGACCCGCACAGGCGCCGCAGGCACAGCCGCACCCCCACCAGCCCGCACAGGCACCGCAGGCACAGCGCACCCCCACCACCCCGCACAGGCACCGCAAGCACAGCCGCACCCCCACCACCCGCACAGGCCCCGCAAGCACAGCCGCACCCCCACCACCCCGCACAGGCACCGCAGGCACAGCGCACCCCCACCACCCCGCACAGGCGCCGCAGGCATCCGCGGTGGGGGACGGATAGGGTCCCCGGGTGATCGATTTCGTGCGGAGCGTCCGGTTGTGGTTCGTGCCTGCGGAGGTGCGGCGGGAAGGGGGCACCCCCGACTACCGGTTCTCGCTGGCCAACGAGCGGACGTTCCTGGCCTGGCTGCGAACCGCCCTCGCCCTGATCGGCGGCGGGTTCGCGGTGGACCAGTTCCTGCCCGACCTGCGCTGGGGCTGGCGGGTCGGGCTCGCGCTCGCGCTGCTGGCCGCCGGGGTGCTGTGCTCGCTGCGCGCCGTGAACCACTGGGCGCGCTGCGAACGCGCCATGCGCCGCGGCGAGGACCTCCCGGTCTCCCGCTTCCCGGTGCTGCTGAGCCTGGTCGTCGCCGTGGTCGCCGTGGTCATGGTCGTCGTCGTCCTCGTCGGCTGGGAGGGCTGAGTGTGAGCGGCACCGACGCGACGCCCCAGGGCCGTGACCCCGGGTTGCAGCCCGAGCGCACCCGGCTCGCCTGGCGCCGTACCACCCTGTCCGGCACCGTCGTCGCCGTGCTCGCCGCGAAGGCCGCGCTGCACGGCGGGGCGACGACCCTCTCGGTGCTCGCCGCCGCCCTGAGCTGCGCCCTGTGGCTGGCCTTCCTCCGTATCGCCCACGGACGCATCCGCACCCTCGCCGCGGCGGACCGGCCCCGCGCCCTCACCCCGCCGCACGCCGCCGCCGCGGCCCTGTGCACGCTCGCCCTCGCGCTCTGCGGGGCGCTCCTCGTCCTCTGAGGGCGAGACCGGCACGCCGCCGGACCCCCCGTAACACCGATCACGTTCCGCCCGCCCACTGGACGGCATACCGACCGGTCGGCATCATGTGGGAGGTACTGTTCACCTGCCCCAGGGAGCGACGATGAGCCCCGACCACCCGCCCGGACTCGATCTCGACCGGTTGCGCGTGCTGCTCGACCGCGAGCGGCCCGGTCTGGTGACCGGCCCGCTGTCCGGCCGGCTGATCGAGGGCGGACGGTCGAACCTCACCTACGCCGTCTCGGACGATGCAGCCCGCTGGGTCGTGCGCCGCCCGCCGCTCGGCCACGTACTGGCCACGGCGCACGACATGCGGCGCGAGCACCGCGTCATCAGCGCCCTGCACCCCACCGACGTGCCCGTGCCGCGCCCGGTGCTCCTGTGCGAGGACGACGAGGTGCTCGGGGCGCCCTTCTACGTCATGGAGTTCGTGGAGGGCACCCCGTACCGCACCGCCGAACAGCTCGCCCCCCTCGGACCCGAGCGCACCCGCGCCGCCGTGCTGAACCTGGTCGACACGCTGGTCGGCCTGCACGCGGTGGACCCCGTCGAGGTGGGCCTCGCGGACTTCGGCCGCCCGGAGGGCTTCCTGGACCGCCAGCTGCGCCGCTGGGCCAAGCAGCTCGACGCCTCCCGCAACCGCGACCTGGCCGGGATCGACGAGCTGCACGCCACGCTCGGCCGGGAGCTGCCGCGCTCCCCCGCCCCGACCGTCGTGCACGGCGACTACCGCCTGGACAACGTCCTGATCGGCGGCGAGGGCGACGAGATCCGGGCGATCCTCGACTGGGAGATGTCCACGCTCGGCGATCCGCTGACCGACCTCGGGCTGCTGGTGATGTACAGCAGTCCGCTGGGCATGCCCGACTCCCCCGTCTCCACCACCGCCCAGGCACCCGGCCACCCGGCGCCCGCCGAGCTGATCGAGCGGTACGCCGCGCGCTCGGGGCGCGACGTCTCCACGGTCGCCTGGTACACGGCGTTCGCGTGGTTCAAGCTCGCCGTGATCCTGGAGGGCATCCACTACCGCTACACGCTGGGCCAGACGGTCGGCCGCGGCTTCGACCGCATCGGCGACCTCGTCCCCGTCTTCATCGAGCACGGCCTGACCACCCTTCAGGAGGGCTGACCCGCCATGGACTTCGCGTACGACGCACAGACCGAGGAACTCCGCGCCAGGCTGCTCGCCTTCATGGACGAGTACGTCTATCCGGCCGAGCGGGTCGCCCACGAGCAGCGCGCCCGGCTCGCCTCCCCGTGGGACACCCCGCAGGTCGTGGAGGACCTCAAGGCCGAGGCCCGCCGCCAGGGCCTGTGGAACCTGTTCCTGCCCGACGCCGAGCACGGCGCCGGTCTCACCAACCTCCAGTACGCCCCGCTCGCCGAGATCACCGGCCGCAGCCCGCAGCTGGCGCCGACGGCGACGAACTGCGCGGCGCCGGACACCGGGAACATGGAGGTGCTGGCCCAGTTCGCCGACGAGGCGCAGCAGAAGCAGTGGCTGGAGCCGCTGCTCGCCGGGGAGATCCGCTCGGCGTTCGCGATGACGGAGCCGGACGTGGCCTCCTCGGACGCCACGAACATCACCACGCACATCGAGCGGGACGGCGACGAGTACGTCGTCACGGGGCGCAAGTGGTACATCTCCGGGGCGATGAACCCGGACTGCAAGATCTTCATCGTGATGGGCAAGACCGACCCGGACGGCGAGGACATCCGCCGCCAGCAGTCGATGGTGCTGGTCCCGCGCGACACGCCCGGGGTGACGGTGAACCGGGCCATGCAGGTCTTCGGTTACGAGGACCACTACCACGGCGGCCACGCCGAGGTGACCTTCGACCACGCGCGCGTGCCGGTGTCGAACCTGATCGGCGAGGAGGGCGGCGGCTTCGCCATCGCCCAGGCCCGGCTCGGTCCCGGCCGCATCCACCACTGCATGCGGTTGATCGGCATGGCCGAGCGCGCGATCGAGCTGATGTGCCGCCGCGCGGTGTCCCGCGAGGCCTTCGGCAAGGCGCTGGCCCAGCAGGGCGTCGTCCACAACTGGATCGCGGACGCCAGGGTCACCGTCGAGCAGCTGCGGCTGCTGGTACTGAAGACCGCCTGGCTGATGGACACCGTCGGCAACCGGGGCGCCCACACCGAGATCCAGGCCATCAAGATCGCCACGCCCCGCGCGGTGGTCGACATCATCGACCGGGCGATCCAGCTGCACGGCGCGGGCGGCGTCAGCCAGGACTTCCCGCTGGCCGAGCTGTACGCGGGAGCGCGGACCCTGATGATCGCCGACGGCCCCGACGAGGTGCACCAGCGCTCGCTGGCCCGCCGGGAGATCAAGAAGTACCGCTGAGCGGGCGGCGCCCCCGGGGATCCTGTCCCGGGGGCCCGTCGCCTCGGGGGCGTCTCAGGGACGCAGGGCCCGCAGCAGCAGGTCGGCCAGGTGGTCGGCGACCTCCTGCGGGCTGAGCGGGCCGTTCGGCCGGTACCAGGTGGACAGGTGGTGGATGGACCCGAAGTGGTAGTCCACCACCAGGTCGGCCGGGGTCTCCTTGGTGAAGACGCCGGTCCGCTGGCCTTCCTCGATGAGCGCGCGGAAGCGCTCGTGGTAGCGCCGGCGCTCCGCGCGCACCTGCTTGTTCTTCTCCGGGCTGAGCTGGTGCATGGAGCGGAAGAAGATCGACGCGTCGTCGAGGTTGTCGATGGTGGTGACGACGACGTCGGCCGCCGCGTCCCGCACCCGCCGCTCGACCGGCTCGTCGGCGTCCGCGAAGGCGTCCAGGCGTTCCTGCTGGAGGCGCAGCACGCGCGCGTACACCTCGTGCAGCAGGTCGTCCTTGGATCCGAAGTAGTGGTAGAGCGCCCCCTTGGTGACGCCCGCCGCCTCGACGATCTCCTGTACCGAGGTGCGGTCGTAGCCCTGCTCGGCGAAGAGCCGGGTGGCGGCGGCCAGGAGCCGCTGCGGCACCGGAGTGCCGTCCCCGTCCGTGGTCCTGGGCACTGCCGTCACCTGCCTTTCCGTTTCACTGTCCGTTCACTGCTGCGTCCCGCTGCTTCCGGAACGCAGTTCCCGACGGAGGATCTTCCCACTCGCCGTCTTCGGCAACTCGGGCAGGATCTCCACCTGGCGCGGGTATTTGTAGGCGGCCAGTCTCTCCTCGCAGTACGCGACGAGGGCGTCCGGGGCCGTGTCGGCGCCCGGCCGGAGGCTGATGTACGCCTTGACGGTCTCCCCGCGGTACCCGTCCGGCACGCCGACGACGGCGGCCTCGCGCACCGCGGGATGGGTGTAGAGCACGTCCTCGACCTCGCGCGGCCAGACCTTGAAGCCGGAGGCGTTGATCATGTCCTTCTTTCGGTCGACGACGTAGAGCCAGCCCCGGGCGTCCATGAAGCCGATGTCCCCGGTGCGCAGTTCGCCGCCGGGGAAGGTCTCGGCGGTGGCGTCCGGGCGGCGCCAGTAGCCGGGCACGACCTGCGGCCCGCTGACGACGATCTCGCCCTGCTCCCCGAACGGCACCTCGGCGCCCTGGTCGTCGACGATCCGCACGACGGTCTCGGGCCCGGGCACGCCGACGGCCAGGGTCCCGGAGACGGGGTCCACGGGTGCTTCCAGGTGCGGCGGTACGGAGGCGCAGGGCGCGGTGCACTCGGTGAGTCCGTAGCCGTTGCGGATGTACGGGCCGAAGCCCGCACGGAACTTCTCCACCAGGGCGGGCGGCAGCGGGGCGCCGCCCGAGGAGATGTTGGCGAAGGACGCGAAGTGCTGCCGGGTGACCGAGGGGTGGGCGGCGAGCGCCATGAAGGCCGTGGACGGCCCGACCGTGTAGTGCGGCCGGTGCTCGGCGAACGCGTCGAGGACGACTCCCGCCTCGAAGCGGTACGCCAGGACGAGGGTGCCCACGCTGTTGAGGCAGGCCCCGAACTCGCAGACCATGCCGGTGATGTGGAACAGCGGGGCCAGCGCGAAGTAGACCGGCGCCGCGGGCAGGCCGAGCCCGGTGCGCTGCCGTTCGGCGTTGTACATGATGTTGCGGTGGGTGTTGGTGGCGCCCTTGGGGGTGCCGCTGGTGCCGGAGGTGTAGCTGATGAGCGCGGTGTCACCGGGCTGCGGGTCACGGCCCCCGGGTGCCCGGTGCCCGGCGCGGGCCACCCGGGCGAGGTCGTCGGCGTCGGAGGCGTCCGGCTGCCGCTCGAACGTCAGCACGCGCGCGTCCCGGCGGGTCTGGA
This sequence comes from Streptomyces sp. NPDC051136, assembly GCF_044455745.1. NCBI lineage: Bacteria > Bacillati > Actinomycetota > Actinomycetes > Kitasatosporales > Streptomycetaceae > Streptomyces > Streptomyces sp. NPDC051136. The sequence goes on along the minus strand of NZ_JBITFE010000012.1, from coordinate 100,522 downwards.
AGTCCAGCTCGCACCCGGTGAGCACGATCCGCACCGGCGAGCCGGCGGCCGTCTCGCGCAGGTACGACGCCCAGGCCCGGTCGGAGCAGATCAGGGCGGCCACCTCGCCGTCCCGCAGGACGTGGCCGACCTCCCCCGACTTGTACATCGGGTTGACGGGCACGACGACCGCCCCCGCCTTCCACGCGCCCAGCACGGCGAGCACGAAGTGCGGGGAGTTCTGCAGCAGGACCGCGACCCGGTCGCCGCGCTCCAGGCCGCGCGCGGCGAGGTGCCCGGCGACGGAGTCGCTCAGCTCGTCCACCTCGCGGTAGGTGAGGCGGCCGTCGAAGTAGGCGAGGAAGACGCGGTCGGGTGCCTCGGATGCGGCCCGGCGCAGGGCGTGGACGAGGGAGGCGTCGGGGTCAAGCGGGGCCTTCTGCGCGTCGGTCAGCAGGCCGAGCCAGGGCTTGGCGGCGTAGCGGGAGCCGGTCATCGGGCCGCCGCCTCCTCCCACTGCCGCTGGAGCCGGTTCATCCCGTGCAGCCAGCGGTCGGGTTCGGTGGCCCGGGCCTGGTAGTACTCGGCGACCTCGGGGTGCGGCAGGATCAGGAAGCGGTCCTCCTCGATGCCCTTGAAGAGGGCGTCCGCCACGTCCCGCGGTTCGATCGCGGTGGGCCGCAGCACCAGGTCGCCCGCGCTGCCGCTGGCCGTGAGCATGTCGGTGCGCACCCCTTGCGGGCAGATGGCGTGGACCTTGATCCCGCGGTGGCGGTAGGTCAGGGACAGCCACTCGGCGAAGGCGTACGCGCCGTGCTTGGTGACGCTGTAGGGGGCGGCGCCGATCATGGTGAGCAGTCCGGCGGCGGAGACGGTGGAGACGAAGCGGCCGCTGCCGCGCTCCAGCCAGTCGGGGATCAGCTCGTGGGCCGCGCGGACGTGGGCCATGACGTTGACGTCCCAGGCCAGGGCCCAGACGGCCTCCTCGGCGGCCTCCGTACCGCCCGAGCCGACGCCCGCGTTGGCGCAGTACACGTCGACGGTGCCGCCCAGCGCCTCGCGGGCCTCGGTGACGACCGCGGAGGCGTCACCGGGGACGGCGATGCCGCCGATCTCGTCGGCGACGGCCTTGGCCCGGTCGGCGTCCAGGTCGTTGACGACGACTCTGGCCCCCTCGGCGGCGAAGCGCCGGGCCAGCGCGGCCCCGATGCCGCCTCCCGCCCCGGTGACGACGACTCCGGCATCCTGCACGGCTTCCACCATCGGTCTCCTTCGGCACGACTGCGGCACGCCGGCCGCGGCACGACTGCGGCACGCGACGGCGCGGCGGTGAAGCGGCACGACGCCGCCGGCGACATCCGCGGCGGCCCCGCCGCAGCGCCAGACTAACCAGTCGGTATGTCGTACGGAAGAGGCGAACCGCGGTCTACTCCATTCCCCGGGCCCCGGGGTGCGGGTTAGCGTGCGTGCGCATGACACCCGCCGCGATCACGGAGGTCACCGCATGACGCTGTCCAGACGGAATCTGCTCGCCACCACGGCCGCGGTGGCGGCCGGCACCGCCGCCGCCGCGCCGGCGGGCCCGGCACACGCGGCCCCGGCGGGGCACGGGGGCCGCCGGCTGCGCACCGGCTTCGAGCGCCTCGCCGACGGTGGCTACGCCCCGCTCGACGGGCAGAAGGTCGGCATCGTCACCAACCCGACCGGCATCACCCGGGACGTGCGCCACATCGTCGACGTCATGCACGCCGACGGCCGGGTGAATCTGACGGCCGTCTTCGGGCCCGAGCACGGCTTCCGGGGCACGGCGCAGGCGGGCGGCTCCGAGGGCCGCTACGACGACCCCGCCACCGGGCTGCCGGTCTACGACACGTACCTGAAGAGCGGGCAGCCGCTCGCGGACGTGTTCACGGCGTCCGGCGTGGACACGGTCGTCTTCGACATCCAGGACGTGGGCGCGCGCTTCTACACGTACATCTGGACATTGTTCGACTGCATGGAGGCGGCCTCGCTCGCGGGGAAGCGCTTCGTGGTCCTGGACCGGCCGAACCCGGTGACCGGGCGGGCGGCTCTCGGGCCGGTCCTGCACAAGGAGTTCGCGACCTTCGTCGGGCGGCAGCCGATCGCGCAGGCGCACGGCATGACCGTCGCGGAGCTGGCGCTGCTCTTCAACGGCGAGTTCCTGACGTCGCCGGTGCCGCTGGAGACGGTGACGATGACGGGCTGGAAGCGCTCGGAGTTCTACGACGCCTCCGGGCTGCCCTGGGTGCCGCCGAGCCCGAACATGCCGACGCCGGAGTGCGCCCTGGTGTACTCGGGGACCTGTCTGTTCGAGGGCACGAACCTCTCCGAGGGCCGCGGCACCACCCGCCCGTTCGAGCTGCTGGGCGCCGAGGGGATCGACGGGGGCTGGGCCGCCGCCGCGAACGAGGCCGGCCTGCCCGGGGTGCGCTTCAGGGAGGCGTACTTCGCCCCCACCTTCTCCAAGTTCCAGGGGAAGACCGTCGGGGGTGTGCAGCTCCACGTGCACGACCGGGCCGCGTTCGACCCGGTGCGCACCGGGATCGCCCTGCTGGTGACCGCGAAGCGGACCTGGGACGGTTTCGCCTGGCGGCCGGACAACTGGATCGACAAGCTCACCGGTTCCACGCGGGTGCGCACGATGATCGACGCGGGCGCGGACACCGACGAGGTGGTGGACGGCTGGGAGAGGGAACTGGCGGCGTTCCGAAGGACCCGCCGCCAGTACCTGCTCTACCGCTGAGGCCGCTGCCGGCCGGTCACCGGTGGGAGGTGAACTCCACGACCTGCTGGTAGGTCGGCCGGTTCTGCCAGCTGATGCCGCCGTGCTTGATGCCGCCGAGGGTCCGGTGGATCACCGAGTCGGCGCACCACTGGTCCCCGGCCGAGCAGTTGTCGTCGCCGGGATAGACCTGGGCGGCCGTGCGGCCCGCCGCCTCCTTGAGGGTGCTGACCAGGGTGTCCCGGCAGGCGGCGAGGTCGCCGTCGCCGCAGTACGGGTGTGCCAGCGGGCCCTTGACGGACTCGCCGAGCACGGACCTGATGTCCTTGTCGACGTAGCTCCACCAGCCGTACTGGAAGGCGCTGCCGGCGTGCGCGCCGGTCGGGCCGTGGGCGGCGGACGGGGACTCGTCGACGGGCAGGTTCCGGGTGAAGGCGGTGTACAGGTCGCTGCCGAGGCCGGGTTCGAACTCGGCCTTCACCAGCAGCGGCCACCAGGCGTCCAGGGTGCGGATCGCGTCGGCGTGGGCGTACTTCTTCGAGCCCGCCGAGGTCTCGGTGCGCAGGCCGCCCGCGGACAGCCAGGCCCTGAGCCCGTCCACGGCCGACTTCGCCGCCGGGTCGGTCACCGGCGCGGACTCGACCACCTTCAGCAGGTCGGGCACGACGTCCTCGGCCCGCAGGTCGGCGAGGCCCGCCTCGGCCATGGCCCCGACCAGCGCGGTGCGGGTGACGCCGCCCGCCGCGACCAGCTTCTTCACGCGGTCGTCGAGGAGGTTGCCGCGGTGGACGGAGCCGTTGCCCCAGGACGCGGCCGGGTAGTCCTTGGCCTGCTTGTTGTTCCAGGACACGTAATAGCCCTGGTCGACCGACTGCGGGTGGGCGGATGTGCCCGTGTACCGGGCGGTGTTGGCGGCCGGGTCCCAGCCCTGCCACTCGTACGCCTGGCGCGCCCAGACCGGGAACTCGGCGTCGACGCCGTTCGCGCGCACCGGGTTGTCACCGCTGTTGTAGTACGCGGTGTGCTCGGAGTCGGCGTAGAACCAGTTGAAGGTGTAGTTGATGTGCTGGACGGCGCCCTGGAAGCGCTCGGGACCGTTCAGGTAGTCCGGGTCGTTCAGCATCTGGAAGCCGATGATCGAGTCGGCCTCGTGGAGGTAGGAGGAGCGCAGGGTGGTGTAGGCGACCTTCTTGCCGCCGACGGTGGCGCGGGACTCGACCGGGCCGTACTTGGTGCGCCAGACGCGCATCGTGTAGGAGCCGGCCGCGGTGGAGTCGGCGACGGTCGGCTTCCAGGCGTTGCGCCGCTCGACCTTCTCCATGGGCGTGCAGGTGCCGCGGTAGAGGTAGTGGTAGTCGTCCTGGCACAGCTCGACCGCGTAGGTGTCGATGATGTCCTGGCCCGAGGTCGTCGCGCTCCAGGCGTAGTCCTGGCCCCGGCCGAGTTCGACGTACATGCTCAGTCCCGCGAAGGAGGCGCCGCGCGCGCTGATGCCGGGGCCCTGTATCTCCTGGAGCATCAGCAGCTGCGGGGCGAAGTAGCCGGTCTGCGGTCCGAAGACGGCGACCGGGTGTCCGCTCGCGGTGTGCTCGCCGCTGACCACCAGGGCGTTGGACATGCCGCGCCGCGCCGAGGTCACGGCCGTGTCCGCCGCCTTCGCGGAGGCACCGGTCGCGCCCGCGGCGCCGGCGCTGCCGGTGCGGTCGTACACCAGGGGCTCCGCCCGGACGGACCCGGAGTCGGGCAGGGCGCGGCCCTGCGGGTCGTCCGGGGTGGGCAGGTACGGGAAGCTGCCGTCCTGCTGGGTGAGGACGGCCTCCGGGTCGTTGCGCTGGCGGAAGGACTCCCAGACCTTCGTGCCCTCGGCGACGCCGTACTTCTCCTGGGCGGCCAGGAGGGAGAGCGCGTTGTTGACCTCGCCGCCGCCTCCGGCGCCGAAGAGGGAGCCGATGACGGAGGCGAGCGCGATGAGGTCGCTGCGCTGGAAGTGGTCGATGGTCCCGGCGTTGGTGATGGCGTTCTTGTGGCCGGTCAGGACGTACTCACCGGGGAAGTAACGGCCCTTGTCGGAGGCGTCGATGTAGGCGTTGACGCCGGCGACGTAGGCGTCCACGTCGGCCAGGGCCAGCTCGCCGCGCTCTCCGGCCTTGGCGGCGGCGCTCTCGATCTGCGCCTCCAGGTCGGCCTCGGTGTACGGGGCGCTGCGCCAGAACTGCTGCTCCAGGCCCTGGTTGGCGGGGGCGCCGCCCGCGAACGGGGTCAACTGGCCGCGTCCGACGTGGCGGAAGAGGTCCATGAGCCAGAGCCGGTCCTGGGCCGCGGCGTATCCGGCGCCGAACTCGGTGCCGTAGCGGGTGGTGCCGGTGATGTGCGGCACGCCGGTCTTCTTGTCCCGGACGATGGTCACGTCGTCGCGTCCGGCGGGGCGGACGGTGGAGGCGGCCTGACCGGCGGGGACGCCGAAGGAGGCGTCGTTGAAGAAGTCGTTGATCTTGTCGTTGGTGAGGCCGGAGTAGCCGGTGGCCAGCTTCGCGTACGGGCCGAGCTGGTCCTCGGCGTGCGCGGGCTGGGTGCCGAACGCCTGGTTGAGGAGGATCTGGGCGAGCGTCGCGTTGCCGCTCTGCCCGGGCGGCAGGACGTCGGAACACTGCCCGCCGCAGTGGTCGTCGGCGGCGGCCCGGGCGGCCGCGGCCTCGGCGGGCCCGGTCCCGGCGGCCATCGCCGGGGAAAGGGGTGACAAAACTCCGGCAATGAGGGCGCATACGGATGCGGTCTTCAGGAACCCGTGGAAGCCGCGGGGAGTTCTCAGTCTGTCAAGGGCGTTGCGTGGGGTGCGCCGTGGCATGGCAGCTCCTCCCGACGAGGGTGTGGCGGGACGTTACCGCCGGTATCCCCGAGTGGGAAGGTGAACATGCGTCACTTTTTGGAAGCGGATGGATCGGCGGACGAGGGGCATCGGAAATCGGATGGAGCCGAATCGGTTGTCGATACGTCTATTCGGCGACGTCTCCTCGACGACGCCGAAGTGACCGAAGTACAGGTGCAGATGTGACGGAGGTGCAGGGCGATGGCCGGTTTCCGAAGTCTGGCGAGACAGGTCCGCGATCCACGGTGCGACCTGGCGCTGCGGCGCTACTCACTGCGCAAGTGTCTTGAGCGTTTTGCCCCTTATGGGCACAGGGCGACCTGGGACCATCTCTGCTCCCGGGCCGGGTTCGGTCCCGAGGACCGCTCCCCCGACCCAGCGCGGCTCGTGGCCGCACTGGAGGAGCTGGAGGAAGCGCGTTCGGTGTGGCTCGCCTACGAGGCCGGGTTCGCCGAGCGGCGCAGGAAGGAGAAGCACGACGGGCTGCGCAGGCCGGGCAGCGTGGACGACTGGCACCGGCTGACCTGGGGCGGTTTCGGGGTGGCCTGGTGCGACGATCCCCGGGTCCACCCCGACGGGCCGCTGGCGGAGGTGCTGCGTCGGCTGATCGCGGCGCTGGAGCGTGAGCCGGGGTCGGTCTGTCCGGTGTGCGACGGGGAACGCCTGTACTGGAAGTACGACTTGGACCACGAGCCTTCGACGGGCCCCGTCTGCGCGGACTGCGGGATCCTCGTGCCGCGGCCCGTCCTGACTCCGGCCGCGCGGGCGGAGGCCCGCCGGGACCGGTTGCTGATGTCGGCCTAGCCGCCCGGGGGTGCGCCGGGGATGCCGCACCCCCCGGTGGCCGGTTCACGCTACGGCGGGCGTTGTCGGAGGCACCGGGCACCCTGGGGGAATGGTGCAGTTGTGTGTGAACGGGGCGCGGGGCAGCGCCGACGGCGCGGTGGTGCCGCTGTCGCCGGAGGCGGTCGCCGCGTCGGTGGCCGAAGCGGTCGCGGCCGGGGCCGATGACGTCCATGTCCACCCGAAGACGCCGTGCGGGCGGGACACGTTGTCGCCGCGCGTGCTCGCGGCGACGCTGGAGGCGATCAGGGCGCGGGTCCCGTCGTCGGTGCCGGTGGGCGTCACGACGGGCGCCTGGGCCGAGCCCGACCCGGCGGCCCGGGTGGCGCGGATACGGAGCTGGCCGGTGCTGCCCGACCACGCGTCGGTCAACTGGCACGAGCCGGGCGCCGAGGAGGTCGCCGCCGCGCTGATCGGGCGCGGGGTCGCGGTGGAGGCGGGCATCTGGTCCGGCACGGACGGTGCGGCGCGCTTCCTGCGCTCACCGCTCGGGCCCCGGGTGCTGCGGGTCCTCGCGGAGGTGACCGACACCGACCCGGCGACCGCCCGGGAGGCGGCGCGCGCCCTGCTGACCGATCTCGGCACGGCGCACGGCCGCCCCGTCCTGCTGCACGGTGAGGACGGCGGCGCCTGGCCGGTGCTGCGCCTGGCCGGCCGGCTGGGCCTGGCGACCCGGATCGGCCTGGAGGACACCCTGTCGCTGCCGGACGGTACCCGGGCCGCCTCCAACGCCGAGTTGGTCACCGCGGCGCTGGCGGAGTGGACCTCGGCCCGCAGGGGCGCCGGCTGACGCCCCGTAGGCCCGCGCCACTCACCGCGCGGTCACTTGCCGCGCGGTCACTCGCCGCGCGGTCACTCGCCGCGGTCCCGCGCGGGACTCGGCCGGCCGCCGCCGGAGGGGGTGGTGGCGGTCCCCCGGCGCTCCACGAGCAGGCGGGAGCCGGTGTGGCGTTCACCGAAGACGTCGTCGGGGTTGGACAGGACGCAGGTCTCCAGGGACAGACAGCCGCAGCCGATGCAGTCCGTGAGGTGGTCGCGCAGCCGGTTGAGCTGCTTGATGCGCTCGTCCAGTTCGGAGCGCCAGGACTCGGAGAGCCGGGCCCAGTCCTCCTCGGTCGGCGTGCGCTCCTCCGGCAGTGCGGCGAGCGCCTCGCGGATCGTGGCCAGCGGGATGCCCACGCGCTGAGCGGCGCGGACGAAGGCGACCCGGCGCAGCGCGTCACGGCCGAAGCGACGCTGGTTGCCCGAGGTGCGGCGACTGCTGATCAGTCCCTTGGACTCGTAGAAGTGCAGGGCGGAGACGGCGGCACCGCTGCGCGCGGCGAGCTGGCCGACCGTGAGCTCGTGGATCTTCTCGGGAATCTGGGGCACCTCTCGAAGCCTACCGACCCCGTCACCCGTCCGGTCCGTTGACATGGACTCCGCCTACCAGCATGCTAAGCAGTCGCTTAGACTGGTACGGATTCGCTGGGACCAGTACGACTTGGGAGGCCGGGACATGGCAGAGCCGAGGATCTTCGCGTCCGCCGACGAGGTGAAGGCGGCGGTGGGCGAGCAGCTCGGGTACACCGACTGGCTGGAGGTCGACCAGAAGCGGGTCGACCTGTTCGCCGAGGCGACCGGGGACCACCAGTGGATCCACGTGGACCCCGAGAAGGCGGCCACGGGTCCCTTCGGCGGCACGATCGCGCACGGCTATCTGACCCTGTCGCTGCTCCCGCTCTTCGGCCCGCAGCTGATCCGGGTCGAGGGCGTGAAGATGGGCGTCAACTACGGCACCAACAAGGTCCGTTTCCCCTCCCCCGTGCCGGTCGGCTCGCGCCTGCGCGCCACGGCGACGATCACCGGCGTCGAGGACGTCACCGGTGGCATCCAGGTGAGCGTCGCCTTCACCGTGGAGCGCGAGGGCGGCGACAAGCCGGTGTGCGTCGCCGAGTCGGTCTCCCGCTACTACCTCTGAGCGGAGCCGGAGGGTTCGGCCCCCACCATCCGCAGGACGAGGTCGGCGTAGAGCGCGCCGACCTCGTCGGGCGTCCGGGGGCCGTTCACGTTGAACCAGCGGGCCACGTCGATGCAGAGCGACAGCACAGCCAGCGTCGTGCCCTTGACGTCCGGCACGTCGAACTCGCCCGTCGCCACGCCGTCCTCGATGATGCCGCGCACGGCGGCGTCGCACTGGCGGCGCAGCGCGAGGATCTCCTCGCGGGCCCCGGGGCCGAGCGCGTCCAGCTCGTACTGCACCACCCGGGCGGTGGTGCGCCGTCCGGCGTGCCAGCGCACGAAGGAGCTCACGGCGTCGGCGAGCCGCTCGGTGGCGCCGCCCTCGCCCTGGGCGGCCGTCCGCAGGATGCCCACCGCCCGGTCGTGGCCGATCCGGCTGATGCGGTGCAGCAGCTCTTCCTTGGTCTTGTAGTGGATGTAGAGCGCGGCCGGGCTCATGCCGGCCCGCCCGGCGATGTCGCGGGTGGTGGTCGCGTGGTACCCGCGCTCGGCGAACGCCTCCACGGCGGCGACCAGCAGCCGCCTGGCCGCGTCAGGCGTGACCTCTTCCCACGGCTCGATGTCGCCGCCCGTCGTCTCGGCCGCCGTACTCATCGCTCGTTCGCCCCTCTCGGTGACAGGAGCACCACCATACCGCCGAAGCTGAGCGGGCGCTTAGGGCCTGCCCGGCGGACGAGGTCCGGGCGGGTGCCGGGGGGCGTCGTTCCGATCAGGGCCGCTGCTGCGCCGGGGCGCCGCCCGGCTGGTGGAAGGGGTCGTGCTCGACGAGGATCTTGTCCAGCCGCGCCTGGTCCACCCGGCTCACGATCTGCCCCACCTCCTGGCGGTCCCGGATGATCTTGGCGAGCGTGAAGGCGGAGGTGACCAGGTACAGGACGGCGATGGCGAGGAAGCCGCGCACCCATGCGTTCGCCTGGAGCTGGTAGATGCCGATGGCGGTGGCGGCCATGGCCACCGCGAACGACGCCACGGCCTGACCGTAGAAGGCCGCCGTGGTCTGCTGCTTGACCGGAGTCTCACTCATGGGACAAGGATCGGCGGACGTGGCCGGGGCCACATCCGCCGCGGTACTCAGTCCGGGTACTCAGAATCCGGGTACTCAGAATCCGGGTACTCGGGAGCCCGCGCCCGGAGCCCGGCGCTCAGAAGGCCGAGACCCCGGTGAGCGCGCGCCCGATGACCAGCTTCTGGATCTGGCTGGTGCCCTCGTAGAGGGTCATCACGCGGGCGTCGCGGAGCAGTTTGCCGGCCGGGTACTCGTCGATGTAGCCGTAGCCGCCGAAGACCTGGAGGGCGTTGTTGGCGGCGCGGACGGCGGCCTCCGAGGCGAAGAGCTTGGCCTTGGATGACTCGACCGTGAAGGGCTGCCCGCGGTCGATCAGGTCGGCGACCCGCCAGGTCAGCAGCCGGGCCGCGTCCACGTCGAGGGCGATGTCGCTGATCAGCTCCTGGACCAGCTGGTGGTGGGCGATGGTCTTCCCGAACTGCTCGCGCTCCCCCGCGTACCTCACGGCGGCGTCCAGCGCGGCCTGGGCTATGCCGACGCAGCCGGCCGCGACCGACATCCGCCCCTTGGCGAGGGCCGACATGGCGACCGTGAAGCCCTTGCCCTCGGGGGCCAGCATCGCGGAGGCGGGGACCCGGACGTCCTCCAGGACCAGTTCGGCGGTGGCCTGGCCGCGCAGCCCGAGCTTGCCGTGGACGGTGCGGCGGGTCAGGCCGGGGGTGTCGGTGGGCACGAGGAAGGCGGAGACGCCCTTGTGCCCGGGGGCGTCGGTGGAACGGGCGAAGAGCAGGACGACGTCGGCCCAGGTGCCGTTGGTGATGAACATCTTGGTGCCGTTGACGACGTAGTCGTCGCCGTCGCGCACGGCGCGGGTGGCGAGGCTGCCCGCGTCCGACCCGGTGCCGGGCTCGGTGAGGCCGAAGCAGCCGACGTACTCGCCCGAGGTGAGCCCCGGCAGCCAGCGCCGCTTCTGCTCCTCGCTCCCCCAGGCGGCGACGGTCTTGGCGACGAGGCCGAGGGAGACGGAGACGATGCCGCGCACGGAGCTGTCACCGCGCCCCAGCTCCTCCGTGACCAGGCAGTAGGCGAGGTGGTCGCCGCCGGACCCGCCGTACTCCTCGTCGATCGTGAGGCCGAGGAAGCCGACCTCGCCGAGCTTCTTCACGATCCCCCGGTCCACCTCCTCGGCGCGGTCCCAGGCGATCACGTGCGGGGCGATCTCGCGCGCCACGAAGTCCCGCGCGAGCTGCCGTACGGCGCTCTGCTCCTCGCTGAGCTCCAGATTCATGCCGAGTCACCCCACAGAAGACGGATCTTGAACACCGGACCTTTAAATTAGCACTGCTAGTTTAAAGCCGCAGCCCTACTATGTGCGCCATGGCCCGACCGCGCAAGCCCCTGCTCAGCACCGACCGGATCGTCGAGACGGCCCGCGCCCTGGTGGACGCGGAGGGCCTCACGGCCGTCTCCACGCGCCGGCTGGCCGCGGAACTGGGGGTCAGCGGGCCCTCGCTCTACAACCACTTCCGCACCAAGGACGAGATCCTGGAGGCCGTCGCCGACTCGGTGAGCGCGCAGGTCGACCTGTCGATGTTCGAGGACGGCCGGGAGTGGCGGACCGCGCTGCGCGAGTGGGCCGTCTCCTACCGGACGGCGCTGCGCGACCACCCCAACATCGTGCCGGTGCTGGCCCACGGTCCCGGCCGCCGCCCGGCCGCGCTGCACCTCGCGGACGCGGTCTACGGCGCGATGGTCCGGGCGGGCTGGCCGCCGGCGCAGGCCACCTCGATCGGCGCGCTGATGCGGTACTTCATCATGGGCTCGGCACTCGGCTCCTTCGCCGGCGGCTTCGTGGACGACGCCGGCGCCTACGACCCCGCCGACTACCCGCACCTCCAGCAGGCCCACCTCCTGGCGGAGCAGCAGGAGAAGATCGACGAGCGCGCCTTCGAGACCGGCCTGACGGCGCTGCTGGACGGGCTGGCGCAGCAGTACGCGCAGGTCGCGCAGGACGCCTGAGGGGCACCGACGACACTTCGGTGCCCGCCGAACCGTGCGTGGCGCATCCTGGGACGCATGACCGAGAAGGACGCCGGGGCACCCGGGCTCGCCCGCCTGGCCGGGCTGATCGCCGACGAGACGCGCGCCGCCTGCCTGCTGGCACTGCTGGACGGGCGGGCGTGGACCGCCGGTGAGCTGGCCCGGCACGCCGGGGTCGCCGCGTCGACGCTGAGCGAGCACCTGGGCAAGCTCGTCGCGGGCGGACTGCTCGCCGAGGAACGGCAGGGACGGCACCGGTACGTGCGGCTGGCCGACGACCGGGTGGCGCAGTTGGTGGAGGACCTGGCGGCGCAGGTGGCCCCGCAGGCCGCCGCCCGGCGTCCGCGCACCCTGCGGGCGTCGAGCGCCGGGTCCGCGATGGCCCGGGGGCGCACCTGCTACGACCATCTGGCCGGGCGGCTCGGCATCGCGGTGACCGACGCGCTGACCGGACGCGGGCTGCTGCGCCAGGACACCGGCTTCGCACTCACGGACGCGGGTCTCGGCTGGTTCGACGCCGCCGGCATCCCGCTGCGGCCCACCGGCCGCCGGCCTCTGGCCCGGGCTTGCCTGGACTGGACGGAACGCCGTCCCCATCTCGCGGGTGTGGCCGGCGCGGCCCTGTGCCGGCACGCCCTGGACGCGGGCTGGTGCCTGCGCATCGGCTCGGAGCGGGCGGTGAAGGTGACGCCCGCGGGAGAGCGGGCGCTGTCCGAACTGCTGGGCATCGACGCGGCGGTCCTGCGCTGAGCCGCGATCACCGCGTCACCGTCGGTACCGCGTCCGGCACCGGCGTCGGCCCCGGGCTCACGGTCCAGAATCCGCCAGCGGGAGCGACCTTCCGCTGCCTAGCCTCAGGAGCATGATGAGCACCGCCCCCACGCCCCCTCCCGCCTCCTCGCACCGCCGGCCGGAACTGCTCGCGGCCGGCGCGGCCACGGTCACCGTCGTGCTGTGGGCCTCCGCCTTCGTCTCGATCCGCAGCGCGGGCGACGCCTACTCGCCGGGAGCGCTGGCCCTCGGGCGGCTGCTGTCGGGCGCATTGACGCTCGGGGTCCTGTGTCTGCTGCGCCGGGAGGGGCTGCCGCCGCGGGCGGCCTGGCGGGGCATCGCCATATCGGGGCTGCTGTGGTTCGGCTTCTACATGGTCGTCCTGAACTGGGGCGAGCAGCAGGTGGACGCCGGGACGGCCGCCCTCGTGGTCAACGTCGGTCCCATCCTCATCGCGCTGCTCGGCGCCCGGCTGCTGGGCGACGCGCTGCCGCCGCGGCTGCTGGCGGGGATGGCGGTGTCGTTCGCCGGTGCGGTGACCGTGGGCCTGTCCATGTCGGGCGAGGGCGGGTCCTCGCTGTTCGGGGTGGTGCTGTGCCTGCTGGCAGCGATGGCGTACGCGGGCGGGGTGGTCGCGCAGAAGCCCGCGCTGGCGCACGCGAGCGCCCTTCAGGTGACGACGTTCGGCTGCCTGGTCGGGGCGGTGCTCTGCCTGCCGTTCGCGGGGCAGCTCGTGCGGGAGGCGGCGGGCGCGCCCGTCCCGGCGACGCTCAACATGGTCTACCTGGGCGTGTTCCCGACCGCGCTGGCGTTCACGACGTGGGCGTACGCGCTGGCCCGTACGACCGCGGGACGCATGGGCGCGACCACGTACGCGGTGCCCGCCCTGGTCGTCCTGATGTCGTGGCTGGCGCTGGGCGAGGTGCCGGGGTTGCTCACCCTGGCGGGCGGCGCGCTGTGCCTGGCGGGCGTGGCGGTGTCCCGGTCTCGGAGGCGTGCGGCCACCTCCCCGAAACGCGCCGAGCCCACGACGGAACCGCGGCGCGAGGACGCGGGGCGGGCATAGGCCCCGCCCCCCCGCCGCGACGCCACGCGTGTCCCGGGGCCGCCCGCACCTCGGCAGGGCCCGCCCACGCCCGGCAGGGGTCAGAAGACCACCAGTGCCCGCCCGCCCTTGCCCGCCAGCATGTTCTCGAAGGCCGCCGGGATGCCGTCCAGCGCGATGCGTTCGGTGACCAGCGCACCGAGGTCGAGGCGGCCGGCGCGGACGTGTTCGGCGAGGACCGGGAGGTCCCGGGCGGGGTCGGCGTTGCCGTAGACGCAGCCGGACAGGGTGCGGCCCCAGTGGAAGATCTCCAGGGCGTTGAAGGTGACCTGCTGGTCCTTGCCGCCGATGCCGACGACCGTGGTCCGGCCGCCACGCCGGGTGGACTCCCAGGCGGCGCGGATGGTGGTCGCGCGGCCGACGCACTCGACGGCGACGTCCACGCCCTGCTTGCCGGTGAGGGCGCGGATCTCGCGGGCGGTGGTGTCGGAGGCGAGGAGGTAGTCGGTGGCGCCCGCGGCGCGGGCCAGCTCCTCCTTCTCGGGGGACACGTCGACGGCGACGATCGTCGACGCCCCGGCGATCCGTGCCGCCTGGAGGGTGGCCAGACCCACTCCCCCGACGCCGAAGACCGCGACCGTCTCACCCTCGCGGACCCGCGCCGAGTGGTGGACCGCGCCGTAGCCGGTGAGGACGGCGCAGCCGAGGAGCGCGGCCTCGGTGAGCGGGATGCCCTCGGGGGCGGGCAGGACGCAGGACGCGGAGACGACCGTCTCCTCGGCGAACGCGGCGACGTTCAGTCCGGGGTGCAGGTCGGTGCCGTCGTCGGCACGGCGGGCGTGCACGTCGGCGGCGCCGGCCAGGGCGTTCGCGCACAGCCAGACCTCGCCGAGCGCGCAGGCGTGGCAGGAGCCGCAGGACGGCGCCCAGTTGAGGACGACGTCGTCGCCGGGGGCGACACGGGTGACGCCCTCGCCGACGGCGACGACGGTGCCGGCGCCCTCGTGGCCGAGGACGGCGGGCAGCGGCACGCGCATGGTGCCGTTGGACAGGGACAGGTCGGAATGGCAGACCCCGGCGGCGGCGAGCTTCACCCGGACCTGCCCCGGGCCGGGCTCGGGCAGGTCGATCCCGGTGACCTCCAGCGGGGCACCGATGGCGGGTACGACGGCGGCGCGGACTGCGGTACGGACGGCCATGAGGTGGGGGCTCCCCTGCGGGCTAGAACTGGAGGGACTTGGTCTGGAGGTACTCGGCGAGGCCGTGGGCGCCCAGCTCGCGGCCCACGCCGGACTGCTTGTAGCCGCCGAAGGGCGCCAGCGGGTTGAACCGGCCGCCGTTGATGTCGACCTGGCCGGTGTCCATCCGGCGGGCGAAGGCGACCGCCTCGGCCTCGTCCCCGGCCCAGACGGCACCCGCCAGGCCGTAGACCGTGCCGTTGGCGATGCGCAGGGCGTCGTCTTCGTCCTCGTAGCGCAGGATGGACAGGACGGGGCCGAAGATCTCCTCCTGGGCGATGGTCATCTCCTCGGTCACCTCGGCGAAGACCGTGGGGCTGACGAAGTAGCCCTGCTCGCGCGGCGCTTCGGGGCCGCCCGCGACCAGGCGCGCGCCCTCGGCGACGCCCTTGTCGATGTAGCCGCGCACCCGCTCCTGCTGCTTGGCGTTGACGACCGGGCCGATCCGGTCGCCGTACTTCGCGGCGGCCTCGGCGGCGAGCGACACGGCCTCGTCGTAGTGGTCGCGGTGGACCAGCATGCGGGTCCAGGCGCTGCACGTCTGGCCGGAGTTGGACATGACGTTGGCGACGCCGACGTTGACGGCCTTGGCGAGGTCGGCGCTCGGGAGGATAACGTTGGCGGACTTGCCGCCGAGTTCGAGGGCGACCCGCTTGACCGCGGCGCCCGCGGTGGCGCCGATCCGGCGGCCGACGGCGGTGGAGCCGGTGAAGGAGACCAGGTCGACGCCGGGGTGTTCGGCGAGCGCCTGACCGGCGACCGGGCCGAGGCCGGTGACCAGGTTGAAGACACCGGCGGGGACGCCCGCCTCGTGCACGGCCTCGGCGAAGAGCTGGGCGGTGAGCGGGGTGTCCTCCGCGGGCTTCAGCACGATGGTGCAGCCGGCCGCGAGCGCCGGGGCGGCCTTGGCGACGATCTGGTGGAGCGGGTAGTTCCAGGGGGTGATGGCGCCGACCACGCCGACCGGCTCGTGGTGGACGACGGAGTTGCCGACCTTCTCCTCGAAGGCGTACGTCGCCGCCAGCTCGGCGTAGGACCCGGCGACCGCGATCGGGGCGCCGGCGTGCACGGCCTGCGAGAACTTCAGCGGGGAGCCGAGTTCGGCGGTGACGGTCTCGGCGATCTCGTCCTTTCGGGCCACCAGGACGTCCCGCAGCGCGGCCAGGCGGGCGGCGCGCTCGGCCGGCGGCGTGGCGGCCCAGCCGGGCAGGGCGGCGCGTGCGGCCCGTACGGCGGTGTCGACGTCCAGGGCGTTGCCGGCGGGGACGCGGCCGATCACCTGCTCGTCGGCCGGGTTCACGACCTCGATCGTGTCCCCGCTGTCGGCGGGGCGCCAGGCCCCGTCGATGTACATGCCGTCGTGTGCCTTCATCGCGTTCCTTCCGGGCGGGCCTCGTCGTGCGGCCCAAACTAGCGCCGATAGTTTTACGGCACCAGGGGCTGCCCCGATGGTGGCGCGGGTCACCCTTCCGGCGTGCGCGATTCCGGCGGGGTCACTCCTCCAGCTCGGGCAGCCGCGCCGGGGCGGGGCAGATGCGGTCGCCGTGCTGGTCGAACACGAACAGGTGGGCGAGGTC
Source organism: Streptomyces sp. NPDC051136 (assembly GCF_044455745.1). Classification (NCBI taxonomy): domain Bacteria; kingdom Bacillati; phylum Actinomycetota; class Actinomycetes; order Kitasatosporales; family Streptomycetaceae; genus Streptomyces; species Streptomyces sp. NPDC051136. Next base: position 84,413 of record NZ_JBITFE010000012.1, on the reverse strand, counting down.
GACGAGGAGGGGCACCTGCATGCCGTGGCGGAGGTCGATGTCGGGGGTGGTCCGGACGATCAGGTCGCCGGGGAGGCGGCCGTCGGGCGCGGCGACCGCGGGTCCGGGTTCCTCTGGTTCGTCCATCACGACGACCGGCCCGGCGCGCAGGGCGCCCGCCCGTTCCCTCAGCCGTTCCAGGACCGTGCCGTCGCGGCGTCGCCGCCTGACCGGGCGGGTGGCGGGGCGCGGCGCCTCCAGGTCGGGCACGACGGCCGGCTGCGAACCGGTGTTGAAGTGCACGAGGATCTCGTGCCCCTGGAACTCGACGTGTTCCACGAGCCCGGTGAGCAGCACCTCGCCGGGGCGGGCGGACGAGGGTTTGGCGATCCGCACCGCCTCCGAGCGCAGGCCCACGATCACCTCGCGGCCCTGCTGGACGCGGAGCAACTGGTGGTCCAGCGAGAGCGGTTCGGGCAGCCGCAGGAACTGCTTGCCCAGACTGATGGTCATCGCCCCGTCCAGCGGCGCGCGCACCAGGCCGCGCAGCAGGTTGATGCGCGGGGTGCCGATGAAGGCGGCGACGAAGACGTTGCGCGGCAGGGCGTAGACGGCGCGCGGGGTGTCCACCTGCTGGAGGACCCCGCCGCGCAGGACGGCGACGCGGTCGCCGAGGGACATGGCCTCGGACTGGTCGTGGGTGACGTAGATGGTGGTGACGCCCAGCTCCCGGGTGAGCCGGGTGATCTCGGCGCGCAGGTGGTTGCGGAGCTTGGCGTCGAGGTTGGACAGCGGCTCGTCCATGAGGAAGGCGGTGGGGTGACGGGAGATGGCCCGGCCCATGGCGACCCGCTGGCGCTCCCCGCCGGAGAGCTGGGCGGGGAAGCGGTCGAGCAGGTCCTCGATGCCCAGCATCCGGGCGGTGGCGTCCACGCGGGGGGTGTGGTCGGTCTGCGGGTCCTCGACGCGCAGCGGGAAGCCGATGTTCCCGCGGGTGGTCATGTTGGGGTACAGGGCGAAGTTCTGGAAGACCATCGCCATCCTGCGCTCGGCCGGGAGCAGGTCGTTGGCGTACGCGCCGTCCAGCGACAGCTCCCCCTCGGTGATCTCCTCGAGCCCGGCGATCATGCGCAGCACGGTCGACTTGCCGCAGCCGGAGGGACCGAGCAGGACGAGGAACTCGCCCGGCGCGATGTCCAGCGACAGCCGGTCCACCACGCGGACGCCTCGCGCGTAGGTCTTGCTCACGTCGTGCAGGGAGATGGCGCGTGTCATGGAGGTGCCCCCGGGGCTCACTGAGCGCTGGTGCTCCGCGGTCGGTCGCCCTCGTGCGGGTCGTACGGGGCGTGTGAGTCACGGAAGTTAACGGACTGTGCCCGGCCGGGGGAAGACACCGGACGACATCTCGGAGGACCGTCCATCTGGTGAGAAAGCGGACGGCCGGATTCAGGCCTTGGAGCGTCTCACGTGGTGATCAAGTCGGCTGCGTGGCCGTCGGCTCGGCCACCGGGTCCGTCGTCGTTCAGCGGTCCGACGAGTCGTCCGCGTCGTCGTCCGGGTCGTCGTCCGCGCCGCTCCGGCCGTTCGAGCGTCCGGAGCGGCCGGAGCGGGAGGAGCGGGAGGAGGAGCGCACCAGCTCGTCCGCCACCAGGGTCGTCTCGCCACCGCGCGGGTCCGGGACGGGCCGCCGCGGGCCGCCCGCACGACACAGGCGCAGCCGCCGACGGCGAGGAGCAGGACCACGGACAGCAGGAGCAGGAGCAGGAGCAGGAACAGGAACATGCTCACCCCTTCCTTTCCCGGCACGGCCGGCCGGCACCGGCCCGGTCCGCGCCGTCCTGCCCCACGGGCGTCCTGCGCCGGCCGGCCACGTCCGCCGAGGGGGCCCGCAGGGCGACCCCCGAGGAGAGCAGGAGCAGAGCGCCGAGCATGACGAACGGCGCGGCCACGCCCGCGACGCCCGCGATCAGGCCCGCGGCGGCGGGGGCGGCGACCTGACCGAGGCGGTTGCCGGTCAGGCGCAGCGCGAGGGCCGTGGAGCGCGCCTCGTCGGGGGCCGCCTGCACGACGGTGGTCATGGACAGCGGCTGGCCGACGCCCAGGCAGAACCCGAGGACGACCAGCATCAGGGCGAGCACCCACACCGGCACCGGCAGCGCGACCCCGGCGCACAGCAGGGCGGCCAGCAGACAGGTGACGGTGAGCAGCACCGTGCGGCCGAGCAGCCGCAGCAGGGGCGTCAGCACCAGTCGGCAGGCGATCGTCGCGGCGGCCCGCAGGCTGAGCAGTACGCCGATCACGGCCGGGGAGATCCCCCGGTGTTCGCCGACCACCGGCAGGTAGGCGGTGAGGATGTCGGTCGCGGAGAGCACGGACAGGCTGATCAGGATGCCCGCGGGCACACCCCGGGCGCGCAGGATGCCGCTCACGGGGACGCGCGTGCCCCGGGCCGCACGGGAGCCGGCGGCGACCGGGTGCTCGATGCGCCACAGGGACGTGCAGGCGACCGCCGCGCCCGCGCCCGCCACCAGCAGGGCGAGCGCGCTGCTGCCGGCCATGTCGGGGCCGCCGATGAGCGCGCCCGCGGCGATGGGGCCGATCAGCTGGCCGAGCGAGGCACCGATGGTGAAGTGGCCGAAGTTGCGGTCCTGTTCGTGCGGCGCGGACTGGCGTGCGACCAGCGACTGGGCGCCGATGACGAAGCAGAGGTGCCCGAGGCCCATGACGCCGCTCCACAGGGCCATCGTCCACAGGGACCCGGCGGCACCGCTCAGCGCGCAGCCCCCGGCGATCAGGACGACACCGACGGGCAGCAGCGGCGCGCAGCGGCCGTGGTCGGTGCGGCGGCCCAGCGGAACGGCGGCGAACAGCGGCAGCAGCGCGTACACACCGGCGATGACGCCGACCGCCCGTTCGTCGGCGCCCAGCGCGAGGGCCCGGTAGGAGACGGCGGGCCGGGCCATCGACACCGCCCCCTGCGCGAAGCCGAAGGCGATGACGAGGCGGAGCAGCCAGCCGCGGTTCCCACCGGGCGCCATGATCGTGTCCCCTTCTGATGGTGTGCGACGGTCAGATGATGCCGAACACGATGCCGGCCGCGAGGATCACCAGGCTCGTCAGGACGGCCCACTTGACCACGAACCGCGTGTGGTCGCCGAACTCGACCTTGGCCATGCCGACCAGGACGTACACGGCCGGGACGAGCGGGCTGGACATGTGCAGCGGCTGGCCGACGATCGAGGCGCGGGCGATCTCCAGCGTCGACACGCCGTGCGCCTGGCCGGCTTCGGCGAGCACCGGCAGGACGCCGAAGTAGAAGCCGTCGTTCGACATGAAGTAGGTCAGCGGCAGGCTCAGCAGACCGGTGACCAGGCCCATCTGCGGACCCATGCCGTCCGGGATGGTGTCCACGAGCCAGTTGGCCATGTGGTCGACCATGCCGGTGCCGGTGAGGACGCCGGTGAAGACGGCGGCGGCGAAGACCATGCCGGAGACGTTGAGGACGTTGTCGGCGTGGGCCGCGATGCGGGCCTTCTGGTCGGGGACGCGGGGGAAGTTGACGGTGAGCGCGAGCGCGGCGCCGACGAGGAAGAGCACCGGGATCGGCAGCAGCTCCATGATCATGGCGGTGAGCAGCGCGACGGTCAGCAGCGCGTTGAACCAGTACAGCTTCGGACGCAGGGTGGGCCGGTTCGGGTCGAGACCCTTGAAGTCGTCCTCGGAGGCATCGGAGGCGTCGGAGGCGTCCGCCGCTTCGGACGCGCCGTCCCGGCCGGCCGCCGCGCCGCCACCGCCCGCGCCGCCGTGAGCGGCGCCGGAACCCGCGCCGGAACCCGCACGCGCACCGGACGCTCCGGAGGCGGCACCCGCACCCGCACCCGCGCCGACCAGCACAGCCTCGGTCTCCGCCTCACGTGCCGGCGCCTCGCCCAGCGACAGCGTGCCCAGCCTCCTGCGCTCGCGCACACCGAGCACGTACGCCAGGACGAGGACCGCGACGAGGCCGACGGCCAGGGCCGGGATCATGGGCACGAAGATGTCGGTGGCGTCGACCTTCAGCGCGGTGGCGGCGCGGGCGGTGGGGCCGCCCCAGGGCAGCGTGTTCATGACGCCGTTGGCCATCGCGGCGACGCCGGTCATCACGACCAGGCTCATCTTGAGCCGCTTGTACAGCGGATACATCGCCGAGACCGTGATCATGAAGGTGGTGGAGCCGTCGCCGTCCAGCGAGACGATCGCGGCGAGCAGCGCCGTGCCGACGACGATGCGCATCGGATCGGCCTTGCAGAACCTCAGGATGGCCCGGACGATCGGATCGAAGAGCCCGACGTCGATCATCACGCCGAAATAGACGATCGCGAACATGAGCATCGCCGCGGTGGGGGCGAGGCTGGACACGCCGTCGATGACGTAGTCGCCCAGATGGGCGCCCTTGCCGACGATCACGCAGAACAGCGCGGGAATCAGCACGAGCGCCGCGATCGGCGACATCTTCTTCATCATGATCAGGACCAGGAAGGTCGCGATCATGGCGAAGCCGAGGATGGTCAGCATGTGTGAGTACCTAACGTTCGCCCTTGAACATCCCACCGGGGCAGGCGGTGCGAGCGACGTTAGGTGGCGCGAGGGAGCGTTAACAAGACGTTGACATGCGAGCAATAAGCGCAGAACTCCAGGTCACAGCTGTGCGCCGGTCAGCGGTGTGAGCGTCACGGGTACGCCGTTGAGGACCGCGTTGCCGGAGAGCGGGTCGAGCAGGCTGCCGTCGAGGAGCTGGTTGACGTTGACGCCGGGGTCGGTGGCGGCGTGTGTCTGGCGGACGCCGGGCCGGTCGTGCCCCCAGCCGTGCGGGAGGCTGACCACGCCGGGCCGGACGGTGTCGGTGATCTCGGCGGGCGCGGTCACCTCGCCGCCGGCGCCCTTGACGTGTACGGACTGCCCCTCGCCCACGCCGAGCCGTGCGGCGTCCTCGGGGTGCAGGTGCACGGTGCAGCGGTTGGAACCGCCGGTGAGGGCGGGGATGTTGTGCATCCAGCTGTTGTTGGAGCGCAGGTGGCGGCGGCCGACGAGGACCAGTCCTGCGGGGCGTCCGGCCTCGGCCAGGGCCCGCCGCAGACGCGGCAGGTCGGACGCGATCGGCCCCGGGAGCAGTTCCACCTTGCCGCTGCGGGTCTTCAGCGGCTGCGGCAGGCGGGGGCGCAGCGGGCCGAGGTCGATGCCGTGCGGGTGGGCGAGGAGACGCTCCAGGTTCAGTCCGTCCGGCCGGGCGCCGAAGCCGTCGCCGTAGGGGCCGAGGCGCAGCATCAGGTCGAGGCGCCGCTCGGGGCCGTTCTCGCCGGTGAGCCGGGCGGCCAGTTCGCCGGGGTCGCGGCCGTGCACGGGTGAGTGCGGTTCCCGTACGGACTTGGCGAGGGTCTGCTCGATCACCATGGCGTCGACGGCGGCAGGGTCGGTGCCGTGCATGCCGCCGACGGCCAGGGTGAGCCGGGCGAGGATCTCCGTCTCGGCCGTCCTGCCGGGCTCCAGCGGGACGGCGGGGCGGGTGTAGCGGACCTGGTTGCGCACGGCGAGGGTGTTGAAGGCGAAGTCGTGGTGCGGGCTCTGGGCCGGCGGGGGCGGCGGCAGCACGACGTGGGCGTGACGCGAGGTCTCGTTGAGGTAGGGGTCGACGCTCACCATGAAGTCGAGGGAGTCCAGCGCCTTGTCGAGCCGGTTCCCGTCGGGGGCCGACAGGACGGGGTTGGCGGCGATCGTGAGCAGGGCGCGGACCGGCTCTCCCGCGTCGGTGACGGTGTCGATCTCCTCCGCGAGGGCGGACAGGGGCAGTTCGCCCTTCGCCTCGGGGTGTCCGCTCACCCGGGAGTGCCAGCGGCCCAGCGCGAACCCGCGGCCGGGGCCGGCGGGGCGCGGGGTGCGGTCGGTGGCGGCCTGCGGGAAGAGGGCGCCGCCGGGCCGGTCGAGGTTGCCGGTGAGGATGTTGAGGACGTCCACGAGCCAGCTGGCGAGCGTGCCGTGCGGGACGGTGCAGCTGCCGATGCGGCCGTAGACCGCGGCGGTGGGGGCGGCGGCGAGCTCCCGGGCGAGGGCGCGCGTCACGCCGGCGTCCACGTCGCAGGCGGCGGCGACGGCCTCGGGGGTGAAGTCCCGTACGGCCGCTTCGACTTCGCCGACTCCGGTGACGTGCGGTGCGAGGGCGCCGAGGTCGACCAGGTCCTCCGCGTACAGGACGTGGACCATCGCGGCCAGCAGCAGCGCGTCGGCGCCGGGGCGGATCGCGACGTGCCGGTCGGCGAGCTTAGCGGTGCGGGTGCGGCGCGGATCGACGACGGTGAGGGTGCCGCCGCGGGCCTTCAGCGCCTTGAGCCGGCCGGGGAAGTCGGGTGCGGTGCACAGACTGCCGTTGGACTCCAGCGGGTTGGCGCCGATGAGCAGGAGGTGGTCGGTGCGGTCGAGGTCGGGCACCGGGATGGCGTTGGCGTCGCCGAAGAGCAGGCCGCTGGAGACGTGCTTGGGCATCTGGTCGAGCGTGGACGCGGTGAAGAGGCTGCGGGTGCCCAGGGCGCCGAGCAGGAGGTTCGGGTAGAGGGCGCCGGCCACGGTGTGGACGTTGGGGTTGCCGAGGACGACGCCCACGGCGTGCGGGCCGTACCGCTCGACGACCGGACGGACACCGGCGGCCACCGCGTCGAACGCCTCCTCCCAGGTGGCCTCGCGCAGTTCGCCGTCCCGGCGCACCAGGGGCGTGCGCAGCCGGTCGGGATCGGAGTCGACGGCCCCGAAGGAGGCGCCCTTGGGACAGACGAAACCGCGGCTGAACACGTCGTCGCGGTCGCCGCGGGCGGCGGTGACCGCGGTGCCCTCGACGGTGAGGACCAGGCCGCAGGTGGCCTCGCACAGAGGGCAGATACGCAGGGCGGTGCGGGACACGGGTCCTCCCGGACGGCGACGGTGGGGCTTCCTGCCCGGTGAGCATACCGACCGGTAGGCATGTTGGGGAGGGTCCGCGCGCACCCCGTCGGCCGGGCGGGGATGCCGTGCACCGCTCGCGGCCCGTAAGCGGAGCACGCGCCCCGGGTTCCGCTCGCAACCCGTCAGCCGAGCACGCACGCCGGGTCCACCCATCGCGCCCCGTAGGCCGAGCACGCACGCCGAGGTTCACCGATCGCGGCCCATAGACCGAGCACCCGCGGCAGGCTCTGCTCACGGACCCAAGCCCCAGCACCCGCGCCGGAGTCCACCGCTCGCGGTCCGTCAGTCGAGCACGCGCCCCAGGTAGGCCCGCAGCAGTTCCCGGGCCTCCTCGATGATCTTCTCGTCCCCGTCCGGCACCACTCGGAAGGCGAGCTGCACGAGGGTGTCGGCGGTCTCCACGGCGACGAGGAAGACGCGGCGCAGGTCGTCGTCGGGGCGGCGGCCCAGGTAGCCGGAGAGCAGTTCGGTGAGCCGCTCGGCGACCCGGTGGTTGGGGACGGCGTGCCGGTCCCCGACCGGGATCTGGTTGCCGAAGTCGATCAGGGAGAAGCCGGGCGCGGTCCGCTTCATCGCGAGGTACTCGTCGAGCACGGCGTCCAGCGCACCGCGCCAGCCGCCGTCGCCCGTCTCCGTCAGCCGCTCGGTCACGCGCTCCGCGTAGCGCTCCAGGTTGCGCTGGGCCAGCGCGTCGGCCATCTGCCGCTTGTTGCCGAAGAAGCGGTACACCGACCCGATGGGAACGTCCGCGCGCAGGGCCACGGCCCGGGTGCTCAGGGCGTCGTAGCCGACCTCGTCGAGGAGGTCCGCACAGGCGTCGAGTATCCGGGTCAGCCGTTCGGCGCTGCGCCGCTGCACGGGGGCGCGGCGGAGCGGGGGTGTGGGGCGCACGCCGCTCATGATGCCCTCCGGAGACGGCCGGGTGTACCGCGGCCTCCGGGATGGCCCCGGAAGGCGGTCCGGAGGCCCCGGGCCCGGGGGCGGCCGGCGGTCGCGCTCACCGGTCGGCCGCCGGTCCGGTGACCGACCGGTCCTCGATGTCCGACGGCTGCGTCGCCCCGGTCGGCTCGGCGTCCGAGGCGGTGATGTCCGCCGTGCTCTCGACGGGCTCGCCGTCGACGGCCCAGACGGTGCCGTCGTCGGCGTACAGGCGGACCGTGAGCTGGTGCGTGCCGCGCGGGACCAGGCCGGCGGCGAGGCGGTAGCGGGGGCCGCGCAGGCGGGTGAGGAGGTCGCCGTCGAGGAAGAGGTGGGCGACGCCGCGTCCGGCCACGGCCTTCGCCCCCGCACCCTCCGGCGAGAACCTGAAGCCGCGGACGGTCACGCGGACGTCCCAGCTGTCGTCGGCCTCGGGCTGCACCTCGATGCCGGCCTCGGGCGCGTGCTCGGCGTCCACCTCGCGGTAGCGCCGGCCCTCCTCGTCGGTGGCGTCGAGCAGCCTGCCCACCGGCGTGGCCGAATCCCCGGCCTCCGGTCCACCCCCGTCACCGGAGTCGCAGCCCGCCGATCCCGTCAACACCAGGACACAGACCGCGAGCACGGCGAGTACTCCCCGCGTCCACGACATGACGGGAGAATAGAACACGGGTCCGACTGCCCGGATCATCCGGGGGTCCGGTTCCGGTCATCCTCCGGGCGGACGACGGAGCGGGGCCGGAGCGGGGAAGTCCTCTTGTGCCCCCTTGCGCGACGGAAACCGCAATCCTACGGTGTGCCATAGGAATCGGGTCGCGAGGATTCGGGCTGTGAGGGAGCGAGCGATGAGCGGGGACGCGCGGAAGACCGCGGAGGGGCTGGCCTATCTGTCCGGTTTCGGCAACGAGCACAGCTCGGAGGCCGTGCCGGGCGCGCTGCCCGAGGGCCGGAACTCCCCGCAGCGGGCGCCCCTGGGCCTGTACGCGGAGCAGCTGAGCGGCACGGCGTTCACGGAGCCGAGGGCGCACAACCGGCGCTCGTGGCTGTACCGGATCCGCCCGTCGGCGGCGCACCCCGCGTTCACCCGTTCGGGCAACGGCACGATCCGCACGGCACCCTTCAACCAGGCCGTACCCGACCCGAACCGGCTGCGGTGGAATCCGCTGCCGGTGCCCGGGCCCGCCACGGACTTCGTCGAGGGGCTGTGGACGCTCGGCGGCAACGGCGACGCGACCCAGCGCACCGGCATGGCCGTGCACCTCTACCACGCGACGGCGTCCATGGAACGCGTCTTCAGCGACGCGGACGGCGAGCTGCTGATCGTCCCGGAGCGCGGCGGGCTGCTGCTGCGCACCGAGTTCGGGCTGCTGCACGCCGAGCCGGGTCACGTGGCGCTGATCCCGCGTGGGGTCCGCTTCCGCGTGGAGCTCCTGGACGGGGACGCACGCGGATACGTCTGCGAGAACTACGGGGCCCCCTTCCAGCTCCCCGACCTGGGCCCGATCGGCGCCAACGGCCTCGCCAACGCCCGGGACTTCAAGGCACCGGTCGCCGCGTACGAGGACGACGAGGGCCCCGTGGAGGTGGTCAACAAGTTCTGCGGCAACCTCTGGACCGCCGAGTACGGCCACTCCCCGCTGGACGTCGTCGCCTGGCACGGCAACCACGTGCCGTACGTCTACGACCTGCGCCGCTTCAACGTCATCGGCACCATCTCGTACGACCACCCGGACCCGTCGATCTTCACGGTGCTCACCTCCCCCTCGGACACGCCGGGCCTGGCGGGCGTGGACTTCGTGGTGTTCGCGCCGCGCTGGCTGGTGGGCGAGGACACGTTCCGGCCGCCGTACTTCCACCGGAACGTGATGAGCGAGTACATGGGCCTGATCGAGGGCGCCTACGACGCCAAGGCGGAGGGCTTCGTGCCGGGCGGCGGCTCGCTGCACAACATGATGTCGGCGCACGGTCCCGACCGGGACACCTTCGACCGGGCGAGCGCCGCCGAGCTGAAGCCGCAGCGGATCGACGACGGGCTGGCGTTCATGTTCGAGACGCGGTGGCCGGTGACCCTCACCCCGCAGGCGGCCCGCGCCGAGCATCTGCAGCAGGGCTACGACGACGTCTGGCAGGGCCTGGAGCGGCACTTCCACCCCTTGCACTGAGGAATCCCCTACCGGTACGGATGGCCCGTGACCTCCTTCGCCCCGGACTCCATCGTCCTGAACCGCAAGCTGCCGCTCTGGTACCAGGTGTCGCAGTCGCTGCGCGCCTCGATACTCGGCCGCTCGCCCCGGGACCCGCTGCGCCTGCCCACCGAGGAGCAGCTGGCGGGGCACTACGGGGTGAGCGTGCTGACCATGCGGCAGGCGCTGAAGGAGCTGGAAGACGAGGGGCTGATCACCCGCCACCGCAGGCGGGGCACGTTCATCGAGCCGCACGCCCGGCGGGGCGCCCCGGTGCGGCTGCTCGGCTCGGTGGACGCGATCGTGGCGCAGCAGTCCGGCATGAAGGCGGAGCTGCTGGACCACGGCACCGCCGCCGTTCCGTCCGAACTCGCCGAGTGCTTCCCGCAGCTGGCCAAGGTGGCGACGTACCACCGGCTGCGCTGCGACGAGAAGACCGGCGAGCCGACCAACCACGCCCGCAACTACGTCCGTCCGGAACTGGCCGAGCGGATCGACGCGGACGACCTCGCCCGGTGGCCGATGACGAAGGTGCTGCGGGACGTGGTGGGCGTGGACATCAGCCGGATCACGGACACCGTCGAGGCCCGGCTCGCGGACCCGGAGACGGCGCGGCTGCTCGAAGTGCCGCTGCTCAGCCCGATCCTGCACTACACGGGCATCACGTACGACACCGCGGGCCGGGTCCTCGACGTGGCGGTCATCCACTACCGGGGGGACCGCTTCTCCTTCACGGTCACCCTGGACGCCACCTGAGGCCGGGGCGGTCCGTCGTACGATGCCCGGCGTGACGCACGACGACGCTCCGCCGCTGGCGGACCTCATGCCGTGGTCCGTCGCACCGCCGCGACTCGGACGGGGGTGGCCGGCGGCGCCCGACGCGGCGGCCCTGAGGGCCCGCTGGGACGCGCTGGTGAAGGTTGAGGGGCCGGACCGCGCGGCCCTCTTCGAGCCCACCCGTTCGCGCACGCCGCACTCGGCGGTCGGGCGGCTGCCGGGCGGCTCCGGGGGCACCGAGCGGCTGGCGCGTACCTCGGGACCGTGTCCCGAACCGGTCCGGGTGCTGCGGGCGCCGTTCGACGAGCAGTGGCTGATTCCCGACCACCGGCTGATCGACGCGGCCCGCCCCGAGCTGTGGCGGGTGACGGACGAGCGTCAGGTCTTCGTCGTGGAGACGCCGGAGGCCGCCGGTCCGCCGCTGCTGCTCGCCACCTCGCTGCTGCCGCTGTTCGGCCCCGCCCGGATCCGCCCGCTGCACCGCCGCCCGGGCGGCGCGGAGCCGAACCTCGCCCCGGGCCTCCTGGACCACCTGGCCGCCCGGCTCGGGGCCCGCCCCGCTCCGCTGGACGTGCTCGCCTGGTCGGTGGCGGCGGTGCGGCCCGGCTCGCTGGTCCCGCTCACCGCGGACCCCGCGCTGTGGGAGCGCGGAGTGGAGCTGGGCCGGCGCGCCCTGTGGCTGATGCGCCGCGACGGGGAACGCCCCAAGCTGCCCGGCGGCCGCCGCCCGTACGTCCGCGCCCCGCTGCCGCCCCGCCCGGCGGCGTTGCGCTACGACCGGGACGACGAGGCCCTCCTGCTCGACGAGGGCCGCGTCTCCCCGGTGCCGCCCGGTGCCTGGGACTTCGAGGTGGGCGGGGTGCGGGTGCTGGAGCAGTGGTGCGCCGTGCGCATGGCCGAGGGCGAGCCGGGCACGCTGACGGCGATCCGCCCGGCCGGCTGGCCGCAGGCGTGGACGTCGGAACTGCTGGAGCTGATCACCGTGCTCGCGCTGCTCGCCGAGGTCCGGGACCGGTGCCGGGAGTTGGCGGTCACGGACGCGATCACCGCGGGCGAGCTGCGCGACGCGGGGGTGCTGCCGGTGCCGGCGGCGGCCCGCCGTCCGGCCTCCGTCCTGGACGACCGCGAGGAAGGGCCGGAGGGCCAGCTGGCACTGCTGTGACGCACGGGGCCCGCCGGCCCGCCGGTCCCCCTTAGGCGAACCCGTCCAGCACCCGCGTCAGCGCCCGCTCGAAGACCGCCTCCAGGTCGATCGGCCCGGCGTCCTCGGCGAAGGACGCCGCCAGCCGCGGGTAGGCACCGCTCGCGACCTGCCGGCCGAGGTAGGCGATGCGCGCCGCGTTCTCCTGCTCCTCGGACCAGGGCAGCGAGCGGGTGCGCTCGGCGGTGGCGATCTCGTTGCTCACGTACGTCGTCACGACGCCGTTCACCATCGCGACCAGCTCCATCTTGGTGCCGTACGGCGCCTCGAAGGAGTCGAGGCAGGCCAGGCAGTGCTCCAGGTACCGCAGGGCGTTGGGGCTGAAGCCGTAGACCGGGGACATCAGGCGGGGCAGCCAGGTGTGGCGGTGCATCAGGGCCCGGGTCCGGTGGGCCACCCGGATCATGTCCGCGCGCCAGTCGCCGCTCGGCTCCCACAGCTCGTGCTCGCCGCTGACGGCGTCCATCATCAGCTCGTGCAGGTCCTCCTTGCGGGGGACGTAGTTGTACAGCGACATGGTGCCGCAGCCCAGTTCACCGGCCACGCGGCGCATCGAGACCGCGTCCAGGCCCTCGGCGTCGGCGATCCGCACCGCCGCGGCCGCGATGTCGGCGCGGGTGTACGCCGGTCTCGGCCCCCGGCCGGTGCGCTCGGGGCGCGACCAGATCACTTCGGGTACGGCCGCTCGGCCCGCCATCGTGCATCACCTCGGCCACCATCCTAGTTACGTACAGCGTACGTAGTGCGCTATGGTCGACCCATGACTACTACGTACGCTGTACTTAGTGAAGGTCTGGAGAAGCGCTTCGGCGCCGTACGCGCGCTGCGCGGACTGGATCTCGCCGTGGCCGAGGGCACGGTGTGCGGGCTGCTCGGCCCGAACGGGGCGGGCAAGACGACGGCGGTGCGCCTGCTGACCACCCTGCTGCGGCCGGACGCGGGCTCGGCGCGGGTCGCCGGGCACGACCTCGTGCGCGAGGCCGCCGCCGTCCGCCGCCGGATCGGGGTGACCGGGCAGGACGCGTCGGTGGACGGGGACCTCACCGGCCGGCAGAACCTGCGGCTGTTCGCCCGGCTGCACCGGGTGCGGAGGGCGGCGGCGCGGGCCGACGAGCTGCTGGACCGCTTCGGGCTGGCCGAGGCCGCGGACCGGCCCGCCGCCACGCTGTCCGGCGGCCAGCGCCGTCGTCTCGACCTGGCCGCGAGCCTGGTGCGCCGTCCCGACGTGCTGTTCCTGGACGAGCCGACGACCGGCCTCGACCCGGCCAGCCGCAACCGGATCTGGGACGCGGTGCGCGCCCTGAAGGCGGACGGCACCACTGTGCTGCTGACCACGCAGTACCTGGAGGAGGCCGACCGCCTGGCCGACGACATCGCCCTGGTGGACCGGGGCCGGGTGGCCCACACCGGGTCGCCGGCCGAACTCAAGGCGCTGGTGGGGGCGTACGCGGAGGCGGTCGTCGCGGACCCGGACGCCCTGGTGCGGGCGGCAGCGGTGCTGGACCGGCTGACCGGCTCGGAGCCGGTGCTGGACCACGAGCGGCGCACCGCCGGTGCGGTCAGCACCGATCCGACGCTGACCCTGCCCCGCCTGGTGCGCGAACTCGACGCGGCGGGGGTCCCCCTGGTGGACGCGGGCCTGCGGCCGCCGAGCCTCGACGACGTCTTCCTCCGCCTGACCGGCGGCGACGGCGGCGACGTGGGCGACGGCGGCGAAGGCGACGGCAGTGGCGGCAGTGACGACAGCGAGGAGCTGGTGGCATGAGTACGGTGACGACGGGCTCGTACGGCTCGGCGTACGGGCTGGCGCACGACGGAGCGGCCATGCTGGGCCGCCAGTTGCGGCGGGTGCGGAACAACCCGGGGCTGATGGTCCTCACCCAGACCATGCCGGTCACGATGCTGCTGTTCTTCGGCTACGTCTTCGGCAGCGCGCTGGCGATGCCGGGTGAGGAGTACCGCACCTTCCTGGTGCCCGGACTCCTCGTCGCGACGGCGGCGAACGGCATCATGACGGGGATGTTCCAGGCCGCCCAGGACGTCCACCGGGGAGTGACGGACCGCCTGCGGACGCTGCCGGTGAACCGGGCCGCCGTGCCGCTCGGGCAGTCGGTCGCCGACGTGCTCGTGACCGCCGCCGGGACGGTCCCCCTGCTGCTGGTCGGGCTCGCGGTGGGCTGGCGGACGGAGGGCGGCGCGCTCGGCGCGGCGGGCGCGGTGGCGCTCCTGCTGCTGTTCCGCTTCGCGACGACGTGGATCGGGATCTTCCTGGGACTGCTCACCCGCAGCGAGGAGGCCGCCGGCCAACTGGGCAGCGCGACCTTCGTCCTTCCGCTGCTGTCCAACGCGTACATCCCGACCGAGGGGCTGCCGGGCTGGCTGCGCACGGTCGCGGAGTGGAATCCGATCAGCGCGGTGACCACGGCGCTGCGGGACCTCTTCGGCAACGCCGCCGTGCCGGACGAGGGCGCCTGGCCGGTGACGCATCCGGTCGCGGGCTCGCTGGCCTGGTGCGCGGTACTGCTCGCGGTGTTCGTCCCGCTCGCCGTGCGCCGGTACGCGCACGGGGGCCGCTGAGCGGGTGTGGCCGCGTCACCGCCGACGGGGGACGGCGGGACGGGAACGCGGTACGGGGGGTGAGAACGCGTGCGGGACGGGCGCGTACGGAGTCGGGTGTACCGGGGACGGCCCGCGCTCGGGGAGCACACCGGGACGCGCCGCGTGCCGTGGGAATGACGGACGGGTGCCGCGGCGCCACGCCGGGAAGGTGTGACCTCCGGCGCGCGGGCCTCAGTTGCCGCCGAACAGCGAGCGGCGCAGTCGACGCAACGGCGCGAACAGCGAGACCCGGCGTACCCGGGCGCCCCTGTTGCTGCGCTTGTGCGCGGGCTCACGCGCGGTCAGCTCGCGCATCAGCGACGTCGCCTCCACGGTCTCGCGCGGCGGGAGGGCAGGCCCTCCGAGTACCGCGAGATGACGGTCGAGGCGCGAGCTGGTCGCGCTGCTCCCGCAGGTGATCGCAGGGACCCTTGCCCTGCTGCGCACTGTTATCTGTTCCATGTCACTCCCCACCCGTACGAGTCCACCCGGCCCGGGCAGGGTAACCCTATCGCCCCGGTACGGCATGCGTGTATCGCGGTCACAGGATTCACCTTCCCCGTAAGGGGGTTGACGATTACTCTCCGAATCGGAGAGATTCCAGGGCGAGTTGGACAACCCGCCACTCGTCGGCGCGGTCGGCCTCCGGCCGGCCCTCCGACCGGCCCGACGGTCACCGCGCGTTACCCGGGGGAGCCGGTGGAGCGGTGCAAGCCGGAGGCCCTCAGTGGCGTGTCGCCGTGGCACGGCCCCGGCGCCCACGGACGCGCCGCCCCCGGGCACCCGGGGGCGGCGGGAACGTGGGCGATCTCACGTGGGCGATCTCACGTGCGCCCCTTCACGCGTTCCCCGGCGCGGGGACCTGGAGACGGAGGCCCCGACGGGCGGGGCCTCCACTGCTGCCTCTGCTGCCCCCCGCCCGCTCCGGTCAGGCGGCAGCGTTGAGGACCGGCAGGTAGCCACCGGACTGGCCGGCCGCGGTGGGGTGGTAGGACTCGCCGATGTTCAGCAGGTTGAGGCTGTGCAGCCAGGGACTGCCGGAGCACAGCTCGTGGCCGGTGAAGGTGGTGCGGACGTCGCCGAAGGTGAAGCCGTGCGCGGCGACGCGCTGGGCGATGACGGTGTTGAGGTGGTCGGCTGCGTTGTTGATCGCCTTCCGCTTGGCCTCGGACAGGCCGATGCAGGTGGTGCCGAGCTTGTAGAAGCGCGGGTAGCCGATGACGACGACGTGGGCGTTGGGGGCCCTGTCGCCGATCGCCGAGTAGACGCCGTCGAGCTTGCCGGGCAGCGTCGAGTCGACGTACGCCTCAGCGGTGGCGATCCGCGACAGGCAGGAGCTCTCGGACTGGAGCACACAGGTCGTCATGACGTCGCCGAAGCCCGCGTCGTTGCCCCCGATGCTGACGGAGACGAGGCCGGTGGTGGAGCTGAGCGGGCCGAGCTGTCCGGCGAGAACATCACCCGTTCGGGCGCCGGAACACGCGGTGAAGTCGAACGTGGAGGGCGAGTGGGCGGCCGCCCACAGGTACGGATGGGACTTGGTGCTGCGCTTGCAGTCGCCGCTCGCGCTGATGTAGCTGCCCGCTCCGACCCCGGAGGAGTAGGAGTCGCCGAGGGCCACATAGCCGTCGGCCGCGGCGTGTTGGGCCGCCTGGGCGGTCGCGGACCCGGTGAGGGCGACGCCGGCGGCGAGGAGGAGTGAACTCAGGAAGCCGACAAGTCGGGAACGTCTCATGGAACCTCCCTTAGCAGGATTGCTGCCACAACCGTGGTAGCGGCTACGCGCGTCGACCGGAAGTGTCCATGCCAAAAATTGGCTGACACTCGTTCAACTACGGACGAAAAGCGGGGACGAGAGCGGCCGTCAGGACCGGCGCCCGGGCGCGGCCGGGCGGGTGCGTGTGCCCCGGAAAACGGGTGCACGCGGCGGCCGGGTGCCGGATCATGGCGACATGTCCGTGAACCCGCACGAAGTCCTGCCGATCCGGCTCACCGTGGACGACAGCGACTCCCCGTCCGACGTCGTCGACGCGCTGTTCCTCGGCCGTTTCGCCACGGGTGAGCAGCCGTACTCGCACGCGGCGAACATCGACCGCGTACGGTCCGGCGCCACGCTGCTGCCACCCGGCGCGCGCGTGCTGCGGATCGCCCGCGACGACGACCGCAGCGCGACCCTGGCGGAGGGCGACGGCTGGACGCTGCTGATCTCGCGGTGGAGCCGGGGCGCCGACGTGACGGTGACGGCGACCAGTGCGGAGCTGGCCGAGAAGGTGCTCGGCCGGGCGACGGACGGGGCGGCCGACGAGCCCGAGCCGCAGCCGGAGAACGTGACGATGGGCTTCTGGTACGTCTCCCCGCGGCGCGGCCCGCACCGCACCACCCGGCAGATCGCGGCGGGCACCTGGGACGAGATCCGCGCCAACTACACCGCGCCGGTCGCCGACGCGATGGACGGCCTGATGAAGACGACCCCCGAGGACATCGCGGGCAGGCTGCTGCTCCTGCACGGCCCGCCGGGCACCGGCAAGACCTCGGCGCTGCGCACGCTGGCCCGCTCCTGGCGGGACTGGTGCCAGGTGGACTGCGTCCTCGACCCGGAGCGGCTCTTCTCCGACGTCGGCTATCTGATGGACATCGCCATCGGCGAGGAGGACGCGACGGGCAAGGACCGCTGGCGGCTGCTGCTCCTGGAGGACTGCGACGAGCTGATCCGCGGCGAGGCCAAGCACACGGCGGGGCAGGCGCTCTCCCGGCTGCTGAACCTCACCGACGGACTTCTGGGCCAGGGCCGCAACGTCCTGGTGGGTGTCACCACCAACGAGGACCTGGAGCGCCTGCACCCCGCCGTCGTCCGCCCCGGCCGCTGCCTGGCCCGCATCGAGGTCGGCCCGCTCACCCGGCGGGAGGCGGTGGACTGGCTCGGCACCGAGGAGGGGGTCGGCCGCGAGGGCGCCACCCTGGCCGAGTTGTACGCGCTGCGCCGGGGCACCTCGCCGACCGCGCTGCCGGAGCCGCGGGCGGGCGCGGACGCCGGGCTGTACCTGTAGTCCGGTGCTTTGATGAGGGTATGACCCTGTTCGTCGGCACGTCGGGCTGGCAGTACCGGGACTGGCGGGAGGCCCTCTATCCGTCCGGTCTGCCCGTCCGGCTCTGGCTGGAGCACTACGCGGCCGCCTTCGCGACGGTCGAGATCAACAACGCCTTCTACCGCCTGCCGACCCGGGAGACCTTCGCGGCGTGGCGGGAGCGGGTGCCGCCGGACTTCACGGTCGCGGTCAAGGCGAGCCGCTACCTCACGCACATCAAACGCCTGCGGGACCCGGCGGAGCCGGTCGACCGCCTGATGACCCACGCGGCCGGCCTGGGCGACCGCCTCGGCCCGGTCCTGCTGCAACTGCCGCCGACCCTGCGCGCCGACCCGGCCCTCCTGGACGCCTGCCTCGCCTGCTTCCCGCCCGGCACCCGGGTCGCGGTGGAACCCCGGCACGCGTCGTGGTGGACGCCCGAGACCCGCGAGGTCCTCGTGTCCCGCCGCGCGGCCCTGTGCTGGGCCGACGTCCGGGCCCGCCCGGTCACCCCGCTGTGGCGGACCGCCGACTGGGGCTACGTCCGCTTCCACGAGGGCCGAGCCGCGGCCTGGCCGCACTACGGCCGCCGCTCCCTGACGACATGGCTCGACCGCATCGCGACGACCTGGCCGGACACGAGCGACGTCTACGCGTACTTCAACAACGACCCGAACGCGGCGGCGGTGCAGGACGCCGCGACGTTCGCACACCTGGCCCGCACGTCACCCCTGACGGCCACCCGCACCCCCTCCGGGGCACGTCACCACTGACGGTCGCACCCGCGTCTTCAGGGGCGCGGGGAACTGCGCGACCAGCCACAACGCACCCGCGGCCGGACAACGACCCGAGCCCCGACGGCGCTCACCCGTAAGCCGCCCGCAGAGCGTCCCGCACCGCGGCAAGCGCCTCCCCCTCCGACGCCCCGAGCCGCCGAGCCCGCTCGGCATACCCCTGCGCCGCGCCGGCCACCTCCCGCTCCGCCGCGGAGCCCGCGGCAGCGACGAACGTCCCGTTGCGCCCCCGCGTCTCGATCACCCCGTCCGCCTCCAGCGCCCGGTACGCCTTGGCGACCGTGTTGGCGGCGAGCCCGAGGGACTCGGCCAGGCCGCGCACGGTGGGCAGCCGGTAGCCGACCGGCAGGGCGCCCGACCGGGCCTGTTCGGAGATCTGCGCGCGCACCTGCTCGTAGGGCGGCGTGCCGTCGTCGATACGGATCTTCAGGGTCACCCGGCGATTGTCCCGTATCCCCGGGAAAATGAGAGGCAGCGGACCGCCCGGCCGCCGTAGCGTGCGCCGACATGACCGTTCTCGTTCGCGACCTGCGTTCCGACGACCCGGCCGACGTCGCGGCTTTCGCCCGGGTCCGCCATCGTGCCCTGCCGTTCATCCTGTGGACTCCCGAGGCCGTCGTGCACCGGCTCGTCCACGCCCATCCGGACGCCCGGAGCCGCTCCCTGGTGGCGGAGGAGGACGGGGAGGTCATCGGCACGGCCCAGATCGGCCTGGTGCACGACAGCCCGGTACCCGGCCAGGCCTTCCTGAACCTCTACGTCCACCCGGAGCGCCTGAGGCGCGGCGCCGGAGGGCTGATGCTGCGCACGGCCGAGGAGTACCTGACCGGCGAGGGCGCGACGAAGCTGTACTCCTGGGTGCTGGACGGGCCCGCCCACCTGGCCTTCGCCGAGCGGCACGGCTACGAGCGGCGGCGTGCCGCGCACTTTCTCCGGCTGGACCTGTCGAACGCGACGCTCCCGCCCCTGTGGTCCCCTCCCCCGGGTGTCGAGCTGCGCACCGCGGCGGACTTCGCCGACGATCCCCGGCCCATGTTCGAACTGGACGCGGCGACGGTCACGGACGAACCCGGCGACGTGGCCATCGAGTTCACGGAGTACGAGGCCTGGCTGGCGGAGACCTGGCGGCACCCGCTGCTCAACCGTGAGCTGACCACCGTCGCGGTGGTCGACGGCCGCCCGGCCGCCTTCAGCGTCGCCTACACCGACGGCACCCGGTACTCGACCGCGATGACGGGCACGGTCCGCGAGCAGCGCGGCAGGGGGCTGGCCAAGCTCGTCAAGACCGACTCCCTGCACCGGGCCCGCGCGGCCGGGTACACGGAAGCGCTCACCGGCAACGACACCGACAACGGCCCGATGCTCGCCATCAACAAGTGGCTCGGGTACGAGATCTGTGCGACGGAGGTGCGCCATGTCCGCGAACTCGGCTGAGTTGAGCGTCGCACTTGTCAAGGCGGGCAGGACGAAGATCCGCTACGCGGCCACGCTGCTGCACGACGACGGCACCCGTCTCGCCGTCCGCGCCCCCTGGGCCGGGGACGGCGTGCGCGACTTCGGCTTCGTGCGCTTCGAGGCCGGGGACGTCTTCACCGAGTACTTCTGGCGCGACCGGTGGTACGCGGTGAAGGAGGTCCGCACGGCGGCCGGCGTGCTGAAGGGCTGGTACTGCGACATCACCCGCCCCGCCGTGCTGACCGGCACCGAGCTGGTCGTCGAGGACCTCGACCTGGACCTGTGGCGCTCCGCCGACGGCACGGACGTACGGCGCCTCGACGAGGACGAGTTCGCCGGGAGCGGGCTGGCGGACCGGGATCCCGGGGCCGCTGCCGCCGCCGTGGCCGCACTGGACGAGCTGGAGCGGCTGGCCCGCGGAGACGGGTTCGCCGGCCTGCTGGATTAGCGCGCGCCGCCCGGCTCACCCGTACGTCGCCACCACCGCGTACCGCTCGTCGGTGACCTCCCCGCCCCACAGCGCCGGGTCGTCCGACAGCCGCTCCACGCGGTCCCGTCCGGCGAGCGGGGCGAGCAGGGCGGTGAGCCGGTCGGCGGGTATGCCGACCGGCGCGACGCTCCCCCAGACGCCCTCGACCAGGACCAGCCGCCCCGCGGGGCGCAGCAACTGCCGCCAGTGCCGCAGGGCCCGGCCGGGATCGGGCAGCGTCCACAGCACGTGCCGGACCAGCACCGCGTCGAACCGCTGCTCGCCCACGGGCGGTGCCGCCGCGTCACCGGTGAGGAACACCGCGTCACGACCGGCGAGTTTGGCCCTGGCCAGCCGCACCATGGCCGGGGAGCGGTCGACGCCGGTGACGCGGTGCCCCTGCTCGGCCGCGAGGAGTGACAGGCTGCCGGTGCCGCAGCCCAGGTCGAGGACGTCCCCGGGCGGGGCGGGCAGCCAGGAGGCCAGCCGGGCGGCCCAGGCCCGGCGGACGTCCGGGTCGCGCAGCCCGTGGTCCGGCTCGTCGTCGAAGGAGTCGGCCAGCGCGTCCCAGTCGACACCCGGTGCGGTCGCTTTGTCACGGTTCTCACTCATGCGCCCAGCGTGACACCCGGCACTGACAACGGAGTCGGGGCACGGGAACGTGACAACCGCCACTGACAGTCATGCATCGATGAGTGACTCTCGGGGAAAGGGTCTACCTCCGTGAGAACGCGGAACCCGGTGGATCCGTAAGGAGGCAGCCATGCGCCGTCTGACCGTGCAGAAGCCCCTGAAGAAGTCCGACGCCCGCCGAGTCCGCGAGGAGGCCGACGAACGCCACTCCAGGCGCCCGGAGGTCCGCAAGGACATCGCGCGCACCTGGTGGCCGGAGGGCTGACCGGGCAGGCCATGAGACGCCTCAGAGCAGCCGCTTGCGGTAGTGGACGCGGTCGTAGGGCCCGTCCACCCGGCGTTCGACGACTTCGTACCCGTACTTCGGATAGATCGCCCGGTTCTCCCACATCATGGCGTTCGTGTAGAGCCTGACCTCGGGCAGGCGCAGCGCACGCGCGTGCGCGTCCACGAAGCGCAGCAGCCGCCGTCCCACACCCCGGCCGTGCGCGTCGGGGTGGACGGCGATGCTGTCGAGGAAGAGGTGGTCCGGGTACGCCTCCACGACGACCAGCCCCACGAGCCCCGCGACTCCCGCGGGGTCCGTGCCGGGCTCGTCGGTGACGAACACCTTCCCCGCCGCCACGTTCGCCGCGTGGTCCGCCTCCATGGGCTGCGGCACCACTCCGATGCGCTCGATGTACGGGCGGTACGCGGCGTCGGTCACCGCCTTCACCGCCGGCACGTCCGAGGTGACCGCCGGCCGGATCCGCTCTCGTTCCATGCCTGAACGGTAGCTACCTCAGCCCAGCCTGAGCACTCCCTTAACACGACCATAAGGATCTCCGTCACCCGCCTCCAGCAGGCGATCCGGCGCGGTTCCGGGGCTAGCTTGCTGATCAACCCCACGGGTTCCGGCCCGAGTTCCCCAGTCCCCCGTGACCGTTTCGAGGAGTTCCGCATGCCCGCATCGTCCGCGCCCCGCAGGGCCGTCGCCGTCACCGTCGCCGGTCTCGCCCCGCTCGCCCTGACCGCGCTGGCCGCCGCCCCGGCGTCCGCGCACGGTTCGATGGGCGATCCGGTCAGCCGGGTGTCGCAGTGCCACGCCGAGGGGCCCGAGAACCCCAGGTCGGCCGCGTGCAAGGCGGCGGTCGCGGCGGGCGGCACGCAGGCGCTCTACGACTGGAACGGCATCCGCATCGGCAACGCCGACGGCAAGCACCAGGAGCTGATCCCGGACGGCAAGCTGTGCAGCGCGAACGACCCGGCCTTCAAGGGCATGGACCTGGCCCGCGCGGACTGGCCCGCGACCGGCGTGAGCAGCGGCTCGTACACCTTCAAGTACCGGGTGACGGCCCCGCACAAGGGCACCTTCAAGGTGTACGTCACCAAGCCGGGCTACGACCCGTCGCAGCCGCTGGGCTGGGACGACCTGGACCTGTCGGCCCCGGTGGCGACCGCCACCGACCCGGTCGCCTCGGGCGGCTTCTACACCTTCTCCGGCACGCTGCCCGAGCGCTCCGGCAAGCACCTGCTCTACGCAGTGTGGCAGCGCTCGGACAGCCCGGAGGCGTTCTACTCCTGCTCGGACGTCTCCTTCGGCGGCGGCACCGGAACCGGCACCGGCACCGGCACCGGCGACAGTGCCCCCGCCGGCGCTCCCGCCGGTGAGGCCGCCGCACCCGAGGCCTCCGCGCCGTCTGAGGAGCAACTCGCGGCCGCGGCCGACAAGTCGACGATCGAGCACCACGGCCACGGCGACCAGGACGCGGCGACCACCACCGACCCGACGGACCCGGCCGCCGCCCCGGAGGAGGCACCCGGCACCACCGCCGAGACCGCTGCCGAGCCCAACGAGGTCAAGGCCGCGGGCGGCGGCGAGAACCTCGCCGAGACCGGCGGGGACAGCAGCACGCCCTACATCGCCGTCGGTGGCGCGGCCGTCCTGGCCCTCGGCGCGGCGGTCCTGTTCGCGTCGGTCCGCCGGCGCGCGACGAGCGGTGGCCGGCACGGCCACTGACCCGGAACCGGGGGACGCGGGGGACGCGGGGGACGCGGGGCCCGTCCGGCGGCTCAGGCCGGGCGGCCCCCGCGTGGCGTGCGCGGGGCCCGGCCCGTGTCACCGGGGCGCCGGGGCGCCGGTCAGCCGAGGACCGAGGCGCAGGTGGTGGGCGTGGCGTGGGCCGGGTCCAGCGCGTTGACCACCTCGTGGAAGGCGATCCGGTCCAGCAGCCCGATCGCCAGGTGCTCGGAGAGGTCGAGCGGGCACAGGTCCTGAAGCAGGACGTTGCGTACCCCGGGTCCGCTGAGGAACTGGCTGCGGTACGGCGTGACCACCTCGTCGTACCGCGAGGCGAGGACGGTGTAGCGCACGCCGGGCACGGTGTCGCCGCCCTCGTTGAGCCTGGTGAGGACGTCGGAGCCGACGACCTGGTCGGCGAGGGCGGGGGTGTGCTCGTTCAGCAGGTCCTCGGCGCCGGGGAAGTACGGCAGCAGGCGGGTGAGGCCGGACAGTGTGGTGCCGTGGTTGCTGGGCGCGATGCCGACCAGGGCGTTCACCTTGTCGGCTCCGCCGAGGAACCTGAGGTAGTAGCGGGGCATCATGCCGCCCTGCGAGTGGCCGACGAGGTCGGTCTCGGTGGCGCCGGTCGCGGTGAGCACCTTGCCGACGTAGGCGGCCAGTTGCTCCGCCGACTTCTCCACCGGACCGAGTCCGTGGAGGAGCGGGACGCCGGGCAACTGGCCGTAGTCGAGGGAGAAGACGCAGTAGCCGCGGTTCCGCAGGTAGGGCGCGAGGCCCAGCCAGTTGTCGACGGAGTTCCCGAAGGTGCCGTGGACCAGGACGACGGGGCGGGGGTGGGCGGCGGAGGGCTTGCAGGTGTAGTCGTTCCAGCCGGAGGTGGGGCGGGCGTCCGGGGCGGCGGTGGGGGCGGCGCCTGCGGTGACGGCGGGGAACAGGACGACCGCGGCGGCCAGCAGCAGCGCGGTCAGCGGTCTGAGCACTCGGCTCCAGGGCAGCATCGGGTGATCTCCTTGCGGATCGGGGGAGTTGCGACGGCAAGACGCCCTGTGATCCGGATCACGGGATGCTGTTCATTCGTCAAGTTACGGGCGAGTAGCGCACGTGTGAAGTTACGCGTCAGTAAAAACTTCCGGCGACCACCGGTGCCGCCGGCACCGCAGGTGACAGAGGGGCCGGGCTCACCAGGCGGGCCGGATCGGTCCGCCCGGCGCCACGCGCAGCAGACCGTCGCGCAGCGCACGCACCCCTTCCTCGCCGAGCACCTCGGCCCATGCGCCCACGGCTTCCGCGGCCGCCGCCTCCGCCGCCCGCGTGCAGGCCCACCCCGCCTCCGTCATCACGACGAGCCGGGCGCGCGCGTCGACGGGATGCGGCCGGCGCTCGGCGTACCCCTTGCGGACCAGCTCGTCGACGAGCTGACTGGCGGCCTGCTTGGTCACCCCCAGGTGCAAGGCCAGGTCGGTGACCGTCGCGCCGTCCGGGGCGAGCCGGGCGAAGGCGAACCCGTGCGCGGGGCGCACATCATCGAAGCCGCGGGCGACGACACCCTCGTGGATGCGCTGCGTGAGCCCGCCGGCCGCGGCCAGCAGGGCGGCGGTCAGGGCCATGGCGTCGGAGTTCTGCACGGTGGCATTGAAACACCCTTGACAGCTTGGTCAAGCAGCTTGACCATAAGGAAAAGGTCAATCTGCTTGACCAAAGCGACCGACTGATCCCGCACGGAGGAGTCCGCCATGCCCGTCGTCCGTTCGTCCGAAGGCGTCACCCACGAGATCCACGGCGCCCGCTTCGTCTCGTACGCCGCCCCCCGCGCCGGCAGCAGGGAGCTGTGCGCCTGGCGGGGCGAGATCCCGGCGGGCACGAGGGCGCCCGCGCACACCGTCGACCGGGAGGAGATCTTCCACCTGCTCACCGGCGAGCTGCTGATCACCCTCGACGGCCGCATCGAGCGCGTCACCGCGGGCGACACCGTGATCATCAACTCCGGGGCGACCCTCGCCGTCGAGAACCCCACCGACCGGACCGCGACCTCCTGGGTCACCACCTCGGTCGGCCTGACGGCGGAGCTGGCCGACGGCACCCGCCTCACTCCCCCGTGGGCCAACTGACCGGCGGGCCGGGGCCTCACGCCGCCAGCGACCCCGGCATCACCGCCCGCGGTCCGAACTTCGCCCGCGCGCGGTCCGCGACCTCCTCGATCCGGCGGACCTTCTCGTCCACGGGGTCGAAGGTGAGCTGGTGGGAGGCCTGTTCGGCGGACGTGAGCCCCTCGGCCCGCAGGGCGACCGAGCGGACCCGGGCGCGCTGGAGGCCGAGCGCCCCGTACAGGTCGTACGCGACCCGGGTCAGGGCCGCCGAGTGCGCGGTCGGCTCCTTCAGGGTGCGGCTGCGGGTGGTGGCCGACCGGTCGGCGTAGCGGACGGTCAGGGTGAGGGTGCGGCACACCTTGTCCACGGCGCGCAGCCGGGCGCCCAGTTCCTCGGCGGCCGAGAGCAGGGCGCGGCGGTGGCGGCCGGGGTCGAGTTCGTCGCGGTCGAAGGGGCGGTCGGCGGCCAGGGACCGGGAGACGCCGTTGGGGACGACCCGGCCGCGGTCGACGCCCTGGACCTTCTCGTGCAGCTCACGGCCGGTCCTCGCGCCCACCAGCCGCTGGAGCGTGGACAGCGGCGCGGCGGCGACCCGGCCGAGGGTGTCGAGGCCGTACTCGCACAGTGTGCGGGCGGTCGCGGTGCCGACTCCGGGCAGCGCGGCGACGGGCCGGCCGGCGAGGAAGTCCCGCTCGCCGCCGCCGGGGACCGCGCGGGTCAGCCCCGGCCGGGCGTCGCGCAGCGCCATGCGGGCCAGCATCGGGCCGGGACCGGCGCCGATCACGCAGTCCACGCCGTACAGCGCGAGGGCGCGCACCCGGATCACCGAGGCCAGTTCCACGGCGTCGCGCCCGAAGTACCGTTCGGCGCCGCGCAGGTCGGCCAGCGCGCCGTCGGGCGGCAGCGCCTCGACGACCGGCGTGAACTCCTCGAGGAGACCGAGCAGTTCGGGCAGGGCCGCCTCGCGCGTCGGCGGCGGCTGGAAACGTACGCAGAGAATCGTCATCCCGCACTCCCCGGGCTCTGGTGCCACAACTTCCTTCCGACCGCGGGCCCTTCGCCCGCGGGGCGCAGATCGGCCCAGGGGTGCATCTCGTACCCGGTGGACATGCGGATCCTCCGCTGATCCATCGGATCCTGGGCCGCGGAGCCGGCCGGCGCGGGCCGTCCGTCCGAACCGGCGAGGCGGCGGCGTGCCGGGCCGCCCTCGGGGTCGTCGCCCTCCGGGCCTCCGCCCGCCGCGGCCAGCCGGGCGGCGACGCCCTCCAGTCCCTCCTCCCGGCGCACCTCCAGCAGGTCGGCGAGGTTCCAGGCGGCGGAGCCGACGACGCTGAAGCTGCGCGGGCCGCGCCGCTGCACCACCCCGCGCACCAGCAGCAGCCAGGAGTGGAAGACGGTGTGCGCGCAGGCGTCGTGCGAGTCGTCGAAGAAGGCGAGGTCGACCAGTCCGGAGCCGTCGTCGAGGGTGGAGAAGATGACCCGGCGGCCGGAGCGGATCGGCGGGGTCTGGGTGGCCGCCTTGGCGCCCGCCACCAGCACCGTCTCCCCGTGCCGCGTCTCGCGCAGCCGCTTGGCCGACACCACGCCCAGCTCGCGCAGGAAGCTGCCGTGGTCGTCCATCAGGTTGCGCGAGGCGTCCATGGAGAGCACGCCGAGTTCGGCGCTGAGCTTCTCCGCCGAGGTGAGGTCGGGCAGTCCGGCGGAGGCGGTCCTGCGGCCACCGGCGAGGGGGAGCTGGTCGCCGCGTCCGCCCCGGGCGCCGCGGTGCAGTTCGGTCAGGTGCAGTTGCAGGTCGCGGCGGTTGGCGCCGAACGCGTCCAGCGCGCCGACCTGGGCGAGCCGTCCGGCCAGCGGCTTGCTGGGGCGGGCCCGTTCCCAGAAGTCGAGCAGGGAGGCGTAGGGCTGCCCCTCGGCGATCCGTTCCGCCTCGGCCTCGCTGATGCCGTGCACGTCGGAGAGGGCGAGGCGCAGTCCCCACGTCCCCGGGCCCCTTGATTCAGACACCAGTTCGATCCCGTGTGCGACCCCGGACTTGTTCACGTCCAGCGGCAGGATCGGCACCCCGCGCCGTCGCGCGTCCGCCAGCAGCAGCCGCTTGGGGTACATGCCGGGGTCGTGGGTGAGCAGGCCCGCGTAGAAGGCGGCCGGGTGATGGGCCTTCAGCCACGCCGACTGGTACGTCGGCACCGCGAAGGCGACGGCGTGCGCCTTGCAGAAGCCGTAGCTGCCGAAGGCCTCGACGATCTCCCAGGTGCGCCGGATCGTTTCCGCGTCGTAGCCGTTCGCCGTCGCGTGCTGGGCGAACCAGACCTTGATCCGCCCCTGCGACTCCGGGTCGGACAGGCCGCGCCGCACCCGGTCGGCCTCGCCGCGTCCGCAGCCGGTCATGATCGCCACGATGTCGATGACCTGCTCGTGGAAGACGACGACCCCGTAGGTGCCCTCCAGCGGCTCCGCCAGGTCCTCGTGCGGGTAGCGCACCGGCGCCCGTCCGTGCCGGGCCTCGATGAACGGCCGCACCATGTCGGCGGCGACCGGGCCGGGCCGGAAGAGCGAGATGTCGACCACGAGGTCGTGGAAGGTCGACGGCTGGAGCCTGCCCACCAGGTCCCGCTGGCCCGGCGACTCGATCTGGAAGCAGCCCAGCGTCTCGGCGGACCGGATCATCCGGTACGTCGCCGGGTCGCCCTCGGGCACGGCGTCCAGGTCGACCCGCTCCCCCGTCGCCCGCTCCACCTCGGCGACCGCGTGCGCCATCGCCGACTGCATCCGCACGCCGAGCACGTCCAGCTTGAGCAGCCCGAGGTCCTCCACGTCGTCCTTGTCGAACTGGGCCATCGGGAAGCCCTCGCCGCTGGTCGGCACGACCGGCGTGCGGGAGAGCAGGGAGGCGTCGGACAGGAGGACGCCGCAGGGGTGCATGGCGATGCCGCGCGGGAGGGCGTCGAGGCCCTCGACCAGTTCCCAGAGCCTGCCGTACCGCCCTCCCCCGTCCCGCCGGGACTCCCCCGCCAGTTCCCGCAGCTCGGGCAGCTCCTCCAGCGCCGCGCGGGCGTCGCGGGCGCGGATGTGCGGGAAGGACTTGGCGACCCGGTCGATCTCGGCCGGGTCCATGGACAGGGCGGCGCCGACGTCGCGGATGGCGTGGCGCACCCGGTACGTCTCCGGCATGGCGACCGTGGCGACCCGCTCGGTGCCGAACCGGCCGATGATCGCGCGGTAGACCTCCAGGCGGCGGGCGGACTCCACGTCGATGTCGATGTCGGGCAGCACCACCCGTTCCTTGGACAGGAACCGCTCCATCAGCAGCCCGTGCTCGACCGGGTCGGCGTGGGCGATGCCGAGGAGGTGGTTGACGAGCGAGCCCGCGCCGGAGCCGCGCGCGGCGACCCGGATGCCCATGTGCCGTACGTCGTCCACGACCTGGGCGACGGTGAGGAAGTACGAGGCGAAGCCGTGGTGGGCGATGATGTCCAGCTCGCGGTGCATCCGCTCCCAGTACTCCCGGTGGCCCGGCCGCCGGTCGTAGCCGCGACGCACCATGCCCGCCGCCGCCCGGGAGGCGAGCGCCCGCTGGGCGGTGCGGCGCCCGGCGCCCACGAGGTGCGGTTCGGGGAAATGGACGGCGCCCATGCCGAGGTCGTCCTCGGGGTCCACCAGGCACTCGGCGGCCGTGGCCCGGGTCTGCTCCAGCAGGCGGTGGGCGGCCTCGCGCCGGAAGCCCGCGGACTCGACGATCCGCTCGGCGGCCTGCCCCATGGCACCGGCGTCCTTGAGCCATGCCTCGCCGGAGTCCAGCTCCTTGGTGGCGTCGATCGGGACGAGGCGGCGGGCGGCGTCCAGGACGTCGGCGACGGGGCCCTGGCCGGGGTCGGCGTAGCGGACGGCGTTGGTGAGCACCGGCCGGACGCCCTGCTCGGCGGCGAAGCCGACGGTTCGGGAGGCCAGGCGCAGGGAGCCGTGACCGGTGCCCTTGCGGCCGTGCCAGACGGCCTCCAGGCGCAGGGCGTCGCCGTAGACCTCCCGCCAGGGGGCGAGGAGCTTCGCCGCGCGGTCGGGGCGGCCGGCGGCGAGGGCGCGGCCGACGTCGGAGTCGGGGCCGAGCAGGACGGTCAGGCCGGCGGCGTGGTTGTCGGGCCAGGACAGCAGCGGGGTGCCCTCGGCCGTGTGGGCGGCGGAGACGAGGCGGCACAGGTCGGCCCAGCCGCGGGCGCCGTCCCGGGCGAGGAAGGTCACCCGCGGGGCCGACTCGTCGACGAAGGCGCCGCCGCGCACGGGGGTACGGAGCCGGTCCCGGCGTACGGAGGTGTCCGTGCGTTCCGCCCCGGGCTCGGGGGCGGCGACCGCGAGCTCCGCTCCGAACAGCGGACGGACGCCCGCCTTCGCGCAGGCCTTGGCGAAGCGGACCGTGCCCGCGAGGGTGTCGCGGTCGGTGAGGGCGAGGGCGTCCATGCCCCGCTCGACGGCGCGCTCGGCCAGCCGCTCCGGGTGGGAGGCGCCGTAACGGGCGGAGAACCCGGAGACGGTGTGCAGGTGCGTGAAACCCGGCATCACGCACCTCCCGACTCATGAACCGACGCCTGACCATGTCGGCCCGAACGCCATTATCGAACGTCTGTTCCCAGCTACCTCACCCACCATACCCCCATCCTCGAATGTATGTACGACATCCGTTCGGCCCCGCCCCACCTGCGCAAACACTCCCCGACCCGGACTGTGGGGACATGTCACACACACCGGGCCCCCGCACGCGAAGCGGCTCCTTCCTCGGTGAGGTGAAGGACGCCGTCACCCCGCGGGCCACCCTGCTCGTGCTCGGCGTGATCGCGCTCCAGCTGCTGTTCATCGCCTCCTACGTGGGAGCGCTGCACGATCCCAGACCGAAGGACGTGCCCTTCGGGGTGGTCGCGCCCGGGGCGGCGGCCGGGCGGACGGTGGAGCGGCTGGAGCGGCTGCCGGGCTCCCCGCTGGACCCGCGCGCGGTGGCCGACGAGGCGAGCGCCCGGCGGCAGATCATGGACCGGGAGATCGACGGCGCCCTGGTCCTCGATCCCTCCGGCCGCACCGACACCCTGCTGGTCGCCTCCGGCGGCGGCACCGTCCTCGCCACCACCCTGGAAGGCGTGACCGGCCGGGTGGAGAAGGCCGAGGGGCGCGCCGTACGGGTCGTCGACGTGGCCCCGGCCTCGCCCCACGACTTCGACGGGCTGTCGTCCTTCTACCTGGTCGTGGGCTGGTGCGTCGGCGGCTACCTGTGCGCCTCGATCCTGGCGATCAGCACCGGCGCCCGGCCGGCCGACCCGCGCCGGGCGGCGATCCGGCTGATCGTGATGGCGCTGGTCGCGATCACCGGCGGACTCGGCGGCGCGGTGATCGTCGGGCCGGTCCTGGGCGCGCTGCCCGGCGGCGTGCTGGACCTGTGGGGGCTCGGCGCGCTGATCACGTTCGCGGTGGGCGCGGCCACGCTCGCCCTCCAGGGCGTCTTCGGGATCGTCGGCATCGGCCTGGCGATCCTGCTGGTGGTGATCGCGGGCAACCCGAGCGCGGGAGGCGCCTTCCCGCTGCCGCTGCTGCCGCCGTTCTGGAAGGCGATCGGCCCGGCGCTGCCGCCGGGCGCGGGCACCTGGGCGGCCCGCTCGATCGCCTACTTCAAGGGGAACGACGTGACCGCCTCCCTGCTGGTGCTGTGGGCGTGGGCGGTCGCGGGGACGGTGATCACGATGCTGGCGGCGGCGCTGCCGCGCCGCGGGCGGCGGGAGCCGGACCTGCCGCCCGAGCCGGCCGGCTGACCGCCGTCCGCACGCGACAGCCCCAGCCGGACACGCGGAAGTCCCGCCCCACGTGCGCGGGACGGGACTTCACCGGGGTGCGGGTACCGCTCAGCCGATCTGCGTGCCGGTGGCCGACAGGGCCTCCGTCACCGGCTGGAAGAAGGTCTCGCCGCCGGAGGTGCAGTCGCCGCTGCCGCCGGAGGTGAGGCCGATGGCCTTGTCGCCGGAGAAGAGCGAGCCGCCGCTGTCGCCGGGCTCGGCGCAGACGTCCGTCTGGATGAGGCCGTTGACGATGTCGCCGTTGCCGTAGTTCACGGTGGCGTCCAGGCCGGTGACCGTCCCGTCGTGGACCTGGGTGGTGGAGCCGCTGCGGGTCACCTGCATGCCGACGGTGGCCTCGGCGGCGCCCGAGATGGCCTGCGAGGAGCCGTTGTAGAGGTTCACCTCGCTCGGGTGGGCCACGTCGGCGGTGTACTTGACCAGCCCGTAGTCGTTGTCCGGGAAGCTGGAGGCCTCGTTCTCGCCGATGACGTTCCCGGAGGAGTCCGACCAGCTGGAGATGGACTCGGTGCAGTGGCCGGCCGTGATGAAGTACGGCTCGCCGCCCTTGGTCACGTTGAAGCCGAGCGAGCAGCGCCCGCCGCCTCCGGTGATGGCGTCACCGCCCGCGACGAATGCCTTGTACTCGCCCTTGGTCCGCTTGAGCTCGGCCTTGGCGCCCAGTCCGTCGACCACCCGGGTCAGCTTGGCCAGCTCGGCCTTGGAGACCGTGCGGTCGGCGGTGACGACGACCTTGTTGGTGGTCGGGTCGGTCGCCCAGGACGTGCCCGGGATGGTCGCGTCCTCGGTGAGGGTGGTGCGCGCGCTCTTCAGGTCGGCGAGCGAGTTCTCGACGATTCTCGCCTCGGCGCCGGCCTCCTCGACGGTCTGCGCGGCGGCCTGGTCGAGCACGTTGACGACGAGGCTCTTGGCCTGGGCGTCGTAGTACGTGCCCGCGGCGTCGGTGCCGAGGTCGCCGAGCAGCGTGGAGGCGAGCTTCCCGGCCGCCGTGACCGACAGGGTCTCGGGTGCGGCGGTCTTCGGGGCCTCGCTGGCGTTCGCGCTCTGGAAGGTGACTCCCGCGGCGACCAGTGCGGTGATGCCCGCACCTACCACGGTGGCCCGTCGCCTGGATATGCGTCGGTGCTTCAACTCACGTCCTCCTGTGGGGGGTCGGCCCGCGAGGTTGTGGGGACCTCGTGAACCGGAAGGCTGGTTGACGAGCGTTGACTCTTCCGATTCCACAGGCCGCACACAAGGTCGACTCCAGGACGTGCGCACGACAACTCCAGGGCGGTCACACGGCCTTCACCATTCGTATCCCTTCCCAGAGGATTGGCGGGCCCCCGGTCCGGACAGCGGAGAGCCCCCGCACACCACTGGGTGTACGGGGGCTGGTCGCATCGCCGGCCGCGCGGTACCGGACGGGCGGACCGGTCAGTAGACGCTGACGCCGTAGGCGTTCAGGGCCTCCACGACCGGCTGGAAGAACGTCGTACCGCCGGAGGAGCAGTTGCCGCTGCCGCCGGAGGTCAGACCGTACGCGGTGCCGTTGCTGCCGTAGAGCGAACCGCCGGAGTCGCCGGGCTCGGCGCAGACCGTGGTCTGGATCAGGCCGGAGACTATGTCGCCGCCGCCGTAGTTGACGGTGGCGTTCAGGGCGGTGACCCGGCCGCTGTGGGTACCGCTGGTGGACCCGTCACGGATGACCGTGGTGCCCACGCTCGGGGTGGCCGCACGGGTGATGTCCACGCCGTTGGCGGTGCCGGGCCGGGCGACGGACCCGGTGTACTGCACGATGCCGTAGTCGTTGCCCGGGAAGCTCGAACCGGCCGTCTGTCCGATGACGGTGCCTCCGGAGCTGGCGCGCCAGGCGCCGGCGCCGTCGGTGCAGTGACCGGCGGTCAGGAAGTACTCGGCGCCGCTGCTGGTGCGGACGTTGAAGCCGAGGGAGCAGCGCCAGCTGCTCGCGTAGATGGCGTCGCCGCCCTGGATGAGCTTGTTGAACGTGCCCGGGGTGCGCTTGATCGTGAGCGCGTCGGCCTTGTCGCCGGCCTGCTTCTTGATCTTCGCGAGCTCCGCCTGGGAGACGGTGCTGTCGACGGTGAGCAGCACCCGGCCGGACTCGCTGTCGACGGCCCAGGCGGTGCCCGGGACGTCGGCCTGGAGCACCGCGTTGCCGGCACTGCTCAGCTCGGCGGCGCTGAAGGTGGCCGGGGCGGGGGCCGCGTTCGCGCTGGGGATCGCGACGGCGGCGGCGGCCACGAGGCCGGTGGATACGGCGATCAGCCGAGTCCGTCTCGTGATGCCGCTGCGGGGGGTGGTGCGCTTGATCCTCACTTTTCGTTCCTCCACAGGGGAAGTCGGGGGCCCCGCTTGTGGGGTCGGGGGCCCGTGAGGCGCAGCCAGGGACGGACCTCCGGGGTTCCCGGATACGTCGTGCCCCTGACAAGCGCTGAAGTTGGAGTATTCGGCCGAACGTCCGGTCGGCGCAAGAGTGCCTTTCGGACTTCAACCTTTGACCGGCCTTTACCAACTCCCGTGGGTCCCCCGGGCGGTTGACGCTCCCTCGCCTCACCCCGGGCCGGCAGCCTGTTCTCCGGCGGCTGGAAGGACCGGGCGCCGTGCTCGGCGACCGCGCACGGGGACGATCGCGCCCGGTGGCGGCCGACCGCCGTACGCCCTCGGCGTCCGGCGCGGCCGGGCGCGGGAACCGGTGGCCGCGATGTCACGGAACGCCCCGGCGTGCGGGGGCGGGCGGGGTGACGTCACGGGCGCCGGGGGTGTCCGGAAGTCGCCCCTCCGGATGGTCCGCCGGCCGGCGGGTGCGGCGCGTCGCCGGGCGAGCCCTTCGTCATGGCGCGGCCCTCGCCGCCGGGTCGGCCAGACCCAGGTGGGAGCGCAGGGTGGCGCCCTCGTAGGCGGTACGGAACGCGCCGCGCTCCTGAAGCAACGGGACCACCCGGTCGACGAACTCGTCCAGCCCGCCCGGGGCTGGATGCGGTGTCAGGACGAAGCCGTCCGCGGCGTCCCGCGCCACCGACTCCGTCAGTTCGGCCGCGACCCGCTCCGGGGTGCCGACCACGGACCGCCGGGCGCCCGCCTCGATCACGGTCTGCCGGATGGACAGCCCCCGCTCCTGCGCCAGCGCCCGCCACTTCTCGGCGGTCGCCACGCTGTCGCCGTCCCGGGGCCACCCCCGGCCGAGCTGCGGACCGGGCACCGGGTCGATGTCGGGCAGCGGCCCTTCGGGGTCGTACGCGGACAGGTCGACGCCCCAGATCCGCTCCAGCGTGAGCAGCGCGGACCGCGGGGACACCTGCTGCCGCCTGATCTCCCCGGCCCGCTCGTGCGCCTCGGCGTCGGTGTCCCCGAGGACCACCGCGACCCCGGGCATGATCTTGAGGTCCCCGGGGCTCCGGCCGTACGCCGCCAGGCGGCGGTTCACGTCGGTGCGGAAGGCGCGGCCCGCTTCCGGGGAGCCGTACCGGGTGAGGATCACGTCCGCCGACGAGGCGGCGAACTCCCGGTCCTCCTCGCGGTCACCCGCCTGGATCACCACCGGATGCCCCTGCGGTGGACGGGGCAGGGTGAACTCGCCCGCGATGTCGAAGTGCGGTCCGTGGTGGGCGAAGGGGCGGGGGGTGCCGTCCGGGGCCCAGGAGTCCCACAGTTCGCGCGCGGCGGCCACGAACTCGGCGGCCCGCGTCACAGGGGCCTCCTCGCCGGAGCGAAGCCGGGAGCCGGGGAGGCCGGCCCGTTCCGGGCGGTCGCCGCACCGGAAGTTCTCGCCGGTGAAGGCGTCGGAGGAGGCCACCACGTGCCAGGCCGCCCGGCCGTCGCTGAGGTGGTCCAGGGTGGCGAGCCGGCGGGCGACGTCGTAGGGCTCGTTGAAGGCGGCGTCGACCGCGGCGGCCAGGCCGAGGCGTCCGGTGACGCCGGCGAGCGCGTTCAGCATGGTCAGGGGCTCGGGGCGGCCGGCCACGTCCAGGTCGTGGACGCGGCCCTTGTGCTCGCGCAGCCGCAGCCCGCCGGACCCGCCGGACCCGCCGGAAACGACGGACCCGCCGGAAACGACGAAGAAGTCGAACAGGCCGCGTTCGGCGGTGCGCGCCAGGTGCTCGAAGGAGGCGAAGTCGATCTGCGAGCCCGAGCCCGGAGGGGGCCAGACCGTCATGTCGTCGGCCGTGGTGTCGTCAGCCTCCGGGAAGCGCACGGCGAGGTGCATCCGCCGGGGCCGCCCCGCCTCCGGGCGCGCCGGACCGGGCCGCGTCGGCTCCGGCAGCACCGGCGGCACCGGATGGGTCCACGTCCGTTCCGCTCCGGTCATGACGCTCCCCGCGCGACGGCGTACTGGTTGGCGGGCCGGTTCAGGCCCAGGTGGTCCCGGAGCGTGCTGCCCGGGTAGAAGGTGCGGAACAGGCCCCGGTGCTGGAGCAGCGGCACCGTGCCGTTGACGAGGCGCTCCAGGTCCCGGCGCGGGTCGACCGGCGTGAGGTGGAAGCCGTCGACGATGCCGTCCCGGTGCCAGGAGATGATCAGTTCGGCCAGGTCGACGGGGCCGCCCCGGTACAGCGGGCCGTGCGGCGTGACGCGGGGCCCGCCTCCGCCGTGCCCGGGTACGGCCGCGTACTCGCCGTCGCCGAGGTCGACGTCGAGGGCGGCGAGGACCCGCAGGTCGTCCGGGTCCCGGCCGTGCGTCCCGGCGGACGTCCGCAGTTCGGCCCGCGCGGCGGCGGCCCGGACGGGGAGCGCGGTGCGCACCAGGGCCACGTCGGCGTACCGGGCCGCGACCGCCCGCGCGTCGGGACCGGTGGCGTCGACCACGCGCACGGGGTGCCCCTGCGGGGGCCGCGGCACGGTCGAGGGCCCCTTGACGGAGAAGGCGGAGCCGGTGAAGTCGACGTGGTGGAGCTTGTCCCGGTCGACGAAGCGGCCGGTGGCCGTGTCACGGATCTCGGCGCCGTCCTCCCAGCTGTCCCACAGGCGCGCCGCCACCTCGGCGACCTCGCCGGCCTCCCGCCAGAGCACGTCGGCGGGTGCCGCGTGGCGGCGGCCGAAGAGACGGGCCTCGCCCTCGGTGGTGGACACCTCGATCCGCCAGCCCGCCCGGCCGCGGCTGACCCAGTCGAGGGTCGCCACCGCCGCCTGGACGTGGAAGGGCTCGGTGTGCGTGGTGGAAACGGTGGGGACCAGGCCGATGCGCCGGGTGGCAGGTGCCACCCGCGACAGGACGGCGAGCGCGTCGGGGCCGGGGCGGGCGAGGCTGTCGCCCAGGGTCACGAAGTCCAGCGCGCCGTGTTCGGCGAGCCGGGCGGCCGTCACGTACGCGTCCGCGTCGTACACCGACCGCCGGTCCAGGGCGGCGGCCACGTGCAGCCGCCGCCTGCCGGGTGCGGAGCTCATACCGGGACGCCCCTTCCGTCCGTGCCGGCGGGCCTGTCCGCACCGGACCCGGGAGAGGGACGTCCGCGGACGCCCGTGCCGCGGACGCCCTTGCCGCCGACGCCCGTGCCGCGGGCGGCCCGCTGCCCGCCGGGGCCGG
The DNA here is from genome assembly GCF_044455745.1 of Streptomyces sp. NPDC051136. NCBI lineage: Bacteria > Bacillati > Actinomycetota > Actinomycetes > Kitasatosporales > Streptomycetaceae > Streptomyces > Streptomyces sp. NPDC051136. Next base: position 47,931 of record NZ_JBITFE010000012.1, on the reverse strand, counting down.
GTCCTCCACGACGCCGGGGATCCCCCCGGCCGGCCCGGGGACGGGCGCGGGCGCCGGTGAGGCGGGGCGGTTCACCGGGGGCGCTACGGGTCGCGGGCGCGGGGCGACCGGAACACGCGGACGTGCCCCCGTCGCCCGGCACACGGCACGGAGCCGGCGGCGGGACGCAGCGGGACGAGGACGTCGACGGCGGCCGTCCACCGGGCGGGCGGCGGTGCGGGAAGGTCCGCGGGAGGACCGCCCGGTCCGGGGACTCGGGTACGGCGGCGGACGGGACGAGGTGGTCGCAGGACATGCGAAGGCTCCGTGACGGCGCGTCAGTCGGACGCGGTGGATGGTGCCTTCACACGGCCGAGCCCCTCAGCAGGCCGTGCGCCGAGAGTACGGGGGCGTTTCCGTACGCTGTCAAGGCTGTCCACACTGTGAGCCGGGGATCTCCATGCGTTGACGCGGAACCGGATGCCTGTTCCACTTGGCCCATGCATCCGCAGCAGTGGCTGGTCACGCGCTCCCACATCGACTTCGGTCGAGTGTGGTCCTGTTCCTGTTGAGCCGACCTCCCTGCCCGCCCCGCTCGTCCGACCACCCGGCCCCCGGATCCGCCGGTGGAGCGGTCCGCCGTGCGGCCGGTCCCGTCGGGGCCTTCCCGGGTTCGGCCTGTCGTCCCGCCTTCACACGCACCCCCTCCCCTCGCCCCGCCCCCTCCCCCCGTTCCAGGAGACCTGACGATGCGCAGGAATCCGCCCGTTCCGACCTGACGGGCCGACGGCCCACGGACACTGACGGCTTCTCAGCAGCTGCAACCGCAGTCGCAGCCGTCACAACCGCAGTCGCACCCGTCGCCGCAGCAGTTGCAGCAGTCGCAGCAGTTGCCGCAGTCCCCGCAGTCACAGTTGGAGCAGAGGCCGTCCCGGCGCTGCCGGCTCCACGGATCCTCGAAGGTGCCGCAGCACATCTGGCACGTGCAGGCCAGCCCGAGCCACACGGCGCAGCCCGCGAGCAGCCCGCGCCGGTCGCGGCGCGGCGGCTCCGGGGGCGTCGGGCCACCGGGGCCGCCGGGGGCGCCCGGGGTGCTGCCGGGAGGGGCGTACGGATGGCTGCCGTGGGCGCACGAGACGGTGCCGAACGCGCGGTCCACGGAGTTGCCCAGCTCGTGCACGAGCAGCCGGTGCACCAGCCGGCCGTCGGTGAACTCGGCCTCCCGCAGGGCCAGCCGGATCCCGCGCACGGCGTCGTCCGCGAGCCGCCGGGCCTCGGTGAGCGGCGTCCCGGTGGCGGCGAGCGGGTTCCAGGCGCCGGACGCGGCGTCGGCCTCCCGGTCCTCCACGGCGTCCAGGAGGTGCGCGAGCCGGCCGAAGAGCCGTCCGGCCTCGGCGAGCGGCGCGGCGTTCTCCGGCCGCCCGGCGAGGTGCGCGGTGTGCGCGAAGGCGGCCGCGGTCGCGGTCTCCGTCGGCTCGGTGACGGTCAGCAGGGGCGTTCCGGGCCCGGCCAGGGCCTCGATACCGCCCTGCCGGTCCACGGCGTCGACCAGCACGGCGGTGTCGAAGCCGACGGCGCCGCCGCCGCGCGCCCCGGCCGCGTCCCAGCCGGTGGCGATCCGGCGGGCGGCGAGCGCCACCGGCCGCCGGGCCAGCAGGCCGTCACCGTCGGCCACGTGGTCGCGCACCTTGGCCGAGGCCAGCACCAGGGAGACGGCCGCCGCCAGCCGGGCGCCCTCACCGTGCGCGACGGAGGCGGTGCGCATCCCGCGCAGCGGACAGGGCCCGGCGGTGCGCCGTCCGGCCCCGGCACCGCCCCGCCCGGCCTGAGCCTCCGTCAGAACCGATATGAGCAGCCCGTCATAGTTCGTCACGATCCGCGCGAACTGTCCGTGGTCCTTGCGCAGTGCGAGACACAACCCGCACAAGTGAGCCATCCACTGACCGGTGAGGCTCTCTCCGAGCCGGTGCCTGCACGGCCTGACGATTCCGAACACGACGCTCCCCCGAGGTTGGTACGACGCTGAGCTGCGGCATCGTACCGACCTCCGCCGTCACCCGTACGCACCCGCCCTCACCCGTGTGCCGTGAAGAATCATATTTCACTCACAGTCAGCATCCGTTTGGGAAACGGCCCTTGGGACACAAGGACTCTCGACGGATCCGCTGTGCACCAGTACCGTCACAAACCCCCCGCGCGGCGTCTATCCACTTGGCGCGACGTCCGCATCATGGATGACCATAGGGATGCGGAAGCACGAAAGACCGCTGTGAGAGGAGGCGTCCATGGGATCGGTACGCAAGGCGAGTGCGTGGCTCGGCCTCGTCGACGACAACGATGACGAGCGTTACTACGACGACGACTACTCCGAGGGCACCGAGTCCGGGGACGCCTGGGTCACGGACCCCCGGGTCAAGGTGGCCTCGGACGTGGCCGAGGAGACGGGCCGCCGCATCGCGACGGTCACCCCGGACAGCTTCCGGGACGCACGGGCCATCGGTGAGCTGTTCCGGGACGGGGTCCCCGTCATCGTGAACCTGACGGCCATGGAGGGCACCGACGCCAAGCGCGTGGTCGACTTCGCGGCCGGGCTCATCTTCGGCCTGCGCGGTTCGATCGAGCGGGTGTCCACCCGGGTGTTCCTGCTGAGCCCGGCCGACACCCAGGTGATCAGCGGCGAGCCCGCCGCGCACCGTTCCGACGGTTTCTTCAACCAGAGCTGAGGCGGGGCCGCACACCACGGCCCCGCCCCCGCACCCCCGCCGGGCTCCTACCGGAAGGCGTCGAGTCCGGTGAGCGCCTTGCCCAGCACCAACTGGTGCATCTCGACGGTGCCCTCGTAGGTGAGCACCGATTCCAGGTTCGTCGCGTGCCGCATCACGGGATATTCGAGCGAGATCCCGTTGGCGCCGAGGATCGTGCGGGCCGTACGGCAGATGTCGATGGCCTCGCGGACGTTGTTGAGCTTGCCGAAGCTGACCTGCTCGGGACGCAGGCGGCCGGCGTCCATGCGCCGCCCGAGGTGGTGGGCGAGCAGGATCCCCTTGTGCAGTTCGACCGCCATGTCGGCGAGCTTGGCCTGGGTGAGCTGGAAGCCCCCGATCGGCCGCCCGAACTGCTCCCGCGACTTCGCGTACTCCACCGCCGCCTCGAAGGAACTGCGGGCCGCGCCCATCGAACCCCAGACGATGCCGTAACGGGCGTGCGACAGACAGCTCAGCGGCCCGCGCAGCCCGGTCACCTCCGGCAGCACCGCGTCGGCGGGCAGCCGTACGCCGTCCATGACCAGCTCGCTGGTGACGCTGGCCCGCAGGGACCACTTGTGCTTGATCTCCGGCGCGGAGAACCCGGGACTGTCGGTCGGCACGAGGAAACCGCGGATGCCCTCCTCGGTCTGCGCCCAGACGACGGCCACCCCGGCCACCGAGCCGTTGGTGATCCACATCTTGCGCCCGTCGAGCACCCAGTCCCCGCCGGCGTCGCGCTTGGCGCGGGTACGCATGTGGGCCGGGTCGGACCCGTGGTCGGGCTCGGTGAGGCCGAAGCACCCGATGACCTCGCCGGCGGCCATCCGCGGCAGCCAGGTCTGCTTCTGCTCCTCGCTGCCGAAGCGGTGAACGGCGTACATGGCGAGGGAGCCCTGCACGGAGACGAGGGAGCGGATGCCGGAGTCGGCCGCCTCCAGCTCCAGACAGGCCAGCCCGTACTGGACGGCGCTCGCCCCGGCGCAGCCGTACCCGTCGAGGGACATCCCGAGCGCGCCGATGGAGCCCAGCTCGCGCGCCAGCTCCCTGATCCCGGGCAGTTCGCCCTTCTCGTACCAGTCCGCGACGTGCGGCAGCACCCGGTCCGCGGCCCAGCCCCGCACGGTGTCCCGGACCGCCAGGTCCTCGGGTTCGAGCAGGTCGTCGATGCCGAGGGGGTCGGCGGGGTCGAACGCGGGCAACTTGGTGGACGCGGCCATGGGACACCCTCCGGACTGTCAAAACTAGCGCCGCTAGTCAGGCTTGTGGTGCCGACGTTACGATGCGACGCCCCGCGCGTCCACCATGGCCCGGGCCGACGCGCCCCCTCCGGCCCACCAGCCGCGTCCGTCGCCGCTCCCCGGCCGCCCGAGGGCGACGCCCCCGCTCACACCGAGACGCGGGACTGCGACTCCACCGAGTCCCGGGGCGCCGGCACCGACACCGCGTCGCACTGCATCACCCGCGGCAACCGCAACGCCATCACCGCCCCGAGCAGCAGCAACCCCGCGCTCACCACCAACGTCACGTGCAGCCCGTGCACGAACGCGTCCCCCGCGGCCCGTCGCAACGCGACCCCGGCGGGTCCCCCGAGCTGCGCGGCGACCTCGTACGCCTCCCCCAGCGAATGCCCGGCCGCCGCCGACGCCGCCGACGGCACCCCGGGCACGCCCCCCGTCAGCCCCGGCGCGTACGCCGCGTTCATCACGCTGCCCAGCAGGGCGATGCCGATCCCGGCGCCCAGCTGGTAGGAGGTCTCACCGATCGCCGCCGCCCCGCCGGACTGTTCCGGCGGCGCCTCGCTCAGCATCGACTCGTACGCCCCGAACAGCGTCGTCTCCAGGCCGAAGCCGAGCAGCACGAACCCGCTCAGCAGCAGCGCGGTGTTGTCGGCCCGGCCCATCGCCGTCAGCAGCAGCACCGCGAAGGCGGTCAGGCAGAATCCCGCGCACACCGTCCGCCGCGGGCCGAAGCGCCGCAGCAGCCGCGCTCCCGCGAGGCCCGCGCCCATCGCCGCGAAGGTCAGCGGCAGCAGCCGCAGCCCGGTCTCCAGCGGCGACAGCCCGAGCACCAGTTGCAGGTACTGCGCCGCGATCAGCTCAAGACCCACCAGCGCCAGCATCGCCAGCACGATGCACCCGACCGACGTGCTGAACGCCGCCCGCCGGAACATCCGCAGGTCCACCAGCGGGTACGTGCGCCGTCGCTGCCGGCGTACGAAGCCGGCCAGCAGGGCCGCGCCGAGCACCAGCGGCAGCAGGGTGAGCAGGCTCGCCACCGGCTCCCCGCCGCCCAGCCGCTTCACCCCCAGTACGACGCCGAACAGACCGCCCGCCGCCATCAGCGCGCCGACCACGTCCCAGGGCCCGCGGCCGTCGCCCTTCGACTCGGGCAGCAGCAGCCGCCCCACCGGCAGGCTCACCAGCATCAGCGGGATGTTGACGAGGAAGACCGAGCCCCACCAGAAGTGCTCGAGGAGGAAGCCGCCCAGCAGCGGGCCGACCGCCGCGCCGACCGCGGCCACGGCGCTCCAGATGCCGATCGCCAGCGCCCGCTCCCGCCGGTCGGGGAAGACCTGCCGCAGGATCGACAGCGTCGCCGGCATGATCATGGCGCCGCCGACGCCGAGCAGCGCGCGGGCCGCGATCAGCACCTGGGCGCTCTCGGCGAGGGCCGCGAACGCGGAGGCGACGCCGAAGAGGGCGTAGCCGAGCAGCAGGACCCGTCTGCGGCCCACCCGGTCGCCCAGCGTGCCGAAGAGGATCAGCAGCGAGGCGCAGACCAGCGGATAGACGTCGACGATCCAGAGCAGTTCGATGGCGCCGGGCCTGAGGTCCTCAGTGACGGCGGGCACCGCGACGTGCAGCACGGTCGCGTCGACGGCGACGAGCAGCAGGCTCACGCAGAGGACGACCAGGACCACCCAGCGGTTGGCACCGGCCCCGGCCGTCCGACGGCGCGGCGCGGCGGCAGCCGTGGGCGTCCCGGACATGTACGTACCTCCAAGATGTTCCCTCGCGCCCGGCGGGCCGTGGGGTGGGGACTCCCCTGCGGCACGGCCGGAGAGGAGCGGGGGGCTCCGGCCCGTGCAACGGAACGCGAGTGACTCGCCAGAGTACGCGAGACCGGGCATCGCACACGTGGCGGGCCTCACACATCCCCCGTCACCCGTGTGGCATGCGCCACTGCGGTCGCCGTCCCGCCCGCCCCGGCGACGCGACCGCCCTCGTGCCCCGCGGATAATCGAGCCCGTGACCGATCTCGCAACGCGCACCGTGGGCCGCTCCGTCGCCCCGGGCCTGTCCGGTGCCCTGCGCCGGGCCGCCCCGGCGCTGCTCGGCTACGCGGCCGTACGCGCCCTGGGCCTGCTCGTCCTGGCCCTGTGGAGCGCCGCGCGCGACAAGAGCGCGTACACGCTGCTCACGGCCCGGTGGGACTCCCTCTGGTACACGAGGGTGGCGGAGCAGGGGTACGGCTACGAGGTGCGGCTCCCGGGCGGCGACGTGCATTCCGACCTCGCCTTCTTCCCGCTGCTGCCCTGGCTGGAGCGGCTCGGCGCCGCGGTGACCCCGCTGTCGTACGCGGACGTCGGCTTCGTCGTCTCCCTGGTCGCCTCGCTCGCCGCCGCCTGGGGGATCTTCGCGGTGGCGGACCACGTGTACGGCCCCCGCGCGGGCGGGTGCGCGGTGCTGCTGTGGGCGGTGCTGCCGGTCGGCGTCGTGCAGTCGATGGCCTACAGCGAGTCCCTGTTCACCGCGCTGGCCGCCTGGTCGCTGTACGCGGTGCTGACCGGGCGCTGGGTGACCGCGGGGACGCTGGCCGCGCTGGCCGGGCTGACCCGCCCGGTGGGGCTCGCGGTGGCGGCGGCGGTGTGGGCGGCCGCGATCACGACGTGGGTGCGCGCCCGGAGCGGGGGCGAGGGCGACGGCTCGCCCGGCGCGCGCTGCGTGCTCGGCACGGTGCTGGCTCCCCTGGGCGCCGCCGGTTACGTCCTGTGGGTCGGTCACCGCACCGGCAAGGGCCCGCTGGGCTATCTCGACGTGCAGGCCGGCTGGCGCAACGGCTTCGACGGGGGCGTGGCCTTCGCCCGCTTCGTCGCCGGCCGGTTCACGTCCTTCCCCGGGGCCCTGGCGGGCGTCGCACTGACGGTGGGGGTCGCCCTGCTGGTGTGGCTGTACCTGGTGGGCGTACGGCGGCGCCAGCCACTGCCGCTGCTGGTGTACACGGGGCTCGTCACCGTGCTCGCCCTGTGCGCGTCGAGCTACTTCGGCTCGAAGCCCCGGCTGCTGCTGCCCGCGTTCCCGCTGCTGTTTCCCCTGGCCGTGGGCCTGGCCCGGCTGCGCACCGCCAGGTCGGCGCTGCTCGTCTGCGGTGTCGCGGCGGCGTCGGCGGTGTACGGGGCCTTCTGGCTGAACGGCTCCGGGCCGCCCTGACCGTCCCGCGCCCGCCCGACCGGCGCCCGCCCGCCGGCCGCCGGCGCCGCACGATGACCACCGGGACAATTCCGTACCAGCATTCGGTGAACGCATTCATAAGCGGGATAAAATCGCCGGCCGGACAGATCAAAGGAATTGAAGTCCGCAGCCGACCGCCATTGCGGATTACCCGGAAATAGGGCCCCGCCTGAGAGGAATCCCACATCACATCGTCATCACAAAGCCGTTGATTCGTCGGGGATCACTCCTCACTCGCTGTAACGTCGATTGGGTGCGTACCGAACGGAAGCCCACCCGTCTGGACCGGGTGTTCGCGAGACTGGACCGGGAGCCGGAACGACCGGAGCTCCTGGACGCGCCGGAGATGTCCCGGCACAGGCTCGTGCTGTTCGCCTCGACCCTCGCGTTCTACATCGCGATCGTGTGGGCCGTGGTGATCACCTCGTGGCTGGTCCGGCTCGACTGGCAGGTCATGTTCTTCCGGCCCTACCAGCAGTGGCCGCAGATCCACGCGTTCGTCGACTACTACGTGGTGCTCGGCCAGCGCGGCCCCACCGCCGTGATGGTCGCGGCCTGGCTCGGCTGGCGCTCCTGGCGGCAGCACACCCTGCGTCCGCTGCTGGCGCTGGGCGTCTCCCTGCTGCTGCTGAACATCACCGTCGGCGCCGCCAAGTACGGCATGGGCCGGCTGGGACCGCACTACGCGACCACGATCGGCGCCAACGAGATGTGGCTCGGCGGCGATATATTTCCGAGCGGTCACACCGCGAACGCCGTCGTCACCTGGGGCATCCTCGCCTACCTGGCCGCGACGCACCGCGCCAGGCGCTGGCTGTCCGCACTGTCCGCGGTCACCTCGCTCGGGGTGGGGATGTCCACCGTCTACCTCGGTACGCACTGGCTCAGCGACGTGGTCCTCGGCTGGGCGGCGGGACTGCTGATCCTGCTGGCGCTCCCCTGGTTCGAACCGCTGATCGCCCGCGCCGAGGCGTGGATCCTCGGTCTGCGCGACCGCTGGTCCGCCTCTCGCGGCCGCGAGAGGACCGCACGGCGGCCGGTCGGCAGTCCCGCGCCCGCCGCCCCGCCCGCTTCCGGCCGGCCCGAGGCACCGGCCTGCGAGCCGGTCGCCACGCCCCGCAGCGCCCGGCCTCCGGTGTACCTGGCCGCCGGGCCGCACACGACCCGCTCGGACCGTACGCCGGTGACCCCGGCCGCCGGCCGCCGGCCGCCGCACGCCGACCGCCACCCGCGCGGCTCCGCCCCGGCCGCACGCCCCCTGTCGGGCGGCTGACGGCGGGCGTCAGCCCTTCCAGGCGCGGGACACCCGGCCGTCCTTCACCTCGAGGTTCAGGCGGCCCACGCGGTACTCCATGGTGATGACCGTGCCGGGCGCCAGGGACCGCACCGTGGACCAGCCACGCTCCCGCGCCCGCCGTTCGGCCGCGTCGGGATCGAGGCCGACGTAGGTGTCCGGACTGTCCTGCGGCTCGGCCGGTGGTGTCGGAATCGGTGCCATACCGCCACGCTATGCCCTGCCCCGGGAGCGGGGAAGCCCGCACCGGTAACACCGGCCCCTGATGCACCTACGGTCACATCTTTGTCACAGGATCATGCGCGCCGTTTTGATGGAACGCGTTCACCCGAACGGGCGGATTCACCCGTGTTCCGCACGCGGCCCAGGTGAATTTCCGCGCGTCGCGGCAGCGGTTCGAATAAGTGGACGGAAAAGACGCGCGGGGCGCACCGGCGGCACACCGCATTCCGGGCCCGAGCGCACCCGGACATTCCTTCGCGAGCCCGCTGCGGAAGAGATCGTGAGGCGCTTACGCGAATCCCACATCGGACATGCGGGGTCAGTCCGGTCAGGCTTCCAGCGGGGCGACGACGAGCGAGAGGTCGTTGTCCCCGGTGTAGTACGGCCCGGCCTCTCCGGGGCCGCGCGACGTGCGCACGCGTGCGCGGGGGAAGGTGAACACGGGGTTCTTGTCGGCGACGTCGTCCAGCAGCCGCGCGAGCCGCACGGCGGGACCCGAGTCGCCGGCGGGCCGCAGCCACAGGTCCCACAGGCCCGGCGCCAAGCCGTCGTAGGGCACGGTGAAGACGAACTCCGTCCGCTCGGCCGCGACGTCCAGCCGGCGTACGCCGTCGCCCCCGTCCCCGCCCTCCCCGGGCCGGGCGCGCAGCTCGGCGTACGCCCCGGGCGCGAGCCGGGTGCCGTACACCCTCCCGCGCACCGTCAGGCCGCTGTCGGCGAGGCCCAGCTCCCCCGCCTCGGCGTGCGGGGCGCGCAGCCAGCTGCGGACAGTGAGGTTGCCCTGCGGGGTGGCGTACGGGATGCGGACGGCGACGTGGCCGAGCAGCCCGCCGGGGGTGCGCTCGGCGAGGGAGCGCAGGTCGGTCACACCGGGCACCAGGCGGCGCGGCCCGCCGCCGGACAGGCGGGCGTAGGCGTCCCAGCGGCCCTCGGGCAGGGACACGCTGCTGGGCAGCGCGGCGCGCAGCCGGCCCTCGGCCGCCGGGGCCAGCGGCAGGCTCACCGTGTCCGCGGGATCCTCGCCGTCGGCCCCGCGGCGGCGCAGGATCAGCAGGGCCGCCCCGGTCTTTCCGCGCGCGGCGACGTCGAAGGTCAGACCGCCCGCGGAGTCGCCGATGCAGTCGGCGCGCAGCGGGGCGGCCGGCGGGGCCGGCGGCATCATGCGGTGCGGTTCCTCCACTGGGCTTCTCGTCGCCCAGTGAGACCCGGGACCCCGCCTCCTGGTTGTCCGTGTCCGATTGCGATGTGGTCACGACCCGTGCGAACGCCCGGGGACGGCGCTTTCCGGTCACCCGGTTCATTCGCTGATTTCCTGATTTGTCGACTCGTGACCACGAGGATGCCGCTCGCCCCTCCGCCCCAATCCCTGTACGCAGCAGCTGACTTGGGCCGGACGGGACGGCTGCGGCCCCGGAGCGGTCGCGGGCGTCGCATGGTTCGATTCCGTTGGCCATGGGGCGTGACTCCCGCCACCGGTCCCCCGTTGTCCATGCATGAGCCGGGGACCCGCCCGGACCACGGCCCGGGAGCCACCCGGTCCGGCCACGCACCGCATCCCGAGGGAGCCACCCGTGCCGCGCATGCTCGACGTCAGCGACGACGTACGCGCCGAGATCGGCGACGAAGAAGCCGACCGCCTGCTGGCCGGGGAGTCCGCCCCGGGCAGCTACGACTGCACGTCCTGCCGCACCCCGGGCGACTGTGAGCAGGAGCGCACCAGCACCGTCCTGTTCATCGGCGACGAGACCGCCGTGCTCGCCTTCGCCCACGCGGGCTGCCTGCCCTCGCAGGTCGTCAAGGTCACCGAGGAGCAGTTGCAGGGGGCCGTGCGGTCCATCAGCGCCGACCAGGCCCGCTCCGAGTCCGCTGCCGCCGCGCCCCAGAAGTCCTCGCCCGAGCAGGCCGTGCTCGGTGTGACCAGCGGGCTGATCCTGATCGCCGGAGAGCTGCACCCCGCCCTCGTGGTGGAACCGACCGCTCCCATCGCACGGCCCGGCACGGCCGGTGCGGGCGACGACTTCCTGCCGCTGCTGATCGAGCAGGGCTTCATGCCGGTCACCGAACTGGTGACCGCGCCGGCCGTGCTGCACGGCTGGTCCGTCCTGCTGGCGATGGGCCAGCTGCACGCGGTGCTGCAACCCGGGGCGGCCGGCGGGCGGCCGGTGGCCTGGTGGCAGGCGCACCAGCCGCTCCAGGTCACCGAGGGCTGGCGCACGGCGGCCAACAAGCACCAGCAGGTGCTGATGTTCGCCGCGCCCGTCGGGTCGATCGGCCGGCAGCCGCGCGAGGACCTGCTGCGGGACGCGCTGGACAAGGCGGCGGCGAACGGCCAGCTGGTCGCGGCGGCGCTGCCGCTGGCCGGCACCTGAGCCCGTTCACGCGGCTTCCGGACGGCCGTCGCCCCGGCCGCATCCCTTCCCGCGCGAGGTCGTTTGGACATACGTGTACGCATACGACGCCTTCCACCGCCACGGCGGCCCCTCGGCCACGCCGATCTACGACGCGCTCTACGCCGAGTACGTCCGGTCCTTCCGATCGCTGCCGGGCGATCGCAGCGGTGAGGAGGAGCTGGGGTTCACGGCCTTCCGGAGCATCCCGCGCGGCAGAAGTGCCTACAGCGCCTACAGCGCGGGGGCCCAGAGCGCCCGCGTCGGCCAGCAGTCGGTGTGGCAGCGCGTCAGCGGCACGCACCACGTTCCGGCCGCGCTGCCACCGGCCCCGCGGTCCGGCACCTGAGGGCAGGACGAGTGACGCGAGAGGGCGCCCCCCGGCCGGGGGCGCCCTCTCGCGTGGCGGTGGGTCCTACTTCTTCTTCGCGCCGCGCTTCTCGCGCACCCGCACGGAGATGTGGATCGGCGTCCCCTCGAAGGAGAACTCCTCGCGCAGCCGGCGCTCGATGAAGCGCCGGTAGCCCGCCTCGATGAAGCCCGAGGCGAAGAGCACGAACCGCGGGGGCTTGGTGCCCGCCTGGGTGCCGAAGAGGATGCGCGGCTGCTTGCCGCCCCGCACGGGGTGCGGGTGGGCGGCGACCAGCTCGCCGAGGAAGGCGTTGAGCCGGCCCGTCGGGACCCGGGTCTCCCAGCCGGCCAGGGCGGTCTCGATCGCGGGAACCAGCTTCTCCATGTGGCGGCCGGTCTGGGCCGAGACGTTGACCCGCGGCGCCCACGCCACCTGGCCCAGCTCGGTCTCGATCTCCCGCTCCAGGTAGTAGCGGCGCTCCTCGTCGAGGGTGTCCCACTTGTTGTAGGCGACGACGACCGCGCGGCCCGCCTCGACGGCCATGGTGACGATCCGCTGGTCCTGCACCGAGATCGACTCGGACGCGTCGATCAGGATGACCGCGACCTCCGCCTTCTCGACGGCGGCGGCGGTGCGCAGCGAGGCGTAGTAGTCGGCGCCCTGCTGGAGGTGGACGCGCTTGCGGATGCCCGCCGTGTCGACGAACTTCCAGGTGACGCCGCCCAGCTCGATCAGCTCGTCGACCGGGTCGCGGGTGGTGCCGGCCAGCTCGTTGACGACGACGCGCTCCTCGCCCGCCACCTTGTTCAGCAGCGAGGACTTGCCGACGTTGGGGCGGCCGATCAGCGCGATGCGGCGGGGGCCGCCGACGGCGGTGCCGAAGGTCTGCGCCGGGGCCTCGGGCAGCGCCTCCAGGACGCGGTCCAGCATGTCGCCGGTGCCGCGGCCGTGCAGCGCGGAGACCGGGTGCGGCTCGCCCAGGCCCAGCGACCACAGGTAGGAGGCGTCGGCCTCGCCGCTCGGGCCGTCGACCTTGTTGGCGCACAGCACGACGGGCTTGCCGGCCTTGCGCAGCAGCCGGACGACCGCCTCGTCGGTGTCGGTGGCGCCGACCTTGGCGTCCACGACGAAGACCACCGCGTCGGCGGCCTCGATCGCGTACTCGGCCTGCGCGGCCACGGAGGCGTCGATGCCGAGGACGTCCTGCTCCCAGCCGCCGGTGTCGACGACCTTGAAGCGGCGGCCGGCCCACTCGGCCTCGTAGGTGACGCGGTCGCGGGTGACGCCGGGCTTGTCCTCGACGACGGCCTCGCGGCGGCCGATGATGCGGTTCACGAGGGTCGACTTGCCGACGTTGGGGCGGCCGACGACGGCGAGGACGGGCAGCGGGCCGTGCCCGGCCTCCTCGATCGCGCCCTCGACCTCCTGGATGTCGAAGCCCTCTTCGGCGGCCAGCTCCATGAACTGCGCGTACTCGGCGTCGCCGAGCGCCCCGTGGTCGTGCTCCTCGCCCGAGCCCTCGGAGTGGATGTGGTCGTTCATGAAGTCCGTACCTCGTTCATCGTGGTGATCGGTGGTGCACCCCTGTACCGGGTGATCCACTACTCAAGTGTCACTCAGCGCCCGGTGAGGCGCCTGGCGTTTTCCAGGTGCGCGGTGAGCTGCTTCTGGATGCGTTCGGTGGCCTCGTCCAGCGCCTTGCGGGTGCGCCGCCCGCTGCCGTCGCCCGCGTCGAACGGGTCGCCGAAGACGACGTCGACGCGGGTGCGCAGCGGGGGCAGCGCCTTTATCAACCGTCCGGGACGGTCCGTGCTTCCCAGTACCGCGACCGGGACGATCGGGGCACCGCTGCGCACCGCGAAGTAGGCGAGCCCGGCCCGCAGCGAGGCGAAGTCGCCCTCGCCCCGGGTGCCCTCCGGGAAGATGCCCAGCACGCCGCCGTCGGCCAGCACGCCGAGCGCCTGCCCTATGGCCGCGCGGTCGGCGGAGTGGCGGTCGACCTTCAGCTGGCCGATGCCGGTCAGGAAGCGCCCGAGCGGGCCGACGAACGCCTCCTTCTTGATCAGGAAGTGCGTCGGCCGGGGCGCCACGCCCATGACCATAGGGCCGTCGATGTTGTGCGCGTGGTTGACGGCGTAGATCACCGGGCCGGTGGCGGGCACCCGCCAGGCGCCGAGCACGCGCGGCTTCCACAGCCCGTACATCAGGCCGACGCCGATGCGCCGGCCGACCTCGGCGCCCTTCTCCGAGGGGACGGGCGCTGCGGAGGACGCGGTCACTTCCCCGCCCGCTTCTCCTCGACGAGGGTGACGACGCACTCGATGACCTGCGGCAGGGTGAGGGCGGTGGTGTCCACCTCGACCGCGTCGCCGGCCTTGGCCAGCGGGGAGGTCTTGCGGCTGGAGTCGGCCGCGTCCCGCTTGATCAGGGCCTCGCGGGTGGCGTTGACGTCGGCGCCCTTCAGCTCGCCGCTGCGGCGGGCGGCGCGGGCCTCCGCCGAGGCGGTGAGGAAGATCTTGAGGTCGGCGTCCGGCAGCACGGTGGTGCCGATGTCGCGGCCCTCGACGACGATGCCGAGCGGCGCGGCGGCGGCGATGGAGCGCTGCAGCTCCGTGATCCGGGCGCGGATCTCGGGCACGGCGCTGACCGCGCTGACCTTGGAGGTGACCTCCTGGGTGCGGATCGGGCCGGCCACGTCCACGCCGTCGACCGTGATGGTCGGGCCGGCCGGGTCGGTGCCGGAGACGATCTCGGGCTTGCCGGCCGCGGCGGCGACGGCGTGCGGGTCGTCGGTGTCGATGCCGTTGCTGACCATCCACCACGTGATCGCCCGGTACTGCGCACCGGTGTCCAGGTAGCTCAGGCCGAGCTGTGCGGCCACGGCCTTCGACGTGCTCGACTTGCCCGTGCCGGAGGGACCGTCGATGGCGACAATCACGGCCGGGACGGTCGGGGCGGCGCCGTTTTCCACGAGGGGACACCTTCCTGGTGCGGTGCGGTGGGTGGTGTGCGGGACGCGAGCGCGTCCCGGACAGGGCCTGTCCGACGATCTTCCGTCGTCCGCCCGGCCGGGCAGGCGGGAATCGTCGGACAGGCTCTAGGTTACCGGGCCGCCGGGGCCCCTCCGACAGGCGTCCGGGGCCGCGATCACTGGCGGATCGCCCAGCCCCGCTCCTTCAGGGCCGCGGTGAGGACGGCGGCGGCCTTCGGCTCCACCATGAGCTGCACCAGACCCGCCTGCTGTCCGGTCGCGTGCTCGATGCGTACGTCCTCGATGTTGACCCCGGCCCGTCCCGCGTCCGCGAAGATGCGGGCCAGCTGGCCGGGCTGGTCGTCGATGAGGACGGCCACCGTCTCGTAGGCCCGCGGGGCCGAGCCGTGCTTGCCGGGTACGCGGACCTGCCCGGCGTTGCCGCGCCGCAGCACCTCGGCGATGCCGCTGCCGCCCTCGCGGCGCTTGTCCTCGTCGGCGGACTGCAGGGCGCGCAGGGCTCGTACGGTCTCCTCCAGGTCGGCGGCGACGTCGGTGAGCAGGTCGGCGACCGGACCCGGGTTGGCGGACAGGATGTCGATCCACATCCGGGGGTCGGAGGCGGCGATCCGGGTCACGTCGCGGATGCCCTGGCCGCACAGTCGTACGGCGGCCTCCTCGGCGTGCTCCAGGCGCGCGGCGACCATGCTGGAGACCAGGTGGGGCATGTGGGAGACGAGGGCCACGGCACGGTCGTGGGCGTCGGCGTCCATCACCACGGGCACCGCGCGGCAGTGCGAGACCAGCTCCAGGGCGAGGTTCAGCACCTCGGTGTCGGTGTCCCGGGTCGGGGTGAGCACCCAGGGGCGGCCCTCGAAGAGGTCGGCGGTGGCGGCCAGCGGCCCGGACTTCTCGCGGCCGGACATCGGGTGCGTGCCGATGTAGGCGGACAGGTCGAGTCCGCGTGCCTCCAGTTCCCGCCGGGGGCCGCCCTTGACGCTGGCCACGTCGATGTAGCCGCGGGCGGCGCCGCGGGCCATGGCGTCGGCGAGCACGTCGGCGACCAGGGCGGGCGGTGCGGCGACGATCGCGAGGTCGACCGGCCCGTCCGGGGTCTCGTCGGTGCCGGCGCCGAGCGCGGCGGCGGTGCGGGCCTGACCGGGGTCGTGGTCGGCGAGGTGGACGGTGACGCCGCGCGCGGTGAGGGCGAGCGCGGCGGAGGTGCCGATCAGGCCGGTGCCGATGACGAGTGCGGTTCTCACTGGGCGATGTCCTTGCGCAGGGCCGCGGCGGCGCCGAGGTAGACGTGGGCGATCTCGGCGCGGGGCCGGTCGGACTCGATGTGGGCGAGGACCCGGACGACGCGCGGCATGGCGCCCTCGACGTCCAGCTCCTGGGCGCAGATCAGCGGCACGTCGGTGATGCCGAGCCCGCGGGCGGCGGCGGCCGGGAAGTCGCTGTGCAGGTCGGGGGTGGCGGTGAACCACAGGCTGATCAGGTCGTCGACCGTCAGGCCGTTGCGCTCCATGAGGGCGGTCAGCAGGGCCGCGACCTGCTCGTCCATGTGCCCCGCCTCGTCCCGTTCCAGTTGGACGGCGCCCCGGACCGCTCGTACCGCCACGGCGATGCTCCTTGCTGACGTTGCTGACGCGTGTTTGGCCTCTTGGTCCGTCCAGCCTAGTCAGCCCCCCTGGCTCCGGCCCGCGGCGCCCGTCCTCTGAGACGCCGGTAATTCGCTCCGCCCGGCGTGACCGGCCCGCGTACGCTCCCGCCATGCACCCCGAGACCCTGGTCCGCGACCACACGATCTACGCCTGTGTCATGGGCTCGCGCGCCTTCGGTCTGGCGACGCGGGACAGCGACACGGACCGCCGCGGTGTCTTCCTCGCGCCCACGGAGCTGTACTGGCGCTTCGAGAAGCCGCCGACGCACGTGGAGGGCCCCGGGGAGGAGCGGTTCAGCTGGGAGCTGGAGCGCTTCTGCGAGCTGGCGCTGCGGGCGAACCCGAACATCCTGGAGTGCCTGCACTCCCCGCTCGTGGAGTACGTGGACGACACGGGCCTCGAACTGCTGGCGCTGCGCGAGGCGTTCCTGTCCCGCCGGGCCCACGACACGTTCACCCGGTACGCGCACGGCCAGCGCCACAAGCTGGACGCCGACGTGCGCGTCCACGGCGCCCCGCGCTGGAAGCACGCGATGCACCTGCTGCGGCTGCTGACCAGCGCCCGCGACCTGCTGCGCACGGGCGCCCTGACGATCGACGTCGGCGAGGAGCGGGAGTCGCTGCTCGCGGTGAAGCGCGGCGAGGTGCCCTGGCCGGAGGTGGAGGCGCGGATGACCCGACTGGCGCGGGAGGGCGAGGAAGCCGCCCGGCGCAGCCCGCTGCCGGCCGGACCGGACCGGCGCCGCGTCGAGGACTTCCTGTACCGCGCCCGCCGCGCCTCGGCGCTCCGGCCGGGTCCGTACGACGAAGTCGTGCAGGGCGTCGTACGCGGCCGGGGCGCCGGGGAGCACTGACGCGGCCCGCGCCTCAGGCGTCCCAGAGCGCTCCGAGGGCCAGCAGGTCGCTGCGGTACTCGATGCGGTCCGCCCAGTCGGCCGGCCAGGCGTCGGGGCCCAGGTGGGCGCCCGCGAAGGCGCCCGCGAGGCAGGCGATGGAGTCGGAGTCGCCGGAGGTGCAGGCGCCGCGGCGCAGGGCGGTCAGCGGCTCGTCGACGAAGAGCAGGAAGCAGAGCAGTCCCGCGGCCAGGGCCTCCTCCGCGATCCAGCCCTCGCCGACGGCGAGGCAGGGGTCGGTCTCGGGCGACACGGTGCGCACCGCGTCCCGGAGCCGGTCGAGCGCCGCCAGGCACTCGTCCCAGCCGCGGGCGATGAAGCGCTCGGGCGTCGGGTCCTGGGTGCGGGTCCACAGGTCGCCGAGCCAGCGCTCGTGGTAGCGGGTGCGGTTGTCGTAGGCGTACGAGCGCAGCCGCCCGACCAGCCCGGTCGGCTCGGCGCCCTCGGCCAGCAGCCGTACGGCGTGCGCGGTGAGGTCGGAGGCGGCGAGCGCGGTGGGGTGCCCGTGGGTGAGCGCGGACTGCAACTGGGCGGCGCCCGCACGCTGTTCGTCGCTCAGTCC
The DNA here is from genome assembly GCF_044455745.1 of Streptomyces sp. NPDC051136. Lineage (NCBI taxonomy): Bacteria > Bacillati > Actinomycetota > Actinomycetes > Kitasatosporales > Streptomycetaceae > Streptomyces > Streptomyces sp. NPDC051136. The sequence goes on along the minus strand of NZ_JBITFE010000012.1, from coordinate 30,410 downwards.
GGGTATGAGGCCGACCGGCGCGACGCGCATGTTGGCGCCGCAGCCCTTGGAGTGGATCTGGCTGGCGTCCTGCCAGGGGCGGTCTCCTCGCTCCAGGAGACCGCAGGCCCTGAGGCAGGTGTTGCCGGGGGCCCGGTTGTTCTCCGGTGAGCGGTTCCAGGCGATGAACCCCTGCCGCACCGGCTCGGTCATCCCTTCGGGTGCCAGGACGCCCCGGTCCATTGCCGTCCGCAGCCCCTTGCCCAGCGCGAGCGTCATCTGCGTGTCGTCGGTGACGATCGCGGGCCGGGGCAGCGTCATCTCCCGCCAGGGGCCGCACTTGGCGAGGATGGCCGGGACGTCGTCGAACTCGGTGGGGAAGCCCAGTGCGTCGCCGAGGGCGAGGCCGGTGAGCGCTCCGGTGGCGGCGCGCTCGGTGCCGGTGGTCGTGGTCATGCGGGGCGTCCTTCCCGAGGGGTGCGGAGCAGCGGTGGGTGCAGTGCTGTGGCCGGTCCCGCGCGGTAGACGGCGGCGGGCTTGCCGCGGCCTCCGGTGAGGCGGGCGGCGCCCGGGACGGGCTCGACGAAGCCGGGGGTGGCGAGGACCTTGCGGCGGAAGTTGGGCCGGTCCAGGGCCGTGCCCCACACCGTCTCGTAGACCTGCTGCAGCTCGCCGAGGGTGAACTCGTCCGGGCAGAAGGCGGTGGCCAGGCAGGTGTACTCCAGCTTGGCGCCGACCCGCTCCCGGGCGTCGGCCAGGATCCGGTCGTGATCGAAGGCGAGGCCCTCGGCCCTCTCGTACGGCATCCAGCGGGCCTCGGCCGCGTCACCGCCGCCGTACGGCTCGGGGGGACGGGGCAGCAGGGCTGCGAAGGCGACGGACACGACCCGCATCCGGGGGTCGCGGCCGGGGTCGCTGTAGGTCCGCAGCTGCTCCAGGTGCAGCCCGGTCACGTCCGCCAGGCCGGTCTCCTCGGCCAGCTCACGGCGGGCCGCCTGCTCCGCGGACTCGTCGGGCAGCAGGAAGCCGCCGGGCAGTGCCCAGCGGCCCGCGTACGGCTCCTGGCCCCGCTCGACGAGCAGCGCGTGCAGCGCGCCCGCGCGGAGCGTGAGGACGGCGAGGTCCACGGTCACCGCGAAGGGCTCGAAGGCGTGCTTGTCGTAGCCGCGCACGAACACCCACCCCCTTAATAGTCACCAGGACTATAAAGAGAGGTGGGTGCGTGGGACAACCCCCGGAGCCTCGCGGCTCCCGGAACCCCTAGAGCTCGACCTCCTGCATGAGCATCCCGACCTCCGTGTTGGACAGGCGTCGCAGCCACCCCGACTTCTGGTCGCCCAGGGTGATCGGCCCGAACGCGGTGCGCACCAGCTTGTCGACCGGGAAGCCCGCCTCGGCCAGCATCCGGCGGACGATGTGCTTGCGGCCCTCGTGCAGGGTCACCTCGACCAGGTAGTTCTTGCCGGTCTGCTCGACGACCCGGAAGTGGTCGGCGCGCGCGTACCCGTCCTCCAGCTGGATGCCGTCCTTGAGGCGCTTGCCGAGGTCGCGCGGGATCGGGCCCACGATGTGCGCGAGGTAGGTCTTCTTCACGCCGTACCGGGGGTGGGTCAGGCGGTGGGCCAGCTCGCCGTGGTTGGTGAGCAGGATGACGCCCTCGGTCTCGGTGTCGAGCCGGCCGACGTGGAAGAGACGGGTCTCGCGGTTGGTGACGTAGTCACCGAGGCACTGGCGGCCCTCCGGGTCCTCCATGGTGGAGACGACACCGGCGGGCTTGTTCAGCGAGAAGAACTGGTACGACTGCGTGGCCACGGTCAGGCCGTCGACCTTGACCTCGTCCTTCTCCGGGTCGACGCGGCGCCCCTGCTCCAGCACGATCTCGCCGTTGATCTCGACCCTGGCCTGCTCGATCAGCTCCTCGCAGGCACGCCGGGAGCCGTAGCCCGCGCGCGCGAGGACCTTCTGCAGCCGCTCGCCCTCCTGCTCGGCGCCGGGGAAGGTCTTGGGCAGCTTGACGTCCTTCTTGCCCGCGTACCGCTCGCGGTTGCGCTCCTCGGCCCGCGTCTCGTACTCGCGGGACGTGGCGGGGGCGCTGCGGCCGCGCTGCTGGGGCCGCTTCGGGCCGCCCTTCGCACCACCGCGGGCCGCGGGGCCGCGGCCGGACTTCGGGCCGTCCTTGGTCGCGCCGGGGCCCACGTCATAGCGCCGCTCCTCCGGGCGCGGCTTCTTGGGACGGCCCCCCTGCTTGTCGTCGCGGTCGTTGCCGGCGCCGCGGTAGTTGCCGCGGCCACCGCCACTCCCGCCGCGGCCGCCGCTGTTGCCACCACGGCTCCCGCCGTTGTTTCCGCTGCTGTTCCTGCCGCTGCTGCTTCGCATCAAAATTCCGTCTTGTCGTCTGCGTCCCCGGCTTCCGGGGCGTCCGGATCGAACGACGGGACCCCTTCCAGCGTCTCGGCCTCGATCGCCTCCGCCTCCGGGAGGAAGGGCGCGAGCTCCGGGAGCTCGTCCAGGCCGCGCAGGCCCATCCGCTCCAGGAAGTAGTTCGTCGTCACGTACAGGATCGCACCTGTTTCGGGTTCCGTGCCCGCCTCCCCGACCAGGCCCCGTTGCAGGAGGGTGCGCATCACGCCGTCGCAGTTCACCCCGCGCACCGCCGAGACGCGGCTGCGGCTGACCGGCTGGCGGTAGGCGACGACCGCGAGGGTCTCCAGCGCGGCCTGGGTGAGGCGGGCGTGCTGGCCGTCCAGGACGAAGCCCTCGACGGCGGCGGCGTACTCGGCCCGGCTGTAGAAGCGCCAGCCGCCCGCGACCAGGCGCAGCTCGAAGCCGCGGCCCTGGGCGGCGTACTCGTCGGCCAGCTCGCGCAGGGCGTCGGCGATCCGCCGCCGGGGCCGTTGCAGTATCTTCGCCAGCTGTTCCTCGGTCGCGGGTTCGTCGACGACCATGAGGACGGCCTCCAGCGCGGGCTTCAGGTCGAGCCCGGCGACACCGTCCGGGCCGCCCGCGCCCTCCGTGGCCGGCTGCGCGCCTTCCGTGGCGTCCGCGGCCGGTTCCGTGTTCCGCCGCGCGGTCTGCTCACTCACGCCTTCTGCTCCTCCTTCGGCACCTCGGGCGGCCGGTCGAACTCGTCGGTGACCGCCGGCTGGACGTCCCCGTCGCCGCCGGTCCAGCGCACCAGCAGGTCGCCGAGCGCGGTCTCCTGGTCCAGCTCGACGGCCTTCTCCCGGTAAAGCTCCAGCAGGGCGAGGAAGCGGGCGACGACGGTCAGGGTGTCCTCGGTGTCCTGGACCAGCACGCGGAAGCTGGCCTCTCCCAGTTCCTTCAGGCGGGCGACGACGATCCCGGCCTGCTCCTGCACGCTGACCAGGGGCGCGTGGATGTGCTCGACGTACACCTGCGGCTTGGGCTTCGGCTGCATCGCCTTGACGGCGAGCCTGGCGAAGCCTTCGGGGCCGATGCTGATGACGACCTCGGGCAGCAGCTCGGCGTGGTGCGGCTCCAGGCCGACGGTACGGGGGTAGCGGCGGGCCTCGGCGTCGAGGCGCTCGTTGAAGATGTCCGCGATCCGCTTGTACGCGCGGTACTGGAGCAGGCGGGCGAAGAGCAGGTCGCGGGCTTCGAGCAGGGCCAGGTCGGCCTCGTCCTCGACTTCGGCGGCGGGCAGCAGCCGGGCCGCCTTGAGGTCGAGCAGGGTCGCCGCGACCACCAGGAACTCGGTGGTCTGGTCGAGGTCCCAGTCCGGCCCCATCGCCCGGATGTGCGCCATGAACTCGTCGGTCACCTTCGACAGCGCGACCTCGGTGACGTCCAGCTTGTGCTTGGAGATCAGCTGGAGGAGCAGGTCGAACGGTCCCTCGAAGTTGGCGAGCCGCACCTTGAACACACCGTCGCCGTGCTCCGGCTCCAGGGGCTCCGGCTCCCCCTGCGGTTCCGTCTCCGCCGGGGCGGCGGGCGCTCGCGGAGGAGTCCCGGGCCGGGGGGCGGCCGGGGTCCGCGACGGCTCGGGGCCCGCGGGGGGCACCACCGCGCCCCCCGGAGCCGGTACGGCCAGGCGGCCGGAGCGCCCGGCCTCCAGCACGACGGACGTCTCCGGTACGGCCGACGCCTCAGGTACTGCGGGCGCCTCCGGCAGAGCGTGCGCCTCCCGTACGGCGGAAACCTCAGGTACGGCCGACACCACCGGCAGGACGGACGTCTCCGGTACGGCGGAAGCCTCAGGCCCGGCGGAAGCCTCAGGTACGGCCGACACCACTGGCAGGGCGGACGTCTCCGGTACGGCGGAAGCCGACGGCCCGGCGGAAGCCTGCGCGTCGGCGGGAGCCTGCGCGTCGGCGGAAGCCGGCGGGTCGGCGTCCGCGAGCGGTTCCCCGGTGACCGGCGGAGCCACCCGCTCCCCGGGGCCCCTGCCCAGCGCACGCCGGCGGCCGGCACGCGGGCCGCTGCCGGGGGTGGGAGCGTCGTTCGAGGTCATGGCCCCCGCAGGCTACCGCTACCGACCGCGCAGCCGTCGTACGAGGATGCTGGCGTCCCCGCGGCTCTCCAGGTCGGCGAGGACCACGGCGACCGCTTCGCGGACGATGCGGCCGCGGTCGACGGCCAGGCCGTGCTCGCCCCGGAGCACCAGGCGGGCGTGCTCCAGGTCCATCAGCTCCTCGGCGGAGACGTACACGGTGATCTTCTCGTCGTGACGCTCCCGCCCGCTGGGGCGGCGTGCGGCGGCCCTGCCGCGCTTGCGTGACCGGTCGCCGCCCTGGGCGGCAGAACCTTCCTGCGCCGCCGTTCCCGGGTCGGAGCCCCGTGCGGAGCGCTCCGTGCCCCGGGTGCGCGACTCGCCCGCCGGACCCGGTTCCGCGTCCGCCGCGGCGTGCTCCGCGCCCTCGCCGTCACCGCCCTGTGCGGGCACCGACTGCGGTGCGTCCTCGGCGGCGGCCTGGTCGCTCTCCCCCGCCGGGGCCGGCACCCGGGCCTCGCCGCCCGCCGGTCGCCGCGGGGTGGACGCCTGGAGCGCCGTTCCCCCTGTCGTACGGAAGAGTTCGTCGGCCCCCGGCAGACTCACTCGGCGTGACACCGGGCGAGCACCTCCCTGGCGAGCTGGCGGTAGGCGGCGGCACCGACGGAGTTGGACGCGTACGTGGTAATCGGCTCACCGGCGACCGTGGTCTCCGGGAAGCGGACCGTGCGCCCGATGACCGTGTGGTAGACGTGGTCGTCGAACGCCTCGACGACCCGCGCGAGCACCTCACGGCTGTGCACCGTGCGCGAGTCGTACATCGTGGCGAGGATGCCGTCGAGCTCCAGGTCGGGGTTGAGCCGCTCCTGGACCTTCTCGATCGTCTCGGTCAGCAGCGCCACCCCGCGCAGCGCGAAGAACTCGCACTCCAGCGGCACGATCACCTTGTGCGCGGCGGTCAGCGCGTTGACCGTGAGCAGGCCCAGCGAGGGCTGGCAGTCGATCACGATGTAGTCGTAGTCGTCCATCAGCGGCTTGAGCGCCCGCTGCAGCGTGGACTCGCGCGCGACCTCGCTCACCAGCTGCACCTCGGCCGCCGACAGGTCGATGTTGCTGGGCAGCAGGTCCATGTTGGGGACCGCGGTCTTCAGCAGCACCTCGTCGGCCGCCATGCCCCGCTCCATGAGCAGGTTGTAGACGGTGAGGTCGAGCTCCATCGGGTTGACGCCGAGTCCGACCGACAGCGCGCCCTGCGGGTCGAAGTCGACGAGCAGCACCCGGCGCCCGTACTCGGCGAGCGCGGCACCCAGGTTGATGGTCGACGTGGTCTTGCCGACGCCGCCCTTCTGGTTGCACATCGCGATGATCTTGGCGGGGCCGTGCTCGGTCAGCGGGCCGGGGATCGGGAAGTACGGCAGCGGGCGTCCGGTCGGGCCGATGCGCTCACGGCGCTGGCGGGCCGCGTCGGGCGCGAGCGTGGCGGCGTACTCGGGATCCGGCTCGTACTCCGCGTCCGGGTCGTAGAAGTGCCCCTCGGGCAGTTCGTCGTAGTCGGCGAAGTGGTTGCGGGGCGCGCCACTTCCGTCGCCGGCCATGGCGTTCACGTGTTGGCCATCCATACTCATGTGTGCTGTCCGAGTTGCCTGCGGACTCTGGTGGTCGGCTGCGGAGGTGCGTACAGCTACGGAGCCGACAGCCTCGAGTTGCCCGGGACCGTGGGTTCGTGCCGGCATTCCTGGTTGACCACCCCCGGGAGTAAATGTCGACTCATTCACAAGTCGTCTTACCTCCTTGGTGACCAGGGAACTTCTAGACAGGTCAGCGTGGCACCATGCCGACGTTCGGCGACTCTATGGCGTGTCGGCCGTCCGCAGCAACACAATCCGCCGGACCCGGCCCGATGTGTCGGCAATGAAACATCCCTCTGTCAAGGGCGTACGACCGTCGCACAGCAGGTTTCACCGGTGCGCGAATCGGTTGAAGCGTTACGTTCGAGGCGAGTTGACCGAGAATCGCAAAGTGACCATACACACACCCGGCCGGACCTTGTCGGGCAAGGTCCGGCCGGGTGTGCGGGGTTGACGACGACTGTTGACGTATCGCCTTTCCCGGTTGATGACTTAGCCGACTTACCGGTCGCGCGGGGCGGCCGGGCCGGCGGGCCGGGCAGGTCAGGCGAGCAGCGAGGCCAGCTCGACGTGCTCCAGGCCGTGCGCCTCGGCGACCTCCTTGTAAACGACCTTGCCGTCATGGGTGTTGAGGCCCTTGGCCAGCGCGGCATCGCGCCGCAGCGCCTCGGCCCAGCCACGGTTGGCGAGCTCCACGATGTACGGCAGCGTGGCGTTGGTCAGCGCGTAGGTGGAGGTGTTGGGCACCGCGCCGGGCATGTTGGCGACGCAGTAGAAGACCGAGTTGTGGACCGGGAAGGTCGGCTCGGCGTGGGTGGTCGGGTGGGAGTCCTCGAAGCAGCCGCCCTGGTCGATCGCGATGTCGACAAGGACACTCCCGGGCTTCATCCGGGACACCAGCTCGTTGGTGACCAGCTTCGGGGCCTTGGCGCCCGGGATCAGCACGGCGCCGATCACGAGGTCGGCCTCCAGGCAGGCCTTCTCCAGCTCGAAGGCGTTGGAGACGACGGTCTGGATCTTCGTGCCGAAGATCTTGTCGGCTTCCTTGAGCTTGTTGATGTCCTTGTCGAGCAGGGTCACGTGGAAGCCCATGCCGATGGCGATCTGCGCGGCGTTCCAGCCGGAGACGCCGCCGCCGATGACGACGGCCCGTCCCGCGAGCACACCGGGGACCCCGCCCGGGAGCACACCGCGGCCGCCGTTGGCCGCCATCAGGTGGTAGGCGCCGACCTGGGGGGCCAGCCGGCCCGCGACCTCGGACATCGGGGCCAGCAGCGGCAGGGCGCGGCTGGGCAGCTCGACGGTCTCGTAGGCGATGGCGGTGGTGCCGGACTCGATGAGGGCGTCCGTGCACTCCTTGGACGCGGCCAGGTGCAGGTAGGTGAAGAGCGTCTGGTCCTTGCGCAGGCGGTGGTACTCCTCCGCGATCGGCTCCTTGACCTTCAGGAGCAGGTCCGCGGTGGCCCAGACCTCGTCGGCGGTGTCGAGGATCCGCGCACCGGCCGCGACGTACTCCTCGTTGGGGATCGAGGAGCCGACGCCGGCGTCGCGCTCGACGACGACCTGGTGACCGTGGCGCACCAGCTCGTGCACGCCGGCGGGGGTGATGGCCACCCGGAACTCGTTGTTCTTGACCTCGCGGGGGATGCCGACCTTCACGTGGATCACGGTCCTTGGCTCAGAGAATGGGCTATTACAAGGCATACCCACTCAAGCGCGGGCACACCGGGAGAGACCGCAGGAGAACGTGCGGCACAGCCAGTCTAATGAAGGCGTTCTCTCTGTCTAGCCTTTCAAAGCATTAATCTTCAGACTCTGCGCTGCGGATTTCGCAGGCGTCTGCGGGATCCTCCCTCAGCATCCGTTCGGCCGCCCCCCGTTCCAGGCCCGCCGCGGTGGGGTCGCCGAGCCGGTCGAGCGTGTCGGCGAGCCGCAGGTGGAGAGCGGCCTGGAGCCGTACGTCCTCGGCCCGGCGGGCCCAGTCGACGGCCTCCCGGCAGGTGCGCAGCGACTCCTCGGGGCGCCCTGCGTACTCCTGGACCCGGGCCAGCTCGGACAGCGCCCGCGCGTGCGCGGCCACGTCGCCGGTCCTGCGGTACCCGGAGACGGCCGCCCGCCAGGACCGCACCGCCTCGCCGTAGCGTCCGGCGTAGGTGTGGGCGGTGGCGACCCGGCCCCAGACGCGGGCGGCGTCGGCGCGCTCGTCCCGGGCGAGGCGCTGGGCGAGGGCCCGGCCGAACCAGTCGGCGGCGCGGTCGTAGTCCCCGAGCTCCAGATGGGCGCCGCCCACGGATTCCATCGCGCGGCCGGTCGCGTACGGGTCGTTCGCCTCGCGTCCGGCGTCCAGCGCGGCCCGGTAGCGCACCAGGGCTTCGGCGGTGCGGCCGGTGCGGGCGTCCAGGTCGGCCAGGTTCAGCAGGGCCGCCGCCTTCTCCCGGGGCAGCTCACGGCGCTCGGCCACGTCGAGCACGAGACGGTGGATGCCGTACAGGTCGGGGGCGGCCGCCCGGGTGCCGAAGTGGGCCACCATCGCCCGCACGAGCTGGGACATCAGGCGGCGGGCGAGGGTGTCCAGCTCCCCGTCGGCGACCGCGAGGCGGGCCGCGGCGAGCAGGGCGGGGCGCCGGGAGCGCAGCCAGTCCGCGGCCGCCCCGGGGTGCGGGAAGCGCAGGTCGCGCGGCGTGGCGAGGAGCTTCTCGCGGGCCTGCGGGCTGTCGGTCTCGGTGACCGCCCGGCAGGACTGCAGCAGCCGCACCGTCCGCTCCAGCATCCGGGCGCGGGCCAGCTGGAGCTCGGCGGGCCGGTCGTGCTTGCGCGCGAGGCGGCCCAGCCGGTCGTGCAGGCACCCGGGGACCTCGTACGCGGGCAGCGGCGAGTCGACGGCCCGCAGCAGACCGAGGGCGGCGAAGTCGTCCAGGGTGGCGCGGGCGCCGCTCACGGAGCAGCCGGCGAGCGCGGAGGCGGTGTGCGGGTCGACCAGGCCGGCCGGGGCGAGGGACAGCAGCCGCAGCATCCGGGCGGCGGTGCTGGGCAGGGACGCGTACACGAGCCGGAAGACGCGGCCGATCGCGTCCGCCTCCTCGTGCTCGGCGTGCAGGTGCTTGGCGAGGTCGGCGACGGCCGACTGGGGGCGGGCCGCGAGCCAGCCGCCGGCCAGGGTCAGCGCGGCGGGCTGCGCCTGGCACAGCTCGACCAGTTGCTCGGCGGCCCGGGGGTCGACGGTGACGCGGACCGAGCCGGTGTGGCGGGACAGCAGCTCCACGGCCGACTTGGTGTCGAGTCCGCCCAGCGTGCACGGGCGGACGTCCGAGATGCCGGTCAGCGGCCCCTCGGCCACGGCGACGGCCAGGCAGCCCGGGGTGTCCGGCAGCAGCGCGTCGACCTGTTCGGCGTCCGCGACGGCGTCGAGCAGGAGCAGGGCCCTGCGCTCGGCGAGCGCGGTGCGCAGGGCCTCGGTGAGGTCGTCCTCGTCGGCCCCGGGCGGCGCGGTGCGGTCCAGCTCGGCGAGCAGGTCCCGGGCGAGGCGGTCGACGGGCACCCGGGTGCCGTCCGGCTCGCTCAGCCGGGCCCGCAGCACCCCGTCCGGGTAGTCGTCCGCGACCTGGGCGGCCAGTTCCTCGGCGAGCGCGGTGCGCCCCGAGCCGGGCCGGCCGGCGATGAGCAGGACGCGCGCGCGAGGGGCCTTGCGGCCGGAGAGGGTGTCGAGGCCCGCGCGCTCGATGTCGGCGCGCAGCTCCTTCAACTCGCGGGTGCGGCCCAGGAACCCGCGCCCCTCAGCAGGCTCCTGAGACAGTCGTACGCCGTCCGTGTCCACCGCCTGATCCGTCACGGGCCACACTCCCGATCCCACCGCACGCCGGTGCCCGCCGGAAGCCCGGTTCGGGCGTTTCCGAGCCTAGTTCACGCTCTGCGACGTTCCCGGCGGAGCGCGGCGGACGGATCCCCCGATCGGATCAACCGATCGTCACACCGGTCAGCGACGGTTCAGGCACCGCTCAGGCCTCGAAGGGGCGGGCCGGCCACGGTGCCCCGGCCGGGCGGAGCGCGTCGAGGCCGTCGCCCTGCTGCGCCGCGACCAGCGACAGCACGCCCACGACCAGGCAGTTGTTGTGCAGCTCCCCCGCCAGCACGCCCCGGACCAGGTCCGCGACGGGCACCCGCTCCAGCTCCATGTCGGCCTCTTCGTCCTCGACCTCGAAGCGCTCGCCCGCGGCCTCCGACAGGTCCCGGGCCAGGAAGATCCGTACGGCCTCGTCGCAGCCGCCGGGGGTGGTGTAGACGTCGGTCAGCACCCGCCAGTCCTCGGCCTTGACGTGCGCCTCCTCGTACAGTTCGCGCTGCGCGGCGTGCAGCGGGTTCTCGCCGGGGACGTCGAGCAGGCCGGCCGGGATCTCCCACAGCCGCTCCCGCACGGGGTGCCGGTACTGGCGGATGACCAGCACCCGGCCCTCGCCGTCCAGGGCGAGGACGGCCACGGAACCGGGGTGGACCTGGTAGTCGCGGGAGGTCACGGAGCCGTCGGGCATGACCACGTCGTCCGTGCGCACCGAAGTCTTCTTGCCCCGGAAGGGCGTCCGGCTGCCCCGGATCTCCCACTCCTCGGGGACGTCCTTGATCGTGCTGCCCGTCATCGGTGACCTGCCCTTCCAGACGTACGCGAAAGCCGGGGCCCGCGCCGTTGAGTGCGCGTGCCCCGGCCAACCGTACAACTGGTGTGTTACTTCGACGTCTTCCGCTCGACCGCGGCCTTGACCAGCCCGGCGAAGAGCGGGTGCGGACGGGTCGGCCTGGAGCGCAGCTCCGGGTGGGCCTGGGTGGCCACCAGGTAGGGGTGCACCTCGCGCGGGTACTCGACGTACTCGACGAGCTTGCCGTCCGGGGAGGTGCCCGAGAAGACGATGCCGGCCTTCTTCTCCAGCTCCGCGCGGTAGGCGTTGTTCACCTCGTAGCGGTGGCGGTGCCGCTCCTCGACGTACTCCTTGCCGTCGTAGACCTCGCGCACGATCGAGCCCTCGGCCAGCTTCGCCGGGTACATGCCCAGCCGCATGGTGCCGCCCAGGTCGCCCTCGCCGGCCACGATGTCCAGCTGCTCGGCCATGGTGGAGATGACCGGGTGGGCGGTGGCGGGGTCGAACTCGGTGGAGTTGGCGTCCCCGACGCCCGCCAGGTTGCGGGCGGCCTCGACCACGATGCACTGCAGGCCCAGGCAGAGGCCGAGCAGCGGGATCTTGTTCTCGCGGGCGTACTCGATCGCGCCGACCTTGCCGGTCACACCGCGCTCGCCGAAGCCGCCCGGGATGCAGATCGCGTCGACGTCGCCGAGCTGCGCCTTGGCGCCGGCCGGGGTCTTGCAGTCGTCGGACGTGACCCATTTGATCTTGACGCGGGCCCGGTTGGCGAAGCCGCCGGCCCGCAGCGCCTCGGTGACCGAGAGGTAGGCGTCGGGCAGGTCGATGTACTTGCCGACCAGGGCCATGACGATCTCGTGCTCGGGCTTGTGCACGCGGTCGAGCAGGTCGTCCCAGGTCGTCCAGTCCACGTCGCGGAAGGGCAGGTCCAGCTTGCGGACCACGTAGGCGTCCAGGCCCTCGGTGTGGACGACCTTGGGGATGTCGTAGATGGAGCGGGCGTCGGGGCAGGCCACCACGGCGGCCTCGTCGACGTCGCACATCAGCGAGATCTTGCGCTTGATCGCGGTGGGCACCTCGCGGTCGCAGCGCAGCACGATCGCGTCCGGCTGGATACCGATGTTGCGCAGGGCGGCGACGCTGTGCTGGGTCGGCTTGGTCTTCAGCTCGCCCGACGGGCCGATGTAGGGCAGCAGCGAGATGTGGACGACGAACACGTTGTCGCGGCCGACCTCGTGCCGGACCTGGCGGACGGTCTCCAGGAACGGCAGCGACTCGATGTCGCCGACGGTGCCGCCGACCTCGGTGATCACGACGTCGACCTCGTCCGTCGCCATGCGGCGGATGCGGTGCTTGATCTCGTTGGTGATGTGCGGGATGACCTGCACGGTGTCGCCCAGGTACTCGCCGCGCCGCTCCTTGGCGATCACGGCCGAGTACACCTGGCCGGTGGTCACGTTGGCGGTGCCGTCCAGGTCGCGGTCGAGGAAGCGCTCGTAGTGGCCGATGTCCAGGTCGGTCTCGGCCCCGTCGTTGGTGACGAAGACCTCACCGTGCTGGAAGGGGTTCATCGTGCCGGGGTCGACGTTGAGGTACGGGTCGAGCTTCTGCATCACGACGCGCAGGCCCCGGGCCTTGAGCAGCATGCCGAGGCTGGAGGCGGTCAGCCCCTTGCCCAGCGAGGAGGCGACACCCCCGGTGACGAAGATGTGCTTGGTCGTCGAGGATTTGGGCGGCATGGCCAAGAGGGGGCTCCCGTGGTCGCGGTCTGGGGTGCGGTGCGTTCGTCCTCCGCCCCGGTCGTACCGGGGGTCGGCGGCGGCGCCGTCGCTGCGGTTCCGGGGTTCTTCTCCCACCGGTCCACGGGCTACCAGCGTAACAGCGCCTCGGGGCGATGGCTTCCGGCCACCCTCCGCGTACGGCCGGACACGCAGGTGGGACGGTCACAGTTTCCTCACCGCACGGTCACTCGTTCGGCGGACCCGGGTTGCCCGGAGCGGCACACAGATCATCTACGTGCGTCGTATCCTGCTCGGACGTTCGCTGCCGAGCAGGCCCGGCGACACGGCACCACCCCTCGCCGGTCGGCAACCGGACCACGGGAGCTCGTCAGTTCGCTGCGCAACAATGGTTGTCCGGGGTACCACGTTTGGCTTCACGGCCGGACGGCTGCTTTGCTTCATGGCTCAATGAGGCATGACACGCGGGGCACCCGTCCCTCGGAACACATCCCCCGAAGCACATCCCCGACCCATTCCTCTGACCCCACCCTTGACCGCTGACCGTATTAGCGACCGCCCCCACGCGGGGTGACGTGGCCGTTCGACTGGAGTTGCACGTGGCCGGGCGCATCGAAGACTACGCACTCATCGGAGACATGCAGACCGCTGCCCTGGTCTGCCGGGACGGCACAGTCGACTGGCTGTGCCTGCCCCGCTTCGACTCGCATGCCATCTTCGCCGGCCTGCTGGGCACCGGGGAGCACGGCTTCTGGCGGCTCGGCCCCGCCTATGCCCCCGGCGCCGAGCCGCCCACCTCGGCCCGGCGGACCTACCGCGGCGACTCGCTGATCCTGGAGTCCGAGTGGGACACCCCGCGCGGCACCGTGCGCGTGATCGATTTCATGCCGCCGCGCGACGGCGCGCCGCAGCTGATCCGGATCGTGGAGGGCGTCTCCGGCCGGGTGCCGATGCGCTCGGAGCTGCGGATGCGGTTCAGCTACGGCCGGGTGGTGCCCTGGGTGCACAAGCAGGAGGGCCGCACGGTGGCCGTCGCGGGCCCGGACTCCGTGTGGTTCGACACCGAGGCGGAGACCTACGGCAAGGCGCTGACCACGTACGCGGACTTCACGGTCGCCCCGGGTGACCGGATCGCGTTCACGATCTCGTGGGAGCCCTCGCACAAGGAGCCGCCGGCGCTTCCGGAGCCGGAGCAGTCGCTGGTGGCCACCGAGGACTTCTGGCGCGACTGGGTCGAGCACTGTACGTACCACGGTCCCTACCGGGAGGCCGTGGTCCGCTCCCTGATCACGCTGAAGGCCCTGACGTACGCCCCCACCGGCGGCATCGTCGCCGCGCCCACCACCTCCCTGCCGGAGGACATCGGCGGCGTCCGCAACTGGGACTACCGCTACACGTGGCTGCGCGACGCCGCGATCACGCTGTCGTCGCTGCTGCGCACCGGCTACCGGGAGGAGGCCCGCGCCTGGCGCGAGTGGCTGCTGCGCGCGGTCGCGGGCGACCCGGAGAACCTGCAGATCATGTACGGCATCGCCGGTGAGCGGGAGCTGGGCGAGGCGGAGCTGGACTGGCTGCCGGGCTACGAGAACTCCACCCCGGTCCGGGTGGGCAACGGCGCGGCCCACCAGCTCCAGCTGGACGTCTACGGCGAGGTGACCGAGGCCCTGCACCTGGGCCACATGACGGGCCTGGCCCGCAACGACTACGCCTCGGTGCTCCAGCTCAAGCTGATCCGCTACCTGGAGTCCCACTGGCACGAGCCGGACGAGGGCATCTGGGAGGTGCGCGGCCCGCGCCGCCACTTCGTGCACTCCAAGGTGATGGCCTGGGTCGCCGTCGACCGCACCATCAAGCTGATCGAGTCCGGCGACGCCGACGGCCCGCTGGAGCGCTGGAAGCAGCTGCGTGACGACATCCACCGGGACGTGTGCGAGAAGGGCTACGACAAGGAACGCAACACCTTCACGCAGTCCTACGGCTCGCAGGCGCTGGACGCCTCGCTGCTGCTGATCCCGCAGATGGGCTTTCTGCCGCCGGACGACAAGCGGGTCATCGGCACCATCGAGGCCATCCAGCGCGAGCTGTCCACCTCGGACGGTTTCATCCTGCGCTACCCGACGGACGGCGAGGCGGAGGGCGTCGACGGCCTGCCGGGCGACGAGGGCGCGTTCCTGGCCTGCTCGTTCTGGATGGCGGACGACCTGGCGATGATCGGCCGGGTGGACGAGGCGAGGAAGCTCTTCGAGAAGCTGCTGTCCCTGCGCAACGACCTCGGTCTGCTCGCCGAGGAGTGGGACCCCCGCCTGCAGCGCCAGGTCGGCAACTTCCCGCAGGCCTTCAGCCACGTGCCCCTGATCGACACCGCCCTCAGGCTGACGGCCAGCGGCGCCTACGGCGGCTGAACACCCGGCATCACCGACCGCCCCGGCCGCACCCGCCCGTGCGACCGGGGCGGCCTGCCGCGCCGGCGGTGACCGCATCTCCCCGGGGGCACCGGGTGGATGTCCCGGACGGCCGCGCCGGGTAGCGTCCGGCTCATGGACAGCGGCATGAACAGCGGATTCGACACCCAGGGCGCCGGGATCACGGTGCGGCGGGCACTGGAGCTGCCCGGGCTGCGCAGTGGTCTGCCGGAGATCCTCGCGGGCGTCGACCGGCTGCACCGCACGGTGCGCTGGGTGCACGCCGGTGAGGTGCCCAACATCGCCTCGCTCCTCAAGGGCGGAGAGCTGCTGCTGACCACGGGGTACGGCCTGGGCACCCGCCCCGCCGAGCAGCGGGCGTTCGTCCGCACGCTGGCCGAGCGGGGCATCGCGGCCCTCGTGATGGAGCTGGGGCCGCGCTTCGCCCGGCTGCCGGCCGCCTTGGTCGACACGGCCCGCGCGGCCGGTCTGCCGCTGGTCCAGCTGCATCGCGAGGTGCCGTTCGTGACGGTCACCGAGGAGATCCACACCGAGATCGTCAACGGTCACTACGCGCTGCTCCAGCGGGCCGAGGAGGTGCACCGCCGCTGCACCGAGGCCCTGCTGGGCGGCGGCGGGGTGCCCCAGGTGCTGGGGATCCTGGCCGACTTCGCCGGCAACCCGGTCTTCCTCGAGACCACCGACGGCCGCCTGCTGTACGCCGCCGGTTCCGGGCCCGAGGGCGCCGATCCCCTCCAGGTCTGGGAAGGGCTGCGGGGCCCGCACAAGGACGCGCCGCCTCCGGCGGGCTCGGTCCTGGTGGACGTGCCCGGCGGCGGGCCCGGTGCCGGGTCGGTCCGGGCCCGCCTCGTGCTGCTGCCGGTGCGGTCCCCGCTGGCGCCGGTGCACCGGATGGCGGCGGAGCGGGCGGCCGGCATCCTCGCCGTGGTGCTGATGCAGGCGCGGCAGGAGGAGGAGCTGGCGGCGCGCGGGCGGGGCGACTTCCTCACCGACCTCGCCGAGGGCCGGATCACCGCCGAGGACGCGCCGGCGCAGGCCCGGGTCCTGGGCTTCAAGCCGGGCTCGGGACCGCTGCTGCCGGTGGTGATGCGGCTCGGCGACGCCCTGTCCCCGGCGGGCGGCGGCTGGGCGGTGCTGGCGCGCGCGGTCGCCGAGGAGCTGGCGTCGGTGGGGGTTCCGGTGCTGCTGGGCGTACGTCCGGTGGAGGGCCGGGTGCCGCTGCTGCTGGGGCTGCGCGCGGAGTCCGAGCGGACGACCGTCGCGGACCGGGTCGCGGCTGCGCTGCGGACGGGCGCGGAGCGGGCCGGGATGCAGCGTCCGGGGGCGCAGCCGCCGGTGGTGGTCGTCGGGGTGTCCGGCGGCTGGGCGGCGGCGTCGGCGGGTCTCAGGCACGCGGCGGAGACGGCGACCGCGGCGCAGGGCCTGACCGGCCGACTCTGGTACGACGCCCGGCGCCTGGACATCGACCTGCTGCTGTGGCGGTTGCGCGACCACCCGGACCTGGCGGCGTTCGTCGACCGGGCGATCGGGCCGCTGCGTGAGCACGACGACCGCTCGAAGCCACCCCTGCTGCCCACGCTCCAGACGTACTTGGCGCACGCCGGGCGCAAGGCGGAGACGGCGCGGGAACTCCATCTGAACCGGCAGACGCTCTACAACCGGCTGGCCCGGATCGGGGAGTTGCTCGGCACGGACCTCGACGACCCGCAGACCGTGCTGGCGTTGAGCCTCGCCCTGCGCGCCCGCCGCCACGTGCCGTAGCCGCGGCCCGGCCCTCGCCCGCGGGCGGGTGCCTAGAGCAACGGCGTGGGCTGCGTCAACTCGTCGTAGACGCTCAGCACCTGGGCGACGGTCTCGTCCTCGGTCGGCCAGCCGGCCGCCTGCCGTACGCCGCGCTCGCGCAGCCCGGCCCGCCGTACCGGGTCGCCGAGCAGGCGGACGACGGCGTCGGCGAGCGCCTTCGCGTTCCCGGGCGGCACGAGTTCGGCGGCGTCGCCGACGAGTTCGGGGATGCCGCCGACGGCGCCCGCGACGAGCGGCACGCGCGCGTGGAGGGCCTCCTGGGCGAGGACGGACCGTCCCGGCTCCCGGCGGCTCGGCAGCAGCGCGAGGTCGGCCGCCGCCAGCAGGTCGGGCACGTCGTCGCGGCTGCCGAGGAGCAGCACCGGCAGTTCCTCGTCCTCGATCCGCGTCTGCAACTCCCCGCGCAGCGGCCCCTGTCCGGCGACGACGACCAGCGGCGCCGGGTCGAGGCGGCGCCACGCGCGGGCCGCGTCGAGCAGGACGTCGTATCCCCGGTGCCGGTCGAGGGAACCGACGGCGATCAGCAACGGCCGTTCGACGGCGCCGAGTTCGGCCCGTACCTTGGCGCGCAGCCGGTCGGGGTCCTCCGGCCCGGGCGGGCGGGCCGGCCGGGCGGGGAGGGCGACGGGGCCGAGCCGGGCGTCCCGCGCGCCGGCCCGCCGTGCCCCGTCGACCAGCTCCGAGGTGGCGCCGAGCACCACGGTGGCGGCCTTCATCACCCGCCGCTCCAGCACGCGCAGCAGTTGGGCGCGGGCTCCCTCGGCGTGCACCCGGTCGTGCCAGGTGACGACGAGCGGCGTCCGCACGCGCCGCCCGCCGAGGGCCAGTACGGCCCGGAAGGAGGCGTGCAGTCCGTGCGCGTGCACCAGGTCGGCGTCCGCGCACACCGTCCGCAGCGCGGCCACCGACACGGGGTCGCTGCTGCGCGGCACGTGGACGTGGTCGGCTCCGGCACCCGTGAAGTCGTAGGTGCGCTCCGCCTCGGAGGGGGCGCACACCGTCACCTTCACGCCCCGCGCGACGAGCCCCGCGGCCAGCGAGCGCACGTGCGTGCTGCTGCGGGCGTTGCCGCCGCCCAGCACCTGCACGGTGCGCAGGGGCGACTGGCCGTGCGGTGAGTGGCTGCTCACGGGGGTCACCTGGCCGGGGCTCCTGGGTTCGGCGGGGACGGTCACGAAGAACGTACAGAAGGATGGTGCGGACGGGGTGCGCCGGGCGGATTCCCGTGCGCCGCTCCGTCAAGGATGCCAGGCCGCACGGGTGTTCCGGGAACGACGAGCGCCACGAACGGCGGACCGACGGGACAACGACACCGAACCACCTCACTCGTACGAGTGAATGCGACGCGTACACCCCGGGCGGGCCGACGCACCGGCCCTCCGACACCACGCCCGCGGCCGGACCTCCCGCGGAGATCCGGGGCGCCTCCGGCGCACGCTGCCCGGCACCGGACCACCGGACGACTCCAACTCCGCGCATGCCCCGATACCGCCCCGCGACACCCCCGGCCGCCCGGACGTCACCCCCTCGTGCGCCCACGGACGCCGCCCGCCCAGACCCCACCCGCCCGGCAGCCACCCGGCACCCGTCCCGGCAGGCCACCGAGGCCGTCCTCCGGCACGCCCCACCGGGACGCCGGGCGGCTCCGGCACGCCGCTGCCGGCGGCAAAGGCAAAGGCAAGGGCAGGGGCCGGGCCGCCTGCGCGGTCCGTCACCGGGCCGGGCGCGTTCCCCGCGTTCCGGGGGCGGGCGGCCGTGTGCTGCTACTGGTCCGACCGGGCCGTCTCCAGGAGTTCCTCAGCGTGGGCGCGGGCCGTCTCCGAGTCCTCCTGGCCGGCGAGCATCCGGGACAGCTCCCGGACGCGGTCCTCGCCCTCCAGGACCTTCACGCCGGAGCGGGTCACGGAGCCGTCGTTCGTCTTCTCCACCAGCAGCTGCCGGTCGGCGAACGCCGCCACCTGCGGCAGGTGCGTGACGACCACGACCTGCGCCTTCTTCGCCAGTCGGGCGAGACGACGGCCGATCTCCACCGCCGCCTTGCCGCCGACCCCCGCGTCGACCTCGTCGAAGAGGTACGTCGGCACCGGATCCGTGCCCGCGAAGACGACCTCCACGGCCAGCATCACACGCGACAGCTCACCGCCGGACGCGCCCTTGGCGATCGGGCGGGGCGGCGCGCCGGGGTGCGGGGCCAGCAGCAGCTCCACCTCGTCGGCGCCCGACGACCCGTAGGCGACCGTCCGCCCGCCGACCTCGACGCCCTCGGGGTCCTCGGTCTGCCGGATCTCGAACGACACGCGCGCGTGGGGCATGGCGAGCGACGCCAGCTCGGCGGTCACGGCGGCGGCGAACCGCTCGGCCGCCTCGGTGCGCGCGTCGGTCAGCGCCTGGGCGAGGCCGCCCAGTTCCGCCCGCAGCGCGTCCCGCTCGGCGGTCAGCTCGCCGATCCGCTCGTCGTCGCCGTCCAGCTCGGTCAGCCGCGCCGCGCTCTGCTCGGCCCAGCTCAGCACGGCGTCGATGTCCTCGCCGTACTTCCGGGTCAGCGCGGTGAGCGCGGCCCGGCGCTCCTCGACCGCCGCCAGCCGCAGCGGGTCGGCGTCCAGGTCGTCGGCGTACCCGGCTAGCTCCCCGGCCACGTCGCGCAGCAGGATGCCGACCTCACCGATCCGCTCGGCGAGCCCGGCCAGCGCCGGGTCGTGCGACCGTACGGCGTCCAGGGCCCGCTGGGCGCCCGCGACGAGCGTCGCACCGTCCACGCCCTCGGGGTCCTCCGGGTTGCCCGCGAGGGCGGCATGGGCGGCCGTGGCGGCCGACGCGAGCGCCTCGGCGTGGCCCAGCCGCTCCGCCTCCTCCGCCAGCTCGGCGTCCTCCCCGGCGCGCGGCTCGACCGCGGCGATCTCGTCGAGGCCGTAGCGCAGCAGGTCGGCCTCCTGGGCGCGTTCCCGCGCGCGGGTGGTGATCTCGTCCAGCTCGGCGGCGACGGCCCGCAGCCTCCGGTAGGCCTCGGTGTACTTGGCGAGCGGCCCGGCGACCGCGTCGCCCGCGTAGCGGTCGAGGGCCTGCCGCTGCCGGGACAGCTTGAGCAGCCCCTGCTGGTCGGTCTGCCCGTGCACCGCCACCAGCTCGTCGGCCAGCTCGGCGAGCATCCCCACCGGCACCGACCGCCCGCCCAGGTGCGCCCGCGAGCGCCCCTCGGCGGAAACGGTACGGCTGATCAGCAGCGCCCCGTCGTCCAGCTCGGCCCCGGCCTCCTCGGCCCGGACGGCTGCCGCGGCGTCGCCGGGCACCGCGATGCGCCCCTCGACGACCGCGTTCTTCGCCCCGATCCGCACCAGCGCCGCGTCCGCGCGGCCGCCCAGGAGCAGCCCGAGGCTGGTGACCACCATGGTCTTGCCCGCACCCGTCTCACCGGTGACAGCGGTGAACCCGGGCGACAGCTCGACCACCGCGTCGTCGATGACCCCGAGCGACCGTATCCGCATCTCCTCAAGCACGGACACGACCTTACGAGGTCGAGGGCGGGAAGCGCACACAGGCCGCCCGTGCGACACCGGGGAGCGCACGTCCCTCAGGGGGGCGGGACTGTGCTGGTGGCGGCTGCGCCGCGGGGCGCGACCAGCCACGGACCGCCCGCGGCCTGGTCACGACCAGAACCACCCCTTCGAGACCTCTAGTGCGGCGCCCCGCGCCATCCGGAAACCGGCAACGCGAACTTCGCGACCAACCGGTCGGTGAACGAAGCGTGGTGCAACCGGGCCAGCCGCACCGGCACCGCCCCCCGCCGCACCTCGACCCGCGCGCCCGGCGGCAGCTCCACCGTCCGGCGCCCGTCGCACCACAGCACCCCCGGCGGGACGTGCGGCAGCACCTCCACCGCGAGCACCGAGTCCGGCGAGGTCACCAGGGGCTTGGCGAACAGCGCGTGCGCGCTGATCGGCACCATCAGCAGCGCCTCCACCTCGGGCCACACCACCGGCCCGCCGGCCGAGAAAGCGTACGCCGTCGACCCGGTCGGCGTGGACAGCACGATGCCGTCGCAGCCGAACCCGGTCACCGGTCGCCCGTCGATCTCCAGGACGACTTCCAGCAGCTTCTCGGCACCGGCCTTCTGCACGGCGGCCTCGTTCAGCGCCCAGTCGGTGTGCACGATGTCGCCGTTGCGGTGCACGACGACGTCGACGGTCATCCGCTCCTCGACCTCGTACGCCCGGTTCACCACCCGGTCGACGACCTTGTCGAGGTCGTCCCGCTCGGCCTCGGCGAGGAAGCCGACCCGCCCGAGGTTGACGCCGAGCATCGGCACCCCGGAGGCGCGGGCGAACTCGGCGCCGCGCAGCAGCGTGCCGTCACCGCCGAGGACGATCAGCAGCTCGCATCCGTCGAGGCACTGCGGGGTGGCCTCGCCGACCAGCTGCACCTCGCTCGGCAGCGGCAGGTCCCGCGCCTCGGCCTCCAGGACCCGCACGCCGATCCCGGCCCGCAGCAGCCCCTTGACGACCAGCTCCGCGCTGCGGATGGCCGCCGGACGCCCGGTGTGGGCGAGCAGGAAAACAGTTCGCGCTCGGTTCTGTGTCAACGCGGCCCCTCCGCCACTGCACGATCGACATCGGCCGGGTCCAGTGCACCGGCCCCGGCCCGCAGCCACAGAAAGTACTCGACGTTCCCGGAGGGACCCGGCAGCGGACTGGCGGTGACCCCCTTCACGCCGAGCCCCAGTTCCCAGGCCTTCTGCGCGACGCCGCGCACCGCCTCGGCGCGCAGCTGCGCACTGCGTACCACTCCCCCGCTGCCCAGCCGTTCCTTCCCCACCTCGAACTGCGGCTTCACCATCATCACCAGATCGGCGTCCGGCCGGGTGCACCGCACCAGTGCGGGCAGTACCAGCCCGAGCGGGATGAAGGACAGATCCCCCACGACCAGGTCCACGGGCTCCCCATCGATCGCTTCCGGCGTCAACTCGCGTACGTTCGTACGGTCCTTGACGGTGACGCGTTCATCCTGCCGGAGACTCCACGCGAGCTGTCCGTACCCGACGTCCACGGCGACGACGTGCGCGGCGCCCGCCCGCAGCAGTACGTCGGTGAAGCCCCCGGTGGAGGCGCCCGCGTCCAGGGCCCGGCGGCCCTCGACGACGAGGCCCTGCGGCCCGAAGGCGGCGAGGGCGCCGGCGAGCTTGTGGCCGCCGCGCGAGACGTAGTCGGGGTCGTCGTCGTCGGCGGTCACCACGATCGCGGCGGCGGTCTCGACCTGCGTGGCGGGTTTGGTCGCGACGGTCTTGCCGACGGTGACCCGCCCGGCGGCGATCAGCTGGCTCGCGTGCTCGCGCGAGCGCGCCAGCTTGCGGCGCACCAGCTCCGCGTCGAGACGGCGGCGTGCGACTCCTGCCACGTTCGGTTCAGCTCCTGCGGTCGTACGGTGATGGCGGCGGCGGGGGCGCCGGTGGTCCCGGGCGGGCGTCCAGCGCGGTGAGCGCGTCGCGCAGCCCCCGGTGTACATCCTCGTACACCTCGACGTGTCCGTCGGTGGCCAGGTGGTCGGCATCGGCCAGCCGCGCCAGCCGGGCGTCGACCTCGGCGTTCCCGGTGGGCGCGCGGGGGACCTCCAGCGGGGCGGGGGCGGCCGGCTCGTGCCCCGGCTCCGGACGGTCCCCGTGCTGCGCCTCTTCGGGTCCCGGCCGGGGCTCCGGCTCGGGTGCTGCGTCGCTCATGCCCCGACGCTACCGCGTGGCACTGGGGTACGGTCGGTCCCGATGGCGACGACTGAGGAGTGCCGTGCCGCACTCGACAAGCTTTCGGACAGCATGCGCGGCGCCGAAGGGGACGTGCGGGCGGCCACGGAGCTGGACCGCTCGGTGAGCTGCCACATCACCGACCTGGACGTCACCTTCGCCGGACGCATGACGGACGGCCGCATCGACGTGCGCGAGACCCTGGAGGGCCCGCCGCGCGAGAGGGCCGAGATCAGGCTGGCGATGACCGGGGACGACCTGGTGGCCCTGGTGGCGGGCGAGCTGAACTTCGCCAGGGCCTGGGGCTCGGGTCGGGTGAGGCTGGAGGCGGGGCTGCGCGACCTGTTCCGGCTCAGGAAGCTCCTGTAGCGGCCGTCTTCACCGGCTCGGTACGCCGCTTGCGCGCGGCCGGCACCACCAGCGGTGTGCCCGTCTCCGGGTCGTCGATGACCTGGCAGCGCAGCCCGAATACCCGCTCGACGAGGTCGGCGGTGACGATGTCCTTCGGCGCGCCCTCGGCGACGACCTCCCCGCCGCGCAGCGCGATGAGGTGGGTGGCGTAGCGGGCGGCGTGGTTGAGGTCGTGCAGCACGGCCACCAGGGTGCGGCCCTGCTCCTCGTGCAGCTCCGCGCACAGGTCGAGGACGTCGATCTGGTGCTGGATGTCCAGGTACGTCGTCGGCTCGTCCAGGAGCAGCAGCGGGGTCTGCTGGGCGAGCGCCATGGCGATCCACACGCGCTGGCGCTGTCCGCCGGAGAGTTCGTCGACGTAGCGGTCGGCCAGCTCGGCGATGCCGGTCTGGGCCATCGACTCCTGGACCACCCGTTCGTCCTCGGCCGACCACTGCCGCAGGATGCCCTGGTGCGGGTAGCGGCCGCGGCCGACGAGGTCGCCGACGGTGATGCCGTCGGGCGCGATGGACGACTGCGGCAGCAGGCCGAGGGTCCGGGCGACCTGCTTGGCGGGCATCGACTGGATGACCGACCCGTCGAGCAGCACCCGGCCCTCGCTGGGCTTGAGCATCCGTGACAGGGCCCGCAGCAGGGTGGACTTGCCGCACGCGTTCGGACCGACGATCACCGTGAAGGAGTTGTCGGGTATCGCCACCGACAGCTTCTCAGCGATGACCCGCTGGTCGTAGGCGAGGGTGACGTTCTCGGCGGTCAGGCGGTTCACGTTGCTCCTTCGGTTGTTCAGCCCGCTGTGGTCACCGGTGCCGGCCCTCATATCCGGCCCGCCTTGCGCTCGGTGACCAGCAGCCACAGCAGGTAGACGCCGCCCAGGACGCCGGTGACGACGCCCACGGGCAGCTGGTCGGCGCCGAAGACCCGCTGCGAGATCCAGTCCGCGCCGACCAGCAGGGCGGCGCCCATGCACAGGGACGGCACGAGGTTGGGGCCGGGCGAACGGGTCAGGCGCCGGGCGAGCTGCGGTGCCGTGAGGGCGACGAAGCTGACCGGTCCCGCGGCGGCGGTCGCGGCGGCGGTGAGCAGGACGGCGGCGACCATCAGCAGCGCCCGCACCCGCTCTACGCGCACCCCGAGGGCGTACGAGACGTCGTCGCCCATCTCCATCATCCGCAGCGCCCGGCCGTTGGTGAGCACGAGCGGGACGAGTACGGCGCACAGCGCGAGCAGGGGCCAGACCTGGTCCCAGTCGCGGCCGTTGAGGGAACCGGTCATCCAGACGACGGCGCGGGACGCGTCGACGATGTCGGCGCGGGTGAGCAGGTAGCCGTTGACCGCCGTGACGATCGCGGACACGCCGATACCGACCAGGACCAGCCGGTATCCGTGCACGCCCCGCTTCCAGGCGAGCAGATAGATGGCAAGCCCGGTCACCAGGCCGCCGACGAGCGCGCCGACGGTGACCTGGGCCGAGCTGCCGGAGAACAGCACGATCATGATGAGCGCACCGGCCGTCGCCCCTTGCCCGAGGCCGAGGACGTCGGGACTGCCCAGCGGGTTGCGGGAGATGGCCTGGAAGAGGGCGCCGCCGACACCGAGCGCGCCGCCGACCAGCAGCCCGACCAGGACCCGCGGCAGCCGCAGTTCGTTGACGATGAACTCCTGGCCCGCGTCGCCCTGGCCGAACAGGGTCCTCAGCACGTCGGCGGGCGGTATGTCGAAGTCGCCGGTGCCGATCAGCAGCACGCTCGCGGCGAGCGCGAGGACCAGCAGCAGGGCGACCACGACGGCGGCCCGCACGTCCAGGCGGAAGGACAGCCCGCCCCGGCTGCGCACGGCACGGTTGGTCTTCACGGTCTTCACAGCTGGGCCGTCCTCCGCCGTCGTACGAGAAAGATGAAGACCGGCCCGCCCAGGACGGCGGTGACGATGCCGACCTGGAGTTCCGAGGGCCGTGCGACGATCCGGCCGAGCACGTCCGCGCCGAGCAGCAGCACCGGCGACAGGATCGCCGCGTAGGGCAGGATCCAGCGCATGTCGGGCCCGGTGAAGGAGCGGACGATGTGCGGGATCATCAGCCCGACGAACACGATCGGACCGCAGGCGGCGGTCGCGGCCCCGCACAGCACGGTCGCCGCGAGCATGGACAGCGCCCGGGTGCGGTTCAGGTTGGCGCCGAGGGCCCTGGCGGTGTCGTCGCCCATCTCCATGGCGTTGAGCGGCCGGGCGAGCGCGAGGGCGAGGACGGTGCCCGTCACGAAGAAGGGCAGCACTTCGCGGATGGTGCCGTTCGTCGCCGAGGCCAGTGAACCGACCGTCCAGAAGCGCATCCGGCCCAGCGCCGCGTCGTCCATGATCATCACGGCCTGGAGGTAGCCGAAGAGCGCGGCGCTGATCGCCGTGCCGGCCAGCACCAGCCGCACCGGTGTGGCCCCCCGGCTGCCGCCCAGGAACCAGACGAGCGCGCCGACCCCCGCCGCACCGGCGAAGGCGAACCAGACGTACCCGGTCAGCGAGGTGACGCCGAAGAAGGTGATGCCCGTGACGACGGCCGCCGAGGCGCCCGCGTTGATGCCGAGCAGCCCGGGATCGGCCAGCGGGTTGCGGGTGAGCGCCTGCAGTACCGCCCCCGCGAGTCCGAGGGCGGCCCCGGCCAGCAGGCCGAGCGCGGTCCGCGACAGCCGCTCGCCCACGACGACGTCGCCGTAGGTGCCCGAGTCGTGGAAGAGGCCGTGCCAGACCTCCCCCAGGGAAAGGTCCTTGGCGCCGATCGCGATGCTCGCCATCGCGACGAGCACCAGGACCGCCACGGCGACGGGCAGCCCCGCGGCACGCAGGACGCGGCGCTTGGAGGGCGGCGCGGGAGCGGTCTCCGCGCGCTGTTCGGGGGGACTGTCGACCAACACGCAGTTAGGTTAGCCTACCCTGCTAACCGATCACGATCCCCGAGGTGCCCGGGAGCCTCCCGGTCCGGCACACCCCGGAACGCTCCGCTCCGCGAAGGGGCGCCTTCCCGGTGCGTCGCCTCACAACCCAAGCCGCGCCAGCGCCTTCCCCGAGTCCAGCCCGCAGCCCTGCTCCCCGCCCGCCGTCCAGGCCGCCGCGCACAGGGCACGGAGCCCGTCCAGCGCCGCGCCGTCACCCGCCAGCTCCAGCCGCTCCCGGCCGGCCGTCGCCGTCCAGCCGCCGCAGCGGAAGCCTCCCTCCGCATCGCCGGTGACGTCCGGCTGGCCGGTGAGCAGCCCGCGCAGGTCGGCGTCCACGTACGTCGGCCGGTGCTGCGGCGGCGCCGCCAGCAGCTGCGCGCCGTCGGTCACGCCGGTCAGCACGAGCAGCGAGTCGACCTCCCCGTTGAACGCCCCCTCGATGTCCGTGTCCAGCCGGTCGCCCACCACCAACGGCCGCTCGGCGCCGGTCCGCAGGATCGTCTCCCGGTGCATGGGGGGCAGCGGCTTCCCCGCGACCTGCGGGTCGGCGCCGGTCGCGATGCGCACGACCTCCACCGCGGCGCCGTTGCCCGGGGCGATCCCCCGGGCGCTCGGGATGGTCAGGTCGGTGTTGGAGGCGTACCAGGGCACGCCCCGCGCGATGGCGTAACAGGCTTCGGCGAACCGGCCCCACGGCAGCTCGGGACCGCCGAACCCCTGCACGACGGCCGCCGGATCGTCCTCGGCCGACTCCACGGGCTCGAGACCGCGCTCGCGCAGCGCCACCCGCAGCCCCTCACCGCCGATCACCAGCACCCGCGCACCCGCGGGCACCTGCTCGGCGATCAGCCGGGCCACCGCCTGCGCCGAGGTGATGACGTCGGCGCCGTCCGTCGCTATCCCCAGCTCGGTCAGGTGCGCGGCCACCGTCTCCGGGGTCCGCAGCGCGTTGTTGGTGACGTACGCCAGGTGCATGCCCCCGTCGCGGGCGGCGCCGAGGGACTCGACGGCGTGAGCGATCGCGTTCCCCCCGGTGTACACCACGCCGTCCAGGTCGAGCAGCGCCGTGTCATAGGCCTCGTTCAGGCCCTGCCCACTGCCCTCGGGCCTTGTCCTGACGCTCCGGCTCATCGCGCATCGCTCCTCGTTCGTCGCCTTTCCCCCGATCATCCCCCATGCCGCTGACACACGTACGATGCCGGGATGAATACTGCAGGTCACCCGGAAGCAACGGCGCGCCGGGGCCTGGAACTCACCCCGTTCCGAGGCCTCCGCTACGACCCCGACCGGGTCGGCAGCCTGGCCGCCGTGACCTCCCCGCCCTACGACGTCGTGGTCCGCCCCGACGGCCTGCTCCACCTCGAGTCCGCCGACCCGCACAACATCGTCCGGCTGATCCTGCCCCAGGCCGCCACCCCCGAGGCACGCAACGAGCAGGCGGCCCGCACCCTGCGCCGCTGGACGGCGGAGGGCGTCCTGACCACCGACCCCGAACCGGGCCTGTACGTCTATGAGCAACGCGACGACGCCGGCCTGCTCCAGCGCGGCGTCATCGGCGCCCTGCGGGTGACGGACCCCGCGGAGCGGGTGGTCCTGCCGCACGAGGACGTCATGCCCCACGTCGTCGCCGACCGCGCCGCACTGATGCGGGCCACCTGGGCCAACCTCGAACCCCTGCTCCTGACCTACCGCGGCGACGGCGAGACCCCGGCCACCAGCGAGCTCGTGGAATGCACCGCCGCCCAGCCGCCGCTGCTCGCGACGACCACGGAGGACGGTTTCCGTCACCGCCTGTGGTCGGTCACCGACCAGGCCGCCGTGGCCCGCGTCCAAGCCGAACTGTCACGGCAGCAGGCCCTCATCGCCGACGGCCACCACCGCTGGGCCACGTACCGCACGCTCCGCGCGGAGCACCCCTCCCCCAGCCCCTGGGACCATGGCCTCGTCCTTCTGGTCGACACGGCCCGCTATCCGCTCCGGGTCCGCGCCATCCACCGTCTGCTGCACGGCGTCCCGGTGCACGACGCGATCGCCGCCCTGGACGGGCACTTCCGCGTGCGCCGCCTGGACACCCCGCTGTCCGAGTCCCTGAAGACGCTGGCGAAGGCGGCCGAGGCGGGCAACGCCTTCCTCCTCGCCGGCGACGGCGCCTTCCATCTCGTCGACCTGCCGGACCCCGTACTGCTGGCCCGCACGGTCCCCACCGACCGGCCCGAGGCCTGGCGCACCCTGGACGCCACCGTCCTGCACGCCACGCTCCTCGCCCACGTCTGGCACGTCCCCGACGACTCGGCGGCCCACATCTCCTACATCCACGACACGGCGGCCACCGTCGAGAAGGCCGAACGCGACGGCGGTACGGCGGTGCTCATGCACCCGGTCCGTGAGGAGGTCGTGCGCGACCTGGCCCGACAGGGCGTCACGATGCCCCGCAAGTCGACGTCCTTCGGCCCGAAACCCGCCACCGGCCTGGTACTGCGCGCCCTCGACACCTGACCCGGCCCACGACACGGCGAGGGGGCGGGCCCTGTCCACGGGCCCGCCCCCTCGCCGTGCGCGACGCGTCAGTCCTCGTCGCCGTCCTGGTCGCGGTCGTTGTCGCGGTCCTTGTCGCCGTCCTCGGTGGACGCGCTCTCCACGTCACCGCCGGACCCGGCCTCGCCCTCGTGCTCGTCCAGGGCGTCCATGAACTCCACACCGTCCAGCTCGGCGAGCCGGTCGGAAGCGTCCGTGCTGCCGTCCCGGTCCGACTCGACGGCCTTCGCGAACCACTCCCGCGCCTCCCGCTCCCGGCCCGCGGCCAGCAGCGCGTCGGCGTAGGCGTACCGCAGTCGCGCGGTCCACGGCTGCACGGAGTTGGAGGCCAGCTCGGGGCTCTGCAGCGTCACGATCGCCGCGTCCAGCTGCCCCATGTCCCGCCGGGCGCCGGCCGCGACGAGGCGCATCTCGACCTGGCCGGCCTTGTCCAGCTTGTGCACCTCGGGGGCACCGGCCATGTCCAGCGCCTTCTCCGGCCGGCCGAGCCCACGCTCGCAGTCGGCCATCACCGGCCACAGCTCCACCGACCCGGTCATGCGCCGCGCGGCCCGGAACTCCGCCAGCGCCTCGCTGTACTTCTGGCTGGCGTACGCGGCGAACCCGGCCGCCTCCCGTACGGCAGCGACACGGGACGCGAGACGCAGAGCCACCCTGGAGTAGCCGTACGCGGCCTCCGGGTCCTCGTCGAGCAGGCGCGCGACCATCACCAGGTTCCTGGCGACGTCCTCCGCGAGCGTCTTGGGCAGGCTCTGCAGCTCCTGCCGTACGTCCTTGTCGATCTCGTCGCCCGTGACCTCCTCGGGGATCGGCAGACGCTTGATCGGCTCGCGGTCGCGGTCACGGTCCCGCTCGTCACGGAAGCGGCCACCGCCGGCGTTCCGGTCGTCACGTCCACGGAAGCCACCGGGCCGCCCACCCCGGTCGTCGCGCCGGGGACCACGGCCCCCGCGGTCGTCACGCCCACGGAACCCACCGCGGTCGCCGCCCCGGCCGTCGTCGCGCCGGTCGTCACGCCGACCGAACCCGCCCCGCTCGCCACGGTTGTCGTCACGGCGGAACCCACCACGATCACCGCGGTCGTCACGACGGAACCCGCCACGATCACCGCGGTTGTCGTCACGACGGTCGTCACGGCGGAAGGGGGGACGGTCGTCACGGCGGTCGTCGCGTCGGTCGTCCCGACGCTCGTCACGCCGGAACGAGGGACGGTCGTCACGGCGGTCGTCACGGCGGTCGTCGCGACGGAAGGGGGGACGGTCGTCACGGCGGTACGCGGGACGGTCACCGCGGTCGTCACGGCGGAAGGACGGCCGGTCACCGCGGTCGCCACGATCGTCGCGACGGAACGAAGGACGGTCGCCGCCCCGGTCGTCCCGACGGAAGCCCCGGTCATCGCCACGATCGTCCCGACGCCCGTAACCGGCACCGCGGTTGTCCTCGCGACGACCGTCACGCCGGTCATCCCGCCGGTCGTCCCGACGGAAACCACCGCGCTGCCCACCCCGGTCGTCACGACGGCTGTCGTCGCGCCGGCTGTCATCACGACGCCCGAATCCACCGCGATCGTCACGCCGGTCGTCACGACGGTCGTCGCGACGGAAGGAGGGACGGTCGTCACGGCGGTACGCGGGACGGTCACCGCGGTCGTCACGGCGGAAGGACGGCCGGTCACCGCGGTCGCCACGATCGTCGCGACGGAACGAAGGACGGTCGCCGCCCCGGTCGTCCCGACGGAAGCCCCGGTCACCACCGCGATCGCGGTCGTCCCGACGGGGCCCGCGGTCGCGGTCGTCCCGGCGGAAGCCACCACGCGGTCCGCCCCGGTCATCGCCCCGGCGGTCGTCGCGTCGGAACCCACCACGGTCCCCGCGCTGACCCCCGCGGTCGCCACTGTCCCGTCGCCGCTGGTCGCGCTCCGGTCGATCGTCGGGAGAGTTGGTGGACATCGGTGACTCCTGTCTTCGGTACCGCAAGTCATTCTCACGCAGCCGGGTACCCGGTGCGCCTTGGAAAAACGAAAGGACCCCTGGTCCCCAGCTGAACGCTGGGGACCAGGGGTCCTTCCCAAAGATTGTTCGGCGGCGTCCTACTCTCCCACAGGGTCCCCCCTGCAGTACCATCGGCGCTGTAAGGCTTAGCTTCCGGGTTCGAAATGTAAC